>NZ_JAAARM010000099.1 GCF_009908285.1 Pseudomonas sp. Fl4BN1
GGCTGCGCGTGTCGGAAATCGTCGCGCTGAAAACGGTGGAAGTCGGCCTGAACGAGGGCGTGGTTCGCGTGGTCGGGGGCAAGGGCGGCAAGGACCGCCTGGTGCCGTTCGGCGCGGAAGCGGGCGACTGGCTGCGGCGTTATCTGCAGGATCGCCAAACGGGCCGCACCGCGCTGCTCGGCGAGCGCACGGCTGACGCGCTCTTCGTCACCGCGCGCGGCGAAGGCATGACGCGCCAGGCGTTCTGGTATCTCATCAAACGCTATGCGCTGCTCGCCGACATTCACGCGCCGTTGTCTCCGCATACGTTGCGGCACGCGTTTGCCACGCACCTGCTTAACCACGGCGCAGACTTGCGCGTCGTGCAGATGCTGCTCGGCCACGCAGATATTTCCACGACGCAGATCTACACCCACGTCGCGCGCGAGCGGCTGCGTACGCTGCATGCGCAGCAC
>NZ_JAAARM010000100.1 GCF_009908285.1 Pseudomonas sp. Fl4BN1
TTTATGTTCTGCACGTTTGTTAATTTCTTTGGCTAAGCTCAATCGATCTAAAGCATGGAAATAATCTACGTCGTTTATAACGTCCTTAACTTTTCGAGATTGTAATGATCCTATAAAATGGATCACCGCATCTGATGGTAATGCTTCTTTCTTTTGAAAAAAGCCTTCCAATCTATTCTCACCAAAATGTCTTATTCTAGCCTCATACGCTTCTTTAGCTCGCTCTATTGTAACATATTTTGTAACTGCAATCACGTTTGGTTTTGTTGAAAAATTATTTTTTTCACTTTTGTCATTAATTTGTGTTGAGATTTGTTGTAAATTATCTTTCACACGCAAACATATCTCCTCCTTGTTTACTGTTGACCAATGAATGCTAACATGCGTCCTGTTTGACCTTTTTCTAATCGATAAGAGAAAAATAATTCTAAATGTTCAGATGTAGCATACGCTG
>NZ_JAAARM010000101.1 GCF_009908285.1 Pseudomonas sp. Fl4BN1
ATGCAGAGTTTCTCATTAGGAAAGCGTCGTAAAAAACGCGACGGCTGGTTAATGTCTTTTACCTGGCTGGTACTGTTTGTGGTCGTAGGGATGACCGGCGCCTGGTGGTGGCAGAACCACAAGGCGCAGCAGGAAGAGATCACGACGATGGCCGATCAAAGCACGGCTGAACTGAACGCAGATAAAGACAGCGGCCAAAGCGTACCGCTGGACACCGGTGCCGCGACAAGCCAGGATACGACGCCAGCGCAAACGGCTCCGGCTCCTGCGACGCCGGTTGATTCGACGGCGTCGACGCAAACGCCAGCGCCAACGGCGGCGGCGACGCAAAATACGGTAGTCGCGCCTTCGCAGGCGAATGTCGATACGGCTGCGACATCTGCCGCGCCAGCGGCAACCGAGACGCCGTCCGCGCTGCCGACCAGTCAGGCTGGCGTAGCGGCGCCTGCTGC
>NZ_JAAARM010000102.1 GCF_009908285.1 Pseudomonas sp. Fl4BN1
CATCGATAGCAGCGCGCAGGTGATGGCCGCGTTCAACGACTTGTCCAGATACGGATCGAAGCCTGCCAGCGACAGGTTCTGCGAGTTCACGCGCAGGTCGGCCTTGAGCGGCTGCGGCACGACCTCGCCGCGCACATCGAGCTTGCCCTTGGCACCCAGCCCTGCGCCAATCTGCACGCTGACCGGTTTGCCGAGATCGGAGGAGGCGTTCTGCACGACCACGTTCAGCGGCTCGACACGCACCTTGACCGGGCGCGAGTTCGATTGGTCTTCAAAGCCGACAGCGCTGTTGTCCAGCTTCAGCGTTTGTACGGTCACTGCCCAGGGTTTTTCGGCCGGCGCGTTCGACTTTGCGCTGGACTTGGCCGGCGCTGTCGACTTGCCCGCCACCGATTGCGGACCATCGAGCAGCGTCAACGTGGTTGTGCCGTCCTTCTTGCGCAACGCATCGA
>NZ_JAAARM010000103.1 GCF_009908285.1 Pseudomonas sp. Fl4BN1
GGCTTTGGCTGGTCGAACACGTGTTCGACGTCCGGACGCGCGAGGAGGACGAGGGCGGTCTTTCGCTCCAGCTGACTCTCGTAGGTGATCACTCGCGGGACGGGCCCGTGGCAGACCAGCCGACCGCGTAGCGAGCCCCTGTTGGGGATGAATTCGCGCGAGGCCTCGGACGGCCTAGGCGGGATCCAAGGCACGTAGGAGTGACAGCCGTGGGCGTTCGCGCCGGGAGCACCGGCGCGGGGGACGTAGTTTCCTGTGGTCATGATCGGTCACCCTGTCGGGGTGCCGTGGCCAAGCGGGATCGCTGACCGGGGCTCTTGCCATCCGGTCTCAGGTGTGCACGATCGCGGTTGGTCCACGACGAGTGGGGCTGTGGTCGTCGTCCGGCGCGCTGCCAGGCTTTGACGGATTTCGACCGGTTACACGGGCGTTTCGGGAGTGATCCCGAGG
>NZ_JAAARM010000104.1 GCF_009908285.1 Pseudomonas sp. Fl4BN1
CCGTATTACAACAAGCCGACCCAGGAAGGGCTGTACCAGCACTTCAAGGCCATCGCCGAAGCGGTCGACATCCCGCAGATCCTCTACAACGTGCCGGGCCGTACCGCCTGCGACATGCTGCCGGCCACGGTTGTGCGCCTGTCGAGCGTGCCGAACATCATCGGCATCAAGGAAGCCACCGGCGACCTGTCGCGCGTCACTGCCATCCTGGCCGGTGTCAGCGATGACTTCCTGGTGTACTCCGGTGATGACGCCACCGCAGTCGAGCTGATCCTGCTCGGCGGCAAGGGCAATATCTCGGTGACCGCCAACGTCGCCCCGCGTGCCATGAGCGAACTGTGCGCCGCTGCGATGCGTGGTGACGCCGTCACCGCCCGCGCGATTCACGAAAAGCTGATGCCGCTCAATAAAACCCTGTTTATCGAATCCAACCCTATCCCCGTGAAA
>NZ_JAAARM010000105.1 GCF_009908285.1 Pseudomonas sp. Fl4BN1
ACATAAAACGGGCCGTCCACGGTCGATAGGCCGCGCTGTTTCATCCAGTCCAAGCCATCGGCAACGGGCTTGCGAAACTCGCCCGGCGTCACGTCATCGAAGCCAGCGCCCGGCAAGTCCTGGAAGATGCGGCGATTGACTTCCTTCAAGTGCGCGGCGTCGAAGTTGCCGCGCACCGGGTCTAGCTCAAGCTCGACAACCCGCTTGAACGTGTAATCGGCTTCGAGCTGCTGCCGCTGCTCGGCCGTCAACGCATTAGCGGCTGCGGGCTTGTTCTGCATCGGGCTTCACCTGAACAAAATCGGCAAGCTGGATGTCGCCCTTGATGAATTGGCGTGCGCCCGTCTCGGCCGCCTTGGAGGGCTTGAAGCCTTCCAGGCCCACGGACGAACGGGCGAAGTTCACGGCGGCTTCGCGGCGGCGGCTCTCGGCCGGGGAA
>NZ_JAAARM010000106.1 GCF_009908285.1 Pseudomonas sp. Fl4BN1
CGCCTGCACCAGCCGCAGCCAATGCGCATCCTGTTATTGACCACGGGGTTGAAGCTTGGCGGTGCCGAGCAGCAAGTCGCCGCGTTAGCACGGCAGTTCGTCGCCCTTGAGCACACCGTAGCAGTTGTCAGCCTGACCCCCGGAAGCGACGTGGCGTTGCCCGAAGCCGTCACGGTCGTGCCTTTGGAGATGCACAAGACGCCGCAGTCGATGGTGCGGGCGCTATGGAAACTGCGTGCCTTCGTGCGCCAGTGGCAACCGGACATTATCCACGCCCACATGGTGCACGCCAACCTCCTCGCCCGCGTCCTGGCCGCGACGGGAGACATGCCCCCCGTCATCTGCACGGCACACAGCGCACGAGAAGGTGGCGGCTTGCGCATGCTGGGCTACCGGCTGACCGACCGTTGGAGCCACCTCAATACGCACGTCAGCCC
>NZ_JAAARM010000107.1 GCF_009908285.1 Pseudomonas sp. Fl4BN1
GCAACATTTGCTGGCTGCGGGGAAGCCGTTGCCGCGCGCTATCGAAGCCGGGCATCTGCATTCTATGATCCTCTGGGGGCCGCCGGGTACCGGCAAAACAACCCTCGCTGAAGTGATTGCCCGCTATGCGAACGCTGATGTGGAACGTATTTCTGCCGTCACCTCTGGCGTGAAAGAGATTCGCGAGGCGATCGAACGCGCTCGGCAAAACCGCAATGCAGGTCGCCGCACTATTCTTTTTGTTGACGAAGTTCACCGTTTCAACAAAAGCCAGCAGGATGCATTTCTGCCACATATTGAAGACGGCACCATCACTTTTATTGGCGCAACCACTGAAAACCCGTCGTTTGAGCTTAATTCGGCACTGCTTTCCCGTGCCCGTGTCTATCTGTTGAAATCCCTGAGTACAGAGGATATTGAGCAAGTACTAACTC
>NZ_JAAARM010000108.1 GCF_009908285.1 Pseudomonas sp. Fl4BN1
ATGAAGCCCCCGTCACATCGGCCGACTGAATGGCGCCACCGCGGGGTTCGACAAACTCCCAGTCATACAAGGCGCCGCTACTCGGAAAGCGATATCGGATGCACCGATGCCCGCGCAGTGCGTCCAGCGATTCAGGAGTGCCGTGCGCTTGCAAATAGCCTGCGCTGCCCACCACCGCGATACGGCGCGCCGGTCCAATCGGCACGCCGACCATGTCGCGGCGCTGCCCACACCCACGGCATCGCCAGTACCGAAAAGCCTCGCCAGCGCTTGAGCCCCAAAAGCAAAACGCACGGCGCGAACCGTGCGTTTTGCTTTGGGCAATGACGTGGGCTACGTCACTAATTCTGCAGCTTCCACTTCCCGTCCTTGATCTCCACCATCACCCGCGCCCGCTGATCCAGCCCGAGGTGATCCTTCGCATTCATATTC
>NZ_JAAARM010000010.1 GCF_009908285.1 Pseudomonas sp. Fl4BN1
CCACTACTTCGCCTCGCTTGGAAACTTTGGATGTGCTCAGCATCGGCATGAGCCTGGATGTATTTCGGCAGGGGCAGACCTGGCAGGCTTTGCAAGAGCAGAGTGCGAAGCAAACGGAGTCACTGCACGTAGGCAGTATCTTGCCCATGGATCCAAAGAAGTACCCGGTGACTGCCGATGACAAGAATATGGCCTACGACAAACGGGAAACGGATGCATTGGAGCTGGGGCTAAGGGATTTTCTGGAAAAATGGCCGATTCCTACCGTCACTGTGGTTCGAGGTTGGAACCCTAAAACACCGAACCTTCGCTTCTCGCCTGAAAGAACTCAGCGCAGTTTGTCTGTCATGGTCAATAACATGCGAACACCTGCTGGGCTGCATTGGCATCGTATTCGTAACTTACAGGACGGCATTGTCTGCAACGACACTCCCGAGGGGGTGATGGAGTCGCTGTTCCAGATATTCGAGCGTAGCCCCGATCTTCCTGCGTTGTTGGTATATGTAAATGAGGGCATTAGCATGGCTGGCGCTCTATCGAGCAGAGATGTTTCCTTGAAGTCACTTGGGGCTGTTTCGGGCCCACGGCAACCTGACAAATTAACTGATGCGATGGTCGCCCTGGTCATCGGCCGCCCCGAGCGCGTCGAATGGCTGCGTTACTACGCACCCTTCACCAAGATCAACAAGAACAAGATCGATCCCGAGTTCACCGGCTGGGGTTGGCGTAAACCGGCCGTGGAGTTCCAACCTTCAGAGTTCATCCCCCAGCCCTGGACCGAACGCGCCCTTGAGCAATGGGACGCTTTACCGGTGCTGGCCCAGATCCACCGCCCGGTCACCGTTTCCCTGCAACGCCCGGACAACGGCGAACGTCTCAAGCGCGAAGCCCTGAGTGCGCAACTGGCCGCAGGTTGGAAAAAAGCCATCGACGGGATTACCCCAGCACCGGCCCGGTTGTTCTACGACGGCGGTTTGAACAGCGTGCCACTGGCCGAACTGATGCCTGCGCTCACCATTGCCCATAGCGCCCTGGACCTGCTGGACTCCCGTGAAAGCTACGACCTGACCCAGCGCCTGGGCGATACCGGCGCAGCCTCGCCCTTCGTCGGCATTGCCTTGGCCACCATGGCCAGTTACCAGAACGCCGACACCAGCGTGGTGATGCCCCTGCGTCGCAAGGACCAGGCAACGATCATTGCGGTCACCTCACCGACACCGGGAAAAAAACCGCTCGACAACAGGTTCGGCGTCAACCTGATGCCACAAACCGCCAGCACTGACACTAAGCAACCCGCGCCCGCAAGCAAACCGGCAGCCCCTTCATTGGCGAAATTTGAGAACGACGATTACGCAATCGAAGAGTTCGTGGCCAGCCTGAAACCCAAGGGCGACTGGATGGATGATTTGTAAGCCTTGGCCCCAGCACGCCAACACCCGGACGGCAAATGCCGTCCGCCCAGGACAAACGGAAAAACGGACAGACATGGCCATGGATAGCATTCGATTCGGCGACTCCACCACTCAAGGCAGAACGGTGATGCGTTCGGTATTCACCTGTTTGTCCATGGCTGGTTTGCTGTTGAGCAGTGGCGTGACTCTGGCCACAGAAGATCCGCTCACGCCTATTCGCTGCTTTGCCAGCCAGGCAACGCCTGTAGCTGCTTATGCTCTTGGCAAGAAGACTTCTGATATGTCAGCTGATACCCGCTACCGAGCTCCGACCACTTCGCCTCGATTGGAAACCCTGGATGTGCTCAGCATCGGCATGAGCCTGGATGTATTTCGGCAGGGGCAGACCTGGCAGGCTTTGCAAGAGCAGAGTGTGAAGCAAACGGAGTCACTGCATGTCGGAAGTATCCTGCCCATGGACCCGAAGAAGTATCCTCAGACCGCTGATGACAAGGACATGGCCTATGACAAGCGGGAAACAGATGCATTGGAGCTGGGGCTAAGGGACTTTCTAGAGAAATGGCCGATTCCTACCGTCACTGTGGTTCGAGGTTGGAACCCTAAAACACCGAACCTTCGCTTCTCGCCTGAAAGAACTCAGCGCAGTTTGTCTGTCATGGTCAATAACATGCGAACACCTGCAGGACTTCATTGGCACCGGATTCGTAATCTGCAAGACGGAATAGTCTGTAATGACACTCCCGAGGATGTATTGGAGTCCCTATTTCAAGTATTTGAGCGCAACCCTGATCTCCCTGCACTTTTGGTGTACACCAATGAAGGGATCAATATGGCTGGGGCATTATTGAGCAAGGATATTTCCTTGAAATCACTCGGCGCAGGATCTGGACCACGTAAATCAGGAGAACTCACCGACTCAATGGTCGCCCTGGTCATCGGCCGCCCCGAGCGCGTCGAATGGCTGCGCTACTACGCACCCTTCACCAAGGTCAACAAGAACAAGATCGATCCCGAGTTCACCGGCTGGGGTTGGCGTAAACCTGCCGTGGAGTTCCAACCTTCCGAGTTCATCCCCCAGCCCTGGACCGAACGCGCCTTCGAACAATGGGACGCTTTACCGGTGCTGGCCCAGATCCATCGCCCGGTCACCGTTTCCCTGCAACGCCCGGACAACGGCGAGCGTCTCAAGCGCGAAGCTCTGAGTGCGCAACTGGCCGCAGGTTGGAAAAAAGCCATCGACGGGATTGCCCCAGCACCGGCCCGGTTGTTCTACGACGGCGGTTTGAACAGCGTGCCACTGGCCGAACTGATGCCGGCCCTCACCATTGCCCATAGCGCCCTGGACCTGCTGGACTCCCGTGAAAGCTACGACCTGACCCAGCGCTTGGGCGATACCGGAGCTGCCTCACCCTTCGTCGGCATTGCCTTGGCCACCATGGCCAGTTACCAGAACGCCGACACCAGCGTGGTGATGCCCATGCGTCGCAAGGACCAGGCAACGATCATTGCGGTTACCTCTCCGACGCCGGGTAAAAAGCCTGTCGGTAATAATCCTTTCCGGGTGACGCTGATGCCGTAAACCCTCGGCAGTAGCAGTTGCAACTCAGTAAAACCAGCTCTGTGCTTACTGCCGCATCGCAGATGCCGTTCATGGAGGACCACACGCTGGAAGCGTTTCAGGTTGAGCTGCAACTGAAACAGAATTGGCTGGATGATTTGTAAGTGTGCAAAGGAGAGGTTATGGACATCGTTCGACTTGGCGACAGTACCAGCCACGGCGGCACGGTCATTGAAGCATTCAACCAGACCGACTTGAACGGCAAGCCCATGGCGGGAGTAGGGCACAAGGTCGTGTGCCCCTTGTGCAAGGGCGTGTTTGCTATTTCAGAGGGCAGTGCCCTGTTGGATGTAGGCGGTATTGCGGTGGCGCTTGATGGGATGAAAACCGCCTGTGGCGCCAGCCTGATCGCCAGTGGTCCCAAAGGCAGCGCGGCAAGTTAGTCAGGTGAAGGATGCTTCGCGTCACCCATCAACAACTGAACGACGAGCGAGGCCAAGGGGGCTGATGAACAGGTTTCATCGCGCCATGCTTGCCTGGCTCTGTCTGTACCTGGCTGTTCTGGCTCAGGCTGCTCCGCCTCAGTTCACCGACTGTGGTGATTTTTACTGATCGTTAGGAGGCGATTTGTTCGTTGGCCCTAAGGCCCGAGCGGGAGCCCCATCCGACCGGCTTGCCAGTGGATTATCTGCTGCCTGACGGCAAGTCATCCGTTGCTCGCTATCTCTTGCACTGCGCGAACCCGGGTGATCCGTTTTTGTTCGAGTCGGTGCGCCAGCACGGTGTCAATGTGCTACGGGAGGCAATCTATCAGCAGGTGATTTTCCGGCGGAGTACTGAAGCATGAAGAGTCGGATGTTCATCCGATCTCCAGCACCCTCCTGGAGTTCTGCGAAATAGAGGAGGGCGGTGTGCGGCAAGTCGAGGATCCGGCGCTGTGCCTGGCTCGAATAAATGCTCAGGATTGCCAGTCTCGCCCCCGAGTGGATTGGCCGACCATGCAGGTTGCTGGCCAGGCAAACCTACTGTCGATGAGTAAGGACCGGGCCGGGAGTATGGGGTGGCGAGCGCAGTCGGCATTTGAATAATCTCGGGAATAATGCTGTGATTGCGCCCGTGACGCCCCCGAGTTACTGGTCTAATCCGGCAAGCAAGGCCGGCGAGCAGTCCTGCCTTTTTCAGAGATACGCCGAAATGGATAGCCAAGAAACGACAACCCGGATGTCGCTGTCGCCGCACCGCGATGACAGGCTCAAGTGCCTGGAGAGGATTGCCGCCAATACTGCGCTGGTGCTGGAGACCAACAATCTGCGCGGCGGCAGTGATGCCGTGGCGGCTTTGAACAGCCTCGAACGGCTGATCGCCCGGTTGGCCCGCCAGAGTGTGCCAGCACCAGCCTTTGCCCAGTGGGTCATTACCCACGACGGCCTCGACCTGCAGGCGCGCCAGGCGCTGTGTACGTTGGCCGGGCGGGCGCTGGACTTCGTCGAAATCGATGCGCGCACCGGCTACTACGATGCCAAGAATGTCGGCTTCGACTGTGTCGACCAGGCGCGCTGCGAGTATGTGGTTTTCGCCGATGCCGATTGCATCCCCTGTGCCCAGTGGCTGGAGCAATTGCTCGCGCCGTTCGCCCAAGCCGATGCCCCGGTGGCGGTCGCTGGGCGTACCAGTTATGCGCCAAGCGTCACCGGCAGTGCCCTGACCGCCATCGACTTCATGTATTTCCCCAGCCCGTTGCGCCACGGCGCCACGCGTAACTTTTATGCCAACAACGTGGCTTTTCGCTGTGACACGTTCGAGCAGTACCGCTATGAGCCGCTCGATGGCGTTTACCGCGCCCATTGCCAGGTCATGGGCCTGCGTCTGCAAGCCGCCGGCGTGGCGGTTGCCTATGCACCGGGCGCGCATACCGAGCATCGCCTGCCCGACAGCCATGGCGAAGTGGTCAAGCTGCGCTGGCTCCGCGGCGGCGACAGTGTCGACCTGACGCCTTACCTGGTTCGCGCCTATATGCCGGGCTGGCTGCAATGGCTCGGGCGCAGCGGGCCACTCGGGCCGTTGTGCGTGATGGTCGGGCGACTGGGCTACAGCCTGCGCGCCCTCAACCATCAAGACTTGCCGCCGCTGCGCGGACTGCGGCGCCTTGGGGCGACGGCCATCGTCATCGGCATGTCGTTGCTCGATACTGCCGGCGCGGTGGTTCGTGGCTGCGGCCTATCCGTCGGTCGCAGCAGCGCCCGGCACAGTGAAGCTCTGTCCTATCACCGCAACCTGGATTGATCCGTGTCGCGCCGCATCGTCGCACGCCAGTTGCGTGCCTACAGGAAGTTCCCATGAAAACATCTTCGTTCGCCTCGTTCGGTTACTCCATGGCGTGCCTGGCGTTGCTGGCCCTGAGTGGCCAGGCCAGCGCCGCGGCCGCCGAGTTCAGCGGCCGCGGGGTGTATCACTTCGCCTCGACCAGTGGTTGCGCTGAAGCGCTCACCCGCAGTGCCGACAGTAACTGCAACCGCATCGCCCTGGACGTGGCGGATGCTTCGGCCAGTGTCGATCCGCAAGCCCACGCCATCGTGATTGGCAGCGACGCCAACCACGGCAGCAAGACCGTGATCGGCGACGTGCTGCTACACGGCAGTGGCATCGCCGCCGATGGCCAGCGTGTGCCTCTGAGCTTGCAGGTGCTGCTGCGGCGTTCGGGCAAAGAGTGGAAGTCCGATACCTATGTGCACGCACCCGTGCGTGGCAAGTTCAGTGACATTGTCCTTGACCCTTATCAGATCAGTGTTCGCGAAGGCCACGGCGAGCGCGTGCTGTTCAGCGCCGAGCAGGCGCGCAAGGTCTTGGCGCAGCCGTCCATGGCTGCACGGGTGGCCAGCTATTTCGTCGTGGTCCGCCCCAGCGATGAGCAGAACCCTAGCGCCGATGACATCACCATCGCCCTGGGCGTTGGCCGGGTGTCGAAGGCGTTGATGCGCGCCAGCTTCACCTCGGCACAAGCGGACAATACCGAGTTGGATCAACTGCTGGCCAAGGGCACCTGGAACCTCGATCTGCAGGCCCTGAGCAGTCAGATCCCGGTGTGGGTGGTGCAGCGCCAACTGTTTGTGTTTGGCCTTGAGCACAGCCCGCTGCTGCAGGACGTGCGCCAGCGCGGTTTGAACAAGCACGACAGCCTGGAGTTGGGTGCGGTCAACGGTAAGGGTTACCTGCGTTACAACGGTCGTGAAGAGGCCTTTGCCACGGCTCCGGCCGCCGGCTCTGCGTTCATGCGCGACAGCTTCATCGGCCTGATCCTGGCCTGGCACCGTAGCTCACAGGCGGCACCGGCCTCCGTTGTGACCGACTCTACCCAGCAGCCGCGGCAATGAGTGTGAGCGAGCACCACGCGAGCGCGGTGGATTTCAGTTGCCTGAGCATGCCCAAGGCCCAGGGCCTGGGTGCCGTGCAAGCGCGCCTGGTGGACCGCATCAAGCGCGCCGCGCTGCAGCGCCTGCACCGCAGTCCGCGCGGCGAGCGGTTGTTATTGCGCATGTACCTGGCGGGCGAAGACGCCACCGAGCGCGCGTTGCTGGAGCAGTTGCTGCCGCAGTCGCCGTCCTGGCTCGAACGCCAGGTTGAACAGCACCTGGCCGATGAGCGTCGGCACGTGGCGATGTTTGCCGAGGCCTTGCAGCTCCTGGGCGATGATGGCGCAATCCGCCTGCAGCCGGACTGGCTCAGCCGGCGCAAGATCCTGCGTTGGCAACGCCTGGCACGTCGCTACGCGGCGCATTTCGAGCACGGCCTGCTGGTGCCGGCCTACGCGACGGGGCTGTGTGCCGAGCAGATGGCCGAGCGGGTATTGAGCCGCCACTGTGCGGTCATCGGCGCCGGGCATGGGCTGTATCCGTTGTTGTCACGGGTGCTGAACGATGAGAAAGCCCACGTCCGCCTGTGCGAGAACACCCTGCGGCGCATCGTGGCGCCGCATGAAACGGTGCACCTGGCCCCGTTGCTCAAGGACATTCGCCGCGTCGATGCGAGTTTTGGCGTGACCGGTGCACTGGCGATGTACCTCGCCGGCTGGGTGTTTGGCGGCCTGGGTGGCACTGCCCGATGAGTTCACGGATTCTCTACCTGGCCACGGCCGATGCGCGTGGCCACTTGATGCGCGCGCAACTGCTGGTGCATGCACTGCGTGAGGCCGGGGCACAGGTCGAGGTACTGACCACCTCGGAGCAGGGACAGCGTTTTCTCCAGCCCTTCGGCATTGAGGCCGAGTTGCTCTCGCCGCACTATGCGGTGCAGTTCGACAGCGAGCAGAACATGTTGCGCAAGGCCACCAATCGGAATGTCGCGCATTACCTGTTTCGCCCAAGCCGGATGCTGCGGGACATCCTGCGCCTGGGGCGCCGACTGCGCAGCGCCGACCTGGTGATCAATGACTCCTTCCACCCGGCGTTGCTGTACATGGGCATGCTGCCCGGTTGGCGGCGCAAGGTCGTGCATGTGTACGGGGCGAGCCTCAAGGTCGCGCTGCTGAACAATTTTGATGGCATGTGGCCGCGCCAGTTCGGGCGGCTGTTCGGCTGGATCGTCGGCCGCCAGATAGGCGCGGCGCGTGCCTGCATCGAGCATGATTTCGCCTATGAGGTCGATGATGCCAACGCCCCGGCCTTGTATCGCCTGCCCACCCCGGTGGCCTTGGCCTCCACGTTGCCGGCAGCCGCCGATGGCGCTGCGGTGTACCTCAACCCGCATTTCAGTGAGCCCAGCCTGGCCGCTGCCTTGAGCGCCGGCCTGACGGATGCCGGCCTGGCCGCGCATTTGGTGGGGGAGGGCTACGCCGGGCGCAGTGGCTGGCTTGCGGTTGATCCGCTCTGGGCCAGTCGCGCGGCGCAGGCGCAACTGCTGGTGTCGGCACCGGGCATGGCTGCACTGTCGATCGCCCAGGTCTATCGGCGACCGATCATCCTGGTCCTCAGCGATCAGCCCGAACAGGCCAGCAATGCCGCGCGCGCCGCCCAGTTGCAGCTGTTGCACCGGGTGGTGACCTGGCGCGGCGACGCCGCTGATTTTCGCCGTCAGGTGGCCCAGGCGGCGATGCAGTTGAGCGCAGTTGCCGCGCCTGAGCCCACCGGCGCGCCGGGCAGGGCGTGCGCCCAGGCGCGGATCGACGCCTGGGTCAGCCGCTTGCTCAGCCTGTGAGTGCGCCGACATTCATCCACCCGACAAGCGAGCCGCCATGGGCAAGCCCTTGCAGCACCTGACCCCGGGCCCCAATTATCGACAGGCGCTGGTTGCGCTGCTGGGGCTGTTGCTGGGCCTGAGTATTTTCATTGGCCTGCAACGCCTGATTACGCCGCGCTACAACTGGGTCACGCCGCTGGATCAGCTGATCCCGTTCATTGCCCAGTCGTGGTGGGTGTATGTGCTGTTTTTTCCCTTGGTGCCGCTGGCGGCGGCCTACGCCAGCGCCGATGCCTTCAGGGCCTTCAGGAACGCCACCGGGATCGCTTTTGCAGTGGCGATCCTGTGCTTTTGGCTGTTTCCCGAATTCATTCCCAGGCCGGACATCGGCTCGCTCGACAACGCCTTTGTGCAACAACGCCTGAGCCGCCTATGGCAGTTGGACCGGGCGTCCAATGGCTGCCCCAGCCTGCATGTGGCAGTGACTTGCCTGGCCTGTCGGGCACTCTGGCGTGTTCGCTACCGCTGGTTGGTCGGCCTCGGCGGCTTGCTGATCTGCCTGTCGACCCTGACCCTCAAGCAACACACGCTGATCGATGTCGCAGGCGGCGTGCTGCTGGCCCTGGCCTGCGCCCTGGCCACCCAAACACAAGGAAGCAGTGCCCGTGCCCCAGCCTAGATCTCGCGCCGGTGACAACCGGGGGTTGAATGCCTTTGTTCCCGCCGCCGAGCTGTTTGCCCTCAAACCCTGGATCAGCCTGCTGGCGCTGCTGGCCGACTGGGTCTTGATCGCCGCCGCGTTCACCTGTGCCGCGCTCTGGCCGCATCCCGTGACCTACCTGTTGGCGGCACTGATCATTGCCCGCAGCCAGTTGGCGCTGGCGGTGATCATGCATGAGAGCGCCCATGGCGTGCTGCTGCACTCGCAGAAGCTCAATGACCTGGTCGGTCAATGGTGTGCCGCAGGCCCACTGTTTCTGTCGCTGCAAACCTACCGTGCCGGGCACCTGAAGCATCATCGCCACCCCATGGAGCATGACGACCCGGTGGTCGGGGTGTTTGGCCTGGGGGATTACCCGCTGCCCCGGGGCAAGCTGGCCACGCGGCTACTGGCGGACTTGTGTGGCGTGGGCTACTTCATCAGCGCTTTCAGGTTCGCCCGGGGCGACTATCGCGCAATCATGCCCAGGGTCGATAAAACCCGTGGCCAGGTGCTGGGGGAAGTCTTGTCGATGGTGGCTGGCAACGGATTGCTGTTCGGCCTGCTGAGCTGGAGCGGGCACCCCTGGTTCTACCTGGGGTTGTGGCTGCTGCCGGCGATCACCCTGCTGCCGCTGCTGGGCCGGGTGCGGGCAATCATGGAGCACGCCGGCATGCCTGTCAGCGCAGACCAGAGCCAGAATGCCCGCAGCATTGTGCGGGCAAACTGGCAGACCTTTGTGTTCGGCCCGCACGCCATCCACTACCACATCGAGCACCACCTCTATGTGCGCATGCCGTTCTACCACTTGCGCAGCGTGCATGAGCAATTGGCGGCCCGGCAGTTGCTGCCAGCCGCCAATCTCTACAACGGCTACGTTGGGGTACTGCGGGACGTTAGTTACCCGACGCGCAAAGCGCCCGCAGCCTGACGTCGGCCCGGCGTTTCAAGGCGCCGGGCGAGGCGTTGGCTCAGAAGGATCGCCGGCGCATCAGGCGATAGGCGGCCGGAAGGACAAACAGAGAAAGCAGTGGGGCGGTGATCATGCCGCCGACCATGGGGGCCGCGATACGGCTCATCACCTCGCTACCGGTACCGCTGCCCAACAGGATGGGCAAGAGTCCTGCAAGGATCACCGCCACAGTCATGGCCTTGGGGCGAACACGCTGTACCGCCCCTTCACGAATCGCCGCCAGCAGTCCGCTTTCAGTGCTGTCGCCGAGGTCTTCTCGTGCGGCCCAGGCGTTCTTCAAGTAGAGCAGCATGATCACGCCAAACTCGGCAGAAACACCGGCCAGGGCGATAAAACCGACCGCCGTGGCGACGGATAGGTTGAAGCCCAGGAGATATAGAAACCACGCTCCGCCAGCGAGTGCAAACGGCAGCGTGGCCATGATCAACAACGCCTCATCGAAGCGCGCGAAGGTCAGGTAGAGCAGCACGAAGATAATCAGCAGAGTGGCAGGCACCACCTGTTTCAGGCGTGCGTTGGCCCGTTCGAGAAACTCGAACTGTCCGGAGTAGCTCAGGCTCATGCCGGGTTGCAAGGTGACCTGCTCACTGACAACGCGACGCAGGTCGGCGACCACAGAGGCAATGTCCCGACCGCGCACATCGATGTACACCCAGCCTGAAGGTCGCGCATTCTCGCTTTTGAGCATTGGCGTTCCGTCGCTGACCTTGATCCTGGCCACCATGCCCAGGGTGATCTGGCTACCCAGCGGGGTATAGATCGGTAGTTGCTCCAGGGCCGTGAGCGAATCACGCCACTCACGAGGGTAACGCAGGTTGATCGGGAAGCGCGCAAGCCCTTCAATGGTCTCCCCGATGTTTTCACCGCCGATAGCCCCGGCCACGATGGATTGCACGTCAGCGATGTTCAGTCCATAGCGGGCGGCGGCCTGGCGGTCGATGTCTATGTCGATGTAACGGCCTCCGGTCAGTCGCTCGGCCAGAGCCGAACTGACCCCAGGCACGTCCTTGGCTGCTCGTTCGATGGCCTGGGTGACGGTATCTATATCCATGAGTTGAGTACCGGCAACCTTCACGCCGATGGGGCTCTTTATGCCCGTGGCCAGCATGTCGATGCGGTTACGAATCGGCGGTATCCAGATGTTGGTCAATCCAGGCACGCGCACCACCCGGTCCAGCTCTTGCACCAGCTTTTCCTGGGTCATGCCGGGGCGCCATTGTTCATGTGGCTTGAACTGGATGGTGGTTTCGAACATCTCCAACGGTGCCGGATCAGTCGCGGACTCTGCGCGACCGGCTTTACCGAAGACGTGCTCAACCTCGGGTACGGTCTTGATCATCCTGTCGGTCTGTTGCAGCAGTTGTGCGGCTTTCTGTGCTGACAATCCCGGCAAGGCGGATGGCATGTAGAGCAGGTCTCCCTCATCCAGTGGCGGCAGAAATTCACCACCCAGCCGTGAGATCGGCCACAACGCACTGACGCAGACAAGTAACGCGACCAGCAGGGTGACTCCGGGCCGGCGCAGCACGGCGTCCAGGGCCGGCTGGTAGAGGCGGATCAACCAGCGGTTGAGTGGGTTCTGCTGTTCATTGGGGATCCGCCCTCGAATCCAATACCCCATCAGCACCGGCACCAGGGTCACCGACAGTCCGGCCGCCGCAGCCATGGCATAGGTTTTGGTGAACGCCAACGGACCGAACAGGCGTCCTTCCTGGGCTTGCAGAGTGAACACGGGGATAAACGACAAGGTGATGATCAAGAGGCAGAAGAACAGTGCAGGTCCCACTTCGGTCGCGGCCTCGGTCATTACGTGCCAGTGCTGCTCACCCTTCAGTACTGCTCCAGGATGGGCCAGATGCCAGGCCTCGACCTTCTTGTGGGCGTTCTCGATCATCACCACTGCCGCGTCCACCATGGCCCCGATGGCAATTGCGATGCCACCCAGGGACATGATGTTGGCGTTGAGCCCTTGCTGGCGCATGACGATGAAGGCGATCAGCACACCTACCGGCAAGGAGATGATCGCCACCAGCGACGAGCGCAAGTGCCAGAGGAAGATCCCGCACACCAACGCAACCACGATGAACTCTTCAAGCAACTTGTGGCTGAGGTTTTCCACCGCGCGGTCAATGAGCTTGCTGCGATCGTAGGTCGTGACGATTTCCACGCCCGCCGGCAGGCTGCTTTTCAGTTCATCGAGCTTGGCCTTTACCGCGGCGATGGTTTCACGAGCATTCTTGCCGCTGCGCAGGACGATCACACCGCCGACGGCCTCACCTTCACCATCAAGTTCGCTGATGCCACGGCGCATTTCCGGACCCAGCTGGACAGTGGCGACGTCACCCAGGGTGACCGGTGCCCCCGCGCTGCCCAGCTTGAGCGGGATCGCTCGAAAGTCATTGAGGGTCTTCAGGTAGCCAGACGCTCGCACAATGAACTCGGTCTCGGCCATTTCCAGCACCGCCCCTCCGGTTTCCTGGTTGGCCCTGCCGATAGCATTGCTTACCTCCGACTGGGTGATCCCCAGGTTGGCCAACTTCAGCGGGTCGAGTTGCACCTGATACTGCTTGACCATGCCGCCTATGGTTGCCACTTCCGCAACGTTCGGCAGGGTCTTCAGCTCGAACTTGAGAAACCAGTCCTGCAGCGCCCGCAGTTGCGCCAGGTCATGCCCACCGCTGCGATCCACCAAGGCGTATTGGAAAATCCAGCCAACGCCGGTGGCGTCCGGGCCCAAGGCGGGTTTGGCACTGGCTGGAAGACGACTTTGTACCTGGCTCAGGTACTCCAGCACCCGCGAGCGCGCCCAGTACATATCGGTACCGTCTTCGAACAGCACGTACACGAAGCTGTCGCCGAAAAACGAATAGCCGCGCACGGTTTTCGCTCCTGGCACCGAGAGCATGGTGCTGGCCAACGGGTAGGTCACCTGGTTTTCAACGATCTGCGGAGCTTGACCGGCGTAGGGAGTGCGGATGATCACCTGCACATCGGAGAGATCCGGCAGTGCATCGATGGGCGTGCTCTGCACCGACCAGACGCCCCAGGCGCTGAGGAACAGCGTGGCCAGCAGCACCAGAAAGCGATTGGCCACCGACCAGCGAATAAGGGCGGCAATCATGGTTGGCTCCCAGAACGCTGCAAGCGCTCGACACGCAAACCGTCATCGGTTTGACTGACCGCGATCCGCACCTTATCGCCCGCCTTGAGATCCTGGGCCAGGGCTGGATTGGCCAGGGGCAAGGTCATGGTCATGCCAGGCATGCCCAAGGTTCTGAAAGGGCCATGGGCGAGAGTGACTTGTCTGTCGTCGATCGCGACAATCTGACCCTGCGCCTCATGCAGGGAAGGGGCGGCTGCAACGGACGGCAAGACTTCCAGCGAGTTTGCAACAATGCCTTTGAGACTTGCCTGCGAGTCGAGCAGGAACTGGCCGGAGCTCACCACCTGCTGGCCTTCTTCCAGGCCTTTCAAAATCACCGTCTTGCCGTCGTTGTCGGGCCCTGGCTGCACCTCTACCGGGCGATAGCGGCCAGCGTCTTCGGCCAGCATCACCAAGCTCCGCCGGCCCGTGCGAATGACAGCCTCACTGGGCACCCACAACACACTTTGCTCGGTTGAACGATGCAGACTGACCTGCGCGGTCATTCCCGGCCGTAGACGACCTTGTGGATTGGGCAGTTCGATACGCACGCGAAGTGTTCGGCTGTCAGGGTTGGTATCCGGGAGAATCGCACTGATGACACCCTTGATGGATTCTCCTGGAAACGCCGGGAAATGGGCTTCGGCGGTTTCTCCCATGGCGATGGATCCCGCTTGCGCTTGCGCAACGGCCACGGCCAGCCAGACACTGCTCAAGCCATTGACGCGGGCCAGTGTCGCTCCTGGGGCCACGGTCATGCCTTGTCGCACGTTCAGCTCCTGAAGCGCTCCCCCGATAGGGCTGGCAAGGGTCAGGATCGGTTGGACTCTGCCGCTGCGCTCGACCTGGGCGATCAGTGCTGCAGGCATCCCGCTAAGCTGCAATCGCTGGCGTGCCGCCGCCAGCAAAGCAGCATCGCCATGGCGCTTCAGGGCCAGGAACTCTTCCTGCGCCGCCGCCCACTCTGGTACCAGAATATCCGCCAAGGCGGCATTGGCCTTGAGTACATCGCCAGGGGCACGGGCATAGACCCGCTCAACAAAACCTGCAGCGCGGGCCTGAATGACGGCAACGTCTCGCTCGTTGAAGGTCAATACACCGGCCACCTCCAGGCTTGAGGAAAACCCGCCACGGGTGACACTCGCGCGGCGCATACCGAGATTCTGAGTCAGGCTCGGATCAATCTGCAGCGCCGCAGTGTCCGCCTTGGCGTCGGCGTACTGCGCAACCAATTGCATGTCCATGAACGGCGACTTGCCCGGCTTGTCGAATTTTTGCTGCGGGTACATGGGGTCATACCAATACAACGGCATGCGAGCGTTTGAGGGGAGTGGATTCGGTGCTTGTTCGCCCATTCGCGACGCTGTCCACCAGAGCCCCCCGGCGACTCCCAAGGCCGCCGAGAGCATGCACAGCACAGCGCTTTGCCATTTTGCTGTGCTCATTGAGTGGGCTCTCCATAGGTGTAATACAGGCGAGCGCTGCTAAGCGCCTGCTGTTCTTCGACGTCAACCAGCTTGAGGCGCGTTTCGATGAGTTCGCGGCGGGCCGCGACCACTGCAATCAAGTCGCCTTTGCCGGCACGGTAGCTGGCCATGCTCAGTGCGACCTTTTCCCTGGCCAGCGGTACCAGGCTCTCCTGGCCTCTGCGCACGGCACGCTTGAGGCGTTCACTGTCCGCCAGTTGTTCCTCAAGTTGCTGGGTATGCTCGCGTAACAGGGTTTCGCGCTCGGCCTCAATCTGCCTGAGCTCGGCGTGCTTGGCGGCAATCCTGGGGTTCTGGCGGGAGCCGGGAAACAGCGGTAGATCCCATGAAAGCTGAACGCTGACCATATCGCCGAACTGCCGGTCTCGATGCTGATAGTCGAGCTCCCAACTCCAGTCAGACTGTTTTTCCGCCTCGGCTTCGCGAACCTTGGCTTGTGCTTCGCGGGTCATCGGGGCAAACGCTGCCAGTTCAGGGTGATGCTGCAGCTTATGTGCGTAGCCGGATGCTTCGACAGGCCACTCAGGCAGTCGGCCTTCAGGTCGATCATTGGCGGCCGGACCAATCCAGCGCTTGAGAGCGGCCCGGGCTTGAGCTCGCTGGCGGCTCAGATCATCCTGCTGCTCCGCTAGTCGGGCCGCTTCCTGCCTGGGTGCAACCGCATCGGCAGGTTGCGCGCGACCCCCGGCAATCTGCGCGCGAACGGTATCGTTCAGTAGACGGTTTTCTTGGTAGAAGTCCTGGAACAGTGCATCTTTACGCTCAACGAAGTAGCTGCTGATCCACGCCAAGGCCGCCGACTGGCGGACTTTCAAGCGTTCGACTTGCCGCTCGGCTGTCGCTCGATCAACGGCCGCATCGGCGACCTCGACGCGGGCTTTGCGCTTGTCACTGTTGGGCATCTCTTGCCGAACGCCGACCATCTGCATGGTCATGAAATCCTGGTTGACACTCCAGCGCTCGGGTCCGCCAATCGGATAATTCTGGACGCCCAATAACAACTTCGGATCAGGCAGTTCCCCGGCGGGAATGGCCGCGCTGCTGGCCGCCTGGATTTTTGCGTCTTGTGCGCTGAGCGACGGTGCATCGTTTTCGGCCAGCCGCAATGCTTCATTGAGTGTCAGCGCGGCGGCGAGTGTCGGCAATGCCAGCACGCTAGCCGCCAAGCCAGCCACGAGGGACCAGCCTGTGCAACAGCACTTGGAGTTCATGTCTACGATTCCTGTGATGAGCCACTGCGCGCGTCATGAGACAGGCGCACAGCCATGCCATCCCGCTGACGCGGAATGAGGTTCAGGGCGGTACAGGAATCAAACGCGCGGCGGTCGCCACACCCCTGGCGGGGTTTGCACGGGGAGGGCGTCGCTGAGTAGCGGCAACACGATTGGGCTGAACAGGCTGATGGGGGGCTTGATGAGGGAGACCTGAAGCATGCCACCGGTCTTGCATTCCTGGCCCGGCTTACAAGGCTTGCCGTGATCGGCAAGGCTTTTCATCTCATGGCAGCAGTCCATGCCCATGCCGTCCATCATCGACATACCCAGGGTTTTCATCGGGCACGGCTCTGTCGGTGCTTGCACGCCCGCCATCCCGCTGAGGGGAAGCGCCAGGCTGAGCATGAAGATCAGGCATAACCGCAGAATGCGTTTCATGGGCTGGAGTGTAGTCGTTGAAAGTGACTCTTGGCATGTGACATGAGTCGTGGATGGCGTGTCGAAGGGCTCAGTTCGTGTAATCAGGCTGAACTTGCATTAAGTCAGGATTATCGACCCGGAATATAGGCTTCCAACCCGCCGATTCCAAGGCTGCTCGTCGCCCGGAACTGACCTCTGTGCCGTCAACCGAACGGCCTGTTCGATCTCGCCACCGATCAACTCGCTCAACGAAGCGGACCCGCCAGCACGGCGGGTCCGAGCGTGAATCAGAGCTTGGGCAACTGCCCGATACGGCCCATCATCTCGGTGACGATCTGCAGGTCGAGGAGGAACTGGTCGACGGTCTTGAACTCGCTGTCGGTGTGGCCGGTGTACTTGACCTCAGGCCGAGCCAGGCCGAACTGCACGCCATTGGGCAGTTGATGCACCGAGGTGGCGCCGGCGGAGGTGCCGAACTTGTGCGCCATGTCCAGGTTTTCGCTGGCCACGGCCAGCAGCGCCTTGACCCATTCACCCTCGGGGTTGCGGTACATCGGCTCGGCGATGGAGGTGTCGAAGTTCACGGCGACGTGGGTCTGCTTGCTCCAGGCATCCAGCTTGTCGGTGATCTCGGTCTTGAGCACTTGCGGGGTCTTGCCTTTTGGCACCCGCAGGTTGACTGCCAGTTTGAACGCTTTGTCGTCCATGCCGACATAGGTCAGGGAAGTGGTCAGCGGGCCCATGAAGGTGTCGGAGAAGCCGATGCCCAATTTGCCACCCAGGTAGTCCAGGCCCCAGTTGTCGGCGGCGTAGCGGGCGGCGTCGGTGATTTCGTTGTGCTTGAGGGCAACCTTGCCGTCGAGGCTGTTGATCAGGTCCAGCGCACGGGCCACCGGGTTGACCCCAGTCTCGGGCTCGGAGGAGTGGGCGGAGACGCCGGTGACGGTCAGCTTGACCTCCTTGCCCACCACCTTGGCGCTGACTTCGAAGTTGCCGCCATTGCGCTTGGCATAGTCGCTGCCGGCTTTCTGCAGGCTGGCGGCGAGTGCGGCGGGCTGGTCGGTGACCAGGGTGGCCACCGAGGCCGACGGAATCTGGTTGGTGGCCAGGCCGCCGGTCAGTGCGGTGATCTCCGCGCCTTTACCTTCTGCGGGACGCCGGGCAAAGCTCGCCATCACCGTGCCGTAGCCTTTCTCGGCAATCACTACCGGGTAGCCGCCATCCAGCGCCAGGTTGTAGTTGGGGGTAGGGTTGTGTTCGAAGTAGTAGGGGATCGCGTCGCCGCTGGTTTCCTCGGTGGTGTCCACCAGCAGCTTGAAGTTGCGTGCCAAGGGCAGCTTCTCTTCCTTGATCACCTTCATGGCGTACAGGGTCACCACGATGCCGTTCTTGTCGTCCTCGGTGCCGCGGCCATACATGCGGTCGCCGATCAGCGTGACCTTGAACGGGTCGAGGCGGGTGCCGTCCTTCAGCACCCAGTTCTCCGGGGTTACCGGCACGACGTCGGCATGGGCATGGATGCCGACCAGCTCATCGCCTTTGCCGTCCAGGGCGATTTCATAGACGCGGTTGTCGATGTTGCGAAACTTCAGGTCGAAGGCCTGGGCCAGGTCCTTGATCTTGTCGGCGATCTTGATGAACTCGGGGTTTTCGTGCTGGGGCACACCCTCCACCTGGAAGGTCGGGATGGCCACCATTTCGCTCAGGGTCTGGGTGGCCGCCTTGCCGTACTTGATCCGGGTATACAGGCCCAGCAGGCGATGGATCTCGTTCTGCTGTTCGGCGGACAGGCTCTGGTCGGCGAGGAAGGCGTTGATCGTCGGCGCGAGATTGTTGGTCTTGGCCAGTGGGCTTTTGCCCAGGTCGCCGAGGAACTGGCGGAAGTCGCTGACCGAGGCGTCACTGAAGGTCTTGAGGATGGCCGCGCTCTGTTGCGGGGTGATGTTGGCCTGGGCGGTGCTGGTGAAGGACGACAGGCTGGCGAGCACCAGGGTGGCCGCAGCCAGTTGCTTGAGTGAGAAATCCATTGTAGAGGGCATTCCTTTGCAGGCAGTGGGTAGGAAGTGTCTGAGGAATCAGACAGAAACTTTCCCAAGCTAACACTACGAAGGAGTACTGCGGGAGACCCCGAAGTGGCAACTGTCGCACAGAAATGCAAAAGCGACGCACAAACGAAAGACTGCCCCGGGGCGGGGGAGGCCAGAGCGGTTCTGCAAGGCGCGAGAGCCCTGTGAAATGGCTGCAGTGAGCCGGGCAGGGGGTACCTGGAGCGGGGCGCGCCGATTCAGGCACGCCCCGCTGTGGCGGCTAGATCAAGGCGCGACGTCCCACGGACGGTCGCCGTGTTGGTCCTTGATCCGGGTTGGCAGGCCCATGAGGTCCAGTGCCTTGAGGAACGGCTTGGCCGCCAGTTCCTCGACGTTGACCATGCGCTGCACGTCCCACTCGCCACGGGCTACCAGCAAGGCGGCCGCGACTGGCGGCACGCCGGCCGTGTAGGAAATGCCCTGGCTGTCGGTTTCGGCGTAGGCTTCTTCGTGGTCGGCCACGTTGTAGATGAAGACTTCGCGCGGCTGGCCATCCTTGGTGCCTTTGACCAGGTCACCGATGCAGGTCTTGCCGGTGTAGCCCGGGGCCAGTGACGCCGGGTCAGGCAGCACGGCCTTGACCAGTTTGAGTGGCACCACTTCCAGGCCTTCGGCGGTCTTCACCGGCTGCTCGGAAAGCAGGCCCAGGTTCCTCAGCACGTTGAACACATTGATGTAGTGTTCGCCGAAGCTCATCCAGAAGCGCACGTTGGGCACGTCGAGGTGCTTCGACAGCGAGTGCACTTCATCGTGGCCGGTCAGGTACAGGTTCTGCGAGCCTACGACCGGCAGGTCGTCGGTGCGCTTGACCTCGAACATGCTGTTGCTGGTCCACTGGCTGTTCTGCCAGCTCCACACCTGTCCGGTGAATTCGCGGAAGTTGATTTCCGGGTCGAAATTGGTCGAGAAATATTTGCCATGGGAACCGGCATTGACATCGAGGATGTCGATCGAATCAATGCGGTCGAAATGTTCTTGCTTGGCCAGGGCCGCATAGGCGTTGACCACGCCCGGATCGAAGCCCACGCCGAGAATGGCGGTGACGTTCTTCTGCTGGCACTCCTCGAGGTGTTTCCACTCGTAGTTGCCGTACCACGGCGGAGTCTCGCAGACCTTGCCCGGCTCTTCGTGAATCGCGGTGTCCAGGTAGGCCGCACCGGTATCGATGCAGGCACGCAGCACCGACATGTTGAGGAACGGCGAACCGACGTTGATGACGATCTGCGATTGGGTCTCGCGGATCAGCGTCTTGGTCGCTTCGATGTCCAGCGCGTCGAGGGCGAACGCGGTGATTGCTGTGGGCTGTTTGAGGCTGCCCTTGGCCTTGACGCTATCGATGATGGCCTGGCATTTGGAGATGTTGCGCGACGCGATAGCAATACGACCGAGTTCGTCGTTGTGCTGCGCGCACTTGTGGGCCACCACCTTGGCGACACCTCCTGCACCAATGATAAGAACATTCTTCTTCAATTTATTTACTTCTCCTCGTGTCTGCCCGCTCAGGAAAGGCTGGACAGATAGTCTTCGAAACCAAACTCGCGAACCACTTCGACACTACCATCGAGTTGTTTCACAACGATGGACGGCATTTTCAGACCGTTGAACCAGTTTTTCTTGACCATGGTGTAACCCGCCGCATCGACGAACGACAGTCGATCGCCGATCGCCAGCGGACGTTCGAATTGATACTCACCGAAGATGTCGCCGGCCAGGCAGGATTTGCCACAAATCATGTAGCTGTGCTCGCCGCTGCTCGGGGCCAGCTTGGCGTTCAGGCGGTAGATCAGCAGATCCAGCATGTGCGCTTCGATGGAGCTGTCCACCACCGCCAGGTGCTTGCCGTTGTACAGGGTGTCGAGCACGGTCACTTCCAGGGACGCGCTCTGGGTGATCGCCGCTTCGCCCGGCTCCAGGTAGACCTGCACGCCGTACTTCTCGGAGAAGCCCTTGAGGCGCGCGCAGAACGCGTCGACGTCGTAGTCATCACCGGTGAAGTGGATGCCGCCGCCGAGGCTGACCCACTCGACCTGGTGCAGCAGGTGGCCGAAGCGTTCCTCGATGGTGGACAGCATCTGGTCGAACAGAGCGAAGTCGTCGTTCTCGCAGTTGTTGTGGAACATGAAGCCGCTGATCTGCTCGATGACCGCTTCGACCTTGGCCGGGTCCCATTCGCCGAGGCGGCTGAACGGCCGGGCCGGGTCGGCCAGCAGGTAGTCCGAGCTGCTCACCTGGGGATTGACCCGCAGGCCGCGGACCTTGCCGGCGCTGGCATCGGCGAAGCGCTGCAGTTGGCTGATGGAGTTGAAGATGATCTTGTCGCAGTTATCGAGCATGTCCTCGATTTCATCGTCGGCCCAGGCCACGCTGTAGGCATGGGCTTCACCGGCGAACTTCTGCCGGCCGAGCTTGAGTTCGTACAGCGACGACGAGGTGGTGCCGTCCATGTACTGCTGCATCAGGTCGAACACCGACCAGGTGGCGAAGCACTTGAGCGCCAGCAGGGCCTTGGCGCCCGACTGCTCGCGCACATAGGCAATCTTCTGCATGTTGCCCAGCAGCTTCTGTTTGTCGATGAGGTAGTACGGCGTTTTGATCATTTCAGGACTCCGGCAGGGCCAGCCAAAAAGGTACGCATTGTGCCTTCAGTGCCTGCAGATCGAAAGGTCGGAAATGGATTTTCGCCCGCTAACCGTCTGCTTCCTTGTTTTCGCGGCCGATGCGTGGCCAGTGTTTGAGGGGCGCACCGCCCGGATACAGGCGGTGCGGCTGGGTTACACCGGTGAAAGCTGCGGGTCTGTGGCAGCCCCGGTCATGGGGGCCTGCGGATGGGGCGTCGCAAATGCGCGCTCGTAGGCCCGGCATACGCGCAGTACCTGATCGTCGGCGAATCGCGCGCCTACCACCTGCAGGCCGATGGGCAGTCCGGCCTTCGAGAATCCGCAGGGCAATGAGGCCGCAGGTTGCTGAGTCAGGTTGAAGGGGTAGCTGAAAGGCGACCACTTCATCCAGTCGTCGATTGCGCTGCCGGGCGGTGTGTCGTGGCCGGCCTCGAACGCGGTGATCGGCAGCATCGGGCAGACCAGCAGATCGTAGCGGCGGTGAAACATGTTCATGTGGGCCATCAAGACCGCCCGCGCTTCCTGGGCCGCGGTGAAGTCGGCGAGGGTGATGTGGCGGCATTCCTCGGTAACGCGCAGCAGGCCCGGATCGAGCAAGGCTTTCTGGGCCGCGTCCAGTTGCCCGGCAAGTGCCTGGGCGCCTGCGTAGATCAGGGTCTTGAACAGTTGCAGCGGGTCGTCGAATCCCGGGTCGATGGCTTCGACGGTCGCTCCCAGTTGCTCCAGCCGTGCAACGGCTTGTGCCACCTGGCGGGCGACTTGCGGATCGACCTGTACATAGCCGAAGTCTGCACTGAAGGCGATGCGCAGGCCCTTGAGGTCTGTGCTTTCAGGCAACCATGGGGTATGGCGCGGCGCGCCCTGCAGCGCGTCTCGCGGGTCGGGGCGGGCGATGGTCTGCAGGAACAGCACGGCATCTTCCACGGTGCGGGTCATGGGCCCCAGGTGAGACACCAGGGTCGTCGCGCTGGCCGGGTATTGCGCAATGTAGCCGAAGGTCGGCTTGAAGCCGAAGGTGCCGGTGAAGCTGCTGGGGATGCGGATCGAACCACCGGCATCGCTGCCCTGGTGCAGCACGCCCAGATTGAGCGCTGCGGCCACCGCCGCGCCGCCGGAGGAGCCGCCGCTGGTCATGCGGGTGTCCCAGGGATTGCGGGTGATACCATAGAGCGGGCTGTCGGTCACGCCTTTCCAGCCGAACTCCGGGCTGGTGGTCTTGCCCAGCACCACGGCACCGGCTTCTCGCATAAAGCTGGTGACGGGGGCGTCGACGTCCCAGGGGCCTTGCGCGCCAATCGTCAGTGATGCCTTGCGCGTGGGCATGCCCCGGGTGGGCGTCAGTTCCTTGATCGAGGTGGGCAGGCCGTCCAGCGCGCCGCAGGGCTGGCCCTTCAACCAGCGTTTTTCAGACTCGCGTGCGGTGCTCAGGGCGCCTTCGGGATCGGTGTAGCAATAGGCATTGACCAGCGGGTTGAAGCGCTCGATACGGGCCAGAGCGTCCAGGGTGACTTCCACGGGAGACAGACGCTTGTCACGGTAATGAGTGAGCAGCTCGATGGCGCTCATGTCGGCGATGGCGGTAGCGTTTGGCATGGCAGTGTCCTGATGTGCGGGTGCAGGCCGGGCCTGCACAAAACCACGTGTGGGCGCCCGGGGCGGGCGCCCTTGACAACAACGCGCTTCAGCGCAAGTAGGCTTCGGCCAGCTCCACCCAGCACGCCGCGCCCAGGGGAATCAGTTGATCATTGAAGTCGTAGTGATCGTTGTGCACCGAGCAGCCGTTGAACTCCCCCGTGCCATTGCCCAGTCCGAAATAGCAGCCGGGTACCTCATCCAGCATCCAGGCAAAATCCTCGCTGCCCATGGCCCTGAATGACACCTGCTCCACCACGTTCTCGTCGCCCAGGGCCTTGCGCGCGGCGTCGAGCATCTGCTGAGTCTCGGCGACGGTATTGACCAGGACCGGTGCCAGCAATTGATAGTCGATCTCGGCGGTGACCCCGAATGCAGCGGCCTGGCCTGCGACGATGGTGCGGATCCGTTGCTCGACCTGTTGTCGGATCAGCGGGTCGACCGTGCGCACGCTGAGTTCCAGCATGGCCGATTCGGGAATGATGTTGGTGGCGGTGCCGGCGTGCACCCTGCCGATACTGATCACCACCGCATCGTTGACGCTGATGTTGCGCGAGACCACGCTCTGCAGGGCGCTGATGACGCCGGCCAGGGCCGGGATCGGATCGATGGCGCGCTCCGGCATGGCGCCATGCCCGCCTTTGCCGGTCAGGGTAATGCCGACCCGTTCGGACGAGGCCATGACGGCGCCGCTCTTGATGATCGCGTAGCCCACGGGAAACCCCGGCATGTTGTGGAAGGCGTACACCGCATCGCAGGGGAAGCGTCGGAACAGTCCGTCGGCCATCATTCGCTTGGCGCCGGTCAGGCCTTCTTCATCCGGTTGGAAAATCAGGTTCAGCGTGCCGTCGAACTCGCCGTGCAGGGCCAACTGTTCGGCCGCTGCCAGCAGGGTGGCGGTGTGGCCGTCATGACCGCAGGCGTGCATCACCCCGGCGCGCTGGCTGGCCCAGGGCAAACCGTTGCGCTCTATGATCGGCAAGGCATCCATGTCTGCCCGCAGGCCCAGGGTCCTGGTGCCCGAGCCGCGACGCAATACGCCGACCACGCCATTGCCGCCCACCCCGGTGTGGACTTCATAGCCCCAGCCTTCGAGCAGGCCGGTGACCAGGGCTGCGGTGTCCAGGGTGTCTTCACCCAGCTCCGGATGGGCGTGGATGGTGCGCCGGATCTTCACAAAGCGCTCGTTGCCGGCTTGCAGTTGGTCTTGCAGAGGGGTCATGTTCACAACGGATTCCTTGTTCCAGGTGGATGTACAGTTGCAGCTCGGATTCAGGGACGGCCCGGGTATTCCGGGTAGAAACGCAGGGCCACGCCACTCAGCACGATGGCGGCGCACAGATACCAGGCAGGTACCAGCGGGTTTGCGGTAACGGCGATCAGCCAGGTCACGATCAGTGGCGAGAAACCACCGAACAGGGTGACCCCGAAGCTGTAGACGATCGACAGCCCGGTGACTCGCTCGTCACGGGCAAAGGCTTCCATCAGCAGCGCCAGGCCGGCGCCGCCGCTGATGGCCATCGGCAGGATCAGCATCGACACCGCCACCAGGCACAGCAGGGTGCTTTGCAGGCCCAGCAGCATGAAGGCCGGGTAGGTCAGGATCATCTGCAGGCCACACAGCCAGTACAGCAAGGGCTTGCGCCGTGGCATGCGGTCAGCGAATCGCGAGGCCAGCGGGGGAACGACCGTCAGCAGGACGCAAGCGAAGGCCACCAGTGAAAAGGCGAAGCTGCTGGAGTAATGCAAGGTCCGGGTGAGGTAGGTCGGCATGTAGAACACCACCATGTAGGAGGTGACCGTCGAACTGGCCATGAGCAAGATGCCCAGGCCCAGCGTGCGCGCGTGCTTGCGCAGCAGGTCGCGAAGCGGCGTCGGGTTCTCCGGGTTCTGGTGGGTTTCATCCAGGTGCTTGCGGATGTACCAGCCTACTGGGCCGATCAGCAGGCCGATGATGAACGGAATGCGCCAGCCCCAGCTGTGCAGCGCCTGCTCCGACAGGACACTGGTCAGCAGCAGCCCGGAGAGCGCCCCGAGCAAGGCGGCGGCGCCCTGGCTCGCGCCTTGCCAGCAAACCATGAAGCAGCGGTTGTCAGTGCGTCCGGACTCCATCAGGAAGGCCGACGCGGCGCCGACTTCACCGCCTGCGGAAAAGCCCTGCAGCATCCGTCCGAGCACCAGCATGACGGTGGCGAAGATCCCGATGCTGGAGTAGGTGGGGGTAAAGGCAATGATGCCCGTGCCCACGGTCATCAAGGCAATGGTCAGCGACAGCGCCTGCTTGCGACCGTAGCGGTCGGCCACCCGGCCAATCAGTACTGCCCCTAGCGGGCGGACGACAAAACCCAGGGCAAAGGTCACCAGCGACATCATCAACGATGCCAGTGGTGAGTCGGAGGGAAAAAACAGCTGGCCGATGATCACCGCGAAAAAGCTGTAGACGGTGAAGTCATACATTTCCAGCGCATTGCCCAGGGAGGAGGCGATGACCACCCGGCGCATGTTGCCGCGGGGTATCACCGGCGCTTCGGACGGTGCGTATTGAAGCGGTAGCGAAGGAGCGGGGGTACTTTTCATGGCATTTTCCAAAGAGTGGCGATTGGCGCAAGGTCTGTGCCAGCCGCCAGTACGAGGTCCTGGCGCCACCTCGGCGAAGGCGCTGTGGTTCGGGCCGTTGTGACCGGCGTTCAGCGCACCCCACTCTGGCGCAAGGCGTTGGGCGTGAACTCGGCCTCCAGCGCCTTGACGCCAAACTGATAGTTGCTCTTCTCTTGGTTCTTCAGGCCCAGCACCAGGTAGCGGCCGCTGACCATGTCATTCAGGGTCTCGGCGGTGTACCAGGGCACCTGGCTGTTGTAGTAGGACTGCTGATGGGCTTCGGCCACGCGCCACAGGGTATTGCGCCCGTCGTAGTGATCGATGACCGCGGCTTGCCAGGAGTCCTCGTCGATGTAGAAATCACGCTTGGCATACACATGGCGCTGGCCCGGTTTCAAGGTCGCGACCACGTGCCACACACGGTGCAGTTCATAGCGCGCCAGGTCCTGGTTGATGTGCCCGGCCTTGGTGATCTCGGCGTACTTGAGCGTGGGCGAATCGAGCTTGTAACTGTTGTACGGGATGTACAGTTCCTGCTTGCCCAGCAGTTGCCAGTCATAACGATCCGGGGCGCCGTTGAACATGTCGTAGTTGTCCACCACGCGCTGGCCGTCGGTGCTGGCGGCGGGCCCGTCGTAGGCCACCTGCGGGGCACGCCGGACACGACGCTGGCCGGCGTTGTAGATCCAGGCCTGGCGCGGTTCCTTGACCTGATCGAGGGTCTCGTGAACCAGCTCCACGTTGCCGGCCAGGCGCGCTGGCGCCACCACGGTCTGCTTGTTGTAGAACAGCACGTTGCTCGGCTTGGCCGGGTCGTAGTCGGCGAGGCTCTCGCGCAACACATACTGGTGGGCAAAGGTCACGGGGGTGCCGTTGCCCTGGACATCCGGCACGATCTGCACCATCTGGCGTTTCACGCTGTCACCGCGATAACGGGTGATGTGGTTCCAGATCACCTCCAGTCCGTCCTTGGGGATCGGAAACGGAAAGGCCTTGGTGAAGTGCTCCAGGCCATTGCCGCCGGCCACCAGGGTGGTGTTCAGGGCGTTCTTGCGGGCCGCCTCGACGATGCTCGGCGGCACGTTGGCGCTGCGGTGAGTGGGGTAGATGTTCATCCGGTAATCGGGGTAGCGCTTGAACATCGCGACCTGGCCCGGGGACAGGCGGCCTTTGTACTGCTCGACGTTCTGCGGGGTAATGCTGAACAACGCATGTTCGCTGGCATAGGGGTCGGCGAGAAAACCAGCGCTGTCGATCGCCCCGGCATTCTTCGCCAGGCCGCCCGTCCAGGCCGGGATCGTACCTTCGGCATTGCCGGCGCGCTCCGCGCCCACCGGGGTCAACGTGGTATCGAGTGTTGCCGCCTTTTCGGGCGACACCGCGGCCATGGCTGACGTGCAAAGCAGCAGCGACAACGCACTGCCGTGAAACACCGACTTCGAAATTTTCATCGCACCTTGTCCTGTTCGATTGCTGATTGCGGATTCAAAAGCTCACGCCGAAGCTGAGGGCGACGAAGTCGCGATCAGTCGAAGTGTTGTAGGGACCATCGAAGAAATCGGTGTAGGAAAGACTCGCCGAGTAGGTATTGCTGAGGTCGGCATCCAGGGCCAGGCTGATGGCCTTGCTGCCTTGGTTGAAGTTGGGGCCGTAGCCTTCCACGTCATGCGACCAGGACAGGCTGGGCTTGAGGTTGATCCCGGCGATCAGGTTCTGATAATCGAGGATGGCGCGGCTTCGATAACCCCAGGAATTGGCGGTGTAGAAACCCTTGTTGTTGCAGTTCTGCGGGTTGACCGGGTTGGCCATCAGCGCGCAATTGCGGTTATCGGGCAGTTCGCCGTTGCCGAAGATGCTGTCCCGGCCGAAGCGCAAGGCGTTGCTGTCGATAGCCCCCAGATGGTTGTAGCCAATCTCGGTAATCAGGGTCAGGCGCTCGGCGGCCCAGACCTGATCGATGAAATGGGTGAGGGTCATTTGCGCCTGGGTCACCGGCTTGCGCACATACCCGTGGAAACTCTCGCCGGGCACGGGCTGGGCAAAGCCGCTGGCGAAGATCGGGGCCCCGAGAGTGGCCGCCATCGGGCCGGCGAGCGCGGCAATGGTCACGTCGCTGCCATTGAGTGACAGTGGCATGTTCGGGCGGTAGCTCAGCTCACCGGAAACCGCCGTGGTGCCCAGGGTGGTGGCAAAGCTCAGGCCATAGAGGCGGATGTCTTCCGGGTATTCGATGAAGTACTCGGCGCTCGACGCCATGGTGCCGGGCTTGACCGCGAAGGGGGCGCTACCGACCGTACCGCCGACGAAAGGTGCGCGGCTGTGGTAGTTCAGGGCATACAGGCCGAATTCGGTGTTGTTCAGCGCCTCGACCTGCCAGCGCAGGGCCATCCCGAACTGGCCGCTGTTGCGTGCATCGCGGTCGCCGCCCCGGGTGAAGTGGTATTGGCCATTGGGGTCCCAGGGGGGCGAGAAACCCATGCGGGTATTGCAGCCATCGGCCATCACGTCGGAGCCGAAAAAGGTCCCGCAGTTGTCGACGACGGTCTGGTCCCATTCCAGTTGATAGAACAATTCGGCGGAGAGGTCCTCGCTCAGTCCCTGGGACAGGAACAGCATGTTGACCGGGATCAGGCCTTCCTTGATTTCCGCTCCCGGGCGCCGAAAGGCTGCGACATCCGTCGGGTTGATCACGTTGATGCCATTGCCGATAAAGGTACTTTCCCCCCAACTGACCACCTGTTTGCCCAGGCGCGCATTGCCGGGCTGATCGGCGATGAAATAGTTGTGATAGACAAAGGCGTCCAGCAGTTGCGCGCCCGCGGACTTGGCCGCCTCCTTGCGATGCTCATCACTGATCTGCACATAGCGCCGGCTTTCGTCCTTGAGCTCGAAGTCGTACCAGTACTTGCCCCTCAGGAACACTCCGCTATCGCCGTAGCTGAGCTGCAGGTCGTGTACGCCCTTGAAGATCTTCGAGAAGGTTTCGCCTTTGCGAAAGTTCAGCCGACCGTCGTCGGAGGATTGGCTTGAAGCGTGCCCTGCGTTCCACGTGCCGATGAAGGCCCGGTCCGGATTGCGCAGTGCCCAGCTGGAGCCAATGGACAGTGAAGAATCGAATTGCCCCTGGATCTCGCCGATGTCGAAGGAAGCCGCCTGGCTCGGTGCGCTGATACTCAGTGCAATCAGGGTCGGCAGGCTCAGGAAGCGAAATTGATCAAGCAGGAATTGGTGCGCCACAGAACTTCCCCATCGTTTTTTTTATTGGAGGCAGTACGTGTTGTCTGCCGGTCGATGCTGGTGGTGGAGAATCTTCTGGGAGCGTGTTAAGAGTGTCCAATGCAAAGATAGGGCTGGATTAATGCAGTGAGCGACTTAATCGATCTGAAGCGTGTGCGCCATCTGGTTTATCTGAGCGAGGAGCTGCATTTTTCTCGTGCCGCGGCTCGGGCCAATCTGTCGCAGACGGCGTTCAGCCGCAGCATCCAGTCACTGGAAAGCGACCTGGGGGTGCGACTCTTCGATCGTGATACGCGCACGGTGATGCTGACCGCTGCCGGGCAGCAACTGATCGGGCGTGCGCATGAGTTGCTCGGTTGCGCCAGGAAGCTGGTGGCGCAAGCCATCGATATTGCCGGTGCCGAAGGCGGTGAACTGCGCCTGGGCATCAACCCGATGGCGGCCACGCTCAACACTGTCGATATCCTCATCAGGTTGCGCAAACAGGTCCCCAGGCTGGTGCTCAATGTTCAGGTCGGGTACTGGAATCAGCTGTGCCACCTGCTGGAAACCGAGCAACTGGATTTCGTGGTTGCCAGCCTCAAGTCGGGCGAGGAAATCGACCCGCGCTTTTCCGTGACCCATTTGCCCCCTCAGCCGGCCTCGGTGTTCTGTCGCCGCGATCACCCGCTGGCCCTCCAGGCAGGCCCGATTTCCCGTGCACAGATCCTCGACTACCAGTGGAGCGGCGTGTCGGTTTCCAACGAAGCTTCGCTGTATGCCTTGTTCGATCTGGCGCCCGGCACATTGCTGCCCTGGACCCTGAGTTCCAACGATCTGAACCTGTTGCGTGAAACCACCCTGAGCAGCGATTCATTGCTGCTGACCTGGCGCTCGTGGCTCGACCAGGACCTGCACAACGAGCTGCTGGTGGACCTGGCACCGTTCATCCAACCGCCCTGGCCGGCAGATGTGCTGACCATCCGCTATGCGGTGGTGACCCATGCCGGACGCACGCTTTCGCCGATTGCCCAGCAAGCCATGGACATGATCGTCAGCGAGGCCCCGGGGGAGGCCGGGCTGTCGACATTCCCGGGCGCTTGAGCGGTGGGTGACGGGGCTCGCTCAGTCGGCTTGCCAGGGGCGCGCCAGGAGTTTTTGGCGACAGGCGCTGGGGCTTTGGCCGAACCAGCGATAACAGGCGCGGGTCAGCGAGCTGGGGTCACCGTAACCCAGCAGGAACGCGACTTCGGTCAGGGCAATCTGCGGGTGGGGGAGTAGCGACTCAAGGCGTTTGCGGCGCAAGTCATCGATGATCTCCTCGACGCGCAAGCCCAGGGCCAGCAGGCGGCGCTGGAGCATATGCCGGGGCATGCCCAGCTGGCCGGCCAGGACGGGCAGGTTGCAGTTGCCTGTCACCAACAGGCGCTCCGCCAGTATTTCCACCTGGCGCCCCAGGTCCAGGGGATGGCTCTGGATCAGGCGGCGGACAATCCGCTCGCTGGTCTCAAGTATTGCCGGGCTGGCGCTGGCCAGTGGTGTGCTCAGCAAGCCGGCGGGAAAGAACAGGGCGTTTTCAGCCTGGTTGACGCGCACTCGGCAGCCAAACAGGGCGCGATAGGCCTTGGTGTCGAGGGGGCTGTCATGCCTGAAGTTGATCTGCCATTGCTTGCCGGTGCTGCCGGTAACCCGACGCAGGAAGGCAAGTGCTATGCCATGCGCCAATTCGCTCAATTGCCGGTCGCCCAGCCTGCTGACACTCGGGTCATGCTCCAGATGCCAGGCGGCATATTGGCCCTCGACGCTCAGGCTCATGTTCAGCCCGGGCGAGTGGTACGGCATGTAGCGAGCGACCCGCTCCAGGGCATCGGCAAGGTTGCTGGCGTGGAGCACGATCAAGGCCATCGGCCCGAGGATGGAAACGTCTTGCAGGCTCGCCAGGCGCGCGCCGAAATCCGCCATCGACAAGGTCTGCGAGGTGATCTCCAGCAGTTGCGCGACCTTCTCCAGGGGCAGGCTGAAATGGGCGTCGTCGAGCTGGGCCGGGGTCATGCCGACACGCGCCAGCAGGGCTTGGGCGTCACCGCCATGCTCGCTGACCAGTTGGCTGAAACCGGTCAGGGCCGGGGTCCTGACAAACAAGGGAGGGCGGTTCATTTTGTTCCAGGATGCCAAATGGTTGTTATCAAATGCCAAGTAACCTAACTCGCCTCATGCCAGCATCTCAAGTCAAGAAAATTCATCATTCGAGGTCTTGGAAATGCTTTGCGACTATAAGGACATTCTGCAGATCGAGGCGGGCCCTCTACCCTTTACCGACATAAACAGCACCTATGCGCTGATCGAACGCAGCGCCGGCCAATGGCCGCAGGCTCTGGCCCTGAGCTTCTTTCTGCGGGTCGAGGATCATGCGCAGCCGGTGCGCTGGACATACGCCGAACTGCTGGCGGACATCACTCGCGCCGCCAACCTGTTCCAGCGCTTGGGGGTGCGGCGTGGCGACGTGGTCGCGTTGATCCTGCCGAACTTGCCGCAAACCCATATTGCCATGTGGGGCGCGCAGACCGCGGGTATCGCCTTTGCGGTCAACGTCTTGCTGGACGGCGCGCAGATGGCCGAGCTGCTGGCGGCAGCCAAGGTCCGCTGGGTGGTCACGGTCGGTCCCGAGCCGGATGCGCAAATCTGGCAGCGGGTCGAGGGCGCGATTGCCCGTTTGCCCGGTCTGCAAGGTGTGCTGGCGATTGACCCGCTGCGGCATCTGCCGGGCCACACGCAGAGTGCGCCGCTGCCTGCCGAAGTGTCCGGGGTGCCGGTTATGGATTTCTTCGCCGAACTGGCCGTTGAGCCAGGCGACCGCCTGCGGTTTGCACCGCCGGGCCTGAATGACGTGGCGGCTTACTATTGCACTGGCGGCACCACCGGCTTGCCGAAAATTGCCTGCCACAGCCAGCGCAATGAAGTGATCTTCTGCGGGCAGCTGGATACGGTGATCGGCGCGCCGGTCCTGCGGCCAGGCCGCACCGTGCTTACCTCGCTGCCGCTGTTTCACGTCAATGCGCTGATCGGTTGCGGCCTGGCGGTATTTGCCCAGGGCGGTCATGTGCTGCTGGCGCCGCCGGCGGGGTTTCGCACACCGGGATTCATGTCGCGGTTCTGGGAGATCGTCGAAACCCATCAGGTCAGTAGCTATTCAGCCGTACCCACGGTCTACGCCGGCCTGCTGCAGGTGCCCTGCGCCGGCTATGACACTCGCTCGCTGACGGTGGCGATCTGTGGCGCAGCGCCGATGCCAAGGGACTTGCTGCGCAAGTTCGAGCAACAGACAGGCCAGCGCGTTCTTGAAGGCTATGGCTTGACCGAGGGCTCGTGCGCGTCGTCGATCAATCCGGCGCGCGGCGAGTCGCGCATTGGCTCCGTCGGCCTGCGCCTACCCTGGCAGGACATGCGTGTGATGATCCTCGATGAGCGAGGCGCCTGGCTGCGCCATGCGCAAGTCGATGAGGTGGGGGCGATCTGTATCAGTGGTCCCAATGTCTTCATCGGTTATCTGGACAGCGCTCATGACCAGGGCATGTGGTTCGATACCGATGCTCCCGAGGGTGGCTCCGCACAGCGCTGGTTCAACACCGGGGACCTTGGACGCTGCGATGCCGAAGGTTACTTCTGGCTCACCGGGCGCAAGAAGGAGCTGATCATCCGGGGTGGCCACAACATTGAACCCAAATACATCGAGGAAGTGCTGGCCACCCACCCCGATGTCGCGCTGTGTGCAGCGGTGGGCCGACCCGACGCGCATGCCGGGGAAGTCCCGGTGGCCTATGTGCAGGTGCGTGCCGGAAGCGCTATCAGCAGCGCCGAGCTGCTGGACTACGCGACGCGGCATATCACTGAGCGTGCAGCGGTGCCCAAGGCAGTGATCCTGGCCGATGCGTTGCCCATCACCGGCGTGGGCAAGATCTTCAAGCCCGCGCTGGTCATGGCTGAAATCGAGGCTGTCATACGCCAGGAGGCGGCCTTGCTGGCCATCGAGCTGCAAGAGGTGAAGGTGGTGCAGAGGCCTAAGCAGGGCTTGGTGGCGAGCTATCGCTGCGCGGATGAAACCCAGCGACTGGCCGAGGCTCTGAGCCGCTACACCTTTGCCAGTGAGCGGAACTGAGCGTGGATTGCAGGCCGCGCACCTGAGCACCGGTTGACGATCTGCTTTGCTCCGGCGGCGTTGCACATGGCTGAACGTCGCTGGCTGCAGCGTGAGCAGGTTCTGGGTCCTGTCGATGCAGCGCCGGTGTAGTGAAATTGCACGGTCTGCGTGCTCCCGCGCTGCTTCGCTTTTTCTTATCCAGCGAGCACATTTTTAGTATTTTTCCTTCGTCGGCGTCTGTCGCACCATCTGCCCTATCCGATTCACACCCGGGTTCTGAACAGGGCGCCCAGCCCTTGGCTGGCGCCCATCGTCTCGCAGAAGGACACCGACATGACCGTAGAACAAATACAAGTGGATACCCTGGTGGTTGGCGCGGGCCAGGCCGGCGTGGCCATGAGCGAGCATCTGAGCAAGCTCGGCGTGCCGCACCTGGTGCTTGAGCGCAGCCGGGTCGCCGAAGCCTGGCGCAGCGGACGCTGGGATTCGCTGGTGGCCAACGGGCCCGTCTGGCACGACCGTTTTCCAGGGCTGGAGTTTGCGATCGAGCCCGATGCCTTCGCGGCCAAGGATCAGGTTGCGGATTACTTCGAAGCCTATGCACGCAAGTTCAATGCGCCGATTCGTACCGGTGTCGAAGTGCGCAAGGTGCAGCGCAATGTCGGTCGTCCAGGCTTCACCGTGGAAACCTCCGATGGGGTGATCCAGGCCAATCGTGTGGTGGCTGCCACCGGGCCTTTCCAACGCCCGGTGATCCCGCCGATTGCGCCCAAGGGCACGGCGCTTAATCAGTTGCATTCCGCCGAGTACCGCAACCCGCAGCAACTGCCCGAGGGCGCGGTGCTGGTGGTCGGCGCAGGCTCGTCCGGGGTACAGATCGCCGACGAACTGCAGCGCGCAGGCCGTCAGGTCTACCTGTCCGTGGGTGCTCATGATCGTCCGCCACGTTCCTATCGCAACCGCGACTTCTGCTGGTGGCTCGGGGTCCTCGGCGAGTGGGATGCAGAGATCGCCAAGCCGGGCCGCGAGCACGTGACCATCGCCGTCAGTGGCGCCCGCGGCGGCCAGACCATCGACTTCCGGGCCCTGGCCCAGCAGGGCATTACCCTGGTGGGGCTGACCCAGGCTTTCGACGGCGACCGGGTGACCTTCCGTGCGGACCTGGTGGACAACCTGGCCCGGGGTGACGAGAACTACCTGGCGCTGCTGGATGCTGCCGACGCCTATATCGCCCGCAACGGTCTCCACCTGCCGCTGGAGCCCGAGGCCCGCCAGCGCTTGCCCGATCCGGACTGCGTGACGCAGCCGATCCTCGCGCTGGACCTGCTGGCGGCCGGTGTCACCTCGATCATCTGGGCCACCGGCTATGCCGTGGATTTCAGCTGGCTGCAGGTCGATACCTTCACCGAACAAGGCAAGCCCCTGCATCAGCGCGGCGTGTCCCGCGAGCCGGGGGTCTACTTCCTCGGCCTGCCCTGGTTGTCGCGCCGCGGCTCGTCGTTTATCTGGGGGGTGTGGCACGACGCCAAGCACGTCGCCGATCACATCGCCACGCAGCGCAAATACCAAGCCTACAGCGACGCCCGGCAGCCTTCGGCCACGGCTGATGCGCCGGTGCTCAACCTCAGTTCCGTGGGAGCCCACTGATGCCTACTCATACGCGTATCCGCATGTTCAACACCAAGGACACCTACCCCAACCAGTCCCTGGACAACGACCTGTGCCAGGCGGTGCGCGCCGGCAATACGGTGTATGTACGCGGCCAGGTCGGCACCGATTTCGACGGCCGGCTGATCGGCCTCGGCGACCCGCAGGCCCAGGCCGAGCAGGCGATGAAGAACGTCAAGCAACTGCTGGAAGAAGCCGGCAGCGACCTGTCCCACATCGTCAAGACCACCACCTACCTCACCGATCCACGCTACCGCGAGCCGGTGTACCAGGAAGTGGGCAAGTGGTTGAAGGGCGTGTTCCCGATTTCCACCGGTCTGGTGGTCTCGGCCCTTGGCCAGCCACAGTGGTTGATGGAGATCGATGTGATCGCAGTCATTCCTGAATGAAGCCTCTGCTGTTGATTGCGCCGGCGCCCAATCGTGCGCCCATGCGGCCCTTGTGGGCCAAGGAGTTGCCATGACTTTTTCAATCGTTGGCCGTTGTGCCGAAACCGGCCAGCTGGGCATTGCCATCAGCTCGTCGAGCATTGCCGTCGGCGCCCGTTGCCCCTGGGTGCGGGCCGGGGTCGGAGCGGTAGCGACCCAGAACGTGACCCTGCCGGCCCTCGGCCCGCAGATTCTCGACTTGCTGGAGAATCACCAGCTCGATCCCGCCGCGGCCCTGGACAAGGCCCTGGGCAGCAATGGCTGGAGCCAGTACCGCCAGGTGACCGTGATCGACGGCCAGGGGCGCACGGCGTTGTTCAGTGGCCAGCAAGCCCTGGGCACCCATAACGCGGTGGCCGGCGAGCAGTGCGTGGCCGCCGGTAATCTGCTGGCGAGCAGCGCGGTGATCGAGGCCATGGTCGCGGCTTTCGAGCGGACCCCGGGCATTCTTGTCGAGCGTTTGCTGGCGGCGATGCAGGCGGCGATGGCCGCCGGTGGCGAGGCGGGGCCGGTGCATTCGGCGGCGCTGATGGTGGTGGATGACCTGACCTGGCCCATCGTCGACCTGCGGGTGGACTGGGTCGATGAGGACCCTATCGGCCAGTTGGCCGGTCTCTGGCAGGCCTATCGCCCGCAGATGCAGGACTACCTGACCCGGGCCCTGGACCCGACCGCCGCCCCCAGCTACGGAGTGCCGGGCAATGAGTGAACTCTCCAGCCGCGAGCTGCTGGCGCGGCTGGTGGGCTTTGCCACGGTCAGCCGCGATTCCAACCTGGAACTGATCGGCTTTATCCGCGATTACCTCGCCGAGCAGGGCGTGCCCTGCGAGCTGATCTACAACCCGCAGCGGACCAAGGCCAATCTGTTTGCCAGCATTGGCCCCGCGGATCGCGGCGGCGTGGTGCTGTCCGGGCACACCGACGTAGTACCGGTGGACGGCCAGGCCTGGAGCGTCGAACCGTTTGTCCTGAGTGAGCGGGAAGGGCGCCTGTATGGGCGCGGCACCGCCGACATGAAAGGTTTTATCGCCTCGGTGCTGGCCGCCGTGCCGAGCTTTACTCGATGCTCGTTGCGGCTGCCGATCCACCTGGCGTTCTCCTATGACGAAGAGGTCGGCTGCCTGGGCGTGCGGCCGATGCTTGAGCAACTGCAACAGCGCCCGAATCGGCCGGTGCTGTGCCTGATCGGCGAGCCCACCGAGCTGCGCCCGGTGCTCGGCCACAAGGGCAAGCTGGCGATGCGTTGCCAGGTGCGCGGCGCCGCCTGTCATTCGGCCTATGCGCCGTATGGGGTCAATGCCATCGAGTACGCCGCGCGGCTGATCGGCAAGCTTGGGGACATTGGCCGCCAGCTGGCGCAACCGGAGAGGCATGACCCACGTTTCGACCCGCCGTTCTCCACGGTGCAGACCGGCACCATCAAGGGCGGTCGGGCGCTGAACATCGTACCGGCGGAATGTGAGTTCGATTTCGAGGTACGGACCTTGCCGGGTTACGACGCCCAGGCGGTGGTGGATGAATTGCAGCGCTACGCCGGGGAACAGTTGTTGCCGAAGATGCAGGCGATCCAGGCCGATACCGGCATCGGCCTGCAGCCCTTGAGTGCCTATCCGGGCCTGGCCACCGCGCCGGACAGCGAAGCCGCCGAGTTGCTGGCACTGCTCAGTGGCTCGCGGGAGTTCGGCACCGTGGCCTTCGGCACCGAGGGCGGCCTGTTCCATGAAGCGGGCATTGCCACGGTGGTCTGCGGCCCCGGCAGCATGGAGCAGGGGCACAAGCCGGATGAGTTCATCAGCATTGAGCAACTGGACGCCTGCGACGCCATGCTGATGCGCCTGGCGCAGTGGCTGCAGGCGCCTGCCTGATGTTTGCTGCTGGCTGATCCTGTCTCACGGCGCAGGTCACCGACCTGTGCCGCGCCTGGGCTGCTGCGCCCTGATCGCCAGCGCCAAGGCATCCTGCCTGCCCTTGGTTGAGCCTGCGCGCAACCCGGGGCGTCTGCGTTTGCACAGCCTTGTCCGCGGTATGGGTTGCAGAGCTTTTTCATGGGGTTCGAGCATATTTTTAGTATTTTTCCTCTTGCTCGCAGTGACGCACCATCCCTCCAGACCCAGAGAACAACCAGGCCGTATCAACGGTCGACGAGGGAGTGCAGCGTGTTCGATCTCAGTTACTGGCAGCAGCGAGCTGCCCGGCAAACATTCACTGACCAGGCGCTGATCGGTGGCCGTCATCTATCGGCCCTCAGCGGTGCCACCTTCGACGCCATCAATCCGGCGAACAACCAGTTGCTGGCTCGAGTCAGCGCCTGCGGCGAGGTCGAGGTCGACCTGGCCGTCGCTGCCGCGCGCCAGGCCTTCGAGCACGGGCCCTGGGCGCGCATGGCCCCGGTGGAGCGCAAGAAGGTGCTGTTGCGCCTGGCCGAGCTGATGCTCGTCCATCGCGAGGAACTGGCCCTGCTGGACTCCCTGAACATGGGCAAGCCAGTGATGGACGCCTGGAATATCGACGTTCCCGGCGCCGCCCACGTCTTCGCCTGGTACGCCGAAAGCATCGACAAGCTCTACGACCAAGTGGCCCCGGGACCGCGCAACAGCCACGCCAGTATCCGTCGTGAAGCCTTGGGGGTGATCGGCGCGGTGGTGCCTTGGAACTTCCCGCTGGACATGGCCGCCTGGAAGCTGGCACCGGCCCTGGCGGTGGGCAACTCGGTGGTGCTCAAGCCGGCCGAGCAGTCGCCGTTCTCGGCGCTGCGCCTGGCCGAACTGGCCCTGGAAGCGGGGATGCCGCAAGGTGTGCTCAACGTGGTTCCAGGCCTGGGCAGCGAGGCCGGCAAGGCGCTGGGCCTGCACCCGGACGTGGATTGCCTGGTGTTCACCGGCTCCACCGAGGTCGGCAAGTACTTCATGCAGTACTCGGCGCAATCCAATCTCAAGCAGGTCTGGCTCGAATGCGGCGGCAAGAGCCCGAACCTGGTGTTCGCCGACTGCCAGGACCTGGACCTGGCCGCCGAGAAGGCCGCCTTCGGCATCTTCTTCAACCAGGGCGAAGTGTGTTCGGCCAACTCGCGCTTGTTGGTGCAGCGCAGCATTCATGACGAGTTTGTCGAGCGCCTGCTGGCCAAGGCGCGGGCCTGGATGCCGGGCAACCCCCTGGACCCGGCCAGCCGTGCCGGGGCCATGGTCGACCGCCGCCAGACCACCAGCGTCATGGGCTTCATCGATGGCGCCCGGGAGCAGGGTGCCCACCTGGCTTGCGGCGGTCGGCAACTGAGCATCGATGGCAGCGACAACTACATCGAGCCGACCATCCTCACCGGCGTGCAGCCGCAGATGAGCATCGCGCGCGAAGAGGTGTTCGGCCCGGTGCTGGCGGTGACCCCGTTCGACGACGAGGACCAGGCCATCCGCCTGGCCAACGACAGTGTCTATGGCCTGGCCGCTTCGCTGTGGAGCGACGATCTCAACCGCGCCCACCGGGTCGCCCGGCAACTGCGCGCTGGCACGGTGTCGGTGAACACCGTGGATGCCCTGGATGTCACCGTGCCCTTTGGTGGTGGCCGGCAATCGGGGTTTGGTCGCGACCTGTCGCTGCACGCCTTTGATAAATACACCCAGCTCAAGACCACCTGGTTCCAACTGCGCTGAACGCTGTTGGATGCCTGGCGAGCCGGCCTGCGGGTCAGCCTGCGGGTCAGCCACGGCGGCACGCGCCGGGATCGAGTCCGGGACGTGGCGCCGGCGTACCTGCCGAGTGAGCGGCAGGCCTACAACAATAAGAACAGGAGTGTGTGCCATGACTGCAAATGTCTCCATCGGGGCCGCAAGCCCCACACCGAACCGCGGCTTGCGCCGAGTCCTGGGCCTGGGATCGCTGGTCTCGGTGGCCGTCGGCCTGGTGGTTTCCCAGGGCGTGATGGTGCTGATGCTGCAAGGGGCGGGGATGGCCGGGCTGGGCTTCTTCATCCCGCTGCTACTGGCCTACCTGATGGCCCTGACCTACGCGCTGTCGTTTTCCGAGCTGGCGTTGATGGTGCCGCGGGCCGGTAGCCTGAGCAGTTACACCGAAGTGGCCATCGGCCATTTTCCGGCGATCCTCGCGACCTTCTCCGGCTACATGGTGGTGGCGATGTTCGCCCTGTCCGCCGAGTTGCTGCTGCTCGATCTGATCATCGGCAAGGTCTACCCCGGTGTGCTGCCGCCGATGTTGGTGGCCTATGGCGTGCTGGGCACGTTCACCGCGCTCAACCTGCTGGGCATCGACGTCTTTGCCAAACTGCAGACCGTGCTGGCGGTGGTGATGGTGGTGATCCTGCTGACCCTCGGGCTAGGGGCCATCAGCAGCCCCCAGGCGGATCTGCAATTGCCGCTGGATCAGGGCTGGAACCCCATGCAAGTCGGTGCGCTGGCCCTGGCGGCGATGGCCATCTGGGGGTTTGTCGGCGCCGAGTTCGTCTGCCCGCTGGTGGAGGAAACCCGTAACCCGGAACGCAACATCCCGCGCTCGATGATCATTGGCCTGAGCATCATCTTCCTGGTGATCACCCTGTACTGCCTCGGTGCGCTGTTGTGCATTCCCCGGGAGCAACTGGCGAGCAACCCGCTGCCGCATTTCCTCTTCGCCACCTCGGTGTTCGGTGAGGCCGGCAAGCTGTTCCTGGTGGGGGCGGTGATCACCGCTACTTGCAGCACGGTCAACTCGTCCCTGGCGGCGCTGCCGCGGATGCTCTATGGCATGGCCCAGAACGGCCAGGCCTTTCCCCAGTTCAAGCGCCTGAGCCCGCGCACCCGCACACCCTGGGTGGCGGTGCTGTTCATCGCGGCCCTGACCGGCCTGCCGATCCTGCTGCTGGGCCAGGACCCGGACTCTATCAGCCTGCTGCTGTTGGCTGCGGCCCTGGCCTGGCTGCTGGCCTACATCATCGTGCACATCGACGTGATCGCCCTGCGTCGGCGCTACCCCGATGCGCCCCGGCCGTTCCGTTCGCCGTTCTACCCCTGGCCCCAGGTGCTGGGCATGGTCGGCATGCTGTTTGCGATCTATCACGTCTCGCCGTCACCGGAGATGACCGCGCGGATCTTCGGCAGTGCCGGGGTAGTCCTCGGGGTGATCTCGGTGATCGCCGTGGTCTGGATCAAGCTGGTGATGCGCAAACCGCTGTTTGTCCCCGAACCACTGGTGCCCGCCACGGCGAGCACCAATGGCCCCGTTTCCCTTGAACCCACTTGCAGTGCAGGAGAATGACCATGAGTGCTTCCAATCGTCAGGACAACACCGCCGCGCCACGCAGCACCCAGGACTACCAGGCCCTGGATGCCAAGCACCACATTCACGCCTTTCTCGACCAGAAGGTGCTGAACGCCGAAGGCCCGCGGGTCATCGTCCGCGGTGAGGGCCTGCACCTGTGGGACAACGACGGCCAGCGCTACCTGGACGGCATGTCCGGCCTGTGGTGCACCAACCTCGGCTATGGGCGCAAGGACCTGGCGGCCGCCGCCAGCGCCCAGCTCGAACAGCTGCCGTACTACAACATGTTCTTCCACACCACTCACCCGGCGGTGGTGGAGCTGTCCGAGTTGCTGTTCAGCCTGTTGCCGGGGCACTACAGCCACGCCATCTACACCAACTCCGGCTCCGAGGCCAACGAGGTGCTGATCCGCAGCGTGCGCCGCTACTGGCAGATCCTTGGCCAACCGCAGAAGAAGGTGATGATCGGTCGCTGGAACGGCTATCACGGCTCGACCCTGGCGGCCACGGCCCTGGGCGGGATGAAGTTCATGCACGAGATGGGCGGGCTGATCCCGGACGTGGCGCACATCGACGAGCCTTACTGGTTTGGCCACGAAGGCAACCTGACGCCCGCCGAGTTCGGCCTGCGCTGCGCCCGTCAATTGGAAGAGAAGATCCTCGAACTGGGTGCCGAGAATGTCGCCGGGTTTATCGCCGAGCCGTTCCAGGGCGCAGGCGGAATGATCTTCCCGCCAGAAAGCTACTGGCCGGAAATCCAGCGCATCTGCCGCCAGTACGATGTGCTGCTGTGCGCCGACGAAGTGATCGGCGGTTTCGGCCGCACCGGCGAGTGGTTCGCCCACCAGCACTTCGGCTTCGAACCGGACACGCTGTCCATCGCCAAGGGCCTGACCTCAGGCTACATCCCCATGGGTGGCCTGGTGCTGAGCAAGCGCATCGCCCAAGTGTTGGTGGAGCAGGGCGGGGTGTTTGCCCACGGCCTGACCTATTCCGGGCACCCGGTGGCCGCCGCAGTGGCCATCGCCAACCTCAAGGCGTTGCGCGATGAAGGCGTGGTGACCCAGGTCAAGAACGACACCGGCCCTTACCTGCAGCAATGCCTGCGGGAGGTGTTCGGCAACCATCCGCTGATCGGCGAGATCCAGGGCGCGGGCCTGGTGGCGGCGTTGCAATTCGCCGAGGACAAGGCCAGCCGCAAGCGTTTTGCCAACGAGAATGACATCGCCTGGCGCTGCCGCACCCTGGGCTTCGAGGAGGGCGTGATCATTCGCTCGACCCTGGGGCGGATGATCATGGCCCCGGCGCTGGTGGCGACTCGCGGCGATATCGATGAGTTGATCGACAAGACCCGGCGCGCGGTGGAGCGCACGGCGCAGGAGCTGGCGACGGGCAGCTTGCCGGTGGCCTAGAGCGCGGCACCGCGACGGAAAAAAACACACCCCGCGAGGGCCTGGCCCTGGCGGGGTGTGTTTTTCTTGCATTGTTGGCTGACAGGGAATCCTTTCCTGCTGCAGCGTCCGGTTGGCGGCGGTTAGCCTGTGCCCAGGAGCTAGAACTTGCCGTTCAAGCCGATGCGGAACATGTCGCTGCGCTCATCGGAGCCAAGGGCTGTCTTGTAGGAGACGCCCAACTGCCAGGCACGTCCGAGGTCGAAGTCCAGGCCCAGGTCCAGGTCGGCGAAATCGCTGTCCTGGGAGTCGGGCTTGAGCCGGTACAGCAGGCCCTCGTCGCCCTGGTCGGTGTAGCGCATCTTGTAGTCGCTGGTGGTGTTGAAGTTATGGCCCCACGCCAGGCCGACCTTGGGTGTCATCCTGCCGACCCGGGTCATGAAATCGTAGCCCGAGCGCAGGCCCAGGTACGACGTGAAGTTCTGCTGGCTTTGCTCGTCATAGGACAAACCGTAGAGGCCGCCGCCGCTCTCACGGAAGGCGTCCAGGCGGGTGCTGCTGGCATTCAAGCGGCTGTAGGGCGTCAGCGACAGTGGTCCCTGACGGTATTCGTAGCTGGCGGTGAGGGAGGCGAACAACTGGTCGGCATCCCGGGAGCCTCGGGCGTAGTCGTTGGTGCTGCCAGTGATGTAGCGGCGCGAGTCGAAACTGATGCGGTTATAGCCCAGCAGGCCGTCGATAAAGACCTGGGGCGCGAGGTTCAGGCTCAGGTAGGTGGCGATACCAATGGCATCGGCATCGCTGCGGGTCTTGTTGCTGCCGATGTCGCTGCGGTCATTGCCGTAGCCAATCCCGATCCCGGCTATCACCGACGGCGACAAGCGATAGTCGGCACCGGCGCTCAGGCCCATGGTGGTGAAGCTGTTGTCCCGAGCGCCGCGGGCGTGGGTCGAGCCGACGTTGACGAAACCGTCGCTCCAGAAGGCCAGGGCCTGCTGTTTGCACTCATCTTGCTCGGCGGCTGCGGCCTCGCGCTGTTCCTGCTCGGTCTTGTGCGCCGAATCCCCGAGCTGGTTCTGCACGGCCTTGGCGATTTCTCCCAGGGGAACGTCTTGCCCTTGCTTGCGCAGGCTGGCGTTGAACGAGGTGCGGTCGCATTTCATCTGGTGCAACTGCTCCATGCGACGGTTGAAGTTGTCCATCTGCGTGCTGGCAAAGCGCTCGGCCGCGCGGGTTTGGGCGTTGAGCAGGCCGATGACTTCGGCGTCCTTGGTCGGGTCCGGGCGCTCCTGGATCATGAAGCTGACGGTGCTCGCGGCGCTGGAGCCGCTGCCGTTCTGCAGGCTGAAGCTGACGATCGCGGTGCCGGCGAAGGCGGCCGAGGGTATGAAGCGCATCGAGAAGCGGCTGATCATCATCGCCCGGCCGGCCGAGGCCGGAGTGACCGAGGCCAGGGTGGCTTGGGTGAACGGGCCGCCGGTGGCGCCCTGGGTCAGGTCGACGGTGGCGGACTGGCCGGCCGCGAGGATCTGGCTGGAGGCCGGCACGGTGATCGCCACGGCGGCGATGGTGATCGAGTAGGCCTTGGTACCGGTGGCACCGTTGGTATCGGTGGCGGTGATGGTCAGGTTGCTGGTGCCGCTGGTGGTTGGCGTGCCGCTGATCAGGCCGCTGGTGGTGTTCAGACTGAGGCCGGCCGGCAAGCTGCCGCTGCTGATGCTGTAGCTGTAGGGTGCCGTGCCGCCGGAGACACTGAGGGTTGCGCTATAGGCGCTGCCCGCCGTGCCGGCGCCCAGGGACGCCGGTGTCACTGCCAGAGACGGAGCGCTGACGGTGATGCTCACTGTGGCCGGGCCGGACGTGCCGCTGATATTGGTCGCGGTGTAGGTGAAGCTGTCGGAACCGGAGAAGCCGGCGGTCGGGGTGTAGCTAATGCTGGTGCCGCTGGCGGTGGCGCTGCCATGACTGGCGGCGCTGGCCACGGCGACGCTGGTGGCGGCGCCACCACTGAGGTTCAGGGTAATCGGGTTGGCGCCGCTGTTGGCGGCAACTGTGGTGCTGACGGCGCTGGCGATCGGCGGCACGCCGCTGATGGTCAGGTTGTAGGCCTGGGTTCCCGTGAAGTTGTTGGCGTCGGTGGCGCGCAGGGTAAAGGCGAAGGAGCCGATGGCGGTGGGTGTACCGCTCAAGCTCCCGGTCGGGCTCAGTGTCAAGCCGGTTGGCAGGGCACCCGCGCTGACCGCGTAGCTGTAGGGCGCGGTGCCGCCCGATGCGCTGATGGTGGCGCTGTAGGCGTTGCCGAGAGTACCACCGCTCAGGCTGCCCGGAGTGACGCTGATGCTGGGCGCCGTGACCGTAATGCTCACCGTGGCCGGGCTGGATGTGCCGCTGGCGTTGGTGGCGGTGTAGGTGAAACTGTCTGTACCGGCAAAGCCCACAGTCGGAGTGTAAGTGATGCTGGTGCCACTCGCGGTGGCGCTGCCATGACTGGCCGCACTGGCCACGGCGACGCTGCTGGCGGCGCCACCGCTGAGGATCAAGGTGATCGGGTTGGTGCTGCTGTTGGCGGCAACCGTGGTGCTGACGGCGCTGGCCACGGGGGGCAGACCATTGATCAGCAGGCTGTAGGCGCGTGAGCCGGTGGCGCTGTTGGCATCGGTGGCGGTGATGGTCAGGTTGAAGGTGCCACTGGCGCTCGGCGTGCCACTGATCAGGCCGCTCGCACTCAGGCTCATGCCGGTCGGCAGGGCGCCGGAAGTGACGGCGTAGCTGTAGGGCGCGGTACCACCGGAGGTGCTGAGGTTCTGGCTATAGGCGGTGCCTTGAGTGCCGCTGGGCAGTGTGGTCGGGCTGAGGTTAATCGTCGGCGCGCTGACGGTAATGGTCACTGTGGCCGGGCCGGAAGTGCCGTTGGCGTTAGTCGCGGTGTAGGCGAAGGTATCGCTGCCGGAGTAGCCGGCGGTTGGGGTGTAGCTGATGGTGGTGCCGCTGGCCGTGGCCGTACCGTGAGCGGCCGCGGTGGACACGGCCACACTGGTGGCCGCGCCACCGCTGAGGTTCAGGGTAATCGGGTTGGCGCTGCTGTTGGCGGCAACCGTGGTGCTGACGGCGCCGGCCACGGGGGGCAGACCATTGATCAGCAGGCTGTAGGCGCGTGAGCCGGTGGCGCTGTTGGCATCGGTGGCGGTGATGGTCAGGTTGAAGGTGCCACTGGCGCTCGGCGTGCCACTGATCAGGCCGCTGGTATTCAGGCTCATGCCGGTCGGCAGGGCGCCGGAAGTGACGGCGTAGCTGTAGGGCGCGGTACCACCGGAGGTGCTGAGGTTCTGGCTATAGGTGGTGCCTTGAGTGCCGCTGGGCAGTGTGGTCGGGCTGAGGTTAATCGTCGGCGCGCTGACGGTAATGGTCACCGTGGCCGGGCTTGAAGTGCCACTGGCATTGGTGGCGGTATAGGCAAAGGTGTCGCTGCCCGAATAGCCGGCTGTCGGTGTGTAGATGATGTTGGTGCCACTGGCGGTAGCGGTGCCATGGCTGGCCGCAGTGGACACGGCCACACTGCTGGCGGCGCCGCCACTGAGGCTCAGGGTAATGGGGTTGGCGCTGCTGTTGGCAGCGACCGTGGCACTGACCGGGCCGGCGGTAGGGGCAGGCACTGTGTAGGTATAACCGTTGGTCAGGGGCACGCTGCCATTGGGCGTGGTGACTACCACGTTGACCGGGCCGGCGGCATGGGCCGGGGTGGTAGCGGTGATGCTGGTGGCGTTGGTGATGCTGTAGCTGGTGGCCGCCACGCCGCCGAAAGTGACGGCGGTGGCGCCGTTCAGGTTGGTCCCGGTCAGTACCACCGAGGTGGCGCCGGCGGTGCTGCCGGAGTTGGGCGCCACCGAGGTCAGGGTCGGCGGGCTGCCCGCACTCACCACCAGGGTGTAAGTGGCGATACCGGCCTGGTTCAGGCCGTCATTCAGGGACACGGCGAAGGTGTAGGTACCGGCCGTGGTCGGTGAACCGGACAGGGTCGTGGTGGCGCTGCGGGGCGAATAACCGAGGGTCAGCCCCGGCGGCAGGCAGATCTGCGTGCCGTCATAGCTCGGATCGTCGATGTTACATTCGTACCAGCCGTCCAGAGGCAACGCGCCCCCTGTGGCGGTGATGGTGACGCTCATGAACTGGTTCACCGCCACCGGTGTCAGGGTGGTGCCCGTGGCCGGAGAGACAATCACCGGGCGTGCTGCCATCGCCTGGCTGGCCAGGGTCATCGCACAGAACAGCAGAAACAGCGAGACCAGTCTTTTTGCCAGCCAGCGACCTGAGGTGGTGAACGGTGTTCTCATTGGGGCTTCCTGCCATACGGCTACTGTTGTGAGCGTGTCCTGCTCCGTTGCGGGGCTGCGCACCGATGGAACCAAAAAGGCTGACGCCAGTGGCTCCTGCGCTTGAATGTCATCTCGGGCTCAGAGGTGGCGCAGCGTCAGGGGTCCGCTGGTGTGCCGCCCAGGTGCTTGGGTTTCATGCTTCCAGGGCTTCCTTGTGCGGCGGCAGGGACCGGCCCACCGGCCGCTGCATCGGGGTATAGGGGCCGGCTTCGCCACAGACCTGAAAGCCCAGGCGCTCATACAGGCGCCGGGCCGGGCTGCTGTGTTCGACGCTCAGGTGGCAGGCCAGGCCCTGGCTGTCGGCCAGGTGCAGGACCGCGTGCAGCAAGCGGCTGCCAATTCCCCGGCCTTGCCACTGCGGCAGCAGGGCGATGTCGACGATGCGCACGGCGCTCGGGTCCTGGTCCACGCACAGACGGCCAATCGCAGTCCCCGCGTAGTCGACGATGAGAAAGGCCGCCTCCGGGTAATGCTGGTGGTAATGGCTGCGCTGCAGCTGTTCCTGGGACAGCAGGAACGCCCGGCGCTGCGCGTCGCTCCAGCCGGGCACGGCACTGACTTCGGCCCAGCGCCGCGACAGGTAAAGGTCGCCGAGCAGGGCCTGGTCATTGCCGGTCTGCAGGCGCAGACCGGGGTCGCTGCCCAGTGGCAGCATGGATAAAAGACCGCTGGAGACGTGCGTCATCAATATTTCATCGGGTACTCGCCATTGAGGCAGATGCAGTAGGCCAGGGTCAGGAACGGCTGCATGGTGTTGCGTATCGTGCCGCCCGCTGCGCTGGGGATACCCGCCGAAGTCAGGGTGCCGGGGGCCAGCGACGGGCTGCTGGCAGTCGGTGCAATGGTGCTGTACAGGTGCACGTTGCGCGGCTGCGCCAGGTAGGTCGCAGCGCTGGGCAGGTCCACCGCGGAGGTGTTGTCGGTGCCGTCCCTGGCCTGCATTGCGTGGGTGTGTCCGGAGAAGTTGGCCGGCAGCATTTTCACCGCGTCGGCACCGTCCGTATCGCCTATCGACCTGTACGTCAGGTTCACGCCGCCCCCGGCGCCCATGGCCACCCGGCCATTGAGATTGGGCAACATGAAGTCCCTTCCCGGGTTGCCGCCATAGAGGTTGCCAATGATCGAGTAGAGGGCGGGGAACTGTTGCGTCAGCAGCACCGAGCCATCGCAATAGGCCCAGTTCTGTGGTGCGTAATTGTAGGGGAATAGCCTGATCTCGCCGGTGAATGCATCCATGATCGCTCAGTCCAGAATGAAGTAATGGGGAAAGACTAAGGCCGTGTCGGGAAGACGCCCGACAGGCAGATGATGTAGTTGATGGCCAGCGATCCCATCATGTTGTTATGGGCCAGGGGGGCTTTTTGCGCCGGTACCAGGGCCTCGGAGAGAAACAGCGGGCTCAGGCTGACCGGGCTGGTTGCCTGGGTGCTGTACAGCCCCTTGATCACGCCGGCACTGGCGAACTCACCGAAGGTCTGGCTCTTGGGCGCGGCGGGCGGATTGGGGGTGGCCGAGGTCGCCGGGTTCTTGCTGACGATGAATACATGGCTATGCGCAGGGGTGTTGGCGGCGGTCATGGTCACGGTTTCGCTGCCCGTGGTCGCCCCCAGGGTCCTGAGCCTGAGCCCGGCGCCTTGTCCTTGGCCGACGGGGACCCGCCCGCGATAGTCCGGCAGGCCGAAAGTGGTGACACCGTTGCCACCGTAGGTGGTGCCTAGCACGACGAACAAGGCCTCGTTGCTTTGAACTTGCAGCAAGCTTCCGTCACAGATGGCCCAGCCTCGCGGCGGATAATCACCTGCGAACATACGGATCTCGCCGAGGAATGCTTCAGACATATCAGTTTCCTTGCTTGAGGGTCTGTAGGGGGTGGCTACGGGCGTGGCGGATAGACGCCGCTGGTGGCAATGCAGAAACAACCGACAATCGAAGGCTGCATGTTTTCCATGGGCAGGCCCTGAGTGGGCAGCACCGAGCTGGTGTTCAGGCCAACGAGGTCGGTGGGTGGGGTCGTGGTGTTGGCGGCCACATAGGTGGGCTTGAACACCGCTCCAGCGGAGTTCGAACTGATCGCCGGAATGCCGCCTGACGGGCCCGTGGTGCCAGCAGCGTCCGCGACATAGGCGGTATGGGTATGGGCTGGTAGCGCGTCGGGGCCCAGCGTCACCGTTTCGGTGCCCTTGGTGCTGGCCAGGGGGTGTACTTCGATGAACGGATTGGTGGAGGCCACCGTGTTCACCCCCAGGGCTACTCGTCCGCGCAGGTCGGGCAGGCCGAAGGTGGTGCTGCCATTACCGCCAAAGCGAGTGCCCAGCAGGGAGGCCAGGGCGACATATTGTTGGAAGGGTAGAAGCTGGCCCTCGCAAACCAGCCAGCCTTGCGGAGCCCAGCCCCAAGGGAACAGGCGAATTTCACCGACAAAGGGATCCATGTTCTTTCCTCCATGAAAAAAGTTGGCGCCAGAAAGTTGTTTCCCCTTGGTTGGGGACGGCGCTGTTCGCACAATAAACAAAATTTAATTTAGTGCGCAAATACTATTTTTTACAACTAGTCTCGCAACTACTGAAGCCTCTTGGTGGTTGCCTGGGCGCATTGCTTTCGAATGTCTTTGACGGTAACAAAAAGTCCATCTTTATCGGTAACACTCGACTAGGTAAACGGTTTTGGAATGCTATGTGAAGCGCCGGGCCTGAACTTTTTCTTGAGGGTGGCACGGCTTTTTTTTTCATAAGTCAACAGAACATGGTCATAGCCTAGACCATATTTTTACATTGGTCGGTTGCCTCGCTGAATGGTCCCCGGGGCGGCCCTGTAGAGGCCGCTGTGGCCTGTATTGGTTAGGTACAAGGTCGATGCCGGCGGGCTTTTCCGGTGCAGCTGGCTGTCCCTTGGGGGGGCGCTGGCGAGCCCGGACATCGCTCGCGGCCGCTGGCCAGAGCTCTTGGTGTTTGTGTCGGGAGTATTACAACGTCGACTGGGTGATCTGGAACAAGTTTTGTGGGGTTTTTTACAAGTGGCCTGGGTGGCCGTCGTCGGCCTGGCAAGGAAGTAGTTCCTGATGCTCTTAAGTTGCCCCAGTGAAAAAATATTAGGGCACTAACGAGTTGCCAGAAAAGTGCCTTTTACTGCTTCTAAAGTATGAGTTTCATGGGTGTTTTTAGAGCAGTCGAATGGGTGTTACCTGAATTCCCTCGGGTTGTTACCGGGGGTATAAGTTATTCCCAACTAAGGTGATAGGGTATTTCTTGGGGGCACGAAGTTTTGCTGTAGGACGCAGAGGTGGAAGGCGGGGCAGGTGCCGTGCCGACAAGGCACGGCGAGGGAGTTGCAGCTTGCCGCTGCAGCTCCCTGGGCAATGACTCAGAGCCCGGCGTTTTCTCCAGCCACGCTCTTCGGCTTGCCGTAATGCCACTCATAGACCACGAACTTGAAGTCCTTGAGGTCGCCTTTCTCGTCGAAGCTCAAATCACCGGTGGGGGTCTTGAAGGTGCCCTTGTGGATCGCCTCGGCAACTTTCTCCGGGTCTTCGCTCTTCGCCGCGGCAATGCCCCCGGCAATCACTTCCACTGCCGAGTAGGACGGCAGCACGAACGGGCCGCTGGGGTTTTCCTTCTTGGCTTCGAAGGCTTCCACCAGGGCTTTGTTGGCCGGGTCCTGGTCGAAGGATTTCGGCAAGGTCACCAGCATGCCTTCCGAGGCGTCCTTGGCGATTTGCGAGATCGAATCATTACCCACGCCTTCCGGGCCCATGAAGCGCGCGGTCAGGCCCTTTTCCTTGGCCTGGCGCAGCAGCAGGCCCATTTCCGGGTGGTAGCCGCCGAAGTACACGAAGTCGACATTGGCCTGCTTGAGCTTGGCCAGGATCGACGAGTAGTCGCGTTCGCCGACGTTGATCCCTTCGAACATCGCGACCTTGATGCCTTCCTTGCCGAGGATCTCCTTGACTGAGCTGGCGATACCTTCACCGTATTGCTGCTTGTCGTGCAGCACCGCGACGTTGGTCGGCTTCAGACCGACGATGTAGCGCGCCGCCGCCGGGCCTTGGGCGTTGTCCAGGCCGATGGTGCGGAACACCATCTTGTAGCCCCGGGCGGTCAGCTCGGGGCTGGTGGCGGCTGGGGTGATCATCACAATGCCTTCGTCTTCGTAGATGTCCGACGCCGGCTGGGTGGAGCTGGAGCACAGGTGCCCGACCACGAACTTGACGCCGTCGTTGACCACCTTGTTGGCCACGGCTACCGCCTGCTTGGGGTCGCAGGCATCGTCGTATTCCACAGCCACCAGTTGCTTGCCGTCGACGCCACCCTTGGCGTTGATCTGCTCGATGGCCATGCGCGCGCCGCTGAACTGCATGTCACCGTATTGCGCCACCGGGCCGGTCTTGGCCCCGGCGATGCCGATCCGGATGCTGTCGGCTGCCAGGGAATGGCAAGCCAGGCCGGCAAGGATCATGGCGCTGAGCAGTTGGGTGGCTTTGTTATTGATACGACTCATGGGTTGTTCCACTCCTGTGGGTAACGATTCAAAGGGTATTGCGGGTGTTGCAGGTGTTGCGTAGATGCTGGCGGCGTCGCACGCAGCGCCGCAGCGGCAACTCGGGGTTGTAGACCGGGTAGGCCACGACGGTGCTGACCCAGCTCAAGGAAGGGCCTTGCCGATTCTGGCCACGGCCTCAAGGGCGGGTAGCGTTGCGGCCGGTTTGGTGCAGGCAGCCAGAGCCTGGGCGATGTCGGCCAGCAGATCGGTGATGTCTTCCAGGCCCACCGAGAGGCGCACCAGGCCTTCGGCAATGCCGTGTTCGGCGCGCTCTTGGGCGGTATAGGTGGAATGGGTCATGCTCGCCGGGTGCTGGGCCAGGGACTCGGCGTCCCCCAGGCTGACAGCCCGGCTGAACAGGCCCAGGGCATTGATGAAGCGGATGCCGGTGGCCAGGCCACCCTTGAGTTCAAAGGCGATCATGCCTCCGGACGATTTCATCTGCTGCGCGGCCAGCGCGTATTGGGCGAACGAGGGCAGGCCGGGGTAGGCCACCCAGGCCACGGCCGGGTGATCCTGCAGGTACTGGGCGATGACCAGGGCATTGCTGCAATGGCGATCCATGCGCAGCGCCAGGGTCTTGATTCCGCGCATCAGCAGGAACGCGTCCTGGGGCGACAGCACGGCACCGGTCAGGTCCTTCAAGCCTTGCAGGCGGATCCGCTGGGCCAGCGCCTGGCGGGTGACCACGATGCCGGCGATGATATCGCCGTGGCCACTGAGGTACTTGGTGGCCGAATGCAGCACCAGGTCGGCCCCCAGCTCCAGCGGGCGTTGCAGGTAGGGGGTGCAATAGGTGTTGTCCACCGCCAGGATCACATTGGGGTGCTGGCGGGCGATTTCGGCCACGGCGGCAATGTCCACCAACTGCATGTTGGGATTGGCCGGGGACTCGAAGTAGATCATCCGTGTGCTGGGGCCAATGGCGGCGCGCAGGTTGCCCAGGTCGGTCATGTCCACATGGCTGACCTTGACCCCGAACTCGGCGAGGCCGTGGTGCAACAGGGCGAAGGTGCAGCCGTACAAGGTACGGCCGACGATGATCTCGTCGCCGGGGCGCAGCAGGGTCCAGAAGGTCGCGGCGATCGCCCCCATGCCGGAGCCGAAGGCCACCGCCGCTTCGCCGTTTTCCAGGGCCGCCATGCGTGCCTCGAGCAACGCCAGGGTCGGGTTGCCGATGCGGGTGTAGAAATACCCGGGCGCTTCGCCGGCAAAGCAGCTGGCGCCGTATTCGGCGGTGGCGAAGGTGAAGGTGGATGTCAGGTAGATCGGCGGGATCAATGCACCTTGGTGCTCTTGCGGGTTGTAGCCGAAGTGGATGGCGCGGGTGGAAAAACCAAGATCATTGTTTTTATTGTTCATGGCGAATACTTCCAGATTTCCTACAATGCTATGCTCAAATTCGGCGCAATAAATTTCAATTTTCCTGGTTTCTCAGATCAAAATTGGAATAAATACCTATAAAAACAAGATAAAGAGGCAAAATATGCCCGCTGGTCTGGATCGCATCGATAGAGCCCTGTTGATCGCCCTGCAAGACAATGCCCGGCTGACCACCGCCGAGCTGGCTGACAGCGTCGCGCTGACCACTTCGCCGTGCTGGCGCCGGGTCAAGTTGCTGGAAGAGAGCGCGGTGATCACCGGTTACCAGGCGATCCTTTCGCCCAAGGCCCTGGGGTATGGGGTGACTGCTTTTGTCAGCGTGATGATGGAGTCCCACTCCCAGGAGACGGCCCGGGCGTTCGAGCAGCGGCTGCTGGAGATTCCGCAGATCATCGCCTGCCACAACGTCTCCGGACGCTACGATTTCCTCCTCGAAATATTGGCCAAGGACCTGGAGTCCTTTGGCGAGTTTGCTCGTGAAGTGCTGCAGACCCTGCCGGCGGTGAAGGAGATCTACTCCAGCTTTTCCTTCAAGTCGGTGAAGCCGGCGCGGCTGATTCCGGTGCTGCCCCCCGCCGGCTGAGTTCAGTGCAACTGCTGCGCGTCCAGGTACTGGTTCAGGCATTCGATGAACGCCTGGTGCTTGCGGGTATGGCGGCGATGGGCCGGGTAGATCACATGAATCTGCGGGCCGAACTGCTCCGGGTCGAGGGTGGCCTCGGGCAGCAACTGCACCAGCTCGCCGCGCCGCAGATAGGGGGCCGCGCTCCATTGCGGGCACAGCTGCAGGCCCAGGCCCGCCAGTAGCGCCCCGAACAGGAAATCGTAATTGTCGCTGGCCAGCCGGGGCACCGGTTGCGCCACGCGTTGGCGTTCGCCGTCCAGGGTAAAGCGCCAGAAGTGCGGGTTCAGCGCCGGGTGGCGGAAGATCAGCCAGTCATGCTCGGCGAAGGTCTCCGGGGTCACTGGCAGCGGCCGGCGCTGCAGGTAGCGCGGGCTGGCGCAGAGCAGGATGCGGTTGGCCGTCAGCGGGCGAGCAATCAGGTCCGGCAACTCTATCGGCCCGTCACGGACCGCCAGGTCATAACCGCCGCCGAGCAGGTCGACGAACTCGTCGGTGAGCTGCACTTCCAGGCGCATCTGCGGGTACCGCTCGAGAAAGCCATAGCAGACGGCATTGAGAAACGCCGGGGCGAAGGAGGGCGGTGCTACCAGGCGCAGGGTCCCGCACATTTCCTGCTGCAACCGATCGATGTCCTCCTGGGCCTGTTGCAACTGGAGCAGCACCTGGCGGGCACTGGCCAGATAGATCTGCCCGGCTTCGGTCAGGGCGATGCGCCGGGTCGAGCGTTCAAACAGGCGGGTGCCCAATTGGCTTTCCAGGTGGGTTACCGCCTTGGTCAGGGCCGAGGTGGTCTTGCCCAGGCAGGCGGCAGCGCGGGTAAAACTGCCCTGGTCCGCGGTGGTCACGAACATGGTGATGGCGCCGAGCTGATCCATTTCAGTCTTGCCTCTTTGGAAAGGATGTCTTGCGCGAAGCAGTATTCTTAAGCCCTCGTGAATTGGCTAGCCTCTTGCGCATTCCGACCAAAGGGTGCGAACAACAATGAACAACGCTCTGACGATCACGCTGGCCTCGGCGCTGGCTTTGGCATCGATGCAAAGCCAGGCGGCAGTGGATTTGCTGCTGCACAACGGCAAGGTATTCACCGCCGAACAGGGCCAGCCGCTGCAGCAGGCGCTGGCGGTGGAACAGGGACGGATCGTCAAGGTCGGCAGTGATGCCCAGGTGCTGGCGCTGCAGGTCGCCGGCACCCGGGTCATCGACTTGCAGGGCAAGGTGCTGATGCCGGGATTCATCGACAGCCACAGCCATGCGATCTTCGGCGGCCTCAAGCTCAAGGCGGCGGATCTGGACAGCCAGCAGTTGCCCCTGGACGATCTGGAGCAGCGCCTGCGCGGCTGGCGCGATGACGGTAAGGCGCGCCACGGCGATGCCTTGAGCGTCGGCGGTTTTCCCTCGACCTACTGGAGCCAGGTCGATGAACTGGAGCAGCGCTTCAATCAGGGCGAATGGGCGGACACCGCGATCCTCTTCGTCGGCTGGGACTACCACACCGGTTGGGCCAACCGCGCCATGCTCAAGCGTGCAGGCATCGACGCGGCGCGGGTCAAGGCGCTGCAGGGCGAGGCCGTGGCTACGATCGGTCATCACCCCGACGGCACGCCCAACGGTTTTGTCGCCGATGCCGGGCTGTCGGCGCTGACCGCGCAATTGCCGGCACCGACCTTCGCCCAGTTGCTGGACGCCGGTCGCGCCGCCCGCGATCTCAACCACAGCCTGGGCATCACCGCGCTGATGGACCCGGCGGCCAACGCCTTGCCCAGCGATACGGTGTTTGCCATGCAGCCGACGGCGCAGACCGTCGGCGTGTTGCCGGTGTACAAGGCGCTAGCGGAGCAAGGCGAACTGGACCTGCGAGTCGCGGCGCTGATGGTCGCCAACCCCAAGAGCCGCCCGGCGGACCTTGAAGTGCTGGAGCAGGTGCGCCAGCAGTTCCTCGGGGTCGAAAACCTGAGCCTGCCGGGGATCAAGATCTTCGCCGACGGCGTGGCCGAGTTTCCAGCGCAGACCGCCGCGCTGCTGACACCTTATAAAAACTCGCAGAAGGGCGGCGAGTTGCTGATCGACCCGGCGCATTTCGGCGAGCTGGTCAGCGCCGCCGATGCCCGTGGCTGGCTGGTACACGTGCACGCCATTGGCGACCGCGCGGTGCGCGAGGCGCTGAACGGCATCGCGCAGGCGCGCCGCGACCGCCAGAGTGGCGTGGCGCATTCCATCACCCACCTGCAGATGGTCAACCCCAAGGAGTTCGCCCGCTTCAAACCGCTGAACGTGATTGCCTCGATGCAACTGTACTGGGCATCGGCCGACGAATTGAGTATCGATCTGCTCAAGCCCTATATCAGCGCCATGCAGTTCCAGTTCATGTATCCGGCGCGTTCGCTGTTGAAGAACGGCGCGACCATTGCCGGGGCCAGCGATTGGCCGGTGAGCACCCCCGAGCCGTGGAAAGCGATTGCCCAGGCCATCAGCCGCAAAGGCCCCAAGGGCGTACTGAACCAGGACGAAGGCATCGACCGCGAGACCCTGTTCTACGCCTACACCCGCAATGCCGCGCAAGCCATCGGCCTGGAGCGACAGATTGGTTCCCTGGCTGTGGGCAAGCAGGCGGACCTGATCGTGCTGGACCGCGATGTGTTTGAGGTGCCTCAGGAGCAGTTGGCCGCTACCCAGGTGCTGAAGACTTATTTTGCCGGGCGCGAGGTGTACAGCCGGCCGTGATAGCAGTGTCGCCAGATCCTGGTTTTCTGCACACCACGGATTGACGCAATAGCAGTGATTCCCTATTCTTTGTCGACCGACAAAGAATTGGAAGCAACTCAATGAAAACCCTCAAGGGCCCCAGCCTGCACCTCGCACAATTCAGCGCCGCGACGGCGCCGTTCGACAGCTTGCCGGCCATTGCCCAGTGGGCCGCCGACCTGGGTTTCAAGGCACTGCAGATTCCCGCCTGGGATGAGCGGCTGTTCGACGTCGCCACGGCGGCCGAGAGCCAGGACTACTGTGATGACCTCAAGGGCCTGCTGGCCGAGAAGGGTCTGGTGATCAGCGAACTGACCAGCCACATCTTCGGCCAGTTGGTGGCGGTGCATCCGGCCTATGACGCAATGTGCGACAACTTCGCCCCCGAGGCGCTACGAGGCAATCCCCAGGCGCGCACCGCCTGGGCCATGGAACGGATGCACCTGGCCGCCAAGGCCTCGCGCCGCCTGGGGCTGGAGGACATGGGGACCTTCTCCGGATCCCTGGCCTGGCCTTACCTGTTTCCCTTTCCCCAGCGTCCCGAGGGCCTGATCGAGACCGCGTTCGCCGAGCTGGCACGGCGCTGGCGCCCGATCCTCGACACCTGCGACGAGCAAGGGGTGAACCTGTGCTACGAAATCCATCCCAGCGAAGACCTGCACGACGGCACCAGCTTCGAGCGTTTCCTGGAACTGGTGGACCATCATCCGCGCTGCAACATCCTCTTTGACCCCAGCCACTTCGTGCTGCAGCAACTGGACTACCTCAGCTACCTGGACATCTACCACCCGCGCATCCGCATGTTTCACGTCAAGGATGCCGAGTTCAATCCCACGGGCCGCCAGGGCATCTATGGCGGCTACAGCGCCTGGACTGAACGGGCCGGGCGCTTCCGTTCCCTGGGCGATGGCCAGGTGGATTTCAAGGCCATCTTTTCCAAGCTGGCGCAGTACGACTACCCAGGCTGGGCGACCCTGGAATGGGAGTGCTGCCTGAAGAACCAGGAAGACGGCGCCCGCGAAGGCGTCGAGTTCATCAACCGCCACATGATCCAGGTCACCGAACGGATCTTCGACGACTTCGCCGGTGCCCCCATCGACCGTCAGCAGATCAACGCCATGCTCGGCATCGCCTGAACCCTCCACTCGAGAACCACACCATGAATGCTTTTACCGACAACACCCTGGCCGAGGCCACGGGCCTGACCCATCGCTATGTGCGCATCGACGGCCAGCGCATCCACTGTGTCAGCGCCGGCACGGGCCGGCCGGTGCTCCTGATTCCCGGCTGGCCGCAAACCTGGTACGCCTGGCGGCAGGTGATCCAGGCCCTGGCCGCGCAAGGTTTTCAGGCAATCGCCGTGGACCCGCCGGGCACCGGGCAATCGGACCGGCCGGAACACGGCTATGACACCGGCCAGGTGGCCGAGGTGCTGCACCAGGTGATGGAACAGTTGGGGTTCAGCGAGTACGCCGTGGTTGGCCATGACGTCGGCATGTGGATCGCCTACGCCCTGGCCAGTGACCGCCCGCAAGCGGTGACGCGGCTGGCCCTCACCGAGGCAGTGATCCCGGGGCTGGCGGCGGCCCCGGAAATTTTCGTCGCCCCGGAGCAGAACATCTTTCTCTGGCACTTCATGTTCAACCAGTTGCGCGATCTGCCGGAGGCGCTGATTACCGGGCGCGAAAAGGCTTACCTGAACTACATCTTCGATCACTGGTCGCACCGCCGCGAAGCGGTGGCCGCCGAGGTCTACATCGAGGCCTATGCTGCGCCGGGCGGCTTGCGCGCGGGGTTTGCCTACTACCGGGCGATCCCTGAGACCGTGCGCCAGAACCAGTTGCGTGCACTGCGGCCACTGTTGATGCCGGTGCTGGCCATCGGTGCCGAGCATGCGACCAACGATGCCCCGCTGCTGACCTTGCAAGGCCATGCCACTGACTTGCGTGGTGCCATCGTCGCGGACTGCGGTCACTTCATCATGGAGGAGGCGCCTGAGGAGTTTCTCGCGCACCTGCTGCCATTTCTGCAACAAGGGATCGACTAAAACCCCGGAGGTAGACGGCCCCGGGACACGGAAAATGGCCGGGGCCGGCTGAAATCTAATATCATTTCGTCGCGGTGCAGCTTGCCGAGCGGCAGGGCGAGCTTCACCGATCGCCTCCTTTTTCCTGACGAGATCCCTGACCCCCATGGCTGGAAGACCCCGCGAATTCGATCGCAACCAGGCGTTGCGCCAGGCACTTGAGCTGTTCTGGGCCCGTGGTTTTGAAACCACCTCCATGGCCGACCTGGTGGCCGCCCTGGGGATTGCCTCGGCGCGGATCTACGCAGCCTTCGGTTCCAAGGAAGCGCTGTTTCGCGAGGCCGTGGAACTCTACGAGGCCGATGAAGGCGGATTCGCCGACCTGGCCTTGCACGAGGCCTGTGCCCGGACCGCCATCGAACGGATGCTCAAGGACGCGGTGACGCTCTACACCCGTGCCGATCGTCCATGGGGCTGCATGGTGGTGTCTTCCGCGGTGAATTGTTCCAGTGACAACGACACTGTGCGTGAGTGGCTGGCCGAACATCGCCGTGCGCGTACCGCGAGCATCATCCAGCGCTTGGCAGCCGCGGTGCAGGCGGGCGAACTTGCGCCCGATACCGATGCAACTTCCCTGGGCGATTATTACTCTACGGTGCTTCATGGCCTGTCGGTTCAGGCCCGGGACGGAGTGACCCAGGCGCGCCTGCTCAATGGCGTGGCATTGGCCATGAGTGTGTTCGACGCCGCGGCCCGGAAAACTTGAGGTCCGCGCGCGGGTCGTGAGCCGCTGTAGCGCAAGCTGCGGATGGTGCGTGGTACGCCGCTGTTGGAGGCGACCGCCGGTTCTGGCAAGCGGTCGGCGGTCCTGGCCCAAGTTGTGCATTTTCTGTCGGGTCCTGGACCTGTTCCTTCATCGCAAGAGTAAGACGACCCTCACATGAGCAATACCGAGGCGACACCTCAAGGCAATTGGCAGCCGGTCATCGCATTGGCGCTGGCGGCCTTTGTCTTCAACACCACCGAGTTCGTGCCGGTGGGGCTGCTCAGCGCCATCGGCGCCAGCTTCGACCTGCCCACCGAGCAGGTTGGGCTGATGCTGACCATCTACGCCTGGATCGTGTCCCTGACCTCGCTGCCGGTGATGCTGCTGACCCGCAACATCGAGCGGCGCACCTTGCTCACGGTGCTGTTTGGCCTGTTCATCGTCAGCCACATCCTTTCCAGCCTGGCCAGCAGCTTCGGCCTGCTGATGCTCAGCCGCATCGGCGTGGCCCTGGCCCATGCGCTGTTCTGGTCCATCACCGCGTCGCTGGCGGTGCGCCTGGCGCCGCCGGGCAAACAGGTGCAGGCCCTCGGGCTGCTGGCCACCGGCACCTCGCTGGCGATGGTGCTGGGGATTCCCCTCGGGCGCCTGTTGGGCGAGGCCCTGGGCTGGCGCACCACCTTCAGTGTGATCGCCGGCATGGCCGGGCTGCTGGTGCTGTGGCTGATCCGCACCTTGCCGTTATTGCCCAGCCAGAACTCCGGTTCCCTGCGCAGCCTGCCGTTGCTGTTCAAGCGCCCGGCGCTGGTGGCGATCTATCTGTTGACGGCGCTGGTGGTGACCGCCCAGTTCACTGCCTACAGCTACATCGAGCCCTTCATCAAGGTCGCCGCCGGCCTTGGCGGCGACGTGGTGACCTTGATCCTGCTGGTGTTCGGTGGCGCCGGGATCATCGGTTCGCTGCTGTTCAGCTGGGTGCACCGCCACAGCCCACAAGGCTTTCTGCTGACGGCGGTGGGGTTGCTGGCGCTGTGCCTGAGTCTGCTGCTGCCGTTGAATGGCCACGTCTGGTCGCTGGTGCTGCTGAGTGTGGTCTGGGGCATGGCGATCATGGGGTTCGGCCTGGCCTTGCAGTCCAAGGTGCTGACCCTGGCGCCGGACGCCACCGACGTGGCGATGGCGATGTTCTCCGGGATCTACAACATCGGCATCGGTGGCGGTGCGCTGCTGGGCAGTTGGGTCGGCGGGCAGATCGGCTTCGCCTATGTCGGCGTGGCCGGTGGTGCACTGGCCACCGTTGCCTTGCTGCTCTATGGCTGGTCGATTTGGCGCATGGTGCGCGCTCCCGCGACCGACTGAGGCGCTCGTTGCGTGGCAACGGCGCGAGCCCTGGCCGCGGGCCGGTGCTGTGCTGTCTACTGAGTGAGCAGCGGCTTGCGACGCTCCGGCCAGCAGGCCACCAGCAGCAATACCGCCGCTGCCAGCAAGTAGGGCAGGCGCGGTTCCACGGCATAGATCAAGGTCCCGGCCAGCGGCCCGACCACCACCCCCAAGCCTTGCGCCGCACCGATGGAACCGGCGGTCGCGCCTTGTTCGGCGGCGTCCACCGAATTGGTGGCCAGGGCGGCGAAGGACGGGAAGATCCAGCCCATGCCGGCTGCCACCACGAAGAAGCCCAGCCACAGCACCCAGGCATGCGCCGCGAGGATGCTCGCAACAAAACCCACGGCGGCCACCAGCGCGCCGAAGCGGATCATTCGCAGCGGCGGCCATTCCAGCTTGCGTACCAGCAGTTGCGAGGCGATCAGCGCCACGCCCACCAAAGTCAGGGCGATTCCGGCGGTCTGCGCCGCCTCGGCCGGGCCCATGCCCAGGCGGTCGAGGGCGAAGAAGCCCACGGTGATCTGCGCCATGGCCACGCAGAGCATCGAGACGAACGCCACCACCAACGGCCGGCGCAGGCGCGGATCGCCCAGGCTCACCGGTTTCGGCGGTTGCTTGAGGTGCAGCTCCTGGCGCGGCAGCCGGGCCCGCAGGTACAGCAAGCCCAGCAGTGGCAATACCGCCAGCACATAGAACGGCAGGCTCAGGCTATGGCGGGCCAGCAGCGCGGCAATTGCCGGTCCCAGGACCAGGGCGCAGGCGTTGGCTGCCCCCAGTGAGGCCATGGCCCGGGCGCGGTGCTCGGGCTCGATGTTGTCGGCGATCAGGGCGTAGCCGCCCACTGGAATCGCCGCGTAGAACACCCCGATCAGGCCACGGCCCAGCAGCAGCCCGGCGAACGCCAGCAGCGCCGAGGGCAGGGCCTGCAGCGACAGGTCGATGAACACACTGAGGGCGAGAAACGCCAGGGTGAAGCCGCCGGTGCCCAGCAGCAGGATCCGCCGCCGGCCAAGGCGGTCGCTGGCCCGGCCCCAGGGCCGGGCCAGGAGCATCCAGATCACCCCGGAGACGGTCACCGCCATCCCGGCCTGCCAGGTGGCCAGGCCGAGAGTTCGCGCAATCGGGCCGATCAGCGAGACAAAGGCCATCATCGCCATGGTGCAGGCCAGGTTGGCCACCAGCAGTGGACGCAGGTCGAAGGCCGGGCTGGCCTGGGGCGTTTCCAGGGTATCGAGGGGCAACTGTTGAGCGTTGGTCATGGTTTATCCCAGGGCTGAGTGAAGGGGCAGGCGGCCATCGACCATCACCAGCGGTCGACCGCGCACCTGTTCCAGGCTGCCGTCAACACCATAGACGTCGCGCAGCAGATGTTCGTTGATCACCTCCAGGGCCGGTCCGGCGGCGGCCAGGCGCCCGTGGTGCAGAACCACCACCTGCTGGCTGAAACCCAGGGCCAGGTTGATGTCGTGGACCACCACCAGGGTGATCAACTGGCGCTCCCGGGTGGCCCGGGTAATGGCCTCCACCACCTGGCACTGGTGATACAGGTCCAGGGCGCTGGTGGGTTCGTCCAGCAGCAGGACCTTGGGCTGGCGCACCAGGGCCTGGGCCAGCCCCACCAGTTGCCGCTGGCCGCCGGAAAGGGCGTCGATCGGGCGGTCGGCCAGGGATGTCAGGTCGAGGTCGACGAGCACCTGTTCGACGTTGTCGAGGACCGCCGGGCTCGGGCGCCCGGGGGCAAACCCGGCGCCGCGATGCCCGGCCATGGCGGCGCTGAGCACCGCTTCGAAGGCGCACAGCCGGGTGCGCTCCGGCAGGCTCTGCGGCAGGTAGACGATGCGCTGCGCGCGCTCGACCTGGGGCAGGCGATTGAGTTCGACGCCGTCCAGCAGCACCTGGCCAGAGGTCTTGTGCAGGCCGGCGATGCCCCGCAGCAGGGTCGACTTGCCCGCGGCATTGGGACCGATCAGCGCGGTCACGGTGCCGGCGTTCAGCGGCGGCAAGTCGACTCGGTCGAGTACCTGGCGGTTGCCGTAATGCATGCTCAGGTTGGCAGTGCTGAGCCCTGAAACAGCGCGTCCCGAAGTCGAGAGCTGCGGGGAGGATGAAGTTGCAAAGCTCACAAGGCACCTCGGCGGTTGCGCAGGACAATGGCCATGAAGAACGGAATGCCCACCAGCGCGGTGACGATCCCCACCGGCACCAGCACCCCGGGAATCAGCGCCTTGCTGGCAATGGAAGCCATGGACAGGATCAGCCCGCCACTGAGCACGCTGGCCGGCAGGAACAGGCGGTGATCCTCGCCCACCAACAGCCGGGCGATGTGCGGGGCGATCAGGCCGATAAAACCGATGGTGCCGACAAACGACACCGCCAGCGCCGACAGCAGGCTGATGCGCAGCAGCGACAGCAAGCGCAAGCGGCCGACGTCGATGCCGAAGCTGCGGGCCCGTTCCTCGCCCAGGGTCAGGGCGGTCAGGGCCCAGCTCTGGCGCAGGGAGAAGGGCAGGCACAGCAGCAGCGCCAGGGCCAGGATCGCCAGTTTTTCCCAGGAGGCCCGGGCCAGGCTGCCCAGGGTCCAGAACACCAGTTGCTGCAGGCTGTCCTGGCTGGCGACAAATTGCAGCAACGCCACCAGGGCGTTGAAGGCGAACACCAGGGCAATGCCGAACAGCACCAGGCTCTCGACGCCGAAGCCGCGCCAGCGTGCCAGCAGGTACAGCAGGGCCACCGAGGCCAGGGCAAAGAGGAAGGCGTTGGCCGAGATCAGGTACTGCGCCGGCACCCCGGGAATGCCCAGGCCGAGGACGATGGCCAGGGCCGCGCCGAACGCCGCGGCCGCTGACACGCCCAGGGTGAAGGGGCTGGCCAGGGGGTTGTCGAGCACGGTCTGCATCTCGGCCCCGGCCAGGGCCAGGGCGGCGCCCACCAGCACCGCCATCAGCGCGTAGGGCAGGCGCACGTTCCACACGATCACCGCCTCGACCCGGGGCATCGACGCCGGGTCCCAGAGCACCTGCAACAGGCGCGACAGGCTCATCCCGGAGGGCCCGGTGGTGATGTCCAGCGCCAGGGACAACAGCAGGGCCAGGGCCAGCCCGGACAACAGCAGCACCCGCCGTCCATGGCGCCGGTGGTAGTGCTGCGAGGCGACGCTGCGCTCCACGTCAGTGGCCGCCTGGGTCATGGTTTCAGGCTCGTGGCGAACACGCCGCTGGCAGGAATCGGCATGAAGCGCTGGTACAGCTCGCGGCGGGTCTGGTCCGGGTCCAGGTCCTTGAACAGCTCCGGGTGCAGCCACTTGGCCAGGGCCTGGACCGCGATCAGGTGTTCCGGCGAGTCATAGAAGATGTGCCACAGGCCATGCACATTGCCTTCGCGCACCGCCCGCAGTTCGTTCAGTGGCGGGCGCTGGGCGGCCTGGCGCAGGCTGTCCCGGGCCTGTTGCGGGGTCGCCGAATAGCCCAGGGTCACGCCGCCCTGGCCGGCAGCGAAGACTCCGGTGGCCACGTACACATCCGGGTTGCTGGACAGGATGTACTCGACGTTGAGGCTGCCGATGGGCCCGGGGATGCGCCCGTCGGCGATGTTGTGGCCGCCGGCCAGCTTGATCATCTCGCCAAAGTTGCCGGTGCCGGGCGAGCCACAGCAGTCCTGCAGCCCGGCGAGCATGTCGATGAAGATCGTTGGCTGCTGGACCTTGCCGGCCTTGGCCAATGTCTGGGTGACCCGGGCCAGGGACTGCTGGTAGAAGGCGATGAATTCTTCGGCCCGCTGTTCACGGCCCAGGGCCTGGCCCAGCAGGCGCATGCTGGGCACGGTGTTGCTCAGGGGGTGGTCGCTGAAATCGACGAAGATCACCGCCACGCCGGCGGCCTCCAGTTGCTTGACCGCCTCGCTGTCCGGACTCGGGCCATGGCCACCGCTCAGGGCCATGATCGCCAGGTCCGGGTGCACCGCCAGGGCTTTCTCGACGCTGAAGGTCTCGGCGGACGTGCCGCCTACCAGCGGTACTTGTTCCGCTTCGGGGAAGGCCTTGTGAAAGGCGCTGTAACCCTGCACGTCGAGGCCGCGAAAGTCGCCCTGCCAGCCGGCGAGACGGGCGAAGGGATTCTTGCCTTCGAGCAGCGACAGCGAATAGATCATCCGGCCTTCACCCAGCAGGATGTGCTCGACCTTGTCCGGCACCTGGACCTGGCGTCCGGCCAGGTCGGTGAGGGTCGCGGCGCTGGCCGTCGCGGCCCAGAGCAGGCTCAGGGGCAGCAGGCCGAGCAGGAGCCCGCGCTGGGCGCGGCGCAAGAAATCACGGTGTGTCATGGGCGGTTTCCTTGAACGATTGAACGGCCCGGCGGGTGACGCGCTTGCGCCACCACAACAGCAGGCCGGTGATGTACAGCAGGGGTAACGAAATGCCGCAGAGAAAAGCCAGCCACGCGCCGGGCGTGCCCAGCAGCAAGTGGCCGTGAGCGGCGGAGAACAGCGGTTTGAGCACCATTGGCTGGGCGCCGAGCCCGGTGAACAGCTCGGGGCGGGCCAGCCAGACGCCACTGCCGGCGATCAGCAGCAACGGCAGGCACAGCCAGGCCGCCGCGACGTTGTGCCATTCCCGCAGGCGCCGGTTGCCCTGGCTGCCGCGGCGCAGGCTGGCGGCCTTCCACCAGCTGCGCCGGCCCGGCCACCACAGGTACAGGCCGCTGCCCAGGGAGCCCAGCAGCACCAGGCCACACAGCAACACCAGGTTCGAACCCCAGGCTGGCGGCAGCAGCAGGCTGCGGTGCAGCGCCACCAGCTTGGCCAGCCACAGCTCTTCGAAGACGAAGAAGCCCCGGGGCGCGGCGCTGTAGGGGTCGATCATGGCGATGCCGGTGCCGGGGCGGTCCTTGAGGGCACCGAACACGATCACGTTGTCCGATTCGAGAAAGCCCTGGCGTGGTGGCGCCGCGCCGAAGACTTTGTGCAACTGCGGGTAGGCACTGGCGGCGGCGCTGATCCAGGCACTCTGCTCCAGGGCCGCGCCGTGTTCGCCGGGGGCCAGTTGCAGCATCGCTGCGCCCACCTCCCAGCGCAGGATCGGCCCCTTGAGCTCCAGCAGTGAACCACTGAGGCCCAAGAGCGCCAGGAACAACCCCAGGCCCAGGGCCAGCCAGCGGTGGACCCGAAGCCAGACTTCACGCATGCGCAGCATCGGCGGCCTACCAGCGGTAGCGCAGGCTGGCGATGACGCTGCGGTCATAACCTGCACTGCAACTGGTCAGGGAACAGCCTTCGTAATAGTGCTTGTCGGTGAGGTTGGTGGCGTTCACCGCCAGGCGCAGGCCCTTGGCCGCCGGGATCAGCTTGTCGAAGTCGTAGTGCACCGCCGCGTCCAGCAGGGTGTAGGAGGGCACGCTCTGGGTGTTGGCGGCATCGGCTTCGGTGGCGCCGATGTAGCGCACCCCGGCGCCAAAGCCGAGACCGCCCAGGGGGCCTTCGGGCAAGGTGTAGTCGGCCCACAGCGAGGCCATTTTTTCCGGGGTGTCGGTGGGGCGATTGCCTTTCTCCAACGGGTTGTTGCTCTTGCTCACCTCGGCGTCGTTGTAGGTCAGCGCCGCCAGCAGGTCCAGGCCCCGTGCCAGGCTGGCCTTGCCTTCGAGCTCGATGCCGCGCACGTTGATTGCGCCGGTCTGGATCTTGTTCAGGCGTTGGGCCGGGTCGGTGGTGAGAACGTTTTCCTGGGTCAGGTCGAACAGCGACAGGGTGATGTAGCTGTCGATGCCCGGTGGCTGGTACTTGACCCCCACCTCCGACTGCTTGGCGCTGGTGGGCTTGTACGGCGTGCCGTAGAAGTTGGTGCCCAGCACCGGATCGAACGAGGTGGAGTAGCTGATGTAGGGCGCCAGGCCGTTGTCCGCCAGGTACACCAGGCCGGTGCGGTAGGTGAATTTTTCGTCGTCCTGCTTGCTGCCCTTGTCGTTGATGCGGTCCTGGGTCCGGGCGCTGGAGCGGTCCTGGCGGCCGCCGACGGTGAGTACCCAGTGTTCGTCGAAGGTGAACTGCTGCTGGGCATAGACCCCGACCTGGTCAGCGCGCTGCACGGTGTTGGTATAGGGCGTGCTGGGATTGAACACGCCGCCGTGCACCGGGTTGTAGATGTCGATGGGCTCTGCGGCGCCACCGCGCAGGTAGTAGTCCTCGCGGGTGCGGCGGTAGTCCACCCCCATCAGCGAGACCATCTGCGTGCTGCCCAGGTTCCAGCGGGCCTGGGCATTGTTGTCCAGGGAGTAGGTGTCGCCAACGATGCGAAAGCGATAGGCGTCGCGGTTCAGGGTGCGCAGGTCCGGGGCCAGGGACATGCCGCTGGCGGTGTTGGTCAGCAGGTTGACATGGCCATAGCGGGCGCTGGAGTTGAGGCTCCAGACATCATTGAAGCGATGCTCCAGCAGGTAGCCCAGGGAGTACTGGGTACGGTCATTGTCCAGCCCCGGTTCGTCGAGGAAGACATTGTGCTTGACCTTGCCATTGGGGTTGGACAGCAAGGTGCCACGGGCCGGCAGGAAGACGCGCGGGGCACCGAAGGAGTCCTGGGTGTAGTCGGCCAGGACGGTCAGGCTGGTGTCGTCGTTGGGTTTCCAGGTGAAGGACGGCGCAACGTATTGCTTGTCGTCCTTGATGTGGTCGAACTGGGTGCCGCTGTCGCGCTCCAGGCCCACCAGGCGGTAGAGAAACTGCCCCTGGTCGTCCAGCGGGCCGCTGAAGTCGAACTGGCCCTGGGCGCGGTCGAAGCTGCCGCCCTGGATCTGCACTTCGTGGTAGGGCTGGTCCAGCGGGCGCTTGCTGATCTGGTTGACCACGCCGCCGGGGGAGTTCTGGCCGAACAGCACCGAGGCCGGGCCCTTGAGCACGTCGATGCGTTCCAGGCCATAGGCTTCGACCTTGGGCCAGGCCTGGGCGGTGTTGCCCTTGAGGCCATCGCGGAGCATGCCGGTGGTGACGTCGAAACCGCGAATCGAGATCGTATCGAAGCGCTGGCTGGCGGCGGTGGTGTTGGCCTGGACCCCGGCGGTGTAGCGCAAGGCCTCGCTGACCGATTGCACCTGCTGGGCGTCCATCTGGTCGCGGGTGACCACGGAAATCGATTGGGGAATTTCGCTCAGGGTGGCATCGGTCTTGGTCCCGCTGAGGCTGCGCTTGGCCACGTAGCCGCTTTGCTGGCCGGTGGCGGAGTCCGGCTGCGTGGTGCTGATCACGCTGGTGTCCAGGGTCAGTGGCTGTTCCGGGTCGTGCCCGGCACCGGCGGCCAGTGCAGCGCCCGCCTGGGTCAACGACAAGCCCAGGGCCAGGCCGTGGATCAGGCCGGCCAGCGGGCTGTGGCGCAGTGCCGGACGTGGGACCACGCAATCGACTGGCCAACCTGAGGTATTTCGGTGCGCAACGCTGGTGCCCATGCTTCCACTCCATGATGGGGATTAAATGAGAATGCAAACTTATCTCATTTGAGAGGGTGGGTTGCGGGCTAAAACTTTGGCTGCAGCGACCATTTCTTTCGTTTGCGGTACGGCGGGGGAAGGGCGCCCGGTTCAGTGGGCGCAGGACTCAGCGCAGGCTCTTGGGCGAGACCCCGAAGCGTTTGCGAAAGGCCGTGGAGAAGTGCGCCGGGCTGTAGCCGACCCGATAGGCCGCGCTGGAGACATTGGTCTCGCCGCTGGCCAGCAGGCGATAGGCCTCGCCCAGGCGCTGTTCCTGCAGGTAGGCATAGACGCTGGTGCCGAATACCTGGCGAAAGCCTGCGGTGAGCTTGCGCGGGTTGAGGCCGACCTGGCGCGACAGTTCGGACAGCGACGGCGAGGCTTGCAGTGAATTGAGCAGCAGGTCGCGGGCCGCGTGGATGCGCTCGATGTCCGCCGAGTTGTAGGGGGGCTCTTGCAGCGGCCGGGATTCGGCTTGGGCAAGAATCCCCTCGACCCCCAGGGCGGTGAGCTCCAGGGCTTTGCCCCCGAGGTAGAAGGAGCGGGTGGGGCCTTGCAGCGGGCAGGTGAAAATCTGCTGGGCCAGGGCCAGCAGCGGCTTGCTCGCCGGCTGGCAGAACAGCATCGGTCCGCCACCACGCTGGTCCAGCAGGCGCTCGGGCTCCAGGCCGACCTTGCGGATCGAGGGGAAGTCCAGCTGCACCGTGGTGTAGCGCACCGGCACGCCACTGGCGAACAGGTGGTCGCCGCAGTGCTCGCCCTGGTTGGCCACGGCGCACAGGGTTGGCCCGCGAATCTCCACTTCACGCTGGCCCTCGACCCGGCAATTGAGCTGGCCGCTGAGCACCAGGATGATTTTCAGGCCTTGCCAGAGCGGTTCCTGCATCCACATCTGGCTGTCCATCAGCACGGTGCCGGTGGACAAGGTGATTTCCGGCACCACGGCCGCCGCGCCGGCGTTCTGCGGGTTGGGGAAGTGCAGGGTGGAATCCCTTCTGACAGGCTGCGGCGCAGCGTTGGGGCTGAGCATGGCGAACTCCCTGTGAACCTGAAAACGAGGGCATACGCTAGCAGGAAATCGCCTTCATGTAATTAAGAATGATTATCCTTTAGATTTTGCAGCCGGCCTGCCGGGCCTGCGCCGCGCAATCAAAAGAAAAAGCCGCGCAAACGAATGTCCTGCCGATTGCCGGGCCCTGGAAATTGCTTATTAATAATCACTCTCATTTCCAGGTGTGGCAGCCCTCCATGGACCAACCCTCCCGCAGTAACGCCACCGGCCAGCCGGTGCGCCTTCGTACCCGCCACGCCTGACGGCGTTTTTCAGAATTTCCAGGGGGCTGATGTTTCAGCTCCGGGGCCGCTTTTTGCGTAAAAAACTCAGGAGACAGCATGTCCACTTTCGATGATCTGCAGGATTGCCCCTCTTGGCCTGAAGCCTTTGCCGAGCGTTATCGCCAGGCCGGTTACTGGCGCGACGAGACTTTTGGCGACCTGCTGCGTGGCGCCGCCCGGGCCTTTGCCGAGCGCGAGGCCCTGACCGATGGCGAACTGCACCTGAGCTATCGCCAGTTGGACCAGCGGGTTGACCAACTGGCCGCCGGCCTGCAGCGCCTCGGGCTGCGGGCCGGCGACAACGTGGTGCTGCAACTGCCGAATTGCGCCGCCTTCGTCGAAGTCTGCTTTGCCCTGTATCGCCTCGGGGTGCGGCCGATCTTTGCCTTGCCGGCCCATCGTCACCTGGAGATCGGGCGTTTCTGCGAGTTTGCCCAGGCCCGGGCCTACCTGTGTGCCGATCACGACGGTGGCTTCGATTTCCGCACACTGGCGCGCCAGCTCAAGGCCGGCCAGGCGCATCTGCAGTGGGTGATAGTCGCCGGTGAGGCCGAGGAGTTCACGGCCCTGGAAGACCTCTATGACGAGGTTGCCGTGCAGCCGTTGGCGGCCCCCCGGGCCGATGCGGTGGCGTGTTTCCAGCTGTCCGGTGGTTCCACCGGGATTCCCAAGCTGATCCCGCGTCGGCACCACGAATACCTCTACAACCTGCGGGCCAGCGTCGAGCGCTGCGGCCTCTCCAGCGCCAGCGTGTACCTCGCGGTGCTGCCCATGGCCCACAACTTCCCCATGTGCTGCCCGGGGTTTATCGGCGCCTTGTCGGTGGGCGGGCGGGTGGTGTTGAGCCGTTCGCCAAGCCCGGAGGTGTGCTTCGAGTTGATCGAGCGTGAGGCAGTGACCCATACCGCCCTGGTGCCCCCTCTGGCCCTGGTCTGGATGGAGGCGGCCGAGGCGCGCGGGCGCGGCTTGCCGCAGTTGCAACTGCTGCAAGTGGGCGGCGCCAAGCTCAGCTACGAGGCGGCGCGGCGCATCGAGCCGGTGCTGGGCTGCCGGCTGCAACAGGTGTTCGGCATGGCCGAAGGGCTGATCTGCTACACCGACCCCGAGGACCCGCCTCAACGGGTGCTGCACACCCAGGGCCGGCCCCTGTCGCCGGCCGATGAAATCCTCGTGGTGGACGAGCAGGACCAGCCCGTGGCATCGGGGCAGGTGGGGCAGTTGCTGACCCGTGGTCCCTATACCATTCGCGGTTATTACCGCTACCCCGAACACAACGCCCAGGCCTTCACCGCCGACGGTTTCTACCGCACCGGCGACCGGGTACTGCTCACCGCCGACGGCTACCTGATGGTCGAGGGGCGGGACAAGGACCTGATCAATCGCGGAGGCGAAAAGATCGCCGCCGAAGAGGTGGAGAACCTGCTGCTCAGCCACCCGGCGGTGGCCGACATTGCTCTGGTGGCAATGCCCGATGCCTTCCTCGGCGAGCGCACTTGCGCCTTCGTCATTCCCCGTGGCGCCGCGCCTCGGGCTCCGGAGCTGCTGCGCCACCTGCGCGCCCAGGGGCTGGCAGCATTCAAGCTGCCGGATCGTTTTGAATTCATCCCGGCGTTTCCCCAGACCGGGGTGGGCAAGGTCAGCCGCAAACACCTGCGTGAGGCGATCCAGGCCCAGTACTTCGGTGCTCAGGCCGAACCTCTGGAGGGAAGTGGCGCCCGTGGCTGAACGACAAGGATTATCCGACCTCCTGTACCCGGTGCGCGGGCGCCTGCTGGCGGCGATGCTGCTCCAGGCCCTGGCGGCCCTGATGGGCCTGCTGCCGTTCATTGCCGTGGCGGAGTTGGCGCCACTGCTGCTGGACGGCGCGCTGGATTCAAGCCGCGCGCAGTTCTGGCTGCTGGCTGGCGCAGGGGCCTTGCTCCTGCGTCTGCTGGGGCTGGCGGCGGCGTTGCAGATCACTCACCTGGCGGACAGCGACCTGCAACGGCAGCTGCGCCAGCGTATCGCCGCACACCTGGCGCGGGTGCCCCTGGCCTGGTTCGGCCGCCAGCGGGAAACCGCCGAGCGGGTGTTGCTGGACGATGTCGGCGCCTTGCATCAATGGGTGGCTCACCTGCCCAACAACCTGGTGGCCGCGCTGGTGGTGCCCCTGGCCAGCCTGGTCTACCTGCTGACGGTGAGCGGCCCGATGACCCTGGTGGTGCTGGTGCCGCCGCTGGTAGCCCTGTGGCGCCTGCGAGTCATGCGCACGGCGGCCTATCGCGCCGAGCGCCAGCGCCTGGGCGGCGCCTTGGCAGGGCTGTCCACGGCAACCCTGAACTTTGTCCAGAGCATCGCCATGGTCAAGTCCTTTGGCCGGGTGGAGCGGGTGCAGAACGACTTCTTCAGTGCGGTGCAGGATTTCGGGCGTTTCTTCTCCCGATGGGTCGAGCGCTGGGCCGGGCTGGGCGCCAGTGTCGAGGTGTTGTTGTCGCCACTGTTGGTGCTGGCCCTGGTGCTGGTGGCCGGGGTGCCGCTGATCGCCTGGGGCGGCCTGCAGCCGGCGCAGTTGCTGCCGTTCGCCCTGTTGGGCCCGGCCCTGGCGGCGCCGGTGGCGGCCTTGGGGCACGGTGCCGATGCGCTGGTGCAAGGCCGTGCGGCGGCGCAGCGAATCAGTCAGGTGCTGGGCACTGAGGTGCTGGCGCAGCCGGCCTTCGCACGGCAGCCCGAAGGGCACCAGGTGACCTTCGACGCGGTGGATTTCAGCTACCCCGACGGCACCCAGGTGTTGCGGGGTATCGACCTGCAGTTGCAGCCCGGCACCCTGACCGCCCTGGTGGGGGATTCCGGGGCCGGCAAGTCGACCCTGGCGACCTTGCTGGCACGTTTTGCCGATGTCAGCGGCGGGGCGATCCGCATTGGCGGCGTCGACCTGCGCGACATGGACAGCGCGACCCTGTATCGCCAGGTGGCGTTTGTCTTCCAGGAGGTGCGCCTGCTGCGTACCAGCGTCCTCGACAACCTGCGCCTGGGGCGGCCTGAAGCCAGCCTGGCCGAGGTCGAAGAGGCGGCCCGGGCGGCGCAGATCCATGAGCGCATCAGCGCCTTGCCCGAGGGCTATCACAGCGTGCTGGGGGCTGGCGTGCAGTTGTCCGGTGGCGAGGTCCAGCGCCTGGGGATTGCCCGGGCGATGCTCAGCCAGGCACCGATCCTGGTGCTCGACGAAGCCACCGCCGCCAGCGACCCTCATTCCGAGGCGGCGATCCAGCAGGCCCTGTCGCGCCTGGCGGCGGGGCGCACGGTGCTGGTGATCGCCCACCGTTTGAGCAGCATTCAGGATGCCGACCAGATCGCCGTGCTGCAGGGCGGGCAGTTGCTGGAGTGCGGTGCTCATTCGGCCTTGCTGGCACAACAGGGGGTGTATGCCGGGTTGTGGGCGGCGGAGCAGTTCAGCGCTGCGCCGCTGACGAGGGCCGAAGCATGATTGCCGCTCTGTTACGTAGCCTGCAGCCCCGGGAAGCCGGTTTGCTGCGCCGGGCCCTGGCGGCCACGGCCCTCAGCGCGCTGGTCCAGGGCGCCGCGCTGGCTCTGCTGCCGATGGCCTTTGCCGAGGTGTTCGAGGCGGCCTCGGGCAGTGCGTCCTGGCGTTGGGCCGGGGCCTTTGCCGGGCTGGCCGTGCTGTGCCTGTGGTTGCGCCGGCACGCGCAACTGGCCGGCTACCGGGCCGGTGCGGCAGCCGCGCAGTCGTTGAACCTGCGCATCGGCGAGCAGTTGGTGCGCCTGCCCCTGGAGTGGTTTGTCGAGCGGCGCAGCGCCGAACTCAACCGTTTGGTGACCCACACCGTGCTGCAGATCATGAGTGCCCCGGCGCACCTGCTGCAGCCCATGGCCAATGCCTTGCTGACGCCCCTGGCGTTGCTGGTGGCGCTGTTCTTCTATGACCGTTCGATGGCCCTGGCAGCCCTGGCCAGCGTGCCGTTGCTGCTGTTGTTCTATCACTGGGGCGTGCGTTGGGGTGGCCAGGCCGAGGCCTTGAGTGAAGCGGCGGCCAACGAGGCGGCGGCGCGGGTCCTGGAGTTCCTGCGCCAGCAGCCGCTGCTGCGTGCCAGCGGGCGCAACGGTGAAGGCTTCAGCTTGCTCACCGAGGCCTTGCAACAGCAGCGCCTGGCCCAGCGTCGGGCCCACTGGCGGACCTTTCCGGCGGCCCTGGGGCTGGCGGTGGTGCTCCAGGCCGGCTACACCGCGGTGCTTCTGTGCGGCCTGTATGCGGTGCTCGGCGGCAGCCTCGGTGCCGTGCAGTTCCTGGCCCTGGCGGTGCTCGCCACCTGCCTGGTGGAACCCATGGGCGCACTGGTCAACCTGGGCACCACCTTGCGCCAGACCCGCCACGGCTTGAACCGCCTGCGCCAGTTGCTGCAACTGCCGGCGCTGCCGGAACCGAGCCAGCCCCGGGAGCCCGATGGCCAGCAACTGGACGTGCGCGACCTGGGGCTGATCCGCCAGGGCCAGCCGATCTTGCAGGGCATCAGTTTCACCCTGGAACCGGGTTCGCTGAACCTGCTGGTGGGGGCCTCGGGCTCCGGCAAGTCGAGCCTGCTGCGCTTGCTGGCGCGCTTCAGCGATCCCGATAGCGGCGCGATTCTGCTGGGCGGCGTCGACCTGCGCCAGCTGTCGGCCGAGCGCCGAGATGAGTCCATCGCACTGATGTTCCAGGACTGCCCGCCGCTGGCCGCCAGCCTGCTGGACAACCTGCGGCTGGGACGGCCCGAAGCCACGGACGAGCAACTGATGGCGGCCGCTCGCGCCACCGGCCTCGAACGCCTGGCCCAGCGTTTGCCCCAGGGCTGGCAGACCCGGGTCGGCGAGGGCGGCGTCAGCCTGTCCGGTGGCGAGCGCCAGTGCCTGGCCCTGGCCCGGGTGCTGCTCAAGGACGCGACGCTGGTCCTGCTGGACGAACCCACCGCGGCCCTCGATGCCATCAGCGAAGCGCAGGTCAACCACAGCCTGTTGGCGCTGGCCCGCAAGCACACGGTGCTGCTGGTGACCCACAAGCCGACCCTGGCTCCCAGCGCCGGGCAGATCCTCCTGCTGGACCAGGGACAACTGGCCCAGCGCGGCAACCATGCCCAATTGATGGCGGCCCCGGGCCGTTATCGCGAACTGTTCCACGAGCGCGAGGCGATCAATCGCTGGCGCTTGCGACCACCCCCTTCCGTACCCCAAAGGAACGTCCACCATGACTGATAACCCAGCACTGGCACGCGCTCATCCAGCGGACGCCGGCCTGAGTGATTCCCCCCAAGGACTCTGCGAAGGCATTGCACGATTGTTGCACTACGCCGCCGAAGACCTGGAGCCAGATACCTCGTTGATCGAGCAGGGGCTCGACTCGGTGAGCATCATGCGCCTGCCGGCCCTGCTGGCCGCCGAAGGCGTGACCCTGGGCTTTGCCGAACTGATCCAGCAGCCGACCCTGCAGGCCTGGTGGGCGCTGATCGAGGCTCGGCGCGGCACACCTGCGCCGCGCCTGCAGGCCGTGGCCAGTGCCGAGCCGAGCACGGATTTCGGCCTGACCTCGTTGCAACAGGCCTACTGGTTCGGCCGCGATCCGGCCATGTCCCTGGGCGGCGTGGGCTGCCACCTGTACCAGGAACTGGACGGCCACGGCCTCGAACCCCAGCACCTGGAGCAGGCGCTGCGGCGCCTGTGCCAGCGCCACCCGATGCTGCGGGCCTGCTTCATCAGCGACACCTGCCAGCGCATCCTGCCCCAGAGCCCCTGGCCGGGGCTGACCGTGCACGACCTGCGCGAGGCTTCCTGCGTGGCCGCCGCCGAGGCCCTGGACGCGATCCGCGAACGGCTGTCCCAGCGTTGCCTGGACGTGACCCGCGGCGAAGTCTTCGATGTGCAACTGAGCCGCTTGCCCGAAGGTCGCAGCCGCTTGCACCTGAACATCGACCTGCTGGTGGCCGACGTCCTCAGCATCGGCATCCTGCTGCGCGACCTGGCGCTGATCCATGCCGGCCAGGAGCAGCAGTTACCCGCCCTGGACTGGGATTTCGCCCATTACCTGAAGGCGGAGCAGGCCGCGCGTGCGCCGCAACTGGCGGCAGCCCGGGACTACTGGCTGGCGCGCCTGGATGCATTGCCGGATGGCCCGCAACTGCCCCTGGCGCAAGATCCGCAGACTCTTGGTCGCCCGCGTTTCCAGCGCCTGGCCATGCGCCTCGACCTGTGCCAACTGCAGGCCCTAGAGGAGCGGGCCCGACGTCACGGCCTGACCCTGGCCAGCGTTCTCGCCTGCGCCTATGCCCAGGTGCTGGGGCGCTGGAGCGCCAGCCAGCATTTTCTGCTCAATGTGCCGCTGTTCAATCGCCAGGAGCTGCACCCTTGCGTGCCCCATCTGCTGGCGGATTTTTCCAACCTGGTGCTGCTGGAAGTGGACCAGCGCCAAGCGGCGGACTTCTGCCAGCAGGCCCTGGCCTTACAGGCCCAGTTGCACCGCGACATCGCCCACAGCGCCTGGCCTGGGGTTGAGGTACTGCGCGAACGCGCACGGTTGCGCCAGGGCGCGGGCCAGGGCGCGCCGGTGGTGTTCGCCTGCAACCTGGGCCCGGCGTTTGTCGATGAGACGTGCCGCCAGCAGTTGGGGGAACCCGGCTGGGCCCTGTCGCAAACCCCCCAGGTGTGGCTGGATCACCAGAGCTATCCGCTGGCCGATGGCCTGCTGCTGAACTGGGATGCGGTGCCGGCCCTGTTCCCCGAAGGCCTGCTGGAGCAGATGTTCGATGGCTATCGCCAGTTGCTGCTGTGGCTCTGTGCCAATGACTGGCAACAGCCGGCGCCGCTGCCCTTGCCCGAGAGTCAGCAGCAGGTGCGCCAGGCGGCCAACCACACCGCCCATGCCAGCCCGGCGCAGCTGTTGCACCAGGGCTTTTTCCTCCAGGCCCGGCGGCAGCCCGAACGGGCAGCGCTGATCTGCGAGCAGGGCACCCTGAGTTACGTCGAGCTGGCCCGAGAGGCCCTGCAACTGGCAGGGGCCTTGCTGGACTGGGGCGTGCAACCCGGTGACGCCGTGGCGATCACCTTGCCCAAGGGCCGCGAACAGGTGATCGCGGTGCTGGGGATTCTCGCCGCGGGTGCGGTCTATGTACCGGTCGGGGTGGAACAGCCGGCGGCACGCCGCGACCAGATCTATCAGCGTGCCGGAGCGCGGCTGGTGATCACCGACGCGCCCCGGCGCGAGGGCGGCGTGTGGCTCGCCGCACTGCAGGTGGTGACCCTGGCCCATGCCCGTACGGCAAGCGCCCTGGTCGAACCGGTGGCGCAGGCGCCGAGCGCCCTGGCCTATGTGATCTTCACCTCTGGCACCACCGGTGAACCCAAGGGCGTGGAGCTGTGTCACGGCGCGGCGATGAACACCGTCGAGGCGATCAATCGCCGTTATCGGGTCGGTGCCGAGGACCGGGTCCTGGCGGTTTCAGCCCTGGATTTCGACCTCTCGGTGTATGACCTGTTCGGCCTCCTGAGCGTCGGCGGCGCCCTGGTGCTGCCCGCCGATGAACGCCGCAAGGAGCCCCAGGAATGGCTGCGGCTGATCCGTGAACAGCAGGTGACGCTGTGGAACTCGGTGCCGGCGTTGCTGGACATGCTCACCCTGCAGGTGCGTGACGCTGGCGGGCTCGGGTCGCTGCGCCTGGCGATGGTGTCCGGCGACTGGGTCGGGCTCGACCTGCCGCGGCGCTTGCGCCAGGCCGCCGGCCGGCCGCTGCAATTCGTGGCCCTGGGCGGCGCCACCGAGGCGGCCATCTGGTCGAACGTGCAGGAGGTGGGCGAGGTCCCCGCGCACTGGCGTTCTATCCCCTATGGCCGGCCCTTGGACAATCAGTGCTTGCGGGTGGTGGACAGCCAGGGCCACGACTGCCCGGACTGGGTGCCCGGTGAACTGTGGATCGGCGGCGATGGGGTGGCCGCCGGTTATCGCGGCCTGCCGACCCTCAGCGCCCAGCGCTTTGTCGAACATGCTGGCCAGCGCTGGTACCGCACCGGCGACCAGGGCCGCTACTGGGCCGACGGCACCCTGGAGTTTCTCGGACGCCTGGACCATCAGGTCAAGGTCCGCGGCTTTCGCATCGAGCTGGCGGAAATCGACGTGGCCCTGGAACGCCACCCGGCGGTGAGTCGCGCCGTGAGCCTGATCCTGCCGGGTGCCGAGCGCCAGCTGGCGGTGGCGCTGGTGGGCTGCGAGACGTTGCCCGAGGCCAGCGCCATGCGCCAGTGGCTGGCCCAGTGGCTGCCGGAGCACATGCTGCCGGACAGCTGGCTGAACCTGCCGGAACTGCCCCTGAGCGCCAATGGCAAGGTCGACCGCGCCGCGCTGGCGTGGCTGCTGCAGGAGCAGCGCCGGGGCATCCAGCCCGACAACCAGCAACCCCCGCAAGGCCCCTGGGAAGAAGCCGTGGCCGCGCTCTGGGAAGAACTGCTGGAGGTGCCACGGGTGGGCCGGCACCAGGGCTTTTTCGCCCTGGGCGGCAACAGTTTGCTGGCGGCCCGGCTGATCGAACGCATCGCCCGGCAGTTCCAGTTGGAGCTGTCGCTCAAGGATTTTTTCAACGCGGCCACCGTGGCCCTGCAGGGGCAGTTGCTTGCCTCGCGCCGGGAGCAGCGGCCCGTCAATCAGAACGCAATGGTGGAGGGCGTGTTATGACGCTGCAAGAACTGCAACAGGACCTGCAACAACGGGGCGTGGAACTCTGGGAAGAACAGGGCCGCCTGCGCTACCGGGCCCCGGCCGGGGTGATGGACGAGGCGCGCCTGCAGCAACTGCGCGCACACAAGGACGCGCTGCTGCAGGCCCTGCAGGCGGCGCAGATGCCGACCCTGGAGGCCGACCATTCGGCCCGCGAAGAACCCTTTCCGCTGACCGACGTCCAGGCGGCCTACCTGATGGGCCGCACCAACGCTTTCAGCTACGGCGGCGTGGCGTGCCACGGCTACCTGGAATTCGCCCAGCAAGACCTCGACCCGGCACGCCTGGAGCGCGCCTGGAACCAGTTGATCGCGCGCCACGAAATGCTCCGCGCGGTGGTGCTGGAGGAGGGCTACCAGCGCATCCTGCCCCAGGTGCCGCACTACTCGATCCCGTGCCATGACCTGCGCGACGATGACGGCAGCGCCTTGCAGGCCCTGCGCGAGCGCATGGAGCTGCGCCGCGCCACGCCGCAACAATGGCCCTTGATCGAATTGCGGGTGAGCCAGGGCCGCGAGCAGTCGCGCCTGCACCTGTCGGTGGACCTGCTGGTCTGCGACTACCAGAGCGTGCGCATGCTGTTGGCCGAGTTGCAGCAGCTGTATCGCGGCGAAGCCTTGCCGGCGCCGGCGCAGATCAGTTTCCGCGACTACGTGCTGGGGGAGCGCCGCCTGCGTGAGCAACCGCGTTACCAGCGGGATCGGCAGTATTGGTGGGAGCGGATCGACGGCCTGCCGGGAGCACCGGAACTGCCGCTGCTGGGGGCGCCCAGCGGGCCGCGCTTCCAGCGCCGGGCCATGAGCCTGGAAGCCCGGGACTGCAACGCCCTGCGCTTGAACGCCGCGGCGGCCGGGGTCGGGGTGTCGGCGGCAATCCTCTCGGCCTACGCCGAAACCCTGGGGCGCTGGAGCCGGCGCGGGGATTTCTGCCTGAGCCTGACCTTGCTCAATCGCCTGTCGTTGCACCCCCAGGTGGATCGCCTGGTGGGCGACTTCAGTTCGGTGGAGCTGCTGCAAGTACAGACCCTGCAAGGCGGCAGTTTCGGCCAGCGCAGCCAGCAGTTGCAGGAACAGCTGTGGCAGGACATGGACCACCGGCTGTGCTCGGGCATCGAAGTGCTGCGCGAACTGGCGCGGCGCAAGGGCCAGGACGCGGCGCTGATGCCCTACGCCTTCACCAGCACCCTCGGGGCCGGTGGTGAAAGCGGCGGCGGGGCGTTCATGCCTGGCGCCGAACTGGTGTTCGGCATCAGCCAGACGCCCCAGGTGCTGATCGACTGTCAGGTCAGCGAGCGCGACAACGGCCTGGCGATCAACTGGGACATCCGCGAAGGGGTGTTCAGCGCGGCCTTGCTCGATGACCTGTTCGACACTTTCGAACGCTTGCTCAAGCGCCTGGCCCGGGAACCCTCGGCCTGGACCCTGGACGACTGCCTGGAGTTGCCGGCGGTGCAGCGCCTGCAGCGCGAACTGGTGAACCAGACCGCGCAAGCGCTGCCGAGCGGGTTGTTGCACCAGCCTTTCTGGCAACAGGCCGCCGCCGCGCCCCAGCGCGTGGCGCTGATCCAGGGCGCCGCGCAGTTGAGCTACGGCGAACTGGCCGGACGCGCCGAAGCCGTGGCCGAGGCCCTGCTGGACGCCGGTTGCCAACCCGGCGAGCGGGTCGCGGTGTGCATGGACAAGGGCCTGGAACAGGTGATCGCGGTGCTTGGCATCCTCCGCGCCGGGGCCGCCTACCTGCCCCTGGACACCAACCAGCCCGAGGCCCGACGCGCGCTGATCCTCGACAACGCCGAGGTCGGCCGGGTGCTCAGCCAGTCCTGGTTGAGCGACAGCCTGGGCTGGCCGTCGCGGGTGACCCAGGTGATCGCGGTGGACCAGGGCCCGCGGGCGGCGCAACGGGCGTTGCCGAGCCTGAACAGCGACCCGCAGCAACTGGCCTACGTGATCTACACCTCGGGCTCCACCGGGGTGCCCAAGGGGGTGATGATCAGCCACCAGGCTGCGCTCAATACCCTCGTTGACATCAACCAACGCTTCGCCATCGAGGCCGATGACCGGGTGCTGGCCCTGGCCAGCCTGGGCTTTGACCTGTCGGTGTACGACATCTTCGGCCTGTTGGCGGTGGGCGGCGCCCTGGTGCTGCCGGAGCCGCAACGCCGTGCCGATCCGTCGCATTGGGCCGAATGTGCCCGCGAACATGGCGTGACCCTGTGGAACTCGGTGCCGGCGCAGTTGCAGATGCTCACCCACTACCTGCAGGCGGTGCCCGCGGCGGCCCCGACGGCCTTGCGCCTGGCCTTGCTGTCGGGGGACTGGATTGCCCTGAACCTGCCGGCCGAAGCCGCGCAGTGCCTGCCGGGCCTGCGCCTGATCAGCCTGGGCGGTGCCACGGAAGCAGCGATCTGGTCGATCTACTACCCGATCCAGCAGGTCAATCCCGAGTGGCGCAGCATTCCCTATGGCACGCCCCTGGCCAACCAGCGCTTCATGGTCCTCGACGAACAGGGCCGCGACCGCCCGCAAGGGGTGGCCGGCGAGCTGTATATCGCGGGCGACGGGTTGGCTCTGGGTTACCTCGGCGATGCGCAGAAAACCGCCGAGCGTTTTGTCGACCACCCGCGCAGTGGCGAACGCCTGTACCGCACCGGCGACCTGGGCCGCTACCTGGAAGACGGTTTGCTCGAGTTCCTTGGCCGCGAGGATTTCCAGGTCAAGGTGCGTGGCCACCGGATCGAACTGGCGGAAGTGGAAAGCGCGTTGCTCAGCCATCCCCATGTGGAGTCGGCGGTGGTGGTGGCCGCGGGTGAGGGCGCCTTCGACCGACGCCTGCAAGCCTGTCTGCGGGCCAGCCTGCGGGAGATGCCGATGCCTTGGCCGGCGCAACTGGAGGCGCTGACCCAGGCGGCCGCACAGGCCGTGCGCGGTGGCTTGAGCGATGCGTTGGTGAGCGAAATGTCGGCCTGCGTCGAGCGCGCCGCGTTGCTGTCCATGGGCCTGGCCCTGCAACGCCCGGGATTGTTCGAACAGCCGGGGCAGCGGCACAGCCTGGAACAGATATGGCGTCATTGCGACGTCGCCCCGCGCAACCAGCGGCTGATCCGCCGCTGGCTGCAGGCCCTGGCCCGTGAGGGGCTGGTGCACCATGACCGGGATACGGCCAGCTACTCGGGCCTGCAGGTCGAGCGCGACGAATACCGCCAGCTCTGGCAGCGTATCGACAGCCTGGAAACCAGCGTCGGCTGGGGCGCCGAGGTCCTGCGCTACCTGCGCGAAAGCCAGGAGCAGTTGCCGGCGCTGATGAGCGACCAACTCGACCCGTTGCACCTGCTATTCCCCCAGGGCCGCACCGACACGGCCGAGGGTGCGTACCGCAAGAACCTCATCAGCCAGTACCTGAACCAGGCGGTGTGCGCCGCGGTGCAGGAGATCATTCGCCAGCGGCCTGCGGGCCAGCGCCTGCGCCTGCTGGAAATCGGCGCCGGGGTCGGTGGTACCAGCGCCGACTTGATTCCGGCCCTCGACGGGCTGGCGGTGGATTACCAGTTCACCGACCTGTCGCAGTTTTTCCTCAACGAGGCCCGGGAGCATTTCGCCGCCTTCCCCTGGGTCAGCTACGGCCTGTTCGACCTCAACCAGGACCACTGGGCCCAGGGCGTGGCCGCCAACTCCCTGGACGTGATCCTCTGCGCCAACGTGCTGCACAACTCACGGCACGCCAGCCGGGTGCTGGCGCGGCTGCGGGAAATGCTCGCCCCGGGAGGCTGGCTGATCTTCATCGAAGCCACCCGCGACACCTACCAGATCATGGCCTCCATGGAGTTCAAGGAAGGCCTCAGCGCCTTCGAGGATTTCCGTGCTGAACTGGACACCACCTTCATCCGTCGCGAGCAGTGGCAGCAGCTGTTGCTGGAGGCCGGGGGCGAGACACCGTTGTGCCTGCCCAAGGCCGACGATGCGATGTCGCAGATCGGCCAGCACCTGTTCATCACCCGTTTCAAGAGCGAACGCCAGACCCTGGCGCCAGAGGCCCTGCGCGAGCACCTGGCCCAGCGCCTGCCGGACTACATGATCCCGGCGGACTGGCAGATCCTCGACGAGATGCCACTGACCGCCAACGGCAAGGTCGACCGCCAGGCCCTGGCGCGCATCGGCAGTGCCGGGCCCGAGCAGCAAGTCAACAGCGGCGCGGCGCCGCTGGACGATCTGGAGCGCAGCATTGCCCAGGTCTGGCAGAGCCTGTTGCGGGTGCCGGCGGTGGGCCGGGAGCAGAGTTTCTTCGAGCTGGGCGGCGACTCCCTGCTGGTGGCGCAAGTGGTGGGCCGCTTGCGCGAAGCCTTGCCCCAGGCTCGGGACTTGCCCTGGAGCGACCTGCTGCGGCAGTTGATCAACCAGCCGACCGTGGCCGCCCTGGCCGAGTATCTGCGGGGGCAGGGGGTGGAAGCCGATTCGCCACTGGTGCGCATCAGCGCCAGGGCCCAGGGGCCGACGCGGATTTTCGTCCACGACGGCAGCGGCACCCTGGCACCGTATCGGGCGCTGTTTGCCGCCCTGGGCGAGGAGGCGGCCCTGGAAGGGCTGGTGCTCAACGATGTGCCGGCCTACCTGGCCCTGGAACCGGCCACCGCGATTCGCCAGTTGGCCGAGCGCTACGCCGACACCTTGCAGGCTGAGGGGCGACGCCAGGTGAGCATCGTCGGCTACTGCCTCGGCGGGCTGCTGGCCACGGAACTGGCGGCCTGCCTGGCGGCGCGCGCCATCGAGGTGCTGCAACTGAGCGTGATCAGCAGCTACCGGGTGCCATTCATGATCGAGGACGACTTGCTGGCCGAGTACGTGTTCGCCCGGGTGATGCAGGCCGATCCTCTGGCGTTGGGTTACCCCGCGGATGAACAGGCCATGGAGCGCTGCATCGCCCGGGTCCTGGAACAGACCCCGGGCCGGGTGCCGCAGGGTTCGTTGCTGGCCCTGAGCGAGCAAGCCGACTGTGCTGCGGCCCTGGCCTGCCTGCAGCGCCTGGCGGAGAAATCTGCGGAGCAGCGTTTGCAGGCGATTGCCCAAGCCATGCGGCACGCCGGCTCCCAGCTCAGCGACCTGGACTGGCTGGGCGAGCAACTGCGGGTCTTGCGTCACAGCCTGGCGGCGGTGGCCCTGCACGAGGCCACGCCGTACCAGGGCGACATGCTGTTCATCCGGCAGAGCGGTGAGGTCCAGGTGTTGCCGGGCATGCACCGCGACATGAGTGCCTACTGGCAGGCCCTGTGCCTGGGCGAGCTGCGGGTGGTGGACGTGCCGGGGGATCACTTCAGCTGCATGCAGAGCCCGCAGGTGGAGGCTGTGGCCCGGGCCTTCGATGCGCCAATCGAGGTGGCGGCATGAGGGGCAGGGTAATTGGCTTGGTCGGCGCCTACGGCAGTGTCGGGCGCCAGGTTGCGCTGCTGCTGGCCGACGCTTGCCAGCTGCGCCTGGGTGGCCGCGATGCGCGGCAGGCTGAACAGTTGAATCAACAGCAACTGCGGGGCCGGGCCGAAGTGCGCGCCGTGGATCTGTGGGACGACCAGAGCCTCACGGCGTTCTGCACCGGTTGCCAGTTGGTGATCAATTGCGCCGGCCCCAGCTACCGGATTCTGGACCGGGTGGCCCGGGCCGCGTTGGCGGCCGGCGCCGACTACCTGGATGTGGGCGGCGACGACCCGTTGCATCAGCGCTTGCAGGGTCGGCTGCCGGTCGGCCGCCGGGTGCTGCTGTCGGCGGGCATGCTGCCGGGGCTTTCGGGGCTGTTTCCCCAGGTGCTGGCGAGCCGCTTCCAGGAGGTTCGGGCGCTGCGCTGTTACGCCGGAGGCCTGGGGCGCTTGTCGGCGACCGCGGCCGAGGACTTCCTGCTGAGCCTGGGCAACGGCTTTGGCCAGGCCCAGTTCGGCTGGTCCGCGGGGCGTGCGGTGCGGTTGGCCGCGAGTGCCGCGCACGGTCTGCAACCTGACTGGCTGCCCGGCGTTGCGGTGCAGGCCGTGCCTTACCTGAGCACCGAGCAGCAGCGACTGTTCAGTGATCTCCAGGTCGCAAGCGGGCAGGGCTTCAACCTGTTCGAAGGTGGGCAACTGGCGGCGGCCCTGCAACGCATCCAGGGTTCGGATCCCAAGACTCGGCACAGTGCGCAAAACATCGCCGCGCTGGTCCAGGCCAGTGCCCTGGACGTGGCCGGGCGTACCCCGTACCAAGTGCTGGCGGTGGAAGTCGAGGGCGTGCGCGACGGACGCCTGCAGCGGGCCCGTGGCTGGCTGCGGGGCAGTGATGGCTCGCGCCTGACCGGCAGCGTTGCGGCGTTCTGCGCCCTGCACTGGGCGCAACTGCCTACAGGCCTGCATTACGCCGCCCAGGTGCTGGATGCCGCGGCGTGCCTGGAACAGGTCCGCCATTGGTTGCCGGACACTCGGGTCAGCTGGCCTTGCTCAGAGCCGGCCACCGTAGAAGTAGAGGAGGGTGTGTTGTGAGAAAGGCTCCTAGCGCATGGTTGCGGCGTTATCCGCAGCCACAGCCGCCGCGTTGCCGTCTGGTGTGCTTTCCCCATGCCGGGGGCAGCGCCGGCTTCTTCAATGACTGGCGTGGATTGCTACCGACGGACGTCGAGTTGGTCAGCGTGCAGTACCCGGGGCGTGAAGAGCGGCTCGACGAAACCTGGCCCGGCAGCCTGGAATGGATGGCGGGCACCATCACCCGCGCCCTGTCGGACCTGGTGGACCGGCCACTGGTGCTGTTTGGCCACAGCATGGGCGCGGCCCTGGCCTTCGAGGTGGCTGCGCGTCTGCAGCAGCAGGGCTCGGCGCCCCAGCGGCTGATCGTCTCCGCGCACCCGGCGCCCCATCGTCAGCGTCACAGCGAGCTGCACCAGGGACCGGATGCCGGGCTGCTGGAGGAGGTGCGGCGCCTGTCCGACGGTGCGCCGTCGCCCCTCGATGACCCGGCGCTGCGGGACTTGTACCTGCCGGCGCTGCGTAACGACTATCGGCTGATCGAGTCCTATTACGGCGATATCAGCCGCGCCCTGGACCTGCCGTTGAGCGTGTGCCTGGGCGCCCGGGACCCTGAAGTCGACCCGGACGAAGCCTATGCCTGGGCCGAGGTCAGTGCTCAGGTGACCGATTACCAGACGTTCCCCGGCGGGCACTTCTACCTGCGCGAACAGCAGGCCGAACTGCTCAGGCACCTGACTCGCCTGCTGGCCGGGCACGGCGAGCAGGCGTGGCAGGCCTGGCCCTCGACTCCCTGAATCTTCACTTTGGCAGACACCGACATGAAAACACCTGAGCAGTGCAGCGATCTGCAAGACATCCGCTGCGGTATCGACACCCTGGACGAGCAGATCATCCAGGCCCTTGGCCAGCGCCTGGCCTATGTCAAGGCGGCGGCGCAGTTCAAACCCACAGAGCAAAGCATCGCCGCCCCGGAGCGGGTCAGCGCGATGCTTCCCCTGCGCCATCAATGGGCCGAACAGGCAGGCTTGGACCCGCTGTTCGTGGTGCCGTTGTTCGCCCAGATCATCCACTGGAACATTGCCCAGCAAGTGCGCCACTGGCGCGCCCGGCACGGCCTGGAGCAAGGAGCACAGCATGAATGAGTCCTGTCTGTCCGGGCTGACCCGGGCCCTGCGTGAAGGCGAGGCCCGAGCCCGCGGTGATGGCCGCGCGGTGCTGGTGGTATTCAGCCTGGCCGCCGAGCGCCTGGACCCGCTGCAGCTGTTCTGCGCCAACCGCCAGGTGTTCGGCCAGAGCCTGTTCTGGTCCAGTGAACAGGGGGCCATGAGCCTGGCCGGCTTTGGCTGCACCGAGGAAATCAGCCCGCCGGCCGGCGAACGTTTTGCCGCCAGTACCCAGGCCTGGCGCCAGTTGCTGGAGCAGGCCCATCAGGTGGGACCGCGACCGGCCTACCTGTGTGGCGGTTTCGCTTTCGACCCCCAGGGGCCGCGCAGCGCCCAGTGGCAATCCTTCGCTGCCACCTCCCTGGTGTTGCCGCGCATCCTGCTGTTGGGCGAAGGCGAGCAGCAGCATTGGCTGTTCAGCGTGTGGGTCGAACCCGGTGCCGACGTCGCCCACTGCGCCGCCAGCCTTGAAGCCGAGTGGAGCTTGCTGCAGACACGCTACGCCCACGCGCCGCGCCAGGAGAGCGTGGCGGGCATTGGCAATGCCACACAGCCCCTGAGCGCCGAGCAATGGCAGGCCATGGTCGCGGCAGCCATTGGCCAGATCAATGCCGGTGAGCTGAGCAAAGTGGTGCTGGCCCGGGAAGTCTGCCTGCAGGCGCCGCGCTGCATTCCCTGTGGCCCTTTGCTGGAGCATCTGCGGGCGGCCTATCCCCAGGCGTTCCTGTTCGCCTTCAGTCGCGGTGACAGCTGTTTCCTCGGCGCCACGCCCGAGCGCCTGGTGCGGGTGGCCCGGGGCACCCTGAGCACCGTGGCCCTGGCCGGCACCTGCGCCCGTGGCCTGTATGAACAACAGGACGCGGAGCTGGGCCAGGCACTGCTGGACAGTGCCAAGGACCGCCATGAACACGCGCTGGTGGTGCAGACCCTGCGCGAGGCGTTGCAGCCGTATTGCGCGATGCTGGAGATTCCAGCGCAGCCGCAGCTGCACCGCCTGGCCCATGTCCAGCACCTGCTGACCCCGGTGCTGGGACGGTTGCGGCCCCAGGTCGACCTGCTGCAAGTGGTGGACGCCCTGCACCCGACCCCGGCGGTGGGCGGCCTGCCCCGGGGCAGGGCCATGGGCTATATCCGCGAACACGAACACCTGGACCGCGGCTGGTACGCCGCCCCGGTGGGCTGGCTGAACGCCGAGGGCGATGGCGAGTTTGCCGTGGCCCTGCGCTCGGCACTGATCCGTGGCAACCAGGCACACCTGTTCGCCGGCTGCGGCATCGTCGGCGAGTCGGACCCCGAGAGCGAGTACCAGGAGACCTGCCTGAAGTTGCGCACCATCGGCGAAGCCCTGCGCCCGCAACCGGACAGCACCTACGAGAAACGCGGCCTCTCCCTGTAGGAGCCGGCTTGCCGGCGAACCGCGCAGCGGCCAGTGGGCACGGTTCATGGCGAGGGAATGCGGCGATCTTGCGGGCCTCTTCGCTGGCAAGCCAGCTCCTACACACGCCAGCGCCTACACCAGCCCGCTTCAGCTGGTGGGGATGGCGTTGGGTGTCGGGCCGGCGAGGTTGTGGCCGGGTTTGGCCCGCAGCAGGGCATTGATCGCCTGGCCATAGCCCTTGCCTGCCAGGCTCATGCTGTTGTTGTGGGTGCCACCAGGCACCAGCAGCAGTTTCTTCGGCTCTTCGGCCGCGGCGAACAGTGCCTTGCTCAGGCGTGGCGGTACGTAGTCGTCCTTCAAGCCATGCACCACCAGCAATGGCATGCCGATCTCGCGGATCTTGTCGATGGAGTCGAATTTCTGCGACATCACCCAGCGCACCGGCAGCGAGGTCTTGGTCACTGCTGCCGCAGCGTCCGCCAGGGTGGTGAAGGTGGACTCGACAATCAGCCCGCGGGCGGCGACCGGCGTATGGTCGCTGACGGCCTGGCGACCCAGTTCGGCGGCCAGGTCGATGGCCACCGCGCCGCCCAGCGAGTGGCCGTAGATCAGTCGCTTGCCGGCGTCGGGTTGCAGCACCTTGAACCGCTCCCAGGCAATTCGCGCATCCTCGTAGACGCTGGTTTCGGAGGGCAGGTCGCCGTGGCTCTGGCCAAAACCGCGGTAGTCGATGGCCAGCACCGAATAGCCCAGGGCATGCAGTTGCTCGATGCGAAACAGCTGGCCGGTGAGGTTCCAGCGCACCCCGTGCAGGTAGAGGATCGCCGGGGCATCGGCGCGTTGCGCCGGCCACCACCAGGCGTGGATGTTCTGCCCGGCCTTGAAGCTTTTCGGCTTGAGTTCCAACTCCTGCACCGTGCTCGGCAGGCCGCGATACCAGCCGGCGGTGCCGGGCTCGATGCGAAACACCAGCTTGCGTTCCTGGTGCTGGAGCACCGCGCAGCTAGCCGGCAGACCGACGATCAGCGCGGCCATGCACAGCAAGGGGAACCAGCGACGGCGCAGGCGCTGGAACAGGGTTGGGGACATGGAAGGCTTCACCACACAACAGTCGAGAGCGGGTTTTACCAGATGTGCCGCGACCGCCACAGGAATTTCGGCGCAACGGTCGGCGGCAAGGGTTAGCAAATGCTACGGGGGAGGGCGGCAAGCACCGTGGCCAGCCGCTGCCGGGGCGGGCCACGACGAGGTCGGGGTTTTAGAAGTCCCAGCGGGTGGTGACCATGACGTTGCGCGGGTCGCCATAGTAGGCCGAGGTGTAGAAGCCGATATTGGTGTAGTACACCTTGTCGAACAGGTTGTTGACGTTGAGGGTCGCCGACAGGTGTTCGCTGAGCTGGTAGCGGGCCATCAGGTCCACCAGCCAGTACGGGTCCTGGGTGAACTCTTCGGAACGCCGCTTGCCGCTGTTGTAGAGCGTCTGCCAGCCAGCGCTCTGCCAGCGTGCGCCGCCGCCGAGGGTGAGTTTGTCCAGGTCGCCCTTGAGCTTGTAGCGGGTGTAGAAGCTGACCTGGTCTTGCGGCTCCCAGGTCGAGACCTTCTGGTTCTCGGCATCGCGGGCGATCTTGTGGGTGTAGCCGGCCTGCAACTGCCAGCCGGGGCTGAGTTCGCCGGAGATCTCTGCCTCATAGCCTTTGGTCTTGGTTTCGGTGCCTACATAGGCGCGGTCGTTGCCCGGAATCGAGTTGAACAGGGTGTCTGCCAGCGGCCGGTTTTTTTCATGCACTTCGAAATAGGCGAGGCTGGTATTCAGGCGGCCGTCGAAGAACTCGCCCTTGAGACCCAGCTCATAGTTCTTGCCTTCGTTGGGCTCCAGCATCTTGCCGGTCCGGTCCTCGTATTCGGTATGGGGCTGGAAGATCTCGGTATAGCTGGCATAGGTGGAGAAGTTGTCGTTGAGGTCGTACACCAGGCCGGCATAGGGGATCACCTTGCCGCTTGTCTGGCTGTCACGGGTACCGGTGACCTGGTAGTTGGCGAGCCGGGCGCCGAGCAACAGGTGCAGTTCATCCATCAGGCTGAAGCGCCCGGTGACGTATGAGCCGGTCTGGCGTGTGGTCAGGTCATTGATCTTGGTGGGTTGGTTCCACCGGGGTTCGATGGCTTCACCGTGCCATTGGTAGAAGTCGTAGGTGTTATCGAAAAAGGTGGGTCTGCCGTAATCCTTGCCCTTCCACTTGGCAATGGACAGCGACTGGCCGACCACCAGTTGGTGCTCGCGGCCGAGCCATTCGAAGGGCCCCGAGGCGTAGACATCCAGGCTGTCGGCGGTGGTTTCGCCGGTGTACTTCTGCGCCCAGATCGAACTTTCGGTGGCGCTGTCCTGGGAAATGTAGCCCAGGGGCGAGTCGTAGCCGTTGATCTGATGGTTGTACTGGCCCTTGGTCACCCAGCCGTTGGCAAAGCTGTGTTCGAGGGTGGCGAAGGCGGTGCGGCTGTATTGGGCCCATGAGCTCCATTTCGGACCGTTGTTGAACGAGCGCGGCAGGTCCAGGCGATTGCCAACGGCATCGTAGACCGTGCGCGAGCCGGTCCAGCTGGAGCCTTTCGGGTCGCTGTCCTGGTAGTCGGCACCCAGGGTCAGCAGGGTGTCTTCGTCCAGGTCGACTTCGAGGATGCCGTAGTACACGCCGGTCTTGCGCGAGTAGTGATCGAGGAAGGACTTCTTGTCCTGATAGGCCGCCACTGCCCGGCCGCGCACGTTGCCGGTTTCGGTCAAGGGTCCGCTGACGTCGATCTGTGTGCGGTAGTTGTCCCAGGTCCCGGCACCCAGTTCGATGTGGCCCTGGAAATCGGCGGTCGGCTTCTTGCGAATCAGGTTGATGGTGCCGCCAGCGCCACCGGCGCCGGTGAGCAGGCCGGTGGCGCCCTTGAGGACTTCGACGCGGTCATAAATGGCCATGTCGGTCAGGGTCTGGCCTGCCGAGTACTGGGTGTCGCGCAGAGTCGGAATGCCATCGTATTGGAAGTTGACGATGGAGAAACCGCGGGAGTAGTAGTTGGTGCGCTCGGAGTCATAGGTCGAGACGGTGATGCCCGGGGTGTGGCGCATCACGTCGTCGATGGCGTTCAGGCCGAAGTCGTCCATCACCTGGCGGGTCACCACCGAGATCGACTGCGGGGTTTCCCGGGGTGTCAGCACCAGGCGGGTGGCGGTGGCGATGGTGCCCGGCGTGTAGGAGCCGCTGCCTTCGGTGATGGTGCCCAACTGGTTGGCGCTGACCGTGGTCGCCCCTAGCTCGACCCGTTCGCTGCCGCTGGCCTGGACCACCCGATACCCCGCGCCCTCGGCCAGCGCTTGCAGGCCCAGGGGCGCCAGCAGCTGGTGCAGGCCTTCGCCAATGGCAAAGCGGCCGTTCAGGCCGTTGCTGCGCTTGCCAGCGCTGAGGCTGGCATCGACGGCGATCATGGTCGCGGATTGCTGGCCGAAGGCCCCCAGCACCTGGTCCAGGTTGCCCGGGGCGATGGCGTAGTCGCGTTGCTGGCTGTCGGTCACGGCGGCGCCGGCTTCGGCGGCCAGCAGCGGCAGGCTGGCGCTGGCGATCGACAGGCCGATGAGTAGCGAGCGCAGGGCCGCGGCAAGGGGCGTGAGGCGAGTGTGCATAGAGAAAGTCCGTGGGTTGGGAAGGGTTGGCGCTGAGCTGTTTTTCAGCTTCTTCCCTGGTCTTGATGCACGAGATTGAAAAAACTGCCGCCGGCCTGGAAAAAAAACCAGAAAAACTCAGGCGGCTTCCACCGAGGTCCAGTAACCCATGACTCGGCGGACGCGAATCGGCAGGGTTCGGGCCAGCAAGTCGAGGCTGGCATCCGGCTGGTCCAGGGAGAACGAGCCAGAGACTCGCCACCCGGCGACCTCGCTGGCGCAGCGCAGCAGGCCCGGGCGATAGCGGTCGAGCTCGGCGATCACCTCGCCCAGGGGCTGGCGTTCGGCGATCAGCAGGCCCTGGGTCCAGGCGCTGGCCGAGGCGGGCACTGCTGCCAGGGCGCCGATCCGCTGCTGGCGGATGTCCACTTGCTGGCCCGGGCTCAACGCAGGGCGCTCGGCGCTACTGAGTGAGCCGCTGCCGGCCAGCACCTGCACCCGGGTGCCGTGATTGCCCGGCAAGCCGACGCTAATGATCAGTTGCGACTGCGGCGCCAGAAGTATTCGCGCATCGGCGGTGACGATCCGCAGCGGTGCGGCGTTGCCCAGGGTCAACAGCAGGCGGCCACTGTTGAGCCGCAGTTGCAGGCCCTGGGGGCTGGCCTGCTGGTCGAGGCTGGTGCGGGTGTCCAGTTGCAGGCTGGCGCCGGTGGCCAGTTGCAGTTGCCGGCGCTCGCCGGTGGCGGTGTGGTAGTCGCTGAACAGCTGCGGCAACAGCCATCGCTCGCGCACGCTCCAACTGCTGGCGGCCACTACGCCGAGCCCGACGATGCCCTTGAGCAGGGTGCGCCGCCCGGGGTGGCTGCGGGCCTGCAGCAGCTGCCGGGCACGGTCCGCGGGCAGGCTGCGGGTGCTGTCGCGCAGGTTCTGGCCGATGCCGGCCAGGCGCTGCCAGGCCAGTTCATGCTGCGGGTCGGCCCGCCGCCAGGCCAGGCAGGCGGCCTGCTGCTCGGGGTTGCTGATGCCCGATTGCAGCAGCACCAGCCACTCCAGGGCCTGGTCCAGCACCCGCTGGTCCACGGCGCCCTGATCGTCCACCGGCTGAAAGGCGTTCATCCCGGGTACACCGCCGCGTAGCAATGACGGTAGGCCTTGAGCATGGCTTTCTGCACCACGTTGACCGAGAGCTGCAGGCGCTCGGCAATCTGCGGGTAAGTCAGGCCTTCGAGCTGGGACAGCAAAAACACCTCGTGCACCCGTGCGCCGAGGCCGTCCAGTACCTGGCCCACGGCGTCCAGGGCTTCGAGCACCAGCAGGCGGGTTTCCGGCGAGGGTTGGTGCTGTGGCTCCAACTGCGCCAGGGATTCCAGGTACGCCCGCTCCAGGGCCTGACGGCGGAAATACTGTCCGCACAGGCGGCTGGCCACGGTATTGAGGTAGGCCCGGGGTTCGCGTAGCTGCGGCAATTGTTCGCTGCGCAGGATGCGCAGGAAAGTGTCCTGCGCCAGGTCCATGGCCTGGTCCTGGTTGCCGAGCTTGCGCCGCAGCAGTTGCACCACCCAGTTGTGATGCTGGGCGTAGAGCTCGCCTACGGCGTGCTGTAGCGAAGAGTTGGGCACCATCGATGAGGGTTCCGGAGACGAGGTGGGCGAGAAAACGTTTATGGTAATGCTTCTCATTAGTGGGTGCTTGGGTTTTTATCGCTGCCGGTCAGGGCTTGCACTTCCCGCAGGTCAGGGCCTGAGCGCATCGGGCTTGTCGGTTAAATGGTTGTAAGCTACAACTAAATACCCACTGTGCGAGGTCACCCCGATGTCGAACCCATTCGTTGGCCTTGTTCCACAGTTGCGCCAGGCTTCGCGGCAGATGGTCCGTGAGCTGGGCTTCCTGCAGAACACCCTGGCCGCCACCGACTACCCGCCCTCAGCGGTGCATGCGCTGCTGGAGATCGGCCAGGGCAATGCCTTGACCGCCAGCGATCTGGTGCTGCTGCTGGGGCTGGAAAAATCCAGCGTCAGCCGTCTGGTGCGCAAACTGCTGAAGGCCGGCGAGATCAGCGAACAGGCCGATGCGCAGGATGCCCGCTCGAAGCGCCTGCAACTCACCGCTCAGGGGGCCCAGACCCTGGGCGGCATCGACCGTTTCGCCCAGGCCCAGGTGGCCGCGGCCCTGGCGCAGCTGAGCGGGCAACAGCAGCGGGGTGCCGCGACGGGCATCGCCGACTACGCCCGGGCACTGCGTGCCGTGCGCCTGGGCGAGGTGCTCGAACCGCCCGAGCCGCCCGAGTGCTGGTCCATCGCCTGTGGCTACCGGCCCGGAGTGATTGGCCGTATTGCCGAGATGCACGCCAGCTACTACGCCGCCCGGGCCGGTTTCGGGCAGCCCTTCGAGAGCCTGGTGGCCGCGGACATGGCTGAGCTGATGGGGCGTTTGCACAACCCGCGCAACCAGGTCTGGGTGGCGCTGCGGGGCGAGCGGATTGTCGGCTCCATCGCTATTGATGGGGAGGGCGCGGGCGGCGAGGCGATCCTGCGTTGCTTCATCCTCGATGATTCGGCGCGCGGTCAGGGGTTGGGCCGGCGGCTGCTGGTCGAGGCCCTGGACTTCTGTGACCAGTGGGGTTTTGCGGCCACCCGCTTGTGGACGTTCAAGGGCCTGGATGCGGCGCGCACGCTGTATGAGCAACACGGCTTTGAACGGGTGCAGGAGCAACCGGGCGAGCAGTGGGGCGTGGCGGTGACCGAACAGTGTTTTGTGCGGGCCGGCGCAGCTTGATCGTGGCGGCTGGCCGGGGGCTTGGTTGAACTCACGGGTTGGCGCCCCGGCGGCGGCAACAGAGAATCGGCATCGGTGTTAGGGTGAGCCCCCTGGTAGGGTCGGCGCTCTGGGCGGCGGCCCGAAGAAGATTTTTGAACCCTGGAGAAGCATCCCATGCAAGCCATCAAGCTCAGCCTTCCGGCATCCCTGGACAACCTCAATGCCGTGACGCTGGCGGACCCTGGCCAGCCCGGCGCCGGGCAGATCCGTGTGCGCATCCATGCCTGCTCCCTGAACTTCCACGACTACGCGGTGGTGACCGGCGCGCTGCCGACCGCCGACGGGCGGATTCCCATGGCCGACGGTGCCGGGGTGGTGGAAGCGGTGGGCGAGGGCGTCAGCGAGTTCAAGGTCGGCGATGCCGTGGTGTCCTGCTTCTTCCCCCATTGGCACGATGGCGCCCCGGCGATTGCCGATTTCAGCACCACCCCAGGTGATGGGGTCGACGGTTACGCCTGTGAAGTGGTGATCCAGCCCAGCCACTGGTTCACCCACGCGCCCAAGGGCTACAGCCATGCCGAAGCGGCGACCCTGACCACCGCCGGCCTGACCGCCTGGCGCGCACTGGTGGTGGACGGCGCGCTCAAGGCCGGGGAAACCGTGCTGGTGCTGGGCACCGGTGGGGTGTCGATGTTCGCCCTGCAACTGGCCAAGGCCATGGGCGCCACGGTGATTGCCACGTCCTCATCGGACGCCAAACTGGCCAAGGTCCGCGAGCTGGGGGCCGACCACACCATCAATTACCGCACCCACCCGGAGTGGGGCGCTGAAGTGCTCAAGCTGACCGGCGGCCGCGGCGTCGATCATGTGGTGGAAGTCGGTGGCCCAGGCACCTTGCCGCAGTCCATCAATGCCTGCCGCATCGGCGGGCATATCGCCCTGATCGGCGTGCTCACCGGCTGGGCCGGACCGGTGCCGACGGCAGCGCTGATGGCCAAGCAACAGCGTCTGCAGGGTCTGATTGTCGGCAGCCGCCAGCAGCAGATCGAGATGGTCCGGGGCCTGGAAGCCACCGGTATCAAACCGATCATCGACAGCACTTTCGCCCTGGCGGATATCGCCAAGGCCTTCGCCCATGAAGCCTCGGGTGCACACCTGGGAAAAATCTGCCTGAGCCTCTGAGGCGTTGACCGCGGCAACGCCCGGGTGGGGCCGGGGGTTGCCGCAGCCCCAGGCAAGGTCGCGCGAGCCGGCGTTGCCGCCCCGGCTCAATGCGCCGGTTTGAGTTGCGCAGCAGCGTCGGCGCGGGCGATGACGGTGAGGATCGACAGCGCGGCGATGACCAGGCCAGGGGAGGTGGCCAGCAGGACGCCAGCGGTGCCGGCGCCGGCGGCGAGGATCTGCCCGGCGGCCAGGGGGCCGGCAACCGAGCCCAGGCGGCCGATGGCCACAGCTGCGCCAACGCCGGTGGCACGCACCGCGGTCGGGTAGGAGGGCGGTGCCAGGGCGTAGAGCACCAATTGTGCGGCCATCACGAACAGCCCCGCAGCAAACCCGGCCACGGCCATAGGCACAATGCCCACCGACAACCCAACCCCGGCCAGCGCCGCCAGCAACCCGGCGTACACAAACAGCACCACCTTGAGCCCGTTGCAGCGGTCCAGCAGCAGGCCGCCGAGCAACGAACCGAGGGCGCCGCCGATGTTGAACAGCATCTGCACCAGCCCCGCCTGGGGTTTGCTGAAGCCTTGTTCGAGCAGCAGCGACGGCAGCCAGTTGAGCAGCATGTACATCACGGTCAGGGTGAAGAAGTAACTCAGCCACAAGGCCAGGGTGGTGCGTGCGCGACCTTCGCCGAACAGCGCCTGGGCCGTGGAAGCTCGGCTGTGGCTGGCACTGGCGGTGTGTTGGCGAAAGGCACTGGATTCGGGCAGCAACCAGGCCATCAGCGGTACCACCAGCAACGGCGCCAGGCCGCCGATGATGAAGGTGGTCTGCCAATGTTCACTGGAGAACATCGCCACCACGGCCGCCAGCGCGCCGCCCAGGGGCACGCCGCAATACATGATGCTGATGGCCGTGCCACGGCGACGCTCGCTCACCGCTTCGGCGCACAGGGCGATCAGGTTGGGCAGCGCCGCGCCAAGGCCGAGGCCGGTCATGAAGCGCACCAGCAGCAGGCTCGAATAGCCCTCGACATACGCCGTGCACAGCGAGAACAGGCCGAACAGCAGCACCGCGCCGAGCAGAATTTTCTTGCGCCCGATACGGTCGGCGACCCAGCCGCCGAAGAACGCCCCGGGCAGCAGGCCGATGATCCCGGCGCTGAACACCCAACCCATCATCTTCGGGTCCAGGGCAAAGCTCTGGCGCAACCCGGCGGCGGCGGTGCCGGCCGCTTGCAGATCGAACCCCTCGATCAGCGCAACGATAAAGCACAAAGCAATGGTCAGCGTCGAGCGACGCGATGGACTGTCCATGGGCAAACCTCATTGTTGTTTTTGTTGTGGTGGCCAGTCAGGCGTCGACACGGAATGCGCCGGAGCCGCTGGCTGACAATTAAGATAACAAAGATAACTAAAAAATGAATAGCGCCTTAATTTCATCCAAAAAATTCAGATAAACCTATATTAATCAGGTTGTTAACCTATCAATCCAAATACAACTAAAAAATAGATAATATTATTAATGTTCGATTATCGGACATTTGCGGTTGACGGAAGGCTTTGGCTGTTTCCATTCTCTGTCCGCGACGTCGGCTGCAAGGCCCTCGCTCGACACCTAAAACAACAACAAAAAATGGACATCGAACATGCCAGATCTCCCATCCAACGCCGTTGCGGCTGCGTCAGCTTCCTGTGCGTCCAGTCTTCATTCGGGCCTGGCCCTGGCCTTGCTGGGCTTGAGCGTGTTGCCCGGCCAACTCTGGGCGGCGGGTTTTATCGACGACAGCCACGGCACCTTGACCCTGCGCAACTACTACATGAATCGCGACTACCAGGACGACGGGGCGAAGACGGCCGCACGGGAATGGGCCCAGGGTTTCATCATGAACATGGAGTCGGGCTTCACCGCGGGCACCGTCGGCTTTGGCCTGGATGTGCGCGGGCTGCTGGGGGTCAAGCTCGACTCCTCGCCGGACCGCAGCGGCACCGAGCTGCTGCCGGTGTCGGCCAGCGACAAGCGCGCCGCGGATCAATACTCGCGGCTGGCACCCACCGCCAAACTGCGGTTTGCCCAGACCACGGTGAAGACCGGCGATGTTTCGATCTTCCTGCCGTTCGCCTTTGCCAGCCCGTCGCGCCTGCTGCCGCAGACGTTTCGCGGCACCACCCTGAGCTCCAAGGACATCGACGGCCTGACCCTCAACACCGGCTATATCGACCGCATCAACAAGCGCGACTCCAGCGACTATCAGGCGATGACCATTGCCTCGCCCAACCGGCGTTTCAATGCCACTGCCAGCACTTCGCACCTGGCGTACCTGGGGGGCGATTACCAGGTCAACAAGGACCTCAGCCTGCGGGCCTATCACGCGCAAGTGGCTGACCTCTACCAGCAGGACACCCTGGCCCTGTTGCACAACCTGCCCCTGGGCGACGGTGTGCTGAGCAGCGACCTGCGCAGCTTTTTCAGCCGTGAAGACGGCAGTGCCAAGGCCGGCAAGGTCGACAACCGCAACCTCTCGGCGCTGTTTGGCTACAAGTTCGGCGGGCACCGGGTCAGCCTGGGCTACATGCACGCCAGTGGCGACACGGCCACGCCCTACCTCTCCGGCACCGAGTTGATGGGCATGAGCGAGCTGACCATGAGTTCGGACTTTCTCAACGCCAAGGAGCGCACCTGGCAAGCCATCTACGACTATGACTTTGCCGCATCCGGGGTGCCCGGGCTCAAGAGTCGCCTGCGCTATGTGCGCGGCGACCATATCGAACTGGCGGCCTTCAATGCCCAGGACCGCAAGGAGCGCGAGTTCCAGATGGAGTTGGGCTATGTGATCCAGAGTGGCCCACTGAAGGATGTCGGGCTGATCGCGCGCAAGTCGATCTACCGCAATGACTTCCCCACTGGCGCGGCGTTTCGCGATGAAAACCAGACCCGTTTCCTGGTGGTCTACAGCGTGCCGATCTGGTGATCCTGCGAGTGCGTTGAAACCGGCGCCGGCCGTTCCCTGGGAGCGGCCGGCGTCTTGCGTCAGGCCTGGTAGACCTTCTTCAGCAGCCGCAGCAGCTGTTCGCGCTCCTCGGTGTCGAGGGCTGAGGTGGCGTCGAGGTCACTTTGCGCGGCGATTTGCTTGAGTTCCTTGAGCAGGGCCTCACCGGTCTTGCTGAGGAATATCCCATAGGAGCGCTTGTCCGGTTTGCAGCGCACACGGACCGCCAGCGCCCGCTCTTCCAGTTTATTCAGCAGGGGCACCACTTGCGGCGGCTCGATGGCCAGGGCCCTGGCCAGGTCGGCCTGCATCAGCCCGGGGTTCTGTTCGATGATTGCCAGGGCCGAGAATTGCGCCGGGCGCAGGTCATGGGCCGAGAGCCGGCTGATCAGGTTCTGGAACAGTTTCAACTGGGCCCGACGCATGGCGTAGCCGATCAACTCGTCGAGGGCGGAGTCCAGCGGCGCCTGGATTTCGCCGCTGTCGACGGCGGACTCAAGGGCAGCGGCGCTCTTTGAAGGCTTGGCCATTGCAGGGAAATTCCTTGGGCTGGCGGTTAATAAGGCTATCTAGTTTGCCGAGGTTGGGCGGGGATAGCTACGGGAAGTCTCACACCCTGTGGCTTTGGCGAGGTCCTTGATGATAAATAAATTGGTTAATTCTATTAATAGTTAATTGACATAACTAGTTTGTCGGTTTAGTTTTTACCCATCGTCAAGCCAAGAACAAGAGAGCATCGCCATGAGCAATTACGAAGGTCGCTGGACAACGGTCAAGGTCGAAATCGAAGAGGGCATCGCCTGGGTCATTCTCAATCGCCCGGAAAAACGCAACGCCATGAGCCCGACCCTGAACCGGGAAATGATCGACGTGCTGGAAACCCTGGAGCAGGACCCGGCCGCCGGCGTGCTGGTGCTGACCGGTGCCGGTGAAGCCTGGACCGCCGGCATGGACCTCAAGGAGTACTTTCGCGAAGTGGACGCCGGCCCGGAGATCCTCCAGGAAAAAATCCGCCGCGAAGCCTCGCAATGGCAATGGAAACTGCTGCGCATGTACGCCAAGCCGACCATCGCCATGGTCAACGGCTGGTGCTTCGGTGGCGGCTTCAGCCCGCTGGTGGCGTGCGACCTGGCGATCTGCGCCGACGAAGCGACCTTCGGCCTCTCGGAAATCAACTGGGGCATCCCGCCGGGCAACCTGGTGAGCAAGGCCATGGCCGACACCGTGGGCCACCGCCAGTCGCTGTACTACATCATGACCGGCAAGACTTTCGGTGGGCAGAAAGCCGCCGAGATGGGCCTGGTCAACGAGAGTGTGCCGCTGGCGCAACTGCGTGAAGTGACCGTCGAGTTGGCGCGCAACCTGCTGGAGAAAAACCCGGTGGTGCTGCGTGCCGCCAAGCATGGTTTCAAGCGTTGCCGCGAGCTGACCTGGGAGCAGAACGAAGACTACCTGTACGCCAAGCTCGACCAGTCGCGCCTGCTGGACACCGAAGGCGGCCGCGAGCAGGGCATGAAACAGTTCCTCGACGACAAGAGCATCAAGCCCGGCCTGCAGGCGTATAAACGCTGAGCCCGGCTGGCGAACAGCGGGCGCATCCCGCTGTTCGCTGCGCCATGGCATTACTGTTACACCGCTGCGCTGCATTCCCGATAACGACAACAAGAGGAATCACCATGCTGGACGTGCCCCTGCTGATTGGTGGCCAGTCGCGCCCCGCCGGCGACGGTCGAACCTTCGAACGCCGTAACCCGGTGACCGGCGCGGTGGTGTCGCGCGTGGCCGCCGCGACCCTGGAAGATGCCGATGCCGCCGTGGCCGCGGCCCAGGCGGCATTCCCCACCTGGGCGGCCCTGGCCCCCAACGAACGCCGCAGCCGCCTGCTGCAGGCCGCCGAGCAATTGCAGGCGCGCAGTGGCGAATTCATCGCCGCCGCCGGCGAGACCGGGGCGATGGCCAACTGGTACGGCTTCAACGTGCGCCTAGCGGCCAACATGCTGCGTGAAGCAGCGTCGATGACCACTCAGATCAACGGCGAAGTCATCCCCTCGGATGTCCCCGGCAGTTTCGCCATGGCCCTGCGCCAACCCTGCGGCGTGGTGCTGGGCATCGCCCCGTGGAACGCCCCGGTGATTCTCGCCACCCGTGCCATCGCCATGCCCCTGGCCTGCGGCAACACCGTGGTGCTCAAGGCCTCCGAGCTGAGCCCGGCGGTGCACCGCCTGATCGGCCAGGTGCTGCAAGATGCCGGCCTGGGCGATGGCGTGGTCAACGTCATCAGCAATGCCCCGGCCGATGCCGCGGCCATTGTCGAGCGCCTGATCGCCAACCCGGCGGTGCGCCGGGTCAACTTCACCGGCTCGACCCATGTCGGGCGGATTGTTGGCGAGCTCTCGGCGCGTCACCTCAAGCCGGCCCTGCTGGAGCTGGGTGGCAAGGCGCCGTTGCTGGTGCTGGACGACGCCGACCTGGACGCGGCGGTCGAGGCCGCTGCGTTTGGCGCTTACTTCAATCAGGGGCAGATCTGCATGTCCACCGAGCGCTTGATCGTCGATGCCAAGGTCGCCGACGCCTTTGTTGCCAAGCTGGCGGCCAAGGTCGAGACCCTGCGTGCCGGCGACCCGACGGCCGAAGATTCGGTGCTCGGCTCCCTGGTGGATGCCAGTGCCGGCACGCGCATCCGGGCGCTGATCGACGATGCCCTGGGCCAGGGTGCACGGCTGGTGGTCGGCGGGCAATTGGACGGCAGCATCCTGCAGCCGACCCTGCTCGACGGTGTCACCGAGTCCATGCGCCTGTACCGTGAGGAATCCTTCGGCCCGGTGGCGGTGCTGCTGCGCGGTAGCGGTGATGAAGAGTTACTGCGCCTGGCCAACGACTCCGAGTTCGGCCTGGCGGCGGCGATTTTCAGCCGCGACACCGGGCGCGCCCTGGCCCTGGCGCAACGGCTCGAGTCGGGTATCTGCCACATCAATGGCCCGACCGTGCACGACGAGGCGCAAATGCCGTTTGGCGGCGTCAAGTCCAGTGGCTATGGCAGTTTTGGTGGCAAGGCGTCGATCGAGCACTTCACCCAGTTGCGCTGGGTGACCTTGCAAAACGGTCCGCGGCACTACCCGATCTGAGGCCCGCTGCAGTCTCGGCGAGCGACTCTGTGAGACTCGCCGCCGGAGGCCGCGGGCAGGCACAACAATAATAAGGCAGCGCATCGGCTGCCACGCTGCGCCCGCTGTCGCCTCTGCACGGCGTGGCGCCAGCGTGCCTTGATGGAGAGCAGACACGTGAGTTCCGAATTCAGATCGCCATTCCCGCCTCAAGTGAGCCCGGTGCCTTATCGCCGGGTGTCCATCGGCCACTCGCCGGTTGCGGTCAGCGAAGAGCATGGGGTGTTGCACATGCGTTCCCTGGAGCCCCTGGGCGAGTTGCCCCGGCGCTTGCTGGACCGCCTGCTGCATTGGGCCGCAGTGCGCCCGCAGCAGACCTTCATTGCCGCGCGCCAGGCCGGCGGCGACTGGCGCCGGGTCAGCTATGCACAGATGCTCGACAGCGTGCGGGCCATTGCCCAGGGCCTGCTGGGTTATGGCCTGTCTGCCGAAAGGCCTCTGGCCTTGCTCTCCGGCAATGACATCGAACACCTGCAACTGGCCCTCGGCGCGATGTACGCCGGCATTCCCTATTGCCCGGTGTCGCCGGCTTATTCGCTGTTGTCCCAGGACTTCGCCAAGTTGCGCCATGTCTGCGATGTGCTGCAGCCGGGGCTGGTGTATGTCAGCGAGGCGGCGGCCTTCGAGCGGGCGATCAACGCGGTGCTGCCAGCGGACGTGCCGTTGATTACCCTGCGTGGGCAAGTTACCGGCCGCACCCAGGTCAGTTTTGCCAGCCTGCTGCAACAACCCGGTGGCGCCGAGGCCGACGCGGCGTTCGCCGCCACCGGGCCGGACAGCATCGCCAAGTTCCTCTTCACCTCGGGCTCGACCAAGTTGCCCAAGGCGGTGATCACCACCCAGCGCATGCTCTGCGCCAACCAGCAGATGCTGTTGCAGACCTTCCCGGTGTTCGCTGAGGAACCGCCGGTGCTGGTGGACTGGCTGCCGTGGAACCACACGTTTGGTGGCAGCCACAACGTTGGCATCGTGCTCTACAACGGCGGCACCTTTTATCTGGACGACGGCAAGCCGACCGCCCAGGGTTTTGCCGAAACCCTGCGCAACCTCAAGGAGATCTCGCCCACCGCCTACCTGACCGTGCCCAAGGGCTGGGAAGAACTGGTCAGCGCCCTGGAGCAGGACGCCGAGTTGCGCGAGCGCTTTTTTGCCCGTATCAGCCTGTTCTTCTTTGCCGCTGCCGGCCTGTCGCAAAGTGTCTGGGACCGCCTCGATCGGGTGGCGGAACAGCACTGCGGCGAACGCATCCGCATGATGGCCGGCCTGGGCATGACCGAGGCGTCGCCGTCCTGCACCTTCACCACCGGACCGCTGTCCATGGCCGGTTACATCGGCCTGCCGGCGCCGGGCTGCGAAGTGCGCCTGGTGCCGGTGGACGGCAAGCTCGAAGGGCGTTTTCGCGGGCCGCACATCATGCCCGGCTACTGGCGCGCGCCGCAGCAGACCGCCGAGGTCTTCGACGACCAGGGTTTCTACTGCTCGGGTGATGCCTTGAAGCTGGCCGCCCCTGACGACCCACAATTGGGCTTGATGTTCGACGGGCGCATCGCCGAGGACTTCAAGTTGTCGTCCGGGGTGTTTGTCAGTGTCGGCCCGCTGCGCAATCGCGCGGTGCTGGAGGGCTCGCCCTATGTGCAGGACCTGGTGGTGGCCGCGCCGGACCGCGAATGCCTGGGGGCCTTGGTGTTTCCACGGCTCTACGAGTGCCGCCGGCTCTCCGCCTTGAACAGCGGCGCCAGTGACGCTGAAGTCCTCGCCAGCAAGCCGGTGCGCCAGTGGTTCGCTGACTGGCTGCAACGCCTCAACCGCGATGCCAGCGGTAATGCCAGCCGCCTGGAGTGGATCGCCTTGCTGGATGAGCCGGCGTCGATCGACCGGGGTGAGATCACCGACAAGGGTTCGATCAATCAGCGCGCGGTGTTGCAGTGGCGCGCTTCGAAAGTCGAAGCGCTGTATCGCGGCCTGGAACCGTCGATCCTGCGGGCTGGGCCACGGCCGTGAACAGCCCGGGACAGTATTCGGCGTTTACCGATGTCGCGATCTTCGAGGCGGTGCGCACGCCTTGGGTTGATCTTGGTGGCGCCCTGGCCCAGGTGTCACCGATTGACCTGGGGATTCAGGTCGGGCGCGAAGTGCTGGCGCGGGCCGCGATTGACCCGCGCCAGGTCGACAGCGTGCTGGCCGGCTCCATGGCCCAGGCCAGCTTCGATGCCTACTTGTTGCCGCGGCATATCGGGCTGTACAGCGGCGTGCCGCAGGCGGTGCCGGCACTGGCGGTACAGCGCATCTGCGCCACTGGTTTCGAGCTGCTGCGCCAAGCCGCCCGGCAGTTGGATGACGGCGTGCAACTGGCGCTGTGCGTGGCGGCGGAATCCATGTCGCGCAACCCGATTGCCGCCTACACCCACCGCGATGGTTTCCGTCTCGGTGCCGGGGTGCAGTTCAAGGACTTTCTCTGGGAGGCCCTGTATGACCCGGCCCCTGGCATCGACATGATCGCCACCGCCGACAACCTGGCCCGGCGCCATGGCTTGAGCCGCGAGGCGCTGGATCGCTATGCCTTCGACAGCCATCGGCTGGCGTTGCAGGCCCAGGCCGAAGGTTGGTATCAGGCGGAATTGGTGACGCTGGTCAACCAAGATTTTGAACTGCCTGGCTACGTGCCGCGCAGCCTGCAATTGCCCCGTGGGGTGGACAGCGTTTCCCGCGATAGCCACCCGCGTCCCAGCGATTTGCTGGCCTTGTCGCGGCTGCGTGCGGTGCATGCCGATGGCGTGCAAACCGCCGGCAACAGCTGCGCGGTGGTCGATGGCGCGGCCGCGGCGCTGGTGGGGCGCGCGTCGGCGGCAACGCGTCCGGTCCTGGCGCATTTGTGTGCCAGTGCGGTGGTCGGTGTGGCGCCGGAGTACATGGGCATCGGCCCGGCCCCGGCGATCCAGCTATTGCTGCAACGCAGTGGCCTGGACCTGCGGGATATCGGCCTGCTGGAAATCAACGAAGCCCAGGCTGCCCAGGTTTTGGCGGTGGCCCAGGTGCTGGAACTGGATATCCAGCGCCTCAATCGCCGCGGCGGTGCCATCGCCCTTGGCCATCCGCTGGCTGCCAGCGGCCTGCGCCTGGTGCTGACCCTGGCGCGGCAACTGCGCGAACAGCAACTGCGCTACGGCATTGTTGCGGCGTGCGTCGGTGGTGGGCAGGGCATGGCGCTGTTGATCGAGAACCCGCACGGGCGCGGTTGAAGTCCTGTTCCGGCGGCTTGGCCGGACCTGCTGCATTTTCATTTGAAGAGGTGAGCCATGTGGAGCTATCAGGCGCCGCTGCGCGATATGCAATTTGTCCTTGAACACTGGTTGCAAGCCCCTGCGGCCTGGCGCCAGGCCCCGGCGTTCGCCGAGCTGGATCTGCCCCTGGCATTGCAGGTGCTGGAGCAGGCCGGGCGCTTCAGCAGTGCGCTGCTGGCGCCGCTGAACAGCAGCGGCGATCGTCAGGGCTGCCGCTTTGCCGACGGCCGGGTGACCACCCCGGAGGGCTTTGCGCAAGCCTACCGGGCGTATGTCGAAGGTGGCTGGCCAGCGCTGGCCTGTGCCGAATCCCTGGGTGGCCAAGGCTTGCCGCAACTGCTGGACGCCGCCTTGCAGGAAATGCTCTACGCCAGCAACCACGGCTGGGCCATGTACACCGGCATCGCCCATGGTGCCTACCTGTGCCTCAAGACCCACGCCGCGCAATGGCTTCAGCAACGCTACCTGCCACCGATCATCAGCGGCGAATGCCTGCCCACCATGTGCCTGACCGAGCCCCAGGCCGGCAGTGATGTCGGCCTGCTGCGCTGTCGCGCCGAGGCGCAGGCGGACGGCAGTTACCAACTGCATGGCAGCAAACTGTTCATCTCCGGCGGCGACCACGACCTGACCGAGAACATCCTGCACCTGGTGCTGGCGCGAATCCCGGGGGCGCCCTCCGGCAGCCGCGGGATTTCCCTGTTCCTGGTGCCCAAGCGCCTGGATTCGGGGCAGGCCAACGGTGTGCGCTGTGACGCGATCGAACACAAGATGGGCATCAATGGCAGCGCCACCTGTTCCCTGGTGTTCGAGGGTGCCAAGGGTTGGTTGATCGGCGAAGCCAATCGCGGCCTGGCGGCGATGTTCGTGATGATGAATTCAGCGCGCCTGCATGTCGGCCTGCAAGGCCTGGGGCACACTGAGGCGGCCTGGCAGAACGCCCTGGCCTATGCCCGCGAGCGCAAGCAGATGCGCGCCCCGCAACGCCCGCCAGGGGTGGCCGCAGCAGAGGCCGACCCGCTCACCTACCACCCGGCCATGCGCCGTGTGCTGCTGGAGTTGCGGGTATGCAGCGAGGGCATGCGGGCCATCGGCTATTGGGCTGCGCACCTGCTGGATCAGGCTGAGCACGCGAGCGAGGAAGCGGCTCGCCAGCGTGCCGGGCAACTGAGTGAATGGCTGACGCCGGTGATCAAGGCGTTTTTCACCGAGCAGGGGTTTCGTCAGGCCAGTCATGCCTTGCAGGTGTTCGGTGGCTACGGCTACGTCCGCGAATTCGCCATCGAGCAGACCCTGCGCGACAGCCGCATCGCCATGATCTACGAAGGCAGCAACGAGATTCAGGCCAACGACCTGCTGCTGCGCAAGGTGCTGGGCGATCAAGGTCGAGCCTTTGGCCTGTTCCTGGAGGAGCTGCGAGAGGAGGCCGAGCAGGGCGTGCAATGGCCCGAATGCCAACTGTTCGCGGTGCAGTTGAACAGCTTGTGCGCCGCCCTTGAGGCGTTGCTGGGCGAAGTGCGGCAGCTGGCGCAGGAAGACCCGGAGTACCCTTATCGGGCCGCCGGGGATTTTCTCTATCTCTGTGGCCTGAGTTTGCTTGCCCTGGCCTGGGCACGAGCTGCCCGGGTGTCGCGGGTACTGCCACAAAGCGACCCGTTGCGTGCGCAGAAACTGCAAAGTGCACAGTTCTTTTTCAGCTATCTGCTGCCCCAGGCCGAGTCGCGCATGGCCGCGGTGCGTGGGGCTCGGGCACCGCTGGCGTTTGTCTGATACCGCCTAGAAAACCAGGTCCCGCTTGCGGGTAAAGGCCGAGATCCGGCTGTAGCGCCCGTTGTCCAGGCCGATGTTCAGTTCACCGTTGAAGTCGGGGTAGACCACCCGCCCGCTGGACAGCGGCAGCAGGGCGACCTTGAGCTTTTCCACCGGGGTCGAGGTGAACCGCAGTTCCTGGCTGGTGGGCGCCATGTGGGGCAGGGCGTAGCGGGCGCGTTTCAGCTCGCCGACATAGGTGTAGATCATCGGCGTCTGGTAGTTCTGGCCCCAGGGGCGGTAGGTCGACGAGTAGCCGATGATGTTCAGGGTCCGGCCCTTGATGTGGGCAAACATGAAGTCCGGGGTGCTGTCGTTGATGCGGCTGCTGTCGTCCAACAGGGCGTTGGCTTCGCTGACGCTGAGCAGGTTGTTGTCTTCATAGCCATTGCGGTCATAAGCGTGAAAGCCATTGAGCTCGGTCATGGCGCGGATCAGCAATTCCTTCGATGGGTCCGGGTGCATCAGGCGCACGTTGGGCCCGCAGGCGCTCAGCAGTAGCGGCATGCACAGGGCCAGCAGGCAGCCTCTCAGGGCGCGGGTGCTCATGTTCGGTGATTCCTTTCAGGGGGAGTGAAACGCCAGGTTGCAGCCAGGGGCGGCCATGGTCGCCGAACAGGACAGGGTTGTCAGCCCGAGCCTGGATAGGCGGATCGTCAGGCAAATGCCTGGCTCAGTGGATCCATTGCCTTGAGTCTTCCGTAGCCAGGGGCCGAGACGCTCCGGCACAACCCTCAGGATCGATGATCGCTCGATAATCGAACACTATTCAATGCTCTCTTAATTGTTGAATAACTTATTGATAAATAACCAATATAGTTAAATTCACAAGGATTTTTAGCGTTTTTTGACGCGACCTGCCCGGCCGGCGTCGAGCCCGGTCTATTGTCTGTGGATCCATTAACTGATTGATTAGCGCCCTGGCGATGGCGGGAGTGTTCCTGGCCGTCCCCCATAAAAACTACAAAAAAGGGTTTCGTCATGAATGGCCTCTCCAGGCTACGGAGCGTCTCGGCGCCTGTACGCCGCCTGCCTGTGTGCATCTTTGTCTTCGATCCTGCGCGCCGGTCCGTGACCGGCCGGGAGGATCGCCCATGAGCCAGTCTCTGCAACAGCGTGTCGACCAGGGTGCAATGAACCGCTTCCAATGGCTGGCGGTGGGCATTTGCATCGTCCTCAACATGATCGACGGCTTCGACGTGCTGGTCATGGCCTTCACCGCGGCCTCGGTCTCGGCAGAGTGGGGCTTGAATGGCGCACAGATCGGCCTGCTGCTCAGCGCCGGGCTGTTCGGCATGGCCGCCGGCTCGCTGTTCATCGCGCCCTGGGCCGATCGCTTCGGACGCCGCCCGCTGATCCTGTTCTGCCTGTTGCTATCGGGCCTCGGCATGCTGCTGTCCGCCACCAGCCAGAGCCCCTTGCAACTGGCCCTGCTGCGCGGCCTCACCGGCCTGGGCATCGGCGGCATCCTGGCCAGCAGCAACGTGATTGCCAGTGAGTATTCCAACCGCCGCTGGCGCGGCCTGGCGGTGAGCCTGCAATCCACTGGCTATGCCCTGGGCGCGACCCTCGGCGGTTTGCTGGCGGTGTGGCTGTTGAGCCATTGGGGCTGGCGCTCGGTGTTTGTCTTCGGCGGTGTGGTGACCTTGCTGGTGATCCCGGTGGTGGTGCTGTGGCTGCCGGAGTCGGTGGACTTTCTGCTGGCCCGACGGCCTGCCGATGCCCTGCTGCGGATCAACCGCCTGGCCCGGCGCCTGGGGCTTGTCGAACTGACCCGGCTACCGCTGGCCACGCAGCGCGAGCCGGGTGCAGCGCAAGGCTTCGGCCAGCTGTTGACCCCCGCCATGCGCCACACCACGTTGCTGATCTGGTTGCTGTTTTTCCTGGTGATGTTCGGTTTCTACTTCGTCATGAGTTGGACTCCCAAGCTGCTAGTGGCCGCCGGGTTGTCGGCGCAGCAGGGGATTACCGGCGGGGTGCTGCTGAGCGTCGGCGGGATCTTCGGCGCGGCGTTGATCGGTGGCCTGTCGTCACGCTGGCCGCTGACCCGGGTGCTGTCGCTGTTCATGTTGATCACTGCCGGGCTGCTGGTGCTGTTCGCCAGTGCCGGCTCGTCGATGGCGGCGGCCTTGGGCCTGGGGCTGTTGATCGGGCTGTTCGCCAACGGTTGCGTGGCTGGGCTCTATGCCCTGTCACCGGTGGTGTATGACGCTTCGGTGCGGGCCACCGGCGTCGGCTGGGGCATTGGCATCGGGCGTATCGGCGCGATTGTCTCGCCGACCGTGGCCGGGGTGCTGTTGGACAGTGGCTGGCAGCCGCTGCACCTGTACGGGGTGTTTGCCGTGGTGTTCGTGATTGCTGCCGGCTGCCTGTTGCTGTTGCGGCCCCGGGTGGTGCAGGGGCAACCGGCACTGGCTCAAGGCTGACCGTCGATGATCGCTTCGGCCACGGTGCGGCAGAACCAGCGCAAGGCGGCGGAGCTGTCGCTGTTGGGGTGCCAGTGCAGGGATACGTCGAACTCGCCCACGGCGAACGGCAGTTCCAGCGTCTGCAGGCCGCCGTCCTGGGTGAACAGCCGGGCGATCTGCGCCGGCAGCACGGCCAGCAGGTCGGTGCCGGGCAAGACCTTGGGCAGCACCGAGAAGTGCGGCACATGCAGGCTGATCCGGCGTTGCACGTTCATCTGCTGCAGCACGTCCTCGACGCTGCCGTGGCCGCTGGTGCGGGTCACGGTGATATGCCGCTCGGCGAGGAACTGCTCCAGGCTCAATTGCTGGCCGATACGCGGATGACGGTCGCTGAGCAGGCACACATAGCGCTCGCGGATCAGTACCTGGCTGCGGGTGCCGCTGATGTTCTTGCGGCAGATCACTGCGTCGACCTTGCCGCTGGCCAGCCATTCGTTGACCTGGTCCACCTGCAACGGCAGGACCTCGACTTCGGCCTCGGGGGCTTCGCGGTTGAGGCGCGCCAGGATCAGCGGCAGAAAGCCCATTTCGCCAAGGTCGGAGAGGGCGATGCGAAAGCGCCGCTCGGTGCTGGCCGGGTCGAAGTGGCGACTGCCGTGCACGGCGTTTTCGATGCGCGTCAGGGACTCGCGAAAGGTCAGGTACAGCTCATCGGCCAGGCGGGTGGGCTGGATGCCGTCGCGGGTGCGGCTGAACAGGGCGTCGTCCAGCAGTTCGCGCAGGCGCGCCAGGCCGTAGCTGACCGAGGGCTGGGTGACGAACAGGCGCTCGGCGGCCAGGGTCACGCTGCGGGCTTCGTAGAGGGTGACGAAGGTGCGGATCAGGTTCAGGTCGATGTGGCTCATGGGGCCTCAGTGATATAGACAGGTTTTATTTTTAATAGAAATAGTATCGATTTGATCAATCTGATGGCGACTGCAAGAGTACTGCAAATTCTAAAAAGCAGCGGCAAAGGTCCTTATGAAAACCGTCCATAGCGCGTCCTACGAGATTCTTCGCCAACAGGGTCTGACCACCGTGTTCGGCAACCCCGGTTCCAATGAATTGCCGTTCCTCAAGGGCTTTCCCGAGGACTTCCAATACATCCTCGGCCTGCACGAAGGCGCTGTCGTGGGCATGGCCGATGGCTTCGCCCTGGCCAGCGGCAAGCCGGCCTTCGTCAACTTGCATGCGGCCGCCGGTACCGGCAATGGCATGGGCGCGCTGACCAATGCCTGGTACTCCCACAGCCCGCTGGTGATCACCGCTGGTCAGCAGGTGCGCTCGATGATCGGCGTCGAGGCGATGCTGGCCAACGTCGATGCACCGCAACTGCCCAAGCCCCTGGTCAAGTGGAGCCACGAGCCAGCCTGCGCCGAGGACGTGCCGCGGGCCTTGAGCCAGGCGATCCACATGGCCAACCAGGCACCGAAGGGGCCGGTCTACCTGTCGATTCCCTACGACGACTGGGCCCGCGCAGCGCCGGCCGGGGTCGAGCACCTGGCCCGGCGTCAGGTGGCCAGCGCCGGGCTGCCGGCCGCCGCGCAATTGCGCTCGCTGGTGCAGCGCCTGACGGCGGCGCGCAATCCGGTGCTGGTGCTGGGGCCGGATGTCGACGGCAGCCAGAGCAACCACCTGGCGGTGCAACTGGCGGAGAAATTGCGCATGCCGGCCTGGGTCGCGCCGTCGGCTTCGCGCTGCCCGTTTCCCACGCGCCATCCGAGCTTTCGCGGGGTGTTGCCCGCGGCCATCGCCGGCATCAGCCGCTGCCTGGCCGAGCATGACCTGATCCTGGTGGTGGGCGCGCCGGTGTTCCGTTATCACCAGTTCGCCCCGGGCGACTACCTGCCGGCCGGCACCGAGTTGCTGCACATCACCTGTGACCCCGGCGAAGCCGCGCGGGCGCCGATGGGCGACGCCCTGGTGGCAGACATTGCCGAGACCTTGCAGGCGCTGGTCTGGGCCTTGCCGGACAGCGACCGAGCGATGCCCCGGGCCTTGCCATTGGCAGAGCCGGTGGTGGAGCAGGGCGGCCTGCTGCGCCCGGAAACCGTGTTCGATGTGCTCGACGAGTTGGCGCCCAAGGACGCGATCTACGTCAAGGAATCCACGTCCACCGTCGGCGCTTTCTGGCAGCGGGTGGAGATGCGCGAGCCCGGCAGTTATTTCTTCCCGGCGGCCGGCGGCCTGGGTTTTGGCCTGCCCGCAGCGGTGGGGGTGCAACTGGCCAGGCCCGAGCGCCAGGTGATCGGGATCATCGGCGACGGCTCGGCCAACTACGGCATCACCGCCCTGTGGACTGCGGCCCAGTACCAGATCCCGGTGGTGTTCATCATTCTGAAAAATGGCACCTACGGCGCCCTGCGCTGGTTCGCCGATGTGCTGCAAGTCAGCGACGCACCAGGGCTGGATGTGCCGGGCCTGGACTTCTGCGCCATCGGCCGTGGTTATGGCGTGCACTCGGTGCAGGCCAATACCCGCGAGGAATTTGCCCAAGCCCTGAGCGAGGCCCTGGCGGGCAAGCGCCCGGTGCTGATCGAGGTGCCGACCCTGACCATCGAACCTTGAGTGCTTGAACAGCGCCGGGCCACGCGCCCGGTGTTGCCTACCGCGGCTTGCGGATACACCACAACAATAAAAAGAGGTGGTTATGAACACGACGTCCGTCACTGAAGTGCTGGATGCTGCCCCGCTTCAATCACGCTCGGGTCCCGCCAGTGCCGATATCGGCAGCTTGCTGGACCAGGGGCCTTACACCGCCATGCAGAAGATCGTGGTACTGCTGGCGGCGCTGTCCATCGTGATGGACGGTTTCGACGGCCAGCTCATCGGTTTCGCCATTCCGCTGATGATCAAGGAGTGGGGCATCACCCGCGAGGCCTTTGCCCCGGCAGTGGCGGCCGGGCTGATCGGCATGGGCATCGGCAGCGCCTGTGCCGGCCTGTTCGCTGACCGTTTCGGCCGACGCATGGCGGTCATCGCCAGTGTATTGGTGTTCGGCACCGCGACCTGCGCCATCGGCCTGGCGCCGGATGCGCTGACGGTGGCGGCGTTGCGCTTCATTGCCGGGCTGGGCATCGGCGGCGCCTTGCCCAGCGCCACCACCATGACCGCAGAATTCACCCCGGCGCGGCGGCGCACCCTGGCAGTCACGGCGACCATTGTCTGCGTGCCCCTGGGGGGAATGCTCGCGGGGTTCTTCGCTTCCCACGTGTTGCCGTTGTATGGCTGGCGCACGCTGTTCTTCATGGGCGGTGCGCTGCCCATCGTGCTGGGTTTTGCGCTGTTGGCGACGTTGCCGGAATCGCCACGCTTCCTGGCGCGCCGACCGCAGCGCTGGAACGAACTCAGCGCGCTGCTCGGGCGCCTGGGGCGGCCAATGCCCGAGGGCACGCGCTACACCGACGCCGTGGAGCAGGCGAGTGAGCAACAAGGCGGCTTCCGGGCACTGTTCGCCAAGGGCTACGGACGTGACACGGTGGCGGTCTGGGTGGCGTTTTTCATGTGCCTGACGGCCGTCTACAGCGCCTTCAGCTGGCTGCCGACCATGCTCCAGGCCGAAGGTTTGCCACTGGCCGTCGCCGGCTCCGGCCTGACCGCCTATAACCTGGGCGGGGTGATCGGTGCGTTGGTCTGCGCGGTGGCCATGACCCGCTGGGGTTCGTTCTGGCCGTTGCTGATCTGTTGTGCCGGCGGTGCCGCCAGCGCCTTTGCCATGCAGGTGCTGGACGTCAACCAGAACACCAACCTGCTGATCTTCGGTTTCGGTGTGCATGGGTTGTTCGTCAATGCCGTGCAATCAACCTTGTATGCGCTGTGCGCGTTTATCTATCCCACTGGAGTGCGGGCCACCGGCACCGCATCGGCCTTGGCCTTTGGTCGCCTGGGGGCGATCCTCAGTGCCTTTGCCGGTGCCACGATCATCACCCGCGGGGGCGCCGAGAGTTACCTGACACTGCTGGGCTCGGTGATGCTGCTGGCGCTGATTGCGCTGGTCGTGGTGCGCCGACATATTCCCCGGCGACTGCCGGGCCTGTGATGAATCCGGCCATAGGCTGGGAGGGCAGGGCGATGATTCACTTCATTCACGCAACAAGCCAGGAGGCTCGATGAACATCAGTATTCTAGGGGCGGGCGCCATGGGCTCGCTGTTTGGCGGGCGGCTGGCGGAGAGCGGCCAGCAGGTCACGTTGCTGGATATCAACGAGGCCCATCTTGAGGCGATCCGCAGCCAGGGTTTGCGCCTGCAGACCGACAGCGGCGACCGGCGAGTGCCCGGGCTCAGTGTTTGCCGCCCGGAGCAGGCTACCGGCCAGCCTGACCTGTTGCTGGTGTTCACCAAGACCCAACACACCGAGCAGGCGCTGCGCAGCGTTGCCACGCACATCGGCCAGCACACGCTGGTGCTGAGTTTGCAGAACGGCCTGGGCAACGCTGAGGCACTGTGCCGGCATCTCGCCAAGGAGCAGGTGATGATCGGCATGACCACCTGGCCCGGCGACATGGCCGGGCCCGGGCACGTGCACTCCCATGGCGAGGGCGTGGTGCGCACTTTCAGCGTGGACGGCGTCGAGCGTCCGGCCCACGCCGAAGTCGCAGCGGTGCTGGATGCCGCGGGCTTGCAGTGCGCATTGGACCCGAACATCTGGACCACCATCTGGGAGAAGGTCGCATTCAACGCGGCCTTGAACAGCCTGTGCGCCGCCACGGGTTGCACGGTGGGGCAACTGGACGCCAGGCCGGAAGGCCCGGCGCTGGTGCGCGCGGTGGTCCTGGAGGTGCTGGCCGTGGCCCAGGCGCAGGGGATTGCGGTCGATGCCCCGCGCTGCCTGGGGAGTGTGTCCCATGCGATTGCTCATCATCGGGCGCACAAACCGTCGATGCTGCAAGACGTATTGGCCGGCCGGCCCACGGAAATCGGTGCGATCAATGGCGAGGTCGTGGCCAGGGCGCGCGAGGTGGGTGTCGCCGTACCGCATACCGAAACCCTGCTCGGGCTGTTACGCCTGATCGAGGCACGTGCCGCCGCAGGTGCCGATGAGTAGTGCCGTACACCGCGCTCCTGAGCGGGTCGAACCCGAGCTCAGGCTTGCCGGTCAGAAGATGATTGAGGCCCAGGGCGCAAGCCGGTGCCTTCGCCAGCACTGCGGCGCTAGCGATTTATGAATCCCGTTCTTCGAGGAGTTTTGTCATGAGTGATTGCAACGCTGTCTACACCGATCTGCACCTGCAACCGATCGCCGGCCAGTGGCGTGCCGGCGCCGCCGGCAAGACCCTGGCGGTCAGCAACCCGTTCGATGGCGCATTGCTGCTGGAAGTGGCCCAGGCCAACCGCGCCGACCTTGACGCAGCCTATCGCCAGGCTGCCGCGGTGCAGCCGCAGTGGGCGGCCCTGGGGCCGTCGGCGCGAGCGCAAGTGCTGCATGCCGCGGTGGCGATCTTCGACCGGCGCCGGGATGAAATTGTCGACTGGATCATTCGCGAGTCCGGCAGTACGCGGATCAAGGCCCTGGCTGAATGGGGCGCGGCGCGGGCGATCACCCTGGAGTCGGCGTCCTTTCCGGCGCGGGTTCATGGGCGCATTGTCGAATCCGATGTGCCGGGCAAGGAGAGCCGGGTCTATCGCAGTGCCCTGGGGGTGGTCGGGGTGATCAGCCCGTGGAACTTCCCGCTGCACCTGACCCAGCGTTCCATTGCCCCGGCCCTGGCGCTGGGCAATGCGGTGGTGGTCAAGCCGGCCAGCGATACGCCGGTCTGCGGCGGCTTGCTGCTGGCGCGGATCTTCGAGGAAGCCGGGCTGCCGGCCGGGGTCTTCAGTGTGGTGGTCGGCGCGGGCAGCGAGATCGGCGATGCCTTTGTCGAGCACCCGATTCCGTCGCTGATCACCTTTACCGGCTCGACCCCGGTGGGACGTGGCATCGGCCGCATTGCCAGCGGTGGCGAGCATCTCAAGCACGTGGCCCTGGAACTGGGCGGCAACAGCCCGTTCGTGGTGCTGGATGACGCCGACCTCGAACAGGCGGTGAACGCCGCAGTGTTCGGCAAGTTCCTGCACCAGGGGCAGATCTGCATGGCGATCAACCGGATCATCCTCGACGCCAAGGTCTATGACGCCTTCGCCGAGCGCTTTGTGGCCCGGGTCAAGCAGCTCAAGGTGGGTGATCCGCAATCGATCGAGACGGTGATTGGCCCGGTGATCAACGCCAAGCAGTTGCAGGGCCTGCAGGAGAAAATTACCCTGGCGCGCCGCGAAGGCGCGGAACCTTTGTACGAGGGCGGCCTGCAGGGCAACCTGCTGGCGCCCCACGTGTACGGTGAAGTGCGCGCCGAGATGGACCTGGCGCGCAACGAAATCTTCGGCCCGCTGGTGGGGCTGATTCGCGCACGGGATGAAGCCCACGCCCTGGAGCTGGCCAATGACAGCGAGTTCGGCCTGTCCAGCGCGGTGTTCACCGGCAACCTGGAGCGCGGGGTGAATTTTGCCCGCCAGGTGCGTGCCGGCATGACCCACATCAACGACGTACCGGTGAACGATGAGGCCAATGCGCCGTTTGGCGGTGAGAAGAACTCCGGCCTTGGACGCTTCAATGGCGACTGGGCGATCGACGAGTTCACCCGTGATCACTGGATCAGCCTGCAACATCAGCCGCGTCAGTATCCCTTCTGATGTAGCCCCCTGAGTCACGCCCGGCCGCCCTGGCCGGGCTTTCGAGCAACCGTTGCCAGATGCGCCGTGAATGGCCTGTCGGGGAACGGCTGCGCCTAAAAAAACGGAGAACAATAATAATGAGCAACCGTCACTCCTTCCTTGCGCACTCGCTGCTGGGCACCTCCTTGTCATTGGTCGGCTGTGCCTCGGCCTGGGCGGACGAGGGTGGCTTCCTTGAAGGCGCCAAGACCGACCTGCTGCTGCGCAACTATTACTTCAACCGGGATTTTCGCGACCACGATGGGCCCAAGGGGCTGGTCGCGGAGTGGGCCCAGGGCTTCACCCTCAAGTTCAGCTCCGGCTATACCCCGGGCATCGTGGGTTTTGGCCTGGATGCCATCGGCATGTTCGGCATCAAGCTCGATAGCAGCCGCCGGGTCAGTGGCTCCGAGTTGTTGCCGGTGCATGACGATGGCAGCGCGGCGGACAATTTCGGGCGGGCCGGCGCGGCGTTGAAGATGCGCCTGTCGCAGACCGAGCTGAAGGTCGGCGAGCTGTTGCCGGATGTGCCGGTGCTGCGCTATGACGACGGGCGCCTGCTGCCGCAGACCTTTCGCGGGACGATGCTGGTCTCGCGAGAGATCGCCGGACTGGGACTGCAGGCCGGGCAGTACCGCGCGGTGAGCCTGCGCAACTCATCGGACATGCAGGACCTGTCGGCCTGGGCTGCACCGGGGGTGAAGTCCGACGGTTTCAACTATGCCGGTGCCGAATACCGTTTCAACCAGCAGCGCACCCTGGTGGGCGCCTGGCACTCGCAGCTGGAAGACATCTACCGCCAGAGCTACTTCAACGTGCAGCACAAGCAGCCGGTGGGGGACTGGGTGCTGGGGGGCAACCTTGGTTACTTCATCGACCGCGACGATGGCAGTGCGCGCATCGGCAGGGTCGACAGTCACACTGCCTATGGCCTGTTTTCCGCCTCCACGGCCGGCCACACCCTGTACCTGGGTTTACAGAAAGTCAGCGGTGACAGCCCGTGGATGTCGGTCTATGGCAGCAGTGGCCGGACCCTGGGCAATGACATGTTCAACGGCAACTTCAGCAACGCCGGCGAGCGTTCCTGGCAACTGCGTTACGACTACGATTTTGCCGCCGCCGGCGTGCCCGGGTTGCTGGCCATGGTGCGCTATGGCCACGGGGACAATGCCACCACCAAGGTCGGCAACGGCGGCACCGAATGGGAACGCGATACCGAGATTGGCTACACCTTGCAGAGTGGCAGCCTGAAAAACCTCAGCCTGCGGCTGAACAACGCCACCAACCGACGCAGTTTCAATCGTGACTTTGACCAGACGCGGCTGATCGTCAGCTACCCGCTGTCGTTCTGACCTGGTTGGCGGCCTGCAGCGGGTGCTGCGGGCGGCGCCAGGTCCGCGCATGAGGGCTGGAGAAGGTCATTGCCTTGCAGCGCGTGAGGCATCGCCGCTGCAGTTGCGCCGGACCTTGCGGTACTATGGCGGCCCACGTTTTCAGGAAGCTGCCTGGATGAGTAAGCCCGGTCAAACGGTGCTGGTCGCGCTGCGCAAGATGATCGCCTCGGGCGAGTTGGCGGCGGGCGAGCGACTGATGGAAGTGCCCACCGCCGAGTTGTTCGGGGTCTCGCGCATGCCGGTGCGCATGGCCTTTCGTACCCTGGAGCAGGAAGGCCTGCTGGTGCGCTTTGGTGGGCGCGGCTTCCAGGTGCGTTCGGTCAGCGCCGAAGAGATTGCCGGGGCGGTGGAAGTGCGCGGGGTGTTGGAAGGCCTGGCAGCGCGCCAGACCGCCGAACGCGGGCTGTCCAGTGAAGCACGGGCGATCCTTGAGCGTTGCCTGGTGCAGGGTGACGGTTTGTTCGACAAGGGTTATGTCAGCGAAGAGGACCTTGAGGTCTATCACGACCTGAACATGCGTTTTCACCAGGTGATCGTCGCGGGCAGCGGCAACCCGGCCATCGCCGACGCCCTGGCGCGCAACGACCATTTGCCGTTTGCCTCGGTGACCGCCCTGGCGGTGGATCGCCAGGACCTGGCCCGCGAGTACCGGCGTTTCAACTACGCGCACATGCAGCATCACTCGGTGTTCGATGCCCTGGTCAATGGCCAGGGCGCGCGGGCCGAAGCGCTGATGCGCGAGCATGCCAACGCGACCCTGCGTTACGCCGAGACCTTCGGTTCGGCGCTGGCCGATGAGCGCATGAAACTGATCCTGCCAGCATCCTAGGGCTTCAGATGTCCAGCACCAGCAGCGGGGTTTTCGCCCGCGAGCAGCAGGGGGTGAACTGGTCGTTGCGGGCCTGCTCATCCTCAGTGAGGTACAGGTCGCGATGCTCTGGCACGCCCTCCAGGACCCGGGTCAGGCAGGTGCCGCAGATACCTTGCTCGCAGGAAATCGCCACCTCGATGCCTTGATCCTGCAGCACCTGGACCACGCTGCGATCCGCCGGGACCTGCAACACCTGGCCGCTGCTGGCAATCTGGATGGCAAAGCTGCCGTCGGCGCGGTGGTCGCTGGGCGCGGCGCTGAAGTATTCGCGGTGTAGGCAGGCTTCCTGCCAGCCCTGTTCCCTGGCGCTGTCGAGAATGTGCTGCATGAAGCCGCCGGGACCGCAGACATAAAGGTGCTGGTCGGCCCGGGGGCCGGCCAGGACCTGGGCCGCATCGAGGGCGCTGGCGGGCTGCTCGTCGAAATGCAGGAATACCCGGTCGGCGAATGCCGAGTCGCGCAAGCGCTGGACAAAGGCCGCGCGCGGTGCGGAGCGAGCGCAATAGTGCAGCTCGAAATCCGCGCCGCTGTGGGCCAGGCGCTCGGCCATGCAGAGGATCGGCGTGATGCCGATCCCGCCGGCGAACAGCAGGCTGCGCCGGGCGCCCGGTTCCAGAGGGAACAGGTTGCGCGGCTCGCTGATACGCAACTGTTCACCTACCTCGATCTGTTCGTGGAGGCTGCGCGAGCCGCCCCGGGAGTGGGGATCCTTGAGCACCCCGATCAGGTAGCGATGACGCTCCTCGGGGTGGTTGAACAGCGAATATTGGCGCACCAGGCCGTTTGCCAGATGCACATCGATATGGGCGCCGGCGCTGAAGGCCGGCAAGGGGTGGCCGTCCACCGCTACCAGTTCGTAGCTGCAAATATCCTCGGCTTCGTTGTGGCGCGAAGCCACCAGCACGTTGATCATCGTCGGTCCTCGGAAGGTCGCCAGCGCAGTGTTCACTGCGCTCTATCGGCAAGGCTGGGGGCGGATTACTGAGCGCGGGCGATCAGCGTTTCCGGGGGTTGGCATTCCTCGGCGATCAAGCGCTCGAGGATGCGCCGTGATTGCACGCCGCCGGCGTCGATATTGAGCTTGAGCAGGTTGCGCTGGGGGTGGCGCAGCAGGTTCTGCTGCTGGCGTTCGAGCATCTCCAGGTCTTCGCTGAAGATCTTGCCCTGGCCTTCGCGAATGCTCGCGGTGAGGGCTGCATCCTGCGGATTGAAGTGGCGTGCCATGCCCCAGAAGTACCAGATCGAGGTGTCGCTCTCGGGGGTGATGAAGTCGACCACGATGCTCGAGGCCTTGACCTCAGGCGCCGCGTCGTAGCCGCCTTGGCCTGCATGGGCCACGCCGACTTCGATCATTACATGGCTGGGCGGGCTGAAGCGGCAGATCTGCCAGCGGTCCACCGGCACATCGTCGGCCAGGTGGTTGCCGCGCAGTGCCAGGCGCCAGAACGGCGGCGGCATGACGTTGTGCATGTGCCGGGCGGTGATCACCTGGTCGCCTTCGACGGTGGTGACTGGCGGTGCTTCGTCGATTTCCTTCTGGCCGATGCTGGACGCGTGGACGTAAGTCTCGTGAGTCAGGTCCATCAGGTTGTCGATCATCAGGCGGTAGTCGCACTGGATATGGAACAGCCCGCCGCCGTAGGCCCATTGCGGGTTGTCCGCCCATTCCAGGTGATGGATCAGTGCCGGGTCGGCCAGGGCCTGCTCGCCGGGCCAGACCCAGACGAAGCCATAGCGCTCGACCACGGCGAAGGTCTTGTTGCAGGGGAAACCGCGGACCCGTTGCCCGGGCATCTCCACGGTCTTGCCGTCGCTGCCCATCACCAGGCCGTGATAGCCGCATACCAGGTGGCCGTTCTCGAGGTAACCCAGGGACAGCGGGGCGCCACGGTGAGGACAGAAGTCCTCGACGGCGACTACCCGATCCTCGGGGCCGCGATAGAACACCATCGGTTCGCCACAGATCTGGCGACCAAGGGGCTTGCCCTGCAACTCATCGGGGGTGCAGGCAACGTACCAGGCATTCTTGGGGTACATGGACTCTCTCCAGGCAGATTTTGTTTTTATTTAATGGATCCATTAAATGATCTGCGTGATAGGGAGGTCAACAAATTCGCCAATAAATTGTGCGATTATCGGATTGTTCGTGTGTTGGCTTTGACAATGGATCCATTTGTCGATTGGAAAAGCGTATCCCGTGCGGCCTGGGGGAAGGACGATGCGCGGTTCTCGGAGGAAGGGCAGGTGGCGCGGGCAGGCGAATTGCCGTTGCCGTGGTAGCTCCGGCAGGTTGATGGCGTTGGCCTGGTTCGAAAGGTCTTGCTGAAGGCGCTAGTGGGCGTTCGGCTGGCCTGGCAGGGACTGGTCGCTCTCCTCCTCGGAACAGCGATCAGCAAGGCGTGCTGCCTGGCCGTAACCGGTCAGGCAGCCAGCGGTGTCAGGTGAACGCTTCAGCGTTGCTGCAGGCTGTTCTCGAGGCGCTGGATACCTTCCTCCAGCAAGGCCCGTGGGCAGCCGAAGTTCAGCCGCACGAACTGCTTGCAGTCATCGCCGAACTCCAGCCCGGGGCTGAGGCCGACCTTGGCCTGCTCAAGGAAGAACCCATAGGGGTCTTCCAGGCCCAGGCCGCTGCAGTCGAGCCAGGCCAGGCAGGTGGCTTGTGGCAGATGCATGCGCACGCCCGGCAGGCGGGTCTGCACGGCATGCAGCAGGTAGTCGCGGTTGTCCTGCAGATAGACCAGCAGGGCCTGCAGCCAGGGGCCGCCCAGGGCCAGGGCGGCCTGGGTCGCCTCCAGGCCCAGCGGGCTGACGCTGTCCACCATGCCGGCGCGGGCATTGTTGAAGGCCTGGCGTGTGGCCGGGTCCTGGATGATTGCAAAACAGGTTTTCATCCCGGCGATGTTGTAGGCCTTGCTGGCCGACATCAGGGTAATGGTGCGCCGGGCAATCTCCGGGCTCAGGGATGCGGTGGGAATGTGCCGACGCCCGTCGAAACACAGTTCGGCATGGATTTCGTCGGAGATGATCAGTGCACCCTGGTCCAGGCAGGCAGTGGCCAGCGCCAGCAGTTCTTCCTGGGGGAAGACCTTGCCCAGCGGGTTGTGCGGGTTGCTCAGGAGCATGGCGCCGGCGCCTTGCAGGGCCTGGCGCAGAGTGTCCATGGGGGTGACGTAGGTGCCCTGGTCGGTGAGCTGGAACGGCACTTCGACCTTGCGCAGCTGCCAGTTGTCCGCGGCCATGCGCAGCGGGCGGTAGTTGGGGGTTTGCACCACCACCGATTGCTGCGGCTGGACGAAGGCGTGCAGGGCCATGTTGAAGCCGGGCTCGACGCCGGGGAGGAAGATCAACTCATCGGGCTGCACACGCCAGGCGTACTTGTGCCAGAGGTCGGCGACCACCGCGTCGCGCAGTTCATCCCGGGCCACGCTGTAGCCCAGCAACGGGTGCTCCAGGCGTTGTTGCAAGGCCTGGATAATCTCTGGCGCGACGGCGAAGTCCATGTCTGCCACCCACATCGGCAGGACATCTTCGGGGTAACGGCTCCACTTGGTGCTGCCGGTGCCATGACGCGGGTGCAGGGTGTCGAAATCGAAGCTCATGAGTGGGTCTCGTCGAGTCGCATGGGAAAGGTTGCGCTGATTCTAGCGCTCCCTGGCGGAGGTGGTTAACGTCTTCATCCGGGTTTCGCGCGACACGACCTGGGAGGTAGAGGTTTCCAGCAATATGCTGCTCTCGGCGTTCCTGGGCCTGGGGATGATCTCGGGGTGTGTGGTCTTTTCGGCCTGAAGCACTCGCAACAGGGCCAGCCTGCTCATCGAGCAGGGATGAGCGTTTCCCGCAAAGCAGCTTTTCCCTTGCCTGTGCTTCACAAAAACCTCGTTTCGCAATGCCCCGGGTTATGGAAACAATGACCCCCTGCATACGCCTGCTCGACTGCCCCGAGCGCTCCAGCGATGCACTGCCGATCGATTTGTTCTTCCTACAAAAACAACAGGGAGCAAGCGATGAACCGCCATTCGAGCATGACCTCGCCCGGTAACGCCGGACAGGTTGCCAACACACCCAACGAACGGGGCCACAGAGCCCGCAACGATGACGATCCGACTACGCGGCCTGTGCTGCGCAAGTCCGCACATCGCTGACCAAGACTCGTAGCGCCTGGTGCTGTACCGCCCGTGGATACGGTCGCTTCCAGGCTCTTGCTGTGCCGGTTCGTGCGGGCGAGCCGACTTTCTTGAGGATGGGTTTCATGTCCAACACCTTGCGTTGCGGCGTTGCGTTGTCGTGGGTTCTGTTGTGCGCCGGGGCTTCGGCCCAGCCGCAGAATCTCACTGTCATTTCTTTTGGCGGAGCCACTAAGCAGGCTCAGGAAAAGGCCTACTTCCAACCGTTCAACCAGAGCGGGGCGGCCCGGGTGGTGGCCGGTGAATACAATGGCGAGCTGTCGAAGATCAAGGCCATGGTCGATGTCGGCAAGACCAGCTGGGACGTGGTCGAAGTGGAGAGCCCGGAGCTGTTGCGGGGCTGCGACGAGGGCCTGTTCGAACCCCTGGACCTGGCCCGTTTCGGTGATCCCGCGCAGTACGTGCCGGGCACCCTGAGCGAATGCGGCGTGGCCACGTATGTCTGGTCCATGGTCATGGCCTTTGCCCCGCAGAAACTGGCCAAGGCCCCGGAGTCATGGGCCGACTTCTGGAACCTCAAGGACTTCCCGGGCAAGCGCGGCTTGCGCAAGAGTGCCAAGTACACCCTGGAAATCGCCCTGTTGGCGGACGGTGTGCCGGCGGCGCAGTTGTATCAGGTGCTCAACACCCCGGAAGGCGTGACCCGGGCGTTTGCCAAGCTCGATCAGATCAAGCCCTACATCCAGTGGTGGGAGGCCGGTGCCCAGCCGCCGCAGTGGCTGGTAGCCGGGGATGTGGTGATGAGCGCAGCCTATAACGGGCGCATTGCCATGGCGCAGAAGGAGGGGATGCAACTGAGTATTCTCTGGCCCCAGAGTCTTTACGATCCGGAGTACTGGGCGGTGGTCAAGGGCTCGCCGAACAAGGCTTTGGCCGAGGACTTCATCCTGTTCGCCAGCCAGCCTCAGGCGCAGAAGGTGTTCTCGGAAAATATTCCCTACGGCCCGGTGCATCGTCAGGCACTGGGGCTGTTACCTGCGGCGGTGCAGCAGCAGTTGCCCACCTTCGACGCCAACCTGAAGGGCGCCCGGGCTGTGGACGCCGCGTTCTGGGTCGACCATGGCGAGGAACTGGAGCAGCGCTTCAACGCGTGGGCGGCGCGCTGACCATGGCCGGGGTTGCCGGCACGGGCTGAGCGTTCGGCAACCGGGCCCTCGGGCCCTGTTGCCCGTCCTGGTGGGCAGTCAGGGCAGTGGATAGCTGCCGGGAACCAGGAGTCGCTGGTCGATCTGGCTAACGTCGGTATGGCCACACAAGGCCAGGGTCAGGTCCATCTCCTTGGCAATGATCTGCAAGGCCTGGCGAACCCCCGCTTCACCCAGGGCGCCGAGTCCATACAGGTGTGCGCGTCCGATCATCGCGCCCTGGGCTCCCAGGGCCAGGGACTTGATGACGTCCTGGCCGCTGCGGATGCCGCTGTCGAGCCAGACTTCGATTTTGCCACCGACGGCATCGACGATCGCCGGCAGCATGCTGATGCTCGATGGCGCACCGTCGAGTTGGCGTCCGCCATGGTTACTGACAATCAGCGCGTCAGCGCCACTTTCCAGCGCCAGGCGGGCATCCTCGACATCCAGAATGCCCTTGAGGATCAACGTGCCGCCCCAGCGTTGCTTGATCCACTGGATGTCGTCCCAGCTCAGGCAAGGGTCGAACTGCTCATAGGTCCACTCAGCCAGTTGGCGCAGGTCGTGCACTCCTTTGACGTGGCCCATGATGTTGCCGAAATGGTGGCGTCGGGTGCCGAGCATGCCGCTGATCCAGCGCGGCTTGCTCAGCAGGTTCAGCAGGTTGGCCGGGGTCAGTCGCGGCGGTGTACTGAGGCCGTTCTTCAAGTCCTTGTGGCGTTGCCCGCTCAGTTGCAGGTCGAGGGTCAGCACCAGGGCGTCACAGCCTGCGGCCTTGGCCCGGTCGATCAGGCGGCCGACAAAATCCCGATCACGCATGACATAGAGCTGGAACCAGAAGGGTGCGCCAGTGGCTTGGGCAACATCCTCCAAGGAGCAGATGCTCACGGTGGACAAGGTATAGCGGATACCTGCCGCCGCCGCGGCACGGGCCGCGAGGATCTCGCCATCGGCGTGGACCATGCCCGCCAGGCCCGTGGGAGCGATGGCCAGGGGCATTGCCATGTCGATGCCCAGGCGGCGGACCTGCAACGAGCGGTTGTCGATGTTGCGGGCGACCCGCTGGCGCAGCTTGATCCGGGCGAAATCGGCCTGGTTGTCGTGGTAGGTGCTTTCGCTCCAGGAGCCGCCGTCGACATAGTCGTAGAACATTCGCGGTACTCGGCGTCGAGCCAGTTGGCGCAGATCTTCGATACAGGTGATGACGGGCATGGGCCGCTCCTGATTGATGGACTGCAGCAGATTAATCCTCAGGCAGCACCGCGTTGCGGAAAACAATTCCACGGGCGTGAGCGTTTTTTTCTCACGCGCAGCGCTGCTGGCGATAAGCCTGCCTACCGAGGGCGGCTAGCACGGGCAGGTGCTGTCAGGGCAAGGTGTGGGCATTGCCTTGAAGCACCGCGTCGCGACAGACCTGGTGCAGCCAGCGGGCCAGTTCCAGGGCGGCGGCTGAGGGGCTGGGCATATGCAGGGTGTAGTGAAAGGAGGGCATGCTGCGTACCTCACCCAGGGCCAGCAGTTGTCCGTGCGCCAGCCAGTTCCTGGCCAGGGAGGGCCTTGCGAGTATTACGCCCTGAGCGCTGGCGGCGGCCTCGAGCAGCATGCCCAGATCGAGCAGCGCCGGTCCCTGGTCGGGTTCCGGCATGGCCAGCCCGGCCGCTTGCAACCACGGCTGCCAGGGTTCCAGGGGCGAACGCAGCAAGGGCAGGCGGGCAAAATCCCGGGGCAACTGCAGTGGGGCGAAGCGGGCCAGCAAGGCGGGCGCGGCCATGGGCACCAGGCGTTCATCCAGCAGGCGTTGGGCGGGAGGGGCATCGGGGCTGTCGCCGCAGATCTCGAGGTCCCACTGGCCACTGCCGGTGCGGGCCATGGGCGCTGACAGTTGAATCTGCAAGTCGATTTCCGGGTGCGCCTGGCTGTGTTCGCACAGGCGCGGTATCAACACCTGCCGGGCAAAGGTCGGCGGGCTGCAAAGGGTCAGGCGTTGCTGGCGCTGGACGGTGCGGCGGTGCTGGGGGATCGCCACCAGTTGTTGCAGCAGCGGTGTCACTTGTTCCAGATAGGCCGCGCCATGGGCGGTGAGGAGCAGGCTGCCGCCCTGGCGCTCGAACAGGCTCAGCCCGAGCAACTGCTCCAGTCCGGTGATCCGTTTGCGCAGGGCGCTGCAGGTCAGTGACAGGGCTTGCGCCGCCTGCTCGAAACTCTTCAGGCGTGCCGCAGTGTCGAATGCCAGCAACGCATCCAGGGACGGCAGACGGTAGTCGTTGAAACCCTTCATGGGGCGCTCCTGTGCAGCGAACCCGGCCGCAACGGCGGCCAATGGCGGAATCTTACGGGCTGCTGCGGCTGTGGGCGAGCACCAGAGCCGTGGGAAAAAACTTCCCTCGGGGTACGCACTTTATTCCACTTCACCGCGCGTTCGGTTGGTTAGCATCGTTGTGCTGTTCAACGCTGATGAGCGCGGAGCAGCGATTGTCAGTCAAGCCTCTTCAGCCGGCCACCTGCCGCTGAACACAATAAAAAGGAAAACAGGCCATGTTCAAGTCCCTGGTTGGCACGCTGTTGCTGACAATGCTCTGCACTCAAGTCCGGGCCGAGGCGCTGACGGTGATCTCGGTTGGCGGCCTGAACAAACAGGCTCAGCAGCAAGCTTTCTACGACCCTTTTACCCAGCAGTACGGCGGCACCCTGCGAGCCGGTGAATACAACGGTGAAATGGGCAAGGTCAAGGCCATGGTCGACACCGGGAGTGTGACCTGGGACGTGGTTGAAGTGGATCATGCGGAGCTGCAGCGCGGTTGCGAGGGCGGACTCTTCGAGCGCTTGCCACGGATACCGGGCATTGAGCCGGAGGATTTCGTCGAAGACGCGGTAAGCCCTTGTGGTGTGGGTATCTTCATCTGGTCGACCGCCCTGGTCTACGATCCCAAGCGCTTGTCCCGGGCACCTGAGCAGTGGGCCGACCTGTGGAACCTGAAGGACTTTCCCGGCAAGCGCGCCTTGCGCAAGGGCGCCAAGCTGACCCTGGAGATTGCCTTGATGGCCGATGGCGTGCCTGCCGATCAGGTGTATGCGCAGCTGCGCGACCCTGCCGGGGTGGACCGGGCGTTTGCCAAGCTGGACCAGATCAAGGCGCAGATCCAGTGGTGGGAGGCCGGTGCTCAACCGTTGCAATGGCTGGCCTCCGGCGACGTCAGCATGACCTCGGTGTATACCGCCCGGGCAATCAGCGCGCACCTGGAGGGCTACGACTTTCCCCTGGTGTGGAAGGGCAGTCTCTACGACATGGACAGCTGGGCCATCGTCAAGGGCAGTCGCCAGCAAGCACGTGCCTTGCAGTTCATTGCCTTTGCCAGTCAGGCACAGCAGCAGAAGGATTTTGCCGAGATCATGCACAACGGCCCGACTCGCCTGCAAACCCTGGCCCTGATCTCGCCAGAGGTGCAGGGCAACTTTCCCACGGCGCCGGCCAACCTGGCCCAGGCATTGAAGGTGGACAGCGATTTCTGGCTCGATCACGGCGATGAATTGGAGGAGCGTTTCAACGCCTGGTCTGCACGCTGACGGCTCGGGTGAGCGCGGCCTGGCGAGCGCCGGGCTGTCGCCAGGATCAGTCGTCCGCTGGTGAGCGACTGTGGGTCAACCAGTCGATGAACAGCGCAAACAGCTCGGCCTGGGAGCTGATCTCCAGCTTGGTATAAAGGTTCTTGCGGTGCATGCGCACGGTTTCCGGAGAGATTTCCAGCACCTTGGCGGTGGACTTGACCGAGTGGCCACGCAGGATCAAGTGGGCGATTTCGCGCTCGCGGGCCGTCAGCAGCGGGGTGCCGAAGCTCATGAAGGCGGCTTCGATCTGCTGATTGAGGTTGGCTGGCGCCAGGACCAGCGGCGTGCCCTGGGTGGCTTGCCGGAACAACTGCTGCAAACCGTCGGCGGTGCCGAAGCGGCGGATCAGCTCGCGCACCAGTGGCTCCACGGCGCGCAGCAGTGCCAGCGGGTCGCAGGCGAAGCATTCGCCGCTCAGGCCCTGGAACATGCACAGGGAAATCTTGCTCTGCGGGTCGAGGTCGACAATGTAGTAACAGTCCTCGGCGCCACCGGTCTTGAGGTAGTAGGTCTTGTAGTACTCACTGCTGAAAAAGTCGTCGGGAGCGATTTCCGAGAGGTGATAGAAACCTTCGGCCAAACCGTTTTCCACTGCCAGGCAGAACGGATCGAGGAGGTAGCCGCGGGAGAAGTAGCGGTTGATGATCTCGTCGCGGTACTCGCCGACTATGCCTTGCTCAAACAGCAACTGCGGCGGCAAGCCTTTGCGTTCCAGGCTGATCATCATCGACTCGATGGGCGTCAGGGCTGTCAGCGCTGTCGCCAGGTGACGCAGGAAAATGCCGTCGTCCACGGTATTGAATGCCTTGGACAGACCGGTATGCCACGCCTGCAGGCTCTGGAGGGTGAGGGGGGCGACCAGGGGATTCGACGGTGGGTTCATGCCCGGCAGTTTAACTGCCGGGCGCAGGCCGGGTAAGACCCCGAAGCGATGTTTCCTGTGCCCCGGCCCAGGCTCATCTGCCCTGGTACTGGCCGTCACGACGCAACTCGGCGGCAGCCTCGAGGATGCATTCACGCAAGGTGTCGACTATCTCGTCGATCTGTTGGCGGGTGATGATCAACGGCGGCGACATGACGTTGAGGTGGCCGATGGGGCGCACCAGCAGTCCTTTGGCCTGTGCTCGCAAATGGATGCGTTCGGCAATGTTCAGGGCTTCCGGCAGCAGCGCCTTGCTCTGTTTGTCGGCGACGAACTCAACGCAGGCCATTAGCCGCTTGCAACGCACATTGCCTACCAGGGGCAGCTCGGCCAGGGTCTGTAGGCGTTGCTCCATATAGGTCCCTACGTCCTCGACATGGGCCAGCAGGTTTTCCCGCTCGATGATCTCGATGTTCTTCAGCGCCGCGACGCAACTCACCGGGTGCCCGCTGTAGGTGAAGCCGTGGGTGAAGCACCGGCCTTTGCCCGGTTCGCTGATGACCTGCCAGATACGCTCGGAGAAAATGCACGCACCCAGGGGCAGGTAGCCCGAGGTCAGGCCCTTGGCGGTGGTGATGATGTCCGGCTGCATGCCGAATACCTCTTGTGAGGCGAAGAAGGTCCCCAGGCGGCCGAATGAAGTCACGACTTCGTCGGCGACGTATAGCAGGTCGTAGCGCTGGCAGATTTCCCACATGCGCCGGTGATAACCCTCAGGAGGAATGATCACTCCGCCGGAGCCCATGATCGGTTCGGCGAAGAAGGCCGCGACCTTGTCGGCGCCGATGGTCAGGATCTTGTCCTCGAACTCGGCCACGAGGAATTCAAGGAACTCTGCCTCGCTCATGCCGGCTGGAGCCCGGTAGTAGTTAGGGCAGGAGATGTGGTGAAACAGGTCGCTCATGAAGTCGAATTCGGGCGCCCGGTCAGCAGCCTTGTTGCCGATGGACATGGTCAGGAACGTCGAGCCGTGGTACGCGTTGAACCGCGAGATCACGTGCTTCTTCTCATGCTTGCCGCGACTGTTCTGATAGAACTGCACCAGGCGGTAGGCGGTGTCCACTGCGGTGGAGCCGCCGGTGGTGAGGAACACATGATTCAGATCCCCCGGGGCCAGGCTCGCGAGCTTCTCACAGAGTTCGATGGCGCTGACGTTGGCCATGTCGCAGAACGGGTTGGAATAGGCCAGTTGCCGTACTTGATTGGCAATCGCCTCAGCCATTTCCTCGCGGCCCAGGCCGATATTGGTGCACCACATGCCACCGACTGCGTCGAGGTAACGATTGCCGGCGGTGTCATAGATGTAGGCGCCGTCACCGGCGGCAATGTTCAGCGAGCCCTGCTCACGGTGTTCGTCGAACATATGGAAGCCGTGCATGTAGTGCGCCTGGTCGGCGGCCACCAGTTTCGGGTCATCGAACTGTTGGAAAAACGATTTGGATTGGATAGCCATGGGCTTCACCTCGGGTCGAAGCATTGGGTGGAAAGTCTGTGGAATTCGCGGGTGCGGCTCACTTGCCGATCTTCACCATGTTCCAGGTACGGGTGATCAGCCGGGTGCTGGCGGGAGACTGGATCTTCTGGGTGAACAGCCGCTCGCGGGTCTGGGCATCGGGGTAGATCGCCGGGTTGTCCCGCACCTCGGCGGTCAGCAGCGGCGTGGACTTGAGGTTGGCGTTGGCGTAGCGGATGTAGTCGCTGACCTCGGCCATCACCTGGGGTTGCAACAGGTACTGGATAAAGGCATGGGCGCTGGCCACGTTCGGCGCATCGGCGGGGATATAGAAGTCGTCGAACCAGATCAGCGAGCCTTCCCGGGGAATGAAATAGTCGAGCTTCACCGGGGCCCCGGCCTCGTTGGCCCGGGCCTGAGCGGTGGCGTAGTCGCCGGACCAGGTGGCGCTGACGCACAGGTCGCCGTTGGCCAGGCCATTGAGGTAGCTGGTGGAGTCGAACTTGCGGATGTAGGGGCGCACCGCCATCAAGGTGTCCTGCGCTGCCTTCAAGTCCTCGGGCGCGGCGCTGTTGGGATTGCGCCCCAGGTAGGCCAGCACCAGCGGCAGAATGTCGGTGGGCGAATCCTGCAGCGTCACCCCGCAGTCGGCGAAGCGCGACACCACCTTGGGGTCGAAGAGCATGGCCAGAGAACCGATGGGTGCATCCGGCATGCGCTCGCGGACCTTGTCGACGTTATAGGTCACACCATTGCTGCCCCAGGTATAGGGCGCCGAGTACTGCACCCCCGGGTCGTAGCTTTCCAGGCTCTTGAGCACCTGCGGGTCGAGGTTCTGCCAACTGGGCAGCAACTGCTTGTTCAACGGCTGGAACACCCCAGCCTTGATCAAGGGCGGCACCAGCGCCGCATTGAGCACTACCAAGTCGTAGCCGGAGCGCCCGGGCAGCAGCTTGCCCTGGACGGTTTCGTAGGAATCGAAGGTGTCGTAGATCACCTTGATTCCGGTAGCCTTCTCGAAGCCGGCGAGGGTGTTCTCGCCGATGTAGTCCGACCAGTTGTACAGACGCAGAGTCTTGTCCGTGGGCTCCCCGGCCAGGGCCCATGCCGCCGTTGCCGCCAGAACCACGCCAAACATCGCAGGGAAAGTTGTACGCATACTTCAATTCCGCCTTGAACGTGATGGAAGGAGCCCGGGTCGAGCCGTTGTTGTTACTGTCCGCGAGCGCCCGGGCGTGTGCCATAACCCGAACGGGTAGGTGGGCTAGAAGGAGGAAGAAGGCGAGGGCGAGCTATCGCCCACGGTTTGTGTAATCATCCGGCCCGTTGCAGGCTTCGAGGCTCATGAATCGGTGGATTTGCTCAGTCCTGAAACCTGTAGAAACAGCCCGCTGGAAAAAAACTCGAATAGGAGTTGCCAGGAATGGAAAACGCGTCCATAATTGCGACCATTCCTCAGTGAGGAAACGGAAAAACTCTTTAGAAATCAAAGAGTTACGAGATTAAGTGGATCTCGTTAGCCGTCCCAGTTTGTATGTGTGCAGTGTTGTATTTCAGGCACTGGACACTTGGGGCCGAGTAGCAAAATGGTTATGCAGCGGATTGCAAATCCGCCTACGCCGGTTCGATTCCGACCTCGGCCTCCACTATTGAAAACCCCGTAGATTAACGTCTACGGGGTTTTTTATTGCCTTGGATTTGGGCAATTACTTCCGAAAATTTTTGGATCGCTTCCGCAATTAGCCTGTTTTTAGCGCTGAACTGAAGAGATTTTCCCTTCCCAGAGTGCGGGCTGGCGATGGTTCTCGGCTAAGATGTTTTCCCTTCGTTCCTACGGATCTTTCTGACTTGGCGATAAGGAATCGCGCTATGAAAGCACCAGTAGCTGCCGCAGTCGTACATCTCGACGGGAAAATTCTCATCACACGCAGAGCTCCAGGCCAGAAGCTAGCGGGCATGTGGGAGTTTCCGGGCGGTAAACTTGAGCACGGCGAAACACCGCAGGACTGCATCACCCGCGAACTACTTGAAGAGCTGGGTGTTGAGTCCGTCGCCGGCGAGATTCTCACTTCTTCGATTTACACCTATCCCGGCGGCACGATCGAACTGATCGCCGTCAGCGTCGTTTTGCAATCCATCCAATTCGTCCTGCAGGTACATGACCTGATCGAGTGGGTGCGACCTCACGAGTTACTGCAATACGACCTTGCTCCTGCTGATGTTCCAATTGCTGAAGAGATCATCCGAACATATGGTTAATTTTGTTCCTCCAGTCCCAGGCTCTAATCTCAATAACGACGATCTGACGCAGTTGTTTCAATGCAGTCCGCAAGGTGGGATGCGCCGCTCAAATCGTACTAACACCCTCGTCATCGTTTCGAACCATGTGGCGTCCATTTATGACGATCGTTGGGTTAATGATGTGCTGCACTACACCGGCATGGGGCAGCAGGGTGATCAATCTCTGGAGTTTAACCAAAACAGAACGCTGAACGAGTCCCGCGCCAACGGCGTATCTGTGCATCTGTTCGAAGTATTCACTGCTAAAACCTATACCTATATCGGTGAGGTGGCGCTGGCTGATGAGCCGTATCAGGAGAGGCAGCCTGACGTTGAGGGGCAAGAGCGCTTTGTGTGGGTATTCCCGCTACGCCTCAAGTCAGGTGCTCTGCCGGCCATACCAGATTCCACGCTGCAACAGCTAAACCAGGTGAAGGAGAAGCAAGCGCGTAAATTGAGTGATGCTGAGGTGGAGGCGCTTGCTCGGCGCCAGGGGCGGGTCAGTGTTGGGAAACGTAGTGCCAAAGTTACCCAACATCAACGTTCAGCTTGGGTGGCGGAGCATGCTAAGCGCAGGTCCAGGGGGCGATGTGACTTGTGCCAAGAGGTTGCACCGTTCAAAAAGAAGGACGGGTCCCCTTTTCTGGAGACGCACCACATCGTGTGGCTTGTAAAAGGCGGGGCCGATACGGTGGAGAACACTGCTGCGCTTTGCCCTAACTGCCACCGCAGAATGCATGTGCTGGATGATGATGCAGATAGGCAACTATTGACCGCACGTTTGAACGGTCTTTAATTCGGGAGTTGTGTATGGAAGAAGAAATTAGTTTTGAGTACGAAGGTACGACGTATACCAGCCACTACATTGTTCATGGAGACGACTTGGTCGTTTATCTTCCTGATGGCAGCCAGCGGACAACTACTCTTCGTGGTCTTGATCCTCAAATGGCTGCACTGACCCACTTGCGTGGTTTTGTACTGCGTTTGAATTAGCCTCAATTGGATACTATGTGATTACCCTTGTTGCTATGTAATGTCTTGGGTCTCTGGTCAGAGCAGCGATTCAGATCGCGTTGGGTCACCTCTTGCCCAGCGTAGGAGGGGGGCGAACATCTTAACTAAGATATGTGGCAAACCCATATCAGAAGGGCGATAGATAGTACGGGGATGGAAAGTGATATGGGGAGTAAGAAAAGCCGAAGCTGAGGCGAAATAGATAAGATTCTTAAGCAGGCAGCGAGGTGCTTTAACATTGGCCGGTACCCAATATTCAGAATTGAAGTTGAGTTCCCGGCGGATTCAAAGTTATCAGGCGATCAGCCTGAGGTAGATGAAGATCTGCCCTTACGCACCCTTATAAGGTTTGTCGGGCTTACGCCTTGGAAGGGTATTGATGTTAATCCCAGGCTCTTGGCTACGCAACTGGCGATAAAACTGAGCCTCATGTGTCGAGACTCATGCACTCCAGAGCAAAGGCTCTCATGGAGTGCATGGGGCAAAAATGGGGCAATCCATACGCCAAACAATGCCAAGCGACGATCTATCAAGCTTTGTCAAAAAAAGCCCTATAGCCCTTGTTCCTCGGAGCTATAGGGCTTTTTTGCGTTAATACCCGAGCACAATCGGCGTGTGCAGTGCTAGCGTCTATACGGAACTACATCACAGTCAGGTGTAGAAAGCCGAAGAGGCCAAAGCGAAAAACTCTTGGCCCAACGCCTGAAAGCGAAATGTCTACGTGTGTGATTAAAAAAGGCGACGCCTTAGGAGAAAATTAGGGCGGAAATGGGGCTGCAATAGGCAACGTCAAGCCTAGCTTGGCCAGCCCGGCGCCTCTAGATCGCCGATCTTGAGCGTAATAAGGTGGGGCAAGGGGTGTTTATGCTTACTGAAACAGAAGTTGAGAGTTTCGAAAACGTATTTCAGCAGTTTATCAAGTTGTTTCCTGAGCGACCATGGGCGAAGCGTGTGGATGCATGGCCTAAGGCGAGCGCTAAGAATCCTTTTCGAGCAGCGTTGATCAGAAAAGCTCAGCCCGTAGTTTTTGGTATAGCTGCTTGGGAAGAACGGTTTAAAACGGAAAATCAAGAAAATCCAAGTGACGAAATGTTGATTGGTATGTCTTTTGTTGCGCAGCTCGTAGAGCTGAATAAGGGAGGGGGTGGGCGAAATTTTTTATCCAGGGTTCGAGGTGCTTTAAATAAGTCCCATGATATGCGGGCCTTGTTGTTCGAGTTGCAGGTTGCAGTTCATCTATTTAGGCAAGGTTGCGCCATAAACTGGACGAATGAAAGTTCAGGGTCGAAGGTTTATGATATGTTGGTGGCACCAAGCTCTATGGCCGAGCTTGAAATAGAATGCAAATCTTTTTCGGTCGATAAGGGGGAGGAAAATACGGTCGAGGAAAGGCTTGCAGTACTGGATAAGGTTGTTCCTGTTCTTAAGGAAGTAATGCCACTTTGTAGTGGTCTAATGAAACCGGACACCCATTTAGGCGAGAATGCTCGCCAGATAGAGGTGTCTGATGACCAAGCAACGTCGTTCCTTTTCCGCTGAATTCAAACGAGAGGCCGCAGGCCTCGTACTTGATCAAGGCTATAGCTACATCGAAGCCTGTCGTTCACTTGGAGTTGTCGAGTCTGCGCTGCGTCGCTGGGTTAACCAGCTTCAGCAAGAGCGCAATGGAGTGACTCCGCAAAGCAAAGCGTTGACACCCGAGCAGCAAAAAATCCAGGAACTGGAAGCCCGGATCAATCGGCTGGAACGGGAAAAATCGATCCTAAAAAAGGCCACCGCGCTCTTGATGGCCGAGGAACACGAGCGTTCGCGTTAATTGATCAGCTTCGCTCTGAAGAACCTGTTGATCTGTTGTGCTCGGTATTTGAAGTCACCCGATCTTGCTATTACGCACACTGCCGCAAGCGTCGATCTCCGAACGTTGAGCGGCTGATCTTGCGCAGCCGTGTGAACGAGCTGTTCACCCAAAGCCGCAGCGCGGCGGGCAGCCGAAGCATCATGTGCATGATGCGAGAGAACGGCATAAAAATTGGGCGATTCAAGGTACGCAAGCTGATGAGCGAGATGAAACTGGTCAGCAAGCAGCCCGGCTCACATGCCTATAAAAAGGCGACAGTGGAGCGGCCAGATATCCCGAACGTGCTGGATCGGGAGTTCGCTATAGAGAAGCCGAATAAGGTCTGGTGCGGTGACATCACCTATATCTGGGCTCAAGGCCGCTGGCACTATGTGGCGGCTGTGATTGATCTTTTCGCCCGCCGCGTAGTGGGCTGGGCATTTTCATCGAAGCCCGATGCCGACCTGGTGATCAAGGCTTTGGATATGGCGTATGAACAGCGTGGCCACCCCCAGAATGTACTGTTTCACAGCGACCAAGGAAGCCAATACGGCAGCCGAAGCTTTCGCCAACGACTGTGGCGTTATCGCTTCACACAAAGCATGAGCCGGCGTGGAAACTGCTACGACAACGCACCGATGGAACGGTTGTTTCGCAGTCTGAAAACGGAATGGATACCGAGCGTGGGCTACATGAGCGCATCGCTGGCACAGCAGGATATCGGTCGTTTTTTGATGCAGAGGTACAACTGGCAACGGCCACATCAATTCAACAGCGGGCTTGCGCCCGCCGTGGCCGAGGAAAAACTTAACGCAGTGTCCGGGATTAGTTGACCACTACACTTCACGCTGGATGCATTTGTGTTCTGCAGATCGAGTTTAAGGGGAAGATATCTAGGAGTGAGACTTTTTTAAATGATGCTGCGCGACAGATTATCAGTGCTGTTGGGGCTGGGGACTCCTTTGTAGGGGAGCTCTGCAACCTTAGATTCGATGTGTACGATGTTAGTGATGTCTCCTCGAATCAGTCGCTTTCAGCGGATGAAATAGGAAGGTTCCTAGAGCGCGTTAGTGGTAAGTCTAGCTGCGTTGTAATGAAGCAGACTGAGGGGGCGGGTTGGATGGCGTTCAGCGCAGTAAATGCGCGGGCTACTAGGCTGAAAAGAGCTATTCTAAAAGACGCAAAGTACGCAATACGAGAGCAGATGTCAGGGGGGCGCCCTGGTTGCTTGGCTATCCAGCTTGATGGGCTGCTAGGTAGCGAGATGGATGAGGTTTTTTATAATAAAAATAGTATGCTTCGCGACTTGGCTGTTGAATTATTTGATAACGTCAATCATCGCCATTTGACCATTATACTTTTTGCTAGCCGTCCATCGTTGAATGTAGTTGGAGAATATTCTCTGGCTGAGCAAGGCAAGGTAGCGGTTTACGAAAATCAGAGCGGTACGTATGTTGATTCAGGCTATGGTAATTTATTTGTGAGTGGTGTGGAGTGAATTGATCCGCATACTGCATTGTTTGAAGTGTGCACTAAGTGTTGTGGGAGGGGGTAGAAGTCTGTAGATGGTGGTGATCACAGGGTACTGATCTGCTAAAGACGTCAGCAAAATCAGTTCTGCAATTAAATTCATAACTCGCGTAGGTCGTGGGCTACAGCTTTTCTATGCTGTGCCACTTGCGGAACGGATTTGTCACTAACTAACTGAAGTTCATGAAATTTTATCTGGATTGAAAATCCGCATACGCCGGTTCGATTCCAACCTCGGCCTCCACTATTGAAAACCCCGTAGATTAACGTCTACGAGTTTTTTATTGCCTGCGTGAAAGTACCGGCGTACCAAAACTTTAAGGCTCGCGTAGCAAAACTTTCCTATTTCGTCGGGTTCGCGATGGCGCCGACGCGAACATAAATCTTCTTCGTAATCTCCTGTTTTGAGTGTCCGAGAAGCCGGCTTGCATCGTCCAAATCGAGAATTTCAGATGCTGCCTTCGGTCGGATATCCCGGAACTGAAAACCTGCAATTTTCTGGGCCAAGCCCTGGTCGCCATCGCTCGATGGCCTCCGCCACGGCTTTTGACCTGGCGTCGTCCCATCTCTGGCACAGCATGCGCTCGGAGACCTTCTTTCCTGACTTGTTCACGATCAAATAGCCAGAGTTGATTTTTTTCGGTCTGGCAACGATTCTCTCGATGAGCAGGCTCAGGCTGTTTTTCTGAGCATCGACCTCCATAAGGATCCGGATCTTTTTGGACGTCTTGCCTTGGCCAACGCGCAGATACACTCCCTCCACATCATCAACGCGGATTAGCCGGACATCGGCTGGGCGCTGGTCCGTCAGGTAGGCAAGGTCCATCGCCTCCTGCAATTCGATCTCCCCTTTCTGGTAGACAGCCTTCCACACCACGTCGTTTGCGGAATAGTCGTGCGGCGTTTCCTTGTTCTTGCGAACGCCCTGGCAGGGGTTCTCTCTGTCGGTCAAACCCCCGTGAGTGTCTTCCTCCCACCATCGCCGGCAGGCTCCGATTGTTGAGTGGGGCGTTTCAGATGGTGCTGATCGCCGCCGGTGTTGCGCCGTGGCACTGTTTCTGCGTTCGCCCGGTCTACGTCCTTGCCATCAGGGAAGAAGGTGACTGCTCCCCGGGCCGGGCGGACTCTTCACTTCTTGTAGCCGTCGCTGATGCAGTCGGCGATCCATTCCAGGCGCTCAGCCATTCCCCACATGTCGTTGTTGTCGCGGCGAGATACCAGCAGTAGGTCGCTGGCCAAGCACCTGGTGTATGCAGTGGAGATGAGAGGAAAGTATCGTATCCTTGGGCAAGCAGCAGCTGCGACTTGGTTGTTATAGCTCCGTCACTCAATATTAAGGATTGATCTTGTGCCGAACTCAGTGATTATCAAGAGAAAGGTATTGTTCGGCGACTGTGATCCGGAGGGGGTTGTTTATACACCTAGGTTTTCATACTTTGTTGTTGAGGCCGTTCATGATGCGCTTACAGTTTGGTTGTCCGGTCCCGGATTAAGAACCCTGTTAGGTTTTAATTTACTGCCTCCAGCAAGGGCCTTCACGCTAGAGTTTCTTCATCCGGTTACTTGGGATGACGAACTTTCTATTAAGGTAAGTGTTTCCAGTGTCGGGCTTCACTCGTTCACATTTCTAGTCGAGGGCAATCTAACGCCAGATGTTATGGCATTTACTTCTAGCCTTACACACGTTTGCATCTCACCGGTTACCAGAGAAGTTATTGAGGTTCCTTTGCAACTGAGGGCGCTACTCCAGTCTTGAGCGTTGTAGTTGCTTGGACGAGACAGAGTGGGCCTGGCGTTCTACCACCAGCAAGGATCGCCACTGACTGAGGTAGATGCGCCTCATGCCGCCACCTGCCGTTGTTCCTGGCGTAGCGCATGCTGACCGATCTCGGCGAGCACCTGGTAGTGCTGCCGAACGTATGCGCGGTTGTGGCTCATGATTATCTCCAGCCAGGCACTGCCCTCGGTGGCCGGTGGTGGCAATTTGGTTTGGGTTGCGGTATTGCAGCGGGCTCAATCTTGAAGGGATGCAAGCAATGCGTTTTTTAGTTGGCTGCTTGGCTCTTGCGGTGTCAGCAACGGCTTTCGCAACTGAAGATCAGATGAAGCAATGGGAAAAGATGGATCGCTGCTCGAATGCGGCATTTATCGCGGTCACTGTCCTGGAGAGCAGTGCGGATGGGTTCCAGCAAGAGCTTGCTCTCCATGGATCCATCACTGGGCTCAAAAAAAATACCAAAATGGGGGAGGCGACCCCCACGGAAAACGAAGTCCGCGGTGCTTACAGCATAGCGAGCAGAGTCTCAGTTGAAATGCCGCGACCGTTTTCCAAGCGAGATCATGATTGGCTGATCGCCCAGGCCGCCTCAGCATGTTCGCTATGGATTCCTGACGAGAAAGCCTAAGAACCTCGTTCTCTTTGGCAATTTGGTTTGGGTTGGGGTATTACCGGCGACTGGCATGGACCGGATCAAGGAGGCCTATCTGTGAAACTCAACTCTAATTGGATCGGTAATGAGGGAGCCTCTGTCGAAGCTTTGGACGCTCTTCGTTCTGCAGCGCCTCGAGATCTCCCTTCCGAGTACTACCAATTGCTCGAATACAGCAATGGCGGCGAGGGACCACTTCCCGACCCACTCTTCAACTTCTGCCTCGACCCAGCTGAAACAGCCTCGGACGCCTCACAGATAGACCTGTTTGCAGAGATTGCATCTGGCTTGTTTGTTTTTGGCGGCGATGGTGGTGGGCAGTTGTTTGCGTTCGATCTGCGAGGGGCTAGCCCATGGCCGATAGTTACCTTCGACGAGGTGGATCCAAGTGGGAGCGTGCTTACGGCGGCCAGCAGTTTTGCTGAGTTCGTAGCATTAATCGGATAGGCGCCGCCCTCTGTATCCGGATGCAGCGAGCGTTGATGTGATGGCTTATTGCAATTATGATCGCGCCCTTCTCAAAGGAGTGATTTGATGTTTCCTCGATATTTTCGCTGGATTTCGGTACTGGGCATCCTTGCTGCAGTTGTCGTCTTCGTATTTGCCAGCCTGCAAATATTTACCGGTATGGCGCCAGCAACAGACCTGATTCGGCCCACTATCGCAGCTGCCGCATTTGGCTGGGCTTTCACTCAGTCCACAAAGGTCTGAGCCTGGGCAAAAGGGTTTACTCAGCTTCGTGAATGCTCCGGGTGCTGCGAGTAGGGCGGGTTATTCTTCGCCGTCGTGTTCGGCGTTCATTTGGAGTGATTCGGTGAATCCCGCTTGCCGCAATTTGCGCGCTACGTTTTGAGTTATGTCGATTACGTGGCGCGGAATCTGGAGGAAACAAGCGGACTTCTCGGCAGCCAGCGAGTGGGCCTGTGCGATCAGTCACCAGATGGTCGGGCGATCTACCTCTTCGATACCGCTGTGTGCGTCTATTCGTTAGCGTCCAGATTGCCTGGCGTTTGCCGGTGGGTACTGGAAAAGGCCTGGAAAAAGCCCGATGCCCCTGGGCCAGACTGTCTGGCAGTAGTGGTACTGTCTACGCAGCACCCCTGGAGCCTGCTAGATGAATCGTCAAAGTCCACCTCTTCGCGTCGCAACGCCTCTAGCCGCACCAAGCATTGAAAACCCTGCCGCTCACCCACCTATTTGGCATCGCGACCCGGACTTACTGACCCTTGGCAGCACTGGGGCGGCCATTTTGGGTTTCTGCTTTACGTTGCTTATATTCTTACCGGCCTTAGGGTTGATGATATTTCTCCTTATCGGGCTCGAAGCGATGCAAGGTGTGCCGCGCAGCGATGGGTCGAGTTTCACAACGTCGTTGCTCATCCTGTTCCTGCTTGGTTTTGTTGTGCTCAAGGGGCTGGTCTTTGCGTGGATTTTCTCTGCGCCTAGAGTGCTGGCCTTCACGTTTGACGAAAATCAGCAACTGCTTACCCTCACTGTCACCCGTCGCGCCCGTAAACCCAAAGAGGTGCATGTGCCATTTAGCGACATCATTTGTATCAGCCCTTACGTGCTCGCTTCGTATGACCGCGATGGCCATTTTAGCGTCGTGTGCCAGGGGCCGAGGGACAAGGAGTTCGTGTATCGATTGGCTGAGGGTACTTCTCTGGAAGAAATGGAGTTTCATGCTGCGTGGTTGCGAGGAATAATAGGCGAACGGATGCACGAACTACTGAATCTGGACAAATGAACGAAGCACGTCCATCTAACCACTAATTGTCGCTCGATCAGCTTCATATCCCGGTCCTGGTTAGCGTGCTTGCTCTTGAACGTGAAGCCGGACATGAAAAAGGCAGCCTTCGCTGCCTCCAGTTCTGCTTGGCGCTGTGCGCCTACGAGGATGTGATTGTCGGTCATAGTGCCTCCACTTGATCTGTATGGCGCTTTCACCGCGCTCCAAGTGGGCCCAGGTTGGTTCTTCCAGGCGTTCCGCCTCGGCCGCTTTCCCCGCGAAATGCTCCTGTAAGTCCAGCCAAGGCACCTGCTCTGTGCGCAAAGCGCGGCGAGCCCGGCCGCCGTTTCTACTGACAGCAAAGGCCGTGCTCTTAGGGTCTCCCACCTATCATTCCCTGGATGGATGGCAAGTGCCGCCTGGCCGAGCGCCTTATTCCTAGCTTCCCTTCCTGTGAGTGCTACGTTGAAGTCTTCGCCGACAGTGCCAAGTTGAACTTCCTGCGGTCCCAGTCTGCGCCAGTTGAAGTCCTCAACGACATCAACGGCGACCTGATGACGTTACACCAAACCTATCAAAACTTAGCGGCCCCCATTCTTCTGTGGGCGGCAATAAAATCTTGAAAGCTTTTAATAAAACCTCGTCTTATGTCAGGTAGTATTTTTTTTAGAATCAGAAAGTAAAGATAGATAGGTGTTGCATCGCCCGTCCCCTCATCTATCCAGCGCTCTTCTGTTTCAAAACAAAAAAGTACACAGCGTATGAGATTCGCAAAATTTTCATCTGATTTACGGTGCTGTTTCTCTACCTCCCAGAGCTCTAGCGCAAGCTTTCTCCGGAGATCTCCATCGTTTTCTATACGTTCTCGCAGGATGCTTTCTTCGATATATGGAATCAGCACTTTCAACTTCGGCTCAGAAACGCTAGCAAGTACACCGTGGTCAATCAGACTGAGCAAATAGCGAGCGTAGTGACGTGTCATTTCACCGAAAGTCACGCTCGCTTCAAGTAACGCCTTTTCAAGGTAATCGAACTCTTGAATCTCCAGGCTATCAATCATCATACAGCTCCATCTTTTACTCTTATCGTGCAGCAGCAATCGGCCTAAAGCGGCCTGTGCAGATTCAGGAAGGGGTTCGAATCCCTATTCTCGCTATCCTGGTTGCATTTGGCGAACTGGTTATTGGCTAGGGAGGCGAGGTCGTGGGGAAAAAATGAGGCAGTCCATATGCCAAACAATGCCATTTGATGCCATGCGAGGATCTGTCTGGATTTTTCGGAATGCCCTACAGCCCTTGTTATTCGGGGCTGTAGGGCTTTTTTGCGTTAATACCTGAGTACAATCGGCGTGTGCTTAGGGCGCGTCGGAAGATTTGGGGGGGTGGACTGCCCCCGGCACCGTAAACTTCTTCAGGCTCTGCTGTCGTCAGTGTGAAGATGCATTGCTTGTTTGCAGCTGTTTCGATCTGCATTTAAAGTGTGCTCAATCAGCTACCAAGGCCTCAAGCCAGTCATTTTCTAAAGGATTGCAAGTAAAGAATTATGGAAAATCAGTTTGTCGTGCAGCGCGTTATCGTTGCGTTCCTGATCATTATCGTTGCGTTGGGCAGTATCGCTTTCATTGGTTGCCTGGCCAGTCCTCCAGGCTTCGTTTCTGGTATCAGAATGATGCTGGCAATCATGGCCTTGGGGCTTACATGCCTGCTGTGCTATCCACTGGTCATTACCTACTGGATCGTCTCAGGGCGGCCAACAGGGATACGCGACCTATTGATTGTTCATAGCATCGTATTAGGTGGTTTTGTTGTTTGGTATCTGCTGCTTTTATTTGAATGAAGGCCGTTCATCAGCGCTGGCAAGTAGGTAAGGCGCACTGGATGTCAGCTTGAAATAACGGTCCTGTTTCTTCCGCTGGACTTGGCTACGTACAAGGCTTTATCGGCTGTGTTTATCAGGTCTGCGGGCGTTTCAAATTCAGCTCCGGAAAGTGTGCTAATACCAATGCTGATAGTGACCACGCCAAGTGGCGATTCGCTGTGCGGTATCTTGCTGTTTTCCAAATCAAGACGGATTCTTTCGGCTAGCAAGAAAGCTCCAACGTAATCTGTGTCGGTAAGAACGATGGCGAACTCCTCGCCACCGTACCGGGCGGCGAGATCACCGATTCGGTTGGCATTTTTCTTGATAATGGCGCCCACCGTTTTCAGGCACTCGTCACCCTGTACATGCCCGTAATGATCATTGTAGTTTTTGAACAGGTCGACATCGATCATTATTAACGCGGTACCGTCTAGCTTGCGTTTTGTTCGAGTAACTTCTGTATCTAGAAAAAAATCAAAATGACGGCGATTGGCGAGTTGTGTCAATGCGTCTTCGAGAGCCATCAAGCCAAGGGATTTATTGACTTCGATATAGTTGTTCTGTTGCGCCTGTAGTTCTCTTTGTGCCTGAATTTGCTGACTCATCAGCCTGATCAGTCGATAGCCTATTATGCTAAGTATTATCAGCAGTATGGAGGACATGATCAGGCTGGCAAAAGACTCTTTGCGCCAGTCGGCGAGGATCTCGTTCCTATCAAAGGCGGCGATAATGACCAGTGGGTATCCACTAATGCGTCGAAAACCAATGACCCGCTCTACGTTATCGATATAAGACCTTATGGTTGCAGTGCCTGAACTTACATCAGGTTTCAGTAAAGCGAATACTTGACCTTTTGATATGTCGGTGCCGACATCTGAGTCGCGGAAGGGTTTACGCACTACAATATGGCCGCTTGTACTCGCCAGATTGATCAGACCATTTTCCCCCATGTCTACACCGTCATACAGGCTGAGGAAATACTTAAGGTAAATTGTAGCTATCGTTACCCCGGCAAAGCTCCCGTCAGGGTGATTGATTCGACGGGATATCGTCATGATCCACTCGTTTGTTGAGCGGCTCCGTATTGATGGGCCTAGATAAGGTCCTGAGTCGGAATGATCGCGGTGGTAAATAAAATAATCACGATCTGAATTGTTTGCTCCGGCTGGAATGACTCCATTTGAGTTGAGCAACCAGCGACCTTGCTCATCATAGATAAAAAAGCCATGTATTTGAGGCAGGCGTTGTTGTTGTATTTTTAGCAATTCTTCCAGTTTCTTCAAATCTTCCGTACTACCGCCTTCGGCTTCCAGGCGTTCCTTGATCACTAAAAGTACTGTGTCAGCCTGGGTTAAAGTGGCCTCGATGTTAGATGATAAAGTCTTGGAGAGATTTGACATCTCCGTTTCTTTGTCGTGAAGGTGGTACTCCAGGGAGTTGAAAATTCCCCAGGTGCTTATTGCAATTAATGAAATACATACCACCGCCACGAACAGGATGACATGGCCCACCTTGAGCTTGGCCTCGGCCCACTCGGTGGAAAAAATGGAGGCTTTTTTTAGTAGCATCACGCCCTTTCCTATGGCTATGAGTTGTTGGTGCTCTTGGCTGAGCGCGGACAGCGGATCGAGCGCAAACGTGGACTACTAGAGGTGGCAGGATGATTTTGTCGAGCCATGTTCACAGCATGACCATGACGCTTGTTACATCGGCAATAGTAAGAGGAGGCACCGGCAGTATCCTGGAGGGCCCCGCCAATAACCCAAAGGGCATCCAGGCTCTTGCTTTTACTCTTGCCGTTTACGGCACGCATTTCTGAATCACCATAGACCGCGATGATGACTCAGGCTAGTCGAGGTGGAGATAACTGACACTATTGATCTGGCAGAATTTGCAATGATTTCTGCTCGCGGCTTGGCACATCACTCACGCTCGGGTGGAGCTAAAACCACGGGAGAGTCTTGGAATACCGTCTATTCGGCCTGTTCTTTATGTTGCAGGGGGACGGTCAATTCGCCGGCTGAGTGCAATTCGAAGCGACCAACAGTATAGGAGGGGAAGGGGAGAAGCGCTGGAGGTAGAGTTGCAAAATCGGTACTGCGGCAGTGCATTGAATGCAACTGGAAAGTCCTGCGTGAGCAGGGCTCGCCAGCCTTTGGCATGACATCAAGGGGTTAAGCTTTAGTGTTTATGATCTCGCCGGTTATTTGCCCGCTGCCATTTACCACTCCAGAAGCCGGTGCTGCGGTGCTTGCAGTCTGGTGGTGGTGCTTTTGTATCAAGCGTTGAGCCTGGCGATCGCCATGTCCCGCCTCTTGAGCGGTTTGCGCCGCCGTCTCGGTGGCCTCTTTCAGCGCTGCTTCAACATTGCTGGTGGCCGTGGACGTGGCCTGAGTGGCTTTCGTCGTGGGCGGGTTCTGGGCAGAGCCTTGTCCGTTAATAGTCACAGGGTTTGAAGCTGATACTGCTCCGATGGACATAGATAACTCCTGACTGAGTAGGTTGCACCAATGCGTCTTAGTCTTTGCGATTACGTTAACGTTACCCGCTGAGTCCCTGTTTTCAGGACTGTTTCATCTGCCTCCCTAGATCAACCCATAACGGGGACTAGAGTAGGCGCGCAGTTGTAGCGCCTTTGTCAGATAAAGGTGAAAGCTTTGTGGTTTTGATGACGAGACTGGTGTTTTTACTGGGCATAGTTTGAGCAAGAAGCGCTGCTTCTGATGAAGCGCGCTGCTTGCATGCCCGGTGAGGCCCGAATCTTCCACCACGTAATCCATCATGTTGAGCGCCCCGTAGCACGACGGATAGTTGATCGCGGCAAAAGACAGATGAACAGAAGCTGCGCCCAACAGGCAGCGCGAGTCAGGTGGTGTCGGGTCTAGAAAGGAGTGAGTGCAGGACCGAGTTTCAGGGCGAGGTGATCGATAGGCGAAAGTGTCACTGAGTCAGCACAGGGCATTGGCTGGAGAAAGTACCGGCAGTGGTGGAAGGCTCATGTCGCGGATGGCGGCTTCGAGCTTGTCCTGGTAGATCGTCAAAATGGAGTAATCCAGCTTTTGGCTGATGTCGGCGCCATCTGCCGAGCTCGCCAGAAGCTCGTTCAGCGCCCCCGCCACCAGCTCGGCTGTGACTTGCAGGACGTTGATTCCAAAACCGCTATCTGCAATGAGCAGGTTCGTTAAGTCGTACATACAGCCTCTGTGGTCACTGTTCACATAAATAATGGCTATGAGCCATTATCAGGATAACCAAACTGCCTACTCGCTGTCATCGAAAAAAGATCAATGGAATGGGGGGGACCTCAATGCAGAGTAGTGATCAATCCGGGAATTGCACTCACACACCTGGAAAGCGCTCCAGGCTGAAATTTTCAGCAGCAGTGCCTTCAGTCTGTGTACCATTTTGACCCGCGAAGATAACCAAGGCCGATTTGCATGATGAGACTGACGAAGGGCGACAACCAGGGCCTGAGAGTGGGGCCGCGTTGGCCCTCTTCAAAGGTGCTGATGGAGAGGGAAGTATTTCTTCAACTGGTCGAGGTCCAGTCACGATTGCCACGTTCGGTGCAACTGCTGGTGACTCGGGGTTATGAGAACAGAAGCAGTTACCTGGGTTTTTTCAGAAGCTTGTCACGGTGGTTGGGTATCAAGTTGTTCTGCCTGTGTTATCCGCAGCGCAAACACGAGCTGGAGGATATCTTCGGCTCCAATGGCCATGATGTGGACGGCTCTCATGTCGACGTGTCGATTGTTCTCAATGGCAAGAGATTGCGTTTTCTGCCCCTGGGCGTATTTACCTCGCTTGTTTGTCAAGAACGGTTAAAAGCTCGGTATTCGGCTGTCGTGGATGAGGTCAAGGAAACGCTGAGGCAATGCGGTTTCGAGATTCATCGCAATCACACGGAAAGCCTGCAGATTCACTGCGATTACAAGGCTTGATGGCTGAGTGTTGATTGGTGCCAGTGATTGCTGTTGTGTCGCGGTGCCTATGGCGCTCACCAATGAAAGTAACAAGGATGTTGCGTGTTGCTTAACCTGTTGTTGCTGGTGCCGCTGTTTTGTGTGAGTGGCTGCATGGCTCTGATTGTACGAACGACTCCCGAAACCTGTCCCTACATTGGCGTCCGAATGGACTGGGCACTGGCGGAAAACAACAACGGGGTGCTGTGGCCGCTGCTGGCGCTGGATGCACCATTCTCTGCCGCGGTGGACACGTTGATGTTTCCCTTTGAGTACCAGTACAGCTGCAAACTGTGAGGATGCTGTCGGATCAGCCCGCGTAGTCGGCGGTACCCGGGAGCTTCGATTGAGCCCGGTTGAGACTGCAGCTTGTCTGGGCTGGAGCCTCAACCGAGTTCGACGGCGAAAATCCGCCGGCTTATTCCCAGCGTTTGAACAGCACGCTGGCGTTGACCCCACCAAACCCGAAGCCATTGGACAGTGCGTATTGCATGGCCACTTTACGTGCCTGGCCGCGAACCAGATCCAGGCCCTCGGCGGCCGCATCCGGGTTCTCCAGGTTGAGCGTGGCGGGAGCGATCTGGTCGCGTAGGGCGAGGATGGTAAAGATCGCTTCGATCCCCCCCGCAGCTCCCAGCAGGTGACCGGTGGCGGACTTGGTGGCGCTGATGGCCAGGTCGCTAGTGGTGCCGAATACGGTCTTGATGGCCGCCAGCTCACCTTTGTCGCCCACCGGAGTGGACGTGGCGTGGGCATTCAGGTGCTGGACCTGGGAGGCCTCGATACCCGCCTGGCGCAAGGCTTGCTGCATGGCGCGGCGGGCGCCGTCGCCGTCTTCCGGGCCGGCAGTCATGTGATAGGCGTCGGCGCTGGTGCCATAACCCACCAGTTCAGCGATGGGCTGTGCGCCACGGGCCAGGGCGTGTTCCAGGTACTCGATAACCAGCAGGCCGGCACCTTCACCCATGACAAAACCATCCCGAGCCTGGTCGAAGGGGCGTGAGGCGCGTTCCGGGGAGTCGTTGTACTCGCTGGACAAGGCTCTTGCTGCGGCAAAGCCGCCCAGGCTGACGCGGTGAATCGTCGCCTCTGCACCGCCACAGACGGCGATGTCGATTTCACCCGCGCGAATCATCCGTGCCGCATCACCAATGGCTTGAACCCCGGCGGCGCAAGCGGTGACCGGTGTTCCCAGTGGTCCCTTGAGGCCGTGGCGAATCGACACGTGACCTGCGGCCAGGTTGCTCAGGAAGGATGGAATGGTGAACGGCGACAGGCGTCGTGGCCCCTTGCTGTCGGTGGTTCGCACGGCCTCGGCGATGGCCGGAAATCCTCCCACGCCGGTGGCAATGATGGTGGCTGTGCGCTCCTGGGCTTCGGTGGTATCCGGCTTCCACTGGGCCTGGGCCAGGGCCTCTTCCGCCGCTGCCAGGGCGAAGAGGATGAAGCGGTCCATCTTGCGTTGTTCCTTGGGCGCCAGCAGTTGATCCGGATCGAAGCCGGCCTGCGGGTCCTGGGCCAGGTCAGGCACCTGGCCGCCGATGGTGGTCGACAGCTCGCCGATGAGCTCCTCCGGCAACTGGCGGATGCCGGACTGTCCCGCCAGCAGGCGCTGCCATATCTGCTCGACCCCACAACCCAGTGGAGTAATTGCGCCCATGCCGGTGACTACGATGCGTTTGCTCATGCAGGTCCTGCTCCTTCAGCTTGTTTGGGTGGGGAACAACACAACGAAACGTGGACGATACTATCATCATGAAAGTAACATCCGAATCCATAAATATTTGAGGTGCCGCGCGGGAGCCAGCCATGCAACGAAAAAGTCTGATTGACGCCGAATGTCCAATCGCTCGCGGTCTGGAGCGAGTGGGCGAGTGGTGGAGTATTTTGATCATGCGCGATGCGTTGCATGGCTTAAGGCGCTTCGATGAGTTTTCCCGCAGCCTGGAGATCGCCCCGAATATGTTGACGCGGCGCCTGAACTCCCTTGTGGAGGCGGAGTTGCTGGAACGCCAGGCCTACAGCCAGCGACCTTTGCGCTATGAATATGTGCCCACTGCCAAGGGCGAGGATTTCCGTGTCGTGCTCATGGCTTTCGTGGCCTGGGGCAATCGCCACTTCGCGCCTGAGGGCGAGAGTGTGCAGATTGTCCAGCGCGCGACCGGGCAGCCGGTGCAGACGGTAATGGTGGCTGTCGTCGATGGCCAGCTTGTGCCGTTGGAGGAGTGCACGGTGCAGGCGGGGCCAGCCGCCAGCGCCAGCATGCGCGAACGGCTGGCGGGCGTTGCCGATTAAGGACGAGGCCCGGAGGGTTTGCTGCGGCGCCAGGCAGGGTGAAAGTGCCGCCAGTGGGGATCTTGTGCCGCGGCCAGCAACTCTCGGTCCCCCCGGGTGTCGCCCCAGGCGCGCAGGCGATATTGGCTCAGCGGGCCATAGACGCTTTCCAGGCGCAGCACCTTGTTTTCACACCGACAGTTGTGGCCGAGGATTCGCCCGCTCAGGACACCGTCGATCACTTCCAGCTCAGTGCCGATCAGTCTGACGCCGAGACGCGTGGCGAAGGGCTGCAGGACCAATGCAGGAGAGGCCGAGCACAGGGTCACCAAGGCCCCGGACTGGATCTCGCTGGCCACTGCCTGCAGGCCGCTCGGACGCATCAGCCGGGTCCAGGACTGTTGACAGAACGCTTGCGCTTGCTGCTGGATCCACGTCACCTCCACGCCTTTGAGAAAGGTCGCGATCAACTGCGCCTTGAGCTGGTCACGGTCAACCCGGCGCGCCAGAAACCCCAGGCTCGGCAAGGCCAACCTGAGCATTCGCCGATTGAACTCGCGCTGACCAAATGCAAACCGCAGAAAGGGCACGAAGCTGTCGTGTCGGGTGAGGGTGCCGTCGAAGTCAAAGACCGAGAGCACTTGGAGGGCGTCGGAGCCCGGGTTGAGCGATTGCGTTTCACCGTGTTCAACCAAGGGCGGCGAAGCTGTGTCTGCAGCGGGAACTTCTGGCTGATGCGGATGGAGCGACATGATGATCTCGGTCGTTGTACAGATGTAATGCCTGCAGCTTACGCGCTCCAGGCCTGGAGGGCGCCATGCAGAGTCTTGCGTGCATGATTCACAGAGTGGTTTCCAGGGCCGGGTCAGCGTCCTTGCCGGAGCGCTTCAGGGGGCGTCCTTCAAGATCCATTGGCGGGGAGGGAATCGTTGGCGATAGGGATGGCTGCGGACGCATTTGCTCGTGCCCTCTCGACCATTGCCATGATGGTTGCGCGCAGTTCGTCCTGGGCTTGGGCGGGAGTGATTTCTTCCAGGGCTGCGGCATGGGAAACAGCCTCGGCGGCACCGAGCATCGCCCGCAGTCCTGCGGTTGCAATGACCTGGTCGGCAGCGAAAGGCTCCAGGGTGTCGCGGCATTTTTTCAGGAAGATCTTCTGATACTCACCCTTGATGGCCTCAAGCTCCGGCGAGCTTGCCAGGGCGGCGATGACCCCGGGTATTTCGCGCCCCTGGAGCAGCACGCAGTCGACATAGGCGCTGGCGATCACGGTGGCGCGAGAGGCCAGGGTCGGCTCGCTATTTTGCAGGGCCTGATCCATCCGGGCGGTCTGGCGCTGATCGAAGTCCTGATACAGCGCCGCCAAGAGTACTGCTCGGGTAGCGAAATGGTCGTAGACAACAGGCTTGGTGACGCCTGCCTGCTCGGCAAGGTTGCCCAGGGTCAGCGCCTCGGTGCCGCGCTCACGGACAATCTGCCAGGCAACAGTCATCAGCTGTTGCAGGCGCTGTTCCCGGGACATTCGGCGTCGTTGTGCCGGATGAGAAGCGGTTTTCTCGCTGCTTGACATGGCTATGTACCAAAAGTAACTTATGGGTCGTAATTTACTAAAAGTATATAAGTCCCCAATCATTCAGCGCAATCCGCTCGCAGGAGTATTCGCCGTGCATGCACTTATTGTTGTCGCCCATCACGATTCCCAGTCCCTCACTCAGCAACTTGCGCGGCAGATTGCCGAGGGGCTGCAGGTGGCCGACCCTCGAAACACTTCCGAGATCGCCGATCTCTGGGCGGAAGGATTCGATCCTTGTTTTGGTGCCGCCGATATCGTGGTCCATCGCACCCAGGCGCAGCCTCCTGCCGATGTGGTGGCGGAACAGGCACGAATTGATCGTGCCGATACCCTGGTCCTGGTCTACCCGGTGTACTGGTGGTCCATGCCGGCATTGCTCAAGGGCTGGATTGACCGGGTGTTCTCCAATGGCTGGGCCTTTGATTTCCAAGCGGACGCCAAGCTTGAGAAGAAGCTCGGACGGCTTCAGGTGCATCTCGTGGGTGTTGCCGGGGCTGATGCCAGTACCTATGAGCGGCACGGTTATCTTGCAGCCATGAGGGCCCAGATCGATCATGGGATCTTCGATTACTGCGGAGCTCGTGTCGTGACTTCGCAACTGCTGTGCGACTCGGAGGCAGGGGAGGCGGCGTCTCATCTGAGCCGTGCGCGGGATATCGGGCAAGCGCTCTGGAGTGGCAACAGGCTCGTCGAGCCAGCGTGAGATCGATCTAGCAGGATGGAGGGAAGAAGAGATATGTCGGGATCGTAGGGAGCTTTACCTTCGAAGGCAGGCTTGAGCCCTTACCCCCAGCAGCACCAGGCAAAGGTGGTCACGCAGAGCAGCAAGGGCAGGGTATCGAGAAAGTCATTCATACCAGCTCATTCCATTCAGGCAAGTGCCGGCAATTTAAGGTGAGTCCCAGTATCTGTCTGTTGCGATTGTGTGAATTTTCAGTGCGCTTTCGTTTAAGGCGCAAAAGGTTGCTTGGTGCAGCAAGGCACTGTGTTGCGAATCCAGATACTGAGGCTGGAAGACGCTGCCTAGAAAAAGCCAATACCTCAAAAAAAGTGTGGATAATTAATGACTTAGGTGATTTTATTTGCACTTTTTTCCTCAAAATATCTTGTTACAGAATGTACTGTTCCGTTACTATGCCCCTGCGTTCACCCACCACGGTTTATGCATTTTTAGCCCCAAGTATCCATCAGCTGCTTGGGCTTTTTTTTGCCTGGAATTTGTCCAGGTAGCCCCTCTTTGAATGACTTTCCTGCTCTGACAGCACTCGCGAATACCTGGCCTGCCGCATACGCCTGTTGCGCGTGCAAGGTGCTCAGTGGGAGCTCCAGTGTGCACCCACAGAACTGTTACAGTACGCACCTTTGATGCGACAGCAGTTTGTGTATTCACGGCGGGATGCTGATGAGCCAACATGATGGCGAAAGGGATGACAGTGAGAGCGGATTCAGGACGCTGGTCCTCTCAATCGTGGGTATTGCAGTGGTTCTCGGGATCTACATTGTCCGGTTCAACGCTGAAACCGATAGGGAAAGAGCCGAGGCATTGGATGAGATCCTGCGCTGCCGGCAGCAGAACATGCCATCGCATCTCTCGGCGAGCGATCCTAACGGCCCGGTTGGCGAGTGCCGCCATCTAGAAGACAGCTATGTCAGAAGGTTTGGTTTTTCTCGCTGATTGAACGATTCGAGTCTCTTGCTGATAGGTTTTTCCATCTTTGCTGTGTGACAGCAGTGCAGTGCAGAGCACTGCCACTGCTGCCCGAAGCTCACCGGGTAGCGCGTTTCAACCGTCAACGATTTGCAGTTCTTCACTTGCCTGTGGGGGTACGAAGTAGCGGCAGATCAGTTCGAATTGTTCTTCGCTGGTGGAAAAGGGATGGTCTCCCTGACGATTGCGCTCGTGTAGTCGCTTGCGGCAAGTGTCCTCATCGACATTCAGCAGGTGCAACTGATGTTGCACCCCGGCCCGGTCGGCCAAGGATCGTAGCCATGCCCGCTGGGCGAGGGTGTTGGCTGGGAAGTCCAGAACGACACTGGTTCCTGCGCGCAATGTGTCCACCACCAAAGGCTCCAACACACTTCCAAGCCGCTGGGCATACAGCAGGTAGTCCGCAATCGAATGGATGGTGTCTGGATACAGCTGCGCCAACCATTGATCCTCGCAGATCAATACGCTGCCGGGAGTCTGTGACAGTTGTTTGGCGAGTGTGGATTTGCCCGAGGCGATCTTGCCGCACAGCAGGTGTAAAACAGCGGCGGATGGTGGGTTCATGCTGCATCTCCTTGGTTTGAGGCCTCAGAAGAGCGGTCATGAATCTCCGCCTCTGAGGCGGGTGCTGACTGGTTGAACAGCCGCTATCCCACCCGGTCGATGAGGTGGCTAATAATCGATGGGCAGTGAGATTTCGAGGGCAGGTTCATTGCTTGAAACTTACACAGATCGCCGAAAAAAGCATAGCAGCATGAACAGCAGAAGAGTTGATTGGCTCTGTCTGCAGGTACTACCCAGTTACTGTCCCGATTCCGCTGCAGAACTGTGGAGCAGTTAACAGTCCCCTGAGTTTTTTCGACGCGCAGCGAACAGAGCTGGCCTATTCTTAAAGGGAAAAATCCACAAAATCCCTCACAAGCGAGAAAGCCATGCTCTCCACCCGCGAGCTATGCCACATACTGGAATCCGGCTTTCTCCCTCTTTCCTGTACTTGCAACACGAATCCCAATGGTTCATTGACCATCAAGATCTACGACGCCGAATCGGGTCGAGTCGATTTGTTGCTGACAGGCGTATCGACCGCCCATCTCACCAGCGTGCGGGACATCTCCAATCTGATTGGCGAGTTGCGTACCGAGCTTCGGGCCGGACGCAGGGCCTTCGCCGGTGGTTTTACCAACTATGCCGGTTGAGTGGTCATCCGATCATTGCTGACAGTTGAACATGTCATCCCGAGCGCATAGCGTTGGGCTGTTCGCCCGGTATCCATGACTCTTTACCGGTTCATGGATGGCGAGGTCATGTGTGCTGGGCGAACTCTTTTTCTGTTGCTGTGCGTTATTCTGGCGCTGCCTGTACTATCCCCTGGCTGTGTCACCATCGGTTTTAATGCCTGAATTAGCTATTTACGCCTCGACCTGTGTTAGCAGTCGACTCGAAATCAAGGAGGATCCCCATGTACCTGGGAAGCACGCCACCCCCTAATTACACCTATGCCCAACTATCAAAGGTACTGGAGCAAAACCGTACGGTTGCTCAAGTCAAAGGTGCCGAGGTTGAAGCTGAAGTAGAGAAGGACTTCTCCGCCCATCTGGACGCCGCACAGGCCCAACCTCAAGATGAGACGCTCAAGCTTTCGCTGGGCTTTGTCGCTGAAGCCTGAGCTTCATGGGCCGCCCCTCAAGATCGAAGGTTTTATGGAACGTGATTGCGTCAACCTCATTCGAGGTTGACTCAAAACGATAAGTCTTTAAAAATCAGTTGGTTGGCTAATTATCACCATGTTAGGCTTGCCGTCTTGCCCAGTGGCTACGAGGGTGAGCAGTTCACACCGCTGAGAAGTATCCAGATATTGTAGATCCATGATTTACAATGTTTTTTACGTTCGGTCCTGAGTGAGGAAGAAGGCATTTTTGCCGGACTCGACCTTGCTTCATAAGGGTTGGATGTATATATTCCACACCCTGTTTCAAGCACTGGACGGCTGAATGCCGATGGATTGTTCCAGTGTCGCGTTATCGCGCTACCGCCCGAATGGCGAAACTGGTAGACGCATGGGACTTAAAATCCCCCGCTCGTAAGGGCGTGCCGGTTCGATTCCGGCTTCGGGCACCATCTATTTCAAGGGCTTGCACGGTTTTTTTGAGTGAGCCTTATCCTGAACTGCTCCGCAATTTCAAATACTGCTCCGCAATTCACTTTGTAGGCGTGACCTTTTTGCCTATCCGTTTGCGGATGTAGTTCTCTGTCATCACCACCGTGGTGTGCCCAAGCTGATCTCTTGCTTGCAATATGTCGCCACTGGATTCCGCTTTGTCGGTGCCGGCCTTCGCTCGCAAATCTCGCATCTGAAAATCAGCTTTTTCAACTCCTGCCGCCTCGCGCGCCGCATCAAACCTTCCCCGCAGCATACTGGCTGTCATTGGTTGGCCATTGTCCATCACAATCAGCCTGCTAGTGCGAATGGCCATCCCGGCCTTCCTGGCCAGTATTCGGTCAATCACCACCTTCAACTCACCGGTGATCTCGATCCTCCTTTTTGCGCCAGTCTTGCCCTGGTGAACAGCCAGGCGGTTATCCCGGATATCGCGCTCGTCCATCTTCAACGTGTCCGCGATCCGTTGACCAGTCAAATAGAAGAGGTCTAGAGCATCCTTCAGCGGCTGCACTGCATGCTCATAAACCGCCGCAAGTACTTCGTCCTCGATGTACTGATCTCTTCCAGCTTCCTTGTGACCTTTGACGCCTGCGCATGGATTGGCAAGCGCGGTGAAGCCGCTACTTCTTGAGAAGTTCCAGATTGCACTAAGGAGCGCTTTTTCGCGATTTGCCCTGACCGGAGCGGTTTTGCCTCGATGCCGTAGATACTGAACGACATGCTGAGGCTCGATCGCATCGAGCGGGGCCGGTGATGCCGCCGCGCTGGAGCGCCTCGAATGAAGGGAAGCGGCGGTACAACTCCATTGAACCGATATCTTGCACGAGCTCCAGCGCCTCGTCGTACTCGCCGCGGGTCATACCCTTAGACGCGTGCACCAGGAACCGTCCGCGGTACTTGGTGTGCCAGCTGCGGTTCTCGACGTCCTTGCCGCCGTGGATGATCAGCCACGCCCAGGGCTGGCGAATGGAAAGCGCCTTCATGGGGCCACCTGGGTGCAGTAGCGTTCTGTGCGTACGCTTCTTTGTCCGCATTGGCTGAGGTCAAGCCTTCAAGCAGCACCTCGATCCGCTTCTCTGCTGCCTGTGCGGCTTCGAACCAATCCCTACGCGAAAGCTCTCGGTCGTTGTCTGTGAACGCGAGAGCGTCGATCTGCTCGTCCTTTTTGTTCAGGTCTAACTGAAGGGCAGCTACTCGCTGCTCCAGGTGTTGGGTTTCTGTGGGCATGGGGAGTCCTATCCAGGTCAGGCTCTGGCGGTGGAGAGCGGTAGGTGTTCAGCTATAGTTGAGACGTCATTCACATGGAGGTGTTTATGAGCGTCAGTGTGTGTGCTGTATGCCGTCTTTATTTTCTCGGGTGCTGTATGCGCCCATTACCTGACCGGACTGGTAAGCGCTTACCTGGGAGTGGTCGAGCCCCGTAGCGTTGCCGGTATCGGTTTTCTGCTCGGCACCTTCGGCGGCTCGTTGATCGCCGCCATTACCCGGGCAATCAAAGCTGCTGACCTTTGGGCGTTCATTCGTTCGAAGTTCGGGGGAGGTGGCACATGATCCTGGAACACGTTGCAACGTGGTCTGCTGGTTTGATCGCGCTATGGGCGACCTGGTGCTGTTTGAGCGGGAAGGTCCGCGACGGGGTGTTGGGGAAGTTGATCTACGCGACTATCGCGCTGAGCGGCTACGCGCTACTGGTGCGCAACGACAGGCTGATCATGTCCCAGTCGGTGGCAGAGGCGACCTTGTACGCCTCCCTGGCCCTGGCCGGCGTTCGGCACGTCTTCATGGTCACGTACTGGCGGCGGGTGAAGGTCTGGCTGTGCCGGGTTCTGAACTGCGAGCACTGCCTGCGCTGTGACAAGGCGCCGGGTGGTATTGAGCGCCGGAGCAAGTAGCCCGCGCCACGTTTCTGAATGCACTAAATCGTGGCGCGGCAATTGGTAATGCTGGCGATTGCGTTTTTACGGTGCGGATTGTTGGGGGCGAGGAAATTCGCGCTTCTGGCGCTTTCATAGCTGACTACTCGTTTGATTGCGGGGAAGACGCAATAGAGCTGAGCGTTCTAGGAATCGAGTACCCCAACTATGACGAAATCTTTCCTGAGCACGTCGCGGCGTATGAGCGCCAATGGAGTTCGTAGATACACTTCGGGCTGCTGGAAGCTTTGGAGGCCTAGGTGTGCCGCAGGTGAGTGCGGCACACTTCGAAAACCTGTCGCGACATTAGGCGCGATTGATGATTTCGATCTGAGCTTCAATCTCGGCCTTGACAGGGCTGTTCCTGCCTTGGAAATTGACCGTCCCGTTTGCGAACACGTTGCAAATCAACCTATCAGGGAATGTGAATTTGGCGGTCCCAATCGTGTCCGGGAATGTTTTCTCAGCGTTCGGATAGGAGATTTCGATATGCGCGATAAGGCGTGCCGGATTGCCAACTTGAGTCATTAGGATCTTCCTTGTGTTAATGGAAGCACCTAAATACCGGCAACGCGCCACTATTTCAATCCCGCCTTTAGGCTTACCTGAGACAATTTATGACAACCAAGCAACCCGACTGGGAGGCGATCGAACGAGCCTACCGGGCCGGCGCGCTTTCCATCAGAACCATCGCTGAGCGCCAAGGCGTGAGCGACACCGCGATCAGGAAGAAGGCCAAGGCCCTGGGATGGGCGAGAGACCTTTCTGAGCAGATGCGGAAAGAGGTTCGCAGCAAGTTGGTTCGCGGAGAGGTTCGCAACGACCAAGGCGCGAACCGCGAACTTGACGCCGAAATCATCGAGGAGGCTGCGGAGGAAGGCGCGCAAGTGGTTCGCAGCCACCGCCGTGATATTCGCAAGGCCACGAATATTGCGAACCTTCTGATGGATGACCTGCTCACCACGATCAAGCGCCGCGAGGAGATCGAGGACGCCATCGCTGAAGAGACTGCCGGTGATGAGAGTGGCTTTCGTCGTAGCTCGATGTTTGCAGCCGTGGCCCTGCCCAGCAACGCCAAGACTCTTTTCCAGCTGTCCTCGGCTATGAAGAATCTCCAGGTGCTCGAGCGTCAGGCATTTGGCCTGGACGAGAAGGAGAAGACTGACGAAGCGGACGAACTGTCCAGGCTGATGGATGAACTATCGAAGGAAGCCTGACCCATGAAGCCCGAGCACCTGAAATTGCTCCGGGGTCGGTTCTGGCGGCTGAACAACCTCTACTTCATCACGGACAAGCAGGGCAAGAAGGTCCGCTTCCGCATGACGCAGGAGCAGGTCGATTACTTCCAGGGGATGCACACCCGGAACATCATCCTCAAGGCCCGGCAGTTGGGCTTCACCACGCTGGTATGTATCGTCCAGCTGGATGCCGCGCTGTTTGAGGCCGCCAAGTGCGCCTTAATCGCCCACACCCTGAACGACGCCAAGCGCCTGTTCCGGGAAAAGGTGAAGTACGCCTACGACAACCTGCCGAAAGAGGTCCGCGCTGCTAACCCGGCGCGCAACGATGCCGCGGGCGAGCTGGTGTTCAGCAAGGGCGGGTCGCTGTATGTCTCGACCTCTTTCCGGGGCGGCACGCTGCGCTACCTGCATGTGTCCGAGTTCGGGAAGATCTGCGCCAAGTTCCCACACAAGGCGCGGGAGATCGTCACCGGTGCTTTCGAGGCCGTGGCCGCTGAGTGCTTTGTCACCATCGAGTCGACGGCTGCTCAAGGATAAGGGCTACACCTACTCGGAGCACTGGGGCCCGCACGACATCGATAACCGCGAGTTCGGCAGTGATGCCAAGACCCGGCGAGAGCTGGCACGTGAGGGCTACGAGATCGACGGCGAGAAATACAGCATGACCTTCGAGGTTGTCCCAAAGCTTGGCATCAACGACGGCATTGAACAGGTTCGCGAGATCCTGCCGAGATGCGTATTCGACGAGGCCAAGTGTGAAGAAGGGATCGGCTGTCTCGAAAACTACCGAAAGGAGTGGGACGACAAGCGCGGCTGCTGGAAAGACAAGCCGCTCCATAACTGGACCTCTCACGGCTCCGACGGATTCCGGTACTTCGCTGTGGCGAAGAGCGCCAGGAAGCCGGCCACCAAAATCAAAATGGGATTTGCACGCTGATGAGCGACGTCACTTTCACTCGCCCCGAGTACGACACGGCGAGAAACCGCTGGCGCTTGGTGCGCGACGTCTGCAAGGGCTCGGAAACCATCAAGGAAGCTGGCGATCGGTATCTGCCGCGACCAAACGCGGCAGACACCAGTCGGGACAACAAGGAGCGCTATGACGCCTACAAGAAGCGAGCGGTGTTCTACAACGCCACCGGCCGGACCAAGCACAGCCTGGTGGGCGCTGTATTCCGTACCTGGCCGACGCTGACGGTCCCGGGTGCGCTCGACTATGTGGCCAAGGATGTCGATGGTCAGGGCGTGAGCATTTACCAGCAGTCCCAGTCAGTGATTGGGCATCTGCTTGAGGTGGGGCGTCACGGGTTGCTGGTGGACTACCCGCAAGTTGATGGTCAGGCGGTGAGCCTTGCCGATATGGCGTCGGCCCGTGCTGATCCCGAGCATGATGCCGGAAATTTTATGGGTCCCAGCAAGCATGTATGTGCAGGCTGCCTGGTACGTACTGCCGGCCGCTCTGAAAGCAGCCCTGTTGATTGGCATCTGGTTCTACAGTCATCAACTGCGCAGAACCGGCTACTTCAATTAGGATGCCATGCTCGAAGCCCAGCCCCGCGCTGGGCTGGGCTTTTTTGTATGAGCAGGCAGCGACAGGAGAGAGTTGGGGGCTATCAGTCGTTCTTTGCCTGTCGCGGCCGCCAGAAAGAGACCAGCATCCAGCTGGGCATTCTTCCTTCCTGTTGCGTCATCCTTTCAACGAGTACATTTTCCTCAGCTGCGCCGGCGTGAGTGGACGAAGTTTCTGCGTCCTGCTTACGTCGATCCGCTTCTTCTCAGGCTTAACGCCTGGCGGATAATAATTCGCGAAATACTCAAAGTTGCCTTCACAGGTCTGCACAAGCCATGTGCCGAGGCGAACGCCGTTGCTTCCAAAGGTGGATAGGTACTCGTCCAATCGACTCACACAGCCGTCTTGGAAATCTGCTTTTATCAGACGTGCCCATTCCTGGGAGATTTCGTCATTGGCAGCGCCGGCAGTTGATGTCAGCAGAAAGGTGAGGGCAAGAGCTATTCGGCTCAGTGGGGGCATGACAGCAAGTCCTTTGCGTCTACGGGGGAGGGGCAGGTATCCATTTAACATCAGATTTCTTGCAACACAAAACCTAGCCCTGAGCTGGGCTTTTTCGTTTCCGCCCCCTGGGTGCTATCGTCTGCCGATCTCACAAGGAGCGGAATTTATGCGAGTTTTGATAGGGGCGGTGGCTTTGGCGTTGCTGGCGGGGTGCATGGCCCCGACGATGAACGAAGCTCGCAAGGAAGGGCCCTATAAGGTGCTGACCTCGAAAAAGTCCGATGCCGTGCTGGCTAAATGCGTTCAATACGAATGGCAAAACCAACCAATCTTCGGCGGTACGCCGGGTGCGACGCTTCAGTCGGGACGCGACGCCGGATACACAGTGTTCACTGAGGGTTCTCAGTACTTCGTTGATATCCAGCCAAAGAGCTCAGGCTCTGAGGCAAAGTATTACGTAGTGGTTGGCAACTGGATTGCCAGCTAACGACTGACCGCGTTACAGGGCTGCCTTTAGCGGCACATTAAATTGTTCAGGGCTCGCTTCGGCGGGCCTTTTATTACCCGGAGAAAAGAAAATGGCGGCACTTGCCATCAATTATCAGCCCATGACTACGATCCTGCTCTATAGCCAACTCCGACAGTTTGGGCGGTCCTTCCGGATGGCAGTGAGGACGCCAGCCGAGGCGGTGAAAGCCCTGCCCAAGTTGATCTTTGGCTTGCATGATATCTCCACTCGATTCAGCCTTGGCGCGCATATCACGCATCTGGAAGTCAATTTTTTCAACTCCTGCAGCTTCTCTGGCCATATCAAACCTTCTGCGTAACATCGCCTCCGTCATCGGAGTGTCATCTTCTGCCGCGATCAGCCGCGTCGAGCGGACTTTGTGTCCGGACTTCCGGGCCTTGATTCGATCAATCAAAACCTTCAGTTCACCGGTTAACTCGATACGCCGCTTGGCCTTCGTTTTTCCCAGCAGCACCCAGATCTGACCATCACGCACGTCTCGCTCATCCATGAGCTGAGTGTCTGTCACTCGCTGGCCTGTCAAATAGGCCAAATCCACCGCATCGCGTAGCCCGGCGTCGGCCTTGTCATGCACGCGCTGGAGCAGTTCGTCCTCGACAAAGGTGTCCCGGCCCGTCTCGTTGTTGCCTTTAATTCCGGAGCAGGTGGGGGCTGGGACGTGTAGCCATCCTCGTCTGGCGTTCCTGATACGCGGCCTTGATATTTGACTCTCTTGAGCAGCATTTCATGTGTCAGCGCATGTGGTTTCATGGGCGAACGCATCCTTGGCCGCTGTAGCGGCTGACTTGAAGGGGGAGGGGTCAAGTATTGCTACGCGAGTAATGCAGGTTGTGATTTGCTGTGTTTATATACAGTCTTGTTGCTCGCAAGAGGTTCGCATCAATGCTCCACCACCTTTCAATTGGCGTGAAAGATCTAGATAAATCCGGGCGGTTTTACGATGCAGCTTTGGAGGCACTTGGGTTCCGTAGGGTCTTCGAGGATGAAACCGCTATAGGGTATGGTGTCGAGGACGGGAAAGATAAGCTTTGCTTAAAGCTCTGTCCGAATGCGGTGGCTCCAGGTCCTGGTTTCCATTTGGCGTTCTCTGCTCTATCAAGAGGTGCTGTCGACTCGTTCCATCTAAGAGCTCTTAGCGCTGGAGGTACTGACAACGGAGCCCCGGGATTGCGCTCGCATTATGGTGAGCATTATTACGCAGCATTCTTGATCGATCCTGACGGTTATCGGGTTGAGGCTGTAATTAATCGAGCCGACACCGAAGCGTAATGCCGGTTGGAGCTACACCCCTTTCTGGTCTAAGTGCAGGTTGCTATAGCGGCTGACTGTTATGATTAAATGGGATTAATTCTTAAAGAAGGTTTGTGTTATGGAAAACGCATTCAAGCAGCCATTGTTTGTAGTGGGGATGACGCTACTTGCTGTAGGCATTGGCACTGCAAATGCTGGGTTTTGGATACCCGGGTGCGTTTTTATGATCATTGGCTGGACGCAAGGATCTAAGGGTTGAGGCGCGCCGTCTCGTCGATGCAGGCATCAATAGCCGGGCCCAGATTCTTGCCGTACTTCATGCTCCGATAGGGAGAGTGATATGGCTTGCGATGAATGCGAGGCGCTCAAGGGGCCAGGCGCAGAGGGCTACCCATATCCGCATTGGCATTTGACTGAGCTCGATAGCTCAACCGTCAATTTCAGCGGACACCCGAAGATAATCATCACGCACTATCGATGCACTGTGTGCCAAACATCATGGGTGTATACGGATGATCGAAACGACAGATTCAAATTCTGGGTTATGGCGTTGTAAGTGCAATAGGTGAGGGTGGGTCAGGCGATATCGCTATGACGATATCGGTCATGCGACTCGCTCAACCTTCACTGGAGTCCACTCCGAGAACCCAACCTTCGGTGCCTTCGTCTTCGGTTTCATGATCGGCTCGCCTTTGGCGTCGACCATCACTGACTTCGCCCCGATGTGCATGTTGCGGAACCTTAGGGTCTTGCGGGCCAGCTCAATGAACTGCTCGGCGTACTGCGGGGCGTCGAACATGGGCGAGAGCTGGCGAATCGTCCGCCCCATGATCTTCCCGGTGCGCTTTGCGAGCAGCTCCAGTCATTCAGCCTCTGGGATTGGCTCGATTCCGCCAGGGGCTTTTCTGGGATCTTCCGGGTGCTGGCCGTTTTCTTGCGAGCCTCGGTCTTGGCGACATCGAGGGTCATACCAAACACTGCAAAGGTGCTCATGGTTTATCTCCGTGCAGCCTCTGGCCTCGCCTGGGTGGCGTGATATGGGTTTGTGGGCTAATGCTTAAGGTCAGGTATAGAGCCGGATCCAAGGAGAAACTAATGACAGTTAATGCGAAAATCGACGCACTAGAACACTTGGTCGTAGCGCTGCTAAGAGAAGGGAAAAAGCGGCATGGAATAGAGCCTGACTCGATTTTTGAAAAAGCAGAAAGCTCCATCATGGGAAGCAACGGACCAGGGACAACTCATAAGGCGGAAGCAATGAAGGAGCTTAAGCATCTGAGATCGCTTCTCAGCTGATTTCTTTCGTCGCCTGCGGCGCTTGATGGCTGTGGTCGTTAGTGATCAGCCTTCAGCGCAATGGGTGAGGGCAGGTCAGGTTCGGCGAACTTCAAAGAAGCATGGCCTTGGCGCTGTCGAAATACTCTTCCGGGCGTTTAAAGGCCTGGTACTTCGCCTGGCTTCTGGTTGCGACCCATACATTCTCAACGTGGTGTCTGGCGTCTCCGATATCGTGCGTCACGTCGAACCAGTCGTAGTAATTGGCGGTCATGACCTGCCATTGTTTCAGCGGCGAGTCTCGGCCAGCTCGCCGTACTGCATTTCGTGCGTCGGGTGGTAGTTGCTGATCCGCTTCTTCGAGTCTTCGTCCAGTACCACGCCGATGTAATGGCCGCGATCTACCAGGATTACGCCAGGCTTAGCGTAGGCGATGACGTGGCGACCTACTTCGGCGGGCACCTGATAGTGCTGCCGGATGTATGCGCAGTTGTGGCTCATGAGGTGTTTCCAGTCAGGCGCCGCCCTTCAGACTGGATGCGACAAGGGGGGAGGACTTGGTGGCTGGTCTTCGGGTCTCGCAACTGGTGCGGACCCGAAGTGCTTCAGGTGTTTAAACTCGGATAATCTGCGTGACGTGCGGCTTGCCTTTAGTCGGTGCGTAGATTTCTACGATGGCTTTCCAGGATCCTGGCGAGCCCGGTAGCGTTGCTTCTGTTTGATAACGATAGTTGGTGCCATTTACGACTTGGCTCGAAACTTCTTTAGGGGTGTATTTCACACCAATGACTCCAGCTATCGCTTCCTCGAATACCTTCTTGTCTTCGGAAGTCAGTGGGTGGTAAGGGGTCCATCCACCAACGAAATGCTCTTGAGCTGTCATGAATTAAATCTCCATATTTAAATTCCTACTCGTCTGGCTTTTCGGAGTTCGCCCCGTTTATTCAATGGTTTCCGGAATCCATTTCCTGAAAAGTTTTCCGAGCATCCCTACTCCTATCATTGTGAAACCGGGTGCTTGGGAAAACACCGATACGAGCCTACTGCCGGTCCGGGGGAGTGTAGATCAGGAGTTAGGAGGATCAAGTCAAGGAAGCGCGAAAAAAATGGCCTTGATCTAGATACAACATCGACTACAACCCTCGCAACGATATGGCAAGGTCGACACTGCCCAGGGAAACCTGGCCACGGCCAAGGTCGGCCGGGACAATCTGGAAGCCCTGGCAGGAGAGCAGGGCCGAAAGCTGGGTGATCTGGTACTGACAGGCCAGATGTGGCTGTGTCCGCCTGGGCCACTGCCGGGCTGAAGAATACAGATAGCCTAGAGGTGAAGGTGCTGCTGGCCCAGCGCTGGCAGCAGATAGGATATGAGAGACAGTTAGCGGCTGCAGCCTACACATGCAGTCAAAGCTAGCTCCCTATACTCTAGTGATAGTGAACTGCACTGACCGCCGGCGTTGCTCCGTGGGACTGTTTCATAGTTGGTTCGGTTCGCGCCTGGCAAGGAGTCGCGGGCGGACTCTACTTTCTTATTGGTCTCAAAGATTCCAGTACATCGCTATGGGATGATTTTTGCGTTCGCTCAGCAGTGAACGCTCTTTACCGGTCCACGGATGGCGAGGCTGACATTGCTGGGCGAGCATCTTCATGGCCTTGGCCCCTTGTAGATATTCCATGCGAGGTAGAGCGTGGCGGAGGATCATGGCTGCACCTCGCGGCGTACCCACCAGCAGGCAGGGCCGTCATCTGTGTCATTGATCGACAGGTAGAACCAGCCATCACTACATGCTTTCGTAGGTGATACTCGTGGCTTCGTATCGCCAGGGTAGTGTGATTGGCTGAAGTCGGTAGGGTTCAACACAATAAGTTGAGGGCGGGTCAGGCGGCCTGCGGGTATCATGAAACATGAGCATCTGCGCCGCACTGTCGAGCCAATTGTACTGCTAAGTTCTGATTCCCCTGGTTAATGGAGCCAACCATCCAATGTTGATGAAACTCGCCCCGAAGAAAAAGAAAAGCCCCCGAAATTTTTATTGGTCGATAGGCGTGGTGGTGGTCATTGTGATCATCGGCCGTATTGTCTCGTTCAACTCGCAGAAAAAAGAGGCGGAGTACCTTACTCAACTTACCGCCTATTTTGACACTCTGACCCGAACCACTCTTCCCAAGCAGGTAGACTCAGCCACCACTCTAGAAAGCATTCGGCTTTTGTACGGCGACACGCTGTTCTATCGCTACCGAGTCAGCTTTGATACTGACAGCCTGGACTCGGCGCAAAAGGCCCACGGCCAACAGGAGCTTCAGCAAAAACTGGAAGCCTTGGCCTGCCGTGATCCTGAATTGATCAGTAATATGCGTAAGCACAAGATCTATCAGGAACATTCATATCAGGACGCGAAGTCCAACACGGTGTTCACGGTGTATATCCGGCCAACCGAGTTAAAGTGCTCGGTGTGATACTCCGCAGTGAGTAGGCACTGCTTCAAAAAACGTCCGAAAAAACTAGTGCATCGAAAATTTAAAGCCCATGCATTGGTTCAGTCATCACAAAAGTAGGCAATAGCCTCGTCGTGATCGGCAAATATATCGAATTAGGGGGCGGAGTAATCGAGCTATCTGCTGATAGCTGGGGCGGGCGCTGCGGAATCTGGCGCCATCGTCCGTGAAGTCGAATAGACCTGCTTGGCATCCTTTAGGACGCAACGGTCGCAGTTGCCTTCGAGTTTCCGGCCGTTGATTGTCGGCAGAATTAGGTCGAATGGCTGGCCTAGAAGTCCGTCGAGAGAGGCCCCGGGATTTCCGGTCACGCGGCTTTTGGTGCATCCCATCAGCCGATGATAGAGTCTCGCCAAATCACGATGAGGGATCAGCATGAAAATTATTGTAGGGGCATTGGCAATAGCTTTTTTGGCCGGGTGCGCATCGCCCCCGCCGTTGAATTTTTCCGTTCAGGGGCTCGAACCTTCCACCAGAAAGATTGATGCAGACTTAAAGTCCATATCCGTCTCGTTTGCTGGACCTTCCGAAACTCGCGGAGAAATACCTTCAAATGGAGAAGGTGTTCCTGGGCTGTGGGAGAGTTCCTTGAAAGAAGGTGTCAACCGGATCGCAGTCTTCGATGATGATTCAGCGCGGAAGGTGAACGTTTTTGTGAAAATCACAGAATTGGACATCCCCGGGGGCGGCGCTTCTATGACCACTAAAGCGAGTGCCATCTACCAAGTCGTAAACAGGAAAACAGGAAAGGTCATTTATGAAAGGGAGGTCTCAAATATTGGGACTGTATCTGGCACGTACGCATTTTATGGTGTTACGAGACTCAAAGAGTCCATAAATAGAGCGGTCCAGGAAAATATCCGCATTTTCCTTGATGCAATAAGCGTCGCCAATCTAGACGCTTAACTAAATTGCCACGGGTATCGGCCTATGAGCCCAGTGTCTCCACGCATGTGGGATACACGGATAAAAACTTAAAGGATTGCACCTGGATTTCCATTTGTGAAAAGCCCGCCACGAGCGGGTTTTTTTTGCCTGTGCTAAACCGGGTCAGGGCCAGATTCAAGATCGACAGTTGTGCGCGCCAGGCGGCATTCATCGCGAGGTCGAGAATGAGTTTGGCCAGTTGATTCGAATCGTCGACAACCTGAACTATGGAGTCTCCGACTTGGCTGCGACTTAGCCGGGGAGTTATCACTCTGCCAATGGTAATCCGAACACCAGAGCCCGTGCTCTTGAGGTGATTACCAACGATAGTCGATGTAGCCAAAACGGAGCAGGTCTCTAAATAGGATGGCCCGCCACCAGCATTCCTTCCTCCCAGCCCTGGGCGATCAACCACTCGCAGGGGACCGACTTCAGGGCGGTGTAGAGTGCTTGGGAAAGGGCTTCAAATATGGGCAATCAGCTGCTGTTGATACCCGCTTTCATCGACTAGTGCAGGGTATCTGCTGTCATCGATCAAAGAACGCAACTGCTGCGAATGACTAGATTGCCTGAGCGCAACCTGGCACTCGGCACCATCAAAAAATGCTCTCAGATGCGGCAGGGTCAAATGGAGTACCGCGGGCTCAATTTTCAGTGAGGCGGTAACGATGTCCAGTTGATCGGTTGGGTCTCGATACAGATCGATAACCAGGAAGCTTTCATTCTCAGTGGATGGATAGATGTGGACGTCGCCGGCGCCAACGGGGGTGTCGTCAAAGTAGGCGTCGTACAGCTCAGTAATGTTGAGCATGATTCCCATAGCTTTCAAAGCTGCTGCTAGATCTGCGTTAGGGATGTGCTCGTCTTCTATCCACGTGACGAAGTCGGGCATTGAGATACAGATGTCGAACTCATTGGCGCAGATGATCGGGCTCACTGTAAATAGATCCTGGTGGTGGCGGCCGGTAATCGTAACACCTTGATATGCGCTACCTCTCAACGCAGCTGTACAGCCACCAGTTGTGGCGCGGAAGAGGCGAGTGTGTGGTCTTCAGAAGCCGTTGGCGATTGTCAGGGCCAATTGTTCGTCAGTCACCAGAGGTGAGATGTAGGTCGCATGATAGTGACGAACTGCCTGCTCAAACTGTGCGCCGCGGGTCCCTCCATCCGAGCCGATAAACGCGAGTGCGTTGGCCTTGGCGAGTTTGAAAAGCATGGGGGCTTCTGTTGTCAGCACTGAGGTTCCTGCGGCGAGAAAGCTCGGTCCAACTGTAGTGATGAACAATGCATTATCGAAGGGGTTTGTGTTCCCCTCAGCGACGCCAGGATGGCGCTCGAGAAAATTTTCCATGAGCCCATTGATCACCGCTTCCTTGCAGGCCAGTTGAGGAGGGCGACGATAACAGGCTGGGTATTTGCCAGAAACAAGAAGCCCGGCGCTGGGCCGGGCTCTTGCATTAGTGGAGAGTCGTAATCCTGCGACTCTCTCCAATCCTGATCCGATCAAGCGCCCGGTTCAAGGCATCCAAGGCATTGAGGAGAGCTTGCGCCTCAGCTTCTCGACCATCCCCCCAAAGACGTTCTGCCATCTTATTCAAGGTCTGGATGGATCGCTCGATATCAGCAGCACTCGCTGCCTTGGCATCCGCCGACTGTTTCTTGGTCATTTAATAGCACTTCTGCAGGGCTTGAAGACTCACCCGAAAGGGGATTGGTCCCGGTTAAAGCTGCGCAGGCGAATCCCGTTGGGTAGCCGGTAAGCCTGTTTCATACGGAGCCGGTCATTGTGATTGATTGCCTACCTCTTCCTGCAACGTCCGTCATCGAATGGGGTGATTTCGCTCCATGTCTCAATGGAGGAAAGTTTAACACCTGGTTTGGTTGCCTTTGAGCATGTCGCCAACACCTTCAGCTAGCCACGTTGGCGCTACACCGCAAACGGAGATCATTTGCGCATAAATGCAGTCGCCTTCGATTTTACACGCTTGAGGTCCGGTATTTCCCTGGACCGAGATGCCCACGCAACCGAGGCGTGCGCAGCTGTTCAGAACCTCGGTATTTGTCGAGGCCTTTTCGCCTCTGGAGTACAGCAATACGGATCGCGCTAGACTGCGAGCCAGCGGAAAACTAGCCAGGGATGTCGTCATCATGAACAGAGGGTTCTATCGTGCGGATCAGCGCCTGCCCCTAAGTCCTTCGTATTCGTTGGCCCAAGGCCTGGTAAAAGTCTGCGGCGTTGTGGTGCTCAAGGAACCGCGGTTATCCCCGGTGGATGGCTTGCCCTGTGCGGGATACTCGCTGCAGATCCAGGAGAGCTACCGTGATAGAGCGGACAAGGACGCATGGCGGACGGTGTTTACCGACGCACAATGCAGTGACTTTGCCCTGAAGGATGCTCACGGCACGGTGGATATCCTCGCCGAAGGTATTGAGCTGTTCTCAGGCCAGGTACCGCAATTGGGCGACTACCGCTACACCGCAGGTCCTGGCCAACAGCAAGGTGAACTCCTGCTCAGCGAAGGCCTGGAGGTGGTGGTGATCGGGACAGTGATGCGGCGTAACGGCAAACCCGTGATTGCCCGGGGTGAGCACGCCGGTGCGGTGTTTGGTGTAGAACGGCTGCGCAATGTAAACAACCATCGTATTGCCGTCCCGGCGTGGCGTGCCCTCGGTTGGGGTAGCGCCTTGGTAGGGTTGTTCAGCTTGGCGCTGCTGGTTATTGATCCGGCGCAATGGGCGCAGTGGCAGTTGCCCAGCCGCGAGACGTTCCAGCAGATGGCTGCATTGGGCCCATTCCACGAATGGCTGGCGTTGCTGTATCAGCGCCAGGGTTCATCGTTGCCGTTGATGGCGGCTTTCGGCTGGACGGGCGTGGTTTTTGTGCTGATGTGTGCTGCCCGGTTGTTCCTCTATCGAGAGAGCCACAGGGTGGTGCAGCCCATACTTATCGCGTGGTGGGTGGTTGGGGTGATGGGGGGTGGTCTGGTGACCTGGGCACTGGTGATGCTTGAGTTCGATCCGTTCAAGATCTTTTTGATCTGGCTGAGCGTGATCGTCACGGCCCTGGTTTTCTCTATCTCCCAGCAACGGGCCTTGCGGGCACTGCTGGCAAGTATCCTCAAGACCGAGTCGCCCTAAGGAAACGCTCCCTCCCTGATCCATATCACCCAATAGCTAGATGCGGCAATTCGAAAGCTACCGCCGGCCCCTGACGCCATCCAACTGACCGGGCCGGGCGCTCTGGTGAACCACCGCTACTGATTATCGATTGAACCGCTCGACCAGCGAGTACTGGGTCGCTGCGGTTCTGCTCAGCTCTTTGCTCAGGTCTGTCGATTGGTGCGCCTGTTCCGAGGTTTGATCGGCCAGTTGCGCGATGGTGGTGATGTTGCGACTGATTTCCTCAGCCACCGCGGTTTGCTCTTCAGTAGCAGCGGCTATCTGGGTGGTCATGTCGGTGATATGGGCCACGGCTTCACTGATGCCGATCAGGGCCTTGTCTGCCTCAAGCACCCAGGCCACTCCTTCTTCGGCCTGGCGCTGGCCGCTCTCCATGGTCTGCACCGCGTTGCCAGATGATGCCTGGAGCTTGGTGATCAGGTCATGGATCTGGGTGGTGGATTGTGAAGTGCGCTGTGCCAATTGACGAACCTCATCGGCCACCACGGCGAAGCCCCGACCCGTGTCACCAGCGCGCGCGGCCTCAATGGCGGCATTGAGTGCCAGCAGGTTGGTCTGATCGGCGATGCCTTGGATCACATCAACGACGGTTCCGATTTCATCACTGTCCCTGGCCAGTTGTGCCACCGACAGGCCTGTCTCACCGACAACGGTGGAAAGACGCTCGATGGCTTCGCGGGTGTCTCTGGCGACATCGCGGCCGCGACCGGTCAGCAAGTTGGCTTGTTGGGTGGCATCGGCGGTGCGCTGGACGTGGCTGGCGACCTCCTGCGTGGTTGCCGCCATCTGGTTGACTGCGGCCGAGACCTGTTCCGTTTCGACTCGCTGGCGATCAATGCTGTTTGAGCTGTCAGTGGCCAACAGGTCGGATTGACCGGCCAGTGCGCTGAGTTGTTCGGCGGTGTCTTGCAGGCGTGTGAGGCAGGTCTTCAGGCGCGCGGCCTGGCTGATGAAGGCGGTGTCCAGGCGGGCCTGGGTCCCGCGCTGATCGCTGTACATCTGTGCGATCAAGGCGTCGGAGGTTGAGGGCTCGGCGCTCTGCAACAAGCGTCGGGTGCCGCGCTGGTGCCAGCGCGAGGAGAGCAGGCCGACCGGCACAGATACACCTGCGGCTACAGCCATTGCTACTGGAGTGCTAAAGAACACGTTGCTCAGGGTACCTGCCAGGCCCATGGCCAGGTACGGCAGGCAGTCTTGCAGCACAGGCTGCCAGCTATCGCGGCGGGGAATGGCCGGTTGGCCCTGGCTGATGCGCTTGTAGAGGGACTGCGCGCGGCGTATCTGATTCGCTGTCGGTTTGACCCTGACCGACTCAAAGCCCGTCACTTGGCGGCCATCGAATATTGGCGTGACGTAGGCATTGACCCAATAGTGATCGCCATTTTTGCTGCGGTTCTTGACGATGCCCATCCATGGTCGGCCTTGCTTGAGTGCGCTCCACATGTGGGCAAAAACGGCCGGGGGGACATCGGGATGACGGACGATGTTTTGCGCTGCGCCAATCAGATCGGCTCTATCAAAACCACTGATCTCGACGAAGGCGTCATTGCAGTAGGTGATGACGCCACGAGCATCGGTGGTCGAGATCAGTTGTTGTTGAGGTGCCAGTGAGATCTCGCGTTGGGTAACTGGCTGGTTATTTCTCATTCCGATTTATCCCTGGTTGCTTCAGAGGGTCATCGGCTGGCGCTTGAGGAAAGTTAGCCTGTTTTTATAAAAAACACATATATAACAATGACTTGCATTAAGGTTTTGAGTTTTTCGAGGCGATCTGGCGGGGAGATTCAGATGAGCGAGGAGAGGGGGGAGAGGTTGCTGGAGTCGCTAAACACAGACCGCGTTGCGAACGCAGCGATCCATTTCGTTGGGCAATATGCGCTCTGCTTTGTGAGCAATTCGTGAAAAGTCTGTTGAGGGTTTGAAGGCGCTCTGTCACCTCTTGATCGAGCGCCAGGCCAGTCCACCCCCTTCCTGACTCGCGTAGGGAAAGCGCAGGATCCAGCCACTGTGGTCTTTGAGGGTGATAGGCCCGGCAATGGTTTTGTTGCGCGCGGGACAGGGGCGCAGGTCTTCATGGGCCTGGGCATCTACCCCGGTCTTTGGCAGTGGGCGCATGAGCAGGGCCGCCAGCAGGCTGATGAATGGCAAGGAGCAACTGATCAGCAACCATCTGGAGGCCGAGCGGCCGCGCCAGTTGGCGGCCAGCGCGGTCAGCCCAGCGCAGGATGAGCCAGAGAGAAAGAGGGATGCCTAAGGTCAGGTTCTGATGCTTGATGGTCGGGAGTGAGTCGTGCCTGGAGCATGCTATCGATTTTGTTGCCGGGCGCAGGATCAGCGTAGCCCCGGGTCGGGCTGCACCAGATGCCGCCAGGGGAAGATCTGCCGGGAGAAGTGTTGTACGTATCCGCCGGTAGTGGCCTGAATGACCATGAACTGCAGCCCGGGTCGAATGGCTTGTAGTGCTTCAAGCTGTTCCAGGCTCAGGCAGGTATTGCGCAAGCGCAGCACCCGCAGTAGCTCGCAGGCCGGGCTGGAGAACAGTTTTTCATAGGCCGCGAAGGGGGTGACGGCCTGTGTTTCGCGGTTGTTCGACCAGGTCTGCTGCAGTTCGCTCGACTCGGTGAAATCCAGGCTGATCAGCCCTGGAAGATTGTCCGAAACGGCCAGGTTATCGATGAAGCCTTGGGTATCGGAGCCGCCTGCAACACGCAGTAATGCAAGGTGCGGCAGATCGACCTGGAAGAAGCTTGAGTCGGGAGCATTGGGCAGGGTCAGTTCGCCCAAGTGAGGCGCCTTTGCCACGAATCGAGCGATCTCTCCTGCCTCCTCCATGATGCTGCCGGCCTTTTGGATCAACGAGACATTGTGGTCCTGCGGTTCGGTCGGGCGAATCGACAGTGACCTGAGCCTGGGGAAGGTCACGCGGCTGTCCAGCAGTGGAGTGAACTCCCATTCGCGGGTGCCGTTTGCACCTTCATCCGGCCCGCAGAAAGCCAGGGAACTGATGATACTCGCCACGTCCTGTTCCGCCAGGCAATCCAGGGTCCAGGCAAAGGGTTCATCCCATAGTTCGCCGTGAAACTCCACATGCAGTCCGTCGCGCATGGGGGCTAGGGCCAGGTAGTTGTAGTCACTGATCCACAGCGGCCCTGTCGGGTTGTCGAGATTGTCACCCCTGTCGCCTGCCTGAGTTCTGGTGAACTCATGAATGCGTTGCTGCAGAGCCAGCAAGCGCAGGTAACCGGGTGAAGACAAGGGGCTGGGCATCGGCTGAAATCCGCAGTAGGAGGTGTGGTCGGGCCGGCGGCATGGTGCCGTCTGGGCGACGTTGGCAGAGACTGATGATAACCAATCAATCTGCTTGTGTCGGCTTCGGGCCAGCGTTGAGCCGTGGATGTTTTGATCGCCAGTAAAATTGTGTCTCATCACCCCGGCTCGCTCAATTGCCTCGACCTCCAATGTCCCGGATGTTGGGACCCCCGGGCTCTGGTTCGCCGGCCGCTGGTGGGCCAGATGCGTGCCTCTGGACGGGGGGGTATTGCCCTCCGTACCACTCAGTCGAATACCGTGCGCAACCGCGTGGCTGTCAACGGAGTGGTTTACAAAGCCCCGGTCGGCCTGGAAGTCGGAGCCACAATCAAATGCAAATCCCTTGGGTGTGGCATCAGTATTCAGGTGCGCAAATGCTCAGCGCGTTGTGCGGTGCCCGGCTCAATCGCGGTGTTGAGCCGAGCAGTGGATCAGCGATGGGTGACCGACAGCTGGCTGATGATGCAGATCGAGCCGTCGTCCGCCGGGGTGTTGGTGTTGAAGTCGATCTGGTTGTAGATCCCGCCATGGAAGTCGAAGACCTGGCCGCTCCAGGACGCATCCAGCGCCTGTGGCGGAGAGCTTGCCGACTTGCCGTTGCAACTGGCACTGACGCTGATGAGCCCACTGGAGGTGCTGTGGATACTCACTAGGAACAAGGCTCCGAGAGCTACGCCACTGAGCAGCAGGACTGGGGTCGGGTCGGCCCCGTTGAAGCTCTTGCGCAAGGCGAAGGTCAACGAAGCCTTGTCCCAGAACACCTTGACGGCCGGGTTCACGTCATTGCGCACATGCATTTGTGCAATCACCACTTTTTTCGCGGAGTTGACCTTGGTCAGGCTCATCTGTTGCTGGTTCCAATGATCCGAGGCGCTACCCAGCGACCAGTATCCGGACTCCTTCCATTCGCAGCGGGTTCGCTGGGTGCTCTTGCTCGAGGCTCCCCGGGTGGGAGCGCAAAGTTGTATCGAGCCATCTGACAGGCGGGTGATCACGCTTGGGCACTGAACCAGGGCCGCGTTGCCGTTCAATTCCAGGGCCACCGGGTTGGTGGTTGAAGTGGGCAGTGGGGTGGCGATATCGAGTGCGCTGATGTCTACAGTCATGACGGTCATCCTTGTAGTGAAACACGCTTGAGATGGACGCCTGGATGTTCTTGGTTCTTGGTGGGCGCTGTCAGTTGGAGGTTATTCCCAGGGCCGGCAGGGTGAGGGCCCTGTGCCGGGCCTGCCATGGGTACTGACCGGAAGGCGTGGCACGAGGTGCTCAATGCTCAAGATGCAGGTGCCGATGCCTGAACTAAAAATAGCCTTGAAAGTCCCATGGGCATCATTTACGGACTTGAGGAAATACTGTGAAAACTCGTCTTGCAACGCTCTGCGCCGCGGCTCTGGCCTTGACCTTGCCGATTCTCGCTGGGGCTGCGACCCAGGCCGCGGTGGCAGAGCCGGCGTATCAAAGCCAGGTGGCGCGCTATCAGTGCGAGGGCAAGGTGCGTATCGATGCGGCCTACCTGAATATCGACAACGGCTCCTCGTTCGCCACGCTGTACTACAAGGATCAGCTGATCCCCATGCACATTGCCCGTTCGGCTTCAGGCGCCCTGTATGTGGCAGAGGATGAGCAACACAGCTTTCGCTGGCACACCAAGGGCAAGATGGCCGTGCTGTCGTTCATGGAGGCTGATCACACTGCCGAGGAACAAACGCTGCTCAAGGACTGCAAAGAGATCGATCCTCAGTAACTCTCCCGCATCGCGCTTTCTTTCAGGCAAAAAAAAGCCCGCGGGAGAGAGCGGGCGAACGTAGTTGCTTGAATGAGCAAAGTGACTATACACAGCTGGAATCGGCGCCTGGATGAAAGAACTTTCATCTTCGACCCAGGTGCCTCGGCGCGATTCAATACCGCTTTGTTCAGGCTATCCGGCAGCGGGTTGGCTCAGGCAAAAGGTTGCCCGTGAGAGCCCCTGGACAGAGTTTTGTCGATAAACCCCGAGCCGGGTCGGATCTGTTCTAACCTGAAATGGCAAGTCAAAATCCCTTCAGGAAGAGAGGTGGGCATGGCAACACAACAGCAACGCCCTTATGAGCATGAACGCAGCGATGAAACGGCGCAGTGCGAGGTTGAGCACGAGGAGCCGCCACCGCAAACCTGGAAACATCCGGACGATGGCAAGAGCCTGTCGGAACTCGACGAAGAACGTCCCCTGAAGCCCTGACCGACAGCCCCGCTCCCGAGCGGGGCTTGTCGTTTGTGACGAGTGCTGGCAGTCGCGATGGCTGAGCATCGCGGCGGCTCTGTTACCATTGCCTGCTTTTTCGCCCCCGCAAGTGGGGGCGGTCTGTCCATTCAAGGGAAACATTCATGATTGTCACCACCACCGCCCACATTGAAGGCCGGGAAATTGCTGCCTACCTGGATATCGTCAGCGCCGAGTCTGTGCAGGGGATCAACGTGGTCCGCGACCTGTTCGCCGGTATGCGCGATTTCTTCGGTGGTCGCTCCCAGACCCTGGAGCGCGCCTTGAAGGAGGCCCGGATCCAGGCCACCGATGAAATCAAGGCGCGCGCCCGTCAGTGCAACGCCGATGCGGTGGTTGGCCTGGACTTCGAGATCAGCATGCCTTCAGGGCGCGGCGGCATGGTGGTGGTGTTTGTCACCGGTACCGCAGTCAAGCTCAAGTAGTCTTCAACCCGCTACTGCTGTTCAGCTCCCCATCGGGGTGCACAGTTCCACCAGGGTGCCGTCCGGGCAACGTACATAGGACACCGTCTGCCCCCAGGGTTTGCTGTTGGGGGCGGCGAGCTCACGGGCGCCCTGTTGCAGCGCCCGGGCATGGGCGGCGTGAACGTCTTCGGTGACCAGTCCCAGCTCCATGCCCAAGGGTTGCGGCGAGGAGTGGGCGGCGACGTGCCCTGTCTTGAAGTTCATTTGCGCCAGGGCGTGGTCGGCGAAGGCCAGGGTGGTGCTGCCGGTTTCCAGCTCGCCATAGCTGCCGGACTCGTGAAGAAAACGTCGCTTGAAACCGAAGGCCTGCTCAAAGAACCGCAAGGAGCTCTCGACCTCGGGAACATAGATGATGGTATAGCCGAATCGCATGGGTTGATCTTCCCTGTCTATTGATAAGAGGGCGAAAATCTAGCATGCATTCGTCGCTCGGGAAGGCCTTTGCTGTAAGGCCTTGTTTCATTGTCGATACTCCTCGAAGTGCCAGCCCTGCGCCGACCATTCCAGCCTGTGGGTCGGCTCCAGGGCCTGGAGAAAGTCCTGGTCGTGGGATGCCACCAGCAACGCCCCGGGAAAGCCGCGCAGGGCCTGTTCGAAGGCCTGCACCGACTCCAGATCCAGATGGTTGGTGGGCTCATCGAGCAGCAGCAAGCGAGCCGGATTGCCTCCCCACAACGCCAGCGCCAGGGCCGCTTTCAAGCGTTCTCCGCCGCTCAACAGCGCACAGGGTTGCTGCACTCGCTGTGCATCCAGCTGCAGGCGCGCCAGGCGGGTGCGCAAAGCGCCTTCCTCCAGCGTGTCGGTGGTGCCCAGTTGATCCAACAACGAACGTTCAGGGTCCAGTTGCACCAGGTGCTGATCCAGGTAAGCGCAAGCCACCATTACCCGAGATGCTCCGCTCAGAGGTTGTAGCTGGCCGGCGAGCATCTTCAGCAAGGTGGATTTGCCACAGCCGTTGGGACCGACCAAGGCAATGCGTACCGGGCCGGTGACGGTGCAGGTCAGGTAGGACGCCGGCGACCGACTGTCCAGCCAGGGCAGTTGCGCCTGTAGCAGGTTGAACACCGGTTGGCCCGGGTGCAGGGTGGTCGCAGGCAGGGTGAGCAAGGTCGCTTGCTCAGGGGTGACTCGAGCGTAGGCGTTGCGTACCTGGTCGTCGAGTGCGCTCTTGTGCAGCTGATGGCTGTGGCGCACCTGGCCCATGATGTTCCTGGCAGCGCCCAGTAGCTTGGCTCGCTCAAAACCGGAGACATTGGCGGTCTTGGCCGATTTGCGCGAAGCGGCGGCGTGGCGCTGGATGGTGTCGTGCTCCTGTTGCAGGCGCCGATGTTCGCGACTGCGCTGGTTACGGGCGTGCTCCAGAGCGGCCTGCGCCGCTTCGTTGTGGGCCTGGCGCTGGGCCTGGAACAGGGTGTAGTTGCCGCCATAGACCTGGGCACCCAAAGGGCCAAGCTCGACAATCCGTTGCACCTGCATCAGCAACTGCCGGTCATGGCTGACCAGAATCAGGCCGCGGTGCCAGTGGCGCAATTGCTCCATCAGCCAGCGGCGTCCGGCGCGATCCAGATGGTTGCTGGGTTCGTCGAGCAATAACAGGTCGGCGTCACTGAGCAGGGCGCCGATCAGTATCACCCGGGCCCGTTGCCCACCGCTCAGGGGCGCGACGGGATCGTCCGGCTCCAGCTGTTCCAGGCCGGCGGCATCCAGTGACTGGCGCAGGCGTTCGGCCAGATCCCAGCGCTCATTCACTTGCTGCAGATCCTCCAGGCTGGCCGTGCCGGCGGCCAGGCGTTCCAGGGCACACAAGGTCGCGGCAACGCCCGCGAGCTCGGCGACACTCTGCTCGGAATGCGTCGACGAGTCCTGGGGCACATAGGCCAGGCGCGCGTTGCGGTTGATGCTGCCGGAAGAAGGTTGCAGTTCGCCGGCAATCAGCCGCAACAGCAGGGATTTGCCCATGCCGTTACGCCCGACGATGGCCGTGGGCTGGCGGTCGAAACTCAGGTTCAGGGTGTTGATCAGGATTTCGCCATCGGCGAATTGGTAAGTCAGCTGGTTCAGGGAAACCAGCGCAGGCAGCCGTGTGACGTGAGTCATCAGCACCTCCGGAAAATGTGGGGACAGGCCAACGAGCGCTTGCAGGGCTCGTCGCGGATACATTTTGGAAGGCTTAGTTGTTCACGTCGGCAATCATCCTGGGACGGGAAAGAAGGCGCGTAGCCTAACGCCGGGATGCGGTACCTGACAAGGGGCGATGTGTTTACGCGAGGACCGCCACCGCCTTGATCTGGGCCCAGAGCCGTTGGCCGGGATGCAGCTTGAGCTGGTCCCGGGAGTAGCGGGTGATACGCGCCAGCAATGGCGTGCCGGCGGCGTCCAGGCGTACCAGCACATGGGCAGCGTTGTCCGCCGGGATCTCGTCGCTGACCGTCACTGGCAGGCGGTTGAGGATGCTGCTGTGTTCACTGGCTTGCAGGCTCAGGCTGACGTCCCGGGCCTGGACCTTGAAGCGCAGGGACTTGCCTAGCGCCACGGGCCCATGGGCCACGCGTATGTTCAGCTCGCTGCCAGGCAGTTGCAGGGCCAGCAATTGGTAGGCCTCGTCGTAGTGGCTGACCTGCCCCTCGACCACCACGCCGGCGTCATCACCCAGGGCCAGAGGCAGGTCCAGGCGTGCCAGGGTTTCGCCGATGGGGCCGCTGGCCAGCGCCCGGCCGTCGCTGAGCAGGACGATGTGGTCGGCCAGGCGCGCCACCTCATCCTGGGAATGACTGACGTACAACACCGGGATGTCCAGTTCGTCGTGCAGGCGTTCCAGATAGGGCAGGATTTCACTTTTGCGTTTTGAGTCCAGGGCTGCCAGGGGCTCATCCATCAGCAGCAATCGCGGACTGGTGAGCAGGGCTCGGGCGATGCCGATGCGCTGGCGTTCACCGCCCGAAAGGTGTTGCGGATGGCGTTGCAGCAAGTGGCCGATTCCCAGCAGCTCGGTGGCTTGGGCCATGTCCACCCGACGTCGTGCCCTGGGGATGCGGCGCAGGCCGAATTCCAGGTTGGCCTGTACGGACAAATGCGTAAACAGGCTGGCTTCCTGGAAGACATAACCCAGGGAGCGCTTGTGAGGCGGGACGAAGAGCTTGCGCTGGCTGTCTTGCCAGACTTCGTCGTTGACCTGGATCCGCCCGCGTCCGGCTTTTTCCAGGCCGGCGATGCAGCGCAGGCAGGTGGTCTTGCCCGAGCCCGAGTGGCCATACAGCGCAGTGACGCCGCGCCCCGGCAGTTGCAGATCGAGGTCCAGGGCGAAGTCGTGGTAGCCCAGCTGCAGTTTGACGTGAATACTCATCGATTCAGCTCCAGCCGGCTTTGGTCTTGCGGCTGGAGTACAGCGCCAGCAGCACCAGGAACGAGAACACCAGCATGGCTCCGGCCAGCCAATGGGCCTGGGCGTATTCCATGGCCTCGACGTGGTCGTAGATCTGCACTGAGACCACCCGGGTCTTGTTGGGGATGTTGCCGCCGATCATCAGTACCACGCCGAACTCGCCGACGGTGTGGGCGAAACCGAGGATCGAAGCGGTGATGAAGCCCGGCCGTGCCAGGGGCAGGATCACCGTGAAGAAGGTGTCCCAGGGATTGGCACGCAAGGTGGCGGCCACTTCCAGCGGGCGGCTGCCAATGGCGGAAAAGGCGTTCTGCAGCGGTTGCACCACAAACGGCATGGAGTAGATCACTGAACCCAGCACCAGGCCGCTGAAGCTGAAGGTCAGGGTGCCCAGCCCCAGGGACTGGGTGAGCTGGCCAAAGAAACCGTTGGGCCCGAGGGCCAGCAGCAAGTAGAAACCGATCACCGTGGGTGGCAGTACCAAGGGCAAGGCCACCACGGCGCCGATCGGGCCGCGCAGCCAGGAGCGGGTGCGCGACAGCCACAAGGCAATCGGAGTGCCGATGACCAGCAGGATCAACGTCGTCAGGGACGCCAGTTTCAGGGTCAGCCAGATGGCGGAAAAATCGGCACTCGACAGGCTCATTTACAGTTGGTAGCCGTAGGATTTGATGATCGCGGCGGCTTTTGGCCCCTTGAGGTAGTCAACCAGTGCCTTGGCGGCCGGATTGTCCTTGCCCTTGTTGAGGATCACGGCGTCCTGCTTGATCGGGTCATGCATCTGGGCAGGGACGATCCAGGCCGAGCCGCCGCTGACTTTGCCGTCCTTGTAGATTTGCGACAGGGCGACAAAGCCCAGTTCGGCGTTGCCGGTGGAGACGAACTGATAGGCCTGGGTGATGTTCTGGCCTTCAACGATCTTGTCCTTGACCTTATCGGTCAGGCCCAGCTTGGCCAGGACCTGGGTGGCGGCCAGGCCATAAGGCGCGGCTTTCGGGTTGGCGATGGACAGGTGCTGGTACTGGTTGTCCTTGAGCACCTGGCCTTGGCTGTCGACGTAACCGTCCTTGGCCGACCACAGGGCCAGGGTGCCGATGGCGTAGGTGAAGCGCGAGCCCTTGACGATGTCACCTTCGCTTTCGAGTTTTTGCGGGGTGCTGTCGTCGGCGGAGAGGAAGACTTCGAACGGCGCGCCATTCTTGATCTGGGTGTAGAACTGCCCGGTAGCGCCGTAGGCCGCCACCAGCTTGTGCCCGGTGTCTTTTTCGAAGTCGGCGGCGATTGCCTGGATCGGTGCCGTGAAGTTGGCGGCTACCGCCACTTGGACTTCATCGGCCTGGGCCGAGCCGAAGGCGAATAGGGCAAGCAGGGTAGCGAGGCAAGTCGGGGCAAAACCTGAGGCGCGAAGGTTCATCAAACAGCTCCATGGGGGAAAGGAAGCGTTGGGCAGTGAGTTATTGGAAGGAGGCTGCACCAAGGCGAGGGGGAATCGCTGTATATCGGAATATATAGCGAATTGCCGATGAACGGAACTCTGTTGCCGGCCTTCGTTGCAGGTGGCCGCGAGCGCCTTCGCGGCCACCTTGAATCAGCGTCTGCGCAGTTGTGCCAGGGCCTGTTCGGCCAAGCGCAGGGTCAGCTCGTAGCTCGGCAGTTCGACCCCCAGGCGCAATGCTTGCCCGGACCACAGATTGGCAAAGTCTGCCTCATCCTTGGCCCGCAGCGGCATCAGCGCGCCGCCGGCCCGGGGGAAGGCCGGAGCCAGTGGGCTGATGGGGCCGATTTCGCGCATCACCCGGTTGATGATGCCCCGGGCCGGGCGTCCGGTGAACAGGTTGGTCAGCGCGGTCTCGCTTTCCTTGGCGTTGCGCAGGGCCCGGTGATGGGCGGCACTGATTTTGGCTTCCGGAGTGAACAGGTAGGCAGTACCCAGTTGGGCTGCCGATGCGCCCAGGGCCAGCGCTGCGACAATGCCCCGGGCATCGCCGATACCGCCGGCGGCGATGACCGGCACGTTCACCGCATCGACGACCTGCGGCACCAGGGCCAGGGTGCCGACCTGGCTGTTGAGGTCATCGCTGAGGAAGATCGCCCGGTGGCCGCCGGCTTCGTAGCCCATGGCGATGATCGCGTCGCAACCACGCTCTTGCAGCCACAGGGCTTCATCAACGGTGCTGGCCGAGGACAGAATCTTGGCCCCGGTGGCCTTGACCCGGGCCAGTAACGTCGGTTCCGGCAGGCCGAAGTGAAAGCTCACCACCTCGGGCCGCAGCTCCTCCACCAACAGACAGCTGCTTTCATCGAAGGGCGCACGGGCGCTGACCGGGGTCGGCGCGTCGAAGTCGGCTCCCAGTTCGCGGTAATAGGGTTCCAGGGCGTTCTTCCAGCGGGTTTCCAGCTCGCTATCGACGGGCTGCGGCTGGTGACAGAAGAAGTTCAGGTTCAGCGGGTTGTGGGTGGCCGAACGGATGGCCTGCACTTCCTGGCGAATCTGCTCGGGGCTGAGCATGGCGCAGGGCAGGGAGCCCAGGGCGCCGGCTTGGGAGGCGCCGATCACCATGGCGGAGCCGGTGGCCCCGGCCATCGGTGCTTGAATGATCGGCAGTTCGATGCCCAGCAGATCGAGAAGGCGGCTATCAGTCCATTGGCTCATTTGAAATTACCCTCCGACGGCAGAATGAGACGGTGCAGCGCAGGGTTTTATCAGGAGAGGGCGGCTCAAGGCCAGCTGACTTTGCCCGGCCAGGCTAAAAAGAACGGCGGTTTGCCATTGACGGAAAGGGTTGCAGGGTAGCTGTCGGCAGCCCCCGTGTAGCGCTAGACTGCGGCGGATATTCTCACTCATTGCTGCATAAGGAAGGCTGACCATGGATGTAAAACTGCGCGAAGTGCTGCCTTTCAGCGTTGCAGGATTGCAAGTGCGTACCCGCAATGCGGCAGAGCAACAGGCGGACAGCGCGAAGATCGGGCCGATGTGGCAGCGTTTCTATATCGAGGACCTGTACGACAAGATCGCGCCCAGGCAGGCGGACTCCTTCGTCTATGGCGTCTACTCGAATTACGAATCCGACGCCTCCGGGTACTTCGATGTAACCGCTGGTGCGGCTGTAGAGGGTTCCTGCGCCGATTATCCGAATGTCGACATCCAGGGCGGCGACTACCTGATGTTCAGCGCCAAGGGCGCAATGCCCGATTGCGTGATCCAGACCTGGGGCCTGATCTGGGCCTATTTCCAGGACAACCCGCAGGTTCGCCGGGCCTTCGCCACTGATTTCGAGGTCTATACCAGCGCCGATTCGGTGGCGATCTACATTGGCGTTCAGCCCTCGGACGCGCTTTCCCGTTCCAGCAACTGACGTTTGCGTTCCACACCCCAGCGGTAGCCCGAAAGGTTACCGTCGCTGCGTACCACGCGGTGGCAGGGAATTGCCACTGCCAGGCTGTTGGCGGCACAGGCCTGGGCTACGGCACGCATGGCCTTGGGCGCGCCGATGCGCTGGGCGATCTCGGCGTAGCTGGCGGTGCTGCCGGCGGGAATGCTCCTCAGGGCCTGCCATACCCGTTCCTGGAATGCCGTGCCACGCAGGTCCAGGGGCAGGTCCAGGCCAATCGCCGGGGCCTCGATAAAACCCACCACCTGGGCGATCAAGCGTTCGAAGTCAGCATCGGCACCGATCAGGTTGCCCCGGGAGAATTTGTCCTGCAGTTGTTCCACCAGCTGGTTTGGATCGTCTCCCAGAAGGATGGCGCAGACCCCTCGGTCGCTCTGGGCCACCAGGATCGCTCCCAATGAACACTGGCCCACGGCAAAGCGGATGTCGGTGTTATGACCTCCGGCGCGGTAGTCGCTGGGCTTCATGCCCAGCACCTGGTCCGCCGATTCGTAGAAGCGGCTGTTGGAGTTGAAACCCGCATCGTACAAAGCGTCGGTTACCGAGTGGCCGCGCTCCAGGTGCGAACGGACCTTGCGTGAGCGCTGAGCGTTGGCGTAACCCCGGGGAGTCAGGCCGGTGGCGGCCTTGAACACTCGGTGGAAGTGATAGCTGCTGATGCCGGCGTGCTGCGCCAGTTGCTCGAGGCTGGGGGGCGTCTCGGCGTTCTCGATCTGTCGGCAAGCGGCTGCTACTAGCGCCGCATGTTGTGCCGCGACCTGGGTCTGATCGCTGGCCTGGCGCTTGCTCGGGCGATAGCCTGCCGCCTCGGCCTGTTCGGCATTGTCGAAGAACTCGACGTTTTGTGCCTTCGGCAGGCGCGACAGACTGCTGGGGCGACAGTACACGCCGGTGGTCCTGACGCCGTAGACAAAAGTCCCGTCGGCGCTGGCGTCGCGCTTGAGCACGGCTTGCCAGCGGGGATCCTGTTCGATGCGGTGTTTGCGCGACGGGGCATTCATGATTGTTACTCGGCAAGCAAGGGTGGCCAGCTTAGGCTGGCGGTGGCTGATTCGCACTCCGGGCCTTGCGGTTGAACTCTAGGTTTCAGCCAGCCAGGCGAAATGTCAGGTTGATCCGCTGCTGGCCCAGTTGGGGATGATTGCCGTCCTTGAGCGGCAGCACCCCGTGATAACGCAGGCGATCCACGCCACCCCAGACCACCACATCACCGTGCAGCAGCGGCACGCGCTGGCTCTGGTCGCTGCGCTGCTGGCCGCCGAACAGAAAGATCGCCGGCAGGCCCAGGGACAAGGACACGATGGGGGCGTTGAAGTCGTGCTCGTTCTTGTCCTGGTGCAGGGACATCTTCGCGCCGGGTCGGTAGCAATTGATCAGGCAGGAGTCGGGGGTGAACCGGCTGAAGCCTGCGGCATCCGCTGCGGCCTCGGCCAGTTGCCGAAACACTTCGGGCATCGCCGGCCAGGGCCGCAGGCTCTGTGGGTCGATCCGGCTGTAGCGATAACCACTGCGGTCGGTGGTCCAGCCCCATTGTCCGCAACTGCTCAGCCCCACCGACATGCTGAAGCCGCCCGGCGTCACCATATGGCGAAACGGCGCTGCCGCCAGTACCTCGTCGAGTCTTGGCAGCAGGCGCTCGATCCAGGGCAGGGCAAACCCGCGCAGCACCCAGGCCTGAGGCCCCAGCGCGTCGCTGCGTGCTGGCTGCTGTAGGTCGCTTTCGCTGAACAGTCCGAGGCTGGAAGGCTCGGTATCGCTACAACGCATCGTGAAAAATCACTCCAAGGGTGTGGCGCCGGCCACTGAGTATGCGGCTGACACCATGGCGCAGGGTCACTCGATAGGGGCCGCGGGAACCGCTGACCGGTCGATGATGCACGGCGAATATCAGCCCATCACCCTGCTTCAGACCAATGACCTGAGGCCGTGATTGCATGCGTGGGCGTTGCTCGGTGAGCACCAGTTCGCCGCCGGTGAAATCCGTCCCAGGTTGCGACAACAAGAAGGCCGCCTGCAAGGGAAACACATGCTCGCCGTACAGGTCCTGATGCAGGCAGTTGTAATCCTCGGCGCCGTATTGCAGCAACAGTGGCGTGGGGCGTTGCTGTCCGGCGGCATGGCAGCGCTGGAGGAACGCCGGATGTTGCGCCGGGTAGCGTATATCGATGTGCATCGCCTGGTTCCAGCGGTTGGCCTGGTTTACCAGGCGCCGATAGAGCAACTGGCGCAACTCGGCCACCAGGTCCGGCAGCGGGTAGCGAAAGTACTGATATTCGCCGCGACCGAAACCATGGCGGGCCATGATCACTTTCGAACGGAACAGCTCGGGGTGCTGATACAGCTGGCTCATGGACTGGCATTCATCCACGCTCAGCAGGCCTTCGAGACGGGCGCAGCCGTCCTGGTCGAGGGCCTGCTCGATGCCTCCCCAATCCAGCTGTTGCAGGCGATCATGTAGCGAGAGTGCGGGCATGGCACGGGTGTCCTGGACAAGAAGCAATCCTGGCCAGTCTAGGTGCCAGGTGTCTGGTGAACACTCCGTTGCTTGCGCTTGAATCTGCCCCGAGTGGCGGACGCTTTACAGGGCCTTGCTGACGCTGACGTCGCTGATGACATCGCCGGATTGGCCATGCAGCGCTTCGAGGGCGGCCAGGGCTTCTTCCTGGGTGCCGGTTTCGAGTTGGGCGAATTCGAAGCGGCGCTCACCGTTGAGTTTGTATTTGATGACGTATTTGGTGGTGTGGGGCACGGGAATACCTGTTGTCGCGAAGAGGCTGGGGCTTAGCGCAGTTTCGAGCTGGAGCGCCGGATGATGCGGATCGAGTGCGTCAGGTTCGGCTTGCGAGTCACGCTGATGGGACGACGGTTGACGGTGTCGATGGTGATATTCCAGAAACCGGTGCTCGGTGCCGTGATCTTCGCCGGGAACTGGTCGAAAGCCCCGCCGTGATAGGTATGGCGGCCGCCGTTCTTGAAGCTGCGGAAGTTGGCATCGTTCATCAGACGAATGTTGCAGACCTGGGAGCATTCGATGACGACGATATCGTCTTCGTTCAGGTGCTCGCGCTGGTGGATGAATTTCATGGGCGCCTCCAGAAGGGCTATATCTACAAAAGCAAAAAACGTTTGCGTGGGCGATGGCGGAGTTTATCAGGCCCAAAGGGTTATTATTCGAACCCGGTGTCGGGCTTTGACAATTTAAAACAGTTATTTGGATTTTTATCGGCGATAAAGCCGGGCCTCCGGAGAAAAACAGCGCCTTTGCTGTCGGAAGGACTTTATTGGAGATTTCATATGAAACGGTGGGTATGGATTCTGGCCTTGGCAATCAGTGGCTGTGCGACTGTCTCGGACATCGACCAGACGCCGCCGACGCTGAGTGTCATTTCTGGCAAAAAGCCTCAGGAATACGTCACCTGCTTGACCGGGAAGCTCGCCGACAGCCGTGGCGCATTGCAAGTCGAGCCGCATAAAGATGGCTATCGAGTGATTGTTCCGCAGAGCCTGTCACCAGCTCCGGCGGCGGTCTTCTATATTGAAGGGCGCTCTAGTGGCAGCAGCATCAAGTTGCATGAGCAGATGTCCAACAACCCTTTGCGTCCTCAGGATGTGCGCAAGGCCGCAGAGGCGTGCATCTCTGGTTGAGTCCTGAAGCAACAGCACTGCCCCGAGCCTGCTGACGTACCGATCTTGAATGGGGGGTGTGTCAGCAGGCTTTTTGCTGCCCTGGAGAAACATTGCATTCAACGGCTTTCATTCAATGTAAAAGCGCCAATTTCGCGTTGTCGCCGTGGATCAATTGACCTACTATTTGTGTGCTTATATCAACTAGGTCTAAGCATATAACTAGAATAATGGAGTTCATATGATCCCACTGGATCGAATGCTATTGAGTGGCCTGATGCTGCTGTTTGTGCAAACTGCCCATGCCGTGGACGGGCAGAAAATCTTCACCCAGGGCGGCGCCCAGCCGGGTGCGACGGCCTGCCTGGCCTGCCATGGTGCGGATGGCATGGGCCTGGCGCCCGCCGGTTTTCCGCGTCTTGCCGGGCTGCCGGCGGCCTACCTCGGCAAGCAGTTGCACGACTTTCGCAGCGGTGCCCGCACCAGCCCGGTCATGCAACCTCTGGCCAAAGCCTTGAGTGAAGACGAAATCACTGCGGTGACCACTGCCCTGGCAGCCATGCCCGGGCCGAAAACCGCAACGGTCAGCCGCAGCCAGGCGGCCACCGGCGTCGGTGAACGTTTGGCATTGCGCGGTGCCTGGGAGCGGCAGATTCCCGAGTGCGTCAGTTGCCACGGCCCTGGCGGCGTGGGTGTTGGCGAGGCCTTTCCGCCGCTGGCCGGCCAGCCTGCCACTTACCTGGTGGCGCAGTTGAACGCCTGGCGCGAGGGCAGCCGGCACAATGACCCCAATGACCTGATGGGGCATATCGCCAAATCCCTGAGTGCCGAAGAAGTTGCCGCAGTGGCGGATTACTTCGCGAGCTTGAATCAACCGGAGGCGCGACCATGAAACCATTGATTGCAGGGGCGCTGATGGCGTTGCTCGCGGTTCAGGTGCAGGCAGCCACCATCGTCATGGAAGATCAGTCGCAGATTCCGGCGCCAAATGCTCCCGCGCATGCCGACTACTTCAAGCCGCCGGCCGAGAGCGAGTTGCCGGACAACGCCTATGGCAAGTTGGTACGTGAGGGGCATGCGTTGTTTGTCGACACCAAGCGCCGAGCGCCACAGTACGTGGGCAACGGGCTCAACTGCAGTAACTGCCACCTTGATCAGGGGCGTTTGGCCAACTCCGCGCCGCTCTGGGGCGCCTACCCGATGTACCCCGCATATCGCAAGAAAAACGACAGGGTGAACACCTTTGCCGAGCGCCTGCAGGGCTGCTTCCAGTTCAGCATGAACGGCGGTAAGCCGCCGGCGGCAGACAGCCCGGAAATTACTGCGTTGTCGGTGTATGCCTATTGGCTGGCGAGCAAGGCGCCGCTGGGCGTGGAGTTGCCTGGGCGCGGTTATCCCGATGTGGCGCAGCCTGCCAAGGGCTACGACCTGAAACAGGGTGGCGCGGTGTATCAGGCGCAGTGCGCGGTTTGTCATGGCGAGCAAGGCCAGGGGCAGAAGGTGGGAGCGGATTACGTGATGCCGCCACTCTGGGGCAAGGATTCCTACAACTGGGGGGCGGGAATGCATCGGATCAACACCGCCGCGTCCTTTATCAAGCACAACATGCCGTTGGGCAAAGGGGGCAGCTTGAGTGATCAGCAGGCATGGGACGTGGCGGCCTTCGTCAACAGCCATGAGCGACCTCAGGATCCGCGCCTGGTGGAAGGCTCGATCGAGAAGACCCGCGTCAAGTTTCACGCCAATGATGGGGTGAATTTATACGGTCAGACGGTAGAAGGCGTGCTGATAGGCCAGGGCATCCGATAAACTGTCGCCTATCGTCAACGATGCCGCCCAGGCTTGCGCTTTGGCGGCGTCGTCTTTTTTGGAGAAAGCATGAAGCGGGAACACGTCAGGGAAAAGCATGCAGAGGGCTCGATCTCTGCCACCCATGTGATTCAGAACCCGGCCAATTCGGGGGAATGGATCGTGTTCTTCAAGAAAAGCGCTGGGCGCAGCTACTTCTTGGTGGATGAGAGCGACGAGGTGGAATCCTTTTCCCGTCTTGACGACCTGATCGAAACCATTCGTGGCCTGGGGATCAAGTTCGCCGAAATTCACATGTAGCGGGTGTTCGCCCTCTACTTGCAGACCACCACCACGCTACGACTTTTATAGTTGCCAACGTCGACTCCCAGGGTTTTGTCGCTCTCCTTGGGGGAGGGCGTGCCTTGGGTGCTGACGATCCGATAGCCGGTACCGGCGCAGGATGCCTCGGCTTTTTCGTAGCAACTGGCCCAGGAGCCGGCTTCTCCGGAGCAATCGATGCTCAGGCCCGGCTCGCCGTTGGCCAGGTAGGTATTGGACGCGGTAGCGCATCCGCTCAGGGCCAGTACCGCAGTGACAGTGAGAAGTCTGTTCATGGGGGATTTCATCATCTTGGAGGAGGAAGCATTGGGGTCTGTCATCTAGTTGGCGATGCTATAGCCAGTGGCCATTTCGGTACAGTGCATCACCTTAGTCAGCGGTGACTGCTGAAAAGTGCCGTGACCCGGGCGGCGCGGCACTTTGTCGGTGGCATTCTGGCCGCACCTTGTGCCCTGGGGAGTGCCATCAGTGGCAACAGGGATATAGCCTGAAAAACTACTTGAAAGGCTACTTTGCAAGCCTCTTCGAGGCGCGCCCTTGAGCCATTGGCGCGCGCGTACAGGCGCTGGTTTAAGGGGGCTGCGGCGTTTTGAAGGTTTACGCCGCAGGCTATCTGGTGGATGCTGCGGAACTATCTTGAGCTTTATTTCTCTATGATGGCAGCGGTTAGCTAGCGGGGGGCATTGTAAGGTGCACGCCGCCTGATTAGACTGCGCCGAAACTTGTACGCACAGCCTTTTTAAGGACTCATATGATCAAGAAATGCTTGTTCCCAGCAGCCGGTTACGGTACTCGCTTCCTGCCAGCGACTAAAGCCATGCCTAAAGAAATGCTGCCGGTGGTGAACAAGCCACTGATCCAGTACGGCGTTGAAGAAGCGCTGGACGCTGGATTGACTGAAATCTCCATCGTGACCGGGCGTGGCAAACGCGCCCTCGAAGACCACTTCGACATCAGTTACGAGCTGGAAAACCAGATCAAGGGCACCGACAAGGAAAAATACCTGGTCGGTATCCGCAAGCTGTTGGACGAGTGCTCGTTTTCCTACACCCGTCAGACCGAGATGAAAGGCCTGGGTCACGCGATCCTGACCGGTCGTCCGCTGATCGGTGACGAACCGTTCGCGGTAGTCCTGGCTGACGACCTGTGTGTGAACCTGGAGGGCGACGGCGTCCTGACCCAGATGGTCAAGCTGTACAAGCAGTACCGCTGCACCATCGTTGCGATCCAGGAAGTTGATCCGCAGGAAACCAACAAGTACGGCGTGATCGCTGGTGACTTGATTGGCGACGATCTTTACCGTGTGCGTAACATGGTCGAGAAGCCAAAGCCGGAAGATGCACCGTCGAACCTGGCGATCATTGGTCGTTACATTCTGACGCCGGACATCTTCAGCCTGATCGAGCAGACCGAGCCAGGCAAGGGTGGTGAAATCCAGATTACCGACGCCCTGATGAAGCAGGCGCAGGACGGTTGCGTGATTGCCTACAAGTTCAAGGGTCAGCGTTTCGACTGCGGTGGCGCCGAAGGCTACATCGAAGCGACCAACTTCTGTTTCGAGCACTTCTACAAGACCGGCAAGGCTTACTGATAGTCGCTGCACGGGTTTGTCGGGAAAAGCCACCTTCGGGTGGCTTTTTCATTTGTCGCCCTTATGTCCATCCTCTGCGCTGACCCGATCGCCATCTGCGGTTATGCTTGTCAGCCTGCCTGGGAGAGTGAAATGGCCTACGATTTTGATCTTTATGTAATTGGCGCCGGTTCCGGTGGTGTGCGTTGCGCGCGATTCGCCGCAGGCTTCGGGGCGAAAGTCGCGGTTGCCGAAAGCCGCTATCTGGGTGGTACCTGTGTCAACGTTGGTTGCGTGCCAAAAAAACTCTTGGTGTACGGTGCCCACTTTGCCGAGGACTTCGAACAGGCCTCGGGTTTTGGCTGGTCGCTGGGTGAGGCGAACTTTGACTGGGCAACCCTGATTGGCAACAAGGATCGCGAAATCAATCGCCTCAACGGCATCTACCGCAATCTGCTGGTCAACAGCGGCGTGACCTTGCATGAGGGGCATGCCAGGTTGATCGATCCGCATCAGGTGGAGGTCAATGGCCAGCGTTACACCGCCAAGCACATTCTGATTGCTACCGGCGGCTGGCCGCAGATCCCGGATATTCCGGGGAGCGAGCATGCCATCAGTTCCAACGAGGCGTTCTTCCTCAAAGAGTTGCCTGGGCGTGTTCTGGTGGTGGGTGGTGGTTATATCGCGGTGGAGTTTGCCGGGATTTTCCATGGTCTGGGTGCGAAGACGCAGCTGCTGTATCGCGGTGATCTGTTTCTGCGAGGCTTTGATAGTGCGGTACGCAAGCACTTGCAGGAAGAACTGACCAAGCGTGGCCTGGGGCTGCAATTCAATGCTGATATCGAGCGCATCGACAAGCAGGCTGATGGCAGCCTTGAAGTCACCCTCAAGGATGGCCGCAAGCTGTTGGCGGATTGCGTGTTCTACGCCACCGGCCGCCGGCCGATGCTCGACAACCTGGGGCTGGAGAACACCGGGGTCAAGCTCGACAAGCGTGGTTTTGTCGAGGTGGACGACCAGTACCAGAGCAGCGAACCGTCGATCCTGGCGATTGGCGATGTGATCGGTCGCGTGCAACTGACGCCTGTAGCCCTGGCTGAAGGCATGGCGGTTGCTCGACGCCTGTTCAAGCCCGAGCAGTATCGTCCAGTGGATTACCAGATGATCCCGACGGCGGTCTTCAGTTTGCCGAACATTGGCACTGTTGGCCTTACCGAGGAACAGGCGCGTGAGGCGGGGCACAGGGTACAGATTTTCGAAAGCCGTTTCCGGCCGATGAAGCTGACCCTGACCGATTGCCAGGAGCGTACCCTGATGAAGCTGGTGGTGGATGCCGACAGCGACAAGGTGCTGGGCTGCCATATGGTCGGCCCGGACGCCGGGGAAATCGTTCAGGGCCTGGCGATTGCCCTGAAGGCAGGGGCGACCAAGCGCGACTTCGACGAAACCATCGGTGTGCATCCGACGGCCGCCGAAGAGTTCGTCACCATGCGCACCCCTGTCGCGGGCTGATCACGAGTCCGCTGTTGCGTCTGGCTGGGCGTTGCTTATGGCGGCCAGGCGCAGCGCCTCAAGGCCGGTCTCGGCCTTGGTGGCGCGCAACTCCAGCTCCTTGCTCAGTCGGGTCTGTTGATCGGCCTTTTGCTTGAGTGTCTGAATCTCTTCTGAAGCTACGCGCAAGCGTTCCTGGAGTAGGGTGTTCTCGCTGTCCTGGCGAGCCAGCTGCTCGCTGAGTCGTGCCTGCTGGGCGGCGCTTTTGCTCGCACCATCCTGGGTTTGTTTCAGCTCTTTATGGGTGGCCCGTTGTTCGCTGAGCAGGCGTTCGTTGTCGCGATGCAGTTGGGTGATTTCATCCTGGCGCAGCAGCGCGCTCTGCTGGGCCTGACGTAACTCCATCTGCGCCTGCTGCAATTGCCCTTCGTGACGGCGCTGTTCCTGTTCGCGCTGTTCCTTGCTGGCGGCGCGGTAATGTTCCAGGGCGTCCCGGGCGTGCAGGTGCTTTTCCTCCAGGGAGCGGATCTGCTGCTCCTTGTCTTCCAGGCGCAGGTGGCAGTCCTTGAGTGCCTGGTTGATTTCGGCGTTGCGGGTCTGCTCGCTCTGCAGCATGGAGCGGGTGTTTTGCAGTGCCGTGCTTTCACCCGCCAGGGCGCTGGCCTGGATCTGCAGTTGCCGTTGCAGCTGATCTTCGTTGCGCCGAGCTTCATTCAGCACTTGTTCCAGGGCCTGCTTCTGCTCTTCGAAGTGGGCGAGGGCCTGTTCCAGAGGCTCCTGGGCTTGCTCCTGCAGGCGTTGGGCCAGTCGTCCCACCAGCTCGCCCAATTCTTCGTCCAGCGCTACCGGCCCTGCGTCGCGGCGGGAGGTGCCGTCGTCGAGTTCTTTCAGGTAGCGGTGGATGGTGGTTTTCGAGCCGGTATTGCCCATTTCTATGCGTACGGCATCGATGCTGGGGTGTTCGCCGCGGGCAAGAATCGCTTGGCGCGCCTTCTTTACTACTGCCTTGTTTATGCCTCCACGAGCCATGCATCCTCCGACGATTTAGTACTGTGTTACGTGGTATGTAATTACTGATAATTGTACAGGAGGGTTCGAGCTTTCGATAGCAAGAATATAACCTGGGATATACTGGTATTACCCCGTGTCATAGCCTTCAATGGCTACTTTCGCCCATTCCCGCCCTGTACCTGCCTGAGTCGAGTCTCCATGAGTGAGCTGGATCGTTATCTGCAAGCCGCCACCCGCGACAACACCCGTCGCAGCTATCGGGCGGCAATCGAGCATTTCGAGGTGCATTGGGGCGGGTTCCTGCCGGCGACGGCGGAAAGCGTGGCGCGCTATCTCGCAACCTATGCCGGGACGTTGTCGATCAACACCTTGAAGTTGCGCCTCTCGGCCCTGGCCCAGTGGCACAACAGCCAGGGCTTTGCCGATCCGACCAAGGCCCCGGTGGTGCGGCAGGTGTTCAAGGGTATTCGTGCGGTGCACCCGGTTCAGGAGAAGCAGGCCGAACCGTTGCAACTGCAGCACCTGGAGCAGGTGATTGCCTGGCTCGATGGGGAGGCCGCGACTGCCAGCGACGAGGGTCGTCAGGCTGACTGGCTGCGGGCCCGGCGTGACCGGGCGCTGATCCTGCTGGGATTCTGGCGCGGGTTTCGCAGTGATGAGCTGTGCCGCCTGCAGATCGAACACGTGCAGGCCAACGCCGGTTCCGGCATTAGCCTCTATTTACCGCGCAGCAAGAGTGATCGCGAAAACCTTGGTCGGACCTTTCACACCCCGGCCTTGCAGCGCCTGTGTCCGGTGCAGGCCTATATCGAGTGGATCAACAGTGCGGCGCTGGTCCGTGGGCCGGTGTTTCGCGGTATCGACCGCTGGGGGCACTTGAGTGAGCAGGGGCTGCATGCCAACAGTGTGATTCCGCTGCTGCGCCAGGCCCTGGAGCGCGCCGGGATCGCCGCCGAGCACTACACCAGCCACTCGCTGCGTCGTGGCTTTGCCACCTGGGCTCATCGCAGCGGCTGGGACTTGAAGTCGCTGATGAGCTATGTCGGCTGGAAGGACCTGAAGTCCGCAATGCGTTACGTCGAAGCCAGTCCATTCATGGGCATGGCGCGGATAGACGAAAAGCCGGTTCGGCAGTAGATACAGGTTTCTTCTATTAATACTGTGGGCTGATAGCAAAACCCTATCGAAGGCATCGGCTTTACCAATGAGCCAAGCGGCGAGTCATTGGCTAGGATTCTCCCCATCAAGTTTCACCCAACATTTTCAACCACTGATGGAGAGTCAACGATGCCTATCATCAACAGCCAAGTTAAACCATTCAAAGCTACCGCATTCAAAAACGGCGCATTCGTCGAAGTGTCGGACGCCGATCTGAAGGGCAAATGGTCTGTCGTGTTCTTCTACCCGGCTGACTTCACCTTCGTCTGCCCAACCGAGCTGGAAGACCTGGCCGACAACTACGCCGAATTCCAGAAACTGGGCGTTGAGATCTACAGCGTTTCCACCGACACCCACTTTGCTCACGCGGCCTGGCACAACACTTCGCCAGCCATCGGCAAGATCCAGTACACCATGATCGGCGACCCGACCCTGGCCATCTCCCGCAACTTCGACGTGCTGATCGAAGAAGCTGGCCTGGCTGACCGTGGCACCTTTGTGATCAACCCTGAAGGCCAGATCAAGATCGTTGAAATCAACGATGGCGGTGTAGGCCGTGACGCTTCCGAGCTGCTGCGCAAGATCAAGGCCGCTCAGTACGTCGCTGCTCACCCAGGCGAAGTCTGCCCAGCCAAGTGGAAAGAAGGCGAGGCCACCCTGGCTCCGTCCCTGGACCTGGTCGGCAAGATCTAAGTCCGTGAGTTATCCAAGGGCGGTCATCCGCACTTAAGTCAGCTGCACCGCCCTCAAATAACGCCCGGGCGAGATTCGCTCGGGCGTTGTTTTTTCTACCGAATCAAAACAGGAGATCGCCCGTATGTTGGACGCCAATCTTAAAGCTCAGTTGAAGTCATACCTGGAACGGGTCACCCAGCCGATCGAGATCGTCGCCTCTCTCGACGACGGTGCGAAATCCCAGGAAATGCTCGCGTTACTCAAAGATATCGTCAGCCTTTCCACACAGATTACCTTGCTCGACAACGGCACCGATGCGCGCAAGCCTTCGTTCTCGTTGAATCGCCCGGGCAGTGATATCAGCCTGCGTTTCGCTGGTATCCCCATGGGCCACGAATTTACCTCCTTGGTGCTGGCCCTGCTGCAAGTCGGCGGTCATCCATCCAAGGCCAGCGCTGAAGTGATCGAGCAGATCCGCTCGCTCAAGGGCGAGTTCAACTTCGAAACCTACTTCTCGCTGTCCTGCCAGAACTGCCCGGACGTGGTCCAGGCGCTGAACCTGATGGCGGTGCTCAACCCGAATATCCGCCACGTGGCCATCGACGGCGCGTTGTTCCAGGCCGAGGTCGACGAGCGCAAGGTCATGGCTGTGCCCAGCGTCTACCTCAACGGCATGAACTTCGGTCAGGGGCGCATGGGCCTGGAAGAAATCCTGGCCAAGCTCGATACCGGTGCGATAGAGAAGCAGGCGCAGAAGCTCAATGCCAAACAGGCTTTTGACGTGTTGGTGGTCGGCGGTGGCCCTGCCGGCGCTTCGGCGGCCATCTATGCTGCGCGCAAGGGCATTCGCACCGGTGTTGCTGCCGAGCGCTTCGGCGGCCAGGTGCTGGACACCATGGCCATCGAGAACTTCGTTTCGGTGCAAGAGACCGAGGGGCCGAAACTGGCTGCGGCGCTGGAAGCCCATGTCAAGCAGTACGACGTCGATATCATGAACCTGCAGCGCGCCAGCGCGCTGATACCGGCGAAGGAAGTCGGCGGGCTGCACGAGATCCGCTTCGAAAGCGGCGCCAGCCTCAAGGCCCGGTCGGTGATTCTGGCCACCGGTGCCCGCTGGCGTGAGATGGGCGTGCCGGGTGAGCAGGAATACAAGGCCAAGGGTGTGTGCTTCTGTCCGCACTGTGATGGTCCGCTGTTCAAGGGCAAGCGGGTGGCAGTGATTGGCGGCGGCAACTCCGGCGTCGAAGCGGCCATCGATCTGGCGGGTATCGTCAGCCATGTGACCTTGCTGGAGTTCGACAGCAAGCTGCGCGCCGACGCTGTACTGCAACGCAAGTTGCACAGCCTGCCCAACGTCAAGGTGATTACCAGTGCCTTGACCAGCGAAGTGAAAGGCGATGGGCAGAAGGTCACTGGCCTGGTCTACAAGGACCGTGATTCAGGTGAGTTCCATACGGTCGACCTCGAAGGCATCTTCGTGCAGATCGGGCTGTTGCCCAACACCGACTGGCTCAAAGGTTCGGTCGAGCTGTCGCCTCGCGGCGAGATCATTGTCGATGCCCGTGGTGAGACTTCGCTGCCGGGCGTGTTCGCCGCCGGTGATGTCACCACCGTGCCATACAAGCAGATCGTGATTGCGGTAGGCGAGGGCGCCAAGGCTTCTCTCAGCGCCTTTGATCACTTGATCCGCACCTCCGCCCCGGCGTAATTTGCCTGGCGGAAAAACAAAACCCCATGAGCTTGGCTCATGGGGTTTTTTATTGCCGCTCTTATAGGGGCGGTCCCTACAGCAAGCCGGTTGTTACAGCGCAGTCGGCTGGATGATTTCAACCCAGTAGCCATCCGGGTCCTTGATGAAGGCCAGGCTCTTCATGCGACCATCGTTCAGGCGCTTCTGGAAGTCGCAGCCCAAGGCTTCGAAGCGTTCGCAGGCAGCAACGATATCCGGAACCGAGATGCAGATGTGACCGAAGCCACGCGGGTCGCTGTTGCCGTTGTGGTAGGCGAAGTCCGGGTCGTTCTCGGTGCCGTGGTTATGGGTCAGTTCGAGAATGCCGGGGATCGATTTCATCCATTCGGTACGTGCTGCTGCATCTGCCGGGATCTGCGACTTATCCACTAGGGCCAGGAAGTACAGGCTGAATTCGGCTTCGGCAAAGTCGCGTTTTTCCACCAGGGAAAACCCCAGTACCCGGGTATAGAAATCCAGGGAGCGAGTGATGTCCTTGACGCGCAACATGGTGTGGTTGAACACGAAGCGGGCAGTGGCGGCGTCCGGTTGGGCGGTCACGCCAGGGAAAGTGTTGAGTTCGTTAAGGCTCATGGCCCCTCCAGAAAAAAGTGCCGCCAGGGCCGCTCGCAAGCACGAGCGGGCCCTTGGTCGGCAATGGTTCGGACATCCTTGGAATTGGCCAATGATACGCAAGTGGGCCGGATGGCGCCAAACCCAAAGCTCCTGATCTATTGCCCATTCCTGGCGCGGGGCTCAGACTTCAAGACCCGTTCCTTTAGTGTGCAGCAGTATGATCAAGTCGTTTAAAACCGGGGTCGCGGCCCTGATCCTGATGGCCTTGGCTGGTGTTGTGCAGGCCGATCCGCAAGTGACCTGGCCCGAGGGCTGGACAGTGGAACCGGTGCCGCCCCAGGAGGCAGATCAGGCCGCCAAGGTTTCCCGGCAGCGCGCGGTAAAGAATGACGCTGCGGGCAATCCGCAGATGGTCATGGAATTGACCATGACCCAGGTCGATAGCGGACATGTGGTCAATCTTCAGGGAGTGTTGCTGGAGATGCGCAAGTCAGTGCAGAAAGACTTTGCCCAAGGTGGCTATCAGAGTGTTTGTAACAAGATTCATGCTGCACAACTGAGTCGTCTCGAAGCTCTGGAGACCACTTGCACCATTACCCAGAATGGGCGACATGTGCTGTCGCAAACATTGGTAGCAGCTCTGGATGGGGATAAGGCTTATGTACTTTCATACGCAGGTCAGGCGGCCGCTTATGCGGACAGCAAGGATCAAGTACTCGCTGTACGAAATAGCCTTAAACTTTGAGGAAAATTCTGACGTGGTGGGTTTGCTTTCCGCGTATTTGCGGTTCGTTATCGAAAAGGCATTAGGTTCGAAGTCAGCCGAGAGGGCTGAGGTTATTGAAGTCGGGGCATGAGGCGTTGTTTCAACAGCGCTACGGTAGAGGAAGCATGCGATTTGCACCGAATCTTGCCTTAGATTCAAGTCGTAATAAGAATATTCTTATCAATGTAAAAGGCCCTGCATATGCAGGGCCTTTTTCGGTTGCGGCTTTGTTCAAGCGCGCAGCCAGGAATCCACAGTGGCGGCGCCGTACTGTTCTTTCCAGGCTTTCAGGCCGCGGTGATTACCGCCTTTGGTTTCAATCAGTTCACCGGTGTGCGGGTTCTGATAGACCTTGACCACGCGCGCGCGGCGCTGTTTAGGTGCGTTGGCCTGTGGCAGGCCGGTTTTACCCAGGTTTGGATCAAGGATTGCAATGATGTCACGCAGGCTTTTGTCATAGGACTTCATCAGGGCCTGAAGTTTTTCTTCGAACTCGATTTCTTTCTTGAGTCCGGCGTCGTTCTTCAGGGATTCAAGCTGTGCGAGCTGTTCTTGAAGTGCTTTCTCTGCAGCACGAAATTCAGCAAGTCTGGACAATATCTTCACTCCAATAGTCTATTTTGGCTGATGCAAACCACAAACAAAGCTATAAGCCATGAGCCGGTTAAGGTTCGATTAAGTGGCCTACCTGTGAATCTTGTACAGGCATGAAAAATTGTAGTAGTTAATGCGCCAAGAGTAAATCAGGTTGTTCTTGTTTGAGCCAGTATTTGCCATTTGATGCACATGGATGCATGTCTCGAGTTGTGTCTCGAGCACTTTTTGTTCTGGTATGGCTATTTAATGGCGCGCTAGAGCCGCAACAAATTCCACGCTGGGCATAGGCCGTCCAAATAAATAACCCTGGAGGAAGTCAACACCTTGGGCAGCCAGGTAATCCCGCTGTTCGGGAGTTTCAATACCTTCGGCGACTATGCCCAGATCGAGTTTGGCCGAGAGTTCGATAATGCTGTCGAGTATATGCAGGGACAGTGCGTCGGCACCGATCATGGCAACGAAGCTCTGATCGATCTTCAAGTAGTCGACATTGAACTTGCGCAGGTAACCCAGGCTGGAGTGCCCAGTGCCAAAGTCATCCAGGGCGACCATCACCCCCATCTCGTGCAGGGCGGCAAACAGCTGCTGGGTGATTGCCGTGGGTTCGATCAGTTCGCGCTCGGTCAGCTCCAGCACCAGGATCACCTTGCCGGGCGGGAAGGCTGCGAGAAACTCTTGGCAATCTTCCAGCAACTGCAGGTCATGGCAGTGGCTGGCGGTGATATTGATGCCGATATGGAAGCCGTCGATGAAGTCCTTGGCGTGAGGGGCCAGCGCTTGCATGGTTTGCTGCATCAGTGAGCGGGTCATTGGCACGATCAGCCCCGAGTGTTCGGCGAATGGGATGAACAGGTCCGGACGTACCAGGCCCTCTTTCGGGTGTTGCCAGCGCATCAGTACTTCAATGCCAGCCCATTGCAGGGTATCGCCGCGCACCACCGGCTGAAAATATGGAATGAACTCCCGGGCTTCCAGCGCCCGGCGCAGTTCATGGCTGGGTGAGGCGGAGCGTTTCTGCAGCCAGTGGGCGAGAACGCCAGCGCCGGCGCCTAGAAATACCAGCAGGCTGAACAGTGCCGGGTACTGGCTTTTCATGTATTTCCAGACGTCGCCATCGGGAAACCCGGCACTGACGCTGTAGGGATAGCGCGATGAACTCAGGTGCTGGCTGGCTAGCGCTGCCAGGGGAGGCGCGCCATCGCGGACCTTGCCGTCACGGGACAGCCAATGCTCGCCCACCTGCAGTTGCAAATGAGCGAAGCGGCTGATCAGGCGCAAGGCGTTGGTCAAGTGATAGCCGTCGATGGTCGCCAGGGCTGCGCGCTCGCCTTCACTCCAGCGGTAGACCAGCAAGGCAGTGTCTGGGGTGACCGGGTTGCCGTTCATCAGCCAGAGGCGGCCGTCAACATAGTCCTCGGGATTGAGCGGGAACGCGGAGCGACCTAACAATGAACTGCAATAGTTGCTGTCACGCCACACCAGATTGGTCGAGCGCACGAATGGCCGGCGGGTAACCTGATCGCGTAGGGCCAGTTGTCGCACCTCATCGCAGTCCTGGCCCACCTGGGGCAGCAGCGCCCTGGCGGCGATGTCGGTGTTGTCCAGCATCAGGTCGAACTGGCGAATCGCCTCCTCGGCGGTTTCCAGGCTACTGCGCGTCAGCGCCCGTTCTGCCTGGGTGTAGAGGATGACGCTGCCCAGCCCGATGGGGAGCAGTATCGCCAGGAGTGTCCAGAATGTGCGGGTAGAGCGCTTCAGTGGACCTTTGGCGGTCAGGGGCATGGAACGAACCTGTGACGGGGGAGGGGCGTGACAACGTTTGGTCGCCGCCGTGGCAGCGGCCGCCTCCTGGCGTTGTCTCGATCATCGCAGGATAGTCGGCTTTGCGAGACGATACAGACGTTGCGCGTGCTGGATAAAGGCCAGGGTCGCCGGCGATGACTGGCGCTGGTCCAGCACGGCAATGCCTATCTGGCGCTGCACCGCCGGCGACAACGCCTTGCTCACATAACGAGGGTCCATGACCTTGGGCAACGACAGCTCGGCAACGATGCTCAGGGCGTCGCCCCGGGCCACGGTTTCCAGGGTGCTGAGCAGTTGTGAGCAGCGGTAGCGAATGTTGGGACTCAAGCCGGCCCCGATGAACAGCTTTGAGACCAGCTCCGACGAGCCGGCCTCGGTGAGCACGAAAGGGTCTTGGCACAGCTGCTCAAGACTCAAGTGTTTCTCTCGGGCCAGGGCATGGTTGGCGGGAATCAACGCCAGCAACTGGTCTTGCAGTAACGCGAAGGTATCGAAGCGCTCTTCGGGCAGCACCACGAAGCCCAGATCGATACGCCGTTCCTCAAGCCATTGCAGGACCTGGCGATCCGGCCCCTCATCAATGTGCACCTCGATCCCGGGGAACTCTCCACGGTACTGCTCAAGGATTCGCGGCAACAGGCGCATGGAGGCGGTGGGCCCGAACGAGCCGATGCGCAAGGTGCCGCGCTTCATGCCCCGGGCATCCGCAGCTTCCTGTTCCAGGGTCGCCGCCAGGCCGAGCATGGCGCGGGCTCGCAACAACAGCTGCCGGCCGATATCCGTGAGTTCGATCGGAGCCTGATGGCGCAAAAACAGCTCGACCCCCAACTCCTGCTCCAGGGACTTGATGGCGTGGGAGACGGCTGACTGAGTGATCCCCAGGCGCGTTGCCGCACTGGTGAAGCCCTGGAGTTCGGCGACTCGGGAAAAAATCTCTAATTGGGTCAGGGTCATGAGTAAAAGCTCATTTTACGATGAGTTTGCATTAGACAAAGAATAGCGTCACAGCACAAACCCAATGCCTCAGAGCGTGATGACCATGAGTGAAATCAATATCCGTGGCCCCTTGGTGGCCCGGCACAGTGACCTGGCGGTCTACGGCAAACTGGCGGCAGTCAGCATGATCTGGGGCGGCACCTTCGTTGCCGGACGCTACCTTGCCGGCGAACTCTCACCGCTATTGGCCGCCAGCCTGCGCTTTCTCCTCGCCAGCCTGGCCTTGCTCGGCTGCATGGCACTGGCGCGGATTCCCCTGGTTCGTCCGAGCCTCAAGCAGTTCGGCCAACTGGCGCTGCTGGGGTTCTTCGGGATCTTCTTCTACAACCTGTGTTTCTTCCTCGGCCTGCAACAGATCAACGCCTCACGGGCGTCACTGATCGTGGCGTTGAATCCGGTGGTGATCGCCCTGGCGTCCTGGGCGCTGTTCAAGGAACCCCTGAGCCGGCGCCAACTGCTGGGCATCGTGCTGTGCCTGAGCGGTTCTGCGTTGGTGATCTGCAGTCGTGATCCCGCGGCGCTGATCCACCAGGCGGGTGGCTGGCGCGGTGACCTGCTGATTCTCGGCTGTGTCCTGGGCTGGGGCGTGTATTCGCTGTTTTCCAGAAGCCTCAATCAGAGCCTCGGTCCCTTGCAGACCGTGACTTACTCGATCCTCCTGGGCACCCTGATGCTGTGCGCGGCGACCCTGGCGCGGGGGGAGTTCGACCTGCAAGCGCTGGCCCGGTTGAACCTGGGCCAATGCCTGAGCCTGCTGTACCTGGGCCTGATGGGCTCGGCGCTGGCCTATATCTGGTACTACGACGGTCTGCGGCGAATCGGCGCCACCCGTTCCGGAGTGTTCATCGCCCTCAATCCGCTGACGGCGGTGATCCTTGGCGCACTGTTGCTGGGGGAGCCGTTGAGCCTGGTGGTGGGCCTGGGCGGGGTGTTGATCCTGTGGGGCATCTACCAGAGCAACAAACCGCTTGCGGGCGGCGGCAAAAAGGCGATTTTATAGAGAATGCGGACAAAGGCTTTTACGCTGTGTAGAATCCGGTTACGCATACAATAATAAAGTCTTCTGGCAGCAGAAGCCTCGTCCCCCAGCCTGTAAGCAAGACAGGGTCGAAATGAAGATTCTCGGGTTTCAACTGATCTACGGTGATTTCCTCGCCCGCAGCGTGCGGGGCATTTCCTGCGCACCCCCTTCTTTCCTCAGCATTGATAGCAACTAACGATCCGTTAATTCTAAAAATATGATGAGGCGCCAACCATGGCAGATATCTTCGAAAACCCAATGGGCCTGATGGGCTTTGAATTCATCGAATTCGCATCGCCTACCCCCAATACCCTCGAACCGATCTTCGAGATCATGGGTTTCACCAAAGTCGCGACCCATCGTTCAAAAGACGTGCACTTGTATCGTCAGGGCGAGATCAACCTGATCCTCAACAACGAGCCTCACAGCGTCGCGTCGTACTTTGCGGCCGAGCACGGCCCGTCCGTATGCGGCATGGCGTTCCGGGTCAAGAACGCCCAGCAAGCCTACGCCCGCGCACTGGAACTGGGCGCCCAGCCGATTCATATCGCCACCGGGCCGATGGAACTGAACCTGCCGGCGATCAAGGGCATCGGCGGCGCGCCGCTGTACCTGATCGACCGTTACGGCGAAGGCAGCTCGATCTATGACATCGACTTCGTCTACCTCGAAGGCGTGGACCGCAACCCTCCGGGTGCCGGCCTGAAGATCATCGACCACCTGACCCACAACGTGTATCGCGGGCGCATGGCCTACTGGGCCGGCTTCTACGAGAAACTGTTCAACTTCCGCGAGATCCGTTACTTCGACATCAAGGGCGAGTACACCGGCCTGACCTCCAAGGCCATGACCGCTCCGGACGGCATGATCCGCATCCCGCTGAACGAGGAATCGTCCAAGGGCGCCGGGCAGATCGAAGAGTTCCTGATGCAGTTCAACGGCGAGGGCATCCAGCACGTGGCGTTCCTCACCGACGACCTGGTCCAGACCTGGGATCGCTTGAAGAAGATCGGCATGCGCTTCATGACCGCACCGCCCCAGACCTACTACGAAATGCTCGAAGGCCGCCTGCCGAACCACGGCGAACCGGTCGACGAACTGCGGTCCCGGGGCATCCTGCTGGATGGCTCGTCGGAAGCCGGCGACAAGCGCCTGCTGCTGCAGATCTTCTCGGAAACCCTGATGGGGCCGGTGTTCTTCGAATTCATCCAGCGTAAAGGCGACGATGGTTTCGGTGAAGGCAACTTCAAGGCACTGTTCGAATCGATCGAACGCGACCAGGTGCGTCGTGGTGTACTCGCCACCGAGTAACCCCCGGCACGCTTGAGCGCATGGCCCGATCAGGCGCAACCTGATCGGGCTTTATTTTGCCTGTCGGTTGGCGATAGTGAATGTGTTAATGTTCTCGCCTTTATTTTCCAGCCCTTGACCGACGCCTCGATGAAAACCCCCAGACCTTCCCTGACCTTGACCTTGCTGCAGGCCCGTGAGGCCGCCATGGCCTTTTTTCGTCCATCGCTGAACCAGCACGACCTGACCGAACAGCAATGGCGGGTCATTCGCATCCTGCGCCAGAACGGCGAACTGGAGAGCCATCAACTGGCGAAGATGGCCTGCATCCTACCGCCGAGCATGACGGGCGTGTTGACCCGGCTTGAGCGAGACGAGTACGTCAGCCGGCGCAAGTCCCCGGAGGACCAGCGCCGCCTGTTCATTACCCTGACCGAAAAGGGTCAGGCCTGTTTCGAGTCCATGAGCGGTGACATGGAAATCAACTACCAGAAGATCCAGCAGCAGTTTGGCGAAGAGAAGATGCAAGCCTTGCTCGCATTGCTCAACGAACTGAAACAGATCAAGCCCTGAGCCCTTGCGGTGGTGCAGTCGGTGGCCGGTGATCTAGGCCACAGGTTGGCAAAACGTGCTTCACCGCTGGAAGCACGCCCGGGTATTTTCAGCGCCGGCGCTGCTGGCGCAGCAGATGGCGCACGCCTTCAAGCACCAGCACCAGCACCGCCAGCCAGATCGGTACATAGGTCAGCCATTCCCCGGGCTTGATGCTTTCCCCCAGCAACAGCGCCACCAGCAACAGCAGTACCGGCTCGACATAACTGAGCAGGCCGAACAGGCTGAAGGCCAGCGAGCGGCTGGCAATGATGTAGCACACCAGCGCCGAGGCACTGATCACCCCCAGCAGGGGAATCAGCAGGTACAACCCGGGATGGGCCGCCACCACGCCAAACCCTTGTTCACCGCCTTGCACAAACCACAGCGCCACGGGTATCAGCAGGGCCATGTCCAGCCACAGGCCACCCAGGTGGTCGGCCCTCAGGCGCCGGCGCAGGATGAAGTACAACGGGTAACCCACGGCCACCACCAGGGTCGCCCAGGAAAAGCTGCCGACTTGATACAACTCGTTGAGCACCCCGAGGCAGGCCAGCACCGCAGCGACTTTCTGCAAGCGTGACAGGCGCTCGCCATACACCACGCGCCCGGTCAGGACCATGGTCAGCGGCAGCAGGAAGTAACCCAGGGACACATCCAGGCTGTGGCCGTTCAGCGGTGCCCACATGAACAGCCAGAGCTGCACCCCCACCAGGGCCGAGGACAGCAGCAGCGCCAGGCACAGTACCGGTTTGACGCGCACCCGCCGCAGCACTTCGCCGACCCGATACCACTCTCCGCTGAACAGCATGAACAGGGTCATGCAGGGCAGGGTCAGCAACATCCTCCAACCGAAGATCTCCACCCCGGTCAGGGGCGCCAGCAGCGAAGTGTAGAAATACATGACGGCAAACAGCACCGACGCCAGAACCGATAACGCAATACCTTTAGACACACTGTCCTCGTAAAACCCGAACGCTCGGGATGCATAGAAATAGGGGGGGAGAGAAGCGAGGGGCAATATAGAGGGTTTGCCGCGAGTTTTTTGCTCTGATTGCGACCCCCCGGCGGGATATTTTCTCGTTTAAGCCGGCCGTAGGGGCAGTCCTGCCGGCGCAGAGGCCGGTGGTGAGCGCCTTTGCGCCACCACCGGCGGCCTTCAACCGATGCGCGGAAAACGCCCCGAGACGAAGTGGCTGACATCATTGAAACCCGGGGTCGAGGCGTGCCCCGGGGTTACCAGGGAGTCGATGAAGGCCTCGTCCTCGGGGCTGATTTGCACCTCCAGGGCCCGGGTATAGGCGTCCCACTGGGCTTCGGTACGGGGCCCGACGATGGCCGAGCTCACCGCCTGGTTGTTCAGCACCCAGGCGATGGCGAACTCGACGATGCCGACCCCGCGACTCTGGGTGTAGGCCTGGATCTGCTGGGCGATGCGCAAGGATTCGACCCGCCATTCGGTCTCCAGGATGCGCTTGTCCTGGCGCCCGGCGCGGCTGTTGCTGTCCGGGACCACATCCGCGGCGTACTTGCCACTGAGCACACCGCGGGCCAGGGGGCTATAGGGCACCACGCCCAGGCCATAGGCATTGGCGGCGGTGATCTGCTCGCCCTCGGCCTGGCGGTTGACGATGTTGTACAGCGGCTGGCTGATCACCGGGCGGTCGACCCCCAGTTGATCGGCAATGCGCACCGCCTCGGCAATCCGCCAGCCGCGATAGTTGGACAACCCCCAATAACGGATCTTGCCCTGGCGCAACAGGTCGCCGATGGCCGAGATGCTCACCTGCAGTGGGGTGTCCTGGTCTTCGCGGTGCAGGTAGTAGATGTCCAGGTAATCGGTGCCAAGCCGGGTCAGACTGGCGTCGATGCCGTTGAAAATGTGTTTGCGGCTCAAGCCGCTGCGATTGGGCAAACCATCCAGGGGACCAAAGCCGACCTTGGAGGCCAGTACCCACTCCTGCCGGTGGCGGGCGATGGCCTCGCCGACGATCTCCTCGGAGCGGCCCTGGGTGTAGACGTCGGCGGTGTCGATGAAGTTGATCCCCTGGTCCCAGGCCTTGTCGATGATGCGCAGCGAGTCTTCGGTGCTGGTCTGCTCGCCGAACATCATGGTGCCCAGGGTCAGGCTGGAAACCTTGAGGCCGGAGTGGCCGAGGATGCGATAGCTCATGGCGAAATCCTTGTGCTAGAGAGGTGCGGGGCCGTTTCCGGCGCTCTGAGTCGACCATCAAATACCAGAACGCCCCGGTTGAGCAATGCCTGTCACGGGCCTGGGTTCGACAGCGTTGCGCTGGCAAACCCGGTCACTGGCACGCGGCCATGAAAAAGCCCGTTCGAGCAGCAACTCGAACGGGCTTGGTTATTGCCGGACTCAGCGATTCAGGGTGCGGGTCATGCGCAGGGCCAGCAAGCTGCCCGCGACAATCACCGCGGCCAGCAGGTACAGCGCGGCGTCGGTGGAGCCGGTGTTGTCCTTGACCCAGCCGACGATGTAGGGGCTGAGGAACCCGGCCATCTGGCCCATGGAGTTGATCAGTGCCAGGCCGCCGGCCGCCGCGCCAGCGCTGAGCAGGGCAGTAGGCACCGGCCAGAACATCGGCAGGCCGGTGAGGGCGCCCATGGTGGCGATGGTCAGGCCGAGGATGGCAATGGCCGGGTGGGCAGCGAAGTTCACTGCGATCAGCAGGCCCACGGCGCCCATCAACATGGGGACCACCAGGTGCCAGCGCCGCTCTTTGCGCAGGTCCGCCGAGCGCCCCACCAGCAGCATGAACACCGCGGCCAGCAAGTAGGGAATCGCGCTCAGCCAGCCGATGACCAGGTTGTCGCTGAAGCCCAGGTTCTTGATGATCGACGGCAGCCAGAAGTTGATCGCGTAGACCCCGCTCTGGATGCAAAAGTACACCAGGCCGAACGCCCAGATCGCTGGGTTCTTGAACACCGCCGCCAGGGAATCGCTGGCAGTTTTCGGCTGGTTGGCCGCGTCCGTGGCCTGGTCGGCCTCCAGCACTGCACGCTCACCGGGAGTCAGTCACTTGGCATGGGCAAAGCTGTCGCTGAGCAAGAAGAACGCCAATGCGCCGAGGATCACGGTAGGAATGCCTTGCAGCAGGAACATCCACTGCCAGCCGGCCAGACCGCCTTGCCCCGCGGCGAAATGGTTGAGGATCCAGCCAGAGAACGGGCTGCCCAATAGGCCCGACACCGGGATCGCCGACATGAACAAGGCCATGATCCGGCCACGGCGGAAGGTCGGGAACCACTGCGAGAGGTACAGCACCACACCGGGAAAAAAGCCGGCTTCGGCGGCGCCGGTGAACAGGCGCAGGGTGTAGAACTGAGTCGGCGTGGTGACGAACAGCAGGCAGGTGGACAACGTGCCCCAGGTGATCATCATCAGCGCGATCCAGCGTCGTGGGCCGAACTTGTTCAGTGCCAGGTTGCTTGGCACGCCGCACAGCACGTAGCCGATAAAGAAGATCCCGGCACCCAGGCCGTAGATCGTTTCACTGAACTTCAGGGCATCGAGCATCTGCAACTTGGCAAAGCCGACGTTGACCCGGTCGAGGTAGTTGAACAGGTAGCAGACAAAGATGAAGGGGATCAGGCGCAGGGTGATGCGCTTGTAGACGGCGTTCTTGTCGTCAGCCTGGGCCAGTGGGGCAGCGGCGCTCTGTGACATGGTGTGTCTCTCTTTATTATGATTTTTCGCGGTGCAAGGGTAACGTTGACCGCCCTGAGAGTCTCGGTCACCGAGGCGCCGCTGTCTTTGTGCCTGCGCACAGCGATTGGCGGCGGGCCCTGTGCCACTGAACAACGCCAAAGGATCATCCCCCTATGTTTGAGCTGGAGCATGACCTGGCGCAGGACATCGTCGACCGCACGATGGCGATCCTGCCCTACAACGTTAACGTCATGGACAGCCAGGGCCTGATCCTTGGCAGCGGTGAGCCGGAGCGGATCAACACCCGGCACGAAGGCGCACAACTGGTCCTGGCCAACGGCCGCGTGGTGGAGATCGACGAACCCACCGCGCGCCAGCTCAAGGGCGTGCAGCCGGGGATCAACCTGCCACTGCTGCATGACCAGCGCTTGATCGGCGTGCTGGGCATCACCGGTGATCCGGCCTTGCTGCGCACCTATGCCGAACTGGTGCGCATGACCGCGGAAATGCTCGTTGGCCAGCGTCATCAACAGGCTGAGCAGCAATGGCGGCGCCAGCGCTGCGATGACCTGCTGGCGCTGTTGCTGAGCGACAGCGGCGACTCGCCGCGGCTGGTGGATGAAGCCCAGCAGATGGGCCTCAAGCCGCACCTGTCGCGCACCCCCTATCTGTTCGAACTGGCCGTGGAACCGACTTCGGGGCAGGGCGTCGATGCCCTCAGCGCCTGGCTGCTGTCGCGGTATCCAGACAGCTGGTGTGTCAGTTCGTCCAAGACCTCGCTGCTCTGGTGTCGCCCGGCAAGCCTGAGCCTGGACAACCCGCGCTTGTTGGAAAAACTCGACGGCCAGGGCTGGAACATCCTGCGCGTGGCCGTGGGCGGGCAGGCCGATGGTTTGCCCGGGCTGCGCCGTTGCTACCGTCGGGTCGGCGACCTGCTGGCTTACGGTCGCGACATCCTGCCGGACTCGCGCCTGCTGACCCTCAATCGCTATCGCCTGCCGGTGATGCTCTGGCGTCACCGCAACGACGATGCCCTGGACGAGTTGCTGAGCCCTCTGCGCAAAGTCCTGGCCAAGGACAGCAACGGCCAACTGCTGGCGACCTTGCGCAGCTGGTGCGAGCACGACGGCCAGAGCCAGGCCTGCGCCGACGCCTTGGGCATCCATCGCAATAGCCTGCGCTACCGCATGGAGCGCATCGCCGAACTCAGCGGCGCCGACCCTCTGCGCCTGGACGGCATGCTGGCGCTCTATCTGGGCGTACAGCTGCTGCCTCCCGGCGCCGAACGCCACAGCGCCCCCGCGTCTTGATCGGCTTGCCGCCGGCACTGGCCGCACCCTCCGGCAGCGACTGCTGGGCTCGTGTCTTCAACCGGCAGGCGCCGTTGTAACAATGAACAATAAAGCGCCTTCACTCTTGTGCAGCGGACAGGCGTCAGCGCGCTCGGCAGATGGCAGCATGGCGACATAAGAACCGGAGATAGCCCATGAAGATCATCATCGCCCCCGACTCCTTCAAGGACAGCCTGAGTGCCGCAGACGTTGCCCAGGCGATTGCCCTGGGGCTGGCCGATGTCTGGCCCGATGCCCAGGTGCAGCAATGCCCGATGGCCGACGGCGGGGAAGGGACGGTGGCGTCGATTCTCGCCGCCTGTGAAGGGCAACTGCGCAGCACTCGGGTCCAGGGGCCGCTGGGGGCCGCGGTCGAGGCCCACTGGGGCTGGTTGCCCCAGAGCCATACGGCGATCATCGAGATGGCCGAAGCCAGCGGCCTGCAGTTGCTGCCGCTGGGCCAGCGCGATGCTTGCAACAGCAGTACCTTTGGCACCGGGGAGCTGATTCAGGCGGCGCTGGACGCCGGTGCCCAGCGGATCATCCTGGCTATCGGCGGCAGTGCTACCAACGATGGCGGCGCCGGTGCCCTGCAAGCCCTGGGCCTGAAGTTGCTGGACCCCAAGGGCCAAGCATTGCCTCGCGGCGGCCTGGCCCTGGCCAATCTGGCCGGCATTGAGCTGGATAGCCTCGACCCGCGCCTGGCCCAGGTGCGTTTTGAGATCGCCGCCGACGTCAACAATCCCCTGTGTGGCGATCACGGCGCCTCAGCCATATTCGGCCCGCAAAAGGGCGCCTCGCCCCAGCACGTGCAACAACTGGATCAGGCCCTGGGGCACTTTGCCGACCTGTGCGCCCAGGTGCTGCCCAGGGATGTACGCAATGAGCCCGGCAGCGGTGCTGCCGGAGGGCTGGGGTTTGCCGCCAAGGCATTTCTCGGCGCGCAATTTCGTCCCGGCGTGGAGGTAGTGGCGGAACTGGTGGGCCTGGAACAGGCAGTGCGTGGCGCCGACTTGCTGATAACCGGCGAGGGGCGTTTCGATGCCCAGACCCTGCGCGGCAAGACCCCTTTCGGCGTGGCGCGGATTGCCCGTGAACAGGGGGTTCCGGTGATTGTCATTGCCGGCACCCTCGGCGAGGGTTACCAACAGATGTACCAGCATGGCGTGGATGCGGCGTTTGCCCTGACCTCCGGGCCCATGACCCTGGAGCAGGCTTGCCGCGAAGCGCCGCGCCTGCTGCGTGAACGAGCGGCGGACATCGCCCGGGTCTGGCGCCTGGCCAGCTGCCCCGCATAAGCGCCCTGTAGGAGCTGGCTTGCCAGCGAAGAGGTCCTCAAGCCTTGCGACGCCCATAAGACCGCCTTCGCCGGCAAGCCGGCTCCTACGAAAAACCTCGCGCAATCCCCCTTTGTGTAGGAGCTGGCTTGCCAGCGAAGAGGCCCTCAAGCCTTGCGACGCCCATAAGACCGCCTTCGCCGGCAAGCCGGCTCCTACGAAAAACCTCGCGCAATCCCCCTTTGTGTAGGAGCTGGCTTGCCAGCGAAGAGGCCCTCAAGCCTTACGACGCCCATAAGGCCGCCTTCGCCGGCAAGCCGGCTCCTACGAAAAACCTCGCGCAATCCCCCTTTGTGTAGGAGCTGGCTTGCCAGCGAAGAGGCCCTCAAGCCTTGCCGCGCCCATAAGACCGCCTTCGCCGGCAAGCCGGCTCCTACGAAAAACCTCGCGCAATCCCCCTTTGTGTAGGAGCTGGCTTGCCAGCGAAGGGGCCCTCAAGCCTTGCCGCGCCCATAAGGCCGCCTTCGCCGGCAACCCGCCGGTCAGTAAACCCCGCCCTCGCTGGTGGGGGTATCCAGGCCCTTGTACTGCCCGGCCAGGCTCTGCAGGCCCTTCATCAGCACCGTGGTGTCCACACCCACTGCGACGAAATTCGCCCCCAGTTCGATGCAGCGCCGCGCCAGGCGCTGATCGGCGCTGAGAATGCCCGCCGCCTTGCCGGCCTGGCGAATCCGTACGATGGCGTCCTCGATGGCGGCGATCACCTGCGGATGCCCGGGGTTGCCGCGGTGGCCCATGGCCGCCGACAGGTCCGCGGGGCCGATGAACACACCGTCGACACCGTCCACCGTGAGAATCTCGTCGAGGTTGCACAGCCCCTCCAGGTTCTCGATCTGCACCAGCAGGCACATCTGCTGATCCGCCTGATCCAGGTAGTCGCCAATGCTGTTCCAGCGTGATGCCCGGGCCAGAGCGCTGCCCACCCCGCGAATACCCAGCGGCGGATAGCGCATGGCCCGCACCAGCTGGCGTGCCTGTTCGGCGCTTTCGACCATGGGAATCAGCAGCGTCTGGGCGCCGATATCCAGCAGTTGCTTGATCAATGCGGTGTCGCCAATCGGCGGCCGGATAATGCCCTGGGCGGCATACGGGGCGATGGCCTGCAACTGGGCCAGCAGGCTGCGCAGGTCATTGGGGGCGTGTTCGCCGTCCAGCAGCAGCCAGTCGAAACCGGCGTTGGCCGCCAGCTCGGCGCAGTAGGCGTCCGCCAGGCCGAGCCACAGGCCGATCTGTGGGTCGCCCTGTTGCAGGCGTTGCTTGAACAGGTTTAACGGCATGTCCATGACGGTTTCCTCAGACAAAACGGCAGGCGATGCTGCCCAATTGGTCGTAATCCACGTGGAAGACATCTCCCGGACGTGCCGCCACCGGGCGGGTAAAGGAGCCTCCGAGAATGATCTGTCCGGCCTCCAGGCCGACGTCGTAGGCTGCCAGCTTGTTGGCCAGCCAGGCGACACCCTTGGCCGGGTGGTTGAGCACCGCGGCGGAAACCCCCGACTCTTCGATCACTCCATTACGGTAGAGCACTGCCGGTACTTTGCGCAGGTCCACGTCGCCCGGGCGCACGGCGCGGCCGCCCATGACCACGCCGGCGTTGGCGGCGTTGTCGGAAATAGTGTCGAAGACCTTGCGCGTGACCTGGCTCTGCGGGTCCACCTGCTGGATCCGCGCATCAATGATCTCCAGCGCCGGGATCACCCAGTCGGTGGCGTCCAGCACATCGAACAGGGTGCAGTTGGGGCCTTTCAAGGGTTTGCCGAGGATGAACGCCAGCTCCACCTCGACCCGCGGCACGATGAAGCGCTGGAACGGAATATCACTGCCTTCATCGAACAGCATGTCGTCCAGCAGGGCGCCGAAGTCCGGTTCGGTGATGTTCGACGACACCTGCATCGCCCGGGACGTCAGGCCGATCTTGTGGCCCACCAGCTTGCGGCCGTCGCGGATCTTCTGTTCCACCCAACTGCGCTGGATGGCATAGGCGTCTTCGATCGTGATGTTCGGGTATTGCAGGGACAGTTGGCCGATCTGTTCGCGGCTCTGTTCGGCGGCGTTGAGCCGTGCGGCGGCCTGTTGGATATCCGAGGGGCTGAGCATGTTTATTTCTCCCGAGGGTTGACGATATGGGCCGGCACTCGCAGCACCAGCCAGGCACCGCCGGCGATCAGCAGGGCGAGGGCGTAGAGGGCGAGGCTGGCGCTTTGGGTGGCGTCGCGCACCACGCCGATCAAATACGGTGCAAGGAACGCCGCGACGCTGCCGAAGGAACTGATCATGGCAATGCCGGCGGCCTGGGTGCTGCTGGCGAGAAACGCTGGTGGCAGTTGCCAGAACATCGGCAGCGCGGCGCTGGCGCCCATGCCCGCCACCAGCAGGCCGAACATCACCAGCCAGGGGTTTTCCGGGGCCAAGCCGGTGAGGATCAGGCCGAGGCTGGACATCAGCAGCGGCACCCCCAGGTGCCAGCGGCGTTCACGCCTGCGGTCCGAGGAACGGCCGACGCCGAGCATGAACAGGCAGCCGGCCAGGTAGGGCAGGGCGCTGAGCATCCCGACATTGCTGTCTCGGGCGATACCGGCGTGATGGATCAGGGTCGGCATCCAGAAGGCGATGGTGTTGACCGCCAGCATCACCGCGAAATAGATGCACACCAGCAACCAGACGTGACGGTCCTTGAGGATGCCGCTGAGACGGGTGATGGACTTGTGCTGCTCTTCCTGGCGCAACGCCTGCAACAGCTGGGTTTTCTGCGCCGGGGTCAGCCAGTCCACCTGCTCGATGCTTTCCGGCAGGGCCTTGAGCACCACCAGCCCCAGCAGGACCACCGGCAGGCCTTCGATCAGGAACATCCACTGCCAGCCGCGCAGGCCGCCGAAATCGTGGAAGCCTTCCAGAATCCATCCCGACAAGGGCCCGCCGACAACCCCGGCCATGGGCACGGCAATGGCGAACAATGCGGTCACCTGGCCGCGGCGGCTGGCCGGGAACCAGCGGTTGAGCAACACCAGGATGCCGGGGAAGAAGCCGGCCTCGGCGACCCCCAGCAGAAAGCGCAGGACATAGAAGCTCCAGGCGCTGTCCACCAGCATCAGGGCGCTGGACAACAGGCCCCAGACCAGCATCAGGAAGGCGATCCAGCGCCGTGGTCCGACCCGATCCAGGGCCAGGTTGCTGGGCACCCCGAACAGCGCGTAGGCGACGAAGAACAGGCCGGCGCCGAGGCCGTAGACACTGTCGCTGAAGCCCAGGTCCTGGGTCATCTGCAGCTTGGCGAAGCCGATATTGATCCGGTCCAGGTGGGCGAAGATGTAGCAGACGAACAGCAACGGCATCAGCCGCCAGGTGATCTTGCGATAACAGTCATTGACCTCGGCGCGCGAGGTCTCGGCGGTGGTGGCATGGGGCATGACAAGGGTCTCGTTATTGTTCTTGTAGGAGCCGGCTTGCCGGCGAAGGCGGATCCAGGACTGGCACAAGGCTTGAGGGCCTCTTCGCTGGCAAGCCAGCTCCTACGGGGGCGCTGTAGGAGCCGGCTTGCCGGCGAAAGGGGCGGCGCAGGCTTCAGGCTTGCCCGCGCAGGAACTCGTGCACGTTGTTGTGCTTGAAGTTCAGCTCGGCATCCAGCTCGCTCATCTCGAACGACAGGGCCAGCAGCCGCTGGGCCTGCAGCTCGGCAAAATGCGCCTGGATGATCTCGAACAAGCCTTCGGCCACTTGTCGCCTGGTCGCCAGGTCGCGTCCGGCGCCTACTTGCAGGCGCATATGGACAAAGGCGTAGTCGTGCTTGCCGTCGGCCATGCGCCAGGTATCCAGGCGCACCCCGCGGCTGCGAATGCCTCCCAGGGGGAAAACCCCGCTGGCGCCCAGGTAGTCATGAACCTTTTCGAACAGCCCCGGCAGATTGGCGGCCTGTTCGATGTTGTCGGTGTATTCAGCAATGAAATGGGGCACGGTGCCTCCTTCACAGGCAACAGCATGCGGCAAGCTACACGCGGCAAGAAGGTTCTCTTACGGCTGCAGGCTTGCGGCTTGCCGCTGCTGTCGATGTGGTCTTGCAGCCTCTAGCTCAACGCTGGCCGCGGTTTTTAAACTTCAAAGATCGCGTTGATCTGGCCGGTGCCGGAGCTGCCGAACAGTGGCGTGACGATCTCGGCCGGGCGGTTGTACTCGGGGCCACCGAGCAGGCCCAGGAGCATGGCCGTGTCATGCATCTTGCCCTCGCCGTAGCAGTGCTCGGCGTAGTCCGGGAGCATCGCGCAGAACTCGCGGAAGCGACCCTGCTGCCACAGCTCCACCACCCGCTGATCCACTTGCTTGTCGAACTCGCGGGTCCACTTGTGGATGTTGGCCTCGGCTTCGCGGTCATCGGAGAAGCGGTGGGACAGGGAGCCGGAAGCCAGCACTAGGACCTTGCGATCACTCTGCTCAATGGCCCGGCGCACCGCGGCGCCGAAGGTGAAGCTGTCTTCGAGCTTGTGCCAGGCGCACCAGGCGGCAATGGACACCACCTTGAAGTGCTCGGCGGCGGGTACATCCATGTGCATGTAGCGCATGGGCACCAGGGTGCCGTACTCCAGCTCCAGGCTGGGGATGTTGTGGGCCAGGGTGCGCACGTCGGCGGCGTTGGCCTCGGCGGCGATCAGTTGGCCCAGCTCCGGGCAGCCCTGGTAGTCGTAGGTCATGTTCTTGATGAAGTGCGGCAGCTCGTTGCTGGTGTAGGTGCCGTTGAACACTTCACCGCAATTGATGTGGTAACCGCTGTTGACCAGCCAGTGCACATCGAACACCACCGCGGTGTCGGCGCCCAGCTCGCGGGCGCGGCGGGCGATCTCCTTGTGCCCGGCAATGGCCGCCTCACGGCAGCCGTGGTGTTTGCCCGGCAGTTCGGACAGGTACATTGATGGAACGTGACAGACCTTGGCGGCCATGACGACTTCGCCCATGGTGCTTCTCCTGAAACATCTTATTGTTCGCGCGATGCGTGACGCTTCTGAACCTTATACGCCCCAGCGCGGGATGTGGTGGCTGCCCATGGAAAGGCAGACGTTCTTGATCTCGGCAAACACCTCGAAGCTGTATTCGCCGCCCTCACGGCCGGTGCCGGAGCCCTTGACCCCACCGAACGGCTGACGCAGGTCGCGCACGTTCTGGCTGTTGATGAACACCATGCCGGCTTCGATGCCCCGGGCCAGGCGATGGGCCTTGCCGATGTCCTGGGTCCAGATGTAGGACGCCAGGCCGTATTCGGTGTCGTTGGCCAGTTGCAGGGCTTGGGCCTCGTCCTTGAACGGGATCAGGCACACCACTGGGCCGAAGATCTCTTCCTGGGCAATGCGCATCTTGTTGTCGACATCGGCAAATACCGTGGGCTGGATGAACTGCCCCCGAGCCAGGTGCGCCGGCAGGTTGGCCGGGCGCTCCAGGCCACCGGCGAGCAAGGTCGCGCCTTCCTCGATGCCAATGCGGATATAACCCGTGACCTTGTCGTAGTGGGCCTGGGTGATCATCGAGCCAACCTGGGTCTTGGGGTCCTGCGGGTCACCGACGATCAGCCGCTTGGCCCGGGCGGCGAATTCCTTGACGAATTGCGGGTAGACGCTTTCCTGGATGAAGATCCGGCTGCCGGCGGTGCAGCGTTCGCCGTTCAGCGAGAAGATGGTGAACAGCGCGGCGTCCAGGGCGCGTTCGAGGTCGGCGTCCTCGAAGATCAGCACCGGCGACTTGCCGCCCAGTTCCATGGAGTACTTCTTCAGGCCGGCGGTCTGCATGATCTTCTTGCCGGTGGCGGTGCCGCCGGTGAAGGAGATTGCCCGCACGTCCGGGTGGCGTACCAGGGCGTCGCCGGCAGTGGCGCCGTAGCCCTGGACGATGTTCAGCACCCCGGCGGGAATCCCGGCTTCCACCGCCAGCCTGCCCAGCTCATTGGCGGTCAGTGGCGACAGCTCGCTCATCTTCAGCACCGCGGTGTTGCCCAGGGCCAGGCAGGGAGCGGTCTTCCAGGTGGCGGTCATGAACGGCACGTTCCATGGCGACACCAGGGCGCAGACCCCCACCGGCTGGTACAGGGTGTAGTTGAGCATCTGGTCGTCCACCGGATAGCTGTGGCCATCCATGCGGGTGCAGACTTCGGCGAAAAAGTCGAAGTTATGCGAGGCGCGGGGGATCAACACGTTCTTGGTCTGGTGGATCGGCAGGCCGGTGTCCAGGGTTTCCAGCTCCGCCAGGTGCGGTACGTTCTCTTCGATCAATGCCCCCAGGCGACGCATCAGCCGCGCGCGTTCCTTGGCCGGGGTGTTGGCCCATTTCGGAAAGGCTTCTTTGGCCGCCGCTACCGCCTGGGCGATTTCCTCGGCGCCGCCGCTGGCCACTTCACCGATGGCTTCGCCCGTGGCGGGGTTGTAGTTGGTGAACACTTCGCGGCTTTCGACTTCGCGACCGTTGATCCAGTGCTTGATCATTTATGCGTGCTCCTTGGCCACCGCGGTGGGGGCGTGATGGGTGAAGAATTCGCTTTCGCTGACGATGCGGTTGACCAGCCGGCCGATGCCTTCGATTTCCACCACCACCTCATCGCCGGGCACCACGTCGGACAGGCCTTCGGGGGTGCCGGTGGCGATCATGTCGCCCGGTTGCAGGGTCATGAAGCCGGACAGGTATTCGATCAGGTAGGGGATGTCGAAGATCATGTCGGCGGTGCTGCCTTGCTGGCGCAGCTCGCCGTTGACCCAGGTGCGCAGGGTCAGGTTGTTGGGTTCGGGTACCAGGGCCGCGTCGATGATCCACGGGCCCACCGGGGTGGTGGCGTCGCGGTTCTTCACCCGCAGGTTGGGCCGGTAGTAGTTCTCCAGGTAGTCGCGGATCGCGTAGTCGTTGCACAGGGTGTAGCCGGCCAGGTAGTCCAGGGCGTCCTCGCGCTTGACGTTGCGCGCGGTCTTGCCGATCACCGCCACCAGCTCGCACTCGTAGTGCATGTAGGCGACGTTGTCCGGACGCCAGGTCACCTGGTTGTGGCCGGTGTAGGTGCCCGGCGACTTGATGAACACCAGGGGCTCGGTGGGCGGCGTGAAGGCCAGTTCGGCGGCGTGGTCGGCGTAGTTCAGGCCCAGGGCGAACATGGTCCCGGTGGCCGGCGGCAGCCACTGCACCTGGTCTTCGGCAAGAACCCGGCCGTCTTCCAGTTGCAGGGTGTTGGGGCCGGTGACCAGGGCCTGGTGGACCTGACCCTGATAACGGATGCGTGCATGTTTCATGTCGGCTCCTTATTCGGCCACGATGGTGTTGGCGAGGCGGCCCAGGCCGCTGATCTGCACTTCGACCCGATCGCCCGGGCGGACATCGACCCGACCTTCCGGGGTGCCGGTGATCAGCACGTCACCGGGGTGCAGGGTCATGAACTCGCTGATCTCGGCAATCAGCTGGGGAATGCTGCGCACCAGGTTGGCGGTGCTGTTGTGCTGTACCCGCTCGCCGTTGACGAACAGTTCCAGGCTGAGGTTGTGGGGGTCGCTGACCTCGGCGGCCGGCACCAGTTCCGGGCCCAGGGCGCAGAAGCCGTCCCGGCACTTGGCCTTGACCGCGGGGCGGTAGTAGCTGTCTTCCGGCAGGCTGAATTCGTTGACGATGGTGTAGCCGGCGACATGCTCCAGGGCATCCTCCAGGCGCACCCGGCTGGCGCGCTTGCCGATCACCACGCCCAGGGCCGGGCCCGGCTGCAGGCGTTCCACACCCTGGGGAAACACCACCGGCGCCTCATGGCTGTTGCGGGTGTTGGGGGTCTTGATGAACAGCACCGGCTTCACCGGCGGCTTCTGGTAGGGCGGCTGGGTGAAGCTCTGCAGATGGCTCTGCAGCAACCCCTGGTAGTTCAGCGCAACGCCGAACAAGGTGCCGCCGGCGTGATCGTTCAGTGCACGGCTCATCGGGCTCTCCTGGTGTCCGTTCCCGTAGCGGCTTGCCGCTGGCGGGTCGGTTTCGTTAATGTGTTAACGTTATATTTAATATGTTAACGATCGTCAAGCGACGCGCTTGCAGCTCCCATCCCGGACTGGCGGGCAAGCCGCGAATCACGCAGGATGCGCAGGGTCCGCGTGGATCAAAATAAAAACAGAAGGGCGCCATGAACCCACGCCAACCTATCCCCAACATCAACATCGGCCAGGTCTACGACCAGCGTTACGCCGATGCCCAGGTGCACTACGACAAGCTCAGCAACCTGGCCGACTTCTTCGGCCGCAATATGCCGGTGCATCGCCACGACCGTTTCTTCCAGGTGCACTACGTGCAGAGCGGCGCGGTGCGGGTCTACCTCGACGACCAGCAGTACCTGGAGTCGGGGCCGATGTTCTTCCTGACCCCGCCGACCATTCCCCACGCCTTCGTCACCGAGGCCGACAGCGAAGGCCATGTGCTCACCGTGCGCCAGCAGCTGGTGTGGGAGTTGATCGGCGCCGATCCGGCACTGGCCCCGATGCCCCAGGTGCCGCCGGTGTGCGTGGCCCTGGCGCGCCTGGGAGCGGAGTTCGCCAGCGAAGTGCGGCGCCTGGAGTACCTGTTCGATGAACTGCAGCAGGAGATCGCGGGGCAGGGGGCCGGCCGCGAATCGGCGCTCGAAGCCCTGACCCGGCTGCTGATGATCAGCCTGCTGCGGCTCTCGGCCAACTCCCTGAAGGCGCGTCCGGCGCGCCATGAAGACCTGCAGATCTTCCATCGCTTCAACGAGCTGATCGAGGTCCGCTACCTGGAGCATTGGCCCCTGAGTCGCTACGCCAGCACGCTCGGGGTTACCGAGGCGCGGCTCAACGATGTCTGCCGGCGCATTGCCGACTTGCCATCCAAACGCCTGGTGTACGAACGGCTGATGCAGGAATCCAAGCGCCTGCTGCTGTTCACCGGCAGTTCGATCAACGAGATCTGTTACCAGCTGGGCTTCAAGGACCCGGCCTATTTCAGCCGGTTTTTCCAGCGTTACGCCAAGACCGCGCCGGGCGAGTACCGCTTGCGCCAGGGGCAGGTGATTGCACCTTCTGCAGCTGCGCCGGGCGCCTGAGAGCCCGGGCAGGGCTGATACCACGGGGCCTTGCACAGGCAGTTGGCGCTGGCTGTATTCGCCGTCTGGCGGGCGTGGCAGAATCCGCGCCTTTGCCCGACAAGGAGCGTCTTCATGCTGCGTACTGTTGTGTTGTCCCTGCTGGTGCTGGGTGCCTTGCCGTGCCAGGCCCGGGAGCTGCCGGAACAGACGCCGCTGTGGTTGCAGCAGGAGGGCTGGATCAGCGCGTGCGACAACCGCCGCGACTGCCAACTGCTCTACGCGCCGAACATTGCCTTTGCCGCGCAGGTCAACCACCTGACCTTGAAAATCCGCAGCCAGGCCGGTCCCGAGGGCCGGGTGCAACTGCAACTGGAGCACCAGGGCGCGCCATTCGAACTCGGCGCGCTGCGCCTGGATGGCCAGCCGCTGGAGCCGGGCTTGCTGGCGGCCCTGGTCCAGGAAGTGGAAGCCCCCGACAGCACCCGTGAACAACAGTACTACCGGGTTGATGATCAGCCCCTGGTCCGACAATGGCTGGCGCGCCTGCGGGCCGGGCAGGTGCTGGAGTTGCCCGGCGAGGAACCGGCCCAGGTGCTGCTCAAGGGGCTGCCGGAGTTGCTGCAAGGGGTGGACCAGGCGCAGCAGCGCCAGGGCACGGTCAGCGCCCTGGCGGCGCCCGGCGAGCAACCGAACAGCGCGGTGCCCAGGGTCCAGCCGGCCCAGGCGTTGCGCCCCTATCCGGGGGTGAAGCCCCTCAGCGCCCGGGAGCGCGCCGGGCTACTGGCGGCGGTGCAAAAAACCTTGCCGCCGCCAAAGTCCGAAGAAGACGACGACTACGTCATGCCGCCGAGGATCGAGGTCTATCCCCTGACTGCGCAGCAGGTGCTGGTGTTCGAGTTCTCCGACTGCGGTGCCTACATCTGCCTGTTCGATATCAGCAGCCGCTCGCGCACTGCGCCCTATGGGGTGCAAAGCCTGCAGCTGCAGGCATTGCCGGCCGGAAGCGTCGATAATGCCGGCGGCATCAACTATTACCCCGAGACCGGCGTACTCAGCAGTTTCCTGCTGGGCCGCGGGGTTGGCGACTGTGGTGAAATGGCCAGCTGGCACTTCGACGGCCAGGCGTTCCAGCTCACCGACTACCGGCGCATGCCCAGTTGCAGCGGCTTGGGCTACGAAGACTGGCCAGTGCTCTGGAGCGCCGAGGCGCCGAAGCGCCCCTGAGCCCAGGCATCAGACGCAAGCCTCGTTGCGGGGCGCAGTGCAGGGTTGCGCCTGGGCTGCTCCCAGTAGCAGGTCCGCAGCCTTTTCCCCGATCATGATCGCCGCCGCGTTGGTGTTGCCGGTGATCAGGCTCGGCATGATCGAGGCATCCGCCACCCGCAGGCCCTGGAGGCCGTGGACCCGAAGTTGGTCGTCTACCACCGCCAGTTCGTCGTGGCCCATCTTGCAACTGCCCACCGGGTGAAACACCGTGCCCAGGTGCTGGCGGATCCATTGCTCGATCTGTTCCTGGCTCTGCACCTGCGGCCCGGGCACCAGCTCGCCGCGCAAGCGCTGGGAGAAGGCTCGAGTCGCCGCCAGCTGGCGCACCAGACGCAACCCGGCCACCAGCTTGCGCAGGTCTTCCGGGTGGCTGAGGAAGTTGGCGTCGATCAGCGGCTTGTCGTGCGGGTCGGCGGAGTTCAGGCGCACCCGACCACGGCTCTGCGGGTGCATCACCGCCACATGCAGGCTGATGCCGTGGCCCACGGGGATCAGGCGCTGGGGCTGGTTCTTTAGGGCCGGGGCGACGATCAGCCCCAGTTCCGGCACCGGGTCCTCGGGTGTCAGGCGCAGGAAGGCCCCGGACTCGACGGTGTTGGAGGTCAGCGGGCCCTGGCGCCGGGTCAGGTACTGCCAGGGCGAGCGGGCCAGGGGCAGCAGGCCCTTGGCGGAAATGCCGTAGCCCAGCTCGGGGTCGCTGCGGTACATCAGCACGATGTCCTGGTGATCCTGCAGGTTGAGCCCGACCCCCGGCAGCGGATGGCGGGAAACGATCCCGTGGCGCTCCAGCTCCTCGGCCGGGCCGATGCCGGACAGCAACAGCAGTTGCGGAGAGTTGATCGCCCCGGCGCTGAGGATCACCTCCCGGCGCGCCTGCAATTGCCACACCCGGCCGTCCTGGCTGATTTCCACGCCGCTGGCGCGGGTGCCTTGCAGCAATACCCGGTGGGTCAGGGTGCTGCTCAGTACCGTCAGGTTCTGCCGATGCAGGATCGGGTGCAGGAAGGCCCGGGCGGCGCTGCAGCGTTCGCCGTTGATCTGGGTGACATGGAACGGCCCGAAGCCTTCCTGTTCCGCGCTGTTGAAGTCCGGGTTGTAGTTCCAGCCCAGCTCGGTGGCGGCCTGGTAGAACACCGAATTGACCGGGCTTGGGCTGCGCTGTTCGGCGACGTTGAGCTCGCCGTGCTGGCCGTGCCAGGGCGAGGCGCCCGGTTCGAAATGCTCCGAGCGCTTGAAGTAGGGCAGCAGTTCGTCATGGCTCCAGCCCTGGTTGCCGGCGGCGACCCAGCGGTCGAAATCCAGGCGATGGCCGCGGATATAGATCATCCCGTTGATCGCGCTGGAGCCACCCCAGACCCGGCCTCGGGGGCAGGGGATCGGCACGTCGCCGCTGCTGGCCTGGGGGCTGAACTGGTGCATCCAGTTCCAGCGCGGGTTGGCGATCAGGCGGATGATCCCCGCCGGGGTGCGCACATAGGCCGCGGGCAGCAACGTGCGGTCGCTGGGCCCGGCCTCGATCAGGCACACCTGGACCTTGGGGTCGGCGGACAGGCGGTTGGCCAGCACGCAACCGGCGGAGCCGGCGCCGACCACGATGTAGTCGAAGGTGTGCGTGGTGCTTTCACTCATGGGGGATACCTCTTGGGCAGTCACAGAAGTCCATCTCAGAGCCCCAGCAGCGAGCCGACGTCGAGGGTCACTTGCAGGCCGACGACAAAGCCGTTGCCGCTCAGCTCGCGGGCTTCGGGGTTGTAGAAGTTGTCCGGGTTGATCAGGTACTGGACGCTGGGCTCCAGGGCCAGTTGCCGGGTCAGGGCGATATGGGCGTTGGCTTCCAGTGCGTAGACATTGGGTTCGCCCAGGCGCGAGTCGCCGCGGTTGGCGATCCGCGCCTGTTGCTGGAAGCGCAACTGATGGTCGTTGAGGCGCAGGTAGCTGGCCTTGAGGTTGAGCTTGTCCTGGGGCCGGTCGAAGGGCGCCAGGTAGGTCAGGCCGGCTTCGACGAAACGGCTGAAGGGTTGCTTGTCATCGGCCGCCGCCGACAGTGAGCCGAACAGCAGCAGGGCCTGGGGCGCGGTGCCCTGGCCGGCGTCGGCGCGCCACAGCGATTGCTGGAACTTGAAGAACGCACCAGCGCTGCCGAAATCCATGGCCCCGGTCAGCGGATCAACCTGCTTGGAAGTGTTGTAGTAGCCGTTGAGCTCGTAATGGGAGCTGTAGGCATTGCGGTTCTGGCTGCCGATACCCAGCAGCAGGCTGGTGCCGCTGGCGTCGTCGGTGCTGAAATCCAGGCCCTTGCGCTGTTTCAGGTAGTCCACGGGGTTGGACTCGAAGGCGCCGCCATGCACATACCACTCGGGCGTCATCTGGTATTTCAGGTAGCCGCCCCAACTGCCGTAGGGCGGCGGCAGGACCCCAGTTGAAGAGTCGATGATCGGGTCGTTGCAGGTGACCGTGCTTTCGCAGTTGTAGATGTAGAAATAGCGCCGGGCGTTGGTGCGGCCCAGGCTCAGGTCCATACGGCCGTCGAGCCAGGTCTGCTGGTAGGTCAAGAGGCTCAGCTGGTTGCTGGTGAGGTCATTGTGGATCGGTGCCCCGGCAAAGTAGCTGCCGGCGGCACCTTGCCAGTTGCGCGAGGTGGGCACGCCGGTCTCGTGGTCGAGGATGAACAGCGTCTGCTCGAAGTGAAAGGCTGCGCCCTCGAGACCGGCAAAGGTCTCAAGGTTGACGTCGGCACCGACGAACAGGTCGCCGCTGTTGCCGAAACTGTGGGGCCTAGGGCCGGTGTCGAGGTTCTTCATTGCCAGGCTGAGAAACTGCACATGGGGCGTGATGCCCTGGTCGGCCAGGTAGTCGCCCAGGCCGGACAGCGGGCCGCTACGCGGCGCAGCCGGAGCATCGGCGAGGCATTCAAGGGGCAGCAGCAGGGCTGCCAGCAGCGGGCACAGCGCATAGGAAGCATTCATGTCGGGTACTCGTTTATTGTTGTTTTTGTCTTGAGTGTTGGAATTGCGGGTTCAGGCCTCGGCCAGGGTCGGTGTCGGGTTGACCAGAACCTTGATCTGGCTTTTGTCTTGCAGCAGCGATTCAAAGCCCAGTTGCACCGCCTGCTCCAGGGCCAGGCAGCGGGTGACTGCCCGGGACAGGTCCAGGCGCCCGCTGGCCAGCAGTTCGATCAGTTCGGGATAGACATGGCGATAACCGACGCTGCTGAGCAGGCGCAGTTCGTTGTTCACCAAGTGGAAGGCGTCGAATTGCACCTCGCCCATCAGGCCGACCATGACCGCTTCGCCACCCTTGCGCAGGCAGTGCAGGGCATGAGTCAGGGTCTGCTGGGTACCGGCGGCTTCAAAGGCACTGTCGATACCGCCGTCGCTCAATTGCCTTAGCTGCTCCTGCAGACTTGGGTCACGGCCGTCAAGGGCCGCCGAAGCACCGAATTCCAGGGCCAGGCGCCGGCGCTCGGGGTCCAGGTCCACGGCATAGATCCGCTCCACACCGCGCAGCCGCGCCAGCAGGATCAGCAGCAGGCCGATCGGACCCAGGCCAAACACCGCACAGCTGTCACCGGCCATCAGGCTGCTCTGGTTCAAGGCGTGAAAGGCCACGGCCGCAGGTTCGAGCACGGCCGCCTGCTTGAAGCTCACGTTTTCCGGCAGCAGGTGCAGCATGTAGGCGGGCACCAGGGCCTGTTCGGCGAAACCGCCATCGCCCATCAGGCCGATGAAACCCATGGATTGGCACAGGTTGTACTGGCCTATGCGGCAGTACTGGCAATCACCGCAGCGGTACTCCGGCTCCACTGCTACCCGCTGGCCCAGCAAGCGAGGGTCGACGCCCGGGCCCAGGCCCACCACTTCACCGCAGAACTCATGGCCAAGGGTCAAGGGGGCCCGGCAGCCGGACAGTGGATGGGCCACTTCCTGGGGAATCGAATGGGGACCATCGGCGTATTCATGCAGGTCGCTGCCGCAGATGCCGCAGTAGGCGACTTGCAGCAGGACTTCCCCAGCACCGGGCTGGCGCAGTTGCACCTGGCTCAGGCGCAGGTCCCGGGCGGCGTGCCAACGCAGTGCTTTCATGGCTGGTTTCCTTGCAGGGTTGGAGTAGCAGCGGCAGTGGTGGCGTCGGCTTGCCGGCGCTGTTGACGGGCCAGCACCGCCGGTGCGGTTTCCTTGAGGAACAGCGCCAGCACTGCGGCCAGCAGGGCGCCGCCGCAGGACATCCACATGACGATGGACAGGCCGAAGCGGTCGGCGGCGAAGCCGGCAATGGTCGGGGCGACGAAACCGCCCACCAGCTCACCGATGCCCATGATCATCCCGAGGGCCGTGGCCATGACTTCCCGGGGTACGGTCTCCGCCGGAATGGTTGCCATGAACAGGGTGAAACAGCCCAGGCCGGTATAGGTCAGCAGCATCAGCACGCCAAGGATCATTGGCGATGGCGCGAAGAGCAGGGCCATGGGGCAGCAGGCGGCGATCAGCGAGAACAGCACCAGGGTCGGGCGGCGGCCAATGCGATCGGAAATCGCCGGAACGCCAAAGCCCCACAACACCCAGGCGCCGCCCAGGCAGCTCATGACCATGCCCATGCTGGCCGGGCTGTAGTCGCGGACCTTGATCAGGAAGGTCGGGGTAAAGGAGATCAGCACGATGAACCAGGTCAGGAAGAAACAGCTGATCAGGGTGCAGAGCACGATATTGCGGCTCTTGAGCAGGGCCAGCCGATGCCCGCCGCCGTGGTTCGTTGCGGCATCCGCTCGTGGCTCGCCCCGTGGACGGTCCGGGAGCACGTAGCGCCAGATCAGCAGGGCAATCAGCAATCCGGGGACCAGCGAGATGATGAACGCATGGCGCCAGCCATAAGCCTCGGCCAGGGCGACCAGCACCGGCGGGCCGATCACTGCCCCCAGCAAGCCGGCTGCCGAACCTTGCAGCAGGCCCATGTTCAAGCCTCGGCGATGGGGCGACGAGGCCTCCACCATCAAGGATTGCGACAATGGCAGGATCGGCCCTTCGGCCAGCCCCATGATCCCGCGAAACAGCAGCAGGCTGAGGAACCCGGTGACCAGCCCGGACAGCGCCGAGCACAGGGAAAACAGGATCACCGCGATGATCAGCAGCGGCTTGCGTATGCCACGGCGGTCCGACCAGGCGCCCACCAGAGCCCCCGACACCGCCCAGGCCAGGGCCAGTACCGAGGACAGCATGCCCAGGTGGCTGTTGCTCAGTTGCAGTTCGTCCGCCATGAAGGGGAACAGGAAGGACAGCGCCAGACGATCGAAAAAGACGAAGCCGAAGGTCAGGAACAGCACCCCCAGCAAGGTGTTCTCGTAACCGGCCTTGTTGTTTTTATAAGCCATGGTGGTTCTCCGAGGAGGCGTCAGAAATCGCGATCAGCGAAACAGGGTGTCGATGTGGGCCGCGCCCAGGCCGATCTTTTCGTAGTGCTCGCGGCACATCGCGATGTAGGAGTGCACATCGAAGTAGCCGTCGGGCTCGCCCTGTTCGTCGAGCCAGATCAGCGGGCCCTTGACGATGAAGAACACACGCATCGGCTGTTCATGTTCGTAGGCCACCAGGGTGTGACCCTCGCCCGGGGTCTCGTAGACGAAGTCGCCTGCGCTGGCGGTCCATTCGTGTTCCAGGTAGCCCCACTTGCCGGACAGGGTGTAGGCAAAGACTTCGTGGGGGTGATAGTGGCGGTTGACCAGCCCGGCACTGCTGGCCATCAGAATGTCGCACCAGCGGTTTTCACTGGGGGAGATCCACAGCGGTCGCGAGGACACGGTTTCGGTGAAGGGCACGTACAGACTCAGGTCGTCGCTGGCGGCGTTGGGCAGGTAGACCTCCGGCTTGGCGTCGGGCTTGAAACAATTGGCGATAGGCTGCAGGTCTTTCCAGAATTCACGGGTGGCTGCTTCAGGCATGGTCGACCTCAATGGTTCTTATTAGGGGGAGCTACGGCGATAACTGAGACGACTCTAGGCGCGCAGGCCGGCGCCGGTTTGATCGAATCGGACCGGTTTGTTGTCCGTTTCGGACGGCGTTTTTCCTACTTTAAATAGCGATGTCGTGAGGACGTTCAGGCGACCGGGTCCCACTGCGTTTGAAGTTGACAGGCTATATACTTCAGATGTTAATGAATGGCCGCAGGCCGCAGAGCATGCGGCCCCAGGTGCCCGGACACTGCCTTGCCGTCCGGGGAACATCCAGCCGCCCATGAGAAGAACAACAATGTCTCCATGCGCCTTGCTCGAAACCCGGCACGCCAGCACCCAGGCCATCGACCTGGATCAACGGCTGACGTTTTGGGAGGACTACAACGCCAGCACCCTGGTGGGGCTTAAATGCAACTCCTACGCCGAGGATGGGTTCGCCGCCAGCCAGGACAACCTGCAATTGAGCGCCATGCGCCTGGCCCGCATCGTCGGCAATGAGCATGTGGTGGAGCGCGACAGTTCGATGATCCGCGGTGTGCCCAAGGAGTCGATCTTCGTGTCCCTGGTTACCGGCAGCGGTTCGTTCTTCTATCAGGACGGCGCCTGCCAGGTGCTGGAGCCGGGGGAGCTGGTGGTCTATCGCACCGACAAGCCCTACCTGTTCGGCTTTTCCGGGGCGATGCGCCAGTTCATCTTCGATATTCCCCAGGAGCAGTTCGCCGAACGTTGCCTGAAGCGTTTTGACCGGCCATTGCGGGTCAGCGCCGAAAGCGGGGTCCAGCGTCTGTTGTTGCGCACCTTGGGGGAGCGTACCCGGGCGTTTTTCCTGCACCCCTTCTGTGAAGAGGCCGATGCCTACCAGGAACAGGCTTTCGAGCTTCTCGCCAGCATCATTGCCGGGCATGTCGGTGAACGGCCGATCAATGCCCTGAGTGCGTCTTACCTGCTGGCGGCCAAGCAATGCATCCATGACCAGTTGGCCGACCCCGCCCTGAGTTGCGAGCGGGTGGCGGCCCAGACGGGCATTTCCACCCGGCACCTGGCCCGGCTGTTTGCCCTGGAGGGCCTGGTGCCGAGCCGCTTCATTCTGGAACGGCGCCTGCAACAGGCCCGCCAGCTGCTGTGCAGCAGCCAGGGGGCGGGGTTGGATATCAGCGAGGTCGCCTATCGCCATGGTTTTGTCAGTCAGGCGCATTTTGCCCGGGCGTTCAAGGCGCGTTATCAGCAGACTCCCACCGAGGCCAGAGCCCATGGAGCGGCCTAGCCAGGGGGCGCCATGGAATCATTCAGTCCTTGGGGCGCAGGGGTGGGCGTGGCAAATCCCCAGTGGACTGGGGCCTGGTTAGTCGAGGATCGCCGGGGCAATGACACAGCCCCTCCAGACCACATCTGCGCAACAGCTCATCCAGTGGTTCCCTGGAAAACCCGGGTGCGTGTAGGGCCTGCTTCCGAAGCAGGGCCGTATGCTGCAAAAGACGGCTGTGGGCGCATTGCCAGAAGCAGATTTCGTCGAGGTAATCATCGTTATTGCGGTGCATTGACATCTCCTTTGTCTCAGCAGATATACGGGTCCGGATTAGGGCAAAGCCCGGCCATCGGGGTAGTGGTCTAGCAGACGGACAGGTCGCGCCGCACGCCTCTCCGACCAGGCAGGGACGTGTTGCAGCGGCACGCAGGGGGTACGGGTCAGTCGAGATGAGCTGGAATTCAGGGTCAGGTAGCTGTGAAGAGGATAGGAAACCTTTCGCGGCTATTGGGGCGAATGTGTTGAGCCTGTGCAGGGGGGGACGAAAGGGCAGGCAGGCG
>NZ_JAAARM010000109.1 GCF_009908285.1 Pseudomonas sp. Fl4BN1
GGATATTGACCGGGTGCAGTCGATGATGCCTGAATGCGGAATTGAACCCAAAGTTCTGATCGAAGGGCCGCCGCGCCGCGAGGTGCCGATTTTACTACGCCAGACCAGCTTTAAAGCACTGGAAGAGACGGTGTTGTTTGCGGGGCAGAAACAGGGCACACATACCGCGCGCTTTGGTGAAATTGAGCAGCGTGGTGTGGCATTAACGCCGAAAGGGCGACAACTGTATGATGATCTTCTGCGGAACGCTGGAACCGGGCAGGATAATCTCACTCACCAAATGCATTTACAGGAAACCTTCCGCACTTTTCCTGACAGTGAGTTTTTAATGCGTCAGCAAGGGCTGGGATGGTTCCGGTACCGTCTGACGCCTTCGGGTGAGGCGCATCGTCAGGCGATTCATCCCGGAGACGATCCACAGCCCTTAAT
>NZ_JAAARM010000110.1 GCF_009908285.1 Pseudomonas sp. Fl4BN1
AGCTTGCTGTCAGTGCCGGATGACTCCATAGATGCCCAGCGCCTCGTTACCGAGGGCGCTCAACGCATCCAACGCCTGCCTTTGCCCTTCCTCAGTTGCAGCGAGCTTGAACGCTTGGGCCATTAGCGTGCGGCTCCGGGTCTCGACGCTCAGGCCCGCCACGTAAACATCCCGCTTCGCGTGCTCAATCGCATGAACATCGCGTAAGAACACCTTGTGTGTGCCCCCCAGCAGATGCTGGCGGTCGCCAGCGTTGACCACTCAAAAATGCCCAGCCCTCCGGGCGGACGGCCTGGGGGAGCGGGAAAGCCAAACGACGGCGACATCGACGCGCTCAGAGGCCGGATTGGAGCAGAGAGCGCGTTTCGATCAACACGCGTGATCGGCTACAGCAAATTAGCGCCCCCGTCTGGGGGCTGTCTGTGAAC
>NZ_JAAARM010000111.1 GCF_009908285.1 Pseudomonas sp. Fl4BN1
CGTAGATGCCTTCGGAGCCGTTGTCCAGGCCATAGGCGATGGCAGCTGCGGTCGGCTCGTTCAGCAGGCGCAGCACGTTCAGGCCCGCCAGCTTGGCGGCGTCCTTGGTGGCTTGCCGCTGTGCGTCGTCAAAGTACGCAGGGACAGTGATGACGGCGCCGACGAGTTCATCGCCGAGCGTATCTTCCGCGCGCTGGCGCAGCGTGGCCAGGATCTCCGCCGACACTTCCACCGGGCTCTTCACGCCGGCCACGGTCTTCAACTGCACCATGCCGGGCGCGTCGACAAAGTCGTACGGCGTGTTCTCGATGTGGGCAACATCCTTCAGGCCACGCCCCATGAAACGCTTGACCGAGATGATGGTGTTCTTCGGGTCGCGCACGGCTTCGGCCTGGGCCTTGTAGCCGATATGCGCACCGCCTGTGGGC
>NZ_JAAARM010000112.1 GCF_009908285.1 Pseudomonas sp. Fl4BN1
TTACATCCCAGTCGCCAGCCGTCAAACTGAGGGATATAAGGTTTGTGTTGACGCCCGACGTCATCCCTGTACTGGCTGAGGTCGCGGTTTGATATTCCCCGACGCTCCCGGCATTGGCGTTGTCGTTGGTAGTTGTCCCGACAATGCCTCCCGTTGACTGCGGAGTGATTGCCCCAGTGAAGGTAAGGCCAGCTACCGTAGTGGAGAACGACGGATCTGCGGAGGAGCCCTGAGAAACAAGGGGCACACCGGTTGAAGCATTCGGCCCGACTGTCGCAACGCCCCCAGTTCCTTCGCCGACAATGACGCCGTGCGCTGTCAGAGTCGAGCGACCTGTGCCGCCAGAGGCCACCCCTATCGCAGTGGAGGCCGTCAACGTTGTGAACGCGCCGGCATTGGGCGCCGTACCTCCGATGGCCGGTGGGGAA
>NZ_JAAARM010000113.1 GCF_009908285.1 Pseudomonas sp. Fl4BN1
GTGCTTGGCGTGTTCATGCAGGGATGGTAATTTGCCTCGAAACCGGCGGAAATCGCCTGCCAACAAATTCATTGTTCAATGATGCGAACGACGGACTGGAACGACTGGGACACTTTTTGCACCGTGGCCACGCTCGGCAGCTTTACGCGCGCGGCGGAGCGGCTGGGGTTGCCCAAATCGTCGGTCAGCACGGCGGTGTCGCGGCTGGAAGGCAAGATGGGCGCACGCCTTTTCGAGCGCAGTACGCGCCGCCTGCGCCTGACCGATGCCGGCGAAGCCCTGCTGCGCGACGCAGGCCCATTGTTCCAGCGGCTGCGCGAAGTTTCGGAAGACGCCGCAGCGACGTTCCAGTCGCCCGCCGGCACGTTGCGCATTGCCATGCCGTACGAATTTGCCGCCAAGCAGCTCGCCGAGGTGGTGCTGGAAG
>NZ_JAAARM010000114.1 GCF_009908285.1 Pseudomonas sp. Fl4BN1
GCCGAAGACCGCTCGATTACACGCCATTTGACGTGGTTATCGGCCCGATGCGGCCGGAAACATTATCAAAATGTTGCCGCTTTTGATCTCGCAAAGGTCCGGCGGGTAAAATCTCGGCGGCACAGACGAATGACCGGCAGGACCGAAGCGTCACGTTCCTCGGCCCGCCGCCTAGACGCGATCTCATTTTGAACATTCCCTCCGCTGTTTCCTCCCGCATGCCGTCAGCCGCCCGCGCTGTACGCACCCGTTCGGTAGCCCGCTATGCGCGGCTGGCCGTCGGCCTGCTGGCGCTGGCTTCGGCGCATGCTGCGCTGGCCTTCGGCTTCAACGATGTGGCCGCACGCGCCAAGCAACTGGCCGCCAAGCCTTACCAGGCGCCCGCCGACACCCTGCCGCGCGAACTGCGCGAACTGCGCTACGACC
>NZ_JAAARM010000115.1 GCF_009908285.1 Pseudomonas sp. Fl4BN1
GGGCCGGACAGGCGACCATCACGGCCGATGACGACGGCGGATTCGCCCTTGGCGCGTGCTGCGGAGCCGAAAGCGCGGCCGATGAGACGTGCGGTTTCCGCATCGACTGTTTTTTCGACGATGCCGCGGATGTCGTAGGCTTTGAAGATGGTGGGGTTGATGCTGCTCATGGAATGGTCCGTGAGGATGTCAGATGAGCAGCATTGTAAACGGTCAAGATACGCATGCCGCGGTTACATCAACTATTGACTTGGCAGTCGAACCAACGGTGTCTGGCGCCTTATAATGCCGGGTTGACCCGCACTGGCCGGCGTCGGTGGGCGAACCCGCCTCATTTTCTGCCAGCTTGGACGCCATTTGCACCGTGTCTTCCCATTTGCCACCGCGCCGCCCGCGCGTTGCCTATCTGATTACCAACTCCGACGT
>NZ_JAAARM010000116.1 GCF_009908285.1 Pseudomonas sp. Fl4BN1
ACGTTGAGGTACACCTCCATGATCCGCCGCTTGCCCCAGACCAGCTCGATCAGGACGGTGAACCACGCCTCGAACGCTTTGCGGACGTAACCGCCGCCCTGCCACAGGAACACGTTCTTGGCGGTCTGCTGGCTGATCGTCGACCCGCCGCGCAGACGACGCCCGCGGGCGTTGCTGACCGCCGCGCCCGCGATCGCGCGCAGGTCGCACCCGTTGTGGAGGCAGAAGCGCGCATCCTCCCCCGCGATCGCCGCGCGCGCCATGTCGCGGTCGATGGCGCTCAGCGGCGTCCAATCCTTGGAGACGCCGCGCCCGGCGAACAGGTCGCCCGCCATGGTCGCGGTGAAGGGGACGGGAACGAAGCGCAGCACCGCGACCCAGGCGAGCGAGACCGCCACGAAGTAGAACGCCGCCTTGAACAGCAG
>NZ_JAAARM010000117.1 GCF_009908285.1 Pseudomonas sp. Fl4BN1
GAACTGAAGGTCAACCTGCCGACCGCCGAGGCTGAAAAGGCCACCGAGCGCCCGGGTCAGATCGTCGTGTCCGTCACCGCCAACGGCGTCTACTCCGTCGACAAGCAAGTGCTCGACACCCGCGATGTCACCAGCTTGGCCGATGCCCTGCGCAATGCCGCAGGTAAGGCCGGCGGCCCCGAGCCCATCGTCATCGTCAACGCCGATGCGCAGGCCGCACATCAGGCGGTGGTCAATGTGATGGAAGCGGCGCGGGTGGCCGGTCTCTCGCACCTGACCTTCGCCACGCAAACCGGCAACGCCCGCTAAGAGACCCGTCTCTCAACCACCATCACGCCGCATGCCCGTCGCCCAGCACCGCCTCGCCAGCTTCGTCACCCGCCAATGGCAGCAACGCGGCTGGTTTGCGTGGGTGATGTGGCCG
>NZ_JAAARM010000118.1 GCF_009908285.1 Pseudomonas sp. Fl4BN1
GAGAACATGACGCCGTACCTGGTGCGCATCATCGCCTGATCCCGCACCGCGGCAAAAAGTGGCACCGCCCCTCGTCCGCCGTCCGTAGGGTTGACCTGCAGGCGACGAAAGGGGCGGTTCCACATGACCCGACCACCGGCGACGCAACCGCCGCAGCGGACGACTTTTCCGGGGATCAGTTCCCGTGCGTGGGAGCATCCGGCAGATCGGACCGCGCTGACCGCACTGCGCCGGCTCAAGGGCTTCGACCAGGTCCTCAAGGTGCTCTCCGGGATGCTCCGCGAACGGCAGCACCGCCTGTTGTACCTCGCGAGTTCGGCACGTGTGGGGACGCGCCAGTTCGCCGATCTCGACGAGCTGCTCGACGACTGCGCCCGGGTGCTCGACGCGCCGAGCCGCCCGGAGATGTTCGTGAC
>NZ_JAAARM010000011.1 GCF_009908285.1 Pseudomonas sp. Fl4BN1
CTCTTTTCGGTCACTTGATTGACTGCTTGGATTTTGAATTCTTCGGGGTAACGCGGGTTGCTCATGGCACCTCCTAATTGGCCTCAGTTTAAGGCAAAGAGGTGTCTACGAAACCCGGGGCGATTCACCGGGAAGGTCCCTTCCCTCAATACCAGCGGCACCACCCGCTCCCCCTCCGGTGCGGGCTGTTGAATGTCCCGCCCCATGGCGCCATTGGTGAAGGGCATCCCGGCCATGCCGGCCACGGTGGGCAGTAGGTCGGCGAGGCCGACGGCTTCGTCGATCACTCTGGGCTGCAACATCCCCGGTGCATGAATCAGCAGTGGTACGTTGTTGCTTTCTAGCCCTAGCTGTTCAAACGCTGGGGCCATATGGGGGATCTGGCTGATGCGGGTGTTGTGGTCGCCGAATAACACGAAAATCGTGTTGTCGTAGTAGCCGCCCGCCTTGGCGATCTCCATTAGCCGGCCGATGTTGAAGTCCAGCAGGCGTACGGCGTTGTATTGCTCCAGGCTGCGGGAGCCTGCGGCCTGGACTTGTTCCAGGGGCAGGTTCTGAGTTTGGAAGCCGTCGTTGTCCTTGGGGATGGTGAACGGGCGGTGGTTGCCGGAGGTTTGCAGGTAGGCGAAGAAGGGTTGGTCCTGGGGGATGGCGCGACGCAGCTGTGCGTGGAAGATGCCGGGCCCGGTATCGACGAGCAGCAGCGCGAGCGCTTGCTGGAGCGTTTCTACAGCCAGGGCAACGCCAATGGCGCCGGGCTGGGGCTGGCGATTGTGCAGATGATTGTTGGCAAGATCGGTGGCCGCCTGGAACTGCGCAATCGGCCTGAGGGTGGGTTGTGCGCGCTGTTGCGGCTGGGGTCGGCGCTTTAGTCGGCGGCGCGCAGGGACTATTCTGTGCGCCGTTTGGGAATGAGGGGGGGCTGGCGGGCCTCTTCGCTGGCAAGCCAGCTCCTACACGGGCCCGCCATCACAATCGCTACATCCCCGTAGGAGCCGGCTTGCCGGCGAAGGCGATCTTGCGGCCCGATTCGCCAGCAGCATGAAATGACCATCAGGGAGACACACATGGCCATGCCGGAACGGCTGAAACCAACGCCACCGACGCCAAAGATACGCGCGTTAATGAAGGCCTTGCTCAAGCAAATCCTAGACCAGATCTGGGACAACCAGGGCCGGGAAAACCCCGAGATCAGTGCGCTGATCCAGCAATGGAACAGCCACGCCGGACGGCCTTTCGAGTTCCACGAGTTTCTCGTGATGCACAGCCATACCAGCGCGGCGAACTTTCTGCGTACGGCTTTTCATCAACAAAAGTACGTGGAGGATTTGAGCTTCGAAGAGGCCTGCGCCCTGACGGATTTCATCTGCAAGTGCGAGGGCACGGAGTCGGACGTGGACTACGCCTTGAGTCTGCTGGAAACCAACTTCCCCGAGGCCAATGCCTCGGATCTGATCTTCTGGCCCAACGAATGGTTTGGCGATCCGGACATGCTGCACGTGGAAATCAGCTCGCCAGAGATAGTCGCTTACCTGATGGCGAAATCCTCGCGGCCATTGGCCGATGCCCCGCTGATCACTCTGCCCTACGCCCTTCCCCAAGAAGGCTAGGCGCGCGCTGCGGGCTGTTCAGGGCCGGGGCATCAGCCGTCGCGAGGTTTCAGCTATGATGCGCGCCCGTCAGACAACTGGAAGTCCGATCCCCATGCTCAAGCCCTTGTCCATTCTGGCCCTGGCCGGCATTTCAGCTTACGCCAGCGCCGCGTCCACCGACCTCGCCGGGGTGTGGCAAGGCACCCTGGGAAAATCGGCGATTACCGCCTGTTTCAACGCTGCCCCCAACAGCAACGGCAGCTACTACTACCAGCGTTTTGTCACGCCGATCCAGCTGACTCAGGCACAGGCCGGCGAGCCCTGGGCCGAGGACCGCAAGACCGGGTTCTGGCAGCTCGACGCACCCCAGGGCGATCGCCTGAGCGGCGCCTGGAGCAAGGTCCCAGGCGGCGCGCCGTTACCCTTGCTACTGACCCGCATCAGCACCGAGGGCTGTGGCGGCGATGCCTATAACGGGCCCATGGAGGCTGCGCCGCTGGCGCTCAAGGTGGTGAACAAAAGCTTCGGCGAACACCGCTACCAGCTCAGGACCCAAGGCGCCCAGGTCAGCCTCCGACTGGAGGGTGACAGCCCGGCGCTGAAGAACATCAACCGGCAGCTGGAGCGCTTGGCGATCAGCCCCGAGGGCCAGGAGGAGTTTTTCAGCGAGCGCCGCGAATACCTGGGCCGCAACGGCTCCGGCTACACCAGCGAAATCACCGTCGAGCCCCACTATTGGTCGTCACAGTGGATCACCGTCAGGTTCTATCGCTGGGCCGCCGGCACCGGACGCAATGGCATCAGCTGGGGCCTGCACAGCTGGAACCTTAAGACCGGCGAAAGCGTCGATCCCTGGACCTGGCTGGGCGGCCGCCAGCAGTGGTACGACGCCTACTCCGGCCAGGTGAAACTGGCCCCCGGCTTCGCCATGTGGCTCGAAAAGCAGACCACCAAGGACGCCGACTGCCCGGCCGTCAGCAGCTATTCGAACTACGACCTGAGCTTCAACACCCAGGGCCTGCAACTCTCGACCCCCGCCTACGGTGACAGTTGCGACAATGAGCTGAGTTTCACCTGGGAACAGCTGGCGCCGGTGCTGTCGCCACAAGGCAAGGCGGCATTGGCCAGTTTGAAGTTGCCTTAGCGGCTGCCAGGCCAACGCTGAAAAAAACCGGCATCACTCACGCGATGCACACTGAAAGGGGGCTGATCGTTGCAGACGCCGTGCAGATTGAACGCTGGATCGACAGTGACGCCCCAGGTGAGGGGAAGGAACGATAATAATCGTCAAGTGTAAAAAGGCAGCCCCCTCACGGACGCTTCCGTCGGCAAGCCGGTATCGACAAGAAATGACTATCAGGGAGAAGGACATGCCCATCCCGGACCGGATGAAACCCCTACGCCCAACGCCAAAAAAGTGCGCGTTGATGAAGGCGCTACTGAGCGACATTCTGGACAAGACCTGGGACAACCAGGAACGAGAAAGTCCCGAGATCAGCGCGCTGATCCAGCAGTGGAGCAGCCACGCTAACCGCCGCTTTTGAGTTCCACGAATTTCGCGTTATGCACAGCCACACCGATGCGCAGAACTTTATCCGCACGGCGTTTCACCAGGAAAAGTACGTCGACGATCTAAGCTTCGAAGCAGCCTGTGCGCTGACAGAATTCATCTGCAAGTGCGAGGGCACAGAATCGGATGTGGGCTACGCCCTGGGGCTGCTGGAGACCAACTTCGCGGATGCCAATGCCTCGGACCTGATCTTCTGGCCCGAGGAGTGGTTTGGCGATCCAGACATGCTGCACGTGGATATGAGCACAGCAGAGATCGTCGCTTAGCTGATGGCCAAATCATCGCGGCCATTGGCCGATGCTCCGCCGATCACCCTGCCCCCTATGCCATTCCCCTGCACACCTGAAAAGCGTGGTGGCCGAAGAGGTCAACCGCGATGTCACGGCGAGCCGCCGGGTCGCCGAAACCTTGAGCGCCCAGGCCGACGAGTCGGCCCAGGTCAGCAACCCGCTTAATCAACTCGCCAGCCAGTAGCTGCGATTGGTGGATCAGTTCCGGCCCTGAGCGACTTCGCCAACCCTGACTGGCGCTCGGCGCCAACTGAGCACCGCGTGGGCCGCAAGACCAAAGATCAGCCCCCAGAACGCCGCCGACAAGCCAAACAAAGACATACCCGAGGCGCTAACCAGGAAGGTGATCAGCGCGGCTTCGCGATCAGCCGGCACGGCCATGGCATGGGTCAGTGAACCACCAATCGCGGCAAACAGCGCCAGCCCCGCCAGGGCCGCGATCAGCTCTCGGGGAAAGGCGCTGAACAGCGAGACCAGGGTCGCGCCGAAGATCCCCAGCAGCAGGTAGAACACCCCGCCCATGACTCCGGCGACATAACGTTTGTCCGGGTCTTGATGGGACTCGCGGCCGGTGCAGATGGCTGCGGTGATCGCCGCGAGGTTCAGGCCGTGGCAGCCGAACGGGGCCAGCAACAGGCTGGCCAGGCCGCTGCTGGCGAGGATCGGGCTGGCTGGCGTCGAGTAGCCGTCATTGCGCAGTACGGCGATGCCCGGCACGAATTGCCCGGTCAAGGCCACCACTACCAGCGGCAAGGCGACGTTGAACACTGCGTGCCAACTGAAGGCCGGAGTGATCCAGTGGGGCGCGGCCAGGCCGATGACCAGGGCCGAGCGGTCGATCTCGCCGCTGCCCAGGGACAGCACGCAGCCCACCAGCAGCACCGCCAGGACCGCGTAGCGTGGCCACAGGCGCTTGAACAGCAGGTAGGTGGCGAACATTGCTCCCACCAGCAGCGGCTTGTCCTGGATCGAGCGGAACAATTGGGTGCCGAAGCTGAACAGGATACCCGCCAGCATTGCCGCGGAAATCGCCGCTGGCAGTCTGCCGATGAGTTTGTCAAAGATGCCGCACAGGCCCACCAGCACAATGATCGCGCTGGCCACCAGGTAGGCGCCCACCGCCTCGTTCAGGCCGATGCCCGGCAGCAGCCCCACCAGCAGCGCCGAACCCGGCGCCGACCAGGCAATCACCACCGGCACCTTGAAGCGCAGGCTGAGGACGATGCCCAGTACCCCGCTGCCGATGGAGATGGCCCAGACCCAGGACGACAGCACCTCCTGGGGCAGGCCCGCCGCCTTGGCGGCCTGGAACACGATCACCAGGGGGCCGGCGTAGGAGATCAAGGTGGCTATAAAACCGGCCACCACGGCGGACAGGGAAAAGTCCTTGAACAGGCTGTGCATGCTCGCTCCGAAAGCTGATAAGTGAGCACCGGCATGAGCGCCGGCGCTGCGTCCATTCAATCGCTAGGCGCTGGCAGCCAGTGGCAGCACCTTGGAATCGCGTGAGTAAACGAAGCACATGGCCAGGGCCGCCACGGCGCCGGGAACGGCGAAGGCCATGAAGTTGTAGTGCAACGGCAACTCGATACCCACCAGTGCCCCGCCGAGGAGCGGCCCGACAATCGCGCCGCTGCGGCCCACGCCCGAAGCCCAGCCCAAGCCGGTGGAGCGCATGGCCATCGGATAGAACTGGGCGACACAGGCATAGGCGAGGATCTGCGTGCCGATAGTGCTGGCGCCCGCGACCGCAATCAACAGGTACAGCACCAGGATCGGGCTCTTGAAGCCCAGCAGGCTGATGGACAGTGCCGCGATCAGGAAGAACCCCACCAGGACCTTGTGCAGCGCCAGGCGGTCGCCGATCCAGCCGCCGCCCACGGCGCCGAAAATCGCCCCGAAGTTCAGTACCAGCAGGAACGTCAGGCTCGAACCCAGGCCATAACCGGCGCTGGTCATCAGCTTGGGCAGCCAGGAGTTCAAGGCATAGACCATCAGCAGGCAGCAAAAAAACGCGACCCAGAGCATCAGCGTGCTCAGCGCCCGGCCTTGGCGAAACAATTGCAGCACCGGCGCACCGGCGGCCTGGGGCAAGGCCTGGACAAAGCGATCACCCGCCTGCGGGACAAAACCCGGCTCGATGCGCTGCAACACTTCGCGGGCTTCCTGCTCACGCCCCTGGCGCAGCATGAAACCCACCGATTCCGGCAGGTACTTGAGGATCAGCGGCAACAGCAGCAAGGGAATCGCCGCCACATAAAACACCGACTGCCAGCCGAAGTTCGGCAGCAGCACAATGCCCAGCCCGGCCGAGAGCATGCCGCCCACCGAGTAGCCGCTGAACATGATCGCCACCAGGGTGCTGCGGATCTTCTTCGGCGCGTACTCGCTCATCAGCGCTACCACATTGGGCATCACTCCGCCGATGCCCAGGCCGGCGATAAAGCGGCACAGACCGAACTCCGTGGGGTTGCGGGCAAAGCCGTTGAGCACGGTGAAGCCGCTGAACAGGATCACGCAGACGGCGATGACTTTCTTGCGTCCGATACGGTCCGACAGCGAACCAAAAAACAGCGCGCCGAGCATCATGCCGAATAGTGCGTAGCTGCCCAGGGCCCCGGCCTGCAGCGGGGTCAGTCCCCACTCGCGCATCAGCACCGGCAGCACCACGCCGTAGATCACCAGGTCGTAGCCGTCGAAGATGATGATCAGCGCACACCAGAACAGCACGCGCCAGTGGAAAGGGTTGAAGCGGGCCTCATCGATCAAGGTGTTGCAATCTATATTGCGCATGGCATCTGACTCTTATTGTTGTTGTTTTAGAAATCGCATATGCACGGTGTGCCGGTAGAACCTACTCCAGGGGCATGACCCAGGGATTGCCCTGCCAGTCAGCGCGACGCAGCCGGGCCGCGCACGGATTCGATCTGCCGGCTCGCTCTGCTGTTGGCCTGACTGAGCCTGTGCCCATGGCGGTTACTCAACCAACCCTCAGCCCTGATCTCCTCCGCCCACCGGCATCACCATCCCAGTGATGTAGGAAGCCTCATCGGAAGCCAGGAACAGAATCGCTGCGGCCTGTTCATCGACGCTGCCATAGCGTTTCATCAGGCTGCTGTCGAGGGTCTGGTCGACGATCTGCTGGTACCAGACTTTTTCCTCCGCACTCTGCTCCGCGCTGTTGCGCGGGATGCGCCGCGGCGGCGCTTCGGTGCCGCCGGGAGCGGTGGCGTTGACCCGCACTCCACGCCCGGCGGTTTCGAACGCCAGGCAGGCGGTAAGTGCATTGACCCCACCCTTGGCCGCGCCATAGGGCACGCGGTTGAGGCTGCGAGTGGCGATGGACGAGACATTGACGATAGCGCCGCTGCCCTGCTCCAGCATGTAGGGCAAGGCAGCGTGACAGCACCACAGGGTCGGGAACAGCGAGCGGCGCACTTCGGCCTCGATCTGCTCGGCCTCGTAGTGCTCGAAAGGCTTGGCCCAGATGGTGCCGCCGACGTTGTTGATGAGGATGTCGAGGCGGCCGAAGTGGGCGATGGCCGCCGCCATGATCCGGCTGCATTCGGGGTACTGCTCCAGGTCGGCAGTGAGGGCCAGCACCGGGTACTGCGGGCTGAGTTCGGCGGCCAGTTCGAAGACCAGTTCCGAGCGGTCCACCAGCACCACCCGGGCGCCCTCTTCGGCCAGGCGTTCGGCAACGCGACGGCCGATGCCTTGGGCGGCGCCGGTAACCAGGGCGACTTGATTGTGGAAACGGTTCATGCAGACCTCGTGAGTGCAAAAGGATGGCAAGGACGCTGCTCAACGTAGGAGCCGGCTTGCCGGTGAAGTGGCCCTTGAGCCTTGCAGCGCTCTTGGAGACGCCTTCGCTGGCAAGCCAGCTCCTACAACGCTATGCCTTGCCGTACGGGGTTCTGTAGGAGCCGGCTTGCCGGCGAAGGGGCCCTTGAGCCTTGCAGCGCTCTTGGAGACGCCTTCGCTGGCAAGCCAGCTCCTACAGCGCGAGGCGCTCTTCAGGCGGCGCTGGCGGCAAACTTTTCGTAGTAGAAATTCGCCGGGGCGATGCCTTGTTCGCGGATGAACTGGCTCACCGCTTCGACCATCGGCGGCGGGCCGCACAGGTAGACATCGACATCACCCTGGTTCAAGTGCGCCGGCTCGATGTGCTGGGTCACGTAGCCCTTGCGCGGGTACTGGCTCTCGGGGCTGGCCACGCAGGCGCTGAAACTGAAGTGGGGGATGCGCGCAGCAAAGTCTTCCAGGCGATCCAGCTCCACCAGGTCGAAATCGTTGGTCACGCCGTAGATCAAATGCAGCGGGTGTTCACTGCCCTGCTCGGCAATTTTCTCCAGCATGGCGGTGAACGGCGCCAGCCCGGTACCGCCAGCCAGTAACAGCAAGGGCCGGCGGATGTCCCGCAGGTAGAAGCTGCCCAAGGGGCCGGCCAGGGTCATGCTGTCGCCGGCCAAGGCCCGCCCGGTGAGGAAGCTGCTCATCAGCCCGCCAGGCACGTTGCGGATCAGGAAGCTGACCTCGCCATCGCGCTGCAGGGAGCTGAAGGAATAGGCCCGGGTCTGCCCGCTACCGGGCACCCCGAGGTTGACGTACTGCCCCGGCAGGAACGCCAGCCGGCTCAGGGCCTCGCCCTTGATCGACAAGGCAATGGTGCTGTCGGAGAGTTGCTGCAGGCGGCTGATCTGCGCGTCGAAGCTGGCCTGCCCGGCGCGGCATACCGCAGAAGAAGCCGGCACCCGCACCACGCAGTCGCTCAAGGCGCGCATCTGGCAGGTGAGGACAAAACCCTGCTCGGCTTCGTCGGCGCTCAGGGCGTCTTCGATGTAGTCCTCCCCCAGCTCGTAACGCCCGGCTTCGGCGAAGCACTTGCAGGTGCCGCAGGCGCCGTCGCGGCAGTCCAGGGGGATGTTGATGCCCTGGCGGTAGGCGGCGTCGGCCACGGTTTCACCGGCATTGGCGCTGACGAAACGGGTCACGCCGTCTTCGAAATTGAGTGCGATTTGATGGCTCATGGCAGTCGCCTCAGAGGTGGTAGATATCGACGACCTGGCGAACGTAGTCGTTCTTCAGGATGACTTTCTTGGCCTGGATCAGCGGGTTTTCCCCCCGCATGTCCAGGGTGTAGAAACTGCTGCCGAAGTAGCTGTCCACGGTCTTGTAGCGAAAGCTCAGGGTGTGCCAGTTGAAGCGCAGCTTGCAGCAGCCGTCGCCGTGTTCCAGCAACTCGATATTGCTCAGGTTGTGCGAGGTGCGGGTGTCGGGAATGCTGGCGCTGGAGCGCTCGGTCTTGATCCGGAACACCCGGTCTTCCAGGCCGCTGCGGTTGCCGTACCAGATCAGCGAGATTTCCCGCTGCGGGTCTTCGGTCAACTGGTCGCTGTCGTCCCAGGAAGGCATCCAGAAGGTGGCGTCCGGGGCGTAGAGCTCCAGCCAGCTGTCCCAGTCCTTGTCGTCCAGGTAGCGTGCTTCGCGATAGAGGAAATCCCGTACGGCGTCGTAGGAAATATTCATTGCACAGCCTCCACGTCAATCCGGCGTGAGGCTTCAAGCTCCAGCGCCGCGAGCATGGTCTGCTGCCAGTACTTGTGCTGCATCACGAACAGCCCTTCGTCCTCGGTGCGCACGCCGCTGAGGAGCGGATGCAAGTCGATCTCCCTGGCCGCCTCATCAGCGCCCTCGACCCAGTGCTCGGCACCGCGAGACATGTCGTTCCACGCCGTGGTGCTGCCCTGGTAGCCCATCTGGCAGGAGCGGAACTCCTCCAGGTCATCCGGGGTGGCCATGCCGCTGACGTTGAAGAAGTCTTCGTACTGGCGGATGCGCTGGGCGCGGGCTGCGTCACTCTCGCCCTTGGGGGCGATGCAGTAGATGGTGATTTCGGTGCGATCCACGGAAATCGGCCGGGCGATGCGGATCTGCGAGCTGAACTGGTCCATCAGGTAGACGTTGGGGTACAGGCACAGGTTGCGCGAGTTCTCGATCATCCAGTCGGCACGGGCCTGGCCGAAGTCCTGGGCCAATTCGTCGCGGCGCTCGTACAGCGGCCGGTCCTCGGGGTTGGACCAGCGGGTCCAGAGCAGCATGTGGCCCTTGTCGAAGGAGTAGAAACCACCGCCCTGCTTGGCCCAGCTGCCGGCGCTCATGGTGCGGATGTCTTCCCCGGCCTCGCGCTGCTTGCGCTGGTTCTGGGTCGCGGCGTAGTTCCAGTGCACCGAGCTGACGTGGTAGCCATCGGCGCCATTTTCGGCGGTGAGTTTCCAGTTGCCTTCGTAGATGTAGCTGGAGGAACCGCGCAGCACTTCCAGGCCGTCGGCGGACTGATCGACGATCATGTCGATGATCTTCGCCGACTCCCCCAGGTGCTCGGCCAGGGGCAGCACGTCGGGGTTGAGGCTGGCGAACAGGAAGCCGCGGTAGGACTCGAAACGCGCCACGCGGGTCAGGTCGTGGGAGCCTTCGCAGTTGAAGCTGGCCGGGTAGCCGGCGGCGGCCGGGTCCTTGACCTTGAGCAGCTTGCCGGAGTTGTTGAAGGTCCAGCCGTGAAACGGGCAGGTGAAGGACGGCTTGTTGCCGGTCTTGTGCCGGCAGAGCATGGCCCCGCGATGGCTGCAGGCGTTGATAAAGGCGTTGAGCTCGCCGTTCTTGTTGCGGGCAATGAACACCGACTGGCGGCCCATGGTGGTGCTGTAGTAGTCGTTGGGGTTGGGGATCTGGCTTTCGTGGGCCAGGTACAGCCAGTTGCCCTCGAAGATGTGCTGCATCTCCAGATCGAACAGCCGGGGGTCGGTGAACATCTCGCGCTTGCAGCGGTAGACGCCCTGGTCGCGGTCTTCTTCAAGCAGGGAGTGCAGGTATTCGGGTCGCAGGGTCATGGCCACCGCCTCCATTGTTTTTGTTCAGGCAGCTCCATGCTAGGGCGGGGGTTGAGCGGGCAATAGCCGTTGCGTGCAGACCTGTATCCGTTTTCTGCAAAGGCCCCGACGGCGAACTGTGTAGGAGCCGGCTTGCCGGCGAAGAGGCCCTCAAGCCTTGCATCGCCCTCACGCACGCCTTCGCTGGCAAGCCAGCTCCTACGGGCCGGATCTGAAATGGTTGTGTGTAGGAGCCGGCTTGCCGGCGAAGAGGCCCTCAGGCCTTGCATCGCCCCCACGCGCGCCTTCGCTGGCAAACCAGTTCCTACGGGTCGGATCTGAAATAGTCGTGTGTAGGAGCCGGCTTGCCGGCGAAGAGGCCCTCAGGCCTTGCATCGCCCTCACGCACGCCTTCGCTGGCAAGCCAGCTCCTACGGGCCGGATCTGAAATGGTCGTGTGTAGGAGCCGGCTTGCCGGCGAAGAGGCCCTCAAGCCTTGCATCGCTCTCACGCGCGCCTTCGCTGGCAAGCCAGCTCCTACGGGCCGGATCTGAAATGGTCGTGTGTAGGAGCCGGCTTGCCGGCGAAGAGGCCCTCAAGCCTTGCATCGCCCTCACGCGCGCCTTCGCTGGCAAGCCAGCTCCTACGGGCCGGATCTGAAATGGTCGTGTGTAGGAGCCGGCTTGCCGGCGAAGAGGCCCTCAGGCCTTGCATCGCCCTCACGCACGCATTCGCTGGCAAGCCAGCTCCTACAAGAGGCCGATGCCTGGGATCAGTGGCGACGCTTGAGGGTGTCGGAGGGCAGTTCGCCGAATTGCTGGCGGTAGCTCTGGGCGAAGCGACCCAGGTGCAGGAAGCCGAAATCCAGGGCCAGTTCGGTGACGTTGCGCACCGGGCTCTCGGGGTCGTTGAGGCAAGCGTGGACCCGTTGCAGTTTCTTCTGGCGGATGTAGTTTTTCGGCGTGGTGCCGGCGTTGCGCTCGAACAGGCCGTACAGCGAGCGCAGGCTCATGCGCGCCTGTTGCGCCAGCTCTGCGCAGCCGATGTCCTGCTTGAGATTGCGCTCGATGTAGTCGGCAATGCGTTCGAAGGTCGCCGCCGAAGCACCCAAGGCACCGCGCTGGACGTTGGTCTGCATCAGCCCCAGCAACTTGCTGACCAGGATCTGCGCGTAGTGCTCCTGGACCTTGGGCATGCTTTCCCGGGCTTCGGCTTCGCCGCACAGCAGGCTCAGCAACTGGATAAAGCCTTCCAGGTTCTGCAACTGGTAACGCTGCTGGAGAAAGCGCACGCCCTGCCCCGGGTACTGCCAGCGCTGTTCCTCGCATGCTGCTTCCAGCAGGCGGGTGGGGATCTTGATGATGAATTTTTCGCAGTCATCGGAATAGGTCAGGTCCACCGGATCGTCGGGGTTGATCAGCAGCAGTTCGCCGGGCGCGAAGTAGTGCTCCTCGCCCGGGCCGCGCCACAGGCAGTGCCCGCGCAGCAGCACTTGCAGGTGGTAGATGCTTTCCAGCGCCGGCGAGGTGACGCGCACGCTACCGCCGTAGCTGATGCTGCACAGGTCGAGGCTGGCCAGGGAGCGGTGGTTGAGGCTGGCCTGGGGATGGCCGGCCCGCGGCAGGCGGATGCAGTGGCTGCCCACGTGCTGGTTGACGTAGCCGGACACGGCATAAGGATCGGCTTGGACAAACACGCTACTGCGCTCAGTCAACAGATGCATTTGCATAACCGGGTCACTCTGATTGTTCTTATAGGGGCGCATTTCACGGCACCAGTGCCGCTAATGCAGGCAGATCACGCAAGGCACAAACAACTCGCACACAACGGCAAAAGCCACGAGCCCCGAAGGGAGCCCGTGGCTCGGTGCAGCACGATGTGGTCAGGCCTCCAGGGCGCGCACCCGCTCGTGGCGTTGCTGCTCATCGGGTTGCGCCGAAGATTGCAGGGTGAAATCGAACTCGATCTCGGCGAAGCGTCCGCTGACGCCCAGAGCCTTGGCCCGGGCCTGGTCTTCGCTGAAGGTGATCTTGGCGATCAGTTCATCGCGGGTGGCGTAGGCAAAGTCGTCGTGCAGGTACTCATCGCCATCCAGGTTGATCTGGGTGGTCAGGTGGCGATGGTCGTCCGCCGAAATGAAGAAGTGGATGTGCGCCGGACGCTGGCCGTGACGACCCAGTTGATTCAGCAGTTGTTGAGTAGGACCGTCCGGTGGGCAGCCGTAGCCGGACGGCACGATGCTACGGAAACGGTAGCGGCCATCGGCGTCGGTGACAATGCGCCGGCGCAGGTTGAACTCCGACTGGGTGCCGTCGAAGTAGGAATAGGTGCCGCCGGTGTTGGCGTGCCAGACGTCGACGATGGCCCCGGCCAGGGGCTGGCCTGCGGTGTTGGTGACCTGGCCCTGCATGAACAACACCACGCCCGGGTCGATGCCATCGTCGAGGCGCGCTTCGCTTTGGGACAGCGGCGCGCCGGCCACGTACAGCGGGCCTTCGATGGTGCGCGGGGTGCCGCCGGTCTTGCCCACCTGCTCATCGGCGGCGTCCATCAGCAGGTCCAGGTAGTGCTCCAGGCCCAGGCCGGCAGCCAGCAATCCGGCTTCCTGGCGGGCACCGAGGACGTTGAGGTAGTTGACCGCCTTCCAGAACTCCTCCGGGGTCACTTCCAGGTCTTCGATGATGTTCACCGAGTCCCGCAGGATCCGGTAGATGATGGCCTTGGCCCGTGGGTTGCCGCCTTCAGTGAACTGGCCGCTGGCTTCTTCGAGAAACTGCTGGGCGCTGGCAGTGTGGGAAATACGCACGTTCATGATCGATCCTCATCTTGTATTTATTAGAGTGGCTAACGCTCTGGCAACGGACTCAGCGGTCATCCTCATGAATCGAGGAAGGATGCCTGCACATGGCGTCAACTTCGATAGCCATGTACGGATACAGCGGTAATTGCATCAGGGTGTCGTGCAGTTCCTGCACGCTGTCGACGTCGAACACGCTGTAGTTGGCGTACAGCCCGGCAATGCGCCACAGGTGACGCCACTTGCCCTCGGCCTGCAGGCGCTGGGCCAGGGCTTTCTCGTCGGCCTTGAGTTGCGCAGCGCGCTCGGGGTTCATGTCGACCGGCAGGTTCACGGTCATCTTGACGTGGAATAGCATGGTGCCCTCCTCAGGTGTGATGCAGCACGGGGGTGGTTTTGTCGCGACGGAAGAACGCCAGGCGCTCTTCGTCCAGGCTCAGGCCGAGGCCCGGCGCCCTTGAGACATGCAGGTGGAAATCCCGGTATACCGGCGGCTCGGCGAGGATGTCCTCGGTCAGCAGCAATGGGCCGAACAGTTCGGTGTCCCAGCTGAGTTTGTTCAGGGTCAGGAAAGCGTGGGCCGAAGCCAGGGTGCCGATGCCGCCTTCGAGCATGGTGCCACCGTACAGGCCGATGCCCGCCGCTTCGGCAATCGCCGCGGTGCGCAGGGTGGCGCGAGGGCCGCCGTTCTTGGCGATCTTCAGGGCGAACACCGAAGCCGCACCTTCCCGGGCCAGGTTGAAGGCGTCTTCCACGCACTCAATGGATTCGTCAGCCATGATAGGTGCCGGGCTGATGGCGTTGAGGCGCACCATGCCGGCGCGGTTGTTGCGCGAGATCGGTTGCTCGATCAGGTCGATGCCATTACCGCCGAGAATCCGGCAAGCACGCAGCGCCACCGATTCGTCCCAGGCCTGGTTGACGTCGACCCGCACGCTGGCGCGGTCACCCAGGGCCTTCTTGATCGCAATCACGTGGGCCAGGTCGCGGTCCACTTCACCGGCGCCGATCTTCAGCTTGAAGATGCGGTGGCGGCGCAGGTCGAGCATCTGTTCTGCCTCGGCGATGTCCTTGGCGGTGTCGCCGCTGGCCAGGGTCCAGGCCACCGGCAAGGCATCGCGCACGCGGCCGCCCAGCAGTTCGCTGACCGGCAGCCCGAGGCGCTTGCCCTGGGCGTCGAGCAAGGCGCTTTCGATCCCGGACTTGGCGAAGGTATTGCCGCGGATGCTCTGCTCCAGACGCAGCATGGCGGCGTTGATGTTGCTGGCATCCTGGCCGACCAGCAGCGGCGCGAAGAAGCGATCGATATTGGTCTTGATGCTGTCCGGGCTTTCATTGCCATAGGCCAGGCCACCGATGGTGGTGGACTCCCCCAGGCCTTCGATGCCGTCGGCGCAGCGCAGGCGAATCAGCACCAGGGTCTGGTTCTGCATGGTGTGCATGGCCAGTTTGTGGGGGCGGATGGTCGGCAGATCGACGATGATCGTCTCGATCGATTCAATGGCAGAAGCGTGCATTTCCATACCCGTCAGGTTCTTGAAGTTCTGCGATCGATTCTGTCCCGGCTTTTTCCGGGGGGCCAATATAGAATTGGTCTGACTCGATACCTAATAGGTATTCAACTATCGTCCACGGAGGTCCCATGGAGCTGCGTCACCTGCGTTACTTCCAGGTGCTGGGAGAAACCCTGAATTTCACCCGTGCCGCCGAGCGCCTGCACATCGCCCAGCCCCCCCTGAGCCGGCAGATCCAGCAACTGGAAGACGAGTTGGGGGTGTTGCTGCTGGAACGTGCCCGGCCGCTGCGCCTGACCGCCGCCGGACGGTTTTTCTATGAGCACTCCAACCGGGTGCTGGAGCAGTTGGGCAAGGTCTGCGACAACACCCGGCGCATTGGCCTCGGGCACAAGACCTGGCTGGGCATCGGCTTTGCTCCGTCGACCCTATACGGGGTGCTGCCGCAACTGATCCGCCGCCTGCGCAGCAGCGAGACCCTGGAGCTGGAACTGGGGCTGTCGGAGATGACCACCTTGCAGCAGGTGGAAGCACTGAAGGCGGGACGCATCGACATCGGCTTCGGACGCATCCATATCGACGACCCGGCCATCGTGCAAAAGGTGCTGACCGAGGACCGGCTGGTGGCCGCCCTGCCCGCCGGGCATCCGTTGCTGGGGCAACCGGTGAGCCTTGAACAACTGGCCGCCGAGCCGTTCGTGCTCTATCCCGCCAACCCGCGCCCGAGCTATGCCGACCATGTGATCGCGCTGTTCGCCGGCCATGGCCTGCAATTGAAGGTGGCGCAGTGGACCAATGAACTGCAGACCGCCATCGGCCTGGTGGGCGCAGGCCTGGGCATCACCCTGGTGCCTGCCTCGGTGCAGGTGTTGCACCGCGACGACATTGGCTTCAGCCCCCTGCTGGAGCCCAAGGCCACGTCACCGATCATCCTCAGCCGCCGGGTCGGCGAGCCGTCACCGGGCCTCACCCACTGCTTGCACCTGATCGCCCAGCTGCGCAGCGAGATCGGCCGCGAAGATTCTGCCAGCATCTGAAAGCACAACCTCCGGCCGCCATCGAAACGCGGCCAAGTCGTGGCTGGTCGCTGGTAAATTGAAACTTGCCGCTGCCACCGGGCCTTTAGACCGTACAATACGCGGCTCAATACATGACGTAATTTGTGGAGCAGTACATGGAAGTATCGAGAACCGGCCTGATCACCCGGCGCATTCTGGCCTACCTGCTGGACAGCGCGCTGACGGTGCTGCTGTGGCTGGTCTTGAGCCTGGCTGTAGGCGGCTTCTACCATACGGACCTGGCCATGATGGCGATCTGGAACCTGTACTTCCTCCTCAGCGAATACCTGTTGCGCGGCCGCACGCTGGGCAAAACCCTGTGCGGCCTGCAGGTGATCAATGGCGTCGGCCAGGCGCCGTCACTGTTGCAGGTGCTGATCCGTTCGGCGACCCGCCAGATCGAGGCGGCCATCAGCCTTATCACCTTGCTGGTCTGCGCCAATTCGCGCCGCTGCCAACGCGTAGGCGATATGCTGGCGCGCACCTATGTCATCCCGCGCAAGGACCTGGCGCAGTTGCGTGGTTTATCGACACCTCTGCCCGTCCAGCCTTGAGCGTTTGGCATCACCTGTACCGCATCCAGCATCGCGCCTGAACACGGGCGCACTTTCCAGGAGTCTCAATGGCAAGCAACGATCAACCCCATGAACTGGCCCTGCGTAAATTCCTCGAACAACGGCCCGAACTGGCCCAGCAACTCGACCACCTCAATCCCCTCGAAGCCCGGGCCCGTGGCGAAACCCCGGAGCAGTATCGTGAAGAGCGCCTGCACGAGGCATTCGAAGCAGAGGCCGAACGCCAGGGTCTGTTCGCCTGGGAGCTGAGCCTGCAAATGACCGCGACCAGCGCCGAGGAGTATCAGGTCCGACGCCAGGCGGTACATAAGGAGGTGGCGGAAATGGCCGGCCTGCCATGGCTGGAGTACTGCACGCTGCACGGCCTCGACCCTGAAGCCTGATCTCGTGCATTGACCTGCACACGTCCCCCGCAGTCCCTGACCAGGAGAATTCGACGATGCTGCCTTCCACCGCCCGCCCGGCTAATGATCCGGCCCTGCAACACGCGCAAAAATGGCGCGGCCGGATCGGCCTCGCCCTCGTGGCCTGCCTCTCGGTACTGGCCGGCATGACCGACGCCATCGGCTTCATGGCCACGGGGGATTTCGTCTCCTTCATGAGCGGCAACACCACGCGCCTGGCGGTGGCCATCAGCGACGGCGACCTGGGCTTGATCCTGCGCCTGAGCCTGCTGGTGGCGACCTTTGTCGCCGGTAACGCGCTGGGGGTGATGGTCAGCCGCCTGGGTGGGCACCGCGCCCTGCCCCTGCTGCTGTGTATCGCCGCGTTGCTGTGCATCGCGGCCAGTGGGTCCACCGACAGCCAGTTGCCGGCAATACTGGCGGCAATCATCGCCATGGGCATGCTCAATGCTGCGGTGGAGGAAGTGAACGGACTGCCGATTGGCCTGACCTACGTTACCGGCGCGCTGTCGCGCTTCGGCCGCGGCTTCGGACGCTGGTTGCTCGGCGAGCGGCGTAACGGCTGGCGGGTGCAACTGGTGCCCTGGGCCGGCATGTTCGCCGGCGCGGTACTGGGAGCCTTGCTGGAACAGCGCCTGGGCTTGCAGGCGCTGTATGTCAGCGCGGTGATTTCGGCCTTGCTGGGGCTGGTGTCACTGCGTATTCCAAGGCGCTGGCAGCGCCAGTACAGCGGTCGTTGAGCCCAGCGCCATCAACTGAACAAGCCGCCGTCGTCGGTGTCGATGACGATCGACGACAGGCTGATATGCCGTGGCCGGGTCAGGGCGAAGACCACCGCTTCCACTACATCGCGGTTAGTACCCTTCTGACCTTTCTGGCGCTCGGGCACCTGTTGCCATTGTTCATCCAGCGGCGAGATGTCTTCCAGGTACGGCGGGTGCACGCACAGGGAGCGCACCGGCGTGCCCTTGAGCACCTGGCGCAGACCGTCAGCCAGGGCCAGTTGCCCGTGCTTGGCCGCGTAGAACGGCAACGACACGCTGTGCAGCGGTGCATTGGGCAAACCGCTGATGGAGCCGATGGTGACGATGTCCGGGCGCTTCGACGCCTTGAGCGCGGGCAGCAGGCCCTGGGTCAGCAGGTAGGTGCCGCTCAGCGCGGCATCGATTACCCCCAGCACCTCACTGGAGCTGTGGGGCTGTTCGCTGGCCTCCAGCCACATGGCGCCGTTGTTGATCAGGACATCGACCTGGGGCTGGCGTACGTGGATCTCGGCCAGCGCGGCCTTGACGCTGTCCATGTTGGCCAGGTCCACCACCACTTGCTCGGCCGAGTTGCCGGTGCGTGCCAGGATTTGCGCGCCGACATCCGCCAGGGCCGCGGCATTGCGTCCACAGAGGATCAGCTTGCAGCCCAAGTCCGCCAGGCTGATGGCCAGCGCCGCTCCCAGGCCGCGACCGGCACCGGTGACCACGACTACCGCTGATTTCAGATCCAACATCCCTTGCTCCTTGTCCGAGATAGATTGAGGGCGTGAGTCTATCCCCCGATGTTGGAGAACGGTCTGGACAAGCGTTACCCGATATGTCCCGGCAGCCCGGCAACAGCCTGTACGCAAAGGGGTTTAGCCGCGGCGGCGCTAAAGCTTTATCATGGCGCCCAGGTTTACCCGAAGAGTCCGTCATGAAGTTCGCCATCGCCCTGTTCTCTGCCGCCCATGCGCCCTCCTCGCGCCGCGCCCTGCTGTTCGCCCAGGCGGCGCTGGCCGGCGGGCATGAAATTGTCCGGCTGTTCTTTTACCAGGACGGCGTGCACAACGCCTCGAACAGCGTCGTCACGCCCCAGGACGAACAGGACCTGCCCCGGCAATGGCGCGAGTTCGTCAGCCAGCACCAGCTCGACGGCGTGGTGTGCATCGCTGCAGCCCTGCGTCGCGGCGTGTTGAACGGCGATGAAGCCAAGCGTTATCAGCGTGGGGCGGTGAATGTCGAGGCCCCCTGGGAATTGTCCGGGCTCGGCCAGTTGCACGACGCGGTACAGGCCGCCGACCGCTTGATCTGTTTTGGAGGGTCGTGAGATGGCCAAGTCACTGTTGTTGATCAGCCGCCAGGCGCCCTGGTCCGGCCCCGGTGCCCGCGAGGCACTGGACATCGTGCTTGCCGGCGGCGCTTTCGACCTGCCCATCGGCGTGCTGTTCCTCGATGACGGCGTGCTGCAACTGGCCCCCGGGCAGAAGCCCGCAGCCCTGCAGCTCAAGGACCTCGGCGCCAACCTGCAGGCGCTGTCGCTGTTCGGCGTCGAGGAACTGTTCGCCTGCCAGGCCAGCCTGGACCTGCGCGGCCTCGACCCGGCCGCCCTGAACCTCGACGAGGTGCAGCTGCTGAGCACTCCGGAGCTGGCCGGGATCATTGACCGTTACGACCAGGTGATCACCCTCTGATGTCGACCTTGCATGTGTTGTCCCATTCCCCCTTCACCGACACGCGCCTGGGCAGTTGCCTGCGCCTGCTCGGCACTGCCGATGCCCTGCTGCTGTGCGGCGACGCGGCCTACGCCCTGCAACCTGGCAGCGCCGCCTACAGCGAGTTGAGCGCTCGCAGCGGCTTGAACCTCTACGTACTGGAGGAAGACCTCCAGGCCCGCGGCCTGGTATTGCCAGGCTGGGCCAGGGCCGTGGACTATCCGGGCTTTGTCGACCTGTCGATCCAGCATGACAAGGTCAATACCTGGCTATGAACACCCTGACTGTCGGCACCCGTGCCATCGAGCTGGACAAGGACGGTTACCTGGTCAATCTGCAGGACTGGTCCGCCGAAGTCGCCGAAGCCCTGGCTGCGGCGGAAGAGCTGGAACTCAGTGCAGAACACTGGGAGATCCTCGAACTGCTGCGCGGTTTCTACCAGGAGTTCCAACTGTCCCCTGCGACCCGCCCGCTGATCAAGTACAGCGCACTGAAGCTGGGCCCGGACAAGGGCAACAGCCTGCACCTGAACCGCCTGTTCAAAGGCACCCCCGCCAAACTTGCCGCCAAGCTGGCGGGCCTGCCGAGGCCGACCAATTGTCTATGACTGAATTTTCCCCGCTGCTCACCGAAACCCCGGCCGAGCATCCCTTCGCCCAGTTCGTGCGGATCCTTGGCAAAGGCAAGCGCGGCGCGCGCAACCTGACCCGCGAGGAAGCCCGGGAGGCCATGGGCATGCTCCTTGATGAGCAGGTCGAAGACACCCAGCTCGGCGCCTTCCTTATGCTTCTGCGACACAAGGAAGAGAGCCCGGAAGAACTCGCCGGTTTCACCGAGGCCCTGCGCGCGCGCTTGAATGCCCCGGCGATCCCCCTCGACCTGGACTGGCCGACCTACGCCGGCAAGAAGCGCCACCTGCCCTGGTACCTGCTGGCGGCCAAGTGCCTGGCACAGAACGGCGTGCGCATCCTGCTCCACGGCGGTGGTGCACACACCGCCGGGCGCATGTACACCGAGCAGTTGCTGCAGCCGCTGGGCATTCCCCTGTGCCGCACCTGGCAAGCAGTGGGTGAGGCGTTGGATCAGGGCAACCTGGCCTTTATGCCCCTGGGCGACTGGGCCCCACAAATGCAACGGATGATCGACCTGCGCAATATCCTCGGGCTGCGCTCGCCAATCCATTCCCTGGCACGCATCCTTAATCCCCTCGGCGCCCGTTGCGGTTTGCAGAGCATCTTCCACCCCGGCTACCAGGCGGTGCACCGCGATGCCAGCGGCCTGCTGGGAGACAACGTGATTGTGATCAAGGGCGATGGCGGCGAGATCGAGATCAACCCCGACGCCGACAGCCACCTGTATGGCAGCACCGGTGGCGTCAGTTGGGATGAGGAATGGCCGATGCTGTCGGCACAACGTCACGTCAAACCGGCAAGCCTCGACCCCGAACACCTCAAGGCGCTGTGGCGCGGCGAGGTCGAAGACAGCTACCCGCAACTGGCCCTGCTGGCGACCATGGCTTTGGCCTTGCGCGGGCTGGGCATGCCTCGGGAACAGGCCTTCAAGCAGGCGCAGCACTATTGGGATGCCCGGGATCGATCGATTTAATAGATCTTGACCGCGCAGTTTTTGCGCTTTTTGTTCGAAGTCAAGGCAATAGACTGCACTCCAACGCACATTAGCCGAGGAGCATTGTATGGGCCTGTTGATCGAAGGACGCTGGCATGACCAGTGGTACGAAAGCAGCAAGGACGGCGCCTTCCAGCGCGAACAGGCGCAACGACGCCATTGGGTGACGGCCGATGGCCGTCCCGGCCCTACGGGCGAAGGCGGCTTTGTCGCTGAAGCCGGGCGCTACCACCTGTACGTGTCCCTGGCCTGCCCCTGGGCCCATCGCACCTTGATCATGCGCAAGCTCAAGGGCCTGGAAAACCTGATAGAGGTCTCGGTGGTCAGTTGGCTGATGCGCGAGAACGGCTGGACCTTCGACAAGGAACACGGCTCCAGCGGCGACCTGCTGGATCAGTTGGACTTCATGCACCAGCGCTATACCGCAGACACCGCCGACTACACTGGCCGCGTCACCGTGCCGGTACTCTGGGACAAACAGCAGAAACGCATCGTCAGCAATGAGTCGGCGGAGATCATCCGCATGTTCAACAGCGCCTTCGACGGCTTGACCGGCAATACCCTGGATTTCTATCCGCAGCCACTGCGCAGCGAGATCGAGGCCCACAACCAACGCATCTACCCAGCAGTGAACAACGGCGTGTACCGCGCCGGGTTCGCCACTTCGCAGCAAGCCTACGAGTCAGCGTTCGATGATGTCTTCGCCGAGCTGGACTACCTGGAGCAACACCTGAGCCAGCAGCGCTACCTGGCTGGCGAGTACCTGACCGAAGCCGATGTACGCCTGTTCACCACACTGATTCGCTTCGATGCGGTGTACTACAGCCACTTCAAATGCAACCTGCGGCGGATCGCCGACTACCCGAACCTGTCGAACTGGCTGCGGGAGCTGTACCAGTGGCCGGGGATTGCCGAGACCGTGGATTTCACCCACATCAAGGGGCACTACTACGCCAGCCACACCACCATCAATCCGACGGGGATTGTGCCCAAGGGGCCGCAGCAGGATTTCGGCCGCAGCCATGATCGGCAACGGTTGAGTGGACTAGGGGTTTGGTGCAGGGATTGAGGACGCTTTCGCCGGCAAGCCGGCTCCTACGCAGATCATGTAGGAGCCGGCTTGCCGGCGAAGCTTTCAGACCTCGGACTGGGCGCCGTCGAACCAGGCCAGCTTCTCGCGCAGTTGCACCACTTCACCGACGATCACCAGAGTCGGCGCATGCACTTCATGCTCCGCCACCAGTTGCGGCAAGTTCGCCAGGGTGCCGGTAAACACTCGCTGGTTGCTGGTAGTGCCCTGCTGGATCAACGCCGCCGGAGTGTCGGCGCCGCGACCGTGCTTGATCAACTGCTCGCAGATGACCGGCAAGCCCACCAGGCCCATGTAGAACACCAAGGTCTGGGCCGGGCCCACTAGGTCGTTCCAAGGCAGGTTGGTGCTGCCGTCCTTGAGATGGCCGGTGACAAAACGCACGGATTGCGCATAGTCGCGATGGGTCAGCGGAATCCCGGCATAAGCCGAGCACCCACTGGCCGCGGTAATCCCCGGCACTACCTGGAAGGCAATGCCGTGGGCCGCCAGCTCCTCGATCTCTTCACCGCCGCGACCGAAGATGAACGGATCACCGCCCTTGAGCCGCACTACCCGCTTGCCTTGCTTGGCCAAGTCCACCAGTTGCTGGTTGATCTGGTCCTGGGGCACGGCGTGATCGGCGCGGCGCTTGCCGACATAAATGCGCTCGGCATCGCGGCGGCACAGCTCAAGAATGGCCGGTGCTACCAGACGGTCGTAGAGCACCACATCGGCCTGCTGCATCAGGCGCAGGGCACGGAAGGTCAGCAGGTCCGGATCACCCGGCCCAGCACCCACCAGATACACCTCGCCCGTCGCCTGGACGGCCTGCCCGTCGATCTTGGCTTGCAGCAGGCGCTCGGCTTCTGCGCCCTGCCCGGCCAACTGGCGATCAGCGATCGGTCCCTGGAATACGTCTTCCCAGAAAGCCCGACGCTGCTGCACGTTCGGAAACAGCTGTTTCACCTGAGCGCGAAAGCGCGCAGCCAAACCAGCCAACTGCCCATAGGTGGAAGGAATCCAGGTTTCCAGCTTGGCCCGGATCAAACGCGCCAGCACCGGTGCATCACCGCCACTGGAAACCGCAATCACCAGGGGTGAACGGTCGACAATCGCCGGGAAGATCACGCTGCACAGGGCCGGCGCGTCCACCACATTGACCGGCACGCAACGCCGGTGGGCATCGGCCGAAACCTGGGCGTTGAGGGCTTCATCGTCGGTAGCAGCGATGATCAGGGTGCAGCCGTCGAGATCGCCTTCGGCATACCCGCGCAGCAGCGACTCACCGCCGCTGGCGACGATCAGCTCCTGCAATTGCGCTTCTATTTCAGGTGCGACTACCCGCAGCTGCGCACCGGCATCGGCCAGCAGACGGGATTTGCGCAAGGCAATTTCCCCTCCACCGACCACCAACACACGACTGCCGCGAAGCTTGTGAAACAGCGGCAGATATTCCATTTAGCCGATGACCTCAAGGCCAGCCATGTACGGTTTCAGCACGTCCGGCACACGGATCGAACCGTCGGCCTGCTGGTAGTTTTCCAGCACCGCCACCAGGGTCCGGCCTACGGCCAGGCCAGAACCGTTGAGGGTGTGCACCAGCTCAGGCTTGCCGGTCTCCGGGTTACGGAAACGCGCCTGCATACGCCGGGCCTGGAAATCACCGCAGTTGGAGCACGAAGATATCTCGCGATACTTGTCCTGGCTCGGCACCCAGACTTCCAGGTCGTAGGTCTTCACCGCACTGAAACCCATGTCGCCGGTGCACAGGGCCAGCACGCGGTACGGCAGTTGCAGCAGTTGCAGGACTCTCTCGGCGTTGCCGGTCAGGCCTTCCAGGGCGTCCATGGACGTCGAAGGTTCGACCACCTGGACCATCTCGACCTTGTCGAACTGGTGCTGGCGGATCATCCCGCGGGTGTCGCGGCCCGAGGCACCGGCCTCACTGCGGAAGCACGGGGTGTGGGCAACCAGCTTCAGCGGCAGTTGCTTCGGATCGAGGATCTCACCGGCAACGATGTTGGTCAGCGACACTTCGGCAGTCGGGATCAGGTACAGATCGGCCTCGCCTTCGCGGGTGATCTTGAACAGGTCTTCCTCGAATTTCGGCAGTTGGCTGGTGCCCATCAGCGCCGGCGCCTGCACCAGGTACGGGGTGTAGGCTTCTTCGTAGCCATGCTCGCCGGTGTGCAGGTTGATCATGAACTGCGCCAGGGCGCGGTGCAGACGGGCAATCGGGCCACGCAGCAGAGCGAAGCGCGCACCGGACAGCTTGGCGGCGGTTTCAAAGTCCAGCCAGCCATGGGTTTCGCCCAGGGCCACGTGATCCTTGATCGGAAAATCAAAGGTGGTCGGCGTGCCCCAGCGGCGCACTTCGACGTTGCCATCTTCGTCTTCGCCCACCGGCACCGACTCATGAGGCAGGTTGGGAATGCTCAACAGGATCGAATCCAGCTCGCTCTGAATGGTTTCCAGTTCGGCCTTGCCGGAGGTCAGCTCGTTCCCCATGCGCTCGACATCAGCCATCAACGGGGCAATGTCTTCGCCACGTTGCTTGGCCTGGCCAATGGATTTGGAGCGCGCGTTACGTTCAGCCTGCAGTTGTTCGGTGCGGGTCTGCACGGTCTTGCGCTGTTCTTCCAGCGCTTCGATGCGTGCCACATCCAGGGCAAAGCCGCGGGATGCCAGACGATCCGCTACGTCCTGGAGGTTGCTACGTAACAGTTTGGAATCGAGCATGTCGTTCTCTCGTTTATCAAAGTTTGGTCAAGGACAGGCCGGCCCAGGTAGCAAGCAGCCCGCCGAATACACTCAGTGCCGCATAGCCCAGGGCCAGCGCCACTTGTCCGCTTTCCAGCAGACGCACGGTATCCAGTGAAAAGGATGAAAAAGTCGTCAGGCCACCGAGGAAGCCCACTATCAATCCGGCACGCACTTCGATCGGCACTTCCGGACGAATCAGGAACAGTCCGTACAACACGCCGATCAGCAGGCAGCCCACGATATTAACGGCCAGCGTCGCGGTATAGAAGTGCCGCGGCCAATTGGCGTTGATCCAGTTGCCGGTGGCAAAGCGCAACAGGGTGCCGGCGATGCCGCCGGCGGAGACTGCAAGGATCAACGGGATCAAGGTTTTCTCCGCCGGATGGGGCTGGCCCGGTCAAGGGCCGCGAGGTGCTTGAGCTTCTCGCCGATCTTCAACTCCAGGCCTCGGGGCACCGGCTGGTAGAGGGCCAGGGGTTCGAGCTCTTCGGGAAAGTAGTCTTCGCCGGCGGCGTAGGCATCCGGCTCATCGTGGGCATAGCGATATTCGTCGCCGTAACCTAACTGCTTCATCAGCTTGGTCGGGGCGTTGCGCAGATGGATCGGCACTTCCAGGGAGCCGTGCTCGGCAGCGGCGCGCATAGCGGCCTTGAAGCCCATGTACACGGCGTTGCTTTTCGGCGCGCAGGCCAGGTAGGTGATCGCCTGGGCCACCGCCAGCTCGCCTTCGGGGCTGCCCAGGCGTTCCTGCACGTCCCAGGCCGCCAGGCACAGGCTCAGGGCACGAGGGTCGGCGTTGCCAATGTCTTCGCTGGCCATGCGCACCACGCGCCGGGCCAGGTACAGCGGATCACAGCCGCCGTCGAGCATGCGCGCGAACCAGTACAGCGCGCCATCGGGGTTGGAGCCGCGCACCGACTTGTGCAGCGCGGAGATCTGGTCGTAGAAGGCTTCGCCGCCCTTGTCGAAGCGCCGACGGGTATCCCCCAACAGGCTTTGCAGCAGGTCGACGCCGATCTCGCCGCCGTCTTCCGCCAGGTCCGAGGCGTTTTCCAGCAGGTTGAGCATGCGCCGGCCATCGCCATCGGCCGCCGACAGCAGCATCTGGAAGCCTTCGTCGCTAAGGCTCAGTTGACGCTTGCCCAGGCCACGCTCCTCACTCAAGGCGCGCTGCACCAGGGTTCCCAGGGCCGTTTCATCCAGGCTCTTGAGCACGTAGACCCGAGCCCGGGAGAGCAAGGCGTTGTTCAATTCAAACGAGGGGTTTTCCGTGGTGGCACCGATGAAGATCAGCGTGCCGTCTTCCACGTAAGGCAGGAAGGCGTCCTGTTGCGACTTGTTGAAGCGGTGCACTTCGTCGACGAAGAGAATGGTCCGCCGACCGTATTGCCCGGCCTGCTGCTTGGCGATTTCCACCGCCTGACGGATCTCCTTGACCCCGGCCAATACCGCCGAAACGGTTTCGAAGTGCGCGTCCGAGACTTCCGCCAACAGCCGCGCCAGGGTGGTCTTGCCGACCCCGGGCGGGCCCCAGAAGATCATCGAATGCAAAGCGCCCTGCTCCAGGGCTTCGCGCAGCGGCTTGCCCCGGGCCAGCAGGTGCTGCTGGCCGACGTACTCATCCAGATTGGCGGCACGCAAACGCGCAGCCAAGGGCTGGGCGATCGGGGCACTACGAAACAGGTCCATGGACTACCTTCGAAACCTCGCGGCTACAGATTTTTACTCTTGGATCACATCGGCACCCTTGGGGATGTCGAACTTGAACTTGGACGCCGGGATCGGCTCGTTGGCCTTGACCCCAGTGAACAGGATATTGGTGCGCTGGCCGACACTGTCGATCAGTTGCATGTCGTTGATCATGCCGTTGCGGAACGACAGGCGCAGGCTGTCGAACAGGGTGTCCTTGGTTTTCGGCTTGAGGGTGAAGTCCATCACGCCACCGGCCTCCTTGGAAGTGATATCGAAGCTTTCGCTGATCTTCGACACGTCACCGGACAACAGCAGCGCAGGGGTCTGGGTCAGGCGCTGGTCGAGCTTCTTGATGGTCACTTGCTCCAGGTCCGGGTCCCACAGCGAGACTTTCTGGCCATCGGAGACCATCAGTTGCTCTTGTGGTGCATCGGTGTGCCAGTAGAACAGGCCAGGACGCTGCAGCGACATCTCGCCGGCGGTTTCCTGCAACTGGGTGCCGCCGCCGTCGAGGGTCAGCTGGGAGAAACGTGCGGTCAGGGTCTGGGATTTTTCCAGCAACTGGGTCAGGCGCGCTACGTCTTTCGGGTCGGCATGGGCCGACAAAGTGGTCATAGCCAATACCGGCAGTAGCAACATGCGAATCAGGCGCATGGAATTCCTCATAAAGTGAATGGGTGTGCGAGCGACGTGTGATCACGTCGCGGGTATCGAAACAGGGATCAGTCGCGCATGGGGCCCGGCGCCAGCACTTCGCGGGAGCCGTTGGTGTTCATCGAGGTGACCACGCCGGCCATTTCCATGGCCTCGATCATCCGCGCGGCGCGGTTGTAGCCGATTTTCAACTTGCGCTGCACGGCAGAGATCGACGCCCGACGGCTCTCCAGAACGAACTGCACGGCTTCATCGTAGAGCGCGTCGGTTTCGGCATCATCGCCATCACCACCGCCACTGCCGCCATCAAAACCGCTGCCCGCCTCTTCGACACCGTTGAGGATGTCGTCGTTGTATTCAGGCGCGCCGCGCAGTTTCCAGGCTTCCACTACCCGGTGCACTTCATCGTCGGAGACGAAGGCACCGTGTACGCGGATCGGCAGGCTGGTGCCTGGCGGCATGTAGAGCATGTCACCGTGGCCCAGCAGTTGCTCGGCGCCGCCCTGGTCGATGATGGTCCGTGAGTCGATCTTGCTCGACACCTGGAACGCCATGCGGGTCGGAATGTTGGCCTTGATCAGGCCGGTGATCACGTCCACCGACGGCCGCTGGGTCGCGAGGATCAAGTGGATGCCGGCAGCACGGGCTTTCTGCGCGATACGCGCGATCAGCTCTTCGACCTTCTTGCCGACGATCATCATCATGTCGGCGAATTCGTCCACCACCACCACGATGGTCGGCAGCTTGCTCAACAGCGGCGCTTCGTCGTGGATGCTTTCGCGGTTGTACAGCGGGTCGGTCAGCGGTGTGCCGGCGTCCTGGGCTTCCTTGACCTTGGCGTTGAAGCCCGACAGGTTACGCACGCCCATCTTGGCCATCAGCTTGTAGCGCCGCTCCATCTCCGCCACGCTCCAGCGCAGGGCGTTGGCGGCGTCCTTCATGTCGGTCACTACCGGGCACAGCAGGTGCGGAATGCCTTCGTAGATCGACAGTTCGAGCATCTTCGGGTCGATCATGATCAGCTTGGCGTCTTCCGGGCCGGACTTGAACAGGATCGACAGGATCATCGCGTTGACCCCCACCGACTTACCGGAACCGGTGGTACCGGCCACCAGCAGGTGCGGCATCTTCGCCAGGTCGGTAATCACCGGCCGGCCACCAATGTCATGCCCCAGGGCCAGAGTCACCGGGGACTTGAAGTTATCGTATTCCGGAGTCGAAAGGACCTCGGAGAAGCGCACGATCTGCCGGTCTTCGTTGGGAATCTCGATACCTACGGTGGTCTTGCCAGGAATCACTTCCACCACCCGCACGCTGGTCACGGCCAGGGAGCGGGCCAGGTCCTTGGCCAGGTTGGAGATACGACTGACCTTCACCCCTGCCGCAGGCTGGATTTCGTAACGGGTGATCACCGGGCCCGGGTGGATGGAGTCCACCGACACCTCGACCCCGAATTCCTTGAGCTTGATTTCCAACAGGTGGCCAACAGCCGCCAGGGACTCGGGGGAATAATTCAGCTGTTTCTTTTCCGCCGGGTCGAGAATCGAGATCGGTGGCAAGGTGCCTTCCACGGCGCTGTCGATGAACAACGGCGCTTGCTTCTCTTTCTGCACGCGCTTGCTTGGCTCCGGCGGCTTGGTGGCAATCGGGGTGATCACCGGCGGCACCTGCTTCTCGCGCTCCGACATATGCTTGCTCAGAGCCTGCTCGCGCTCGATCAGGCGCTCCTTGACCTTGGCCTGCTCACGCTTGTCGGCAACGCTCGACGGCGCGACCTCATCGACCCGGGCATCCACCTCGCGCAGTTGCACCATCAGTTGCTTGCGCTCCACGCGAGCATCCCACCAACGATTGGCGGCGCCCTGGAACAGCTCGAACAGATCGAGGGTGATCTTGCCGGTGACGTCCATCACCTTGAACCAGGACAAGTCGGTGAACACCGTCAGGCCAAACAGGAATAGGGCAATGAACATCAGGGTGCTGCCCTGGATGTTCAGCGCGTTCCTGGCCAGGTCGCCCAGGCTTTCGCCCAGTGCCCCGCCCGCACCGGCCGGCAAGCCGGTGGCCGCATGGAAATGGATGTGCGCCAGCGCGGCACCGGACAACACCAGGAACACCAGGCCGATCAGCCGCCAGGAAAACAGCCAGCCACTCCACTGCCAGGGTTCATGCCGCTGACGGAAGATCTGGTAGGTCTTGACCGCCAATAACAGAGGGAAGATATAGGCGAAGTAACCCAACACCATAAATAGGATATCGGCGCTGTAAGAACCGGCGGGACCACCGAAGTTCTGTACATCCTCTATCTTGCTGTTATGACTCCAACCCGGATCATCTTTACCGTAGGTCAGAAGAGCCATCATCAAGAACAGGCACAGGGCTCCAATGGCGATCAACGCACCTTCCCTGAGCCGGTAGTGCAATTGTTGACGCCAGAGCGGAACAACAGGTTTAGGTGCTGCGGTGGATTTCTTCAAAACGCGTCTTTTCCTGCGCCATGGGCGCGTCCAACGGGTGATTGACTACAAGATACTGCTCAATCCGAGCAGGTAAATAAAGTTGACCGGCGTAACTGGGGCTACTTTTAACACTCTGCCCCTTGCTTCTGAAACAGTGCAATTCTGAATAAACCGGTTACATCGTCGCATTGTACGGGTTTGTTCACGGCATGCCACGTCAGAACAGTCTGCCTAGCATAGCTATTTAGCTGTTACGCACTGCTTAATTGGAGCATGCATTCTCTTTTGTGACAAAGGCTTATGAGGAGTTTTCATGAACGATGCGAAGCATTCACGCCTGATCATTCTGGGCTCCGGCCCGGCCGGTTACAGCGCCGCTGTTTATGCCGCCCGCGCCAACCTCAAACCGACACTTATCACCGGCTTGCAAGCAGGCGGCCAACTGACCACCACCATCGAAGTTGATAACTGGCCAGGGGATGTCGAAGGACTGACCGGCCCGGTACTGATGGAACGCATGCAGAAACACGCCGAGCGCTTCGATACCCAGATCGTTTATGACCACATTCACACCGCACAGTTGCAGCAGCGGCCGTTTATCCTCATCGGCGACAGCGGCACCTATAGCTGTGATGCGCTGATCATTGCCACAGGCGCCTCAGCGCAGTATCTGGGCCTGCCCTCCGAAGAAGCCTTTGCCGGCAAAGGCGTCTCGGCCTGCGCCACCTGTGACGGTTTCTTTTATCGCAACCAGGTGGTGGCCGTGATCGGCGGCGGCAACACCGCCGTTGAAGAAGCGCTGTACCTGGCCAACATCGCCAAGGAGGTCCATCTGGTGCACCGCCGCGACAAACTACGGGCGGAGAAGATCCTTCAGGACAAGCTGTTCGACAAAGCCGCCAATGGCAACATTCGCCTGCACTGGAACCAGCATCTGGAGGAAGTGCTGGGGGATGCCAGTGGCGTGACCGGAGCCCGACTCAAGGACACTACCAGCGGTGAAACCACCGACCTGGCGCTGGCCGGGGTGTTTATCGCCATTGGCCACAAGCCCAATACCGACTTGTTCCAGGGACAACTGCCAATGCGCGACGGCTACCTGCTGGTCAAGGGTGGCAGCGAGGGCAATGCCACGGCCACCGGCATCGAAGGCGTGTTCGCTGCTGGCGATGTGGCCGATCATGTCTACCGCCAGGCCATTACTTCTGCAGGTGCCGGCTGCATGGCCGCCCTGGACGCAGAAAAATACCTCGACGACAACTAAGCCCTCGCCCTACGCTTGTGGCGGGCCGTCAATGGCTCGCCACCGCCCTCCCCCGCCACAAGTCTGGATGCCATGCTGACCTGGTTACAACGCAACACACTCGACTTCCCGCCACTGGAAAAAGCCATGCGCGAGCCCAACGGCCTGCTGGCTGCGGGCGGTGATTTGTCTGCCGATCGCTTGATCCAGGCTTATCGTCACGGCTGCTTCCCCTGGTTCTCCGAGGGCCAGCCGATCCTCTGGTGGTCCCCTGACCCACGCACCGTGCTACTTCCTGACGAACTGCATGTCTCTCGCAGCCTGGGCAAACTGTTGCGCCAACAGCGCTACCAAGTGACCTTCGATCAGGATTTCGCTGCGGTCATCAGCGCCTGCGCAGCACCCCGAGCCTATGCCGATGGCACCTGGATCAGCGAGGCCATGCAACAGGCCTATCTGCAACTGCATCAGCGCGGCCATGCTCACTCCGTGGAAGTCTGGGATCAGGGCGTGCTGGTGGGCGGCCTGTATGGCTTGGCCATGGGGCAGCTGTTCTTCGGCGAATCGATGTTCAGCCGCGCCGACAATGCCTCGAAGTTCGGTTTTGCCACCCTGGTGGAGCGGCTGAAGGAATGGGGATTTGTCTTGATCGACTGCCAGATGCCTACCGAACACCTACACAGCCTGGGAGCCCGGTCCATTTCCCGCGTGGAATTCGCCGACTACCTTAAGCGTCATCTGGATCAACAGAGCCGTGCCATATGGGTTTCCTAGGCGGGCTTGACGGCTGTGGCTTACACTTAATTGCAAAGCTTACTCCGAGGGTTGACTCATGACCGAGTTAGCGCGCCTGAAGTTTTATGCGACTCAACCCCACTCTTGCAGCTACCTGCCCGATGAACAGGCAACCACCCTGTTTCTCGATCCTAGCCAGCCCATGGACGTGCATGTCTACGCAGATCTGTCGGAGATGGGGTTTCGTCGCAGCGGTGATCACCTGTACCGGCCGCATTGCCAGAACTGCAACGCTTGCGTACCGGCACGCATTCCTGTGGCCCAGTTCTTGGCCAATCGCCAGCAAAAACGCATTGTAAAACGCAACAGCGACTTGAGCGTACATGCGGCCAAACCCGGCTTCAGCGAAGAATACTTCGACCTGTACCAACGCTACATCGAGCAACGCCACGCCGACGGCGACATGTTCCCGCCCAGCCGCGACCAATTCTCGACCTTTCTGGTACGCGACCTGCCGTTCTCGCGCTTCTACGAGTTCCGCCTGGACGGCCGCTTGCTCGCGGTAGCGGTCACCGACCTGCTGCCCAATGGCCTTTCGGCGGTCTACACCTTCTATGAACCCGACGAAGAGCGCCGCAGCTTGGGGCGCTACGCGATTCTCTGGCAAATTGGCGAAACCCTGCGCCTGGGACTGGATGCGGTGTACCTCGGCTACTGGATCAAGAACTGCAAAAAGATGAACTACAAGACCCAATATCGCCCTATAGAGCTGCTGGTTAACCAGAGATGGGTGATCCTCAACTAGAAGGTCTTGGCTTGAACCCCATTTTTCGGGCACAATGCACGCCGCTTTTGCCTGGCGCAGTTGCACCGGGCCATTCATTGGACACCGAGGGCTTTACTGCATGTCGAAAGAAGACAGCTTCGAAATGGAAGGCACTGTCGTCGACACCCTGCCCAACACCATGTTTCGTGTGGAGTTGGAAAATGGGCACGTCGTAACCGCGCATATTTCCGGCAAGATGCGCAAGAACTACATTCGTATTCTTACCGGTGACAAAGTGCGCGTCGAGCTGACGCCCTATGACTTGAGCAAAGGGCGCATCACTTACCGCGCTCGCTAATCAAGTCAATACAAGACGCCCGGTTATGCCGGGCGTTTTTGTTCGTCTCGAAAAAAACCTCCGAAATTGGCTTGCCAGCAAAAGCGCCGCTCAAAAAAGGCGCCGAGCTTGAATGCCTCTTCGCCAGCAAGCCGCACACTCAAATCACCAACCCCAGATAGCACAAAGGCACCTTTCGGTGCCTTTGGCTGTACAGCATTACGCGACCTTCAAGCCATTTCCGCCGTGGTTTCGAAGTCGAAGGTCAACTCGCCATCCTTGATGTCGATGTGTACCACACCGCCATGATCGGACAACTCGCCAAACAGGATCTCCTCAGCCAGTGGACGCTTGATCTTGTCCTGGATCAAGCGCGCCATCGGACGTGCGCCCATGGCCACATCGTAACCACCAGCGGCCAGCCAGCTGCGAGCGGCATCGGTCACTTCCAGCTGCACGCGCTTGTCTTCCAGCTGCGCCTGAAGCTCGGTAAGAAACTTGTCCACCACGCTCTTGATCACTTCGTGACTCAGGCGACCAAACTGGATAATGGTGTCCAGACGGTTGCGGAACTCCGGCGTGAAGCTCTTCTTGATCACTTCCATGGCATCGGAAGAGTGATCTTGATGAGTGAAACCAATGGAGGCTCGCGCCGCGGTTTCAGCACCGGCGTTGGTGGTCATGATGACGATCACGTTGCGGAAATCCGCCTTGCGCCCGTTGTTGTCGGTCAGGGTGCCGTGATCCATTACCTGCAGCAGCAGGTTGAAGACTTCCGGATGCGCCTTCTCGATTTCATCGAGCAGCAATACGCAATGCGGCTGCTTGGTGATGGCCTCGGTCAGCAAGCCGCCCTGGTCGAAACCGACATAGCCGGGAGGCGCACCGATCAGGCGCGAGACGGTGTGCCGCTCCATGTACTCGGACATGTCGAAGCGTACCAGCTCGATCCCCATGGCCTTGGCCAACTGCCGCGCCGCCTCGGTCTTGCCGACACCAGTAGGACCGGCGAACAGGAAGGAACCGACTGGTTTGTCCGGTGACTTCAGGCCTGCACGGGACAACTTGATCGCCGTGGACAGCGAATCGATCGCCGCATCCTGACCGAACACGGTCAGCTTGAGATCGCGCTCAAGATTACGCAGCAGCTCTTTGTCGGAACTGGTGACATGCTTCGGCGGAATACGGGCAATTTTTGCCACGATGTCCTCGACCTGAGCCACCTCGATGCGCTTCACGCGCTTCTCCACCGGCTGCAGACGCTGATAGGCACCCGCCTCATCGATGACGTCGATGGCCTTGTCTGGCATATGCCGGTCATTGATATAGCGCGAAGCCAGCTCCGCAGCGGCGCGCAGGGCTTCATCACTGTATTCGATACCGTGATGCTGCTCGAAGCGCCCCTTGAGACCACGCAGGATACCGATGGTGTCCTCGACCGAAGGCTCGGACACGTCGACCTTCTGGAAGCGCCGAGCCAGGGCCCGATCCTTCTCAAAGATACCGCGGAACTCCTGGAACGTGGTCGAGCCGATGCAACGGATATCACCCGAAGACAGCAGCGGCTTGAGCAGATTAGAGGCATCCATCACCCCACCAGATGCCGCACCGGCACCAATGATGGTGTGGATTTCATCTATGAACAGAATCGCCTGAGGGCGCTTCTTCAACTCGCCCAACAACGCCTTGAAGCGCTTCTCGAAGTCGCCGCGGTATTTGGTACCCGCCAGCAAGGCCCCAAGATCGAGGGAATAGACAACGCTATTGATCAGCAGGTCCGGTACTTGATTGTCGACAATGCGCTTGGCCAAACCTTCGGCAATCGCAGTCTTGCCGACACCGGCCTCCCCCACCAACAGCGGGTTGTTCTTGCGCCGACGAGCGAGGATCTGGGCAACGCGCTCGACCTCCTGCTCGCGACCTACCAGCGGATCAATGCGCCCTTGACGGGCCAGCTCATTGAGGTTGCTGGCATAGGCATCCAGAGGATTACTGGAAGAAGACGGCTCACCGCCTTCTTCGTCCTGCATATCCTGCTCACCTTCAGAATGATCACCATGCCCAGGCACCTTGGAGATGCCATGAGCGATATAATTGACCACGTCGATACGGGCAACGCTCTGCTGTTTCAGCAGGAACACCGCCTGACTCTCTTGCTCACTGAAAATTGCCACCAGCACATTGGCGCCGGTGACTTCACGCTTGCCCGAGCTCTGTACGTGAAAGACAGCACGCTGCAGTACACGCTGGAAACCCAGGGTTGGCTGAGTCTCGCGATCCTCGTCATGCACGGGAATCAATGGCGTGGTGGAGTCGATGAACTCCTGCAGGTCATGCTTGAGTTTGTCGAGGTTTGCTCCGCAGGCACGTAAAACAGTGGCGGCGGCCTCATTATCCAAAAGAGCCAACAGAAGGTGCTCGACGGTCATGAATTCATGACGCTTCGAACGGGCCTCCTTGAAGGCGAGATTGAGGGTGACTTCGAGCTCGCGGTTTAACATAGCTTCACCTCATACCCAAGTGGTCGGCGTTAACCGTCCTTCTCGATTTCACAGAGTAGCGGATGCTGGCTTTCCCGGGCGTACTGGTTGACCTGCATGGCCTTGGTCTCGGCGATGTCGCGGGTAAACAATCCACACACTGCCCGCCCTTCGGTATGGACGGCCAGCATGACCTTGGTCGCCAGCTCGCGATTCAGGTTAAAAAACATCTCGAGCACTTCGACGACGAAATCCATCGGGGTGTAGTCATCGTTGAACAAAACCACCTTGTACATTGGCGGTGCCTGTAACGCGGGCTTGGCCTCCTGTACAGCCAAGCCAGCGGAATCGTCGTCGTGCAAGTCCGGGCGATCCTGATTGAATGTTAGTCGAATCTGGCTGATTGCATGCATGGAAAGAAAGGTTCGTCAGTTGTGCAAATACAGTGGTGGGGGCGCCCTGGATGGAATTCAACTCCGACCGCCGGGTCACCTTGACTATCGGCAAAACGGTGTTACAACCAATAGGGCCCACATTGGGTAATAAACGTCCGCGGCGTCAACCTTTTTACTAAGTTTGATGGCGGATGAACTGGATGATACTCCAGTGATGGAGTCTGTTGCAGAGGGATATGAGTATGGCTAGCGGTAAGGTCAAGTGGTTCAACAATGCCAAGGGATATGGCTTTATTAATGAGGAGGGCAAGAGTGATGATTTGTTTGCCCATTACTCAGCCATCGACATGGATGGCTACAAGACCTTGAAAGCCGGACAGGCTGTGAGCTTCGAGATCATCCAAGGCCCCAAGGGGCTGCACGCGATCAAGATCAGCGCCCTGAAAGTCCCCGGTGAAATCCTCACCCCAGAGACCCAGCATGAAAGCGCACTGAGCTGATTTACCCAACATCCAGTCATAAAAAAACCGGCCGACTCAAGGGATTGAGTCGGCCGGTTTGCTTTGCTCGTGAATCAGCTTACATGTGCGAGATCAGTGCATCGCCGAATGCCGACGAAGACAGCAGGGTCGCGCCATCCATCAGACGCTCGAAGTCATAGGTCACGGTCTTGGCCGAGATGGCGCCATTGGTGCCCTTGATGATCAGGTCCGCAGCTTCGGTCCAGCCCATGTGACGCAGCATCATCTCAGCCGAAAGAATCAGCGAGCCCGGGTTTACCTGGTCCTTGCCCGCATACTTGGGCGCGGTACCGTGAGTGGCCTCGAACATTGCGATGGTGTCGGACAGGTTGGCACCTGGCGCGATACCGATACCGCCCACTTCCGCCGCCAGGGCGTCAGACAGGTAGTCACCGTTGAGATTGAGGGTAGCGATCACATCGTATTCCGCCGGCCGCAGCAGGATCTGCTGGAGCATGGCATCAGCGATGGCATCCTTGACGATGACGTTCTTGCCAGTTTTCGGGTTCTTGAACTGCATCCACGGACCGCCGTCCAACAGGGTCGCGCCGAACTCTTCGGCCGCCACTTCATAGGCCCACTCTTTGAAGGCACCTTCGGTGAACTTCATGATGTTGCCTTTGTGCACAATGGTCAGCGAGTCGCGATCGTTATCCACTACATATTGCAGCGCCTTGCGCGCCAGACGCTTGGTGCCCTGCAGGGAAACCGGCTTGACGCCGATGCCGCAGTTTTCGTCGAAACGGATCTTGGTGACGCCCATTTCTTCTTTAAGGAACTTGATGACCTTGGTGGCTTCAGCCGAACCGGCTTTCCACTCGATGCCAGCGTAAATGTCTTCGGAGTTCTCACGGAAGATGGTCATGTCCACATCGCCTGGCTTCTTCACCGGGCTAGGCACGCCGTCAAACCAGCGCACCGGACGCAGGCACACATACAGGTCGAGTTGTTGACGCAGGGCCACGTTCAGGGAACGAATGCCACCACCGACCGGAGTGGTCAATGGGCCCTTGATGGAAACCACGTAATCCTTTACCGCGTCCAGGGTTTCCTGAGGAAGCCAGGTGTCCTGGTCGTACACTTGAGTCGCTTTTTCCCCGGCATACACTTCCATCCAGGAAATTTTGCGTTCGCCGCCGTAAGCCTTCTTAACCGCAGCATCGACAACCTTGATCATGACCGGGCTGATATCAACGCCAATACCGTCGCCTTCGATGAAAGGAATAATCGGGTTGTTAGGAACATTGAGAGAATGGTCTGCGTTGACGGTGATTTTGTCGCCGACTGCTGGAACCTGAATCTTCTTGTATCCCATGCTGAACTCCGTTGTGTGGATTGAACATCTGGCTGCGTTCGAGCGTACCCCAGTTGAATCTGGACGGGAACCTCATGTTCCACTCATCGGTCGCGAAGCTGCGCAGTTCGCGGCCTACAAGCCTGAAAGCAAAGGGAAAAGTGCCAAACTCGAGCACCTCGAACGACTCTACGCCTGCACCCTGCCTGCGACCTTTAGACCAATGGACGAGAGTCGGTGCTTATGAAGCATCGGCGCTTTGCTAGCTACCTATGTATAATGCAGCCGCTGACCACAGAGTCACGACGGCAGGCCCCCTCTGCTACAGGCAAATGTAGCCGAGACCTTCCGCCAAAAGCCGGGTTGTTACCGCAGCCCACCCGCTTGACGCTCGACTGATGCACCCAACATCACCGCGAAGAAATCTCGACATTCGGCTCATGGACGACCTTTGAACGAAAGCGCTTACCCGGCGCACCTCGAGTTTCTGCGCACGCTTTAGCAAAGAAGAGAGTTAATCCGAATATGCCCACCCGCTCGAAGATCATCTACACCTTCACCGACGAAGCTCCGGCCCTCGCCACCTATTCCCTGCTGCCTATCGTAGAAGCCTTCACCGCTTCGGCTGATATCGCCGTGGAAACCCGCGACATCTCCCTGGCCGGCCGCATCCTCGCCAGCTTCCCCGAGCAGTTGGGCGCCAAAGCGGTGCCGGACCACCTCGCCGAACTGGGCGCACTGGCGGTCACCCCGGCAGCCAACATCATCAAGCTGCCGAACATCAGCGCTTCGGTACCGCAACTGCAAGCCGCGATCAAAGAGCTGCAAGCTCAGGGCTACGCTTTGCCGGACTATCCGGAAGCCGTGACCAGCGACGCCGATAAAGACGCCAAGGCGCGCTACGACAAGATCAAGGGCAGCGCCGTGAACCCGGTCCTGCGTGAAGGCAACTCCGACCGCCGCGCACCGCTGTCGGTAAAGAACTACGCACGCAAGCACCCGCACAAAATGGGCGCCTGGGCCAAAGACTCCAAGTCCCACATTGCCCACATGAACAACGGCGACTTCTACGGCAGTGAAAAAGCCGCGCTGATCGACGCCGCCGACAGCGTCAAAATCGAACTGATCGCTCAAGACGGCACTGCCACCGTCCTGAAGGAAAAAACCGCCGTGCAAGTCGGCGAGATCCTCGATTGCGCAGTCATGAGCAAAAAGGCCCTGCGCGCCTTCATCGCCGCTGAAATCGAAAGCGCCAAGCAACAAGGCGTACTGCTGTCGGTGCACCTCAAAGCCACCATGATGAAGGTCTCCGACCCGATCATGTTCGGCCAGATCGTTGCCGAGTTCTATCAGGATGCCCTGGCCAAGCACGCCACCGTGCTGAAGCAAATCGGCTTCAACCTGAACAACGGTATCGGCGACCTGTACGCCCGTATCAAGGCCCTGCCAGCCGAGCAACAAGCACAGATCGAAGCCGACATCCAGGCCGTTTACGCTGCCCGCCCGGCCCTGGCCATGGTCAACTCCGACAAAGGCATCACCAACCTGCACGTGCCGAGCGACGTCATCGTCGACGCCTCGATGCCGGCCATGATCCGTGATTCCGGCAAGATGTGGGGCACCGATGGCCAGTTGCACGACACCAAGGCCGTGATCCCGGATCGCTGCTACGCCACCATCTACCAGGCGGTGATCGAAGACTGCAAAGCCAACGGCGCTTTCGATCCGACCACCATGGGCAGCGTGCCGAACGTTGGCCTGATGGCGAAAAAAGCCGAAGAATATGGCTCCCACGACAAGACGTTCGAAATCAAGGCAGACGGCGTAGTTCGCGTCACCGATGGCAAAGGCGGCCTGCTGCTGGAGCAGAAAGTCGAAGCCGGCGACATCTTCCGCATGTGCCAGACCAAAGACGCGCCGATCCAGGACTGGGTCAAGCTGGCAGTCAACCGTGCTCGCGCCAGCAGCACCCCAGCGATCTTCTGGCTGGACCCAATGCGCGCCCACGACGGCGTGATGATCGAGAAAGTTCAGGCCTACCTGAAGGATCACGACACCAGCGACCTGGACATCCGCATCATGTCCCCGGTTGACGCCATGAAGTTCACCCTGGCCCGCACCCGCGAAGGCAAGGACACCATCTCGGTGACCGGCAACGTACTGCGCGACTACCTGACCGACCTGTTCCCGATCATGGAACTGGGCACCAGCGCCAAGATGCTGTCGATCGTGCCGCTGATGAACGGTGGCGGCCTGTTCGAAACCGGCGCCGGCGGTTCGGCTCCGAAGCACGTGCAACAGCTGCTGGAAGAAAACTTCCTGCGCTGGGACTCCCTGGGCGAGTTCCTGGCCCTGGCCGCTTCCCTGGAGCACCTGGGCAACACCTACAACAACCCCAAAGCCCTGGTACTGGCCAAGACCCTGGACCAGGCGACCGGTCAGTTCCTCGATAACAACAAGTCGCCATCGCGCAAGGTCGGCAACATCGACAACCGCGGCAGCCACTTCTACCTGGCACTGTACTGGGCACAAGCCCTGGCCACCCAGACCGAGGACGCTGCCCTGCAAGCGCAGTTCAGCACCCTGGCCAAGACCCTGAGCGAGAACGAAGCGACCATCGTCGCCGAGCTCAACGCCGTACAGGGCAAGCCCGTGGACATCGGCGGCTACTACAGTGCCAATCCTGAGCTGGTGAGCAAGGCCATGCGCCCAAGTGCCACCCTCAACGCGGCGATCGCGGCACTGGTGTAAGCACTACCGAACACACAAACCCCGGCCTCGCGCCGGGGTTTGTGCTTATAGAGCCTGTAGGAGCCGGCTTGCCGGCGAATGCCCCCCCCCACGCCGAACATGCGGCGCTCGCTTCGCCGGCAAGCCGGCTCCTACAATGCTCACCCTTTATAAAGGAGTGCCTTTATGGAATGGCAACCCCATATCACTGTCGCCACCATCGTCGAGGACCAGGGTCGCTTCCTGTTCGTCGAGGAGTATCAGGGCGAACAAGCCGTGCTCAACCAGCCCGCCGGGCACCTGGATGCCAATGAAAGCCTGCTTCAGGCGGCCGTGCGTGAAACCCTGGAAGAAACCGGCTGGGACGTGGAGTTGACCGGCGTGGTCGGCATCTACCTCTACACCGCCCCGAGCAATGGCGTCACCTACCAGCGCGTGTGCTTTGCCGCCAAGCCATTGCGCCATCATCCGGACTACCCGTTGGACGACGGCATCATCGGTCCGCGCTGGCTCAGCCGCAGCGAGCTGCTGGAGCAGCGGGCCAACTGGCGCAGCGAGTTGATTCTGCAGTGCCTGGACGATTACCTGGACGGCCAACTGCACAGCTTGGCGCTGATCCGTCCGCTGCTTTAACCGCAGTTTTAGCCTTGCAGGCCTCAGCCTGTTAGAATCTCGTCCTTTTTCAAGACACCCATTGAATTCCTATGCGTGATCCAGCCCCTTCTGACACCCAAAAGAAGCGCGTCATCGTCGGCATGTCCGGCGGCGTGGACTCTTCCGTATCCGCCCTCCTGCTGATGGAGCAGGGTTACCAGGTGGAAGGCCTGTTCATGAAGAACTGGGAGGAAGACGACGGAACCGAATACTGCACCGCCATGGATGACCTCGCAGACGCCCAGGCCGTGTGCGACAAGATCGGTATCAAGCTGCACACCGCCAACTTCGCCGCCGAGTACTGGGACAACGTGTTCGAGCACTTCCTGGCCGAATACAAGGCCGGGCGCACGCCGAACCCGGACATCCTGTGCAACCGTGAAATCAAGTTCAAAGCGTTCCTCGACTACGCCATGATGCTTGGTGCCGACCTGATTGCCACCGGCCACTACGTGCGCCGCCGCGACATCGACGGCCGCACCGAACTGCTCAAGGGCCTCGATCCGAACAAGGACCAGAGCTACTTCCTGCATGCCGTCGGCGGCGAGCAGATCGCCAAGACTCTGTTCCCGGTAGGCGAGCTGGAAAAGCCCGAAGTGCGCGCCATTGCCGAAAAGCACGACCTGGCCACGGCAAAGAAAAAAGACTCCACCGGGATCTGCTTTATTGGTGAGCGGCGCTTCAGCGACTTTCTCAAGCAATACCTGCCGGCCCAGCCCGGTGAGATCAAGACCACCGAAGGTGAGGTCATCGGTCGCCACCACGGCCTGATGTACCACACCATCGGCCAGCGCCAGGGCCTGGGCATTGGCGGCCTGAAAGACGCTGGCGACGAGCCGTGGTACGTGCTGATCAAGGACCTGGAGCACAACGAGCTGATCGTTGGCCAGGGTAACGACCATCCGTGGCTGTTCTCCCGCGCCCTGCTCGCCTCCGACATCTACTGGGTCAACCCCATCGATCTCGACCAGCCAAGACGCCTGACCGCCAAGGTGCGCTACCGCCAGAGCGACCAGCCCTGCACCCTGGAAAAGACTGCCAGTGGCTACCGCGCCATCTTCGACGACCCGCAACGCGCAGTGACTCCCGGCCAGTCCGTGGTGCTCTACGACGGCGAAATCTGCCTCGGCGGCGGCGTGATCGAAGTGGCCGAGCCTTGGAGCAGCAAGGACGTCCGTCCATGAGCCCGATTCAGGAACAACTGACGGCGTTGGGCGGCGTGTTTCTGGCGGCAGTCCTGGTGGACCGCATCGCCAAGACCGGCCAGGTCAGCGAGGCAGCCTTGAGCTGCATGCTCGGCAGCCTGCTGATCCGCGACCCGAAAGACACCCTGGAAGTCTACGGCGGTGACGACATCAACCTGCGCGAAGGCTACCGGGCACTGATCGGCGCACTGGAACGCGACCCCACTACCCTGCAACGGGAACCGCTGCGCTACGCCCTGTCGATGCTCGGCCTTGAGCGCCAGCTGGCCAAGCGTGACGACTTGCTGGAGACCATCGGCAAACGCCTGCCGCAGATTCAGTCCCAGGTAGAACACTTCGGCCCAGCCCACGAAAACGTCATTGCCGCCTGTGGCGCGCTTTATCAGGACACGCTGAGTACCCTGCGCCAACGCATCCAGGTGCACGGCGACATGCGCAACCTGCAACAGCCGAGCAACGCCTCGAAGATCCGCGCCCTGCTGCTGGCTGGTATCCGTTCGGCCCGACTGTGGCGCCAACTGGGCGGTCATCGCTGGCAACTGGTGATCAGCCGGCGCAAATTGCTCAAAGAACTCTATCCGTTAATGCGCAGCAGCTGAGCTGCGCTGGCTTCACCTGCTTTTTTTCAAGCGCTACGCGTAAGACGCTGGTCAGTTGGCAACGGACCGGCGGAAATTTTCATGTATGATACGCGCCCCATTTCGTTGCCCGACTGTCCGAGAACACCCCATGCAGCTCTCTTCGCTCACTGCGGTTTCCCCTGTTGACGGCCGCTACGCCGGCAAAACCCAGGCCCTGCGCCCTATTTTCAGCGAGTACGGCCTGATCCGTGCTCGTGTTCTGGTTGAAGTGCGCTGGCTCCAGCGCCTGGCCGCCCACAGCGCCATCAGCGAAGTGCCGGCGTTCTCCGCCGAAGCCAATGCGGTACTCAATACCCTGGCGGAAAACTTCGCCCTGGAGCACGCCGAGCGCGTCAAAGAGATCGAGCGCACCACCAACCACGACGTCAAGGCCATCGAGTACCTGCTCAAGGAACAAGCCGCCAAGCTGCCTGAGCTGGCCAATGTCAGTGAGTTCATCCACTTTGCCTGCACCAGCGAGGACATCAACAACCTGTCCCACGCGCTGATGCTGCGCGAAGGCCGTGATGAGGTGATGCTGCCGTTGATGCGCCAGACCGCCAATGCCATCCGCGAGCTGGCGATCCGCTTCGCCGAAGTGCCGATGCTCTCGCGTACCCACGGTCAGCCGGCTTCGCCGACCACCCTGGGCAAAGAACTGGCCAACGTGGTGTACCGCCTGGAGCGTCAGATCGCTCAGGTCGCCGCCGTACCGCTGCTGGGCAAGATCAACGGCGCCGTAGGCAACTACAACGCCCACCTGTCGGCCTACCCGGACATCGACTGGGAAGAAAATGCCCGCGCCTTCATCGAAGATGAACTGGGCCTGGCCTTCAACCCCTACACCACGCAGATCGAGCCGCACGACTACATTGCCGAGCTGTTCGATGCGATCGCCCGCTTCAACACCATCCTGATCGACTTCGATCGCGATATCTGGGGCTACATCTCCCTGGGCTACTTCAAGCAACGCACCATTGCCGGCGAAATCGGTTCCTCGACCATGCCGCACAAGGTCAACCCGATCGACTTCGAAAACTCCGAAGGCAACCTGGGGATCGCCAACGCACTGTTCCAGCACCTGGCAAGCAAACTGCCGATCTCCCGCTGGCAGCGCGACCTGACCGACTCCACCGTGCTGCGCAACCTGGGCGTGGGTTTCGCTCACAGCGTCATCGCCTACGAAGCCAGCCTCAAGGGCATCAGCAAGCTGGAGTTGAACGAGCAGAAAATCGCCGCCGACCTGGACGCCTGCTGGGAAGTCCTGGCCGAGCCGATCCAGACCGTGATGCGCCGCTACAACATCGAAAACCCCTACGAAAAGCTCAAAGAACTGACTCGTGGCAAGGGCATCAGCCCTGAAGCACTGCAGACTTTCATCGACGGGCTGGATATGCCCGCCGAGGCCAAGGCCGAGCTGAAAAAGCTCACCCCGGCCAGCTACATCGGCAATGCCGTGGCCCAGGCCAAGCGCATCTGACCGACTGCACGACGTTCTGACGCCCGGCCGCGCCGGGCGTTTTTATTCCTGCTCGAAAAGTACATTTTTTCAATAGGTTACACATGAATCCTGATACTCCTCTGCAACTTCTGGGCGGCCTCACCGCACGGGAATTCCTGCGTGACTACTGGCAGAAGAAACCCCTGCTGGTGCGTCAGGCCCTGCCTGATTTCGAAAGCCCCATCGACGCCGACGAACTGGCCGGCCTGGCCCTGGAAGAAGAAGTCGAATCACGCCTGGTGATCGAGAACGGCGAACGTCCGTGGGAACTGCGCCGCGGCCCATTCGCCGAGGACGAGTTCAGCAAACTGCCGGAGCGCGACTGGACCCTGCTGGTGCAGGCGGTTGACCAGTTCGTCCCGGAAGTCGCCGAGCTGCTGGAGCACTTCCGCTTCCTGCCGAGCTGGCGCGTCGACGATGTGATGATCAGCTTCGCCGCTCCTGGTGGCGGCGTCGGCCCGCACTTCGACAACTACGACGTATTCCTGCTGCAAGGCCATGGCAAGCGCAACTGGAAGATCGGCCAGATGTGCGACTCCGAGAGCCCGCTGCTGCAGCATGCGGACCTGCGCATCCTCGCCGAATTCGAAGAAACCGAAAGCTGGGTCCTGGAACCCGGCGACATGCTCTACCTGCCGCCGCGCCTGGCCCACTGCGGCATTGCGGTGAACGACTGCATGACCTACTCGGTGGGCTTCCGTGCCCCGAGCGCTTCTGAGGTTCTGACCCACTTCACCGACTTCCTCAGCCAGTTCCTGTCCGACGAAGAGCGCTACACCGACGCCGATGCCCAGCCGGTCAGCGATCCGCACCAGATCCAGCACGACGCCCTCGATCGCCTCAAGGCCTTGCTGGCCGAGCACATGAGCGATGAGCGCCTGCTGCTGACCTGGTTCGGCCAGTTCATGACCGAGCCCCGCTACCCGGAACTGGTCGTGGGCCCGGAACTGGAAGACGGCGACCTGCTGGATAGCCTGGAACAAGGCGCAATATTGATCCGCAATCCGAGCGCGCGCCTGGCCTGGTCCGAGGTCGATGATGACCTGTTGCTGTTTGCCAGCGGCCAAAGCCGCCTGCTTCCCGGTAAACTGCGCGAACTGCTGAAAATGATCTGCGCCGCTGACGCCCTGCATATCGACAACCTCGGCCCTTGGCTGGCGGATGACGAAGGGCGCGGCCTGTTGTGTGAACTGGTCAAGCAAGGGAGCCTGGGGTTTGCCGATGAATAAGATTCACGTACGTGTCGCAGACTGGCAAAAGGATAACGCCGAGATTCGGCGCATTCGTGAAGCGGTGTTCATTGCCGAGCAATCTGTTCCGCCTGAGCTGGAATGGGATGCCGACGATGATAGCGCGGTGCACTTCCTGGCCTTCGAGGGCGACTTTCCCATCGGGACCGCACGCCTGCTGCCTGATGGCCATATCGGCCGAGTCTCGGTGCTCAAGGACTGGCGCGGCCTGAAAGTCGGCGACGCACTGATGCGCGCAGTGATTGACGAGGCCGAGAAACGCGGCCTGAAGCAGCAGATGCTCAGTGCACAGGTGCAAGCCACGCCGTTCTACGAGCGCCTGGGCTTCTCGATTGTCAGCGAGGAATTCCTCGAAGCAGGGATTCCTCACGTCGACATGGTTCGCGGCGCCTGACCGCTACGCCCTTTTCGGCGACGGCCAGACAAAACGCCCAGTCATCCCCTTGCGCCTACCAGGCGCAAGACCAGGATGCCGGGGCGTTTTGCCGTCTAGGATTCAACTTGCCCCACCCAAAGCCGACAAAGTGTCAAACTCAAGGCTTTACGCCAGCTATTCGCGGAGATAACGGATATGTCCCTACGCACCCTGCTCACGACGCTGTTAATGACCCTCAGTTGCTCGGTCATGGCCGCCACCGAGATCGTGCCCCTCAATAACCGCACCAGCGCCGACCTGCTGCCGGTAGCACAGAACTTTCTTGGCAAGGACGGCAAGGTCAGCGCTTATGGCAACCAGCTGATCGTCAACGCCGAACCGGGAAAGATCGCCGAGTTGCGCGCCTTCATCGCCCAACTGGACACCGCCACCAAACGCTTGCTGATCACCGTCGACACCAACGAAAACAACTTCCAGGACAACCAGGGCTACTCGGTCAACGGCGCGCCGCAAACGCGGATCATCAATCGCAGCACCGAGAGCCGTGACGGCGGTATCCAGCAGGTTCAGGCCAGCGAGGGCGTGCCGGCATTGATCCAGGTTGGCCAGAGCGTGCCCCTGACTACCACCCAGACCGATCCTTATGGACGCCTGCAGAACCAGACCCAGTATCGCAATGTCACCCAGGGCTTCTATGTCACCGCCAGCGTGACGGGTGAAACCGTACACCTGAGCATCAGCACCAACCGTGATCGCATGAGCCAGGAACGCCCGGATGTAGTGAACGTGCAAAGCACCGACACAACCGTCAGCGGCCGCCTTGGCGAATGGATCACCCTGGCCGGGGTCAATCGTCAGACTCAGGCCGACAAACAGGGCCTGGGCCGCAGCTACTCGACTCAAGGCCGGGATGACATGACCTTGCGAGTCAAGGTCGACGCCCTGGACTAAAGCACCAAAAACTGACTGATTAGTCGTATTAGACCAAAGATGTAGTGCCACAAAAAAAGCACTACAAAACATTTGACGAGCCAAAAAACCGCGGGCATGATGGCCTCGCTCCCGCTAATCAGGGGCCCTGGCAAGGGCCTTCGGATCGTCGCTCTAACCTACCCACCTGAGCCGATTCGTGTCTGTACCGCCCACAAGGTGTGTTTGACGAGATTGCGACTGGAACGAAGTTGTCCCGAGGGACGGAAGCGTAATTAGGTCGATCGGCAACACACTGATGGAACGTATGAAGGCCCACGACGCCGGAATGCGCACCGCAGCCAGCCTTCACCTGCTCACTTTCCACCTCGAGCCCATCGTTCACCCGTCGCCATCCCCGCCAGACCCGACTTGACCACCTAAGCTTCCTGGTCAGCGAACAGCCAACTACGCACCTTTCAAAGCTGCGTAACTGGTGGAGCGAGAATTTTCCACTCAAGAACGACTTTCACCCAAGACGCGACGAGGTTTATCTCCATGGCACTGACACGCGAACAGCAAATTGCAGCCCTTGAAAAAGACTGGGCTGAAAACCCGCGCTGGAAAGGCGTGACTCGCGCCTACTCCGCTGCCGACGTGGTCCGTCTGCGTGGCTCGGTTCAACCCGAGCACACCCTGGCACGCATGGGCGCCGAGAAGCTCTGGAACCTGGTCACCCAAGGCGCCAAGCCGTCCTTCCGTCCTGAGAAAGATTTCGTCAACTGCATGGGCGCCCTGACCGGCGGCCAGGCTGTGCAACAGGTTAAAGCCGGTATCCAGGCGATCTACCTGTCCGGCTGGCAAGTGGCTGCGGACAACAACTCCGCCGAATCCATGTACCCCGACCAATCGCTGTACCCGGTGGACTCGGTGCCAACCGTGGTCAAGCGCATCAACAACTCGTTCCGTCGCGCCGACCAGATCCAGTGGAAAGCCGGCAAGAACCCGGGCGACGAGGGCTACATCGACTACTTCGCGCCAATCGTTGCCGATGCTGAAGCCGGTTTCGGCGGCGTACTGAACGCCTACGAGCTGATGAAGAGCATGATCGAGGCAGGCGCTGCCGGCGTGCACTTCGAAGACCAGCTGGCTTCGGTGAAGAAATGCGGCCACATGGGCGGCAAGGTACTGGTGCCGACTCAGGAAGCCGTGCAGAAACTGACCGCTGCCCGCCTGGCAGCCGACGTTGCCGGCGTACCGACCATCATCCTGGCCCGTACCGACGCCAACGCCGCCGACCTGCTGACTTCGGACTGCGACCCTTACGATCAGCCGTTCGTGACGGGCACCCGCACCCCGGAAGGCTTCTACAAGGTACGCGCAGGCCTGGACCAAGCTATCGCCCGCGGCCTGGCTTACGCCCCCTATGCCGACCTGATCTGGTGCGAAACCGCCAAGCCGGACCTGGACGAGGCTCGTCGCTTCGCTGAAGCGATCAAGAAGGAATACCCGGACCAGATCCTGTCGTACAACTGCTCGCCTTCCTTCAACTGGAAGAAGAACCTGGACGACGCGACCATCGCCAAGTTCCAGCGCGAGCTGTCCGCCATGGGCTACAAGCACCAGTTCATCACCCTGGCTGGCATCCACAACATGTGGCACAGCATGTTCAACCTGGCGCACGATTACGCCCGCAACGACATGACCGCCTACGTGAAGCTGCAAGAGCAGGAATTCGCTGACGCCGCCAAGGGCTACACCTTCGTGGCGCACCAGCAGGAAGTGGGCACCGGATACTTCGACGACATGACTACCGTGATCCAGGGCGGCTCGTCCTCGGTGACCGCACTGACAGGTTCCACCGAAGAAGAACAGTTCCACTGATTCAGCCTCACGGCTTGATCGAGCGGCCAATGCAGACCCGGTAGAAAGCTAACTGCATTGCCGTACAACTGACGCCCCGACTGGTTCGGGGCGTTTTTTTGCCTGGGCTTTTTCGTCTTCGCCTGCAGGCGCTGACTTGCCGACATCCTCCCTCTTTCCCACAACACCGCCCCACGCGGCAAAAATTCGCCATCAACCGGCTCATAGCAAAAAAAGCGTAAAAAACATTGATCCAGAGCGGGGTCGCGAGGAGCAAAACAGGTTAAAAGGTGCGCCCCTGCTACTTGCAGTAACAGCCATGTAAGAAGCAACTTTCCCACTTGCCAGAGGAAAGCAGTTTAAAAAGCCACCCAAACAATATTGATTATCATTTAGCTAATGTAACTTTCGTTACAGAGGCAACAAAACATAATTAACAAAACCTCCGCTAATGCCCGCAGGCCGCGGCTTACGGGGCTACATAGGTGAGCTATGTCCTTATTACGATAAACAATTTCGCTTTAGAAATTTTACTTGCCCGGTGTTTAGCCATAAAATCAGCGCGATTGATTGCGCTGCGACATATCGTCACTGCTTTATTTCTTTATCAAGCTCAGAGACTCTTGCTCTCTGTTAAGGATTACCAGCATGCCCGAAGCGACAGGACTCATGGCCCACAACTGGGGCTTTGCCATTTTCCTTCTGGGTGTTGTCGGCCTTTGCGCCTTCATGCTCGGTGTCTCCAGCCTCCTCGGATCAAAAGCCTGGGGCCGCAGCAAAAATGAACCGTTCGAGTCCGGCATGCTACCGACAGGTGGCGCCCGCTTGCGGCTCTCAGCCAAATTCTATCTGGTCGCGATGCTCTTCGTGATCTTCGACATCGAAGCCCTCTTTCTCTTTGCCTGGTCTGTGTCCGTCCGCGAAAGCGGCTGGACCGGATTCGTCGAAGCTCTCGTTTTCATAGCAATTCTGTTGGCAGGTCTTGTCTACCTTTGGCGGGTGGGGGCTCTTGATTGGGCTCCGGAAGGTCGTCGTAAGCGGCAGGCGAAGCTAAAACAATGAGGCTTTGGCGATGCAATACAATCTCACCAGGATCGACCCCGATGCTCCTAACGATCAGTACCCGATCGGCGAACGGGAAACCGTTTCCGATCCGTTAGAAGATCAGGTCCACAAAAACATCTTCATGGGCAAGCTGGAAGACGTGCTGAGCGGCGCGGTCAACTGGGGGCGTAAGAACTCCCTATGGCCATACAACTTCGGCCTGTCCTGCTGCTACGTGGAAATGACCACCGCCTTCACGGCGCCCCACGACATCGCGCGCTTTGGCGCCGAGGTGATCCGGGCTTCGCCGCGTCAGGCGGACTTCATGGTTATTGCCGGTACCTGCTTCATCAAGATGGCGCCGATCATTCAGCGTCTCTATGAGCAAATGCTCGAGCCAAAATGGGTTATCTCCATGGGTTCGTGCGCCAACTCCGGTGGCATGTACGACATCTACTCCGTGGTTCAGGGGGTGGACAAGTTCCTGCCCGTGGACGTCTACGTGCCTGGCTGCCCGCCCCGCCCTGAAGCTTTCCTGCAAGGTCTGATGCTCTTGCAAGAGTCGATTGGCAAGGAGCGTCGCCCACTTTCCTGGGTCGTCGGTGATCAAGGCGTGTATCGCGCCGAGATGCCTTCGCAAAAGGAGCAGCGCCGCGAACAGCGTATTCAGGTCACCAACCTGCGCAGCCCTGACGAAGTCTGATCCAGATCCGTTCTCGAAACGACACTGGCTTCACTCTTTACGTTGACCGAAAGCGATAAAAAATCATGACTACAGGCAGTGCTCTGTACATCCCGCCTTATAAGGCTGACGACCAGGATGTGGTCGTCGAACTGAATAACCGTTTTGGCCCTGAGGCGTTCACCGCCCAGGCCACCCGCACCGGCATGCCGGTGCTTTGGGTTACCCGCGCCAAACTCGTCGAAGTCCTGACCTTCCTGCGCAACCTGCCCAAGCCGTACGTCATGCTCTATGACCTGCACGGCGTGGACGAGCGCCTGCGCACCAAGCGCCAAGGCCTGCCAGGTGCCGACTTCAGCGTCTTCTATCACCTGCTGTCGATCGAACGTAACAGCGACGTGATGATCAAGGTTGCCTTGTCCGAGAGCGACCTCAGCCTGCCGACCGTGACCGGTATCTGGCCCAACGCCAACTGGTACGAGCGTGAAGTCTGGGACATGTTCGGCATCGACTTTGCCGGCCACCCGCACCTGTCGCGCATCATGATGCCGCCGACCTGGGAAGGTCACCCGCTGCGCAAGGACTTCCCTGCCCGGGCTACCGAGTTCGATCCGTTCACCCTGAACCTGGCCAAGCAACAGCTGGAAGAAGAAGCTGCGCGCTTCCGCCCGGAAGACTGGGGCATGAAACGCTCCGGCGCCAACGAGGACTACATGTTCCTCAACCTGGGCCCGAACCACCCTTCGGCCCACGGTGCCTTCCGTATCATCCTGCAGTTGGACGGCGAAGAGATCGTCGACTGCGTACCGGACATCGGCTACCACCACCGTGGCGCCGAGAAGATGGCTGAGCGCCAGTCGTGGCACAGCTTCATCCCCTACACCGACCGTATCGACTACCTCGGTGGGGTGATGAACAACCTGCCGTATGTTCTGTCGGTAGAGAAGCTGGCCGGCATCAAGGTGCCGGAGAAGGTCGACGTCATCCGCATCATGATGGCCGAGTTCTTCCGTATCACCAGCCACCTGCTGTTCCTGGGTACCTACATCCAGGACGTCGGCGCCATGACTCCGGTGTTCTTCACCTTCACCGACCGCCAGAAGGCCTACACGGTGATCGAAGCCATCACCGGTTTCCGTCTGCACCCGGCCTGGTACCGCATCGGTGGCGTCGCCCACGACCTGCCGCGCGGCTGGGACAAGCTGGTCAAGGACTTCGTCGAATGGCTGCCCAAGCGCCTCGACGAATACACCAAGGCTGCCCTGCAGAACAGTATCCTCAAGGGCCGGACCATCGGCGTTGCCGCCTACAACACCAAGGAAGCCTTGGAATGGGGCGTCACCGGTGCCGGCCTGCGCTCCACCGGTTGCGATTTCGACCTGCGCAAGGCCCGCCCTTACTCCGGCTACGAAAATTTCGAGTTCGAAGTGCCGCTGGCGGCCAATGGCGATGCCTACGACCGTTGCATGGTTCGCGTCGAAGAAATGCGCCAGAGCATCAAGATCATCGACCAATGCATGCGCAACATGCCGGAAGGCCCGTACAAGGCGGATCACCCGCTGACCACGCCGCCACCGAAAGAGCGCACCCTGCAGCACATCGAGACCTTGATCACGCACTTCCTGCAAGTTTCGTGGGGCCCGGTAATGCCGGCCAACGAATCCTTCCAGATGATCGAAGCGACCAAGGGCATCAACAGTTATTACCTGACGAGCGATGGCGGCACCATGAGCTATCGCACCCGGATCCGTACCCCAAGCTTTCCGCACCTGCAGCAGATCCCTTCGGTGATCAAAGGCAGCATGGTCGCGGACTTGATCGCGTACCTGGGTAGTATCGACTTCGTTATGGCCGACGTGGACCGCTAAGCATGAACAGCACGCTTATCCAGACAGACCGTTTCGCCCTGAGCGAAACCGAGCGCTCGGCCATCGAGCACGAGATGCATCACTACGAAGACCCGCGCGCGGCGTCGATCGAAGCCCTGAAGATCGTCCAGAAGGAACGGGGCTGGGTGCCAGACGGCGCGGTCTACGCCATCGGCGAGATCCTCGGCATTCCGGCCAGCGACGTGGAGGGCGTGGCGACGTTCTACAGCCAGATCTTCCGTCAGCCGGTAGGCCGCCACATCATTCGCGTCTGCGACAGCATGGTCTGCTACATCGGCGGCCATGAATCGGTAGTCAGCCAGATCCAGAGCGAGCTGGGCATCGGCCTCGGCCAGACCACCAGCGACGGCCGCTTCACCCTGCTGCCGGTGTGCTGCCTGGGCAACTGCGACAAGGCCCCGGCACTGATGATCGATGACGACACTTTCGGCGACGTACAGCCTGCTGGCGTGGCCAAACTGTTGGAGGGCTACGTATGACCCTGACCTCTTTCGGCCCTGCAAACCGCATCCAGCGCAGCGCAGAAACCCACCCCCTGACCTGGCGCCTGCGTGACGACGGCGAGCCCGTGTGGCTCGACGAGTACCAGACGAAGAACGGCTACGCAGCGGCCCGCAAGGCCTTTGCCGACCTGTCCCAGGACGACATTGTGCAGACCGTCAAGGACGCGGGCCTCAAGGGTCGCGGCGGTGCGGGCTTCCCCACTGGGGTGAAGTGGGGCCTGATGCCCAAAGACGAATCCATGAACATCCGCTACCTGCTGTGCAACGCGGATGAAATGGAGCCCAACACCTGGAAAGACCGCATGCTGATGGAGCAACTGCCCCATCTGCTGATCGAAGGCATGCTGATCAGTGCTCGCGCATTGAAGACCTACCGCGGCTACATCTTCCTGCGTGGCGAGTACACCACCGCCGCCGCGAACCTGCGTCGCGCCGTGGAAGAAGCCAAGGCCGCCGGCCTGCTGGGCAAGAACATCCTCGGCAGCGGTTTCGATTTCGAGCTGTTCGTCCATACCGGCGCCGGGCGTTACATCTGCGGTGAAGAAACCGCGCTGATCAACTCCCTGGAAGGCCGCCGCGCCAACCCGCGCTCCAAGCCGCCCTTCCCTGCCGCCGTGGGCGTGTGGGGCAAGCCGACTTGCGTGAACAACGTCGAGACCCTGTGCAACGTGCCGGCGATCATCGGCGACGGCGTGGAGTGGTACAAATCCCTGGCCCGTGAAGGCAGTGAGGACCACGGCACCAAGCTGATGGGCTTCTCCGGCAAAGTGAAGAACCCTGGCCTGTGGGAGCTGCCATTTGGCGTCACCGCGCGCGAGCTGTTCGAAGACTACGCCGGCGGCATGCGCGACGGCTTCAAGCTCAAGTGCTGGCAACCTGGCGGCGCTGGTACCGGCTTCCTGTTGCCGGAACACCTGGACGCACAAATGTACGCCGGTGGCATCGCCAAGGTGGGCACCCGCATGGGTACCGGCCTGGCCATGGCCGTGGACGACAGCGTCAACATGGTGTCCCTGCTGCGCAACATGGAACAGTTCTTCGCCCGCGAATCCTGCGGCTTCTGCACCCCTTGCCGCGACGGCCTGCCCTGGAGCGTCAAGCTGCTGATGGCCATCGAGAACGGCGAAGGTCAACCCGGCGACATCGAGACCCTGCTGGGTCTGGTGGGTTTCCTCGGCCCGGGCAAGACCTTCTGTGCTCACGCACCGGGTGCCGTGGAACCATTGGGCAGCGCCATCAAGTATTTCCGTCCAGAGTTCGAAGCCGGCATTGCGCCCACCAGCGCTGCTGTCCCGCCTCTGGCACGTCCGATCGTAGTCGGCGCGTAACACCTATAAAGGCGCCGGGCCCGTGCCCTGCGCTTGACGTGCGATGACGCCGTGAACGGCTGTGTTGACTCGTACGGATAACAAGATTCCATTAGCCACGCCCGCTGACACCGGGCCAACGAAGAACTTTGAACCATGGCCACTATCCACGTAGACGGCAAAGCGCTCGAAGTCGATGGGGCAGACAACCTGTTACAGGCATGTCTGTCACTAGGCCTCGACATCCCTTATTTCTGCTGGCACCCAGCTTTAGGTAGCGTCGGCGCCTGTCGCCAGTGCGCGGTCAAGCAATACACCGACGAGAACGACACCCGTGGTCGTATCGTCATGTCCTGCATGACCCCAGCCACCGACAACACCTGGATCTCCATCGACGATGAAGAGTCCAAGGCCTTCCGCGCCAGCGTCGTAGAATGGCTGATGACCAACCACCCGCACGACTGCCCGGTCTGCGAGGAAGGCGGTCACTGCCACCTGCAAGACATGACAGTGATGACCGGCCACAACGAGCGCCGTTATCGCTTCACCAAGCGTACCCACCAGAACCAGGACCTCGGCCCGTTCATTTCCCACGAGATGAACCGCTGCATCGCCTGCTATCGCTGCGTGCGCTTCTACAAGGACTACGCCGGCGGCACTGACCTCGGTGTGTACGGCGCCCACGACAACGTGTACTTCGGGCGCGTTGAAGACGGCGTGCTGGAAAGCGAGTTCTCCGGCAACCTCACCGAGGTCTGCCCGACCGGTGTGTTCACCGACAAGACTCACTCCGAGCGCTACAACCGCAAGTGGGACATGCAGTTCTCACCGAGCATCTGCCATGGCTGCTCCAGCGGTTGCAACATCTCCCCGGGCGAGCGCTACGGCGAGCTGCGCCGCATCGAGAACCGCTACAACGGCTCGGTGAACCAGTACTTCCTCTGCGACCGTGGCCGTTTCGGTTATGGCTACGTCAACCGCAAGGACCGTCCACGCCAGCCCCGCCTGGCCGACGGCACCAAGCTGACCCTGGACCAGGCACTGGACCAGGCCGCCGATCTGTTGCGCGGTCGCAATATCGTCGGTATCGGCTCGCCTCGCGCCAGCCTGGAAAGCAACTACGCACTGCGTGAACTGGTGGGCGCCGAGCACTTCTACTCGGGTATCGAGGCCTCCGAGCTGGAGCGCATCCGCCTGGTGCTGCAGGTTCTGAACGACAGCCCGCTGCCGGTTCCGAACATGCGCGACATCGAAGACCACGACGCGGTCTTCGTCCTTGGCGAAGACCTGACCCAGACCGCCGCCCGCATGGCCCTGGCCCTGCGCCAGTCGGTCAAGGGCAAGGCCGAGGAAATGGCCGACGCCATGCGCGTTCAGCCGTGGCTCGACGCCGCCGTTAAAAACATCGGCCAGCACGCACTGAACCCACTGTTCATTGCCAGCCTGGCTGAAACCAAGCTCGACGACATCGCCGAGGAGTGTGTACACGCCGCTCCCGACGACCTGGCGCGCATCGGTTTCGCCGTGGCCCACGCCATCGACGCCAGCGCCCCTGCCGTGGAAGGCCTGGACAGCGACGCCCTGGAACTGGCCAAGCGCATCGCCGATGCCCTGCTGGCAGCCAAGCGTCCGCTGATCATTGCCGGTACTTCCCTGGGTTCCAAGGCATTGATCGAAGCCGCGGCCAACATCGCCAAGGCCCTGAAGCTGCGCGAGAAAGCCGGCTCCATCAGCCTGGTGGTGCCAGAGGCCAACAGCCTCGGCCTGGCCATGCTCGGCGGCGAATCCCTGGACGCAGCCCTGCAAGCGGTGATCTCTGGCCGTGCCGACGCCATCGTAGTGCTGGAAAACGACCTGTACACCCGCACCGATGCGGCCACGGTGGATGCAGCGCTGAGCGCGGCGAAGGTGGTAATCGTTGCCGATCACCAACAGACCGCCACCCTTGAGCGTGCGCACCTGGTGCTGTCGGCGGCGAGCTTCGCCGAAGGCGACGGCACCCTGGTCAGTCAGGAAGGTCGCGCCCAGCGCTTCTTCCAGGTCTTCGACCCGACCTACCTGGACGCCAGCATCATGGTCCACGAAGGCTGGCGTTGGCTGCATGCCCTGCGCTCTACCTTGCTGGACAAGCCGGTGGACTGGACCCAGCTGGACCACGTGACCGCTGCCTGCGCCGCGAGCACTGCGCAACTGGCCAGCATCGTCGAAGCCGCACCTTCCGCGGCGTTCCGTATCAAGGGCATGAAACTGGCTCGCGAACCGCTGCGCTACAGCGGCCGTACCGCCATGCGCGCCAACCAGAGCGTGCACGAACCGCGTACCCCGCAAGACCCGGATACCGCCTTCGCCTACTCCATGGAAGGTTACTCGGGCTCTGCCGAACCGCGCTCGCAAGTACCATTCGCCTGGTCGCCAGGCTGGAACTCGCCACAGGCCTGGAACAAGTTCCAGGACGAAGTCGGTGGCCACCTGCGTGCCGGTGACCCGGGTACTCGCCTGATCGAAAGCCAGGGCGACCGCCTCAGCTGGTTCGCCAGCGTACCGCGGGCCTTCTCCCCGGCGCAGGGCACCTGGCAAGCCGTGCCGTTCTACCATCTGTTCGGCAGTGAGGAGAACTCTTCGAAAGCCGCTCCGGTGCAGGAACGCATCCCTGCAGCCTATGTGGCCCTGGCCAAGTCCGAGGCCGATCGCCTGGGTGTCAACGATGGCGCCTTGCTCGCGGTGAACGTGGCCGGCCAGACCCTGCGTCTGCCGCTGCGTATCAACGAAGAGCTGGGTGCCGGCCTGGTAGGCCTGCCAGCCGGTCTGCCGGGGATCCCTCCGGCTATCTTTGGCAAATCCGTTGACGGTCTGCAGGAGGCGGCGCAATGAGTTGGTTTACCCCTGAAGTGATCGACGTGATCCTGACCGTGATCAAGGCCATCGTCATTCTGCTGGCCGTGGTGGTCTCAGGTGCACTGTTGAGCTTTGTCGAGCGTCGCCTGCTGGGCTGGTGGCAGGACCGTTACGGTCCGAACCGCGTTGGCCCATTCGGCATGTTCCAGATCGCCGCCGACATGCTGAAGATGTTCTTCAAGGAAGACTGGACCCCACCGTTCGCCGACAAGGTGATCTTCACCCTGGCGCCGGTAGTGGCCATGAGCGCCTTGCTGATCGCCTTCTCGATCATCCCGATCACCCCGACCTGGGGCGTGGCGGACCTGAACATCGGCCTGCTGTTCTTCTTCGCCATGGCCGGCCTGTCGGTCTACGCGGTGCTGTTCGCCGGCTGGTCGAGCAACAACAAGTTCGCCTTGCTGGGTGCCCTGCGGGCTTCGGCCCAGACCGTGTCCTATGAAGTGTTCATGGGCCTGGCGCTGATGGGCATCGTGGTCCAGGTCGGTTCGTTCAACATGCGCGACATCGTCGAGTACCAGGCGCAGAACCTGTGGTTCATCATTCCGCAGTTCTTCGGCTTCTGTACCTTCTTCATCGCTGGCGTGGCCGTGACTCACCGTCACCCCTTCGACCAGCCGGAAGCGGAACAGGAACTGGCCGACGGCTACCATATTGAATACGCCGGCATGAAATGGGGCATGTTCTTCGTTGGCGAGTACATCGGCATCATCTTGATCTCGGCACTGTTGGTCACCCTGTTCTTCGGTGGCTGGCACGGTCCGTTCGGCATCCTGCCGCAACTGTCGTTCATCTGGTTTGCCCTGAAGACCGCGTTCTTCATCATGCTGTTCATTCTGCTGCGCGCCTCCATCCCGCGTCCGCGTTATGACCAGGTGATGGATTTCAGCTGGAAATTCTGCCTGCCGCTGACCCTGATCAATTTGCTGGTGACCGCTGCGGTCGTGTTGTTGAACACGCCAGCGGGCGCGGTTCAGTGAGGATTTGACCCATGTTCAAATATATTGGCGACATCGTTAAGGGTACTGGTACCCAGTTGCGCAGCCTGGTGATGGTCTTCGGCCATGGCTTTCGCAAGCGCGACACCCTGCAATACCCCGAAGAGCCGGTCTACCTGCCGCCGCGCTACCGTGGCCGCATCGTGCTGACCCGCGACCCCGATGGCGAAGAGCGCTGTGTAGCCTGCAACCTGTGCGCCGTGGCCTGCCCGGTGGGTTGCATCTCGCTGCAGAAAGCTGAAACCGAAGACGGTCGCTGGTACCCGGACTTCTTCCGCATCAACTTCTCGCGCTGCATTTTCTGCGGCCTCTGCGAGGAAGCCTGCCCGACCACCGCGATCCAGCTGACACCGGATTTCGAGATGGCCGAGTTCAAACGTCAGGATCTGGTTTACGAGAAAGAAGATCTGCTGATCTCCGGTCCCGGAAAGAACCCTGATTACAACTTCTATCGTGTTGCAGGTATGGCCATTGCCGGGAAGCCGAAGGGCTCCGCGCAGAATGAAGCCGAACCGATCAACGTGAAGAGCTTGCTGCCTTAAGGAAGAAAGATGGAATTCGCTTTCTATTTCGCGTCAGGTGTTGCAGTGGTTTCCACGCTTCGAGTGGTGACTAACACCAACCCTGTGCACGCCCTGCTCTACCTGATCATTTCGCTGATCGCCGTGGCGATGACCTTCTTCAGCCTCGGCGCGCCGTTCGCCGGTGCCCTGGAAGTGATCGCCTACGCCGGCGCCATCATGGTGCTGTTCGTGTTCGTGGTGATGATGCTCAACCTCGGCCCGGCCGCCGCCCAGCAAGAGCGCATCTGGCTCACGCCGGGCATCTGGATCGGTCCGGTGATTCTCGGTGCCCTGCTGCTGGCTGAACTGCTGTACGTACTGTTCAGCCACCAGAGCGGTGCCGGCATCGGCCACACCACCGTCAGCGCCAAGGCCGTGGGCATCAGCCTGTTCGGCCCTTATCTGCTGGTGGTCGAACTCGCCTCGATGCTGCTGCTCGCTGCAGCCGTCACGGCGTTCCACCTGGGCCGCAACGAGGCGAAGGAGTAACCCCATGCCTGATATCTCTCTGGGTACTATCCCAATGGAACATGGCCTGGCAGTTGCCGGCATCCTGTTCTGCCTCGGTCTGGTCGGCCTGATGGTCCGCCGCAACATTCTCTTCGTATTGATGAGCCTGGAAGTAATGATGAATGCCTCTGCATTGGCCTTCATCGTTGCCGGCGCCCGCTGGGCGCAGCCGGATGGACAAGTCATGTTCATCCTGGTGATCAGCCTCGCAGCCGCCGAAGCCAGTATTGGCCTGGCGATCCTGCTGCAACTGTATCGCCGCTTCCATACGCTTGATATCGACGCTGCCAGCGAGATGCGCGGATGAACCTTATCTTTCTGACTTTCCTATTCCCCCTGATCGGCTTTCTGCTGCTGTCGTTCTCCCGTGGACGCATCTCGGAAAACCTTGCGGCCCTGATCGGCGTCGGCTCCATCGGCCTCTCGGCCATCGTGGCCGCCTATGTGATCTGGCAATTCAACGTCGCGCCTCCTGAAGGTGGCCACTACACCCTGGTGTTGTGGCAGTGGATGGCAGTAGAGGGTTTCACCCCGAACTTCGCCCTGTATATCGACGGTCTGTCGATCACCATGCTCGGCGTCGTGGTCGGTGTCGGCTTCCTGATCCACCTGTTTGCCTCCTGGTACATGCGCGGTGAAGCCGGTTACTCGCGGTTCTTCGCCTACACCAACCTGTTTATCGCCAGCATGCTGTTCCTGGTCCTGGGCGATAACCTGTTGTTCCTGTACTTCGGCTGGGAAGGCGTGGGTCTGTGCTCCTACCTGTTGATCGGTTTCTACTACAGCAACCGCAACAACGGTAACGCTGCACTCAAGGCCTTTATCGTTACCCGTATCGGCGACGTGTTCATGGCCATCGGCCTGTTCATCCTGTTCCAACAGGTGGGCACGCTGAACATCCAGGAACTGCTGGTGCTGGCACCGCAGAAATTCCAGGCCGGCGACTTCTGGATCACCCTGGCGACCCTGATGCTGCTGGGCGGTGCTGTCGGTAAATCGGCACAACTGCCACTGCAAACCTGGCTGGCGGATGCGATGGCCGGCCCGACCCCGGTATCGGCACTGATCCACGCTGCAACCATGGTGACTGCTGGCGTCTACCTGATCGCCCGGACCCACGGCCTGTTCACCCTGGCGCCGGACATCCTGCACCTGGTGGGCGTGGTCGGCGGTGTGACCCTGGTACTGGCCGGCTTCGCCGCGCTGGTACAGACCGACATCAAGCGCATCCTTGCCTACTCGACCATGAGCCAGATCGGCTACATGTTCCTGGCCCTGGGCGTTGGTGCCTGGGATGGCGCGATCTTCCACCTGATGACCCACGCCTTCTTCAAGGCCCTGTTGTTCCTTGCTTCCGGTGCGGTGATCGTTGCCTGCCACCACGAGCAGAACATCTTCAAGATGGGCGGTCTGTGGAAAAAGCTGCCACTGGCCTATGCCAGCTTCATCGTCGGCGGCGCGGCCCTTGCGGCCCTGCCACTGGTGACTGCGGGCTTCTACTCCAAGGACGAGATCCTCTGGGAAGCCTTCGCCAGCGGCAACCATGGCCTGCTGTACGCCGGCTTGGTGGGTGCGTTCATGACCTCGCTGTACACCTTCCGCCTGATCTTCATCACCTTCCACGGTGAAGCCAAGACTGAAGCCCACGCCGGTCACGGGATCTCCCACTGGCTGCCCCTGTCGGTACTGATCATCCTGTCCACCGCCATCGGCGCCATGATCACCCCACCGCTGCACGGCGTACTGCCGCAAAGCATTGGGCATGCCGGCGGCGAAGCCAAGCACAGCCTGGAAATCGCCTCGGGCGCCATCGCCCTGGCCGGTATCCTGCTGGCAGCCCTGTTGTTCCTCGGCAAGCGTCGCGTCGTCACTGCCATCGCCAACAGCGGCATTGGGCGTCTGCTCTCGGCCTGGTGGTTCGCCGCCTGGGGCTTCGACTGGATCTACGACAAACTGTTCGTCAAGCCATACCTGGCCATCAGCCATGTACTGCGCAAGGACCCGTTCGATCAAACCATCGGTTTGATCCCGCGTATAGCCAAAGGGGGCCACAACTCCCTGAGCCGTACCGAAACCGGTCAACTGCGTTGGTACGCCGCTTCGATGGCCGCTGGTGCCGTGCTGGTCATCGGCGCCATCGTGCTGGTAGCGGTCTGATATGAACCTTGCGAACTTGCGAAAGGAATTGAGCCCGTCATGATTCTGCCTTGGCTAATCCTGATCCCCTTCATCGGCGGCCTGCTGTGCTGGATGGCTGAGCGCTTCGGCGCCACCCTCCCGCGCTGGATTGCGCTGTTGACCATGACCCTGGAACTCGCCCTCGGCCTCTGGCTGTGGTCCCACGGTAATTATTCATTCGCTCCGGCACCTGGCGCCGATCCGACTTGGGCCCTCGAGTTCAAGCATGTCTGGATCGAACGCTTTGGCATCAACGTACACCTGGCCCTGGACGGCCTGTCGTTGTTGATGATCCTGCTGACCGGCCTGCTGGGTATCCTCTCGGTACTCTGCTCCTGGAAAGAGATCCAGCGTCACGTGGGCTTCTTCCACCTGAACCTGATGTGGATCCTGGGCGGTGTTGTCGGCGTGTTCCTGGCCCTCGACCTGTTCATGTTCTTCTTCTTCTGGGAAATGATGCTGGTGCCGATGTACTTCCTCATCGCGCTCTGGGGTCACAGCTCGGCGGACGGCAAGAAAACCCGGATCTACGCGGCGACCAAGTTCTTCATCTTCACCCAGGCTTCCGGCCTGATCATGCTGGTGGCGATCCTTGGCCTGGTGCTGGTCAACTTCAACAACACCGGGGTGATCACTTTCGATTACGCCCAGTTGCTGAAAACCAAGATGTCGACCACCACCGAGTACATCCTGATGCTCGGCTTCTTCATCGCCTTCGCGGTGAAGCTGCCGGTGGTACCGTTCCACTCCTGGTTGCCTGACGCTCACGCCCAGGCACCGACCGCCGGTTCCGTGGACCTGGCCGGTATCCTGCTGAAGACCGCGGCCTACGGCCTGCTGCGCTTTGCCCTGCCGCTGTTCCCCAATGCTTCGGCTGAGTTTGCACCGATCGCCATGACCCTGGGTCTGGTCGGGATCTTCTACGGGGCCTTCCTGGCCTTCGCTCAGACCGACATCAAGCGCCTGATCGCCTTCTCCAGCGTTTCCCACATGGGCTTCGTGCTGATCGGCATCTACTCCGGCAGCCAGTTGGCCCTGCAGGGCGCGGTGATCCAGATGCTGGCTCACGGTGTTTCGGCAGCCGCACTGTTTATTCTCAGCGGCCAGTTGTACGAGCGCACCCATACTCGCGACATGCGTGAAATGGGCGGCCTGTGGTCGAAGATTGCCTACCTGCCAGCCATCAGCCTGTTCTTTGCGGCGGCGTCCCTGGGCTTGCCGGGCACCGGCAACTTCGTCGGCGAATTCCTGATCCTGATCGGAACCTTCGCCAGCGCACCGTGGATCACCGCGATCGCCACCTCTGGTCTGGTGTTCGGTTCGGTCTACTCGCTGATCATGATCCACCGTGCCTACTTCGGCCCGTCCAAATCGGACGCCGTGCTACATGGCATGGATGCTCGCGAACTGATCATGGTGCTGGGACTGGCGGTACTGCTGATCTATCTCGGCGTGTACCCGCAACCGTTCCTCGATACCTCTGCCGCCACCATGCATGGCGTGCAGCAATGGCTCAGCACCGCCTTCACTCAACTCGCTTCGGCCCGGTAAGAGCGCTATGGACTTTACCATTCAACACTTTATCGCCCTGGCGCCGCTGTTGATCACCAGCGCCACCCTTGTGGTGGTGATGTTGGCGATCGCCTGGCGTCGCAACCACGCCCAGACCTTCCTGCTTTCAGTGGCGGGCCTGAACCTGGCATTGCTGTCGATCTTCCCGGTGCTGAAAGTCGCACCACTGGCAGTAACGCCCCTGCTGCAGATCGACCAGTTCGCCTGCCTGTACATGGCCCTGATCCTGGTGGCCACTCTGGCCTGCGTTACCCTCGCCCACGCCTACCTGGGCGATGGCAGCAGCGGTTACCCAGGCAACCGTGAAGAGCTGTATCTGCTGATCCTGCTGGCCGCCGCTGGTGGTCTGGTGCTGGTCAGTGCGCAGAACCTGGCTGGCCTGTTCATCGGCCTGGAACTGCTCTCGGTACCGGTCTACGGCCTAGTAGCCTATGCCTTCTTCAACAAGCGCTCGCTGGAAGCCGGCATCAAGTACATGGTGCTGTCGGCCGCCGGCTCAGGCTTCCTGTTGTTCGGCATGGCACTGCTCTACGCCGAAGCCGGCAGCCTGAGCTTCAGCGGCATCGGCCACGCCCTCGCTGCCACCGGGCTGCCAAGCCCGCTGGCGCAACTGGGTCTGGGCATGATGCTGATCGGCCTGGCGTTCAAGCTGTCGCTGGTGCCTTTCCACCTCTGGACCCCGGACGTCTACGAAGGCGCTCCAGCCCCAGTGGCAGCCTTCCTGGCAACCGCCAGCAAGGTCGCGGTGTTCGCGGTGCTGGTGCGTCTGTTCCAGCTCTCGCCAGTGGCCAGCAGCGGTATCCTGAGCGACGTGCTGACGGTGATTGCCATTGCGTCGATCCTGGTAGGCAACTTGCTGGCGCTGACCCAGAGCAACCTCAAGCGTCTGCTGGGTTACTCGTCCATCGCCCACTTCGGCTACCTGCTGATCGCCCTGGTGGCAAGCAAGGGCCTGGCGATGGAAGCCATCGGCGTATACCTGGTCACTTACGTGATCACCAGCCTCGGTGCTTTCGGCGTAATTACCCTGATGTCTTCACCGTACAAAGGCCGTGACGCCGACGCCCTGTACGAATACCGCGGCCTGTTCTGGCGCCGTCCGTACCTGACCGCCGTGCTCACCGTGATGATGCTGTCCCTGGCCGGCATTCCGCTGACTGCAGGCTTTATCGGCAAGTTCTACATCATTGCCACTGGTGTCGAAGCACACCAATGGTGGTTGGTAGGCTCTCTGGTCATGGGTAGCGCGATCGGCGTCTTCTACTACCTGCGGGTAATGGTGACGCTGTTCCTGATCGAGCCGAACCTGCGTCGCGTCGATGCACAACTGCACTGGGAACAGAAAGCCGGTGGCGTCATGCTGCTGGCCATCGCGGTCCTGGCGTTCTTCCTCGGCGTCTATCCGCAGCCGCTGTTGACCCTGGTCCAGCACTCCGGTCTGGCGGGTTGATCGCCTAGGCTTCAGCGCACCAAACAGAACGGCACCTTCGGGTGCCGTTTTGCGTTTCTGGGCCCTGCCCTGCCCTCTTCCCGGCAAAACTCGGAATTGCCTTTCCTGTCGCAGCGGCCTGGTCCGAGATTCAGCCAGAGGCTGGCGGCATAAACTGTTGCCAGATCAAACGCGGCGCTCAGCGGGGGTTGACCAAAGCTGCAGCACCCTCCAATGTGTACGCAGGAAGCGTAGTATATGAATGCTTTGTTTATTGAACTGCCGGCATTTCAGCGATACCGAAAGGACTTCCTTGATGACGAGTTGTTCTGCGAACTGCAGATCGAGTTGCTGCAACACCCGCACGCGGGTGATCTCATTCAAGGCACCGCTGGCTTGCGCAAGATGCGTTTCGTCGATGAGCGACGCAACAAGGGCAAGCGTGGCGGGCTTAGGGTGATTTATTACTGGTGGTCCGGAGGAGCGCAGTTCTGGCTCTTTACCTTGTTCGACAAGGACCAGATGGACGACCTGCTACCGCAGCAGCGACAACAGCTCAAACAACTGCTGGAACGTGAAATCGAGGCCAGAAGACATGACCAAACGTGACATCTTTTCCGAACTGGTAGAAGGCATCGACGCCCTCACCCAGGAACGTCAGGGCAAGATCACCCTGCGCAGCCATAAAGTGAAGCTCGACAAACTGCCGCCCATTACCGCCGCCGAGGTGATGCACATCCGCCAGCAACTCAACCTCTCGCGCTCGGTATTCGCCATGTACCTGCGTACCAACACCCGCACCCTGGAAAACTGGGAACAGGGCCGCGCCACACCCAATGCCCAGGCCACGACCCTGATACGCCTGGTGGAGCGCTACCCCGACACGGTGGAGCGCCTCGCTTCGCTGGCCTGAGCAAGCAGGCACTGTTCTACGGGCAACAAAAAACCCGCACCAGGCGGGTTTCTTGTTGCAGCAAACGTCGGCTTAGTCAGCCAGACGCCAGGTAGTGCCGCCCTTGCCGTCTTCCAGGATCACACCCATTGCGGTGATCTGGTCACGGATCCGGTCGGACTCGGCCCAGTCCTTGTTGGCACGGGCCGCCAGGCGAGCCTGAATCAGCGCCTCGACTTCTGCAGCATCGACCCGGCCTTCGGCACCGGCCTGCAGGAAATCATCGGCCTCCAGTTGCAGCACGCCCAGGACGCTGGCCAGCTCTTTCAGGCGAGCCGCCAGACCGGCCGCCGCATCGACATCACTCTCGCGCAGGCGGTTGATCTCGCGCACCATTTCGAACAGCACGGCGCAGGCTTCCGGGGTGCCGAAGTCGTCGTTCATCACCTGGGTGAAACGTTCGACAAAGGCTTCACCACCGGCCGGCGCCACTTTCGGCAGGCCCTTGAGCGCGTGGTAGAAACGCTCGAGGGCGCCCTTGGCGTCCTTGAGGTTGTCTTCCGAGTAGTTGATGGCGCTGCGGTAGTGGCTGGCTACCAGCAGGTAACGCACCACTTCCGGATGGTACTTGGCGAGCACATCGCGAATGGTGAAGAAGTTGTTCAAGGACTTGGACATCTTCTCGCCATTGATGCGAATCATCCCGCAGTGCATCCACGCGTTGGCGTAGGTCTTGCCGGTGGCCGCTTCGCTCTGGGCAATTTCGTTTTCATGGTGCGGGAATTCCAGGTCGCTGCCGCCGCCATGAATGTCGAAGGTCTCGCCCAGGCAGCAGGTGGACATCACCGAGCATTCGATGTGCCAACCCGGACGTCCGGCGCCCCACGGCGACTCCCAGCTCGGCTCGCCCGGCTTGGTGGCTTTCCACAGTACAAAGTCCAGCGGGTCCTGTTTCGACTCGTCGACTTCGATCCGTGCACCAATGCGCAGATCTTCGATCTTCTTGCGCGACAGCTTGCCGTAGCCCATGAACTTGGCGACGCGGTAGTACACGTCGCCATTCCCTGGAGCATATGCGTAACCCTTGTCGATCAGGGTCTGGATCATCGTCAACATGCCCGGGATATGATCCGTGGCCCGCGGCTCCATGTCCGGTTTGAGGATGTTGAGGCGCGCCTCGTCCTCGTGCATCGCGGTGATCATGCGCTCGGTCAGCACATCGAACGGCTCGCCGTTCTCGCGGGCCCGATTGATGATCTTGTCTTCGATGTCGGTGATGTTGCGCACATAGGTCAGGTTGTAACCGCTGAACCGCAGCCAGCGGGTTACCAGGTCAAACGCCACCATGCTGCGGCCATGGCCGATGTGACAGTAGTCGTACACGGTCATCCCGCAGACATACATGCGCACATTGTTGCCATCCAGCGGCTTGAAGACTTCTTTGCTCTTGGTGAGCGTGTTGTAGATCGTAAGCACGTTAGTTCCTTGACTGAATCACTGACCCCAGGAGTCGCGCAGGGTCACAGTACGGTTGAATACCGGAGCACCTGGTTTCGAGTCCTTGATATCCGCGCAGAAGTAGCCTTCGCGCTCGAACTGGAAACGGTCTTCCGGCTGTGCGTTGCCCAGGGAGGGTTCAGCACGACAACCAGTGAGCACTTGCAGGGAGTCAGGGTTGATGTTGTCGAGGAAGCTGGCGCTGTCTTCGGCCTTTTCAGGGTTCGCCGAACGGAACAGACGATCGTACAGGCGCACTTCACACTCGACGCTGGCGGCAGCCGGCACCCAGTGAACCACGCCCTTGACCTTGCGGCCTTCAGGGTTCTTGCCCAGGGTGTCCGGATCATACGAGCAACGCAGCTCGACGATATTGCCGTCGGCATCCTTGATCGCCTCGTCGGCACGGATCACGTAGCTGCCACGCAGGCGCACTTCACCGGCCGGCTCCAGGCGCTTGTAGCCCTTTGGCGGCTCTTCCATGAAGTCGTCACGGTCGATATAGATCTCACGGGCGAATGGCAGTGCACGCACGCCCATGTCTTCTTTCGGATGACGCGGCAGTTCGAGGTTCTCGACCTGGCCTTCCGGGTAGTTGGTGATCACGACTTTCAGCGGACGCAGCACGCACATGGCGCGCGGCGCACTGTGGTCCAGATCGTCACGGATGCTGAATTCCAGCATGCCGAAGTCCACCACGCCGTCGGAACGGTTGGTGCCGATCATCTCGCAGAAGTTGCGGATGGATTGGGGCGTGTAGCCACGACGACGGAAACCCGACAGGGTCGACATGCGTGGGTCGTCCCAACCGTTGACGTGCTGCTCGTCCACCAATTGCTTGAGCTTGCGCTTGCTGGTGATGGTGTAGTTCAGGTTCAGGCGGCTGAACTCATACTGGCGCGGGTGCGCCGGTACCGGCAGGCTGTCGAGGAACCATTCGTACAGCGGGCGATGGCTTTCGAACTCCAGGGTGCAGATCGAGTGGGTGATGCCTTCGATGGCATCCGACTGGCCGTGGGTGAAGTCATAGTTCGGGTAGATGCACCACTTGTCACCGGTCTGGTGGTGGTGAGCGTGACGGATGCGATACATGATCGGGTCGCGCAGGTTCATGTTCGGCGAAGCCATGTCGATCTTGGCCCGCAGTACCCGTGCGCCATCAGCGAACTCACCGGCACGCATGCGTGCGAACCAGTCCAGGTTCTCTTCTACCGAGCGCTCGCGGAACGGGCTGTTCTTGCCCGGCTCGGTCAAGCTGCCGCGGTATTCCTTGGCTTGCTCAGGGGTCAGGTCGCAGACATAGGCCTTGCCCGCCTTGATCAGCTCCACCGCCCAGTCGTGCAACTGGTCGAAATACTGCGAGGCATAGCGCACTTCGCCGGACCATTCGAAGCCCAGCCACTTGACGTCGCTTTCGATGGCGTCGATGTATTCCTGGTCTTCCTTGGCCGGGTTGGTGTCGTCGAAACGCAGGTGAGTGACGCCGCCGAATTCCTGGGCCAGACCGAAGTTCACACAGATCGACTTGGCGTGACCGATGTGCAGGTAGCCGTTGGGCTCCGGCGGGAAGCGGGTCACGATCTGCGTGTGCTTACCCGAGTCCAGGTCCGCCTGGATGATCGGGCGCAGGAAGTTGACCGGAACGGCCGGTCCAGTCTTGGAATTCGAGGTAGGGTCGACAGTGGGCTTGCTCATAGGATCCTTGAACGTACAAGTGCGCGGCCGGATGCGGCCTGACAAATCAAAACGGATATCATAGCCGATGCTGTCAAGCGCCTGACAGAGCGGAACTTTAAAACTGCGGCGATTAATAGCCGGCAAGTGAAAAAACAGCCTCGAAATTCGTGGCTGTCACGCTAAACTGCGCTCCTTGGCTGCAGGATGGCCATACCGGCTCGGAGCACTCGCGTGTCCCGACACCCAGGATTTTCTTGAAAACGCTTTTCCTTATAAAGAGTACCGACCATGACCCAAGTCAAACTGACCACCAACCACGGCGAAATCGTGCTGGAACTGAACGCCGAGAAAGCCCCGTTGACCGTGGCCAACTTCATCGAGTACGTGAAAGCCGGTCACTATGAGAACACCGTATTTCACCGCGTCATCGGTAACTTCATGGTTCAGGGCGGCGGCTTCGAACCTGGCATGAAGGAAAAGAAAGACAAGCGCCCAAGCATCCAGAATGAAGCTGACAACGGCCTCTCCAACGACAAGTACACCGTTGCCATGGCTCGCACCATGGAGCCGCATTCGGCTTCCGCGCAGTTCTTCATCAACGTTGCCGACAATAGCTTCCTCAACCACAGCGGCAAGACCGTACAGGGCTGGGGCTATGCGGTATTCGGCAAAGTGATCGCCGGCACTGAAGTGGTCGACAAGATCAAGGGCGTGGCCACCACCATGAAGTCCGGCCACCAGGACGTACCAGCAGACGACGTGATCATCGAGAAAGCCGAGATCGTTGAGTGATATTGCTGATTTCAGATCTGCATCTGATCGATGCGCGCCCGGATATTACCCGGGCGTTTCTGGATTTACTCGGTGGGCGCGCCCGCGCCGCCGAGGCGCTGTACATCCTCGGGGACTTCTTCGAGGTATGGATCGGCGACGATGCCATGACCCCCTACCAGCTTTCCATTTGCCAGGCACTGCGCGAGCTCAGCGACAGCGGTACACAGGTATTCCTGATGCATGGCAATCGCGACTTCATGCTCGGCCAGGCCTTTTGCAAGGCGGCGGGCGCCACCCTGCTCAAAGACCCCAGCGTCGTCGACTTCTACGGTGAGCCGGTATTGCTGATGCACGGCGACAGCCTGTGCACCCGTGACGAGGCCTACATGCGCATGCGTCGTTACCTGCGCAACCCGCTGAGCCTGTGGATTCTGCGGCATCTGCCGCTGCGTACCCGGCGCAAACTGGCGCGCAAGCTGCGTAACGAGAGCCGCGCCCAGACCCGCATGAAAGCCAACGACATTGTCGACGTGACCCCGGACGAAGTGCCGCGGGTGATGCAAGAGCATGGCGTACGCACCTTGGTGCACGGCCACACCCACCGCCCGGCGATTCACAAGCTGCAGATTGGTGAGCAAGCCGCCAAGCGCATCGTGCTGGGGGACTGGGACCGTCAAGGTTGGGCGTTGCAGGTGGATGAACAGGGTTTTCAGCTGGCAGCGTTCGATTTTGTACCGACGCAACTGGCGTTGCCCGGTTCGCCCTGAACGGACGTCTTCGCTACCGTAGGAGCCGGCTTGCCGGCGAAGAGGCCAGCAAGCCTTGCACTGCCCTGTCGGACGCCTTCGCTGGCAAGCCAGCTCCTACAACAGATTCCCTACCGTAGGAGCCGGCTTGCCGGCGAAGGGGCCAGTAAGCCTTGCACTGCGCTGTCGGACGCCTTCGCTGGCAAGCCAGCTCCTACAACAGATTCCCTACCGTAGGAGCCGGCTTGCCGGCGAAGAGGCCAGAAAGCCTTGCACTGCCCTGTCGGACGCCTTCGCTGGCAAGCCAGCGCCTACAACAGATCCCCTACCGTAGGAGCCGGCTTGCCGGCGAAGGGGCCAGCAAGCCTTGCACTGCCCTGTCGGACGCCTTCGCTGGCAAGCCAGCTCCTACAACAGATTCCCTACCGTAGGAGCCGGCTTGCCGGCGAAGAGGCCGCAAGCCTTGCACTGCCCTGTCGGACGCCTTCGCTGGCAAGCCAGCGCCTACAACAGATTCCCTACCGTAGGAGCCGGCTTGCCGGCGAAGAGGCCAGAAAGCCTTGCACTGCTCTGTCGGACGCCTTCGCTGGCAAGCCAGCTCCTACAACAGATTCCCTATCGTAGGAGCCGGCTTGCCGGCGAAGGGGCCAGAAAGCCTTGCATTGCCCGGTCGCACGCCAGCGCCTGCGACGAAGACTATCAATGCCCCGCCGACGCCGGACCAGCCTTGGCGGCGAACGGCGGCTTGGCCAGCCAGACCAGCAGAATCAGCCCCATGAACACCCAGCCCAACAAGGTGAAGTAGTCCACCGTCGAGAGCATGTACGCCTGGCTGGTGAGGACTTGGTCCAGTTGTGCGTAAGCCTTGGTGCTGGCACCACCAAGATTGTTCAGTGCCTCCCGGGTGACCGGGTCGAAGGTGCTCATGCTTTCACTCATGTAGGCATGATGCTGATCCGCCCGGCGAATCCAGATCCAGGTCGTCAGCGACGCGGCAAAACTCCCGCCCAAAGTCCGCAGGAAGGTCGCCAGCCCCGCACCATCGGCAATCTGCTGTGGCGGCAGGTCCGACATCAGGATGCTCAGGGTCGGCATGAAGAACAGCGCCACGCCAATCCCCATGAACAACTGCACCAGGGCGATGTGCTGGAAATCCACTTCACTGGTAAAGCCGGCACGCATGAAGCAGCTCAACCCGATGGCCAGGAACGCCAGGCCAGCCAGCAGGCGCAGGTCGAACTTGTGGGCGTACTTGCCGACAAAGGGTGACATCAGCACCGGCAGGATACCGATCGGCGCCACCGCCAGGCCGGCCCAGGTCGCGGTGTAGCCCATCTGCGTCTGCAACCACTGCGGCAGGATCAGATTGATCCCGAAGAAGCCGGCGTAACCGCCCACCAGCACAATGGTGCCGATGCGGAAATTGCGGTGGGCGAACAGACGCAGGTTGACCACCGGATGACGATCAGTCATTTCCCAGATCACGAACACCGCCAGGGCGATCACCGAAATCAGGCTGCCGATGATGATGAAGTTGGATTCGAACCAGTCCAGATCGTTGCCCTTGTCGAGGACGATCTGCAAGGCGCCCACGCCGACGATCAGGCTCAGTAATCCGACGTAGTCCATAGGCTGACGACTGGTGAACACCGGTCGCGCCTTCAATTGCTGCCTGACTACCCACGCGGCAAACAGGCCAATTGGCACGTTGATGAAGAAGATCCACGGCCAGCTATAGCTATCGGTGATCCAGCCGCCGAGTATCGGCCCGGCAATCGGCGCCACCACTGTGACCATCGCCAGCAATGCCAGGGCCATGCCCCTTTTCGCTGGCGGATAGACAGCGATCAGCAACGTCTGGGTCATTGGGTACAGCGGCCCCGCCACCACCCCTTGCAGCACACGAAAACCCACCAACTCCGGCATCGAAGTGGCAATACCACAGAGAAACGAGGCCAGCACAAACAGGATGGTGGCCCAGATAAACAGCTTCACCTCACCGAAACGCCGGCTCAGCCAACCGGTCAGCGGCAAGGCAATCGCGTTGCTCACGGCGAACGAGGTAATGACCCAAGTGCCCTGCTCCGAACTCACCCCGAGATTACCGGAGATGGTCGGCAACGCCACGTTGGCGATGGTGGTGTCGAGCACCTGCATGAAGGTCGCCAGGGACAGGCCGATGGTACTCAGTAGCAGGCTGGGAGGCGTGAAAGACGCGTTATTGCTCATCGCGAATCCTTTGGAGCTAGGCTGGCACCCCGGCCTCTAGACGATGCCGGGGCTGACGGATTAGCGAATCAGCGCTGGGCAGTCTTGCCAATGGTCGCGCTGTTGTCGTGGATCAGGCGGGCGATCAGGGTATCGGCCTCACCCAGCTGACGGTCATATACGTTGGTGCTGAAAGAGGCTTTTTGCGGTGGCTGCTGGGCCAATACCGGGCCACTCTGATCCCGCAGGTTGACCTTCACCAGGGTCGACAGGCCGACCCGCAGCGGGTGCTTGGCCAGCTCTTCGGCATTCACGTGAATACGCACCGGCACCCGCTGCACGATCTTGATCCAGTTGCCGGTGGCGTTCTGCGCCGGCAGCAGGGCAAAGGCACTGCCAGTACCGGCGCCGAGGCTGTCGATAGTGCCGCTGTATTTCACCTCACTGCCGTAGATGTCCGCTTCGATGTCCACCGGCTGGCCAATGCGCATGTCACGCAGCTGGGTTTCCTTGAAATTGGCATCGATCCACAGCTGGTCCAGGGGAATCACCGCCATCAACGCGGTGCCCGGCTGGACCCGCTGGCCCAGTTGCACGGTGCGCTTGGCTACATAACCGGTAACCGGTGCAATCAGGGTGCTGCGGGCATTGGTCAGATAGGCCTGGCGCAGTTGCGCGGCGGCGGCCTGCACATCTGGATGGTTGGAGACCACCGTGTCATCCACCAAGGCATTGGTGGTGTTGAGTTGCTGCTGGGCATTGGCCAGGGCGTTCTGCGCCGTAGTCAGGTCATCACGTGCGTGAGACAGTTCTTCCTGGGAAATCGCCCCGCTGGCGGCCAGGTTCTTGCGCCGGCTGAAGTTATCCTGGGCTTTCTGCACCGCGGCCTTCTGCGCCGCCACTTGGGCACGCATGCCATCGACATTGCTGTACAGGCCGCGCACCTGGCGCACGGTGCGGGCCAGATTGGCCTCGGCGCTTTGCAGGCCAACCTGGGCATCATTGGGGTCGAAGTTGATCAGCACCTGGCCTTCATGCACCAGGTCACCGTCATCGGCACCAATGCTGACCACGGTACCGCTGACCAGCGGAGTAATTTCCACCACGTTGCCGTTCACATAGGCGTCGTCGGTACTTTCATTCCAGCGTCCGTAGAGTTCATGCCAGGCGAACACGCCCAGGCCGCCGAGTATGACGATGGCTGCCAGCCCCAGCAGCATGACTTTGCGCTTGCGGGAATTACCAGCGTCCGGGGTGTTTTCAGTTACTTGAGTGTCGGCGGTGGCCATGACAAATACCTCGAATTATTTAGTCTGCGGGGCTGGGGTCGAGTTGGCCGAGGCCAGGTTCTGGGTATTGAAACCGCCCCCCAACGCCTGCATCAGTTGGATCGACAGGTCAATCTGCTGAGCATTCAACGTGGCTAGCTGGCGCTGGGCCTGCAGCAGTTGCTGCTCGATGCTCAGCACGTCCAGGTAGTTGCCGATACCGGAACCGAAGCGCTGGACCACAGTGTTGTAGGAGTCCTGGGCGATATCAGTGGCGTGCTGCTGGGCAGCAATCTGCCGGCCGATATCACGCAGTTGGGAGATGCTGTCGCTGACATCTCCCAGAGCCGTGACCAGCGTCTTGTTGTACTGCGCTACGGCAAGGTCATAGTCGGCGTCCCGCGCATCCAGGCTGGCGCGTAGACGACCCCCATCGAAAATTGGCAGGGAAATCGTCGGCGCAATGCTGAAGAAACGGCTGGCGGAGCCGAACATCGCGTCCCCCAGCAACGACTCGGCACCCGCACTGGCACTCAGGTTGAGATTGGGATAGAAGCGGGTCTTGCTGGCGTCGATGCTCTTGCTCGCGGCCTCGACCCGCCAACGTGCAGCGATCAGGTCCGGGCGACGTCCCAGCAGCTCGGCAGGCAGGGTTGATGGCAACGCCACTGCGCTGGCTTGCAGCACCTTGGGCCGGGGAATGTCGTTGGTCCGGTCCGGTCCTTTGCCCAGCAACACTGCGAGGGCGATCTTGGCACTCTGCAGCTGCTTTTCAGCATCGATCAAACTGCCCTGGGCGCTGGCATCAAGACTTTCGGTCTGTTGGTACTGGTACTGGCTGTCGATCCCCGAGCTCAAGCGCCGCTGGCTCAGGTCGAGCATCTGCCGGGTACGCTTGAGGTCTTCGGCCGCCAGGTCATGGACGATGTGCGCACGTCCCAGATCGCTGTAGGCCCGGGCCACGTCGGCGGCCAGGGTCAGGCTGGCGGCCTGACGATCGACTTCCGCAGCCCGGGCCTGGCCCAACGCCGCTTCCCAGGCAGCACGCTGGCCACCCCAGAGGTCGAAGTTGTAATTGAAGCTGGCGCCGATATTGCGCACGGTGGCGTAGGTACCGCCGATGCCCGAGGGGTCTTGATCGCGGGCCAGGCGCGAACGGCTGATGCCGGCACTGGCATCCAGGGTCGGCATCCGCTCGGCATCTGCGGCATAGGCCGCTGCGCTAGCCTGATGAGCCCGGGCACTGGCGATCTGCATGTCCGGGCTGTCCCGCAGGGCTTCCTGGATCAGGCCATCGAGCTGGCTGTCGCCAAGGCTTTTCCACCAGTCACTTTGCGGCCAGGCCGCCGGCGACAGGGCCACACCGCTGAGAGACTGCCCGGCCTTGAGGCTTTTCGCTTCCAGGCTGACGCCTTCGGTGTTCAGGCCGCTGTAACTGGCACACCCGGCCAGGCTCATGGCCAGCAGCACCAGGCTGGCCCGCGTACGCAAGGTTCTACTGCTCATTTATCACCTACCCGCAATACGGTGATCGGGTCACCGGCTGCCAGCAAAATTTTCTTGAGAATCTGTTCCAGGGTCCGCAGTTCCTGGTGGGTAATAGCGCCGGCCAGCTCGTTCATCGCGTCGGCACCGATCTGCGGCAACCGGTCGGCGAGCTTCTGCCCTTCCTCCGTCAAGACAAGCTGCACCTGGCGGCGGTCACCTTCGGAGCGCCGACGGGCGAGAAAGTCCTTCTGCTCCAGGCGGTCAAGCATCCGGGTCATGGAACCACTGTCCAGGGACAGGTGGCGGCACAGCTCGGCCGGAGTATCGACGCCGAACTGGGCCATGATGATCAGCACCTTGAACTGCGCGGCGGTAATGCCGTGGGGTTCCATGTGGGTATCGAGGATCCGGTCCTTGAGCAAGGCGGCGCGCCCCAACAGCAGACCAAGGTGGCAATTGTGAAAGTCGACTGGTTCGAAGTGCTTCATCTGACCACCAATTAGCTGCCTAGGCAGGGAGAATGTGTCGAAATATTACTGCCTAAGCAGCCAATGTCAACGCAATAATTAGCATGCTATTTATTTTCACGACAAAAGGCCCAGCGCCACCGGCCTGCAAGCCGGTGGAGATCATGTTCGAGAAAGGCAAACCTGATGAATGGGTCCGTGACAAACCCTGCCGGCTGTCACCGGCGCTGATTGGCTGGGTAGCAGGCGCGGCCCTCAGGGCCTCGAAAGGCCCTGCTGGGCGGCACGCCCCGACCCCGCAGGCAGTAGCGCGTGTATCGCTACCTGCACCAGAGGCTCAAAAATCGCGTTTGTAGAAGATGTCCAGAGAGCTGGCAACGCCACTGGCGGCCTCCAGATAGACCTTCTTGCTCAGCTTGTAGCGCAAGGCGATGGTACTGGCCGGCTCGAAGACCCCAACCCCATAACGCAGGCTGAGCTTCTCGGAAATATTGCCGCTGGCCACCACACTGGTGTTGTTGCCACTGCCTTGCGTATCCAGCTGGAAATCCTGGATCCCCAGGCTCTTCGCGATGTCGCCGGTGATCTCCGAGCTGCCCATCAATCCCAGACCAAGTGCGGCCTGGGCCAGCACGTTGTTATCTTCACCTGTGGAGCTCAGTGGCCGTCCCAGCACCAGGTAGGACAGCGCCTGCTCCTGGCTCATGGCCGGCTCAGAGAAGATCTGTGTCGCCGGTTGCTCGGCACTGCCGCTCAGGCGGATGCCGGCAATCACGTCGTCAGTCTGGCGCACCGCTTCGATATCCAGGTACGGCTGGTCGATGGGGCCGGCAAACAGCAGGCGCGCACGACGCACGGTCAGGCGCTGGCCATAGGCTCGATAACGCCCGTCGTTGAGCCACAGCTCGCCGCGGGTGTCCATGTTGTCGCCAATGTGCACATGCCCCTGCAAGTTGGCGGTGAGGCCGAAGCCGGCGAAGCTGAGCTTGTCCTGACCGACTTCCACATCGATGTTCATCGCCATCGCCATGGGTTTCTTGCCCTCGTCGGTCTGCTGGCCGACGATGACCGTGTCATCGGAAACCTTGACCGTTGACGGCGGCAGTTCACGCACGGTGATCTGGCCCTTGGGAATCAGCACCTTGCCGTCGATCGCCAGCTTGTCGCCCTGCAGCGAGATCTTCAGGTCCGGAGCAACTTCCAGTGCCGCATAAGGCTCGACGGTGACGGGTAACTGCGAGCCCTTGAGGCTCAGGTCGACCATCAGCGCATGGCCCCAGGCGATGCTGCCACTGAGACTGCCCTGCCCGGCCTTGCCAGCTTTCCAGCCACCGTTGAGCTGCACGCTTTCACCGACGATCTGCGCGGTCAGTTGCAAGTCTTCGAGACTGGTAGGCAATTCGGAGCCTGAAACCTGTCCGCCACTGAGCTGCAGGTTGCCGTTGACCTGAGGTGCCAACAACCCGCCGGACAGACGACCGCTGCCGTTCAAGCTGCCACTGAGCTTCTCCACCATCGGCACGAATGGCCGCGCCACGGACAGATCAAGCCCGCTGAGACGGAACTCACCGGACAGCGGCTTGTTTTTCGGCAGCGGGTTGATCTGCGCCTGGACCATCAGCTCCCCCAGCTTGCCACCGTCGAACTGCAACTGACTGTCAATGCGTCGCGGAGTAAGGCTGGTGTTGAGTTTCAGGGCCTGATAGGGAAACTCCAGCCACTGATCCTTCTCCTTGACGCGCAAGGTACCGCCGCTGGCGTCCAGCATGATCTGGCCCTTGGGACCGCTGGCCGGCAGGTCCAGTTGCACATCGGCGTTGAGCAGGCCTTTCCAGGCAAAATCCTTGGGCAACCACTGGGCCAGACTGTCGATGGGGAAACGCTTGAGCTGATAGCGCAACTTCGGATCGGGCATCAGCCGCTGATCTTCGCCGCATAGGCTGGCATCACCACTGACCCAGCAATGGGCAGCAAAATTGATCGTGCCGTTAGCCAACCGCGCAAGCTTGGCCGGACTTTGCAACTTCCAGTCCTGGCCGCCGGTCTGCACCTCGCCACTGGCCAGGCGTCCGCGCCAATTACCCTGGTCCAGAGTACCGTCGAGTCCCAACGCCAGCTTCAACAGCGGGCCCTGCAGATCCAGTTGCAACTTCTGCGTCTTGATATCGCCCTGGCCGGCCAGGGTCAGGGTGCCGAGCTGCGTAGTGCCCGCCTGAATCCCACTGCCTTTGAGGTCGACCTGAGCCCTTTGCACACCATCGAGGCTGGCATCCAGCTTGAGGTTTTGCAGGCGGTTATCGGCAAAAGCCAATTGCTGCCCCGAGAGATTCACCTTGCCCTGTGGCGCCTTGAGCGTCCCCGCCAGATCCACCCGACCGTCAAGCTGTCCACGCAACTGCGGCCAGAGCTGGCCCAGGCGCGGCATCTTGATCTCCAACTGGCCGGCGATTTTCTGCTGCAGGCTGCCGGAGCCATTGATGCGGTTATCTCCCAGGCGGATGTCCAACGCGCTCAGATTCCATTGCTCACCGGCCCCATCGGCCTTGATCTGCAATACCGCAGGCTGCCCCCGCAAGCGCCCCTTGAGATCGAGGTTGGCGTTGAGCTTGAGTTGTTGATTTTTCATTTCACCCTGGCTGCGCAAGGGGCCGGCCAGGGTACCGGGCAACTCCGCCAGCCAATAGGCCGGGTTGATGGCTGACAGATCCAGTGCCGTATCCCAAGCCACGCCATCAGCGAACTGCAGGTTCAGATGCCCTTGGGCCTTGCCTTGTCCGGCGGTGAGCTGGAACTGCGGCAGGAAGACCTTGGTCAGGTCGCCGCTGAAAGGGCTGCTCAGGCTGAACGCTCCCGCCGGGCCGTCGAGGTCACCCTTGAAGTTACCCAGGTAATGACCATCCCGGTAAGCCACTTCCGCGTTGAAACTGCGCAGCGCCACCGCCGGCTCGTCGATCAGTGGATAGAGGCGATGCCAGGGAAAATCCAGCCAGGCAAGCTTGGCCTCGGCCGAGAAACCTGTGCTCCAGTCAAGCTGCCCGCTGAGCTTGAGGTTCTGCTTGTCGTTGGCACTCAGGTCCAGAGCGGCAATCTGTGCGCCTTTGGCGTCGACATTGCCTTGCAGCCGCAAAGCAACCGGCCCCTGCTCCGCTGGCAAACTGGCCTTGCCGTTGAGCTGATAGCCGTTTTTCAAGTCGCCGTTGCCGGTCAGCTCCAGTTGATCCAGCTGCAAGGTATCCGGCAAATCGGCGCTGGCCTTGAAACCATCGGCGGTGATGCGCACCTGCGCTGGCAGGTTTTCCACCAGAGGTTGCAGCTCACCACTCAGCTGTCCTTGCAGGTAGCCGCTGCTGTCGGCGTGGAGCTTGAGGATCTTGAGCAGGTTGCCTTCGACCTTCAGCGCCAAGGACCAGGGACCACCACCAGGAGCTGGCAAGCCGAGGGAGCCCTGGGCCGTCAACGGCCAATCGCCGCGAGGCTGCAACAGGCCGGACAGGTCCAGGCTCAGGTCATCGCGCTGCAAGTGCAGCGAATCGATCTGCAGACCCTCGGCGGACCAATGTGCCGCCAGCTGCAAACCCTTGAGTTCTTCGCTGTCGTTGAACAGCAGGCGACCAATGCGTACCTGCCCAAGCTCTATGGCCAACGGCAGGTTCAAGTCCGGCAGGCTGATAGGGCCAGAGCTTGCTTCAGTACTGGGGGGAAACTGCAGGCTGACCTGGTCAGTTTCCAGTTGTTCAATGCACAGGGTCATGCGCAACAGGCAGGCGGGGGACCAGGCAAATTTCACCCCGTTGAGTTCGACCCGGCTGCTGTCCTGCTGCCACAGCAGGTGATCGGCACTCCACTGGCCACCCAGATGGCCGTCGAAGTTGTCCAGGCTCAGCCCTGGCACCTGGCCCAAAGCCCAGCGGCTGCCGGCCTGGGTTCCCAGCACCGCGGCCAGGGCCAGAATAATCAGGATCACCAGCGCAAGGATCGCCAGCAGGGTCATCTTCAAACCACGCTTCAAAGCTCTGGCCCCATGGAAAAGTGCAAACGAATACCACCGTCATCATTCAGCGCGTGGGCCAGGTCGACCCGGATCGGTCCGACCGGCGAGACCCAGCGCACGCCGAGCCCGACGCCGGTCTTGAGGTTCGGCAGTTCGAGCTTGTTGAAGGAGTTGCCCTGGTCGACAAAGGTCGCGATCCGCCATTTCTCAGCGACGGAATACTGGTATTCGACGCTGCCAGCCACCATGTAGCGGCCACCGATGCGGTCACCGTCGGCATTTTCCGGCGACAAGGTCTGATAGTCATAACCACGGACGCTCTGGTCGCCGCCGGCAAAGAAGCGCAAGGACGGCGGAATCGACTTGTAGCCGTTGGTGGCACTGCCACCGAACTGCACACGACCGAGCAAGCGGTGATTGTCCCAGACCGTGGTCAGGCCCTTGAGCAAGACCGTGCCGTACAACAGGTTGGTATCGGAACCGACATCTTCCTTGGCCAGCTTGGTGTCGAACTGAATACGATAACCGTTGTGTGGATCAATCCGGTTGTCGCTGCGCAGGTAGGAATAACTGAGTCCTGGCATCAGCAGATTACTCAGGCCAGAGTCGTCTCCAAGACGATACTCTTCCCGCTGATACTTCAGCGAGATCACCCGCTGCCAGCCACTGGGCAACTTGCTGTGCCACTCGGGGCCCACAGTGAGCAATTTACTCAAGGTGTCGGTGCCGGCGATCTCTTCGTTCTGGTAACCGCCGGCAAACCGCAGTTTGTCGGTCAAGGGTGGATCCAGGGGGATGTCGTACCACAGGCCGACGTTCTGCCGGGGCGCAGAGACTTCGGCTTCCCAGCCATAACTGTGCCCCTGGGGATTGACCCAGTGCCGAGTCCAGTTGGCTTTGACCCGCGGTCCCACGTCAGTGGAGTAACCCAAGCCAAGCCCCATGGTCCGGGGCTTGCGGGTTTCCAGTTGGACCGCCACCGGGATCACTTCGTGCTCGGCGGCCGTGGGTGCAGCATCTACCCGTACACCCTCGAAATAACCACTGGATTGCAAGGCCTGGTTGAGTTCGGCGATCAGTTCGGAGTCGTAGGGCGCGCCGGTCTTGAACGGCACCATGCGCCGCAGCAAGTCTTCATCAAACAATGAGTCCCCGGTAAAACTGACCTTGCCCAAGGCATAACGCGGACCACTGTCATAGACCAGGTCGATGTCCGCCACCCCAGCCAAGGGATCCACCGACAGTTGCTGGCGGGTGAAGCGTCCGCTGAAAAAGCCATAGCGCGAGGCCTGGTTCTGGATCAGCCGCTTGGCATCCTCGTAACGGCCATGATTGAGCACCGCACCGGGCTTGAGCTGATCGCTGTCGGGGGTGCGGAAAGACTTGAGAGAGGCTGCAGGGCCTTCAACGCGGATCGTCACATTGCGCAGATGCACCGGCTCGCCGGGATCAATACGCAGCAGCAACCGGGGTTTTTCGCCGCCACGCACTTCGCTCTCGATGTGCGGCTGGTAGTAGCCCAGGGCCTGGACAGCTTTCTTCGCCTGCTCCTCGGCACCCCGACTGAACCGCAGCAGGGCTTCTTCATCGCGATCACCGACACCACCAATGTAACCCTCCACATTGGCCTTCAGCTCGTCGTTGGCGGGCTTTACCCTGACATCCAATTCGCTCTGCGCCAGCGCCGCACAGCTTGTGAACAACAGCAAAAAGCCGCTGGTAAATCTTCCTGGAAACTTCATAGGCGCGGATGCTATCACGAGCGTGGGAGGGCGATAGAGCGCTCAAGTGCAAGGAAAGTTCGATATCAGCTTGTTGCTCTTTGTAAGCAGCGCGGATTCGAGTGGAAGAATACGTGCTCACGGACCGGTCCTACTGCGATCTCACCGATTTCCTCATAACCCTGACGCTTATAGAACTCCAGGTAACGCGGATTGCCCGTGTCCAGCACCACACCCTGGGAATGTTCGTCCACCGCGCACCAGTTGTGCACTGCCTCCAGCAGCTGTTCGCCGAAATGCTGGCCCTGAAACTGCGGGTGCACCCCCAATAACGGCAGCATATGCACCGCATCGCCCGGCACGCAGGCCTGCACGGCATCGTGGTACTCCAGATAGCGCCGCGTGCAGCGAAACCCTGTGCTCAAGACCATGCGCAGCCGCCAGGCCCAGCTTTCGGTAATGCCCAGGCGGCGTTGTGGCGGAGCGATCAGGGCAATGCCGATCAGTCGGTCATTGACCAACAGGCCCAGCGCCGGCAGTTCTTGAAGAAAATGCTGCTTCACCAGTTCACGTACCGTAGCTCGTACCCGCTGTTCGTAACCGGTGCGCTCGGATTCGAAAATGAAGCCGAAGGTCGGCTCATGGCGATAAGCCTGGTACAGCAGCGAGCGTGCTTCGCGGGAATAGCCGCTGTCGAGCATATGGATATCGGCGATGGCATTGGAGGTATCAGGCATGGCGGTCACTCTCCCCTGGACCCGGCTCAAATGGCCGCGCTCTTGTTATTACGAGCCTTGCGCGTCGCTGATCGTTCCCGCGCTCAAGGACATTAGCAGCGCATCCGCAGCACCGCCACGCTGGTCGACCCGAACGTTGTCAGCTAGCATCGCTGTTTTGCCAGGACCGCCGACCATGAAGATCGTCTCGTTCAATATCAACGGGCTGCGCGCCCGCCCCCATCAGTTGGCGGCGCTGATCGACAAACACCAGCCAGATGTGATCGGCCTGCAGGAAACCAAGGTCTCCGACGAGCAGTTCCCCCTGGCCGACGTCCAGGCCCTGGGCTACCACGTGCACTACCACGGCCAGAAGGGTCACTACGGTGTCGCCCTGCTCTCGCGCCAGGAACCACTGGCCTTGCATAAAGGCTTCGAAGGCGATGACGAAGACGCCCAGCGCCGTTTCATCTGGGGTACTTTCGCCGATGCCAACGGCACGCCGGTGACCATCATGAACGGCTACTTCCCCCAGGGCGAAAGCCGCGACCACCCCACCAAGTTCCCGGCCAAGGAGCGTTTCTACAACGACCTGCAGCAACTGCTGGAAAGCCGCTTCAGCAATGACCAGCCTCTGGTGGTCATGGGTGATGTGAACATTTCCCCGGAAGACTGCGACATCGGCATCGGCGCCGAGAATGCCAAGCGCTGGCTGAAGACGGGCAAGTGCAGTTTCCTGCCGGAAGAGCGCGAGTGGATGGCGCGCCTGAAGAACTGGGGCCTGGTGGACAGTTTCCGTCACCTCAACCCTGAGGTGAACGATCGCTTCAGCTGGTTCGACTACCGCAGCCGCGGCTTCGAGGACGAACCCAAGCGCGGCCTGCGCATCGACCTGATCATGGCGTCCCGGGGCCTACTGCCGCGGGTCAAGGATGCCGGGGTCGACTATGAGCTGCGCGGCATGGAAAAGCCTTCGGACCATGCACCGATCTGGCTCGAACTGAGCTGATCGACAGACACAAAAAAGCCCATCTGCCGATGGGCTTTTTTTATTACCGGTTAGAGCTGTACGTGCTCCACCCGATCAGTCTTGCCGGCTGCGGCGATAGCACCAATGGCGCTCTCGAGGGCTGGCTCCGAATCGTACAAGTGACTGACCAGAATCACTTCCTTGCCAGACTTGAGCTTGAAAAAAGGTTTGCCGCCCGAGGAAATTTTCTTGACGTAACGCTCAGGAGAAGCGCAGTGTGCGCGGAACAGACCGAGAGCAGCCTCGGCACTGTCCCGGCAAGGGTAGCGGTCGCTTTGAAGCATGGTCTGCGCCTCCTTTGTCTTCAGCAAGAATCTGCAGGCACCACTGCCATACTGCTTCAGCTCGAACCAGGCACTCATTTGTAACTCCTTTGAACACTACGAAATAGCAGCTCAACACTGCCGAGGCATCCGCGGGGATGACGCGTTGGCAGTCGCCCCCAATCCCCGCCAGACAAAGTTGCCCACTCTACGCATCGCCCAAAGACTGGTCTTTAGGATAAGTCTCAAAAAATCTAGAGAAAACAGCTATTTATGATGTAGGACTTTCGCCATTTCTTGCCAGAAAGTGCCGCCCGTCACATCCCTGTCACCTCCCTGACTTAATCTCGCCAGCACTCCCCTCTTCCCTATACAGAAGGCCAGTGCCACCATGCCCCGCGCTTCCACCGTCAGCGAACGAGATATCTGGTGCCGGACCATCAGCCTGTTTCTGATTGGCTTCGTTTGCTACGCCCTGCCCTGGTCGGTCTTCGCCGCTTTGCCGCTGGCAGCGGAAAATACCGCGGTGTTGCGCATCCAGGGCTCCAACACCATTGGCGCCCGACTCGGCCCGGAGCTGGTCAAGGGACTGATGGAGCAACAGGGATTGCGCGATGTCAGGATCGAAGCCAGTAGCAAGGACAATGAACAACAAGTCGTTGGAGAGACCACACAGGGTCGCGCGGTCCGGATAGACGTTGCCGCCCATGGTTCAAGTACAGGCTTTACCGCCCTGAAAAATGCCCGGGCCGACCTTGCCGCGTCCTCGCGGCCGATCAAGGACAGCGAGTTGGTAGAACTGGAAAGCCTGGGTGACCTGAAAAGCCCCAGCGCCGAACAGGTGATTGCCATCGACGGACTGGCGATCATCCTGCATCCGCACAATCCACTGAGCCAACTGAGCACCGAACAACTGGCCCGACTGTTCAGCGGCGAGGTCAAGACCTGGGAAGAACTGGGGGGCATTGGCGGAGCGATACATCTATATGCCCGGGATGATCAATCCGGCACCTACGATACCTTCAAGGAACTGGTGCTCAGCCGTCGCGGCAAGGCCTTGAGCACCACCGCCAAACGCTTCGAATCCAGCGAACAGCTATCCGACGCGGTGAGCCAAGACCCCCAAGGCATTGGCTTTATCGGCCTGCCCTACGTACGCCTGGCCAAGGCCGTGGCCATCGTCGACGGTGACTCGCAGCCCATGCTGCCGCTCAACAGCCTGATCGCTACCGAGGATTACCCGCTGTCACGGCGCCTGTACCTGTACTTGCCACCCAACGGACAGAATCCCTGGGCCGAGGCACTGGTGAATTTTGCCCAGAGCACCAAAGGGCAATCCATCGTCGCCACCAATGGTTTTATCGCCCAGAGCGTGCAGGCCATGAGCGTGGTTCCCAGCCCGCAGATGCCCGAGGCCTATCAAGCGCTGAGCCGAGAGGCGCAACGCCTGACGGTGAACTTTCGCTTTGAGGAAGGCAGCGCCAACCTCGACAACAAGGCGCGCCAGGACCTGAACCGAGTACTGGACTACCTTCGCCAGCACGGCAAGATGAACCGGCAGGTCACTCTCGCCGGGTTCGGCGATACCAAGGATGACACTGCACGCGCAGCCCTGCTGTCCAAACTACGGGCCATGGCAGTGCGTCGGGAATTGGTGAAAAGCGGCGTGGTGTTTCGCGATATTCGTGGGTTCGGTGCACAGCTGCCAGTAGCGGCCAACAACGTCGACGAGGGGCGGATCAAGAACCGGCGGGTAGAGGTCTGGGTGTACTGAACACCATGCAACCGACCTACCATGGGCAGCGCCTGGCAGGCCGACCGCATGACCATCAATGCCCGCTGCGCAACAACTCCTTGGGCACATACTTGCCGATTTCGTATTTGCCGATCGCCGCACGGTGCACCTCATCCGGGCCATCCGCCAGACGCAGGGTCCGCTGCATCGCGTACATATAAGCCAGAGGGAAGTCGTTGGATACCCCGGCCCCACCGTGAATCTGGATCGCCCGATCGATCACCCGCAAGGCAACGTTTGGCGCTACCACCTTGATCTGCGCAATCTCGCTCTTGGCCACCTTGTTACCCACAGTGTCCATCATGTAGGCCGCCTTGAGAGTCAGCAGCCGGGCCATGTCGATCTCCATCCGCGAGTCGGCGATCTTGTCGATGTTGCCGCCCAAACGTGCCAGAGGCTTACCGAACGCAGTGCGGTTCACCGAACGCTTGCACATCAGTTCCAGCGCCCGCTCGGCCATGCCGACAGAGCGCATGCAGTGATGAATCCGGCCTGGGCCAAGGCGACCCTGGGCGATTTCGAAACCACGGCCCTCCCCCAGCAACACGTTTTCGTACGGTACACGCACGTTCTCAAACAACACCTCGGCATGACCGTGAGGCGCATCGTCGTAGCCAAACACCGGCAGCGGACGCACAATTTTCACCCCCGGCGTGTCCACCGGTACCAGGATCATCGAGTGCTGCTGATGGCGCGGTGCATCCGGGCTGCTCAACCCCATGAAGATCAGGATCTTGCAGCGCGGGTCACAGGCCCCCGAGGTCCACCATTTCTTGCCGTTGATCACCCATTCGTTACCATCGCGCACCGCACGGGCAGCCATGTTGGTGGCGTCGGACGAGGCCACGTCCGGCTCGGTCATGGCAAAGGCGGAACGGATCTCGCCACGCAGCAACGGCTCCAGCCAACACTGCTTCTGTTCTTCGCTGGCATAGCGCACCAGCACTTCCATATTTCCAGTATCCGGTGCCGAGCAGTTGAACGGCTCGGGCCCCAGCAGCGAACGACCCATGATTTCCGCCAGCGGCGCGTACTCAAGGTTGGTCAGGCCGGCACCCAGCTCCGACTCAGGCAGAAACAAATTCCACAGGCCCTCGTCCTTGGCCTTGAGCTTGAGCTCTTCCATGATTGCGGTGGGCTGCCAGCGATCACCTTCAGCAACCTGACGCTCGAAGACCGCTTCAGCCGGATAAACATAGGCATCCATGAACGCGGTCACGCGCTCACGCAGTTCCTGAACCTTGGGGGAATAGGCGAATTCCATGGGCAGCTCTACCTTTGTGAAGAACAGGTGTAGGGGGGACTGAAATCGATGCTAGATCAGCTACGAAAATTTACCTAGCCTATTCTCGGCGTGTATTAACATTCATCACCGATATATGATCGGCTGATTTCACAGGCTTCCGAGCCTACCTCGCAGGCCCTAACAATAAGAGCGCAGCGCCATGAATCTGAGCAAGGTCGACCTCAACCTCTTTATCGTTTTCGACGCGATCTACACCGAAGCCAACCTGACCCGCGCCGGGCAGATCGTCGGCATCACCCAGCCGGCGGTGTCCAATGCCCTGGCACGTCTGCGTGAGACCTTCAATGACCCGCTGTTCGTCAGGACCGCCCAGGGCATGGTGCCTACCCCCATGGCGCAGAACATCATCGGCCCGGTGCGCAACGCCTTATCACTGCTCAGGGTGTCGGTGCAGGAAAGCCGGATTTTCAACCCGCTGCAAGCGGTCAAGACCTACCGCATCAGCATGACCGATCTGACCGAGGCGGTGATCCTGCCGCCACTGTTCCAACGCCTGCGGCGCCTGGCGCCGGCGGTGATCATCGAGAGCTTCCTTTCCAAGCGCCGGGAAACCACCAAGGAACTGGCCGCCGGACGCCTGGACTTCGCCGTGGACGCCCCCCTCAACACCGACCCTCAGGTGCGCCACGTCAAGCTCATGGAGGACCGTTATGTCTGCGCCATGCGCAAGGGCCATCCCCTGGCGGGCAAGGAAAAGTTCACCCTGGACGATTACCTGTCCCTGACCCACATTCATATCTCCAGCCGCCGCAGCGGCCTGGGCCATGTCGACCTGGCCCTGGGCAAGATGGGCATCCAGCGCAAGATCGCCCTGCGTTCCCAGCATTACCTGATGGCCTCACAAGTGCTGCAGCAAACCGACATGGTGATGACCGTGCCGGAACGCTTTGCCCGACGCCATGAGCTGCATGCCTTCAATCTTCCGGTCAACGACGTACCGCCGGTGGAGACCCACCTCTATTGGCACGAAAGCACCGACCAGGACCCGGCCAACCGCTGGATGCGCGAACAGATGATCGAGTTGTGCCAGCAGGTCAGCGCCTATGAGAAAAAGCTCGACCTGCAGGCAGGTTGATCGCCCTTCGCTGGCAAACCGGCTCCTATGAAGATCGGCAGGAGCCGAAGGCGATCAGCGCAGGCTTCTTGACGTATACGTCAACCTGCCTTTAGCTTAGCGCCAAGCCCCACCTTGAGCGCCTCCATGAGCAGCCAGACCTACAGCATCTCCGACCTTGCCCGCGAGCTCGACATCACCACCCGGGCCATACGCTTCTATGAAGAGCAGGGCCTGCTGTCACCTGAGCGACGCGGTCAGGAACGCATCTACTCGCCCCGAGACAAAGTCAGCCTGAAACTGATCCTGCGGGGCAAGCGCATCGGTTTTTCCCTGGCCGAGTGCCGTGAACTGATCGAACTCTATGACCCCACCAGCGGCAACCTGAAGCAGTTGCACAGCATGCTGGCAAAAATCGCCGAGCGCCGTGACCAACTGGAACAGCAACTGCTCGACATCGAACAGATGAAACTGGAACTGGACACCGCCGAAGAGCGTTGCACCCAGGCGCTGCAACAAACCATCCAGAACCAGACAACCACCGCCCAATAACGCCTGTAACCGCGCGACTCGCGCCGGCATCCGCCATCACTCATAGAAGGTGAACCTGAATGTCACTCCCCAGCCACGTACGCCTGATCGAAGTCGGCCCCCGCGACGGCCTGCAGAACGAAGCCCAGCCCATCAGCGTCGACGACAAGGTGCAATTGGTGGATGCCCTGACTGCAGCGGGCCTGGGCTATATAGAAGTCGGCAGTTTCGTTTCGCCCAAATGGGTCCCGCAGATGGCAGGCTCGGCCGAGGTCTTCGCGCGTATCCAGCGCAAGCCCTCGGTGATCTACGGCGCGCTGGCACCAAACCTGAGAGGTTTCGAGGACGCGCTGGCGGCGGGGGTCAAGGAAGTGGCGGTATTCGCTGCGGCCTCGGAGGCCTTTTCCCAGCGCAACATCAACTGCTCCATCAGCGAAAGCCTGGAGCGCTTCGTGCCAATCATGGACGCTGCCAGGCAGCACGGCGTCAGCGTGCGCGGTTACGTCTCCTGTGTACTGGGCTGTCCCTACGAAGGTGAGGTCGCTCCAGAACAGGTGGCCCTGGTGGCCCGCGAGTTGTATGCAATGGGCTGCTACGAAGTCTCCCTGGGAGACACCATCGGTACCGGTACCGCCGGAGCCACCCGCAAGATGTTCGAAGTAGTGGGGGCCCAGGTGCCACGGGAAAAACTCGCCGGCCACTTCCACGACACCTATGGCCAAGCCCTGGCCAACGTCTATGCCAGCCTGCTGGAAGGCATCGCGGTGTTCGACAGTTCGATTGCCGGCCTCGGCGGTTGCCCTTACGCCAAGGGCGCCAGCGGTAACGTCGCCACCGAAGATGTCTTGTACTTGCTCAATGGCCTGGGCATCCATACCGGCATCGATATGCAGCGCTTGATCGACGCCGGCAAGCAGATCTGCAGCGTGCTGGGACGGCCTACCGGCTCTCGCGTGGCCAAGGCGCGTAACGCCGACTGAGCCAATGTGCGGCCGGGTGTTACCGGCCGCTCTGATCTGAGGCAGGAACGAGTAACACGGAAACAGTTTGTCGATTTTATTACGAAGCAGATTGTCCTACAAAACAATCAACTCATTGATTTTAAAGCACTTTAAAAAGTTGGCACGGCTTCTGCTATCTCTATTGCATAACAAGAATAAAAAGCGGCAAACCTAATAAAAATAAGACGTAACGACTCTGACATAACAAAAACAACACGGCAGAGACGCAGCTAACAGATTTTTTTGGAGAGGATGTGATGTGCAGGAGGGCTTGCAAGAGCCATCCGCAACCGGTCAGAGAATAATAAAACTACCCTGAGGTAGCTACCGAACTGGTTGGATCGCCCCGGCGACACGTTAGATCAGCGCTCAAAAAAATACGTTTGCTCTTGATCCCGGATGGGGATCACCAAAAACAGCGGTAAAGGGCAACGGTTGCCAAAAACAACAATAGACCGCCCCTCAATAATAAAAAAAGAGCACGCAACGACAAATTAAAGGGGAGCCTCGGCTCCCCTTTGTGCTTCCTGGGATTCTGCTTGCCCCCCACCCTATACGCTCATGAAGCGTGCACCTATTTCGATGCACGCTCCATCAGCGATCACGCCTGGGCAACGCGCTCGCGCAGCTCCTCGATACTGATTTCACGCATGCGGAATTTCTGGATCTTGCCAGTCACGGTCATCGGGAACTCTTCGACGAACTTGAAGTGACGCGGCATCTTGAAGTGCGCGATGCGCTCCTTGCACCAGGCTTGCAGCTCAAGTTCGTTGGCGCTATGGCCAGGGTGGAACTTGATCCAGGCGACAATCTCCTCGCCATACCGAGAACAAGGAATGCCGATGACCTGTACATCCGCCACCGCGGGATGGGTGAAGAAGAACTCTTCCAGCTCCCGAGGGTAAATGTTCTCGCCACCACGAATAATCATGTCCTTGTTGCGTCCGGCGATGCACACATAGCCCTGCTCGTTCATGGTCGCCAGATCGCCGGTGTGCATCCAGCCCGCCTGATCGATGGATTCGCCGGTGCCTTCGGGGTTGTTCCAGTAGCCGAGCATGACGCTGTAACCGCGGGTACACAGCTCGCCAATGGCGCCTCGCGGCACCACATTGCCGGCCTCGTCGATAACCTTGCTCTCCAGGTGCGGCTGGGTACGCCCTACCGTGGTCACTCGCAACTCCAGGTCGTCGGCGGGTCCTGTCTGCAATGACACCGGACTGGTTTCAGTCATGCCGTAGGCAATCTGCACCTCACTCATGTGCATTTCACTGATCACCCGACGCATCACCTCGATCGGGCAGGTAGCGCCAGCCATGATTCCGGTGCGCAGGCTCGAGAGATCGAACTCGCTGCGCCGGGGCTGATCGAGCATGGCGATGAACATGGTGGGCACGCCATACAACCCAGTTGCCCGTTCTTCAGCCACCGTACTCAAGGTCAGCAGCGGGTCGAAGGCGTCGCTGGGGTAGATCATGGTGGTGCCATGGGTGATGCAGCCGAGGTTGCCCATGACCATGCCAAAGCAGTGATACAGCGGCACCGGGATCACCAGGCGATCCGCCGCCGTCAGGCCAAGGCTCTCACCCACCATGTAGCCATTGTTGAGAATATTGTAGTGGCTCAGGGTCGCGCCCTTGGGGAAGCCCGTGGTCCCCGAGGTGTACTGGATGTTCACCGGCTGGTCGAAATCCAGGCTGTCCTGACGCGCTTGCAACTGTTCAGAGCTGGTCCCCGCACCGAGGGCCGCCAACTGTGACCAAGGCAGGAAACCCGAAGGCGGCTGCGCATCCAGGCTGATGACCCCACGCAATTCCGGCAATCGCTCACTGTGCAATTGCCCGATGGATTGCTCCGCCAGTTCCGGGATCAGGCCCTGGAGCATGCCGTGGTAGTCGGAGCTCTTGAAGGCCCCGGCGCAGATCAACCACTGGCAGCCAGACTGCTTGAGCACATACTCCAACTCGGAACTGCGATAGGCGGGATTGATGTTCACCAGAATCGCGCCGATTTTGGCGCTGGCGAATTGGGCAATGCACCACTGAGCGCAATTCGGCGCCCAGATCCCCAGGCGATCACCGGTCTGGAGTCCCAGGGCCAGCAGCGCCCTAGCATGCAGGTCAACGGCTTCATGCAGTTGCTGCCAGGTGTAACGCAGCTGCTGATGACGTACCACCAGAGCTTCACCCTGGGGATAGGCGGCGACGGTGTTATCGAAGGCCTGGCCAATGGTCAGCGCCAACAAGGCCTTGTCTTGCGTACCACGGGTGTAACTGCGATCCGGCTGGAAACCCGAGTGTTCCATGACGACCCCTATTGTCTTTATTAGTGGGTGTTCAGAAGCCGGGCGAATGGTGCAAAAAGCCCGGCTCCAATCGAAAGCCTTGCTACTCTGGCGCAAGTTGACGTTAACGTAAAGGGCGATTGACAGTCACCGGACGCAGGTTTACGTTAACGTAAAGGTGAGAGCCAGGCAGCGCCGCTCTCCACGCTCATTTCCCTCAATAAAAACAAGCTTGAAGGTGCCCCGCCATGAGTTACCCGACCCTGAACTTCGCCCTCGGTGAAACCATCGACATGCTGCGCCATCAGGTCCAGGCCTTCGTCAAGGCGGAGCTGGCACCCAGGGCCGCGCAGATCGACATCGACAACCTGTTCCCCGCCGACATGTGGCGCAAGTTCGGCGACATGGGCCTCCTGGGTATCACTGTGGCGGAAGAGTACGGTGGCGCCGGCCTGGGTTACCTGGCCCACGTCGTGGCCATGGAGGAGATCAGTCGTGGCTCGGCGTCGGTAGCCCTGTCCTACGGTGCCCACTCCAACCTGTGCGTGAACCAGATCAACCGCAACGGCAACCATGAACAAAAGAGCAAATACCTGCCCAAGCTGATCAGCGGTGAACATATCGGCGCCCTGGCCATGAGCGAGCCCAACGCCGGCTCTGACGTGGTGTCGATGAAACTGCGCGCGGACAAGCGCGGCGACCATTTCGTCCTCAACGGCAGCAAGACCTGGATCACCAACGGCCCCGACGCCAACACCTACGTGATCTACGCCAAGACCGACCTGGAAAAGGGCCCCCACGGCATCACCGCCTTCATCGTCGAGCGCGACTGGAAAGGCTTCAGCCGCAGCAACAAGTTCGACAAGCTGGGCATGCGCGGCTCCAACACCTGCGAGCTGTTCTTCGATGACGTGGAAGTGCCGGAGGAAAACATCCTCGGCGTGCTCAACGGCGGCGTAAAAGTCCTGATGAGCGGCCTGGACTACGAGCGCGTTGTGCTCTCCGGCGGCCCGACCGGGATCATGCAGGCCTGCATGGACCTGGTGGTTCCCTACATCCACGACCGCAAGCAGTTCGGCCAAAGCATCGGCGAATTCCAGCTGATCCAGGGCAAGATCGCCGACATGTACACCCAGCTCAACGCCAGCCGCGCCTACCTGTACGCCGTGGCCCAGGCCTGCGAACGCGGCGAAACCACCCGCAAGGACGCCGCCGGGGTAATCCTCTACAGCGCCGAGCGCGCGACCCAGATGGCCCTCGACGCAATCCAGATTCTCGGCGGCAACGGCTACATCAATGAGTTCCCGGCGGGCCGCCTGCTGCGCGACGCCAAGCTCTACGAGATCGGCGCGGGCACCAGCGAGATCCGCCGCATGCTGATCGGCCGCGAACTGTTCAACGAAACCCGCTAACGGAGCTGTCCATGGCTATCCTGCATACCCAGCTCAACCCGCGCTCAGCGGAGTTCATGAGCAACAGCGAAGCGATGCTGCAACAAGTCGACGCCTTGCATACCCTGCTCGCCCAGGTCCAGCAAGGCGGCGGCACCAAGGCCCAGGAGCGCCACACCTCCCGAGGCAAACTGCTGCCTCGGGAGCGCATCAACCGTTTGCTCGATGCCGGTTCGCCGTTTCTCGAAATCAGCCCGCTGGCCGCCTACGAGGTCTATGGCGAAGACGTACCCGCCGCCGGAGTGATTGCCGGCATCGGCCGGGTGGAGGGCATCGAATGCATGATCGTGGCCAACGATGCCACGGTGAAAGGCGGTTCGTATTACCCATTGACGGTGAAGAAGCACCTGCGGGCGCAAACCATCGCTCAGCAGAATCGCCTGCCCTGCATCTATCTGGTGGATTCCGGTGGCGCCAACCTGCCCCGCCAGGATGAAGTGTTCCCGGACCGCGAGCACTTTGGGCGGATTTTCTTCAACCAGGCCAACATGAGTGCCCAAGGCATCCCGCAGATCGCCGTGGTCATGGGCTCCTGCACAGCCGGCGGCGCCTACGTGCCGGCGATGGCCGACGAAGCCATCATGGTGCGTGAACAGGCCACGATCTTCCTCGCCGGCCCGCCTCTGGTGAAAGCCGCCACCGGTGAAGTGGTGAGTGCCGAGGACCTGGGCGGCGCCGACGTGCATTGCAAGATCTCCGGAGTCGCCGACCACTACGCCGACAGCGATGAACATGCCCTGGCCCTGGCTCGCCGTTGTGTGGCCAACCTCAACTGGCACAAGCAGGGTCAGGTGCAGCAACGCACACCGATCGCCCCGCTGTATGCCCGCGACGAACTCTACGGTGTAGTGCCGGCCGATCCCAAGCAGCCCTTCGATGTCCGCGAGGTCATCGCCCGGCTGGTGGATGGCTCAGTGTTCGATGAATTCAAGGCACTGTTTGGCACCACCCTGGTCTGTGGCTTCGCCCACCTGCACGGCTACCCCGTTGCCATCCTGGCCAACAACGGCATCCTCTTCGCCGAGGCCGCGCAAAAAGGCGCGCACTTCATCGAGCTGGCTTGCCAGCGCGGGATTCCACTAGTGTTCCTGCAAAACATCACCGGTTTCATGGTCGGCCAGAAATACGAGGCCGGTGGCATCGCCAAGCACGGCGCCAAACTGGTGACCGCAGTGGCATGCGCCAAGGTCCCGAAGTTCACCGTGATCATCGGCGGCAGCTTCGGCGCCGGCAACTACGGCATGTGCGGGCGGGCCTACGATCCGCGTTTCCTGTGGATGTGGCCCAACGCGCGGATCGGCGTGATGGGTGCCGAACAGGCTGCCGGGGTACTGGTGCAGGTCAAGCGCGAACAAGCGGAACGTGGCGGCCACCGCTTCGATGCCGCCCAGGAAGCCGAGATCAAGCAGCCGATCCTCGATCAGTACGAACGCCAGGGTCACCCTTACTACTCCAGCGCGCGCTTGTGGGACGACGGCGTTATCGACCCGGCGCAAACCCGTGATGTGCTGGCCCTGGCTTTGTCCGCGGCCCTCAATGCCCCCATCGAACAGAGCCGCTTCGGCGTGTTCCGCATGTAATCCTGCGCGAGAAGAACATGAGCGACTTCAATACCCTGGAACTGCTGCGCGACCCTCGTGGCTTCGCCACCCTGTGGCTCAGCCGTGAAGCAAAGAACAACGCCTTCAATGCCGAAATGATCCGTGAGCTGATCCTGGCCCTGGATCAGGTCCAAGGCGACCCTAGCCTGCGTTTCCTGCTGCTGCGCGGACGCGGCAAGCATTTCAGCGCCGGCGCAGACCTGGCCTGGATGCAGCAATCGGCCGCACTCGACTACCAGACCAACCTCGACGACGCCCGGGAACTGGCAGAGCTGATGTACAACCTGGCCAAGCTGAAGATCCCGACCCTGGCAGTGGTACAAGGTGCTGCCTACGGTGGTGCCCTGGGCCTTATCAGTTGCTGTGACATGGCGATTGCTACCGACGATGCGCAATTCTGCCTGTCGGAAGTGCGCATCGGCCTGGCACCGGCGGTCATCAGCCCCTTTGTGGTCCAGGCCATTGGCGAGCGCGCCGCCCGACGTTATGCCCTCACCGCGGAACGCTTTGGCGGCCAGCGCGCACGGGAAATCGGCTTGCTGGCGGAGAGCTATCCGACTGCGGAGCTGGAGCAACAGGTCAACCAGTGGATCGACAACCTGCTGCTCAACAGCCCTCAGGCCATGCGCGCCAGCAAGGACCTGCTACGGGAAGTGGGCAACGGCGCTATCACCACCGCCCTGCGCCGCTACTGTGAAAATGCCATTGCGCGCATTCGCGTCAGCGCCGAGGGCCAGGAAGGCCTGCGCGCGTTCCTGGAAAAACGTCCGCCCAACTGGCAGACCGAGACCACCACCAAGGAGCCCCGTTGATGAGCACTCCTGTTCTAGACACCCTGCTGGTGGCCAACCGTGGCGAGATCGCCTGCCGCGTGATGCGCACCGCCAAGGCCCTGGGCCTGACCACCGTGGCCGTGCACAGCGCCACCGACCGCGATGCCCGGCACAGCCGTGAGGCGGATATCCGCGTGGACCTGGGGGGCAGCAAGGCCAGCGAGAGTTATCTGCAGATCGACAAGTTGATCGCTGCAGCCAAAGCCAGTGGCGCTCAAGCCATCCATCCTGGTTACGGCTTCCTCTCGGAGAACGCCGGTTTCGCCCGGGCCATCGAAGCCGCGGGCTTGATCTTCCTCGGCCCGCCCGCTTCGGCCATCGACGCCATGGGCAGCAAGTCGGCAGCCAAGACGCTGATGGAAGCCGCGGGCGTGCCCCTGGTGCCGGGTTACCACGGTGCAGCCCAGGATCTGGATACTTTCCGCCGCGCTGCCGAACGCATCGGCTACCCGGTACTGCTCAAGGCCACCGCCGGTGGCGGCGGCAAGGGCATGAAAGTCGTCGAGGACGTCAACCAATTGGCCGAGGCCCTGGCCTCTGCCCAGCGCGAAGCCCTGTCGTCCTTTGGCGACTCGCAGATGCTGGTGGAAAAATACCTGCTCAAGCCTCGTCATGTTGAAATCCAGGTATTCGCCGACCAACATGGCAACTGCCTGTACCTCAACGAGCGTGATTGCTCGATCCAGCGCCGCCACCAGAAGGTCGTCGAAGAAGCCCCCGCCCCGGGCCTCAGCCCTGAGTTGCGCCAGGCCATGGGCGAAGCCGCTGTACGTGCGGCCCAGGCCATCGGCTATGTGGGTGCGGGCACCGTGGAGTTTCTCCTCGACGCCCGCGGCGAATTCTTCTTCATGGAAATGAACACCCGGCTACAAGTGGAACACCCAGTCACCGAAGCCATTACCGGCCTGGACCTGGTGGCCTGGCAGATCCGTGTAGCCCAGGGCGAACCTCTGCCCATCAGCCAGGCACAGGTGCCGCTGCTGGGGCATGCCATTGAAGTGCGCCTGTACGCTGAAGATCCGGGCAATGATTTTCTTCCAGCAACCGGGCGCCTGGAGTTGTATCGCGAATCCACTGCCGGCCCAGGCCGACGGGTGGACAGCGGGGTCGAGGAAGGCGACAGCGTATCGCCCTTCTACGACCCAATGCTGGGCAAGCTGATCGCCTGGGGCGAAAACCGCGAACAGGCACGCCTGCGCCTGCTGAGCATGCTCGATGAGTTCGCCATTGGTGGCCTGAAAACCAACCTGGCGTTCCTGCGGCGCATCATTGCCCATCCGGCATTCGCCGACGCGCAACTGGATACCGGCTTTATCCCCCGTTACCAGGAGCAATTACTGCCAGCCGCCAGCGAACTCGACTCTGACTTCTGGCAGGCGGCCGCACAGGCCTTTGCGCAAAGTCAGCCCGAGCGGGTACGTAACGATGATCTGCAGTCACCCTGGTCCGCGGTCAATGGCTGGCGCAGCGGTTTGCCGGCCCAGACCAGCCTGCATCTGAGCTGTGCCGGACAGGACCGGGTCGTCAGCCTAGGTACAGCGTCTTCAGCCTGGCAACTGCAAGGTGAACGTCTATGGGTAGAGCAGCAGGGACTGCGCCGTGAGCATCAGGCGATCCGTCGCGGCAATGCCCTGTACCTGCGCTGGCAGGGAGACATGCACAGCATCACCGCGTACGACCCGATTGCCGCAGCCGATGCCAGTCACAATCAACAAGGCGGGCTCACTGCGCCCATGAACGGCAGCATCGTCCGGGTACTGGTCAGCATCGGGCAAAGCGTCGAGGCCGGTGCGCAACTGGTGGTGCTGGAAGCCATGAAGATGGAGCACAGCATTCGCGCCCCTCAAGCAGGAGTCATCAAGGCGCTGTATTGCCAGGAAGGCGAGATGGTCAGTGAAGGCAGTGCATTGGTGGAGTTGGAATAAGCCCATCAATAAGAAAGCCCCTTACTACTGGTAGGAAGGGGCTTTCAAGGAAGTTAAAACTTCGCAGTAGCTTGTACGACTACACCAATAATTCGGCACTCGTCGTTGTAAAGCATCTTCGGGTAAGTGGGATTGAGAGGCGCCAGATAACGCTGACTGCCCTCTTGTACCAACTTGCGGAAAACTGCCTCAGCATTACCGGGACACTGTGCAACCACCAACTTTCCGGGTTCGGCGGCAATCGCCGGATCCACCAGAATCAGCATGTCCTGGCTGATGCTCAACCCACTGGGCGCAATCATCGCGTCCCCGATCACCACCAGCCAGAACGCCGCACCCTGAGCCTGATAGTCGGAAAGTTCGTAGCGCTCAGGGACATAGACTGGCTGCCCATCTTCGCGAACCTCACCAGCAAACCGCCAATCGCTCACCGGGTAACGGAAGTACGGGTTGTACTTGTGCAACAGTGCAGGTTCATCTGCCAAGGGCTCGCCATCGTCACCCAACATGGGTTTCTCGCGAACCACCAGGGCAACTTCAAGAAAGCCCATGCCGATCTCTTCCAGCACCCGGTTCATGTCTTCGATCTTGGGTTGACGACGCTTGCTCAACCAATGACCAATACCACCCTGAGACATGCCCAGACGCTCGGCGAGCTTTTCCTGTGTGACCTTGCGGCCTTTCATGTTGGCTTTGACCAACTCGATCCATTTATCCATGGACCGAACAATACGTTGTGTATTTCACGCCTCAACACACAACTTGTATTATTTGAAATCTCGTAACAACTACAATACGTATTAGCATTGTTCCTACCCCTTTTCCTATTCTTAAACAGGGCAGAACACCTCATGAACACAAGCAGCAAGGACGTGCCGGAACTCGATACAGAGGCCACATTCAGCTCGCTCAAAGGCAACCATGCCGCGCGACGCGCAATGGACTACTACTTGAAACCCACGATTAGCGGATCGGACAAGGAAGAGAAGTTCTTCGAGATCAGACACAGTCTCAGCAGCGAGGAAGCCATGATCCATGCATCCGACTTGTTGCGCTGCGCTGCAGCTACTGCCTATGACGCGGCGAACAATCTGCGCGGGGCTAATCGCGACCTGGCGTTTTCAGTGGTGCACATGATCGACCTGGCCAAAGCCCTGGTGGACAAGTCCCTGGAAAGTCAGCGTCAGGAATCCAGCTGAGGCACATGGTGCCCGCTCGGCAAGGGAGCAGCAGCGTGGAAGATCGGAAATGGAGAATTATTTTCCAGAAGGCGGGGAAAAACGTTTGACTTGCAAATGATAATGATTATTATTGCATGCAGCTGGTCGCGAGATCAGTCGATAGCCCAAAGGACCTTAGGTCGGACCTTTGGATTATCTCCTCATCAGGCTAATCACGGTTTTTGACCCGGCTTTTTGCCGGGTCTTTTTTTTGCCAGTTTTTCTGGCTTGGCTTCAGGCTAATGAAGACGTGGGTGATGCTAAAAATAATGGCGGCGATAATAGCAAAAGAATGTCATTTTGCAAGTAAGCGTCTGTCGTAAAAGCTTCAATAATCAAAAGTAGCGCTTGAGAATCAATCGCATAACCACTAAGCTTCGTCCGCGTCAAGGACGACGCCCCCCCTTCTTTTACCCCCCCTTGTGTGTAGAGTAGCGGTCATAACAATCCTGTTCAGGAATCGATTATGACCGTGGGCAATCACTCCTCGTTTCAAATCTCCGCCGACTTCGACAGTGGCAATATCGATGTGTTGGACATCAGCAATCCGTTGCAGGTACTGCTGGCCATCCGTCCGGACACCCAAAGTCCGCACTTCCAGTGGTTCCACTTCAAGGTCAGCGGCCTGCATGTCGGCCAGGAACACTGGTTCCGCCTGACCAATGCCAGCCAGTCCTCCTACAACCAGGCCTGGACCGGTTACCAGGCCGTCGCCTCCTATGACCATGTGAACTGGTTCCGCGTGCCGACGATCTTCGAAGGCGATGCCCTGCGCTTCAACCTCGAAGCCACTCAGACCCATGCCTGGTTCGCCTACTTCGAACCCTACAGTCGCGGTCGCCACGACTGGCTGATCGACCAGGCCCTGACCAAGGCCGGAACCGAGTTGCTGGCAGTCGGCAAAAGCGTCGAAGGCAGGGATATCCAATTACTGCGCAAAGGCAGTGGCGGCGAGGGCCAGCACAAGATCTGGATCATCGCCCAGCAACACCCCGGCGAGCATATGGCCGAGTGGTTCATGGAGGGCGTGATCGAGCGCCTGCAGCATCGCGACGATCCGGAGCTCAATTCGCTCCTGGCCAAGGCCGATCTGTACCTGGTGCCGAACATGAACCCGGACGGCGCTTTTCATGGTCATCTGCGCACCAACGCCAAGGGCCAGGACCTGAACCGCGCCTGGCAGAACGCCAGCCAGGAACTCAGCCCGGAAGTACTGTTCGTCCAGCAGCAAATGGAGAAATACGGTGTAGACATGTTTCTCGACGTGCATGGCGATGAAGAGATTCCTCACGTGTTTACCGCCGGTTGCGAAGGCAACCCGGGCTACACACCACGCCTGGCAAAACTCGAGGAGCATTTGCGTAGCCACCTGAAACGCCAGACCCGGGACTTCCAGACCACCCACGGCTACGCCCGTGACAACCCCGGGCAGGCCAACATGGCCTTGGCCTGCAACGCCGTCGGGGAAAAGTACGATTGCCTGGCGCTGACCCTGGAAATGCCCTTCAAGGACCACGACGATGCACCCAACCCGATTACCGGTTGGTCCGGCAAACGCTCCATGCAACTGGGCAAGGATGTGTTGAGCACCTGTGCCGACCTGGTGGACAGCCTGCGCTGATCGCCAGCAACGACTGCGGGAGCCGGTCCCGCAGTCACCTCATTCAGCCGGCACCCGCAGACAATCATCCGGCCCCAACAGGCGCCCATCCGCAGCACGCAGTTCCAGCGCCCGCAACGGTTGCCCGGTTTCCCGGTCGACCAGCCGCGAATGCGCCTCGCCCTCTTCGTAGAAAAATGCCTCGCCCCATTGGCGCAAGCCGATGATCAACGCAAACAGTCCCTTGCCCTTTGGCGTCAGCACGTACTCCTGATAGGCGCTGCCATCGGAGGCCGGCAGCACCTCGAACACACCATGCTCCACCAAGGTCCGCAACCGCGCAGCGAGGATGTTCTTGGCCATGCCAAGGTTGCGCTGGAATTCGCCAAAACGGCGAATGCCATCAAAGGCATCACGCACGATCAGCAACGACCACCAGTCACCAATCGCGTCCAGTGAGCGGGCAACTGGGCATTCGGCATCTTGCATACGAGTGCGTTTGACCATGCAGGGCATTCTCCGATCAGGTCGCTGAAAAGTGGTTGCAATATAAAACCTCGATCACTACCGTACAACTGGTTTCATTACGAAACTAGAATCGGAGCCCAGCATGTCATGTGATCCCTTACCCCCCGCCTCTGCCACTCTCTCGACAAAGGTGGTGCTGCTGTTCGCCATCGCCTGCGGTCTGGCGGTGGGCAATGTCTACTATGCCCAGCCGCTGCTCGACGCCATGGCACAGGCCTTTGACCTGTCACCCGCCACCGTCGGTATCGTCATCACCCTGACCCAGGTGGGTTACGGCCTGGGCCTGCTGTTGCTGGTGCCCCTGGGGGACCTGCTCAACCGCCGGCGGTTGATCGTCATCCAGACCCTGCTTTCAGTGCTCGCCCTGCTCATCGTGGCACTGGCCCCCAGCAGCGCCTGGCTGCTGCTGGGCATGGCTTGCACCGGCCTGCTGGCAGTGGTGACCCAAGTGCTGGTGGCCTACGCCGCGAACCTGGCCCCGACAGCCCAGCGCGGAAGGGTGGTGGGCATGGTCACCAGCGGCATCGTGGTAGGCATTCTGCTAGCCCGCACCGTGGCTGGAACCATGGCCGACCTGGCGGGTTGGCGTTCGGTCTATCTGCTGTCCGCCGGCTTGACCCTGCTGGTGGCCCTGGCCTTGTGGAAAGTGCTACCCGCAGTCGAACAGCCAGCGGCGACGCAGCGCTACGGGCAATTGCTCGGTTCGCTGCTGGTGCTGTTCAAGGAAGAGAAGGTTCTGCGAGACCGTGCGGTGCTGGCGATGCTGATCTTTGCCGCCGGCACCGTGCTGTGGACACCTCTGGTTTTACCCCTGAGCGCCCCGCCACTGTCGTTGTCTCACACCGAGATCGGCCTGTTCGGCCTCGCCGGTGCGGCCGGCGCTCTAGGCGCGGCGCGGGCCGGGCATCTGGCGGATCGCGGCCTGGCACAGTGGACCAGCGGCCTGGCCCTGGCGTTGATGCTGGTTTCCTGGCTGCCTATCGCCTTTACCCAGTCCTCTCTGTGGGCATTGTTGATCGGCGTGATCAGCTTCGACCTGGGCCTGCAGGCGGTGCATGTCACCAGCCAGAGCCTGATCTATGGCACTCGCCCGGAGGCCCAGAGCCGGCTGGCTGCCGGGTACATGCTGTTCTATTCCCTGGGCAGCGCCAGCGGCTCGATTGCCGCCACGGCCCTTTATGCCTGGGCCGGCTGGACCGGCGTATGCCTGCTGGGCGCAGGCATCAACACAGTGGCGCTGGTTTACTGGTGGTGGAGTTTGAACCCCGGAAAAACCCCGGCCGACCTCGGCTGTACAGCTTGAGTGGAGCGGTAACCACACAACCGCACAAGAGGGCTTCAGTCCCGGCCCCGCAACATGCTCTGCAATACGCCATCGCGGCGGATCCAGGCATGGAACAGCGCGGCCGCCAAGTGCAGCAATACCGTCAGGAACAATAGATACGCCAGGTAACCATGAGCCTTGCGCAAGACTGCGAACACCTGGGCATTGGCTGGCAGGATCGATGGCAGTTGCAACGAACTGCCGAGCATCACCGGATCACCGGCCGCCGAAATCATCGCCCAACCCAGCAGCGGCAGGCTCAGCATCAAGGCGTACAACAAGACATGGGAAGCCTTGGCGGCCAGCACCTGCCAGCCCGGCAAATTCGCCGGCAACGACGGTTGCCGGGTGGAAAAGCGCACCAACAGGCGTATCACCACCAACAACAGAATGGCAATGCCCAGGGGTTTGTGCAGGTGGATCAGCCACTCATGGCGCTCGGACACCGAAGCCACCATCCCGGCACCGATAAACAGCATGGCAATGATCATCAGCGCCATCAGCCAATGCAGCAGCCGCGCTAGGGGGGCGAAATGTTCAGTCGGGGTATTCATGGGTGAGGCTCCTGAGCGCTGGGCAATTGGCTGACTTCGCTGGTGCGACGCAGGTAGGAACTGGCGTAGGCAGCAGATCGCGCCGCCAACAGCGGATCATCAGAAGCCTGGATACCACTGGGCAGGATCAAGGGGTCGTAGTTGATGTCCCGGCACTCGCCGCTGTTCTGTGCCTGGCGGCTTTGCAGGACCAGGGTCCCGGCGTTGATCACTGGGCGATCCGCCGGCCAGGCCTTGCTTGCATCGTTGGTCGGGTCCCCTGGCGCTGCCAGGGTGATCTGCAAGCGCCAACGCAAAGGACCGGCCGCCAGGCGTCGAAGCAGATCCTGCTCCAGGTAATCGGCGCCCAGCGCGGCACCGTCAACAGTCTCGGCATCCCGTGCTTCGGGAACTACGCCCCAACGCACCGCCTGACGCTGACCGCTGGCATTGACCAGATAGAACGCATTGATCCCGTTGTAACTTTCGCTGGCGTAGCTGGCCGAAGGCTTCGCGCTCTTGACCCATTGCAGGAATGGCGTCGCCTCGGGATGAGCGGCAAAGAACGCCGGTACCTTGCTCGGGTCCGGTTTACCCGTGACCGGATCAGGGGAGCTGGCTTGCTGCAGTTGATAGAAGGCCTCGGGGCTGCCCACCGGAAATACCGGCATGCTGTTCATCCCGGTACGCCACTGCTGACCGTTGGCCTGGAGAAAGCGCAACGCCAGGCTGCGGATCGGCACACTGCTGTCGGGCGCATAGGGATTGCCGCTGGGCAGGGCAAAACGCCCCACTACCGGTGTACGCGCCTCACTGAACACCTGTGCCGAGGAATAGGCACGGGCTTCGCCGCTGCTCTGGAAGTAGCCGATGACGCACACCCCCTTGGCGTGATTGCGGCGAAACCCTGGGTGTACCCCGTTGTTGGTTTCCAGCACATCCACCAAGGCGCTCGGGGTCAGGCGCTGAGGATCGAAACTGCCGCGCACACAGGCCAGCGCCGCGGCTGCGGCTGCGACGACCAGGGCGATCGCCGCCAAGCGCAAGGTCAGGCTGGCGGCGCTCAAGGGGGGGCGCTCGGGCGGCGATGAAGGGGCAACCATGACAATCTCCAGTACGCGAAGCCACAAGGGCAAGGACCTGTCAGACGCAGCCCATCGAAGGTTATTCCACGGCCCTGGATTTATTTTCATGGCGCTGGAATAACCTGCCATGGCGCGCGTCTTCCTAGTCCAGAGCCCAGGCTCTGGATGAAAACTGTCCGGTCTTCGCTCGGCAAGTTTGCCTACAGAACCTGATAACCGGCCCAGCACCTGCAGGACCTCATGAACGATTGCGATGAACAGCTACGCCTGCTGATCCCCCGACTCAGGCGCTTTGCCTTATCCCTAACGCGCCAGCCCAGCAGCGCCGACGATCTGGTGCAGTCCTGCCTGGAACGCGCCCTGTCGAGTTGGCGCCACAAACGCCCGGAAGGCGATCTGCGCGCCTGGCTGTTTTCCATCCTCTACCGGCAGTTTCTCGACGCCCATCGGCGTGCCCGGCGCTATGCGCGCATGCTGGAGTTCTTCTCTGGACGCGACGACTCACAGCCGTCAGTGGAGCGCACCGTGGTTGCCCAATCGACCCTGGAAGCCTTTGGCCGCCTGAGTACCGAACAGCGCGCCCTGTTGCTCTGGATCTCGGTGGAAGGCCTGAGCTACAAGGAGGTCGCAGAGATTCTCCAGGTGCCCACCGGCACCGTGATGTCCCGTCTATCCCGGGCCCGCCAAGCATTGCGGCAACTCAGCGAAGGCGAAATCAACAGCCCCTCTTTACGGATACTCAAATGATCAGCCTGCCCCCCAGCGACGGCGACCTGCACGCCTACGTCGACCACCAGCTCAGCGAGGCGGACCGCCGGGTGCTACACAGTTACCTGGCCAGCCACCCGGAAGTAGCCGCCAAGGTCCAGGCCTGGCAGCAGGATGCCCAGCAACTGCGAGCGGCCCTGGGCGGTGCCTTGCTGCAGCCGGCCAACCCGGCGCTGGACCCTGGGTTGCTCCGTGTACGCCACCAACAACGGGCCTTGCGCCGCCTGGCCAGTGCCGCGGCATTGATCGCAGCGCTCGGCGTGGGCGGCCTGAGCGGTTGGCAGGCTCGAGAACTGACGCTGGTCGGCAACAGCATGCCGCCGATGACAGACGCACTGCAGGCCTATCGCCTGTTCGCCCAGCAAGGCATCCTCCCGGCAGATTTCAAGGTGCAGGACAACGCGCCCATGCAGGCCTGGCTGGATCGTTACTTCACCCAGGCCAGCCCACTACCGGACTTGCAGAGCGCTGGCTTCAAAGCCGTCAGCGGACGGCTGCTGAGCACCGAACAAGGGCCCGCGGCGATGGTCCTGTACGAGGACCGCGAGGGGCGCAAAGTCAGCTTCTACATCCGCCCGCCGGGGCCGCAGAACAACTTGCTGCCCCGTGGCAGCAGGCGTGACGGCGAGTTGCAGACGCAGTACTGGTCCGGCCAAGGCTACAACTACGCCATGGTCGGCCCTGCTGGGATTCCCCTGTAACCACTGCTGCCATCAGAACCCGACATCCAGTACCACGTTGTCGAGATAGGTACCCGCAGGCGGCGTGCTCTGGTCGGTGTAGATCTTGGCGTTGTAGTTGAAGATCTGGCTGCCAGTGCCCAGGCCGTTACCCGGGTTCACTTCGGCATCGGTACTGGAGCGCCTGGCAGTGCCGACACTGCCCCAGCGAGTGGTGCCGGCGCTCTTGAAGATGTCGTAGGCCAGGTAATTGCTGCCGGAAATCATCTGTCGGCGTCCCCCCGTGCTCACCGGATGCTGGCCATCGCTCAAGCCCACGGTGTAGGCACTGCCCTTGGTACAGGCCAGGTTGATGGTCTGCCCGGTGACCGGGACGAAGGCGCTGATCACCGGGGCGCTGCCGAAGCTGATGTTCGGTGCCGTGATCACACAATCGTTGGACACCGTCATATTGACGGTGAGGCTCTGGGTGCCGCTGCCGATATCCCGCCCCAGGCACGCGCCCAGGAGGCCGATCCCGTCGCAATAGTTCCAGCTCCAGAGGATGCTCAGGTTCTCGGTGTAGACCCCCGCCGCGACATTGCTGCCGATGAGGGTGCTCATGTAGATCGGCACCGTCTTGGGGATGGTAGGACTGTTCAACAGGCCCAGGGCATCGATGATCGAATTGCGCGCAAAGTCGAATGCCGTACCCCGGGTGATGGGGTAGCTGGTGCTGTTGTTGGCATACAGGGTGTAGCTGATGACGTCCCCCGTAGGCCCGACCATGCCGCTGGTGCTGGAGGTGATGGTGGCATAGAAGTGGTCGTTGCTGGCCAATACGCTCAGCAGCGAACCGGTGCAACTCAACCCGGCGTTGGTGGTGGACGCCGATTGCGAGGTGGTGCGCACCAGGATCGAACTGACCGTGCCAAAACCCGCCGGCGCGGTGCTGACCGTGCTGCATGCAGCCTGGGCCGGTATCGACAGCACGCTCGCCAACAACCCCAGTATTGCTTGTCGCCATCCCATGAGCCTGCCCACGTCTTGCACTCCTTTGCCTCGTGATACCGCGACTACTGACAGACCAGCGGGCCAATCAGTGGCACCTGCTGCTGTTGCAGATCCATGTCGAACTGCGCCTGGCAATCCTTGCCATCCGCCAGGCTGACCTCCAGGGTGTTATGCGCCGACAGGTTTTCCAGATAGACCAGGCCATCCCAACCGACCACCGCACGTGTCCCGCTCTGCTGGTGGGTCACGGTGCTGCCCAGGGGCAGCTCGCGTTGCTGGGCGTCCACCAGGACCACGCTGGCGGCAATGATCCGCGACAGGGGAAACTCCAGCAGGTAGCCGCTGCCGCGACGTACCGCGACCCGCTGCTCGACATTCGGGCTCTGCACGTTCGCCGGCAGGTTCAGTGGATCGATCTCGTATTTGCCCCGGTAATAGGCGCTGCTCCAGGGCACCAGCAAGTGACCGTTCTGGTCGGTCTGGCCCACCAGCTGGTTTTCATAGCGCACCGGAATGTCCTTGTAGCCATTCGTGCTGACCACCACGAAGGCATCGTCGATGCGGTTGGCGGCGAATACCTGATGGTCCATCCACACCAGCGAGCCGCTGGCATCAGCCCAGCGCGTCTCAGCATCGCTGGTGCCATAGACCCCTGCTTGCAGGCGCACCGACTGCAAACGCCAGGTCGCATCGGCCTGGCGATAGTCCGCGCCATTGCCGGTGGCATAACCGAGGTTGTAGCCGACCCCACCTTCAAGGGGTACCGAGCGACTGAAATTGACCCGCTGGCGGTTTTCCCCGGTCTTGCTGCGTTCGTTGCTCAGGCTCAGGCTGCCGTACAGATCGAAGGGGATAACCAACTGCGCTTGCAGGGCCCACTGGCTATCGCCGATTTCCCGGTTGGCCGACAGGTAGAAGCTGCTGCTGTGCCACAGCGGCTTGCTCCAGGTCAGGTTCAACAGCCGGGTACGGGTCGAGTCGGCGGCGCGCACATCGAAATAACCGGCCCCCAGGCTGCCATAGCGCTCCAGGTTGAGGCTCAGGGTCACTTGCTCGCTGCGTTGGCTGAGGCTGGTGTAAGGACTGTCGACCACCGTCAGGTCGGCATACTGATCGCGGCGCTGCACACGCTGGTAGGCAACGCTGTAGCGCTGGCTGCTGTACTGGTAGCCGAAGCTCACCTGCTGGCCACCATTGCCGTCGAAGCGGCTCTGGCTGATGGCCGTATTGAGCACACCAAACTGGCCCAGCCGCAGGTTGCCGCCGACCCCGCCCAGGGTCAGGGAGTCCGAAGCCTCGCCGTGACCTTCCAGGGTCAGGCTGTCGCTCAGGCCATAGCGCAGGCTGCCGGAAGTGACTCCCGGGCCATAGCCAAAATCCCGCAGCGTGTAGTCCCGGCGCAAGGTGCCCGCCGCCACCGAAAAATCCGTCAATCCCTTCTGCAACAGCGTACTGGTGACGTAGAACGGCACCGTGGTCGAGACCTGTCGGCCAAGGGCGTCGGTGGTCACCACCACGGCCTCCCCGGCACCGTTGATAAAGGGAATGTTGGTCAGTGTGTAGGGGCCAGGCTGCAGCTCGGCGCTGCTGGATTTGTAGCCGTTGATGAACAAGTCCACTGAAGACGGCACCGCCGCTTCGCCAGCGAACTGCGGCAACGGGTAAGTCACCAGGTCAGGGCGCACGCTAAAATCCCGGGACAGTTGCACCCCTCCCAGGCGCACCGAGTTGCTCCAGGGCAAGGCGCCACTGATCACATCGCCGGCCTCGTAGGTCAGCAGACGCTCGTCGTCGGAAAAGCGCCAGGTGGTGTCGTAGCGTCGATAACCGTTGTTCAGCGAGGCGCTTTCAACCCCAGACAAGGTCCGCCGGTACTGCCCCGTATTGGACAAGGTGCCCCAGGTGTCGAACAGTCGCACCTCGTTCCACGCCGCCAGGTAGGTGCCACCGTCATCGGTGTCATTGAGGTACAGGTCGTAGTTGAGCAGTGCACCAAAACTGCTCAGCGACAGGGTGCGTGGATAGGCTTCGCGACTGCCAATGAACTGCTCCGGCAACCAGTCCGGCGGTACTTGCAGAAGCAGCCGCTGGCCTTGGCTGTCGTAATCGCTGTGCAGGCCCTGCAGGCTCTCCAGGTCAACCTCGTTGCCCAACCCGTCCGGCAACTTGATACCGACTTCCCGCAGGCTTTGTGACGACATGAACAGCCGGCCGGCCCGTTGCTCCACCGCCACCACCCGCCCTGTGTCCATCTGATTGATCACCAGCTCCAGAAACAACTGTGCATCGGCCATCGACTCCAGGTTCGCGGGCGGCGGCGGCAGCTCGCCGGCCTGGGAGGGACAGGACAGCAGCAGGCCGCATAGGCCGCTCAATACCCAGTACCAGCACCGAAAACGACGAGCCGGATCCTGGCTCATTGCGGGTTCCAGTCCATCTATGGACATCTCCATCCCAAGGCGAATACGCCACCCCGCTCACATCCGTGCGCATCCCACCTCGACAGCCGCCCTGCGGCCTGTGCCGCACCGCGCGAAAACCCACCTGTAGATCAATGCGCAGGCGCCAGGCTCTGCACCTGCGGCGCCCCATTGACCCGCAATTGCAGAGTCGACTCAGCCGCCAGGGCTTCAGGCGCCGGCCAGCGCATCACCGCTCCGGGCAACACATACCCCAGCAAGCCTGGCGCCAGCGGCCGGGTCTGCCCACCCTGCTTGAGTGCGACATCGGTCAGCCGCGCATGCACCGCCCCCTGGTTGCGCAACTCGAAGAATGGCTTGCCGTCCACCGCCACCTTGCGCCAGCTCAGGTCCGGGACCCCGGCACTCTTGGGATCGCGCTGGCGAGTGGTGTCTGGCTTGCTCCAGAGCCCTGCGCCATAGGCGAACAACGGCACCGAATAACGCATCTGGAAGCGAATGGCCGCGGCACTCTTGGCTCCGTCTTCCGGGGTGATGGGTTTGGCCGAGGGAATCTCGTCGATGATGATCCGGTAGGCCAATTCCTGGCCCGGCGGTACATCCCGTGTCCGGGTCAGGCGCACCAGTTGCTTCTGACCGGGCTCGATCTTCGCCACCGGCGGGCTGCCGATAACGTCGCGCTGGTTCTGGTATTGATCGGTAAAATCGCTCTGGCTCCAGGCAAACACGCGGATCTGCAGGTTGGCGGTTTCGCTGCCGCGATTTTCCAGCCACAGGGCACTGGCCTGTTGATCCGCCTCCAGTACCGGGTCGATCGGCCAGATCAGCACCGAACTGGCGGCCTGGGCTGTGGACACCCCCAGCAAGAATGCAGTCAGTACTCGATGACCCGTCTTCCACAGGCCCCGCAAAGGTAAATGCATACAACTACTCCTTGTCTGCCTGTCGGCTGGTAATTGACTTGCCCCATCACCACGAGAGCTGCACCTGCAGCACATCGCTGTATGTCCCCCCAGGCTGATTGCCCGGCAACTGCACCTGTCCGTAGATCGGCAGGCTGATGTTATTGGCATCGCTGTAGGCCACGGCGACGCTCTGGCTGATGCCCAGGCTCTGGCTGTAGGCGGCATCGCTATAAAGTTGATAAGCCACCCGGGCACTGCCGCTATTGAGCTGCATGTGCCGCCCACTGCTGTTGTACTGGCCGCCATCGACCGTCATGTTCAGAGTCACCCCCGGCGTGCACTGCAACTGCACGCCTCCGCTCAGCGCCACCTTCACGGTACTGGTGGACAACGCCGACTGGCTGCCGAACGCCAGGCTGCCGTAGTTGCTGACCCCTCCTACCACCAGGCAACCGGCGGTGATGGTGGCGCTGACCTGGAAGCTCTGGCTGGTGGCCGCCAACACCGACGCCGACCAGACACCCGCGCAAATCAGCGCCAGCAGCCGCCCTCCTTGGCTGGCCATGTCATCAAAACGTCAGTTGCACCGACACCGTATCGGTATAGGTGCCAGCCGGCAGCCCCGCTTTGCCCACCGCCTTGCCATAAAGGTTCACGCTTTGTGCAACCCCGGTGCTGAGTGCCAGGTTGATGACCCCGTTGATCGCCAGAAGCTGGGTGTGAGCCGAATCGGTGTAGAAATCGTAGGGCACGTAGTTGGCAACCCCGTCATACAGGGCACGACCGCCACCGGTAGACTTGCCATCATTGCTGCCAGAGGCGATTTTCAAGATCGGCGAGGTACCGCTGGAACAGAGAATCGACAAGGTCCCTCCCCCTCCCTGCAGTACCTGGGCATCCATTTCCGTGAACAGGCTGTTGGTGGTACCAAAATTCAGGGCTCCGAAGTTCAAGCCCGTGCTGCCGCCGACGCCGTTGACCTGGCAACTGCTGGTGAGAATCAGCGAAGCGCTGATCTGGCCGGTCACCGTGGTGACCGCATTGGCCTGGTTGACCATGGCCAACCCCAGCAGCGTCAGACCCAGTTTGAATACAAATGCTTGCATGATGCGCCCCCCCTGGCATGCCGCCCGTTAAGCGTGAAGGTCAAGCTGTCCCGACAGGTGTGAGTGCCCCATCCACGGTTATCAACATCAGAAGGTCAGTTGCACCGACACCGTGTCGCTGTAGGTGCCGGCCGGCAGCCCGGCCTTGCCCACCGCCTGGCCGTAGATGTTCACGGTCTGTGCGACCCCGGTACTCGGCGCCAGGTTGATCACCCCGTTGATCGCCACGAGCTGCGAATGCCCCGAGTCGGTGTACAGGTCATAAGGCACGTAATTGGCCACACCGTCGTAAAGGGCACGGGAGCCACCGGTGGATTTGCCGTCGTTGCTGCCCCCCTGGATGGTCAGTGTTGGCGTGGTACCGCTGGAGCAGAGAATCGACAGCGCCCCGCCACCACCGCTCAGTACCTGGCCAGTGGCGGTGGTGAACAGGGAGTTGGTGGTACCGAAGTTCAAGGCGCCGAAGTTCAGACCGGTGCTGCCACCGACCCCGTTGACCTGACAACTGCTGATGAGAATCAGCGTCGAGGTGATCTGGCCGGTGACGGTGGTAGCCGCATGGACCGTGGAAGCCATGGCCAGTCCCAATAAAGCCCAGCCAATCCTGGATACAAGCGCGTACATGATGTGCATCCTCTCGTGATTTACCAATCCAGCGTGATGGTCAGGGTGTCGGTATAGACCCCTGCCGGAACCGCACGGGTATTCGCGACCACCGAGCCGAACACCGGAATGGGAATCCGGCTGCCGCTGCTCACTGCGAAATTGCGCTGCTGGCCGATGCTGTAGCTGTCGCTACCGGAAGCATCGACGAACAATCGATAGGGAATGGTCTGGCTGCCGTTGCTCAGGCGCCGGGTCGTACCGTCGCCATTGAGGCCGCCATTGATGCTCACCGTGAAACCGGTAACCGACGGATTGCAGGCCACCTGCAACTGGCCTTCGGCGCTGTCGGTGAGGCGGGCCTTGATCGGGGTGACCCAGGTTGGCCCCTGCTGACCGAAGTCGAGCAGGCTCCGGTCACTGACCGGGCCTGCGGGCGTGCTCCCGGAGCCATTGGTCACCTGGCAGCTGGTGCTGATCACCAGGCGCGCCTGGATCTGCCCGCTGATCGCCGCCTGCGCGTCGTCAACCAGCAGACACAGCGAGCCCAGGGCGATGATCGTCCATGTCCTGCCTCTCATTGCAGCCATCCCAGTTCCATCAGGACTCCTACGTGAGCCGTTCACGGTGAACGGTTTTCCCTGCTCTGCCCGGGTCCGCCGCGGCAGCGTTCATGCCCCGTCCTCACCAGGTCAGGGTCACCTTCAATACATCGGAATAACCGCCGGCCCGAGGAATCTCGGCCAACGGTTCAATACGTCCGTACAAGGGCAGATCCACCGTGCCGGAATCCGGCACCCGGCCACTGACCGGCACATTCACCGGCAACGGAATGCGCCGGGCCGAATCCTGGTAGAGACGATAAGGGATGGGCTTGCCCACAGCGCTGTTGCTGGCCAGATAACGCACCTCACCGACACCGCCGTGCAGGCCGCCGTCGATGCGCATCTGATAAGGGGTATCCGGGTTGCACTCCAGGCGTGGCTGACGACCGCTGGCCAACGTCGCACCCAGAGGCCCGGCGGCATCATCCAGGCGCGCGGTGCTGCCGAAGTCCAGGGTGCCGAGCTGCTCGATACCCGCCTCGCGCTGCTGCCCCACCAATTGGCAGCCACGCAGCACATCGACCCGGACTTGCACCTGCATATCCGTGGCCCCTGCCGTTGCGCTGAGCAGCGCGCTCATGACTGCCAAACCCTTACATCCATTCAAGGCCTCAATCCTTATGAGGAGCATTCGCTGCAGTCAGGTTAGCAACCGCGGGGGAAACCGCCAGTTACCGTATTAACCGGCCTGCCCGTTGTGAATGACCGTCCATCGCCGCAGCCATGCCTTTTCGAGATCACTGGCCCTTGGGTTTTCTATTGGTTAAATTGTCGCGCCGCTTTTAAGGTAGGCGGCCTGGAATCATCGGGGTAACCACCAGTGGCCGCTTTACCGCCAACACCTGCACAGACTCGATCACCCTGGCGGCGCCTGTTCGCCCGTGCCTCGCGCCGCCCGAGCGGCGCCGGTGGCGTGATCCATGACTACTTTCGCCACAAGGCCCAGGACCTGGGGTACACCCTGAGCCACAGCCAATTGCGGGTGATCGACTGCATGGCCCGGCAGGCCGACGGCCTGGCGCAAACACCTGGCAAGGCCCAGAGCCTGTACCTGTACGGCGCCGTCGGCCGGGGCAAGAGCTGGTTGCTGGACGGTTTCTTCCGCGCCTTGCCCATCGCTGAAAAACAGCGCCTGCACTTTCATGACTTCTTCGCCCAGTTGCACCAGGGCATGTTTCGCCACCAGCACCAGGCCGACGCCCTGGAAGCCACCCTGGATGAACTGCTCAAACAGTGCCGGGTGCTGTGCTTCGATGAGTTCCATGTCCATGACATCGGCGACGCCATGCTGATCACCCGGTTGTTCAAGGCCCTGTTCAAGCGCGGCGTCACCTTGCTGGTGACCTCCAACTACGCTCCCGAGGGCCTGCTGCCCAACCCGCTGTACCATGCCCGCTTCAAGCCGGTGATCGAGCTGATCAACGGGCGCATGCAGGTGATGGAGGTGGGAGGCCCCCACGACTACCGGACCCAGGCCCGCACCCACGATCAGCAGGTCTTCACCCTGGGGCAGTATGTGTGGCCCGGCACCCCGGCCCAGCGCCAGGCCCTGGAGTTGCCCGAGCGCCATGCCGCGGCGGAGCAATTGACAGTGGGTGCCCGGCTGTTGACCGTGCGGCAGGTCCAGCAGCGCAGCATTCGCTTCGAATTCAACGATTTGTGCGAACAGCCCACGGCCGTCATGGACTACCTGGAACTGAGCCGCCGCTTCGACACCTGGATCATCGACGAACTGCCGGAGTTGGGAGAGTGTTCGATTGCCGCCCAGCAGCGCTTCATCAACCTGATTGACGTGCTCTACGACCAGGACAAGCGCCTGCTGCTGATCGGCCAGCGCCCGCTGCACGAGTGCCTCGGCGGCCACGCCATCGACCTGGCCCGCACTCGCAGCCGCCTCGGGCAACTGCAGGAAATCGGTCCCGGGCAGCCACTGGGCTGAGCCGCCGCGGCGTCTGCGTCGCCAACAATCCAAGGATCGGTCGTGATAGACATGTTGCCAGTCACCTTTTTCGAGCTCTTTCACCTGTACCTGAAAAACTCGACGCTCATGAACCCGCACCTGTTTGGGCTGCAGAGGTTCTCGCCAGTGGCGCTCGCGGCAGCGGGGTATGAACTGATTGGCGACCCCTGCGACTTGCACTTTTATGAAAAAAGCTACTCGACGGGCTACCAGCGGCGAACGCTGGAGGTGATGTTCAAGTGTTACCGCTTCAACCAGCAGACGATGGGCAGTGGCTTTGCCCTGGCCCCCGGCGCGCGCCTCACCTCCTTGCTCAAATACCAAAAGCGCCTTGCCAAGCAAGACGACAGTCTCTCTTCGAACCTGGCCTTCTATTTTTCGGACGATAAGCAAGAAGGCGCGGTGATCCTCAACGACCGATGCGTCATGCGCTTCAACCAATGGAGCAGAAAAGGCGCCTACATGGTTTCCACCCTGGAGAGCGACTTCAACCCAGCCACCCCGCTGGGGAGAGTCGCAACCGACTCGGTAAAAAACACCTTCAAGCAGCACAGCCTGCAGTTGATGTCGGACGACGCCAGAAATGGCCAACAACCCGCCGCGTTTCGCAGGCTGGCCAGAGAAATGAACGATGCAATCATTTGATCACGATGCAACCTATCGACTCACGGCCGCTCTGCTCAAAGCCATTCAAAACGGCGAGCGACTGGCGTTATCGGCATGTGCCGTGAGCCCTGCCATTTATGCAGAAATCATCGAGGAGCTGGAGTACTCGGGGCAAAAGGTGACGGAGCTGACGGTCCCGCCTTATCACCTGGCCTTCAAACCCGACGGCAGCGGCCGGGTTCCTCTGGACATTTACCAGACAGAGGCCGATCCCCAGTCAAGGCGAGTGGCTTGCCAGTTATGGTCCGCAGGCGTGAAGACGGATCTCACCCTGATTGCCGACTACTCGGAAAACCACGGGCAAGCCGCCCTGAGATTCAGACTATTGGAGACACAGTGACCCCCAGGTCCCGGCAGCAAAGGCTCAGGCAGGCAGCCAAACCGGCTGATCTCCTTTATCCTGCTGCCCCTTCCCCCTGTTTCGAGTGCTGACGCTGTTCATGGATACCCTTGCCCAACTGCGGGCCGGCCAATTGGCCGGAATCAAACGCCTGGACCTGTCCTGCGGGCTGACCGAGTTCCCCCGGGAGATCTTCGATCTCGCCGACTCCCTGGAAATTCTCAACCTCAGCGGCAATGCGCTAAGCAGCCTGCCCGACGACCTGCACCGGCTCACCCGCCTGCGCATCCTGTTCTGTTCGGACAACCGGTTCGATGAAGTGCCGGCCTGCATCGGCCAATGTGCACAACTGAGCATGATCGGCTTCAAGGCCAACCGTATCGAACGGGTGCCGGCCGCTGCCCTGCCGCCGCAACTGCGCTGGCTGATCCTCACCGACAACCGCATCAGCGAGTTGCCGGAAGAGCTGGGCAACCGCCCGCTGCTGCAAAAGCTCATGCTGGCCGGCAACCGCCTGACCCAGCTACCCCAGAGCCTGAGCCAGTGCCACCGCCTGGAACTGCTGCGAATCGCCGCCAACCGCCTGAGCGCACTGCCGCCGTTCCTCCTGGCACTGCCAAGCCTGACCTGGCTGGCCTACGCCGGTAACCCGCTGGAATCGGAGGCGGACGCTAGTGCCCTGGAGTCCACCCCGAACATTCCCTGGAACCAACTGACCCTGGAGCAGCGCTTGGGGGAAGGCGCCTCTGGGGTGATTCACCAGGCACAGTGGCAGCCGGCCGGACAACCGGCGCGAGTGGTGGCGGTCAAGCTGTACAAGGGCGAGATGACCAGCGACGGCTCGCCGCTGCATGAAATGAACGCCTGCATCAGCGCCGGGCTGCACCCGAACCTGATCCGGATCGAGGGCCGCATCGTTGATCATCCCCAGGAGCAGAATGGCCTGGTGATGCAGTTGATCGACTCCAGCTACGGCAACCTTGCAGCGCTGCCGAGCCTGGACTCCTGTTCCCGCGACATCTACCCGGACGAAGCGCGCTACAGCGCTGCTGTAACCCTGCGCATTGCCCGTGGCATTGCCTCGGTGGGCGGCCACCTGCACGCCCAGGGCATTACCCACGGCGATCTCTACGGCCACAACATCTTGTGGAACGAACAAGGTGACTGCCTGTTGGGGGATTTTGGCGCGGCCTCCTTCCACGCCCAAGGCGATACCCCCGAAACCCGGGCGCTGCAACGCCTCGAAGTACGTGCCTTCGGGATCTTGCTGGAGGAGTTGCTGGAGCGAGGAGATGGCTCGCTGGCCTTCGAACAGCGACAGAAACTGCAAGCATTGGTGCAGAGCTGCTGTCAGCCAGAGGTACTGGCACGACCCGACTTCATGCAGGTGAGCCAGGTGTTGGAGGCTGTTTAAACGTTTCGCCGGCAAGCCGGCTTCTGCAAAACCCTGCAGAAGCCGGCTTGCCGGCGAAGGGCCGTCAGGGTCTGTCTTACCCAGCCAGGCCGACGAACATGTCCTGCACGTCGTCATGGTTGTCCAGGCCTTCGAGGAACGCCTCGACTTCGGCCATCTGCTCATCGCTCAGGCCCGTGACCGGGTTCTTCGGCTGGTAGCCGAGCTTGGCCGACAACACGGTGAAGCCTTGCTCCGGCAAGGCTTTCTGTACCGCATCGAGGTCTGCAGGCTCGGTCAGGAACAGGGTCGCGCCGTCTTCGCCCGGCTCGAAATCCTGGGCACCGGCCTCGATGGCCGCCAGTTCCGGATCGGCGTCCGGAGTGTCCGGCGCGGCTTCAATCATGCCCACATGGTTGAAGTCCCAGGACACCGAACCCGAGGCACCCAGCTGGCCCTTGCGGAAAGCCACGCGGATTTCCGCCACGGTACGGTTGATGTTGTCGGTCACGCATTCAACGATCAGCGGCACCTGGTGCGGGGCGAAACCTTCGTAGGTCACGCGGTGGTACTGCACGGTTTCACCCAGTTGACCCGAACCTTTCTTGATTGCGCGCTCAAGGGTCTCACGAGGCATCGAGGCTTTCTTGGCCTGCTCGACCACCAGCCGCAGGTGGGCGTTGGTACTGATATCAGCGCCGTTGCGTGCGGCAATAGTGATCTCTTTCACCAGCTTGCCGAAGATCTTGCCCTTGGCATTGGCTGCCGCTTCTTTGTGTTTAACCTTCCACTGTGCGCCCATTACTCACTCTCTTGATCTGTGGCGTCGAGTTGGATTTGGCCGACGCGATGGACAAGTTTATACGTCCTCAAGGCCCTGATCGACCAAAAAGTCGGTATTCCTCCGGCTTCAGCCCTTGTCGGCCTTGCCTGCCGCAGCGGCAAATCGCGCCAGACGCACATCCAGATGGCGCGGCCGGCGGCCGTGATCCTCGGCGTGTTCCTTGCGGCGGATGGCGTTGCGCACCAGCAACGAGCCCAAGTAGCGGATCGGCTCCGGGGGGAAGTAACCCAGGGGACCGCTGACCAGCGGCGAACGGGTCCAGGGATTGTCCAGGCCCTGTACCAGCGAGGCGAGAATCTGCCCGCCCATATGGCAGGGGCCGACGCCGCTGCCGGAATAGCCAAAACCATAGAAGACATTGCCGGCGCGGCTCATCTGGCCGAAGAACGGCAAACCGGTGACCGATCGATCCGACGGACCGTTCCAGGTGGCCGCCACCGGCACCTCGGCAAACGCCGGGAAGAACTGCCCCAGGCTCTGCTTGAGCAAGCCGGCGCAAGGCGATGGCTGGTCGAACACCGGCAACATCCGGCCGCCGTAGGCAAAGGTGTTACCGCCCTTGCCGAGCATGATTCGGCCGTCCGGGGTGTTGTGGTAGTAGTGCACGAAAATCCGCGAATCCAGCACCGTCACCCCACTGGTGAGACCGATCTGCTGCAACAGCTGCGGGCGCGGCTCGGTGATCAGCATGTCACTGGAAACGATCGCCACGCTGCGCTCGAACTGCGCGAAGGCCCGGGCCATCCAGGCATTCATCGCCAGCACCACGCGCTCGGCACGGATCTGCCCCCGAGGCGTGCGCAACCGCGCCGGACATCCCTCTTCCAGCCCGGTCATGGCGGTGTTCTCGTGGACTCTCACCCCCAGTTGCAAGGCCACCCGACGCAGTCCACGTACCAGCAGCCCCGGCTGCACGCTGGCAGCGGCCGGGGAATACCAGCCTTCCAGGTGCTGACGGGAACCGGCCATGCGCTGCACATCGGCCACCGAACGCTTCTCGAAGGAGTTGATGCCCCGGCGCTCCAGCGCGGCAATCACCCCGTCGGTGGAGCCGACCTGGGCCTGGTTAGTGGCGGTGTACAAGGTGCCGTCGAGACGAAAGTGCGCATCCACCCCGTAACGCTCACAGAAGGCGCCGATGGCATGGATGCTCTGCTCCGATTCCTTGACCAGGCGCACCGCCTCCTCGATGCCGAACAGACGCTCCAGGGTGAAGTACTTGGCCGACCAGGACAGCGCGCAGCCACCGTTGCGCCCGCTGGCACCGGCGCCGCAGATATCGGCCTCGATCAACAGTACATCCAGCCCGGGGTTCTGCTCCTTGAGCATGATCGCGGTCCACAGCCCGGTATAACCGCCGCCGACAATCGCCACCTCGCAGGTGGTATCGCCTTGCAGCGGCGGGCAAGCGTCCGGGTTTTCCTGTTGCAGGGCCTGTTCCAGCCAGAAAGGTCGCATGGTGAATCTCCAGGAAGCAATGGCCGGCCAGCTCCTAGCAACACCTCGCAGGAGCCGGCTTGCCGGCGAAGAAGCCCGAAAGTCAGGAGCGCAATGGCTTGATCAACAACGGTTCATTGGGAACCATCCCGTGCACCGGTTCGACCCCATCGGGTCGACTGTTCCAGTACGGCATCAGCAACAGCGCCGAGGCCAGGGCGCAACCGGCAAACACGATGAACACCGTGACCGTGTCGAAGTAACCCGGGAGCAAACCACCGAGCACCGCCCCCACCGACCCGCAGCCATTGACGAACCCCGCCGCCGTGGCCCCGGCCTTGGCCGAGCCGAAATCAATGGCCGCAGCGCCACTGATCATCGAATCCGGCCCGTACAGGGTCAGGCCCATGAAAAACAGCAGCACCATCACCAGCACCACACTGCCGGTGTGCAGCACTCCCATGAACAACACCAGGGACACGGTCAGCGCCAACAGGCTGAGGACACAGGCCGGCATGCGCCGGGCGCCAAACAGCTTGTCCGAAGCCAGGCCGATCATGATCGGACCCAGCAACCCGGCCAGTTCGAAGGTGGTAGGCACGATCGCCGCCCCCACCTTGCCCACCGAAGGCATCTGTTCGTAGACGATCACCGGCCCCCACAACAGGATCGCGTAGCGCGCCGGCTTGAGCAGGAAGTACGCCAGCCCGAGGACCAGCACCGTGCGGTTACGCAGGATCTCCCGCAGCGGCTCCCAGACACTCAGGCGGCGCTCGGCGGCATCCTCTTCGGCGCTCTGCGGCGGCAAAGGCTCCACCGCCGGCAACCCCACGTCCTGGGGAGTGTTGCGCTGGAAGATGAAAAACAGCACGGCGGTCAGAGCAACCACGACGGCACTGGAAATGAACGCCGCGTGCCAGGTGCCCATCAGGGTATAGGCCCACCAGCCGGCAAAGGGCGAGGCCACCAGGCCGCCAAAGGCGTAGCAGGAGCTCCACAATCCGAGGACCCGGCCGCGTTGGTCGGCGGGAAAGAAACTGCCGATGTTCTTGCACAGCCCGGACCAGCCCGTGGACTGCGCCAGCCCCTGGATCAGCATGCAGGTAGCGAAGATCGGCAAGGTGGCGAAGCTGCCCATGACCAGGGCCGCAGCGGCGGATACCAGCAAGCCGCCGAGTACCACCACTCGGGGGCCGAAACGGTCGGTGAGGATCCCCCATGTGAACTGGCCCACTGCGTACGCCGCCAGGTAGATGGCGTCGAGGTTGGCCATGGCCATCTTGTCCAGGGTGAAATCGGCATCGTCGGCGATGCCCAGCTTGGCCACGGAAAAAGCTTTGCGAGTGAAGTAGAACGCCGCGTAGGCGATCCAGGTGATAGCGAAAATCTGCACGCGCCAACGTTTGAGAGTGCCAATCTGCTTGTTCATTGTGGTTCTGACCTCAGGGTGAGTGTGCCGGCAGAATGAGGAGCAAACGCCTGTGTTTTTTATTGTTGAGCACTGCAGCAGAGCCCTTGAGGCGGGCACTGCTGGTCAGATGAGTCCTGTTGCTTTCCCTGTTTCGGGACTTGGAGGTGCACGCACAGGCATCAGGGCCGGGCGGCGGTCGACTGACCGGTCACCAGGCCTTGAAAGATGGAAGCAATTACGGACTAATAAGTGAAATCGATTTATCGTATTTCAAATATAAGTTCAGATTGTAAGAGGACCTGCCCGTGTCGGTTTCCCATGCACAGTTGAAAGCCTTCCATGCAGTGGCCGTGCACGGCAGCTTCACCAGGGCCGCCGAGCGCCTGTACCTGACCCAGCCGGCGATTTCCGATCAGGTACGCAAGCTTGAGGAGCGCTTTGGCGTCTTGTTGTTTCATCGCAACAAACGCTCGGTACGCCTCACCGACCTCGGCGAGCGCTTGCTGGGCATCACCCAGCGCCTGTTCGTGGTGGAGGCCGAAGCCAAGGAGTTGTTGCAGGACTCCCAGGCCCTGCAGACCGGCAGCCTGGTGCTGGCGGTGGACGCACCGGTGCACGTACTGCCGCAGATCGCGCGTTTCTGCGAGCGCTACCCCGGGATCAATGTGAAGATCGAGACCGGCAACACCGACGAATCCCTGCTGCGCCTGTTCAACTACCAGGCCGACCTAGCATTGCTCGGCCGTGAAGTCAACGACGAACGCCTGCTGTCGCTGACCCTGCGCAACGACCCGATGGTGGCGTTTGTCTCCCGCCATCACCCTTGGGCCGACCGTCAATCCATCTGCCTGGCGGATCTGGACGACACCCCGCTGGTGCTGCGGGAAGTCGGCTCGGTGACTCGCCAGACCCTGGAAGAAGAGATGAATCGCGCCGGTTTGCGGATTCGCCCGACCATCCAGGTCGAAGGTCGTGAAGCGGCGCGCGAGGCAGTGGTGGTGGGGATTGGCGTGGGCGTGGTCTCGGCGGCCGAATTTGGCGCTGACTCGCGGGTCTGCGCCCTGCCGATCATCGACTGTCAGCGGCGCATGACAGAAACCCTGGTATGCCTGCGGGAACAGAGTTCACGGCGCATCGTCGCGACCTTCCTCGACCTCGTCCGCGAAAGCCTGGGCTCCCCCACCGCCCCGTAGGAGCCGGCTTGCCGGCGAAGGCGATCGCCCAGGCACCGCTACTGCAGAAGCCTGGCTTGCCGGAAAAGGCGATCTTTCGGGGCTCTTCGCTGGCAAGCCTGCTCCTACAAGAGTGGAGGCGGGCTCAGGCGGGAGCCAGGGCGAAAAACGCCCGGATCAAACGCAGGTCCCGGCGTCGCGCCATGCATCCGATCATGTGCCGGTTGACCAGCCCGGCACCACGAATCGGCACGGTACGCACCCGCGGGTCGTGGCCGACTTCCACCGAACTGACGACCCCCACCCCCAACTGCGCCGCCACCGCCTCGGTCACCGCTTCGCGGCTGTCCAGCTCCAGCAGCACCCGGGGTTGGACCTTGGCCAGCGCGCAGGCCTCATCGAAGGTGCGCCGAGTGATGGAGCTGGGCTCACGCAGCACCATGATCACCTGATCCAGCTGCTCGATCGCAATGCCTTCAGGCAGCTCCAGCCAAGGATGCCCCTCGGGCACCAGGGCACACATCCGAGATTCGCCCAGGCTTTGCAGGTGCAGGCCCTTGCGCGCCTCGACCTCGGTCAGTACCGCCACGTCGGCATATTCGGATAACAGCGCCGCCAGGGTTTCCTGGGCATTGCCCAGGCGCAGGTTGACCGTCACCCCCGGGTAGCGCAGCCGCAGGCTGGCCAGCATTGGCATGACCAGGTGCGGGCCGTCCGCGGCCACCTCCAGGCGCCCGGTGAGCAACTGCCGATTGGCCTCCAGCAGCACCTGGGCCTCTTCCGCCAGGCCGAACATGGCCCGGGTAATCGCCGCCAGCTTGATGCCTTCCTCAGTCAGCTCCACCCGTCGAGCGGTGCGTCGCAGCAAAGTGATCTGGTAATGCTCTTCCAGGGCCTTGATATGCCCGGTGACCGCCGGTTGGCTAATGAACAGCCGCGCCGCCGCCCGGGTGAAGCTGCCTTCACGGGCCACGGCGTCGAATGCACGGAGTTGAAACAGGTTCATAGCTATCGGCCTCACTGATGGCAGGCATAACAACAAACAATTTGATTGATGACAAGGCAAACTGCAATTTAGTCCCCGTAGCTTCAGCCCATCTTTCTCGAGGACACAGCATGAGCATCGCCGAGCCAATCCTGCTCACCCCCGGTCCCTTGACCACCTCCGCCCGTACCCGCCAGGCGATGCTGGTGGACTGGGGTTCATGGGATGAGCGGTTCAACCAGCTGACTGCCAGCCTGTGCCAACAACTGCTGGCTATCGTCAACGGCGCTGACAGCCACCACTGCGTGCCCCTGCAAGGCAGCGGTACCTTTGCCGTGGAAGCGGCTATCGGCACCCTGGTCCCGCGGGACGGCAAGGTCCTGGTGCTGATCAACGGTGCCTACGGCCAGCGCCTGGCAAAGATCTGCGAAGTGCTCGGCCGCGACTTCAGCACCTTTGCAACCGCCGAGGACCAACCCACCACCGCCGCCGATGTCGAGCGCCTGCTCCAGGCCGACAGCGCCATCACCCACGTAGCGCTGATCCACTGTGAAACCAGCACCGGCATCCTCAACCCGCTGCCGGAGATCGCCCAGCTCGTCGCCCGTCACGGCAAGCGCCTGATCATCGACGCCATGAGTTCCTTCGGCGCCCTGCCCATCGACGCCCACAAGATCCCCTTCGAGGCGCTGATCGCCGCCTCCGGCAAATGCCTGGAAGGTGTGCCCGGCATGGGCTTCGTCTTCACCTACAAGGACTCCCTGGCCCAGGCCGCAGGCAACGCCCATTCCCTGGCCATGGACCTCTACGATCAGCACAACTACATGGCCAAGACGGGTCAATGGCGCTTCACCCCGCCGACCCACATCGTCGCCGCGCTGCACGAAGCGCTGCTGCAATACCACGAGGAAGGTGGCCTGCCCGCACGCCATGCGCGCTACGCCGACAATTGCCAGACACTGCTGGATGGCATGGCCGGACTGGGCCTGCGCAGCTTCCTGCCAGCATCGATCCAGGCACCGATCATCGTCACCTTCCATGCCCCGCGAGACCCGCACTACCAGTTCAAGGACTTCTATGAACGGGTCAAGGCCAAGGGTTTCATCCTCTACCCGGGCAAGCTGACCCAGGTCGAAACCTTTCGCGTGGGCTGCATCGGCCATGTCGACCGCCATGGCATGCAGGCCGCCATCGCCGCCATCGCTGAAGTGCTGCGAGAAATGGAAGTCCTGGACATTTGATCCGCTACCGAGCGCTTTTCTATGGAAAAGGCCTGTAGGAGCTGGCTTGCCAGCGAACCGGCCTGCGCAATCCCCGCTTTCTTACCCCGGCCTCACGCCGCAACAGGAATCCGCCCCATGAACTACCGCAACCCCACCCAGCTGCAAGCCGTCATCCTCGACTGGGCCGGCACCGTGGTCGACTTCGGCTCCTTCGCCCCGACCCAGATCTTTGTCGAAGCCTTTGCCGAGTTCGATGTCCAAGTGTCTATCGAAGAAGCCCGTGGCCCGATGGGCATGGGCAAATGGGAGCACATCCGCACCCTGTGCAACCTGCCGGACGTGGCCGAGCGCTACCGCAAGGTCTTCGGTCGCACCCCGACCGATGCCGACGTCACAGCCCTCTACGAGCGCTTCATGCCGCTGCAGATCGACAAGATCGCCGAGCACTCGGCGCTGATCCCCGGCGCCCTGGAGGTCATCGCCAAGCTGCGCGAGCAAGGGATCAAGATCGGCTCCTGTTCCGGCTACCCCAAGCAAGTGATGGACAAGGTGGTGGCCCTGGCCGCCAGCAACGGCTACGTCGCCGACCACGTAGTGGCCACTGACGAAGTGCCCAACGGCCGCCCTTGGCCGGCCCAGGCCCTGGCTAATGTGATTGCCCTGGGCATCGACGATGTCGCCGCCTGCGTGAAGATCGACGACACCGTGCCGGGAATTCTCGAAGGCCGCCGCGCCGGCATGTGGACCGTGGCCCTGGCGTGTTCAGGCAACGCCCTGGGCCTGACCTACGACGCCTACCAGGCCCTCACCAGCGACGCCCTGGCCACCGAGCGCACGCGCATCCACGCGCTGTTCGAGGGCTCGCGCCCGCACTACATGATCGACACCATCGCCGATCTGCCGCACGTCATCACCGATATCAACCAGCGCCTGGCACGGGGAGAAATGCCCCAGAGCAACTGAGCAAGTAATGCGGCCAGTTGAAAAGCGGCGGCACCACCCGGTTCCGCCGTTTTTTATTGGTAACGAGCGGCGCAGAGCCCCGGGCAACGCAATAAAAGCCACGAGCAGCTCAGGCAAACCGGCGGAAAGCGGATTACAGTTAAAGCACTCCGTCATTCAAGAACGGAGGCTTCAGACCTGCTGACCGAGGAATACCCGTATGCCCTGGAAAAACACCGACGCGCGTTACAGTACCGTGTCGATCGCATTGCATTGGCTGATGCTGGTGTTGCTGGCGGTGGTTTACGCCTGCATCGAATTTCGCGGCATATTTCCCAAGGGCAGTGGTGGTCGCACGCTGATTACCGAAGCCCACTTCATGCTGGGCCTGACCGTGTTCGTGCTGGTCTGGCTGCGCCTGTTCGCCCGCACCCAGGGCGTGGCACCGAAGATCGTGCCCACTCCACCACTCTGGCAGAAGCTGTTGTCAACGCTGATGCACTGGGCGCTGTACCTGTTCATGATCGCCATGCCGATCCTCGGCTGGCTGACCACCAGCGCCAAGGGCCATCAAGTGATGTTCTACGGTCTCGATCTGCCGCTGCTGGTGGAGGAAAACAAAACCCTGGCCAAGCAATTCCAGGGCTGGCACGAACTGCTGGGGACTATCGGCTATTGGCTGATCGGCCTGCACGCCCTGGCCGGGTTGTACCATCACTACGTGATGCGCGATAACACCTTGCAACGGATGTGGCGCAAACGCGGTCAGGCCTGATCCATCAGTGCCCGGCGGCCCTGCAAGCCGCCGGTGTGCACGAAAACCAACCGGCAGCCTGCAGCGAATCGCCCGGCCTGGACCTGCTCCTGCAGGGCCAGCAAGGCCTTGCCGGTGTACAGCGGTTCCAGTGGCAGCGCACTGTGTTGCTCGGTGAGTTGGATAAATGCCCGCAAATCCCCGTCAACCTTGGCAAAGCCGCCACGACTGCTGTCCAGCAGTTCATAACGACCGCAGTCCTGTTCGGCTTCTCGCAAAATGCCCTGTACTTGCTGCGCCACCCCATGATCTTCCGGAACTGCCAACGCGCCATACACCGGATGCGCACCGGCCTCCGCCAGCACCAACCCGGCCAGGGTGGTGCCGGTACCGGCAGCCAGCCACCAACCGTGATAGTCGGCCCAGCCGAGGGCCGGCAACTGCTGCCGCACCTGTTGCAGCAATTGCATGCAGCCGGATGCACCGGCCAGGCCGCCACCGCCCTCGGGGACTGGGTAAAGCGCTGGATACTGCGCCTGCCAGGGCGCCCAGAAACCCGCCTCGTGCCGCGCCCGATAACCGGCGTAGCCTAGCCAATGCAGTTGCATGCCAAAACGCTGCAAATCGAGCACCGTCGGGGTGTCTTGGGGATGACCGCGCAACAGCCCGACCGTGCTGAAGGCAAAACGCTGACCGGCGGCGGCCAACGCATGCAGATGATTGGAGTGGGCACCGCCGAGGCTGATGATGCCTTGGGCACCGGCCAGGCGCGCCGCCGCCAAATGCTCGATCAGCTTGAACCACTTGTTGCCGGAAATCAGCGGATCGATCAGGTCCAGGCGCAACACCGCCACCTCGACCTCGGCCTGGGACAGCCAGTCCAGCTCCAGCCGTTGCAGCGGTGCATGGGGTAACCAATCGAAGGAATCGGCAAACGACATCGGCGGCGGGTTCAGTGAGCAAGGGAGCGCAGTCTAGCAGCGCGGACCCCTGACCAGCGTTGTTACCACGCTTGGCTCAGCACAGGCTGCGATCGAGTGCGCAGAACGCGCGAGTTCAGGCAACTGAGTCTGTCAGTTGAAGTGCCCTGGCTCAGAGGATGAGTCTTGCTACGAAATACCGCCCAGCCCGATCGCAGCGAGCGGTGGGGATGGGAGATACAGCGGCCGCGGAGGGCCGCTGCGATGGGAGCTTGTCGTTACAGCTCGGCCGCCAGGCGCGAACCCTGGTTGATGGCGCGCTTGGCATCCAGCTCGGCGGCCACGTCAGCGCCGCCGATCAGGTGCACATTCTGCCCCGCGGCCACCAGGCCATCCTGTAACTCGCGCAGCGGATCCTGGCCGGCGCAGATGACGATGTTGTCCACCGCCAGCACCTGGGGTTCGCCTGCCTCGCCGATGCGAATGTGCAAACCGGCATCGTCGATCTTCAGGTACTCGACGCTGTTGAGCATCTGCACCTGCTTATTCTTCAGACCGGTGCGGTGGATCCAGCCGGTGGTCTTGCCCAGGCCATCGCCGACCTTGGTCTTTTTCCGCTGCAACAGGAACACCTGGCGCGCCGGTGCATGGGGCTCGGGCTTGATCCCGGCCACACCACCACGAGCTTCAAGCTGGGTGTCGATGCCCCACTCTTTCCAGAACGCCTGGCGATCCTGGCTGGTGGCCACGCCCTGGTGCACCAGGAACTCGGAAACATCGAAGCCGATGCCGCCGGCGCCGATCACCGCCACGCTCTTGCCCACCGGCTTGCGCTCCAGCAACACATCCAGGTAGCTCAGGACCTTGGGGCTCTCCACCCCGGGAATCGCCGGTAGCCGAGGCGCGATACCGGTGGCCAGGATGATTTCGTCAAAATCGCCCGCCACCAGTTGCTCGACATCGACCCGGGTGTTGAGGCACAGCTCGACGTGGGTGGTCTGCAGCTTGCGCTTGAAGTAGCGCAGGGTCTCGAAGAACTCCTCCTTGCCCGGCACCCGCTTGGCCACGTTGAACTGGCCGCCGATCTCACTCGCAGAGTCGAACAGGGTCACCTGGTGCCCGCGCTCGGCAGCCACCGTGGCGGCGGACAGACCGGCCGGGCCGGCACCGACCACGGCGATCTTCTTGATCTGCGTGACCGGCAGGTAATTCAGCTCGGTCTCGTGGCAGGCACGCGGGTTGACCAGGCAACTGGTCAGCTTGCCGCCGAAGGTGTGGTCCAGGCACGCCTGATTGCAGCCAATGCAGGTGTTGATCTCATCCGCACGGCCTTCGGCAGCCTTGTTGACGAAGTCCGGATCGGCGAGGAATGGCCGGGCCATGGAGACCATGTCGGCGTCGCCTTCGGCCAGGATCTGCTCGGCAATTTCCGGGGTGTTGATGCGGTTGGTGGTGATCAGTGGAATGCTCACCGAACCCCGCAGCTTGGCCGTGACCTTGCTGAATGCAGCGCGCGGCACCTTGGTGGCAATGGTCGGGATCCGCGCTTCGTGCCAGCCGATCCCGGTGTTGATGATGGTTGCGCCGGCCTGTTCGATGGCCTGGGCCAGTTGCACAATTTCATCCCAGGTGCTGCCACCTTCCACCAGGTCGAGCATCGACAGGCGGAAGATGATGATGAAGTTCGGACCTACCGCTTCACGCACCCGACGGACGATTTCCACCGGCAGGCGCATGCGGTTTTCATAGCTGCCACCCCAGCGGTCGGTACGGTGGTTGGTGTGGGCGGCGAGGAACTGGTTAATGAAATAACCTTCCGAGCCCATGATTTCGACGCCGTCGTACTCGGCCTTCTGGGCCAGGGTCGAACAGGTAACGAAATCGCGAATCTGCTTCTCGATGCCTTCCTCGTCCAGCTCCTTGGGCTTGAACGGGTTGATCGGTGCCTGGATCGCGCTCGGTGCTACTTGTTTGGGGCTGTAGGCATAACGCCCGGCGTGGAGGATCTGCATGCAGATCTTGCCGCCCGCCTCATGCACCGCCCGCGTGACGATCTGGTGCTTGAGTGCTTCTTCCTCGGTGGTCAGCTTGGCGGCACCGGAATACACCCCGCCCTCGTCGTTCGGGCCAATACCGCCGGTAACCATCAGGCCAACGCCACCCCGGGCGCGCTCGGCAAAATACGCAGCCATGCGTTCGAAGCCGCCGGGCTTCTCTTCCAGGCCGGTGTGCATCGAGCCCATCAGGGTACGGTTACGCAGGGTGGTGAACCCCAGGTCGAGGGGGGCCAGCAGGTGCGGGTAAGGTGCGGCAGCCATGGTGTCACTCCAGATCGGGCAATCACGGAAAATGTGGAAGCTCTGCGGCTTCCATCAGTAGTGCTCCACAGACTAAGAGCACAGCACCCGACGCTCAATGACCGTAACTGACAACTTAATGATCAAAATGTGCAGCGTCGTTGCGCAATCACTGGCCTGTGCACTCCCCGAAGTCCAGGTGAGAGGTCGCACTTCAAATCTGCTGACGTGTCGTTGTGAGCCGCGTTGCCTGGCCGAATTCGGCCAGGCACGACGTAGAGCGCAGACGCTAGCCGTTTATTGCTCGCTCCTCATCAGACTGCTGCGTCCTGCCCTGCGCCACGAGGTGGGTCGTCGCGGCCACAACTCAGCGTCAGCAGCCGCTAAAGCGCGGCGTAGGCCAACGCGGCCAGTTCCTGCGGGCGAGGGTCAATCATCGAGTGGCGACCCGAGGTGGAAGTCACAAAACCAAAGCTCACACCACAATCAGGGTCGGCGAAGCTGATCGGCCCGCCCAGCCCGATATGGCCAAAGGTGTTGGGCCCCATACCTAGTGATGCTGCCGGGTCGGCCGGTTGCTCCATCATGCAGCCCAGGCCATAACGCATGGGCCGCATCCAGATGCGATCCATGCCATTGCTGTGCTCCCGGGTAAACTCCTTCAGCAACTCGGGCCCGATCAAACGCCCGGCCAACAGCGCACTGTAAAAACCGGCCAGACCATGGGCCGTGCCCTGACCGCTGACCGCCGGTTGCTGATAGGCCCACCAGCGCGGATCGGAGGTTCGTTTGGGCACCATGCCCGGATTGGTGAAGGCCAGCGTCGCAACGTGCTCCGGCTCGGAGATCAGCACATTGCGCAATGCCTCGGAGTAAGGGTCGCCGACCCGCCCCTTGGCCGCATCATAATGAGCGATACGGTGGAAATGCTGCTCATCCACCCCCAGATGAACCTCCAGGTCATTGGGTTGCGAGATTCGCTCGTGGATGAAAGTACAAGGATCGCGACCATCGGCCCGGCGAATCAGCTCACCCACAATCCAACCGAAGATGGTGGTGGCATAACCCATGGCGGTGCCTGGCTCCCACCACAATGGCTCAGCGGCCAGGATCTCGACCATGTGCTCCCAGTCATACATCATCGCGTTATGGTTGGCGCCCCGCAGTGCGGGTATTCCGGAGGTGTGGGTCATCACCTGACGCAGGGTGACCTGGCCCTTTCCACCCTGGGCAAACTCGGGCCAGTAGTGGGCGACCGGTACATCGAGTTCCAGCTTGCCCTCTTCCACCAACATCAAGGTGGCAACCGCAGCAAAGGGTTTCACCGTGCAGAAGGTGTTGACCAAGGTGTCACGCGTCCAAGGCTGGTCGCCCTGCTCATCCGCTACCCCCGCCCACAAATCGACAACCGTCTCACCATCGACCTGTATGCAAACACCCCCCCCACGTTCGTGGGGGTCGTCGAAAATCGCCTCGAAAGCTTGCTGAACGGCTTCAAAGCCATTCGCGCACGTTCCTTTCGCTTCCATATCCAGAACTCCTTTCAATTGGAATATTGACCCTGGCCCTAGCCAAACCAAGGTCGAACTGAAGCCCTCGCAAGTGACAACAGCAATGTCACCTATCGAGTTTCATTAATTAAAGTCAGTTGAATCCGAGAATTAAGCCGCGCCACTCATATTGCGATACAAGCCCGTTGCAACAGCAGAGGTACAGCGTTTCATGAACAGTTATCAGCCCCTAGACTGAAAATCCACAGATTCAGTTCCAAAGCGATTTGCACGCTTATAGGTACCAAAGTCATTAAATCTCACACCTGCCTCTGCCATGATTTTATGCGCGACAGGTGCGGTCATCTGCCGAAGATAGAACGGATCCCTTACCACGAAATGATGAATACTGTGGGTACTACCAAAATTAAAACAAAACAATTGGAAGGGCCACAACCACCAGTGATTCATCACTTGGGTCTGCTGCAAGGGATTACGCGGAGCAACATCCCCGTAGTAGTGCATATTGGAACTGATGAAATACAGGCAGAACTGGCGAATAATATTCGGCGCAACAACAATAACCACCGCACTATTGACCACCTCCATCACCTGCAACATCGCCGCTGAACTCTGGACCTCCAGGCCCGCCATGGGTCCGAGCCAAGTCACCAGGTGATACCCCAGGAACATATACCAACAGCCCCAGTACAACAGTCCAAGGGGCGTATTCAGCCGGATGATCCTGCCCAGCAATTTGACCTTCTGCCGCCATCCCGGTGCACGAACAGCATTCACCAAACCAAACAGGAAACCGTCTATCAACTTCAACAGCCGCAGGGCGCCCCAGGGATTGCCACTGGTGGTGATCCATGCCTCAACGTCCGTAGCGGTGCCGGATTCCTTATGATGGTGAAAATGCAAGCCGCGCCGGACCCAGGGGCTGGGCATTCCCGGGCGAGCCAACCAGCACAACAACATCATGAGATTATGCGCCAGGGGTTGCTTTCTAAAATACAAACGGTGAATCAGGTCATGTTCAACCTCATGAATAAATGACGTCAGTAATGCGTTCGCCAGAATACATAACCACGCCGGTATAGCGCCTTGTATATACAAGGCTCCAGTAGTCACCATCCCGAATACCGAAAACACCATGACACCATGACACCATGACACCAGCACCCAAGGTATTCTGATATTTCAAAATGGGATAACGCTTGCGCAGTTGATTGCCATGCTCGGAAATTTTCCGGGTGACATCTTCGATTATTTGCTGGTCTGTCATGGGACGACCGTTAGCAGGTTCCTTAATTATTGGATTCATCACTTCATCCTTTAAAAACAATGAGTGGGAGAGGAGCCCAAACAGGAAAACATATTTGAATCACGAAACAAGCCATTAACTATGAAAGGTACTTACTCCAGCTAAGCGGCGGCCTGAGCCGCATGTTTACCCAGCAACTGTTATGAATGACCGACCGGTCTAAATCTGCACTATAAAGTCCCTAGAATTGCTACAGAACGTAATAACAGTAAAAGAGCATTGAATTCTTAATTCCTGTCTAACAACCCATGAAAAACACCAACCTTAACCACATAATTCAATGAAGAATTGGAATAAGCTCTTATCAGAGCGTTTATATTCCGCAACATTGGCGAGCCATAAAAAACCATCGGTATGGTTAAGCCACATGAGCTCCCGGTTCGCCAACACCATCCAAAATAGGCTGCCCAGCGCAGGCGACGATCGACATCGTCCTAGATGATGTCTGGCGATATGCGCTAAACCCTGCCCGGCAACGAGCCGTAGGCGGTATTTTTCCCATTGGCTTCCTGCCCGGGGTGGATAAAGGCAATGTCCCGCGGGCTGATCCGCGCCTCGATCAGCAACTGGTCGCCCAAGGGCGCGATTTCCATCAACTCGCCCCCCAGCGCCAACACCCCGCCAATGCCCGAAGTCCAGACATCCTTGACGATAACCGTGGGTCGGTGCGGTGAGCACCGTGCGGGTCAGCTGGTCGACCCGGCCCTCGCGTACGTTGAGCGAAGGTCCAGCTCGGAGTGGGTTTTGCTGAAGTCGTCCTTGGGCCGCACAAAATAGTCGTCGCGGGTCGACTGATAGCCGCTGGTCAATTCGGCCAGCCGTTGCTGCAAACGCAAGACCTCAACTTCGTTGGCAGTGCCGCTGCGTACCAGCGGCAAAAAAGCTCGGCCAAAAACGCCCGTGAAGTCTGCGAGCTTGTAGGCATAGATCGCAGGACCTTTTTTGCGCATCTGGCTCGCTGTCGTACTCAAAGCACGTCAACCCCCCAGGCTCCTCATGCAGGCTTTCGAATCAGGCTCGGGCCCTTTGAAAACAGGCGAACACCCGCTGTCAGCTGCCGATATATGCATTGAGAGCAGTGGAGGCCAAACCTCAAGCTCGACAGCCTTCAAAGACGCTCAACTGCAAAGCCCGCCGCCAATCTGTGACTGCGTCGCGGGGCTATGTGGCGAAGGCATCTGGGCGCCGCAGATTGTGCCTTGGCGGCCAATGCAGTGAAAATTCAACGGCTCACCAAAAAAAATGCAATTTCGTGCAAAAAAACGATCTAACAGATTGTTCTGCTGTACCTTTAGCCCAAATATCAGAGAAATATCACGATCCAGCACACGGCCGCTGACTGTTTTCCCATGCGCAAACTTCTCTACATCACCTTCACCCTGGCTCTGCTTGCCGCCATCACCAGTTATGCACTCTGGACCCGCGACCGTCCGGGGGCGCACTACCTGTCGGACTTGCGTATCCAGCTCGCGGTTGATCAAGGCGTGCCCGCCGATCACGGCAACCTGCTGGCTATTGAGCCCGAACTCTTTCCCACCGATTACCAGAGCACCGAACGCCTGCATCGCAAGCTCGCGGCCTACCTGCAACAGGCCCGTGATCATGGCCTGGTAAATGACAAGACCATTGTCGTGCTGCCGGAACATGTCGGCACCTGGCTGATGGTCAGCGGCGAAAAGAATGAGCTGTATCAGGCCACATCCTTGAAAGAAGCCATGAACTGGCTCGCGGTGAGCAACCCGTTGCCCTTCCTCAAGGCGCTGATCACTGCCAAGGGGGAAAGCCGCCTGGATGATGCACATCTGCGCATGAAGGCAAAAAAAATGGCCAAGGACTACCAACTGCTGTTCGGCGGACTGGCCAAGGAATTCCACGTGACCCTGGTGGCCGGCTCGATCATTCTGCCGGAGCCCAGCGTCAACCAGGGCAACCTGCAGATCGGCAGCGGTGCCCTGTACAACAGTAGCCTGGTGTTCGGCAGCGACGGCCTGCCCATCGGCCAGCCCCAGCGCCAGATCTATCCGACCTATGCCGAAAGTGGCTACGTCCACGGCGACACCCGGCAATCGGTCCAGGTCATCGACACCCCTGCTGGCCGCCTCGGGGTGCTGATCGGCAGCGACAGCTGGTACCCCGACAACTACCGCAAGCTCAATGAGCAAGACGCGCAACTGGTGGCGGTTCCGGCCTTTGTCATGGGCAAAGGCAGTTGGGAAAAACCCTGGCACGGCTACAAGAGCATCACCACCCCCAGTGAGGTCAGCCTCAAGCCCGAGGAGACCAGCGAAGGCGACGCCTGGCATCGCCTGACCCTGACCGCCCGCCCCCCCAGCAGCCTGGCCACTGCGGGGGTCAGCGTGTTCCTGCGCGGCCATTTCTGGGACCAGAGCAGCAGTGGCCACAGCTTCATCAACAGCAATGGGCAGACCTTTGCCGACGAGGGCGCCCGAGGCGCTCGCTTGCTGAACATCTGGTTGTAAGCCGATGAAGCCCCCACAGATGCGCCTCGGCGACTTGTCGGTGGGATTCGTCCACAGCCTGGCGGACGCGATCCACAGCCATGGACTGGATCCTGCGCCCCTGCTGGCGCAATACGCCCTGGACCCTGCCAGGCTGGCAGAAGCTGGGGCGCGGCTGTCGATCCCCCGCTACATGCGCCTGGGCCACGCGGCGATCCAGCTCACCGGCGACCCGGCATTGGGCCTGCGCATGGGTCGCCTGAGCCGCCTGAGCCAGGCCGGCCTCGCCGGAGTGACCGCGGCGCAAGCCCCTAGCGTGCGTGAGGCGGCCCGTTGCCTGACACGTTTCGAAGCCTTGTACGGTTCCAACTATCGTGGCCAGTCGAGCTTTCAAGAAGACGCCGATGGCGCGTGGCTGCGCTTCTATTCAATCAGCCCGTACAACGCCTATAACCGCTTCGTGGTGGATTCGATCATGTCTGGCTGGCTACAGCAGTTGTCCAGCCTCTGTGGTCAAGCCATCCATGCCGAGCAGATCGACATCGAGTTCGAGCGCCCGGACTATCACGACGCCTACGCCCTGCTCGGCCCTGCACCGATCCAGTTCGCTGCCGAACAGAACCAACTGCGCCTGAACCAGGCCAGCCTGGCGCTGCGTAACCCGGAACATTGCCCGAGCACCTGGCGTCATCTCGTGCACTTGTGCGAAAGGGAGCTGGAACAGTTGACCCGCACCCGCAGCCTGCGCGAGCGCATCATTCAGTTACTCGGGCCGTTGCTCAATGGTGGAAGGGAGCCGGGCCTGGAAGAAGTGGCGACACGCCTGAAGCTGCCGACCTGGACCTTGCGGCGCAAACTGGCGGAAGAAGGGACGCAGTTCCGGGCAATTCTCAATGACACCCGCCGCGACCTGGCCATGACCTATATCCGCGATACCGAACTGGCGTTCGGCGAGATTGCCTATCTGCTGGGTTTTGCCTCAGCCGAGGCATTTCAACGGGCGTTCAAGCGCTGGAACGGTCAGACCCCTGGGGAGTTCCGGCGCAGCCATCGACAATTTGGCTAAAAAAAAGCCACCGGCGTTACAGCTCGGTGGCGTCATCTGCTGGTTCCAGGGAATCCAGCTCGAAAGCTTGATACTCCAGCAGTTCCTCTTGGTAATCGTCCATCGCGGACTCCTTTTCCCGTTGATTGAATAACCCTGTGCCTAATGACCATCGGGATCAGCATAAAGTGCCGGGATGACAGAAAAAATACTACCCCTCAGGTCAAGATTTCTGTCGTTAAAACGTAACAGCCTGTATGGCGGCCGTTGATGCCTTGTGCTGTTAACGGATCGACAGTGAAAAAGCCGACCCAAACACAGTTCCAACGTCTTAGTGGCCACTGCTTGGCAGGGTAGGAATCGGCTCGGTCGGCGGCGGCAGGTTGCTGACAGGCGGCGGGGTAATGGTTTCAGCTGCCGGGACTGACTCGCTGACAGGCGCCACGACGATAGGCGCGGCCTCAGCCGGTGGGGCCACTGGTTGCGAAACGGCAGGCTCGGGTTCACTGACAGGGGCCAATGGCGTGCTCAGCGCAGGCACTGGCTCGTGCACCGGGCCCTGCGGCTTGGCCTCAGGCTGGATTTGCGGCTTGTTCTCCGGCATTCCCAGATCCGTCTTGGGCTTGTCTTCGATATGCGCCGCCTTCTTCGCCTCCTGGGGCAGGAACAGTTCCACCAGGGCGAAGTAACGCTCGTAGAACTTGGCGGAGGACACAGTCTCACTGGCCACCTTGACCATCGAATCGTCCGTGGAGCCAATCGGCATCGACACCGAACCCAGCACGCCAACCCCCAGGCTCGCCGAGTTGTTCACCTTCTTCAGCGCGTAGCGATCCTGCAGCGCGTTGGCGAACATCGTCGAGCGGTGGTCCCCACTGCCATCCTCGGCGCAAACCACATTGAAGCTGATCTCCAGGTGCGTTTCGCCGGTCTGCTGAAAACTCTTGTGGCCACTGACCAGCTTCGGGTCGTTGCTGGTGATGATGTAACCCTGACTGAGCAGGGCCCGCCGCGCGGCTTCACATGAGGCAGCATCGCTCACCGGGTAATTGCGCGAGAAGGTGCCAGAATCATCGAAGCTTTCATGCTCGTAGATGGCGGTCTTGTGCGACGAACAACCTGCGACCGCGGACAGCAGCAACGCCCCGGCCGTGGCGCGCAGATGAAATGATCTAAACATCGAAAATCCTGAGGAAAACGCTCTGGGGCGTATTGTGCAACAGATCAGCGCCCCGCAGCGCGGGTAAATGGTGTCTTAAATTTCACACAGGTTTACTGACCGCGATTTGCCGGAAAAAGTCGCTCGCTCAAATGTTCAATCAACACCCGCAGCTTGGCTGCCGCATGTCGACTCGATGGCCACAGTACCCAGAACGCGCCGTGGTACTCCAGGTACCCATCAAGCACGGTTTGCAGCTCACCGCGCTGTACCGCCGCTTGCACCATGAAGTCCGGCAGGCAGGCGATGCCCAGGCCGCTGCGTGCAGCGTGCTCCACGGCCTCGATGGAACTGCTGGTCAGGCGGGTCGGTAATACCAGCTCTGACAGATGGGCTTCGGGGCGGAACGGCCAGGGCTCAGGTTTGCCGGTGTGATGAAATGTGTGTCGCAGGCAGGCATGGTTCCGCAGCTCCTGGGGGGACTGGGGCATACCTCGCTGCTGGAAATACCCGGGGCTGCCCACCAGCACCATGTGAAAGCGTCCCAGCTGCCGCGCCAGAAGCCTGGAGTCCTTGGGGTTGCCGGTACGCACCACCAGATCGAAACCCTCCTCCACCACATCCACCATGCGGTCGGAAAGGTCGACGTCCAGTTCGATCTGCGGATAACGCTGCATGAACTCCGCCAGCACCGGCATCAGCAAGCCGTGGACCTGAGGCGCGCTGACCCGCAGTTTACCCACAGGGGCGCTGGAGGAATCACACAGCTGGAATTCAGCGGCCTCGGCCTCGGCGGCAATCCTGCGACAGCGCTCGAGGAACCCGGCGCCTTCGGCGGTCAGGCTAATACTGCGGGTGGTGCGATGGAACAGGCGGGTTTCCAAACGCTCTTCCAGCCGCGCAATGCTCTTGCCCACCGCTGAGGACGACACCCCTAAAAGACGCCCAGCCTCGGTAAAGCTGCGGGTTTCCGCCACCTGCATGAACACCGGAATACTGCCCAGCCAATCCATTCGGCACTCCATGATTAAGGACTTCTGAGTCCGATAAGTTCGGAACCTTAGCCTATTTTTCCGCCATGCACAGCGCTCTACCCTGTGTCCCTCACTTCTGAGCATCCGAATCGGGACCCTCCATGAACAACTCCGTCAATGCCGGCGAGCTGCTGCAAACCCCCGCCGCAACCCGTGAACGACTTCCCGTCGGCGGCCTTCTGGCCCTGGCGACTGCGGGCTTCATCACCCTGCTGACGGAGGCCCTTCCCGCGGGGCTACTGCCACAGATGAGCACCAGCCTGGCGGTATCGCCGTCGCTGATCGGCCAACTGGTGACCTTGTATGCCCTGGGCTCATTGCTGGCCGCCATTCCCCTGGTGATCCTCACCCAGAGCTGGCGGCGACGCCCCTTGCTACTGATCGCCATCGGCGGTTTTGCCATCGTCAACAGCATCACCGCCCTGTCCACCGACTACAGCCTCACGCTGGTCGCCCGATTCTGCGCCGGAGTCTTCGCCGGCCTGCTCTGGGCCCTGCTGGCCGGTTATGCCAGCCGCATGGTGGCACCTCACCTGCAAGGCCGGGCAATTGCCCTGGCCATGCTCGGTGCTCCGGTGGCGCTGTCAGTGGGCATTCCCGCTGGCACCCTGCTGGGCAATCTGGTGGGCTGGCGCATGAGCTTTGCCATCATGACCTTGCTGACCCTGGGGCTGATCGGCTGGGTGCTCTGGCAAGTGCCGGACTTCCCCGGCCTGCGTGCGCAAAAACGCCTGCCCCTGCGCCGAGTCCTGACCTTGCCGGGAATCAGGCCGGTGCTGTTCGTGACCTTCGCCTATGTACTGGGCCACAACATTCTCTACACCTACATCGCACCATTTCTCGAGCCCGTCGGACTCACCGGGCAGATCGAGCGGGTGCTGCTGGTGTTCGGCCTGGCTGCGCTGTTGAGTATCTGGGTGGTCGGCTTGCTGATTGACCGCTGGCTGCGCGAGTTGGTGCTGATCAGTTGCCTGTTGTTTATCGCCTCGACTGTGCTGTTGGGCCTGTTCAGTCACTCGGCTGCAGCAATCTACAGTGCAACGGCGATCTGGGGGCTGTCGTTCGGCGGCATGGCCACCTTGCTGCAAACCGCACTGGCCAAGGCCGCAGGCGAGCATGCCGATACCGCCCAGTCGATGCTGGTCACCCTGTGGAACCTGGCAATCGCCGGGGGCGGCCTGGGCGGTGCGTTGCTGTTGCAGGGGCCAGGGGTCGTGACCTTCCCCTGGGTGATTGGCGCCTTGCTGCTGATGACCTTGCTGGTGGCGGTGAACGCCAGGCACCAAGGCTTTCCGGCTCACCGCTGATGCAATCGCCAGCGATCCAGCGGACTGTTCCAGGTTTGGCACGTGATTGCCTGCGCCAGCCTCTGCTGCTCCAACCTTGCCTTGGCCATGGATCTCTGGGTGCGGGACACCGACAGCGTCAAGCCGATGGAAGATGCCCGAGGGTCGGGGATCGAGATCCATATCGACAGCTCGGTGGAACTGGCGCGCTACCTGCTTGAGCACTACGGCGTCATGTCCATCACTCAACTGCGTCGTGGCGCCGACTTTCCAGTGAAGCCGGTGCTGGCCTGTTGCTGTACAGCTGGGCTACAACGATCTGGCAGCTCACCTGCATGCACGTAAACGCTGGCAGACCTCTGCGCCCTGAGATTTATCCGGGCGAAAAAAAGACCCCGGCCTTGCGGACGGGGTCTTTTCAACGCTGCGGATCAGGCATCAATAACGCTTGATGTCCGCCTGGTTTTCCAGCTGCTTGCGATAGGCAGCAAAGTCTTGCTGCCCCACGCGCGAGGCCAGAAAGCGACGGTACTGCGCCTTCTCTTCCTCACTCGGCGCAGCGGCTTCGTTGACGCCGTTGAGCTGCAGCACCAACAGATTGCCATTAGGCAAGGTCACGCTGGTGAAGGTCGGCTTGTCCTTGGATTCAGGCTTGGCCATACGGAACAAGGCCTGCAGAACAGTCGGATCAATACCGTCCTGGCCACGGGTCACTGCTTGCGCGACTTTCCAGTTCTGGCCATCCACCGGCTTGTTCAGCGCGGTCTTGCCATCGCGCAGGCTGGCGATCAGCTCTTCAGCCTTGGTCTTGGCCGCGGCACTCGCGTGCTCCTTGGCCAATTGCGTGCGAATGCTGCTGGCAACGCTTTCCAGCGGCAGTTGCTCTGGCTTGCGATGCTCTTTGGCACGCAGTACCACGACAGTTTCCGGGTCCAGCTCGATGGCGGTGCTGTTGGCACCCTCATCAAGGACTTCGGTGCTGAAAGCTGCTTGCACCACTGCACGGTTGGCGGCAATGCCGTCGCCACCTTCACGGCCGAATGGCGCAGAGGTATGAACGGTCAGCTTCAGGTCCTGAGCTGGCTGCGCCAGGTCGGAAGCTTCGAAAGACGAGTCTTCCAGTTGCTTGGTCGCCTCGACGAAACGCTGCTCGACCTGCTGGGTTTTCAGCTCACGGGTCAGCTTGTCCTTCAGGCTGGCAAAGCTTGGCACTTCCGGTGCTTCAACACCCAGCAGCTTGATCAGGTGGAAACCGAAGTCAGTACGCACCGGCGCCGACACCTGGTCCTTGTTCAGCGCATACAACGCTTTCTCGAAGACTGGGTCATAAACACCGGGACCTGCGTAACCCAGGTCGCCGCCATTGTTGGCCGAACCCGGGTCCTGAGAGAACTCCTTGGCCAACGCCTCAAAGCTTTCGCCCTTGGCCAGACGCGCCTGGATCTCTTCGATCTTGGCCTTGGCCTGAGCCTCGTTCACCTTGTCGTTGACTTCGATCAGGATGTGCGCCGCGCGACGTTGCTCGGACAGATTGGCAACTTCCTTCTGATACAGCGCTTGCAGGTCTTCGTCCTTGACGCTGACCTGATCAAAGAAGGCGGCCTTCTTCAACTCGATGTAGTCGATCACCACCTGGTCCGGAGTCATGAACTCCTTGGCGTGCTGGTCGTAGTAGGCCTTGACCTCTTCATCGGTCAGCTTGACCGCTGCCGGATCGGCCTTGATGGCCAGGGAAGCGAAATCACGGGTTTGCTTTTCCAGACGAGCGAACGCCTGTACCTGAGCGTCGGTGACAAAACCGCTACCCGCGAGGCCGGCACGAACCTGGCCGATCAGCATTTCCTGAGCCAGCATCTGACGGAATTGCAGGCGGGTATAGCCCAGCTGACGAATCACCTGATCGAAACGCTCTGGACTGAATTTGCCTTCAACCTGGAATTCCGGTGTCTGCAGGATCACCTGATCCAGCGCGCCCTCGGAGAAAGCGAACTTGGAATCCTGCGCACCTTGCAGCAACAGCTTGCGGTCGATCAGCCCTTTCAGGGCGGCTTCGCGCAGCATCTTCTCATCCAGCAGGGAGGCATCGAAGTCTTTGCCCAACTGTTGCATCAGTTGACGACGTTGCATGTCGACGGCCTGGCTCAACTCGTTCTGAGTGATTTCCTCACCGTTGACCTTGGCCGCGTCCTGGCTATGGGTTGTGGCCTTGAAAATGGCATCGAAACCGGTCAACGCCAACAGCGCGACGATGACCCCGATGATGGTTTTGGCAATCCAGCCTTGTGAATTGTCCCTGATATTCTGCAGCATGCGTCCCCCAGAAACGGCTGTACTTCAATTTGAGCAACCGTGGAGCGTGGGTAGAGTCCGGATAGAAGAAAGGCGCATCCGAGGATGCGCCTTCTCGTAACTGGCGGAGCGGACGAGAGTGAAACCGCGACCCTCGGCGTGAGCCGGTGATACACCGGCCGACTAGCGCTCCGCTGCCAGATCAGGCATGACCCTGACCCGGATGGGCAAAGACCCTGAAGAAACTTAGTTAACAGCTTCTTTCAGTGCTTTACCGGCTTTGAAACCTGGCTTTTTAGCAGCAGCGATTTCCAGAGTCTTACCGGTCTGTGGGTTACGACCGATACGCGCTGGACGATCAGTTACGGAGAAAGTACCGAAACCAACCAGCACCACAGAGTCACCGGCCTTCAGAGCGCCAGTAACGGATTCGATTACAGCGTCCAGCGCACGGCCAGCAGCAGCTTTCGGGAGATCAGCAGATGCAGCGATAGCATCAATCAGTTCCGACTTGTTCACTCTAAGTCCCCTTATATATCTATGAGTATGATTCTAAGTTTTTTGGTGAAAGCAAAAACGAGTGCTGAATGGCCTACAGACACTTAAGAGCCGCTTTATAACAAGGGCTCTAAAAAGCTGTCAAGGAAGCCCCTCAAGCTAATGCGTATTAATGCGTGCTAATTCTTTCCTTAGAGTCAGACTCGCGTTTTTCGTCCTTTGCAACTATCTCGGGAGCCACATCCGGCAAGGGCTCCGGCGCGTATTGCAGCGCAATTTGCAGGACTTCGTCAATCCATTTAACCGGTTTAATCTGCAGATCCTGCTTGATATTGTCAGGAATTTCCTTCAAATCACGCACATTCTCTTCCGGAATGATCACCGTCTTGATTCCACCACGGTGAGCCGCGAGCAATTTCTCTTTCAGCCCGCCGATGGCCAGCACCTGACCACGCAAGGTGATCTCGCCGGTCATCGCTACATCAGCCCGTACCGGGATGCCGGTCAAAGCCGAAACCAGCGCCGTGCACATGCCTACGCCTGCGCTAGGGCCATCCTTGGGTGTTGCCCCTTCCGGCATATGGATATGAGTGTCGCGCTTCTCATGGAAGTCCAGGGGAATGCCCAGGCTCTTCGCCCGACTGCGCACCACGGTCAATGCCGCAGTAATCGATTCGACCATGACATCACCCAGAGAGCCGGTCTTGATCAACTGGCCTTTGCCGGGAACCACAGCGGCTTCGATGGTCAACAACTCACCACCGACCTGAGTCCACGCCAAACCGGTTACCTGACCAACCTGATCCTGCTGCTCGGCCAGGCCGTAGCGGAACTTACGCACACCCAGGAAGTGCTCCAACAGCTCGGGAGTGACCTTCACCGAGAAGCGTTTTTCCATTGCATGCTCTTTCACCGCCTTGCGGCAAACCTTGGCAATCTGACGCTCCAGGCCCCGGACACCGGCTTCGCGAGTGTAGTAACGAATGATATCGCGGATCGCATCCGGATCGAATTCCAACTCGCCCTTCTTCAGGCCGTTGGCCTGTATCTGCTTGGGCGACAGGTACTTGACCGCGATGTTGATCTTCTCATCTTCGGTGTAGCCGGGCAGACGAATCACTTCCATCCGATCCAGCAATGCCGGCGGAATGTTCATCGAGTTGGAGGTGCAGAGGAACATCACATCGGACAGGTCGTAATCGACCTCCAGATAGTGATCATTGAAATTATGGTTCTGCTCAGGGTCCAGGACCTCAAGCAGTGCCGAGGCCGGATCACCGCGCATGTCGCTGCCCATCTTGTCGATTTCATCGAGCAGGAACAGCGGGTTGCGCACGCCAACCTTTGTCATTTTTTGAATCAATCTTCCCGGCATCGAACCGATATAGGTCCGACGATGCCCGCGGATTTCCGCCTCATCACGCACACCACCCAAGGCCATGCGGACAAACTTGCGATTGGTTGCATTGGCGATCGACTCCGCCAGGGACGTTTTACCCACCCCGGGAGGACCAACCAGGCACAACACCGGACCACGAATCTTTTTCACCCGCTTTTGTACGGCGAGGTATTCAAGAATTCGTTCTTTGACTTCCTCCAGACCATAGTGGTCGGCATCGAGGATATCTTCGGCGCGCGCGAGATCGAGACGAACCTTGCTCTGGGCTTTCCACGGCACCTGAACCAACCAGTCGATGTAAGAACGAACAACAGTCGCCTCGGCCGACATCGGCGACATCTGCTTGAGCTTGTTCAACTCGGCTTGAGCCTTGGTCATCGCATCTTTTGGCAGGCCAGCAGCATCGATGCGCTTCTTCAGCTCTTCGATTTCGTTGTGACCTTCATCACCGTCGCCGAGCTCTTTCTGAATGGCCTTCATCTGCTCATTCAGGTAGTACTCGCGCTGGCTACGCTCCATTTGCTTCTTGACGCGACCACGAATGCGCTTTTCCACCTGCAACAGGTCGATCTCGGCATCCAGCAGCGCCAGGACGTGCTCGACCCGAGCGGACAGATCGATGATCTCGAGGATTTCCTGCTTCTGCTCGATCTTCAACGCCATGTGCGCGGCCATGGTATCTACCAGGCGGCTTGGCTCATCGATGCTGTTGAGGGAGGACAACACCTCGGCAGGGACTTTCTTGCCCAGTTGCACGTACTGCTCGAACTGGGACAGCAAGCTGCGCACGAACACTTCCGACTCACGATCAGGAGCATCCACTTCGTCAATCAGGGAGACTTCAGCGCGGCAGTGACCATCAACTTCACTGAAGCGCTCTACAGCACCGCGCTGTTCGCCTTCAACCAGAACCTTGACGGTGCCATCAGGCAGTTTGAGCAACTGCAGGACAGTCGCAATGGTACCTACGCGATAGAGTGCATCTTCACCGGGATCGTCATCAGCAGGATTTCTCTGTGCCAGCAAGAGAATCTGCTTGTCGCCCGTCATCGCTGCCTCGAGGGCTTCGATCGACTTCTCGCGCCCCACGAACAGCGGGATAACCATGTGCGGATAAACCACAACATCACGCAATGGCAGGAGAGGCAATTCAATGGTTGTCTTCATGATTTCGCCTCTACGGCGGCCGTAAGGCCGTAAACAGATGGAAGTAAGCTTGAAACCAAGATGGGGGCTGCCTGCAAAAAAAACAAGCTTAAAGACAGCACTTTAAAAGCACTAAAAGAAAAGGGGCCCGAAGGCCCCTTCTTTCATTCCGACAGTGCGACGCTTACGCGTCTGGCGCTGCCTTGGCCGTCGGCTCACTGTTCTCATAGATGTACAGTGGCTGGGACTTGCCTTCAATAACGCTTTCGTCGATCACTACTTTACTCACCTCGGATTGCGAGGGGATTTCATACATAGTGTCGAGCAGAACGCCTTCAAGAATCGAGCGCAAACCACGAGCGCCAGTCTTGCGTTCAAGCGCTCGCTTGGCGACCGACTTCAGTGCATCGGCACGGAACTCCAGGTCGACACCTTCCATCTCGAACAACTTGGCATATTGCTTGGTCAAGGCGTTCTTGGGTTCGGTGAGGATCTGAATCAACGCCGCTTCGTCCAACTCATCCAGGGTTGCAAGAACTGGCAAGCGACCGACGAACTCCGGGATCAGACCAAACTTGACCAAATCGTCAGGTTCGACTTCACGCAGGGACTCGCCAACTTTCTTGCCCTCTTCCTTGCTGCGCACTTCGGCATTGAAACCAATACCGCCGCGGGTGGAACGGTTTTGAATAACCTTTTCCAGACCGGAGAATGCACCACCACAGATGAACAGGATGTTACGGGTGTCGACTTGCAGGAACTCCTGCTGCGGATGCTTGCGACCGCCTTGAGGCGGAACGGAGGCAACCGTGCCTTCAATCAACTTCAACAGGGCTTGCTGCACGCCTTCGCCGGAAACATCCCGGGTAATCGAAGGGTTATCAGACTTGCGGGAAATCTTGTCGATTTCATCGATATAGACGATGCCCATCTGAGCTTTTTCTACATCGTAGTCGCACTTCTGCAGCAACTTCTGAATGATATTCTCGACGTCCTCACCCACATAACCGGCTTCGGTCAGGGTGGTTGCGTCAGCAATAGTGAAAGGCACATTCAACAGGCGAGCCAGGGTTTCCGCCAACAGCGTCTTGCCCGAACCTGTAGGGCCGATCAGCAAGATGTTGCTCTTGCCGAGCTCGACGTCGTCGCTCTTTTTGTCGCGCTGATTCAGACGCTTGTAGTGGTTGTACACCGCTACCGCCAGAACCTTTTTCGCGCGTTCCTGACCAATCACATACTGATCAAGGATGCCGCTGATTTCTTTAGGCGAAGGCAATTTATGCGCGCTGCTCTCGGCCTGTGCTTCCTGCACCTCCTCACGGATGATGTCATTGCACAAGTCGACGCACTCGTCGCAGATAAAGACCGAGGGGCCGGCAATCAATTTGCGTACTTCATGCTGGCTTTTGCCACAGAAGGAGCAATAAAGCAGTTTGCCGTTGTCCTCGCCGTTGCGGGTGTCAGTCATTCGTTCGATCCAAATCCGATAGGCTTGCAACACAAGATGAAGGCTATTGCGGGCTTTTTCAAGCCCGCCACTGATCGGAACAACCGACCAAGCCTATTTTGAGCTGCTTATTTTAAGCGGGACGCTGGTTGATTACTTCATCGATCAACCCGTACTCACGCGCAGCTTCGGCGCTCATGAAATTATCGCGATTGGTATCGCGCTCGATTTCTTCCAGAGTGCGCCCGCTATGCTTGGCCATCAGCGTGTTGAGACGCTCACGGATGAAAAGGATTTCCTTGGCATGGATTTCGATATCCGACGCCTGACCCTGGAAACCGCCCAGTGGCTGGTGAATCATCACTCGGGAGTTCGGAAGGCAGAAACGCTTGCCAGGAGCACCGGCCGTCAGCAAGAACGCACCCATGCTACATGCCTGACCAATACAGGTGGTTGAAACGTTAGGCTTGATGAACTGCATGGTGTCGTAGATAGACATACCAGCTGTCACCGAGCCGCCCGGGGAGTTGATATAGAGATGGATGTCCTTGTCCGGGTTCTCCGCTTCAAGGAACAGCAGTTGCGCACAAATCAGGTTGGCCATGTAGTCTTCTACTGGACCTACCAGAAAGATCACTCGCTCCTTGAGGAGGCGCGAGTAGATGTCATAGGCGCGCTCGCCACGAGCAGACTGCTCGACAACCATCGGGACCAGGCCGCCTGCGGCCTGGATATCAGAGTTCTGCTGAATATACGAATTACGGAACATGCTCTGCAGTCACTCCCAAATAGTCACGTCTTGAATACGCATAAGCCAGCGCGAAGGCTGGCTTATGGTGTGTGCTTCGAACGAGAAGAAAATCAGTCGGCTTGAGGTGCTTCTACCGGCTTGACCGCTTCTTCGTAAGAGACCGATTTGTCGGTCACGCTAGCTTTCTGCAGAACAGTATCCACAACTTGCTCTTCCAGCACAACAGAACGGACTTCGCTCAATTGCTGCTCGTTCTTGTAGTACCAGGACACGACCTGCTCAGGCTCTTGGTAAGCCGAAGCCATTTCCTGGATCAACTCGCGAACACGCGCTTCGTCAGGCTTGAGATCGAACTGCTTAACAACTTCAGCGACGATCAGGCCCAGCACTACACGGCGCTTGGCTTGCTCCTCGAACAGCTCGGCTGGCAGCTGATCAGGCTTGATGTTGCCACCGAACTGCTGAACAGCTTGAACGCGCAGGCGGTTGACTTCGTTGTCCAGCAGCGCCTTTGGCACTTCGATCGGGTTGGAGGCCAGCAGACCGTCCATCACCTGATTCTTCACTTTAGACTTGATGGCCTGACGCAGCTCGCGCTCCATGTTCTTGCGAACTTCGGCACGGAAACCTTCCAGACCCGATTCCTTGATGCCGAATTGAGCGAAGAACTCTTCGGTCAGCTCTGGCAGCTTAGGCTCGGAGACGCTGTTGACGGTAACGGTGAACTCGGCAGCCTTGTTGGCCAGATCCAGGTTCTGATAGTTCTCTGGGAAAGTCAGGTTCAGAACACGTTCTTCACCAGCTTTGGCGCCGACCAGGCCTTCTTCGAAGCCAGGAATCATACGACCGGAGCCCAGCACCAGCTGAGTACCCTTGGCCGAGCCACCGGCGAAGACTTCGCCATCGACCTTGCCCACGAAATCGATGTTCAACTGGTCATCGTTTTGTGCTGCGCGATCAGTCACTTCGAAACGTACGTTCTGCTTACGCAGAATTTCCAGCATGTTGTCCAGGTCAGCATCAGCCACTTCAGCGCTCAGGCGCTCAACAGCGATGTTTTCAAAACCGGCAACCGTGAACTCTGGGAAGACTTCGAAAGTGGCAACGTATTCCAGATCCTTGCCCTTCTCTAGCACTTTAGGCTCGACCGAAGGAGCACCAGCCGGGTTCAGCTTCTGCTCGACAACTGCCTCATAGAAGGAAGCCTGGATCACATCGCCCACTGCTTCTTGGCGCGCATCAGCCTCATAACGCTGACGAATCACGCTCATTGGAACCTTGCCAGGACGGAAGCCGGCAATTTTGGCCTTTTGGGCAGTCTGCTGCAGACGCTTGTTGACCTGGCTCTCAATGCGCTCAGCCGGCACGGTGATGCTCATGCGGCGCTCAAGAGCAGAAGTATTTTCAACAGAAACTTGCATGGATATTCCTCGTTGCACAGACGTTAGCCGGCCGTTTTCCGACCCCAGAATCAAGGGCATGCATTCTAGTGGGTCAAACTCAAGAAGTCACCCTACTGGAAACAGGTAAAAAACAGCCGACAATGTGAAGGCGGGGACAAAGGATTGAACCTCGCCATGAGAGCAAATACTACGAATCAAACCAGGGCCTCTGCACCAACCCCTCTATATATAGAAGGCATCGATCAGCACACCCCCGACAACCACCACCCACCAGCCGGAGCCAAACACTCTGCGACCAAGGGGCAACCATTTCATCGCCTGGCCAACCCAGCACATACAGCCATGCCAGCGTCGAACCCAGAAACGAAAACGGCGCAGCCCTTTTCAGGTGCTGCGCCGTCATCTGCTATTAACTAGCTACTTTATTGGTGCGGACGAAGAGACTCGAACTCTTACACCTTGCGGCGCTGGAACCTAAATCCAGTGTGTCTACCAATTCCACCACGTCCGCTTAACAAGCTTTTAAAGCAAAGGCGCCAGACTGTTAATCTGGCGCCTCCTTCGAATATGGGGTGGACGATGGGGATCGAACCCACGACAACAGGAGTCACAATCCTGTGCTCTACCAACTGAGCTACGCCCACCATATTGCGTTACTTGTGCCAAAGCTGCCTAATGGCGCACCCGGCAGGACTCGAACCTGCGACCATCCGCTTAGAAGGCGGATGCTCTATCCAGCTGAGCTACGGGCGCCTTATTAATCTGTATTCTTTAACGATTACAAACTAATTGCTTTCAGTCGTTACGAATTAAACATCAACTCTGCCCGACCTTCTTAACCAGTGCTAGGCTGTGCCCGACAAGTGCGACGAATGTTATAGACGGTCCGTTAGGTCGTCAACTCTTTTTTGAAAAAAATTCATTTAATTAAAGGGGTTAGGGGAATTTGCAGACCAAGCGCCTTTGCCCTCACGTTCCGACATGCGAGAATACGTTCTCTTTTTCTCACCCTCTCGATGGTTAATCACGCGTCATGACTGCACAACTAATCGACGGCAAAGCGATCGCCGCTAGCCTGCGCCAGCAGATCGCCAAACGTGTCGCCGAGCGTCGCCAGCAAGGCCTGCGTACTCCGGGCCTCGCGGTGATTCTGGTCGGCAGCGACCCGGCCTCTCAAGTTTATGTCTCGCACAAGCGTAAAGACTGCGAAGAGGTCGGCTTCCTTTCACAAGCCTATGACTTGCCCGCCAACACCACTCAAGAAGCCCTGGCTGGCTTGATCGATCGCCTCAACGATGACCCGAACATCGACGGCATCCTGCTGCAACTGCCGCTCCCCGAACATCTGGATGCCTCTCTATTACTAGAGCGCATTCGTCCGGACAAAGACGTTGATGGCTTCCATCCTTATAACGTCGGCCGCCTGGCCCAGCGCATCCCCCTGCTACGTCCCTGCACTCCTAAAGGCATCATGGCCCTGCTGGAAAGCACCGGGGCCGATCTGTATGGCATGGATGCAGTAGTGGTAGGCGCGTCCAATATCGTCGGTCGCCCGATGGCTATGGAGTTGCTATTGGCCGGCTGCACCGTGACCGTGACCCATCGCTTCACCAAGGACCTGGCCGGCCATGTCGGCCGCGCCGACCTGGTAGTGGTTGCCGCTGGCAAGCCAGGCCTGGTCAAAGGTGAATGGATCAAGGAAGGCGCGATCGTCATCGACGTTGGCATCAATCGCCAGGAAGACGGCAAGCTGGTGGGCGACGTGGTTTATGAAACCGCTCTGCCCCGTGCTGGCTGGATCACCCCGGTGCCTGGTGGCGTCGGCCCCATGACCCGTGCCTGCCTCCTGGAAAACACCCTGTACGCTGCCGAATCACTGCACGACTAAGTGCTCGACTGCGTACAAGAAAGCCCGCCATTGGCGGGCTTTTTTTATTCTGTAATGACACAACACCCCCCCCTCTCTTTATCGCCCCTGACGCTTAGCCTTCAGATACCCATCTGGCCTATTCTGCCGAAGCCTTGTCACTCGGGGAAAAACCGTGTTTTTTCTTTGTTTTTAAGGGTTTTCGGCTGACCGTCGAAGAACAATCGACAGTTCTTCAGCTATATTCATAAAATGTAACGTTTTTCCAAAAAAAGCCCGTTGCAAAACGGCATATCCATTTTTATCGAGTCCGCCCGCGTGAAAATTCGTCTCTCCATTCTCAGCTTGTTGTTTGCTGTGTCCGGCACCTTGATCGCGCATAGCGTCGATGCCAGCGAAACCACCGCGGCGCCAAGAGACACTTCACAATTACACATTGCCTCCGGCAGCGCGCTACTGCTGGACCTGCAAACCAACAAAGTCATCTATTCGAGCAACCCGGACGTCGTAGTGCCCATCGCTTCGGTCACCAAACTGATGACCGCCATGGTGGTACTAGACGCCAAGCTGCCCATGGACCAATACATTTCGGTAAACATCAGTGACACCCCGGAAATGAAGGGCGTGTTTTCCCGCGTCAAGCTCAACAGTGAGCTGAGCCGCCGGGAAATGCTGCTGATCGCCTTGATGTCCTCGGAGAACCGCGCCGCAGCCAGCCTGGCCCATCACTACCCAGGGGGCTATGCCACCTTCATTGCCGCAATGAACGCCAAAGCCAAGTCCCTGGGCATGATTCACACACGCTACGTAGAACCTACCGGCCTCTCGATCCATAACGTTTCCACCGCGCGCGACCTGAGCAAGCTGCTGGTGGCCGCACGCAAATACCCAATGCTGAGCGAGCTGAGCACCACCAAGGAAAAGACCGTGGCATTCCGCAAACCCAACTACACGTTGGGTTTTCGCAACACCGACCACTTGGTCAACAAGGACAAGTGGGACATCAAGATCACCAAGACCGGCTTTACCAACCAGGCCGGCCACTGCCTGGTGCTGGTCACCAGCATGGCTAATCGTCCGGTAGCCCTGGTGATTCTCGATGCATTCGGCAAATACACCCACTTTGCCGATGCCAGCCGCATCCGCAACTGGGTGGAGACCGGAAAAAGCACGTCGGTACCGGACGTAGCCTTGCGCTACAAGGCCGACAAAAACCTCAAGAATCGCCCGACCGGTACCGCTCAAGCGTCCCACTGATCCGGTTACCCTGACGACAACGGCGCCCTTAGGCGCCGTTGTCGTTTGCGAGCAACTCAGTGGCTGTCAATCGCCTTACTCGCCCTGGCCGCCGCTTGCTCCTGACCCGCCTGAGCCAGCTCGCTGGCTGCGCTCAACCAACGCTGACGATCAACCTTGGCCGGCAATTGGTTGGGTGCCTGGATCAACACGGCAAAGCTACCGGCACTTTTCCAGGCCGACTCAAACGCGCTGAAGCTCATCAACTGACGGCGACTTTTCGCGCCGCGCAACAGTACCGTCTGCTTGTCCCGGTTGTATCCGGCCAACACCGCATAACGCGGCTCGGCCCAGAACGTCGAGCCCTCGGTGAACCGTACCAATACCGGATAACCTGCGGCGACCTGGGTCAGCAAGGCCGACAGATGATCATCCAAGGGATAGACGACCATACCGTACTCCCGCGCCAGCCTCTGCATGTTCTGCTGTAGCTGCGCCTCGCCACCCGGCAAGTGCAAAGGCTTGTCCAGCAACCCGGGGGTAATCACGATGCCCTGCTGCGACAACATGCTGGCCAGGGCCCCAGGGCCACTCTGATACATCTCCCCGCGGAAAAATGGCACGCTGCTGAGCTCCACCCGCTCAGGCAGGCGCTGAATCTCAGGCTGCACGCTGCCAGCGCAACCGGCCAGGCTCAAGACACAGGCGCTGGCCAGCAACACCGCTCGATATCGAGGAAATACCCGCACCATCATTGCTCTCTATTCAGACGCCGGATCACCCTCTCCCGGCTGGGGCCTTGATCATAGGGTGCTCGTGGACGAGGGTATAGCGTTAGGCCGCAGTTAATTGAAAACCATAGAGCGAAGTATTCGAAGACTCTCGACTATTGGTCAATAGCTTGAAACACAGAGGCTACTAGACTGTGCATTGGTAACAGCCGGTGCCCTGGACGGGGCATGAAAGGAGGCACTCATGAGCCTGACAACGACCATTGTGATGCTGATCCTGGGCTGGCTGGCAGTAGCTGCCGCGATGCTCTGGGGCGTGTTGCGCATCACTCGCCGCCGTCATCATCAACCCCAGCAGTCCGCTCCTGACATCAATGCGGAAAAAATTGCCCGGCGCCCAGCCACCGTGCAATGAACGCGTTTTTCCCCCAAACAACACGGCCGCCTGACTCGAAAGAGTACAGACGGCCGTTTGCCATAGCGTTGAATCAGGCGCCGGCCTGATCCGCCTGACGCTTCTGCCGAGCCCTGCGGGCCAACATGTTCAGGCTTTCAATGGCCGCCGAGAAAGCCATTGCCGCATACACATAGCCCTTGGGTACATGAGCGCCAAAACCTTCGGCGATCAGGGTCATACCGATCATGATCAGGAAGCCCAGGGCCAGCATCACCACGGTCGGGTTGTCATTGATGAACTTGGCCAGCGGCTCGGCAGCCAGCAACATCACCAGCACCGACACCACCACGGCAATGATCATGATCGGCAAATGCTCGGTCATGCCCACCGCAGTGATAATGCTGTCGATGGAGAAGACCATGTCCAGCATCAGAATCTGGCCGATGGCCGCCGCAAAGCCGATGCTCACCCCGGAAGTTGCGGATGCAGTCTCTTCAGGCTCTGGATCCATGCTGTGGTGGATTTCCGTGGTGGCTTTCCACACCAGGAACAAGCCGCCGGCAATCAGGATCATGTCCTTCCAGGAGAAACTCTGTCCCATCACCTCAATCACCGGCTCAGTGAGCTGGACGATGAAGGCAATCGTGCTGAGCAACGCCAGACGCAGAATCAGCGCCATGCCGATACCGATGCGCCGTGCCTTGGCCCGATGCTTTTCCGGCAATTTGTTGGTGAGGATAGAGATAAAGATCAGGTTATCGATGCCAAGCACGATCTCCATCACTATCAGGGTGGCCAGGGCGACCCAGGCGGTGGGGCTGGCAGCGAGCTGTAAAAGGTAATCCATGGGTCAATCCTGAATCGGTTGTATGAAAGATCAGATTTCCTGGGACGGCGACGCCGGTTTCTCGCTGTCGTCTTGTGGTTTTTCCTTGCCGATCACGCCTTGCGTCGCATCACTCAATGCCTGCTCCGCCGCCTTGTGGGTGTCGTCGATGGCCTGCTTGGCCGATTGCGCAGCCTTGTCCAGCGCCTGCTGGGCGCTCTTTTCCGCCTGTTCGCAACCTGCCAGGGTCAGCATAGACAGGGCCAGCACCGACGCCGCAGCTAAAGATTTGAATGACATGCCGTTTTCCTCGATAGAACGGACAGGGCCAAGTAAGGCCCCGTCGATAGCGAGGCATTCTAAGGAGGCCAATACTTCAGGAAAATTCGTATTTTTAGCAGTTATACTTCGGTTTTTACGAACTTGTAATCGCCATGCTCAACTACCGCCAACTGCACTATTTCTGGGTTGTGGCCAAGACCGGCAGCATCGTCCGCGCCTGTGAGCAGCTGAACCTGACGCCACAAACCATCAGCGGACAGATCAGCCTGCTGGAGCAAACCTATGGCATCGAGTTGTTTCGCCGAGTCGGACGCCAGCTGGAATTGACCGAAGCCGGGCGCCAAGCCCTGCCCTACGCCGAGCAGATGTTCCAGCTCGGCGGCGAACTGGAAGCCATGCTCCGGGCCCGCCCCGATGAACAGCAGATCCAGTTCCGCGTCGGTGTGGCGGACGTGGTACCCAAATCCATCGTCTACCGCCTGATCGCCCCGACCATGGAACTCAGCGAGCCTATCCGCCTGACCTGCCGTGAAGACAAACTCGAACGCTTGCTGGCGGACCTGGCCATCCAACGCCTGGACCTGGTGATCTCCGACAGCCCGATGCCCACGCACCTGGACATCAAGGGCTATAGCCAGAAACTCGGAGAATGCGGGATCAGCTTCTTCGCCACCCAGGCCCTGGCCCAAGTGCACGGCGCGGACTTCCCCCGCGGCCTGCACGGCGCACCATTACTGATTCCCGGCCAGGAAACTGTGGTCCGCAGCCGGCTGTTGCGCTGGTTCGCCGAACAACAGCTGCAGCCGCGAATCATCGGCGAGTTCGATGACAGCGCCCTGATGCAGGCGTTCGGCCAATCCGGCAGCGGAATCTTTATCGCCCCCAGCGTGATCGCCGACGAAGTCAGGCAACAGTACGGCGTGCAACTGATTGGCCAGACCGACGCCGTGACCGAATCGTTCTATGCCATTTCCGTGGAACGCAAGGTCAAGCACCCCGGCATCGTGGCCATCACCGAAGGCGCGCGCCGCGAACTGTTCCCGCCCCTCAACCACTGATCAGGAAGCGCACGCCTCCGGCGCTTTCAGATTCATCAGCAGCAATGCCAGGGCGATCGACAGCAGAATGAAGCCGGACGCCACGAACCCCAGGCTACCCAGGCCCAGGGTATCGATCACCCGACCACCGACCATCGCCCCCAGACCAATCCCCAGGTTGCCCCCGGCGATGTTCAACGACGCGGCGAATGCCGGGGCTTGCGGGGCCGCCTTGATCAGCCGCACATGGCTGACCAGGAACAACGCCGCCTGGGTCACCCCCCAGATACCCATGGCTGCGACCAGCCCCAGGGGTGAATGAATACTCGGTACCAGGGCCACCATGCCGCCAACCATCAACGCGCAGAACACCATGGAGGCAATCAACGGATGGCGGTCCACCGCCCTGCCACCCAGGGAGTTGCCGATCAGCCCCACTGCGCCGAAGCCCATCAGGCACCAGCCCACCAGCGTGCCGTTGAAACCGGCAAGGCGTTCGAGAATGTCCGCCAGGTAGGTGTAGACCGTGAACATGCCGCTGAACACCAGGATCGACAACAACACGTGCCCAAGCATCAACGGGCTGTACAGGATGCGGAACTGCGAACGCAGGCTCGCCTGCTGGTTGTGCCGCTTGGTTACCGGCAGATAGATAAACAGCAACAAGGCCTTGGCAAAGGCCACCACCGCCAGAATGCCAAAGGCACTGCGCCAGCCGAAGGCATCAGCGATCAGGGTGCCCACAGGAATCCCGAACACCGTGGCACAGACAATGCCGAATCCAATCTTGGCGATAGCGCGCCCGGCATAATCCGGACCGACGATGTCCACTGCAGTCTCGCTGGCCAGGGCCCAGAACACTGGTAGCCCCAGGGCCGGCACCAATCGCGCCAGGGACATCACCCAGATATTCGGCGCCAGGGCCGCCAGTGCATTGGCCAGGCCGAACAGCACCAGCACACTGATAAACAGCTGCTTGCGTGGGAATCGCGCGAAATAGGCCGTCAGAAACGGCCCAAAAGCGGCGACGGTAAAAGCGAACAAAGTCACCAGCAAACCGGCCTGGGACACACTGACCTGCAAGTCGCGGGCAATCGACGGCAACAGGCCGACGATGATGAATTCCGTGGTCAACACGGTAAACCCCGCGGCCGACAACAGCAGGATGGGCAACAACATCGACAACTCCAGAAACACCGACAGCAGCGACAGCCCGAAGGGCCCGCTGACTGGATAGAAAAGGGGATGGCGAATCTTAACAGAGTCGGCACGGGTCAAGGGAACCGCCTAGTGGCCGCCCACCCTGCCGAGGCAGGTGGCAGATCGTCACATCGGCGCGGTAACCCGGATCGCTGTGATAAAGTCCGCCCCTGCCAAAAAATCAGGCCCTCGCGCGCACTTACCACTCAAGCCGCTCGATGGCCCGTCGCTGTTTCCGACCGCACCAGCGCCTGCCGTTTCAATCCAGACTCCCTAGCAGTCAAGGGCTCACGGCAGGCAGGCTCCACACATTAAAAAAACAGAGATACCGTTATGAGCGATTCACCTCCGCCCCTGCTGCACTCCCTCAAGCGCCTCAGCCTGGTCACGCAGATCATCATCGGCCTGATTGCCGGGATCATCCTTGCCCTGCTGGCGCCGGAACTGGCGAAGTCCACCACCTTCATCGGCAAGGTATTCGTCTCGGCGCTCAAGGCCGTGGCACCGATCCTGGTGTTCGTGCTGGTCATGGCCTCGATCGCCAACCACAAGCACGGCCAGGAAACCCACATCCGGCCGATCCTGGTGCTCTACCTGCTGGGCACCTTTGCCGCAGCGGTCGTGGCGGTGATCGCCAGCAGCCTGTTTCCCTCCTCCCTGGTACTGGCCACCCACGACGTCGCCATCAGCGCCCCTGGCGGCATCAGCGAAGTGATGCAAAGCCTGCTGCTGAGCGTGGTGGACAACCCGGTCAGCGCCCTGATGAACGCCAACTTCATCGGTATCCTGGCCTGGGCCATCGGCATGGGCATCGCCATCCGCCACGCAGGCGAAACCACCCGTACCGTGCTCGACGACCTGTCCAACGGCGTGACCTTAATCGTGCGCGTGGTAATCCGCTTTGCGCCCCTGGGGATCTTCGGCCTGGTGGCCTCGACCCTGGCCATTTCCGGCTTCGATGCCCTGCTCGGCTATCTGCACCTGCTGGCGGTGCTGATCGGCTGCATGCTGTTCGTGGCCCTGGTGATGAACCCGCTGATTGTGTTCTGGAAGATCCGCCGCAATCCGTTCCCGCTGGTCCTGACCTGCCTGCGCGAAAGTGGCATCACCGCATTCTTCACCCGCAGCTCGGCGGCCAACATCCCGGTCAACCTGGAGTTGAGCAAGCGCCTGGGCCTGCATGAAGACACCTACTCGGTATCAATCCCGCTGGGCGCCACCATCAACATGGCTGGTGCAGCAATCACCATCACCGTGCTGACCCTGGCCGCCGTGCACACCCTGGGCATCGCCGTCGACCTGCCCACCGCGGTGCTGCTCAGCGTGGTCGCAGCCGTCTGCGCCTGCGGCGCTTCCGGTGTTGCCGGCGGCTCGCTGCTGCTGATTCCCCTGGCCTGCAGCCTGTTCGGCATTCCCAGCGAAATCGCCATGCAGGTAGTGGCCGTGGGCTTCATTATCGGCGTGCTGCAGGACTCGGCGGAAACCGCGCTGAACTCCTCCACCGACGTACTCTTCACTGCGGCGGCCTGCATGGCCCAGGAAGACAAGGCGCAAGCCTCGGCCTGATCAACAGGCACTAAAAAGCCCGGCCAGGATCAACCTGGCCGGGCTTTTTTGTACGCTATGAAAACTGCCTGATCAGCGCTCGGCAAATGCTCACGGAGAACGTAGCCGGGAGCTTTAGAACGCGCCCATGTAGTCGCGCTTGCCCACTTCCACACCGTTGTGACGCAGGAGCGCGTAGGTGGTGGTGACGTGGAAGAAGAACTGCGGCAAGCCATAGGTCAGCAGGTAGGCCTGGCCACTGAAGCGCTTCTCTTTCGGGGTGCCAGGACGGGTGACGATCTCGATGCCTTCCTTGCCGTCGATCTGCGCAGGCTGGATGCCCTCGATAAAGGCCAGGACCTTGGCGATCAGCGCCTGCAGGTCAGCGAAAGTGGTTTCAGTGTCGTCGTACTTGGGCAGCTCGACCTCGGCCAGACGGGCCGACACGCCCTTGGCGAAGTCCACGGCGATCTGCACCTGACGCACCAGCGGGAACATGTCCGGGTACAGGCGTGCCTGGAGCAAGGCGTTAGGCTCGATATTCTTCGCCGTGGCGTGAGCTTCGGCCTTGTTCAGCACATCGCTCAAGGCGTTGAGCATTTGCTTGAAGACAGGAACGGAAGCGGCGTACAGGGAAATAGTCATGACAGTCTCGACATGGATGGCGGGAATACAGCGAGCAGCGATTATAGCCACTGCGGATGGGCCAGGGGCCTTTATCCGGGCCGACCTTGCCGATAAGCGCTGGGAGGAACACCGAACCAGCGCTTGAAGCTCTGGGAAAAGCTCGACAGGTCACTGAAGCCGAGCCGTTCGGCAATCTGCGTCAGGTTCAGCCCTGGATTGCCCAGCAACTCCAGGGCCCGGGCGCTACGTTGCTGGGCCAGCAGTTGACGGTAGCTCGTGCCCTCGTCCTGCAAGCGCCGCTTCAAGGTACGCACGCTGGTGCGGCTCAGCCGGGCCATGCTCAGCAGATCCGGCACGCAGCCTGCGGGCAAGACATCGAGGTGCTGGCGAACCAGCGCTGCAGCGCCCTGATGTGCCTGCCGACGCTCCAGTAGCTGTACGCACATCTGCTCGCACATGGACACCGTCAGCGGATTGGCCTGGGGCAAGGGGCGGCTCAAGAAGCGCTGGTCAAACGCCAAGCCATGACTGTCAGCCCGATACTCGGGAGCAAGGCCGAGTATCTGCTCCGACTCACCCACAGGGCGCTCCACAGGGCACGCAGTGCTGCGGGTAAACCGCGTCAGCCGAAAGTCCGGGCCAACAATTTCCTTCATCAACACCGCAGCGGCGGCCATGTCCCGCTGCAGCAGAAACTCCCGCACCGACGAATCCGCCACCTGCGGCTCAACGAAGCTCAGCACCCCCAGTCCAGGCTCCAGCCGGTAGCTGATCGAGGCGAAGGCATAAGTCAGCGGCAGGAAACGCAAGGCCAGGCTCAAGGCATCCGCCGGGGTCGCACTGCTGATCAGGCCATAACCGAACAGACCGTAGCTGGAGAAGTGATAGCGCGCGCCGACTTCATAACCCAGGCCCCGGGGATACCCCAGCAGCGTCAGCAGGTTACTCACCAGACGCAGCTCCTGGGCCGCCGACAACAGGCTGTTGGGGTCCTGCAGTTGCTCCAGGGACAATCCGCAACCGGCCAGCAAACGCGCTGCCGACAGGCCCTTTTCACGACCGAAACTCACCAGCAGCAATGCGCTGGACGGCCCCCGGGTGAACGACTGAATGCTCATGGCCTGACTCAAAAAGGCTGATTTGGCCCAAATACTAAAACACTTGTCCCGTTACAGCATGGGGTCCACGGTTTGTTACCCGCATGCTTCACTGATCGGGGCTGCACCGCTGACACAAGGAAGAGGCCCCGGTTCGATCAACCTTGCGCCGCACAACAATAACAACGAGGTCGTCATGCCAGAATCCGCACCTGCTGCGCACGCGCAGTCCAGCTCCACTGCGCCCCTTGAGGCGATCATCATCGGCGCCGGTTTCGGCGGTCTGGGCATGGCCATCGCCCTGCGCAAGGCCGGCGTCAGCCAGTTCATCGTGCTGGAAAAAGGCCGGGACGTCGGTGGCGTCTGGCGCGACAACACCTACCCCGGCGCCGCCTGCGACGTGCCCTCGCACCTGTATTCGTTTTCCTTCGAGCCCAACCCGAACTGGTCCCGGGTATTCGCCCCCCAGGTAGAGATCCATGCCTACTTGCAGCACTGTGCCGACGCCTACGACCTGCAGCGACATATCCACTTCGACAGCGAAGTGCGTGACGCCATCTTCGATGAAAGCAACAGCTGCTGGCGCGTTACCTGCTGCAACGGCCAGGTGCATGTCGCCCGCCTGCTGATCAGCGCCACCGGCCAGTTGAGCCGCCCCGCCCTGCCGAACCTGCCTGGCATGGAACGCTTCCAGGGCCATGTATTCCACTCTGCGTCCTGGGATCACCACTACCCCCTGGCCAACAAGCGCGTGGCGGTCGTCGGTACCGGCGCCTCGGCCATCCAGTTCGTTCCGGCGATCGCCGACCAGGTGGCAGCTCTCAAGGTCTTCCAGCGTTCGCCGGCCTACATCATGCCCAAGGCCGACCGCGCCTACAGCCCAACGGAAAAGCAGCGCTACCTCCGCCATCCCGGTTGGATGAAGCTGGTGCGCATGGCCCATTACCTACACTTCGAATCCCGGGCACTGGCATTCACCCACCTGAAGGGCCTGACCAAATGGGTCGTCGGCGGGCCCTTTCGCAAGCTGTTGAACGCCTCGGTGTCCAGCCCCGAACTACGCCGGCAAATGACCCCGGACTACCCCATCGGCTGCAAGCGCATCCTGCTGTCCAACGACTACCTCAAGGCCTTCGACAAACCCCACGTCGAACTGCTGACCCAGGGCATCCGGCAGATCACCGAACAGGGCATCGAGACCCTGGACGGCCAGCAACATGAAGTGGATGCAATCATCTATGGCACCGGTTTCAGCGCCACCGAGTTTCTTGCCCCCATGCGCATCGTCGGCCGCGACGGCGTCGATCTGCGCACGGCCTGGCAGCACGGTGCGGCCGCCTACCTGGGGCTCAGCGTGCCCGGCTTCCCCAACTTCTTCATGCTCTACGGGCCCAACACCAACCTCGGCCACAACTCCATCATCCATATGCTGGAAAGCCAGATCTCCCACGTCATCAATGCCCGCCGGGCGCTGCTGGACAGTGGGGCGAAAACCCTGGAAGTAGATGATCTGCCCTACCAGCGCTTTCAACAGCGGATCCAGCGATGCCTGGCCACCTCGGTATGGAGCAGGTGCAAGAGCTGGTATGTCGACGCGCAGGGTCACAACAGCACCAACTGGCCAGGTTTCACCTGGTCCTATCGCTGGCTGACTCGGTATGCCGGATTGTCGGCCTATCGACTTTCCAGTCCGCTGCCCAGCCCGTCCCCAGTTGCGGATGGACACTGCGTGGCGCCCCCGCGGAATTGGCTGGAACGGGGTAATGCCGCCTTCCTGCGACTGTTCCTGCGTGCCAGCTTCAGGGCCCTAGTGGCCCCGCCCCGGGATCTGGCCACCCAGCGCAAGATCGTCAACGGTCTTGCATGGCTGATGCCCGGCTGTCTCGGCGTCACCCGACAGCAGCGCCACATCGGGGCGCTGGAGTTGCAGGTAGTCGAACCCAAAGCTGCGGCTGCCAAGGGGGTGATTCTCTACCTGCACGGCGGCGCCTTCTGCCTTGGCAATCCACGCACCCACTACAGCGTTACCAGCCGCCTGGCCAGGGAAAGTGGCTGCGCGGTGTGGGTGCCGGACTATCGCCTGGCGCCGGAACATCCCTACCCGGCAGCACTGGACGATTGCCTGGCCTGCTACGAAGCGATCCGCGCCCAGGGCTGTCCGGCGGACAAACTGCTGATTGCCGGTGATTCCGCCGGCGGCGCCCTGGTCCTGGCACTGGCCCTGACCTTGAAAGAGCGTGGCGATGAGATCGCCGCCGGGCTGATTCTTCTCTCGCCGGTCACTGACCCCGACCTTGGCGGAACCAGCATGCAATCCAGAATGGCCGCCGATCCGATGATTCGCCGCGACTGGCTGGAACAAGCCCTCCAGGCCTATGCCGCCCCCGCACAGGCACTCACGCACCGCCCCCTGGAGGCAGACTTGCGCGGCCTGCCGCCGCTGCTGGTGCAGGTCGGCGACCAGGAACTGCTGCTGTCCGACTCCAGCCGCTTGGCCGAACGCGCGCGACAGTCCAGGGTGCCCTGCCAGCTGGAAATCCACGAGGGCCGCTGGCACGTCTTTCAGCTACAGGCGTTGTACCTGCGCTCCGCCAGAGACGCCCTGCGCAATGTCGCCCGGTTTGCTCGCCAGCGCCTGGAGGCATCCTGCTCGGTCGCGCCTACCGCAGAGCCGATACCTGCACCAGCACCGGCAACGGAGCCACAACCGGGTTGAAGCAATCGCCGCCGCGCCGGCCTTTACAGGAGGCGCGGCGGCGTTACCAGCCTGGAATCCTGCAGTTTGTCCCTGCTCGACCAAGTTCTGATGGCCAGAACCGGCTTGTGAAGGTAAAACAGAGCCCCTCGAAGGTGGCCGACACGGCCACGGAAAACCCACGACACCGATTGCGCGCAAGGCGCCGGGTTTTCCACGACCCCACCCATCAAGTGACCAAGGGACCAGCACTTATGAGCAGCGAGCACGAAACCCCCAGCGAAGCACTGCAACTGAGCAGTACGGAAATCCGCATCCTGGGTTCGTTGATCGAAAAGCAGGCCACCAGCCCGGAAACCTATCCCCTGACCCTCAATGCCTTGGTGATTGCCTGCAATCAGAAAACCAGCCGCGAACCGGTGATGAACCTGACCCAGGGCCAGGTCGGACAAAGCCTGCGCGCCCTCGAAGCCCAAGGTTTCACCCGGCTGGTGATGGGCAGCCGTGCCGATCGCTGGGAACAGCGCCTGGACAAAGCCCTGGAACTGGTGCCGGCGCAGCTGATTCTGTGCGGCCTGATGTTTCTGCGGGGCCCACAAACAGTCAACGAACTGCTGACCCGCAGCGGGCGCATGCATGATTTTGAAGACCACGAGCAGGTCCTGCACCAGCTTGAGCGCCTGATTGCCAGGGGCCTGGCCCTGCACATCCCGCGTCAGGCCGGCCAGCGCGAAGACCGCTATACCCACTCCCTGGGCGACCCCGCGGACATCGAAGCCATCCTCGCCGCCCGCAGCAATCCGCAGGAGCGCAGTGCCGGCGGCGCCGTCTCAGTGGAGCGCATCGAAGAACTGGAAGCGCGGATCGCCGCCCTGGAAGAGCGCCTGGCTCAACTCGAAGGCTGATCTGCGGCGATAGAAAGCGTCAGGTTTCAAGCCCGAGCGAAGGCCACCGCCTGGTGGAATTGCTCCTCGCTCGGGCGCACGCCGGTGTACAGCACAAACTGCTCCAACGCCTGGATCGCAATCACCTCCAACCCAGTGATAACCCGTTTGCCCTCGGCTCGCGCCTGTACGATCAACGGCGTCTCAGCCGGCACCGCCACCACATCGAACACCGTCTGCGCCGCCGCAATCGCCTCGGCGTCGAACGCCAGTTGCTGCGCCTGGGGCCCGCCGCTCATGCCAATCGGGGTCACGTTGATCAGCATCTGCGGCCGCAGGTCACCCAACTCCGCCTGCCACTCATAACCCAACGCACTGGCCAAGGCCCGACCGGCCACTGCATTGCGGGCGACGATCACGCCCTGGGTATAACCGCCGTCACGCAAGGCACTGGCCACCGCCTTGGCCATGCCGCCACTACCACGCAAGACGAAGGTCGATTGCCGGGGTACTGCGTGGCTCGCCAGCAACTGCGCCACGGCAATGTAATCGGTGTTGTAGGCCTTCAAATGACCGTTGGTGTTGACGATGGTATTGATCGAGGCAATCGCCTCGGCCGACGCATCCAGCTCATCCACCAGGGCAATGCACTCTTCCTTGAACGGCATGGACACCCCGCACCCGCGAATCCCCAGTGCCCGAATCCCGCGCACAGCGCCAGGCAGGTCCTGGCTGCTGAATGCCTTGTAGTAGAAATTCAGCCCCAACTGCTCATACAGATGATTGTGAAAACGCAGGCCGAAATTCCCCGGACGCCCAGACAACGACATGCACAACTGGGTGTCTTTGTTGGGGTTCATTTGCATATTCATCTCCTCGCAAGACACTTTCGGATAGACGGGATTGGTCAGCCCCGTGCTTGTGCCTGATCATATCGGCGCTTGTTCCAGTGCCTCCGCCACCGCCCAGGGATGACGGTAAAGAGGCCGGTACAGACCTTACACAATATTTACTCAGCGGCTGTGCAGATTTTGAAAGTGCCGCTGTCTTAGAAGTATCCCCGCGTCAGTTCTTGAGTCTGGTGCAGACCATAAACGCAGGGGTTGAACCGAGGAAAAACCATGATCTCCAAAATCCCCAAGATAGCCTTGCTCATAGGTGCACTCGCTGTCGCAGGCCAGGCTTCAGCCCACGGTGGTGGTGGCTGGGTAGGGCCCGCCGCGTTGGGTGCAGTGGTCGGTGCTGCCGTAGTGGGCTCGGTGATCGCCAACCAGGATCGGCCGGTCTACGTGCAACAGCCGGTCTATGTACAACCCCAGCCGGTGTATGCCGCACCGCCGCCACCGGTCTACTACCAGCCGGCACCGGTGTATGTGCAACAGCCGGTCTACTACCAACCGGCACCGGTGTACTACGGCCCGCCCCGTGGCTACTACGGCCGCCCGCATTACTACTACGGCCCCGGTCGCTGGTAATTGGCAGACGCATGAACCCACAGGCCTCGCCCACAAAGCGGGGCTTGTTGTATTTTGCCACCACCCGAATGTCTGAATAATTCTGTTGAATGTCGCGATTGGAACAGTATTTGCTGTTAAATCCGGCAATAGTGTGTTGCTCGCACGGATGCCCTGAGCGACATACGACTGTCATATTTGTGTCATTCAAGGCCTGCAAGATCGGAAGAGTCCGACTGCCCCAGGCCCATAACAACAAGGACGACCCTCATGCCCACGCAAAACCCGCACCGCGTTGCCGGTCTCTGCACCTCCAGCCGGGTGTATGACGCCCTGACCGAGCTCAAGCACCTGGAAGGCCACCGCAGCGCCAAGTTTCTCTCGCTGCTGGCGCAAAACCTGGTGCGCAAGGGCCTGCTCAGTGAGCAGGAAGTGCTGAATATGCTCGACCAGGTGGTGGACTGAGCCCCCCCTTTCGCGCCCGCTCCCCCTCGCCCCATCAATGTCCACAATCGATCTGGGTGATTTTTCGTAGCACTTGGCGCTGTGTAGGGTAACCCCTCGTAATGAGGAGATTGCCATGCCCAAGGTACAGATCATGTCGGTCATCGGCAGCGCCGTTCCCACACCGCTCAGAGAGCGGGGAGTGCTTGCCTGCTGGTACGTGCTGCGCGATGGCGAACCCATCAGCGGCCCATTGACCTCGCGACCCGCCGCCCAGGCCCTGTCGCGGCAACTCAATGAAAGGATCATGCACACCTAAGGCAGCTGCACCCGGGGTCGGGTCTCGACGAACAGTGCCCAACTAGACATGAACAGCGCGGCAATCAATGGCCCGATGACGAATCCGTTGAGGCCGAAGATCGCCATCCCGCCCAGGGTCGAGATCAGGATCAAGTAATCCGGCATCCGGGTGTCCTTGCCCACCAGGATCGGCCGCAGCAGGTTGTCCACCAGGCCGATCACCAGCACCCCGAACAGCGCCAGCACCACCCCCTGCCAAATCGCCCCGCTGACCAGGAAATACACCGCCACCGGGCCCCAGACAATCCCCGCCCCCACCGCCGGCAACAGCGATAGAAAAGCCATCAGTACCGCCCACAGCAACGCGCTGGGAATATCGAGGAACCAGAAGATCAGCCCACCCAGGGCACCTTGGGTCACGGCCACCAGCACATTGCCCTTGACCGTGGCCCGCACCACCCGATTGAACTTCAGTTGCAGCCGACGCTTCTGGTACTCCGCCAGGGGCACCGCCGTGCGGATCTTGCGCACCAGCTCCGGGCCATCGCGCAAAAAGAAGAACAGCAGGTACAGCATGATGAAGAAGCTCACCATGAACTCGAAGGTGCCCTGGCCGAAACTGAAAGCCTGGGTTGCCAGGTACTGACTGCCCTGCATCGCGCTCTTGACCACTTTATCCTGCAGCCCCTTGAGTTCGCCCAGGCCGAAACGGTCCAGCAGGTGCTGTAAATAGGCTGGCAGGCTGTGCTTGAACTGGGCCAGGTAGCCCGCAATGTCCAGCTGGCCGCTTTCAATCTTGCGGTACAGCTCGGCCCCTTCCTGGACCAACAGCACGCTGGTGATGATCACCGGCAAAATGGCGATCACCAGGCAGATGCCCAGGGTGCACAAGGAAGTGAAATTGCGCGGCCAGCCGAACTTCAATTGCAGGCGGTGCTGCAAGGGCGCGAAGACGATGCCAAGAATCACCGCCCAGAACAACGCGCCGTAGAACGGCAGCAGAATCCAGATAAAGGCCAGGGTCACCAGCGCCAATAACAGCACCAGGCTTTTGTTTTGCAGGTTGTTTTGATTCATCTTCGATCCGACTCAGTCAACGCCAGGATTCGGCGCCCTAAGGTTTAGTCCGCAGCCGCGCCGCCGAGTGCGTTTTTTCTGCGCCCGACATAGACCCAAGTCAATGAATGCCCCGCGGCTCTGGCTTACCCTCGCGACCTTTTGCGATCGACAGCCCCATGACGCTCCTCGCCAAACCCGAACTCCTGGCTCCCGCCGGCACCCTGAAGAACATGCGCTACGCCTTCGCCTACGGCGCCGATGCGGTGTACGCCGGCCAACCGCGCTACAGCCTGCGGGTACGCAACAACGAATTCGACCACGCCAACCTGGCCCTCGGCATCAAAGAGGCCCAGGCCCAGGGCAAGCGTTTCTACGTGGTGGTCAACATTGCACCGCACAACGCCAAGCTCAAAACCTTCCTCAAGGACCTGGCGCCAGTGATCGAAATGGCTCCGGATGCGCTGATCATGTCCGACCCGGGGCTGATCATGCTAGTGCGCCGGCACTTCCCGGCCATGCCGATCCACCTGTCGGTGCAAGCCAACACGGTGAACTGGGCGAGCGTCGAGTTCTGGCAGCAACAGGGCCTGACCCGGATCATCCTGTCCCGGGAACTGTCCCTGGAGGAAATCGAGGAAATCCGCCAGCGAGTGCCGGACATGGAGCTGGAAATATTCGTCCACGGCGCCTTGTGCATGGCCTATTCCGGGCGCTGCCTGCTGTCGGGCTACATGAACAAGCGCGACGCCAACCAGGGCACCTGCACCAATGCCTGCCGCTGGAAATACAAGGCCGAGGAAGCCACCGAGAACACCCTCGGGGAAATCGTCCAGACCTACCAACCAGAGTCGACCCTGGGCCTGGGCGCACCCACTGACCAGGTGTTCCTGCTGCAAGAGGCCAATCGTCCGGACGAACTGATGCCGGCCTTCGAGGACGAACATGGCACCTACATCATGAATGCCAAGGACCTGCGGGCGGTGCAGCACGTGGACCGCCTGACCCGCATGGGCGTGCATTCACTGAAGATCGAGGGGCGGACCAAGTCCCACTTCTACTGCGCGCGCACCACCCAGGTGTATCGCCGGGCCATCGATGACGCCGCAGCCGGACGCGAGTTCGACCGCAGCCTGCTCAACGACCTGGAATCCCTGGCCCAGCGTGGCTACACCGAAGGTTTCCTGCGGCGCCATGTGCACGATGAATATCAGAACTACCAGAACGGCAGCTCGGTCTCGGAGCGCCAGCAGTTCGTTGGTGAACTGACCGGCGAACGCCGTGATCGCTTGGCAGAAGTGAAAGTGAAGAACCGCTTTGCCCTGGGCGACCACATGGAACTGATGACCCCCAAGGGCAACTTCCACTTCGACCTGCATGAGCTGCAGAACGCCAAGGGTGAAGGCATCGAAGTCGCGCCGGGCGACGGTCACACCGTGTACCTGCCGATCCCCGATCAGGTGGACTTGCGTTTCGGTCTGTTGATGCGCGACGTCAGCGCCTGACCGAGCCGGGCCTTTGCGCCAGGCTGCGACTGCTAGCTGGCTGGCCCGGAAAAACGATGTGGGCGGCATTTCGACGGTACAGGCCGCACGTTCAAAACACCGAAGGCCTGCGGCCTGATCGCAGCCTTCGCCAGCGGCTGGCGAAAGCCGGCAAAACACCACAAGAGTACCGAGCGCCTCAGATCCGGAACTGCCCCACCAGCCGCCCCAGCCGCTGACCAAGATCGGCCAGGCTGCGAGAAGTCTGGGCGCCGCGCTGGGTTTCATCGGCAACACTGTCCACCGCCACGGCGATCTGGTGCACGCTGCGGTTGATCTCTTCGGCTACCGCGGTCTGCTCTTCCGCCGCGCTGGCAATCTGCGCGTTCATCGAATTGATGGTGCCGATCAACTGGGCCATGGTGTCCAGCGAAGCCCCGGCTTCGTTGGCCTTGACCGAAGTACCGTCGCCGGCGTCGCTGGAACGGCGCATGGCGTCCACCGCCACCCGGGTGCCCTGCTGCAAGCGATCGATCATGCCCTGGATTTCCTGGGTGCTCTGCTGGGTCCGGCTGGCGAGGGCCCGCACTTCATCGGCGACCACGGCAAAACCACGCCCGGCCTCGCCGGCCCTGGCCGCTTCAATCGCGGCGTTCAAGGCCAGCAGGTTGGTCTGCTCGGCAATCGAGCGGATCACATCCAGCACGCTGACAATCGACGATACGTCCTGCTGCAGGCTGTCCAGGGACGTGCCGCTGTTACGGATATCGCTGACCAGCGCATGGATCTGCTGGATGCTGCCATCCACCACGCGCTTGGCCGCCTGGCCTTCTTCATCGGTCTGCTGGGCAGCAACGGCCGCGCCCTGGGCACTGCGCGCCACTTCATGGGCCGCCGAAGACATTTCATTGATTGCCGTGGCCACCTGGTCAGTCTCGTGGCGCTGACGCTCCATGGCCTGTTCCGAACGCTGGGCCTGGTCAGAAACCTGGGTCACCAGCTCGGTGAGCTGCCCGGTCATTTCGGTGATCTGCCGCACCAGGCCGTGGATCTTGTCGACAAAACGGTTGAACGAGCAGGCCAGGTCGCCGAGTTCGTCCTGGCTGGTGATCTCAAGGCGCCGGGTCAGGTCGCCCTCGCCGGCGGCGATGTCATCAAGGTTGGCTTTCATCAGGTTCAACGGACGCAGCATGGTATTGGCCACCACCATGCCCAGGCCCGCAATCACCAGCAGCACCACCGCGGCAATCCCGAGAATGCTCAGGACCATGCCTTCCATGCGCTGGTTGACACTGGTCTCGACCGCCGCCACCTGGGCGTCGATGCCATCGAGGTTGACCGAGGTGCCCAGCACCATGTCCCACTTGGGCAGGTATTCGGTGTAGCCCAGCTTGGGCACCAGCACATCGCTGCCCGGCTGGGTCGAGCTGTACTGCACGTAGTGGCTGCCCTCCTTGCCGACCCGCACCAGCTCGCGGTTGACGTACACGCCGTTGGGGTCGCGGTTGTCCTTGAAGCTCTTGCCCACCCCGTCCGCGCTGTTGCCCTTGAACAGGCGTACGGTCTCGGAGTCGTAGCCGAAGAAGTAGCCGTCCTTGCCATAGCTGATGTTCGACAGCAGCTTGACCACCTCGGCCCGGGCCGCCAGATCCCCTGGCGCCGCCGCGTCGTACAGCGGCTTGACCGTGTTCAGGGCCACTTCGACATAGCTCTGCAACGTGGCCTTGGCCTCGCCCAGCAGGCGATGACGGGTTTCCTCGACCTCTTTCTGGGCTTGCTGGCGCAACATGAACACCGTGCTCAGGCTGATCACCAGCGCGAACAGCAGTACCGGGAGTACCGCCAGGGACAGGACTTTGGCCTTCAGGCTCAAGCGCATAGTGGGCTCACTCTAAGTTTTTATTGGCGTGATAACCGCGTTAACGGCACGCCAAAACAAAAGTTGAGCCTGAGCCCGTAGGAGCCGGCTTGCCGGCGAAGAGGCCCTTGAAGCCTTGCACCGACCTTGCCGATGCCTTCGCGGGCAAGCCCGCTCCTACAACAGCCCCAGGTTTCTACGAGAGCGAGATAATCAGAGGACCATCGCCGCAACCCAGCCGAAGGCCAGCAGCGGCAGGTTGTAATGCAGGAAAGTCGGGACCACGGTGTCCCAGATATGGTGATGCTGGCCGTCGATATTCAACCCCGAGGTCGGCCCCAGGGTTGAATCCGAGGCGGGCGAGCCCGCATCGCCCAGCGCCCCGGCGGTGCCGACGATGCAGACAATGGCCAGGGGACTGAAGCCCAACTGCACACATAAAGGCACGAAGATCGCCGCCAGGATCGGCACCGTGGAAAACGACGAGCCGATGCCCATGGTCACCAGCAGGCCCACCAGCAGCATCAGCAGCGCACCCACGCCCTTGCTGTGACCGATCCAACCGGCCGAGGTTTCGACCAAGGTCTGCACTTCACCGGTGGCCTTCATCACTTCGGCAAAGCCTGAGGCGGCGATCATGATGAAGCCGATCATCGCCATCATCTTCATGCCTTCAGTAAACAGGCCGTCGGTTTCGCGCCAGCGCACGATGCCCGACACCGAAAAAACCAGGAAGCCGCACAAAGCCCCGATAATCATCGAGTCCAGCAGCAACTGGACGACGAAGGCGGCGACAATCGCCAGCCCCGCCACCAGCAGGGTCTGCGGGTTGTATTGCACCGCCACCTGCTCGACCTTCTCGATCTTGCCCAGGTCGTAGACCCGCTTCTTGCGGTAGCTGAAAAATGCCATCGCCAGGCCGAACAACATGCCCAGGGCGGGAATGCCCATGGCATGCGTGACGTTGACCTGACTGACATCGACCCCACTGCGGGCCACGTTGGCCAGGAGAATCTCATTGAGGAAGATGTTGCCGAAACCCACCGGCAGGAACATGTAAGGCGTGATCAGGCCGAAGGTGATGACGCAGGCGATCAGCCGCCGGTCCAGTTGCAGCTTGGTCAGCACGTACAACAGTGGCGGCACCAGCAACGGAATAAAGGCAATGTGGATCGGCAGGATGTTCTGCGAAGCAATCGCCACCACCCACAACAGGCCGATCAGCAACCATTTGACCTGCCCACCGCCGCTGCTGTCCTGACGGTCCACCAGCGACAGGATCTTGTCCGCCAGGGCGTGGGCCAGGCCGGACTTGGCGATGGCCACGGCAAAGGCACCGAGCAAGGCATAGGACAGGGCCACGGTAGCGCCACCGCCCAGGCCACTGTTGAATGCCTTGAGCGTGGCCTCGATCCCCAGGCCACCGGTGAGGCCACCCACCAGCGCACCAATGATCAGGGCGATCACTACATGCACGCGGGACAGGCTGAGCACCAACATCACGCCAACCGCGGCAATTACTGCGTTAATCATCGTTACCTCATTACTGCGCCGGCAAAAACGGCGCAAAAGCCTGTGACCGACCGGAAGGCAGCGGACTGCCGACATCGAATGAAAAGAGGGTCTTGTTAGAGGGCGCGCACTTTGCAGCAGCGGGCCCGGCTTGTCAAAACCCGGGCGCGCTTTGCCCGCTGCCCCTGCCCCGCCCCTTGCGGCAGCGGCGACAGGGTGCAATGAGCAACGCCGGGTTATTTCGAACAAGTGTTTAAAGAATACCGTTCGTCGGCCGTAACAATGCAAAGTCTCAGATATTTATCGAATAAAGGACGCCTCCATGCCGCTCAGACAACTTTCCATTCAATGGAAGATCACCTTGCTGGCCGGACTCTGTCTGCTGGGCATCGTGTCGCTGTTGGTGGGGCTTTCGCTGTATCGCATGGAGCACAGTTCCGAGCTGGTGAAAGCTTCGAGCATGGAGATGCTCAACGAAGCCGCTCAGTCGCGGATCGAGGCCCAGGGTGAAGTCCAGGCACTGGGGATTCGTCAGCAGTTCATGGACGCCTATCAATACGGCCACGGCTTTTCCCGCCAGGTGCTGTTCCTGCGCGAACAGGCCGAGAAGCGCTTTCTCGACGCCTTCGACCTGCGTGAAGACCTGACCCGCCAGGTCAAGTCGGCGCTGCAGGCCAACCCCGACCTGCTGGGCCTGTCCCTGGTGTTCGAGGCCAACGCCCTGGACGCCAAGGACTCGCTGTTCAGTGGCCAGAGCGAACTGGGCAGCAATGAGAAAGGCCGCTTCGCCCTGTACTGGTCGCAACCCACCCCCGGCAAGCTGACCTCCATGTCGCTACCGGAAAGCGACATGAGCGACACCCGCACCGGCCCCAGCGGCCAGCCGGCCAACGCCTGGTTCACCTGCCCGCGCAGCACCCTCAAGCCTTGCGTGATCGAACCCTACTTCTATGACATCGACGGCCAGAAGGTGCTGATGACCAGCATCGTCTTCCCGCTGATGGTGGACGGCAAAGTCATCGCCTCGCTGTCGGTGGACATCAATCTCAACAGCCTGCAGGCAGTCAGCGAAAACGCCAGCCGCAAACTCTACGCCGGCCAGACTAACGTCAGCATCCTCAGCCCGGTGGGCCTGCTGGCCGGCTACAGCCCCGACGCCAGCAAACTCAGCCAGCGCCTGGACAGCGTCGACAGCACCAACGGTGCCGAACTGATCCGCCAACTGGCCAGCAGCACCCAGACCCACAGCTTGCACAGCAACAGCAAACTCAAAATATTGGCCCCGTTCACGCCGATCCCCGGCGGCAAAGCCTGGGGCGTGCTGCTGGATGTACCGGAAAAAGTCCTGGTAGGCCCGGCCGAAGCCTTGAAAAACGAACTGGACGCCAGCAACAGCAGCGGCACCCTGATCGAACTGGGCCTGGGCCTGCTGGCCGCGGTGGTCGGCTTGCTGCTGGTGTGGCTGATGGCCCGCAGCGTGACCCGACCGATCCTTGGCGTGGCCGCCATGCTTGAAGACATTGCCAGCGGCGAAGGCGACCTGACCCGCCGCCTGGCCTACGACAAACAGGACGAACTGGGGCAACTGGCCGGCTGGTTCAACCGCTTCCTCGACAAACTGCAACCGATCATTGCCGAGGTCAAACGCTCGGTGCAGGATGCCCGCGGCACCGCCGATCAGTCATCGGCCATCGCCACCCAGACCAGTGCCGGCATGGAGCAGCAATACCGCCAGGTCGACCAGGTGGCTACCGCCTCCCACGAGATGAGTGCCACCGCCCAGGACGTGGCCCGCAGCGCCGCCCAGGCGGCCCAGGCCGCACGGGATGCCGACCAGGCCACGCAACAGGGCCTGACGGTGATCGACCGCACCACCCGCAGCATCGACTTGCTGGCGGCCGAGATGAGCTCCGCGATGACCCAGGTCGAAGGCCTGGCGGCCAACAGCGAGCAGATCGGCTCGGTACTGGAAGTGATTCGCGCGATCGCCGAGCAGACCAACCTGCTGGCCCTGAATGCCGCCATCGAAGCCGCCCGTGCCGGTGAAGCCGGACGCGGTTTCGCGGTAGTGGCCGATGAAGTGCGCAACCTGGCCCGGCGTACCCAGGAGTCGGTGGAGGAAACCCGCCAAGTGATCGAACAACTGCAAACCGGCACCCGGGACGTGGTGGGCTCCATGAGCAACAGCCATCGCCAGGCCCAGGGCAGCGTCGACCAGGTCGGTCAGGCCGTCACCGCCCTGCGCCAGATTGGCGATGCGGTCACGGTGATCAGCGACATGAACCTGCAGATCGCCAGCGCCGCCGAAGAACAGAGCGCGGTGGCCGAAGAGATCAACAACAACGTCGAGACCATTCGCGACGTCACCGAATCGCTGTCGGAGCAGGCCAACGAATCGGCGCGGGTCAGCCAGTCCTTGAACAGCCTGGCCAACCAGCAGCAGAGCCTGATGGACCAGTTCCGCGTCTGACGCCGTCCTTGAAACCCAGGTCCCTGTAGCCGCCAGCAGCGGCTACAGGAGCGGCCATCGGCAGGCCTAGCGCCTGGGTAGCTCGATTTCCACCCGCAAGCCGCCCAGCGCACCGTCCTCCAGGCTCAATGTGCCGCCCCAGGCCTCGACAATGTCACGCACGATGCCCAGGCCCAGGCCGTGCCCATCGGTCTGCTCATCCAGCCGCGCCCCCCGCCCCAGCACTTCAGCTCGCCGCTCCTGGGGAATCCCCGGACCGTCGTCCTCCACCGCCAGACAGAAACCCGACGCCCGCTCCTCGACGCTCACGCGCACCTCGGCATCGGCCCATTTGCAGGCGTTGTCCAGCAGGTTGCCCAGCAATTCCAGCAAGTCCTCGCGGTCCCAGGGCAGGCGCAATCCCGCTGCGGCGTGATAGCTCAACTGCAGGTGCTCGCCATGGATCATGTTCAAGGTGGCCAGCAACCCCGGCAGTTCGACATCGCAATCGAACAGCGCCCCGGGCAAGGCATCCCCGGCCAGCCGTGCGCGATTGAGCTCGCGATTGAGCCGCTGCTGCACCTGCTCCAACTGTTCCAGGAGGATCTTGCGCACCTCGGGATGGCCGTCCAGCTTGGGCCCCGATGCCAGGCTCAACAGCACCGCCAGCGGCGTCTTCAGCGCGTGCCCGAGGTTGCCCAGGGCATGGCGTGAACGCTTGAGGCTGTCCTCGGTATGGGCCAGCAAATGGTTGATCTGCGCCACCAGCGGCTCCAGCTCCTGCGGCACCTGGGCATCCAGCTGGGAGCGCTGGCCCAGCTGCAACTGGGCGATCTGCTCGCGCGCGGTCTCCAGCGGACGCAAGGCCCGGCGCACGGTCAGCCGCTGCAGCAACAGAATCAGCAGCAACCCGGCCAGCCCCAGTCCGAGGCCGATCTGGCGCATGCGCTGAAAGCTCTCACGCACCGGGGTGTAGTCTTGGGCCACGCTGATGGAAATCGACTGTCCGAGGCGCTTGTAGTCACTGCGCAGCACCAGCAGTTGCTGGCCTTCGGGCCCCAGTTGCAGGTTGCCCTGCAGGCCGGCGCGATCCAGTTGCGGCAATTCCTGGTCCCACAGGGACCGGGAGCGCCAGTGCACATCGGCAAAGTCGATGCGGAAGTAATGTCCGGAAAACGGTCGTTGATAGGCCGGCGACAACCGCCGCTCGTCCAGTTGCAAACCCTGCGGGCCACGCACCAGGGCCAGTAGCAGGCTTTCACTGTCGTTGCGCAACCCGGCTTCCAGGTAACGTTGCAAGCCCATCTCGAACAACCAGAGGCTGGTCTGCGCCAACACCAGCCCGACCACCACCAGCACACTGACCAGGCCCAGGCTCAGGCGGCGCTGGATCGACCTCACGCAGCCACCCCGCCGAACAGGTAGCCCTGGCCGCGGCGGGTTTCGATCACGCTGCGGCCGAGCTTGCGGCGCAAGTGATTGACGTGGACCTCAAGGACATTGGAGTCGCGCTCGGTTTCGCCGTCATACAAGTGCTCGGCGAGGTGGCTCTTGGAGAGGATCTGTTGCGGGTGCAGCATGAAGTAGCGCAGCAAGCGAAATTCGGCAGCGGTCAGCAACACGTCCTCGCCGTCGCGCACCACGCACTGACGCCCCTCGTCCAGGTGCAACCCGGCGGCCCGCAAGGTCTGCTGGTTGGCCTGGCCGTGGGAGCGGCGCAACAGCGCCTGGACTCGCAAATGCAGCTCTTCGGGATGGAACGGCTTGCTCAGGTAATCGTCGGCACCGGCCTTGAGGCCTTCGATGCGCTCGGCCCAGGAACCCCGGGCAGTGAGGATCAGCACCGGTGTCGCCAGCCCGTCGGCACGCCATTGGCGCAGCACGTCCAGGCCTGGCACCCCGGGCAGGCCGAGGTCGAGAATGATCAGGTCATAGGGTTCGCTGGCACCCTGATACAAGGCATCGCGGCCATCGGCCAGCCAGTCCACCGCATAACCCTGGCGGTTCAAGCCTTCCAGCAGTTCGTCCGCCAAGGGTACGTGGTCTTCCACCAGGAGCAGGCGCATTAATCGTCTTCCTCATCTTTCAACAGGCGCCCGGTGGCGGCGTCCAGATCCAGCTCGCGGACCACACCGTCCACGGTCAACAGCTCAACCTCGTAAATATACACATCGTGCTTTTCTTCCAGCTCGGCCTCCAGCAACTTGGCCCCGGGATACCGGTCCATGGCCTGCTGCAGCAATTGTTCCAGGGGCAGGATCACCCCCTGCTGGCGCAGGCGCAGGGCTTCGTCCTGGTCCAGGTCGCGAGCCGGTGCCAGCGAGCAGAACAGCAACAACGCCAGGGCCGCCCGGCTGCCGACGCGCAAGGTCGAGTTCATTAGGTGTCCTGATGATCCTTGAGTACCTGGCCGCTCACGGCGTCCAGTTCCACATCCCACTCCAACCCCTGCGGGTCGCGCAGCTCAACCTGGTAGAGGTACTTGCCGTACTCTTGTTCCAGCTCGGTTTCACTGATGCTCGCCCCAGGATGCCGGGACAGGGCCGTGGCATTGAGTTTTTCAAAGGACACAATGGTACCAGCGTCGCGCAATCTCAGGGCCTCGTCGGGGCCCAGGTCGCGGGCCTGGGCCTGGCTGGCGACTAGGGCAATCAGGCTGGCGCCGAACAGTGCAGTCAGGGTTTTCATCGCAGGTCTCCCATCAAGTGGCCAAGGGCCGATGACGCCGACGATACCCAAGGCAACTTAATTGAAACTGAATCGCCATCATCCACCTGACAGCAGTTTCACTCGGTCGCCGGCGCCAGGCTTCTCTATACTCGGCGGCTGATTCAAGAGTGAGCCCGGTATGACCGCCATCCATATCAAATTCCCCGCCCTGACTCTCAAGGCCGGCCCGCGCGCCCTGGCCCGCATCCGCCGCCAAGGCTTGCACGCTGGCGAAGTCGGCACCTTGCCGGGCGCCGCCGGCGGCCCCAAGGCCCTGGGCATCCAGGGCCTGGACCTGGCGCTGTTCGGTGAGTGGTTGCCCGCGGTGCCCCGCGAGCGCTCACTGATCGGCGCGTCGGTGGGTTCCTGGCGCTTCGCCAGTGCCTGCCTGCCGGACGCCGCCGAAGGCATCCGCCGCCTGGGCCTGCTGTACAACGCCCAGAGTTTCGCCAAGGGCGTGAGCATGGCGCAGATCAGCCAGAGCTCCCAGCGCATGCTCGATGACCTGCTGGAAGGCCGCGACGCCTCGATCCTCGACAACCCCTATTACCGGTTGAACATCATGGTGGTGAAGAGCCATGGCCTGTTGGCGGACGACCATCGCGGACGCCTGGGCCTGGGCCTGTCCTCGGTGATCGCCGACAACCTGCGGGGCCGCGCCCGCCTGTCCCGGCACTTCGAACGCCTGGTGCTGCACGACCCACGCCTGGCGCCACCGCTGCACGCACTGGAAGACTTCCCCTCGCGCTTCGTCCCCCTGGATCGCGGCAACCTGCGCCAGGCGCTGCTGGCCTCGGGCTCGATCCCCATGGTCATGCAGGGCGTACGCGAGCTGCCGGGAGCTGGTGCCGGCACCTTTCGCGACGGTGGCCTGCTGGACTATCACCTGGACCTGCCCTACAGCGGCAGCGATATCGTGCTCTACCCGCACTTCACCGACCGGGTAATTCCCGGCTGGTTCGACAAGACCCTGCCCTGGCGCAAGGCCAGCCCCGAACGCCTGCGCGACGTGCTGTTGTTGGCACCGTCAAAGGAATACCTGGCGCGCCTGCCCTACGGCAAGCTGCCGGACCGCAACGACTTCAAGCGCTTCATGGGCGACGACGCGGGCCGACAAAAGTACTGGCGTCACGCCATGGACGAAAGCCGGCGCTTGGGCGACGAGTTTCTTGAACTGGCCGCGCAGAATCGCCTGGGCGAACACCTGCAAAGCCTCTGATCACTGCGCCCGGTTATCGGGGATGAACCGCAGCCTATCTTGAGCTGCGCAGGCGAGTGCGGCAGGAGTGGGGCGACCTGGTTGCCGCTCAAGCAACCTGATGGCAGGCCGGGGTGAGTGGCTGCGTCCTCAGTCGATGAGCATTGCTCTGGCTTCATCGGCAAACGAATGAGTGCTTGCAGCCCCTCCTATGACCTTACAACGCGGGTCGAAAAAGCTATCATTCCCGGCCATCGCGCTGGCCCTGGCTGTACTGCGTTCAGCAGAACCCGGGCTGACATAAATACTGCGCCATTAATCAAGATTAGCCGGAGCATGACCAGCGCTGACTGGCTTGCTTCGAACGAATACAAGCCTAATATCAAGTTTTGGTTTTTCGAGCGAACACATGAAGAAAATACTGGCAATCACCTGCCACCAAGTAACAAACCCACTAATACATACGGTAAATTACTTTTCATCACTCCACGACAACATCATATTAATTCATATCGACAAGAAATCCACGATTCAGGACCTCGAATCTTAAACAAAGAAAATGTAGTATTAATTGAAGATCGAGCAAATGTTAAATGGGGAGGCGCCTCACAAATAGAGGCCACCACCAATCTAATGACCGCTTCAAGAAAATATCATTACGACTATTTATTTTTACTGTCTGGCGATGATACCTTCATACAAATAGACAATTACTCTAACGACCTTTTAAAAAGTAACACAGACTACAAATTCATACATTACCAAAATAAAAAACCACCTACATCAACCCGCACGTACGGGTGAAATACAAGTACGCCAAGGTTTTCTTCAATCGCAATAGCGATGTTAAATCCATAGCGCCGAGGCTATCCCATCGCCTCACAAGAGACTACCCATTCAAAAGCAAAAGCTGTTTTCACAATCTTTAAAAAATCCCAACAATGTATAAAGGAACGAATTGGTTCGGACTGACAGAACATTCTGTAGAGCATGCACTGGATTTCATACCCTCTCATGACTGGTATGTATCGATGTTCGAAAAATCAATCTGCGCAGACGAGGCTTTCTTTCACAGCATAATAAAATCAAGTAAAAAATCCAATTTACAACAACAAAAACCTAAGAAGTAATACCATTAGATATATTGATTGGGTTAGGAAATCTCCGATCAAGTTCCCAAGCATGCTGAAATACGCCTCACCACCTGATCCGAGCAGCCCATGAGCCAGATGAGCTTTTGCGACTTCGAATACGCCGGCAAACGCAAGCAGACACCCCGCACAGGGGCGTGAGGAAAATGGAATAGGCCAGTTCCATGTCATAGTGAATGGCCGGTTCCTACCTCCCCCACACATGATTTACGTACACTTTAACCTCTGAAAAGAGGCCATTGGTTAAGTTACGTTGGAAATTGACTTTTTCCGACAACCCCTTAATTGCTGGGTTTGGGACGCTTCCGTAAAAACGGCGGCTCTGCCCCCTTGATACAGACATCCCCAAAAGCAGGCGAGCATGAAGCTTCCGACTATGGAGAAGTCTACCTCAGCCACAACGAAGTTGATTTTAAAATTGAGAACTAATCCACGTAACGCACAATGAAGTTTCCAGTCAATTTTTTGTAGTCTCAGCTGTCGCCTGCGAGTTAAGAAACAGTGTAAATAGCTCGTACTGTGACTTAACATTCAGTTTTGCATAAGAATGTCGACGATGAATCTTCACTGTCTCAATAGAGATAGACAGCTTTTCCGCTACTTTCTTATTGGATGAGCCGCTGAGTACCAGCCGGATAACATCTAGCTCTCGGGCCGTTAGTGAAGTACCGCCACGAGTTATAGCGGAATCAAAATTTTCTTTCCATCGTGCTTGCTGGAGAGGAACTTTACTAACTTCATGCTCGAAGGACATGCGCTGCTTCATTAGCGCCATTACCCAGGGTCGAAACGTGTTAAGTATAGATATATGTTCTGCGCTGACTTTTTTCTTGCTACCTAGAGAGAGACACAAGGTCCTTTCACTATCGAGCAAAACATTGTACTGCACTTCATCCAGCCCTATATAATGAGTAAAATAAAGATCATAGTATTCAGTTTTCAGAAAGTGATCAGGAGCAACATCTGATAGTTGATAAAAACCACTTTGCGGATTGTCACGATTTCTGATATAAAACGGATCTAGCAAATATAAACCTGCTGCATAGTCATGAAGCAACGGATCTGGATCATCTGTTTTTTTTGCAACCTCTGAAAACAATAAAAAATCTGGCCGACCATCACTAAATATTAGTGCCGCCCAGTTATCTACAGGTATATATTCACTTATAAAGTCTACCAATACCTTCCAGAATTTCTGCTGATCCAATTCAGCTATCACTTCTCCGATAGAGTGATGCAAAGCAATTTCTTTTAAATCTTGATTCACCTCTAACACTCCCGGTAACCTGCAGGTGCTAACCACTTGTGGTTATATTAAATCATTTCAACAAGCTGCATACTCATAGCAGAGTCAGGAGACAACGTCTGTTCCTGACCCTGATTTTGGTAGCCATGATGGTCTACCAGTAGTTTCGGCAAGGAGAAGCCTATGAAACGCTCGAGCCTTTTTTCCCTCATCAAGACTGCGCTCTTTAGCGTATATTCAAGCACTGCTTTGGGATCGTCCAGTGTGCATTTATACAACTGGTACGACTTCATTGCGCCAGAGACCCCAACAGAGTTCAAAAGCGAAACCGGTATAGCTGTGGTCGTGGATGCCTTCGACAGTGCGGAGGTCATGCAAAGTAAGCTAATGGTTGGGCACTCGGGTTACGATGTGGTTGTGGTTACCTCCGATGTGTTGCCTAGTCTCATCAAGGCGGGAGTGTTACAGGAGCTGAATCGAAACCTGTTGAGCAACTGGTCGCATCTCGATCCGGTAATCCTCGCTAAGTTACAAGTCAACGACCCTGAAAATCGATACGCCGTACCCTACCTGTGGGGAACGACTGGCATCGGCTATAACGTAGATAAAATCAAGGCCGCCTTGGGTGACAACGCTCCACTGGACAGTTGGGATCTCGTTTTCAAGGAAGAAAACATCAGCAAACTCCAGCAATGCGGTGTAACCATGCTCGATTCACCAAGTGAAATTTTTCCGATTGCTTTGCATTACTTAGGTTTACCCCACAACAGCAAAAAACCGGATGATTATAAAAAAGCCCAAGAGCTTCTACTGAAAATTCGCCCATACATTCGCTACTTTAATTCATCAAAATCTCGCGAAGATCTGGCCAACGGCAACACCTGTTTATCTGTTGATTGGGCCGGAAGTGTCATTTACGCCCAAGAGGCAAATGAGAGTACTAGGAGTGGTCGCAAGATTGCTTACAGCATCCCACACGAAGGTGGCCTGATGTGGTCTGAAAATCTAGTACTGCTCAAAAAAGCGCCCCACCCTACACAAGGCATAACTCTGATCAATTATCTTCTGCGACCAGAAGTCATCGCTAAAACGTCAAACTATTTGGGCTATCCAAACGCGAACAAGGCTGCAACAGCCCTTGTCACACAAAGAATTCGCGACAACCCTGGGGCATATCCAGACAAAGAAGTGATAGCGACGCTGTTTGCCCTTGAGCCATTGCCGCTAAAGTTGCAACGGCTCCGCACACGACTATGGACAAAACTCAAGAGCGGTATATAAATAGCTACTTTCAATCCTGTCCTTATGAAGTAGATTACTGGTAATTATCGGAATAGTTTAATTGCATTCAAGCAGGGATGAGCAATGAGCATTTACAACGATATAAAGACAGACCTCAAGGAACTGGTACACCTTATTAGACTAGATGAGCAGTTCACAGCTATTGTAGCTCAAAGAACTTTTCCACTCGACCAACAATCTCACCTGATTCATCGGCACTGGTTGTCTCGTATTGACGAGCTTTCGCGCAAATACGGAATTTCAGAACCCTAATAAGAAAATCGTTAATTAAACTAATGATTTCTCGGTGCACGCCCATCTGGCGCTCCGGCTTATCATCCAAAACTTGAGGCGCAGAAAAAACACTGCAGACAGAAGAAGTCTCCTCTCGAAAAGTCTCGATAGAGCTTTCATGTATCAACGCCTCAAATACTTGCGGCGTTTCTGCTCATTGCGGCACTTGGCCAGAAAAGAACACTCAGGGCACCAACTGCCTTGTTTGATGCTGCCGAATGTCGCCTGCCAACGATGGTCTAAGTGGCACTGCCATTCCATTTGCACCCGACGCGATTCGTAGTGTGCCGTAAGGCATTGCCCAAGGGCATGGGCAGGCGGCCGCGTGGTCAAGTCCGGGGCCACTCGCTAGCGCTATGACGCCTGCGGCCGCCTGGCCGAAAAAATCTTCCACCACCACGGCTTTCGCCCCCAGCGCTGGCAATACCGCTGGAACAGCGACAATCGCCTCACAGGCCTGGACACCCCCTGACAACGAACACTGGCGTTACGAATACGACGCCTTTGGCCACCACCTGCGCAAGTTCAACCTGACCCAAAGTAACTTCAGCAGCGAACCACAATACCCAAGAATACTCGCTGAAAACGACTCCGACAAAATCAAAGAAAGCAAAATGCTCTTTGCAAGAAAGATATCCAAAGATGCCAGCCCGGACTTCATGATGTCTTTTATTCAAAAATAGGTTTGCCAGCCTCGACAGAGGGTGGCTCCGTTTTGAACTTAATCCAGCCGGCCATTTCATCATTTCTTGTGCCGGTGTCATCGGGCCTGAGACTTTTGCCCGAGGGGGCACTGCTGTACTGCCCATTTGCGCACCTGTTACGTGCAAGTCGACGCCTTGCCCCCCAAGAGAGCCAGTCCAACCGAAAACCGATACCGCCCTGACCGACAGGCTTTCAGGCGCAGTGAAAGTGTTGAGCCCTGGTACGAATGGGTCGCTGAAGCGATCCAGTCTCCATAGGAAGGCATCCTCCCAAAACAGGTTAGAATAGGTCCCAACTCAGTCGCTGGGCGCCAGTCGGCAATCTCGCAGTGGATGACCGCTGCCCCCCCCCAGCAACAACCAATCAGTCCATTGCTCAGTACATCAGCGACAGACAATCCAATAAAACCCCGTATATCAAGCCATACAGGTCATACCGTGGAAATCTTCAAAGAATTTACCTTCGAATCCGCCCATCGCCTGCCTTTCGTGCCCGAAGGCCACAAATGCGGTCGCCTCCATGGCCACTCGTTCAAGGTGGCGATCCACCTCAGCGGCGAGGTCGATGCCCATACCGGCTGGATCCGCGACTTCTCGGAAATCAAGGCGATCTTCAAGCCGCTCTACGAGCGCTTGGACCACAACTACCTGAACGACATTCCCGGCCTGGAAAACCCCACCAGCGAAGTCCTCGCCAAGTGGATCTGGAATGAGCTCAAACCCCTGCTGCCGGAACTGAGTGCGATCCGCATCCACGAAACCTGCACCAGTGGCTGCATCTATCGCGGCGAATAAGCCGACCGGAAAACCACTCCACGGAGTGGTTTTTTTATGCCTATGATTGGCTCATCCCCGCCGCTGTCCGAGCACTCGCGCCCATGCCGTCGACCATCCGCCCAGCCGCCCTGCCCGACCTCGCCGCCATCGAAAGCATCGCCAAGAGCGCCTACGCGCCCTATATCGCGCGGATCGGCCGTGAACCGGCACCGATGCTGGAAGACTATTCCTGCCTGGTGCTGGCCGAGCAGGTCTGGGTCCTCAAGGAGCAGCAGGCGATCGCCGGCTTCATTGTCCTGCTGGACGCCCAGGAAGCCCTGCTGCTGGACAACCTGGCCGTCAGCCCTGAGGCCCAGGGCCGCGGCCATGGCCGGCAATTGCTGGCCTTTGCCGAACAGCAAGCGCTGGCTGCCGGCCACAGTTGCGTGCGCCTCTACACCAACGAGGCCATGAGCGAGAACATCGCGCTGTATGGCCGCCACGGCTACGTGGAAACCCATCGCGCGGTGGAGCACGGCCTGCACCGGGTGTACATGAGCAAAGCGCTGGACTGATCACACCAGGAGTTCCCCATGCAACCCCGTATCTACCTCGCCGGCTTCGACGTGTTCCGGACCGACGCCCTGGCCCATGGCGCGTACCTCAAGCAACTGTGCAGCGCCCAGGGGCTGCACGGCCTGTTTCCCCTGGATAACCAGGCGCCGCCGGACCTCTCGCCGGAGGCCACCGCGCAGTGGATCTACCGGCAGAACCTGCAGATGATCCGCGACTGCGACGCGCTGCTGGCCAACTTGAACGACTTTCGCGGCCTGGAGCCGGATTCCGGCACCGCCTTTGAAGTGGGCGCGGCCGTCGCCCTGGGCAAGCCGGTGTGGGCCTACTTCGAAGGCCCCGCCAGCCTGCGCCAGCAGGTGCCCCATGACGCCAACGGGCGCGACGCCCAGGGTTTTGCGGTGGAAGATTTCAACCTGCCGCGCAACCTGATGCTGGCCTGCAGCTGGAGCGGGCGCAGCACCCGCGTGGAAACCGCCATCAGCGACCTCGGGCAGTGGCTGAACAGGTCCACTACTCGCGGCTGAAGATAGCCAGCAGCGTCACTTTCTACCGAAAACGACCACCTCGGACAAAAGCCTTGTTTTGTCGCGAAAGCCGATGTTATGTTTCTAACACAAAATACAAAAATGAAATCTAGATAACATTTTCCGCGAACGCCTTGCGAGATCGTCATGGACAAGAACAGTTTCCAAGCCACCCTGGAACAGCAGTTTGCAAGCCTGACGCCCACCGGCAAGCGCATCGCCACCTACCTGTTGGCCAACCTCCAGCAGTTGCCCTTCGAGACCGCCGACAGCATCGCCCAGCAAGCCGGCACCACGGGAATTTCCGTGGGGCGCTTCCTGCGCTCCCTGGGCTATCGCAACCTGGACGAGGTCAAGCAAGGCCTGCGCGGCGATGCCCCGGCCTCCTGGCTGATCACCGACCGGCTTGGCGCGTTTCGCAGCGAGACCCACCAGGACGACGCCCTGGAGCGCTCGATGCATCGTGAGATCGAGGCCATCCAGCACGTCTATGGCCTGGCCCGCAGCCAGCCATTCGCCGATATCGTGCGGCAGATCGTCGAGGCCGACGCGGTGTTCATTGTCGGTATCCAGTCGACCCGGGGCATTCTCAGTGCCTTCCACAGCCACCTGGAATACATCCGGCCCAAGGTCTATTACGTCGACGGCCTGTCAGGTATCTACGCCGAAACCTTGAACTCCGGTTTCGCCAAGCCCTACGCAATCATTTCCGACTTCCGCGCCTACTCCAGTGTCACTCAGACTTTCTGCGAAGTGGCCAATGCCAATGCCCTGCCCCTGGCGCTGATCACCGACCTGCAGTGCCCCTGGGCCCGGGACTATTCGCTGGACCTGCTGCAACTGAAGACCGACGTCGGTCAGTTCTGGGATTCCCTGGCGCCACTGACCTGCCTGTTCAACCTGATGGTCTCCGCCGTGGCCGAAGGTTACGGCGAACGCCTGGACCAGCGCCTGGCGAAGAACCGGCAGTTGCAGGAAGCCTTCGGCCAGTTCGAGTCCTGACCTTCAAGCGTTACCCAAGATGGAGTGAGTGAGTGAACAACAGTCCCCTTGTCGAAATCGACGCCCAGCGGCATCAACTGGAGATCGACCTGGTGTACGCCAGCGCCGACAACCTGGCCGGCCAGGTGATCTACCGCAACACCCGCTGCCTACTGCACAAGGACGCCGCGGCCTGCCTGTACAAGGCCAGCCAGTTGGCGCGCATGGCCGGCCTGGGCCTGCGCCTCTACGACGCCTATCGCCCGGCCTACGCCCAGCAATTGCTGTGGCAAGCCCTGCCAAACCCGGATTACGTCCGTGACCCACGACTGGGCTCGCACCACACCCGCGGCGTGGCCGTGGACCTGACGCTGCTGGACGAAAGCGGCCAGCCCCTGGACATGGGCACCGCGTTCGACGCCATGGAGCCCAAGTCGCATCAGTTCTACAGCGACCTGCCGCCTCAGGTGCAGCGCAATCGCCTAATGCTCCTGGGGATCATGCGCAGCGCCGGCTTCGAGGCGATCGCCACCGAGTGGTGGCACTACGAACTACCCAACGCCGAGGATTTCCCCCTGATCGAGGAGCACGACCAGCCCTTCGAACACTGATCTCCTGTTCCCCAGCCGGCCACAACAACAGGCAGCCCACTGCCCCAAGCCGGTCGCAACGCAACACCGCTTCAGCTCCAACTGCCCGGTTATAGCTTTTATAAAAAACCTGACGAACTTCCAATCATCGAATGATCAAGGAAACCGGCATGACCCATAGCCCGCTGAACCACCGTAATCCACGCCTGTCCCAACGTGTCGCGCTGTCGCTGCTGTGCGCCGCCCTGAGCCTGGGCGCCTGGCAAACCGCCAGCGCCGCCGCGCCCAAGGACACCCTGATGATCGGCAAGGCCGCCGACCCGCAAACCCTCGACCCGGCCGTGACCATCGACAACAACGACTGGGCCGTGACCTACCCGGCCTACCAGAAGCTGGTGACCTACAAGGTCGAGAACGGCAAGGGCAGCACCGAAGTCCAGGGCGACCTGGCCGACAGCTGGAGCACCTCCGCCGACAACCTGACCTGGGACTTCAAGCTCAAGCCCGGCAACAAGTTCGACGACGGCAAGCCGGTGGACGCCGCCGCGGTGAAGTTCTCCTTCGAGCGCCTGATGCAGCTCAAGCAGGGTCCGTCCGGGGCCTTCCCGGATGACATGAGCGTGGCCGTGGTCGACCCGCTGACCGTGCGCTTCACCCTGAAAAAGCCCTACGCGCCCTTCCTCTACACCCTGGCCCACAACGGCGGCGGCATCATCAACCCGGACGTGGCCAGCAAGGGCGAGGACGTCAACGCCTACCTCTCGACCCACACCGCCGGCTCCGGGGCCTTCCGCCTGAGCAACTGGCAGAAGGGCCAGTCGCTGACGCTGGAACCCAACAGCTACTACGCAGGAACCAAGCCGAGCCTGAACAAGGTGGTGATCAAGATCATCAGCGAGGCCTCGGTGCGCCGCCTGCAACTGGAACGCGGCGACCTGGACATCATCGAGGACATGCCCGAAGACCAGCTGGGCACCCTGGCCGGCAAGTCCGGGATCGTGATCCAGACCTTCCCCTCGCTGCGGGTCAACTACCTGTACCTGAACAACCAGCGCGCGCCGCTGAACAACGTCGAGGCGCGCCAGGCGCTGGTCCAGGCCATCGACTACAAGGGCATCGTCGACGGCATCCTCAAGGGCCAGGCCAAGTTGATGAACGGGCCGATCCCCGACGGCATGTGGGCCCACGACCCGAGCCTGCCGCTGATGCAGCAGAACCTCGACGGCGCCAAGGCCAGCCTGGCCAAGGCCCCGCAGAAGATCAGCAACCTGACCTACCTGTACTCGGACAAGGACGCCAACTGGGAATCCATCGGCCTGACCCTGCAAGCGGGCCTGGCGCCCCTGGGCATCAACCTGAAGATGGAGAAGCTGGCCAACGCCACCATGCGTGAACGGGTGGGCAAGGGTGACTACGACGTGGCCATCGGCTCCTGGAGCCCGGACTTCGCCGACCCCTACATGTTCATGAACTTCTGGTTCGACTCCAGCCTCCAGGGCTTGCCGGGCAACCGCTCGTTCTACAGCAACCCCGAAGTCGACAGCCTGATCCGCGAAGCGGCGGCCACCAACGACACCGCCAAGCGCATCGAGCTGTACCAGAAGGCGCAGAAGATCGTCCTCAAGGACAACGTCTACGCCTACCTCTACCAGAAGAACTACAGCCTGCCGATGCGCGATTCGGTGAAGGGCTACGTGTTCCATCCGATGCTGGAACAGGTGTTCAACATCGCCGAAATCAGCAAGTAGGACTGGCGCTTCGATCCCCGTCGCCGGCCCCTGAACCGGGCTGGCGACGGACTGCCGTGTCGCCGCTGCGGGGCCGCTGTCGCCCCTGTCGTTCGTCAAGCGTTAACGAGGTTGCCTCATGGCCTTCCTGAATATGTTGCGCAAACGCCTGCTCGGCCTGCTGTTGGTCGTGGTCGGGGTTTCGCTGATTACCTTCACCATCTCGCACCTGATTCCCGGTGACCCGGCGCGGCTGATCGCCGGCGATCGGGCCAGTGATGCGATCGTGCAGAACATCCGCCACCAACTGGGCCTGGACCTGCCGCTGTACCAGCAATACGGGCGCTACATTCTCGACCTGCTGCACGGCGACCTCGGCACCTCGATCCGCACCAGCCGGCCGGTGCTGGAGGACCTGCAGGCGTTCTTCCCGGCGACCCTGGAGTTGGCCCTGGCCGCCCTGCTGCTGTCGGTGCTGGTGGGCGTCCCGTTGGGGGTGCTGTCGGCGGTCTATCACAACCGCTTCATTGATCAGATCGCCCGCACCCTGGCGGTCACCGGCATTTCCACCCCGGCGTTCTGGCTGGGGCTGGGGCTGATCGTGCTGTTCTACGGTCACCTGGGCTGGCTGCCCGGCAGCGGGCGCCTGGACGAAGGCCTGGAGCCGCCCCGCACCATCACGGGCTTCTACCTGATCGACGCGTTGCTGGCCGGGGATATCCCGCTGTTTCTCAATGCCCTGCAGCACCTGATCCTGCCGGCGGTGACCCTGGGCTTCGTCAACCTCGGGGTGGTGGCGCGGCAGATCCGCTCGGCGATGCTCGACCAACTCGGCGAGGACTACATCCGCACCGCCCGGGCCTATGGCCTGTCACGCTGGTCGGTGATCCTGCGCCACGCCCTGCCCAATGCACTGATCCCCTCGGTGACGGTACTCGGCCTGACCCTGGGCGACCTGCTGTATGGCGCGGTGCTGACCGAAACCGTATTTGCCTGGCCGGGCATGGGCGCCTACGTGGTGAAGTCGATCCAGTCCCTGGATTTCCCGGCGGTGATGGGCTTCGCGATCCTGGTGTCGTTTATTTATGTGCTGCTGAACATGGCGATCGACCTGTTGTACCGAGTGATCGATCCGCGCATTGGCGAGGTAAGTTGAGATGTCCGCTCCCTTGAACATTCCCCTGCCGCAACCCATGGCCCAGGCCGGCGGCTGGCGCCCGCGCCTGGCCTACCTGGGCTACCGCGTGCGGCAAAGCCCGCTGACCATCGCCGGGCTGTGCATGACCCTGCTGGTGCTGCTGTGCATGGCCTTCGCCCCCTGGCTGTCGAGCCATGATCCCAATGCCCTGAACCTCGCCGAACGCCTGGCCGCCCCCAGCGCCAGCCACTGGTTCGGCACCGACGAAGTGGGCCGCGACCTGTTCAGCAGGGTGCTCCACGGCAGCCGGCAGTCGGTGGGCGTGGGCCTGTTCGTGGCCTTCGCCTCGTGCCTGGCCGGGGGCCTGCTGGGCTGCCTGTCGGGGATCATCGGCGGGCGCTTCGACAGCCTGGTCATGCGCCTGATGGACATCATGCTCTCGGTGCCGTCGCTGGTGCTGATCATGGCCCTGGCTGCGGCCCTGGGCCCGAGCCTGTTCAACGCCATGCTGGCGATCACCCTGGTGCGCATTCCGTTCTATGTGCGCCTGGCACGGGGCCAGGCCCTGAGCATCCGCCAGATGGGCTACGTCAAGGCAGCCCAAACCTACGGCGCCGGCCGCTGGCACATCGTCAGCTGGCACGTGGGGCGCAACGCCATGCCGCCGCTGCTGGTGCAACTGAGCCTGGACATCGGCAGCGCCATCCTCATGGCCTCGGCCCTGGGTTTCATCGGCCTGGGCGCTCAGCAACCCACTGCCGAATGGGGAGCGATGGTCGCCACCGGGCGCAACTTCATCCTCGACAACTGGTGGTACTCGACTTTTCCCGGCCTGGCGATCCTGTTCACCGCCACCGGTTTCAACCTGCTGGGTGACGGCATTCGTGACCTGCTCGACCCACGGCAACAGGGGAAATGACCATGAGCGCATCCGCTGTCCTCTCTATCGATAACCTGAGCCTGGAATTCCCCGCCTACCGCAGCAACGTGCAAGCCCTCAACGGCGTGTCGCTGCACGTCAACCCGGGGGAGATCATCGGCGTGGTCGGCGAGTCCGGCTCGGGCAAATCGGTGACCGCCATGCTCAGCCTGCGACTGCTGCCCGAGCGCAGCTACCGCATCACCTCCGGCAGCCTGAGCCTGCTCGGCCGCGACATGCTCAGCACCCCGGAAAAGCAGCTGTTGCAGATCCGTGGCCGCGATGCGGCGATGATCTTCCAGGAGCCGATGACCGCCCTCAACCCGACCCGGCGCATCGGTCGACAGATGCTCGACGTGATCATCCACCACCAGCGTGTGAGCCAGGCCGAGGCCCGGGCCAAGGCCATTGCCCTGCTGCGGGACATGCACATCGCCGACCCGGAACAGATACTCGAGGCCTATCCCTTCGAGCTATCCGGTGGCATGCGCCAACGGGTGATGATCGCCCTGGCGTTTTCCTGCGACCCGCAGTTGTTGATCGCCGACGAACCGACCACCGCCCTGGACGTCACCGTGCAGCGCCAGGTGCTGCTGTTGCTACGCGAGAAGGCCCGGCAACGGGGCACCGCGATCCTCCTGATCACCCACGACATGGCGGTGGTTTCACAGTTCTGCGACCGGGTCTATGTGATGTACACCGGCGCCGTGGTCGAGCAAGGCAGCACCGCCCAGGTCATGCTCGACCCGCAGCATCCCTACACCCGCGGCCTGCTCAGCGGCCTGCCGGAACAGGTCGCCCCCGGCGCGCCGCTGCTGACCATTCCCGGGCAAGTGCCGAACCTCGCCCACCTGCCCCGCGGCTGTACCTTTCGCGAGCGCTGCAGCCAGGCCATGGCGATCTGCGCCGAACGGCCGCCGCTGCATTCGATCAACGCCTGCCAGGAACGCAAGAGCGCTTGCTGGCTGTCTGCCCCGGAGTCCGCGCAATGACCGCCACCCAACCTCAAGCCGGCAACGCGCCGCTGCTGCGCCTCAACGATGTGCAGGTGCGCTTTCCCCTGAGCAATGACTGGCTGGGCCGGCCCCGGGCCTTCGCCCACGCCCTGAACGGCATCGACCTGGAACTGCGCCCCGGGGAAACCCTGGGCATCGTCGGCGAATCCGGTTGCGGCAAGAGCACCCTGGCGCAACTGCTCATGGGCCTGGTCCGCCCCAGCAGCGGCGACCTGCACTGGGCCTACGCCAGCGACCGCGAGCGCCACAGCCACGTGCAGATCGTGTTCCAGGACCCGCAATCGTCCCTCGACCCGCGCCTGCCGATCTGGAAGATCATCACCGAGCCGCTGTTTGCCCTGGGCCACACCCCGGCCACGCAGATGCGCGAGATCGCTGCCAAGGTGGCGGAGCAAGTGGGCATCCGCAGCGAATACCTGGAGCGCTACCCGCACCAGTTCTCCGGTGGCCAGCGCCAGCGCATCGCGATTGCCCGGGCCCTGGCGTCGAACCCGGACATCATCGTCCTCGATGAACCGACCTCGGCCCTGGACATCTCGGTGCAGGCGCAGATCCTCAACCTGCTGGCGGACCTGCAGCGCAGCCGTGGCCTGACCTTCGTGCTCATCTCGCACAACGTCTCCGTGGTGCGGCACATGGCCGACCGGGTGGCGGTGATGTACCTGGGGCAGATCGTCGAACTGGGCAGCGCCGAGCAGGTGCTGGAACGGCCGCGCCATCCCTACACCCAACTGCTGCTGGACGCGGTGCCGCGCCTTGGCGCACCGCTGGCGGACAGCCAGGTCTCGGCGCCCACCGAACTGCCGGGCAACCGCAAGCTGCCCACCGGCTGCTTTTTCTTCGACCGCTGCAACCGCCGTGGCCCGGGCTGCGAGCGCCCGCAGCCACTGCTGGGGGATGCCACCCAGCAAGTGCGCTGCCATCGGCAAGGCGCCGGCGGCTGATGCGCCGGCACCACGCCGCCGACCACGGCGTGGTACTTGCTCCCTGCGCGCCAAGGGCTTAAAACAAGCGCCTTCTCTCTGACGTTGCAGGAACCCCACCCATGGAAAGCCACTGGCTGACCCACGCCAAACGCCTGCAAGCCATTGCCTCCACCGGCCTGCACTTCTGCCAGGACGTGCACGACCGCGAGCGTTACCAGGAAATCGCCGACATCGCCCACCAGATGCTGGCGCAACTGGGCAACGTGCCCCTGGAGCGCATCAACGAACTGGTCTCGGACTTCGCCCAGCGCTACTCGACACCGATGGTGGAAGTGCGCGGCGCGCTGATCGAAGACGGCAAGATCCTGCTGGTGCGCGAGCAGCACGACGGCCTCTGGGCCCTGCCCGGGGGCTACGCCGATGTCGGCCTGTCGGCAGCGCAGAACATCATCAAGGAAATCCACGAGGAAGCCGGGCTGCAGGTTTCGGTGCGCCAGCTGTATGGCCTGCGGCACAAGGCCAAGGGCCCCTACAAGCCCGATCACCGGGACTTCTACAAGCTGTACTTCCTCTGCGAACGGCAGGGTGACCAGCGTCCAATGGGCGGCAGCGAAACCAGCGAAGCGGCGTTCTTCGCCCCGGACCAATTGCCGCCGCTGTCCCAGGGACGCACCGTGGAACGGGACATCCAGGAAGCCTTCGACTTCCACGAAGGTCGGCGCAACGTGACCCTGTTCGACTGAGCAGGGTGCCCGATGTAAAGCACCCTTGACATAGAAAAGACCCGCACCTAATGTAAAGGACACTTTACTTCAGGAGATCGCCCCATGGGCAGTAAACGCTACTTCGTCGAATTCAGCCTGGCCTTGCTGGCCTACATCGCCTGCGTGCTGCTGAGCAGCCACTGGCTGGCGGACCTGAGCCCGGGCCCGGGCAAGATCGCCCTGGCCCTGGTGCCGGTGATCCCCATGGTGGCCATGGCCCTGGCGGTGGTTCGCCAGTTGCGGCGCATGGACGAACTGGCCCGGCGCATCCAGCTGGAAGCCCTGGGCCTGTCCTTCGTCTGCACTGCGCTGATCACCTTCAGCTACGGTTTCCTGGAAACCGCCGGCCTGCCCCGGCTGTCGATGTTCTACGTGTGGCCGGTGATGGGTCTGGTCTGGGCCCTGGCCACGGTGGCCGGCACGCGGCGCTACCGATGAACAACCAACTGCGCGAGCTGCGCACCCTGAAAGGCTGGTCCCAGGCCGAGCTGGCCACTCGGCTGGAGGTGTCACGGCAGACGGTGAACGCCATCGAGACCGGGCGCTACGACCCCAGCCTGCCCCTGGCATTCAAGATCGCCCGGGCCTTCCAACTGCCCATCGAAAGCATCTTCAGCCCAGACCAGGACTGACCCCGGCCGCCTGGCAGTGAGCCAATCCGGCTCGGCCGTGCACCGCTTTTGCCCCGCCAGCGCCTGCTGGCGGGGCAGGCCCACGGGCATCGGCTATAACTGCTGGGGCGCCCGAGCTTGCCGTCGAGGATTGGCACGGCGCCTGCAACAGCGTGGCATCACTCCGACCAGGGACAGGCCCATGACCCAGCACGAACCCGGCAACGACTACCCCCTGAGCGAAGTTCCGCAGCACGCCCGCAAGGGCCTGGCCTCCATGGCCATGGTGCTGCTGGGCTTCACCTTTTTCACCGCCACCATGTTCGCAGGCGGCAAGCTGGGGGTGGCGTTCGACTTCACCACCCTGCTGGCGGTGATCCTCGTCGGCAACCTGCTGCTGGGGATCTACGCCGCCAGCCTGGGCTACATCGCCTTCAAGAGCGGGCTGAACACGGTGCTGATGGGGCGCTTCTGCTTCGGTGAACGGGGCAGCAAGCTCAGCGACCTGATCCTCGGCTTCACCCAGATCGGCTGGTACGCCTGGGGCACCGCCACCGCGGCGGTGGTGCTGGGCAAGTACTTCCAACTGGATTCGGGCGCGGTGCTGGGGCTGATGCTGCTGTTCGGCATGGCCTTCTGCGCCACCGCCTACATCGGCTATCGCGGCCTGGAGATCCTGTCGTGGATCGCGGTGCCGGCCATGGCCCTGCTGCTGATGCTGTCGATGTGGGTGGCGACCACCCAGGTCGGCGGTCTCGACAACCTGCTGGCACTCACGCCCAGCGCCGGCATGGACTTGTCCACCGCCCTGACCCTGGTGTTCGGCACCTTTGTCAGCGGCGCCACCCAGGCCACCAACTGGACCCGTTTCTCGCGCTCGGCACGGGTGGCGGTGAGCGCCAGCCTGATCGGTTTCTTTATCGGCAATGGCCTGATGGTGCTGATCGGTGCCTACGGCGCCATCGTCTACCAGCAGCCGGACGTGGTCGAAGTCTTGCTGCTGCAAGGCTTCGCCATGGCGGCCATGGCCATGCTGCTGTTGAACATCTGGAGCACCCAGGACAACACCATCTACAACTTCGCCGTGGCCGGCTGCAACCTGCTGCGCACCCGTCGACGCAAGACCGTGACCCTGGTGGGCGCGGTGATCGGCACCCTGCTGGCGATGCTCGGCATGTACGATTTGCTGGTGCCCTACCTGGTGCTGCTGGGCACCGTGATTCCACCGATTGGCGGGGTGATCATGGCCGACTTTTTCTATCGCTGGCGCGGCCGCTACCCACGCCTGGCCGACAGCCAGCTACCGGCCTGGAACTGGCCTGGGCTGGGCGCCTACGGCATCGGCACCCTGGCGGCCTTCTGCTCGCCCTGGGTGGCGCCCCTGGTGGGCATCGCCGCCGCCGGCCTGAGCTACATCCTGTTGAGCGCGATGCTCGGGGCCCGTGCCCCGCTGGCTGCCGACATCCAGGCCTGACTTGGTCACCCGGCCCCCTCTGGGTCTATCATGGCCCGGTCTCGAAACACCCTGCCCTCCCGGCCAGCGGCCTTTTGCCGCTGGCCCCGGGGGCAGTCCAATGACCGTAGGACAAGGGCCTGGCCCTGATCCGACGGCTGAATCGCTGATTGCCCGACCCGAGGAACCGCCCGATGCTGATCACCAACGCCCGCCTGCGTCACCGTGAAGGCCTGCACCAACTGCACCTGGAAAACGGCCGCATCGCGCGCATCATCCAGCAGGGCCCGGACGCTCCGAGCAACGTCCCGGCCTTCGGCCCCGAGCACCTGGACGCCGGCGGCAACCTGGTGGTGCCACCCTTCGTCGAGCCGCACATTCACCTGGACGCCACCCTGACCGCCGGCGAGCCGCGCTGGAACATGAGCGGCACGCTGTTCGAAGGCATCGAGTGCTGGGGCGAACGCAAAGCCACGATCACCGCCGAAGACACCCGCACCCGGGCCCACAAGACCATCCGTGCCCTGGCCGCCCATGGCATCCAGCACGTGCGCACCCACATCGACGTCACCGACCCCGACCTCACCGCGCTCAAGGCCATGCTCGAAGTACGCGAGCAGACCCGGCACCTGATCGACCTGCAGATCGTCGCGTTCCCCCAGGAAGGCATCGAGTCGTTCCGCAACGGCCGCGAGCTGATGGAAGAAGCCATTCGCCTCGGCGCCGATGTCGTCGGAGGCATTCCGCACTTCGAGTACACCCGCGACCAGGGCGTAAGCTCGGTGAAGTTCCTCATGGACCTGGCCGAACGCACGGGTTGCCTGGTGGACGTGCATTGCGACGAAACCGACGACCCGCACTCGCGCTTTCTCGAAGTGCTGGCCGAAGAAGCCCGCAGCCGCGGCATGGGCTCACGGGTCAGTGCCAGCCACACCACCGCCATGGGCTCCTACGACAATGCCTACTGCGCCAAGCTGTTCCGCCTGCTGGGGCACTCCGGCATCAGCTTCGTCTCCTGCCCCACCGAAAGCATCCACCTGCAGGGGCGCTTCGACAGCTTCCCGAAACGCCGTGGCGTGACCCGAGTCAAGGAGCTGCTGGACGCCGGGATGAATGTCTGTTTCGGCCAGGACTCGATCGTCGACCCCTGGTATCCCCTGGGTAACGGCAACATCCTGCGGGTATTGGAAGCCGGCCTGCACATCTGCCACATGCTCGGCTACAGCAACCTGCAGAGCACCCTGGACCTGATCACCGACAACAGCGCCAAGGCCCTGGCCCTGGGCGAAGGCTACGGCATCGAAGAGGGGCGCCCGGCGAACCTGCTGATCCTCAGTGCCGACAGCGACTACGAGATGATCCGCAGCCAGGGCTTGCCGCTGTATTCGATCCGCCACGGCAAGGTGCTGATGCAGCGGCAGATGGCCCAGGTGCAACTGATCGGCGACTGACTTGTAGCGGCTATCGCAGGCGATGGGCGACAGGCGCCTGCCATCCGGCACGCCACCTCGCCCGACCCGGTGAACAGTCGAACGCTGCGCAAACCCGTGGCGGCGTCTACTTGACCTTGAACGGCTGGGCCGCCATGAACGCCAGCGGCAACAGCGGCAGGGCGAGGATAGTCAATACGCCGTCTGCCGTGACGGTGACCGGTGTCAGCAGCACCTGGGTGACCTTGCTCTTCTTGCGATAGGCCGAGAAATGCAGGGTGTAGGTGCTGTTCAGCGGGCTGGCCTGATGGGCGCTGATATCCCGCCCGGACTCAAAACGACTGCCGCGAATGGCGTAGCGCTGCTGCAGCGCGTTCTGCGACTTCGAAGCAACGAAACCCAGGGCCTTGGCCTCATTGATCTGGCTAGCATCAAGTTGGTCCATCTGGGGAATCCTGAGGATGAATTCGCCCTCCAGGGTTTGCCAGTACGTGACGCTGATCGGCAAGAACTCGGCCTGCATTTTTCCATGCAGGCCTGATTTGATGACCTTCAGCAGCTCAGGATCGACCAGCATGAAGTAGTGGTACTTCTTGCCCAGAATAACCAAGCTCTTCTCGTCCGCCGTGATATAGAACTGGTTGACTGTTTCCGTATAAACCTCATCACTGGCCCGGTCTTCGTACAATTTACGGGTCAGGCAACCGCTGAGACTGCCGACAACCACAGCGCTCAGGGCCAGCAGCGTGCCCTTGAGCAAAGCGCGGCGGGGCATTCCTTTTTGCATGTCGAATCCGTTCCTTGAATGGGTACTTTATCGGCTGATGAGCCGATCCCGCCGCCACCCTATAGCACCGCCAACCGTTTAGCTACCGAGCCCGACAGCCCTGCCAATCGCCAACACGCCGGCCTCAGCCAAGCCGAAGCGACCGGCCGCCAACGGGGTTGCCGCTGCCCTTTACGCCTCCAGCGCCAACGCCGTACCAAACAGGCTCACCCGTATCAGTTCACCGCCGCGCTCCTGCAACATCAAGGGCGCGGTGCCGCCCGGCATCACCACCTCGACCCGCCCGGCCTTGACCCAGCCCACCCGCCAGGCGGCGCTGGCCACCGCGCTGGCGCTGGTGCCGGAAGACGCGGTCGGCCCTTCGCCCCGCTCGAATACCCTGGCGACGATGCGCTGGGCGGACTCCCGCGCCGCCCACTGCAAATTCACCCCTGCCGGGCACGGCTCGCCGCTGCCCAGGGGTAAGGCAAAGGCGGTCGCCGTCAGCCCCTCGGCCAAGGGCGCCTGGAGCATCTGCTGGTTGCTCGGCAAGGCCGCAGCTTCCTCCACCAGGGTCACGCAGTGGGGATTGCCGATGCGCACGAACTGGCTGTGATCCCACTGTGGGTGCAAGCGCTGCAAGGACGCCACCCGGCTCAGTTGCAGACCGTTCAGGCTCACCGCCTCGACGCCCAGGGCCGCCACTGCTTGCGGGCCGAAAGACGGCTGCCCGAGGTCCAGCCAGAAGCCTTGCACCCCCGACACCTGCGCCGGCTCCACTGCCGTCAGCACCGGGGAAGCGCCCCCTGGCTGGTCATGATGCACCTGCAACAGCGTCTCGCCTGTGGCCGCCAGCACCCCCTGTTCGGTAAGCGCCTGGGCAAAGATCGTCAGGCCATTGCCGCTGCGCTCGGCCAGGGTGCCGTCGGTGTTGACGATCAACAGGTCGAAAGGCGCCGCGGCCTGGAACGGCCCCACCAGCAAGCCATCACAGCGATGGGCCTTGGCCCCTTCCGGGCGAGCTCCCGGCGCCCAGTCGCACAAGGCGGCAATCGCCTGTGCGGCCCACAGCCGCCGGTCCCGGGCGGCCTCGGCCGCCGTACCGGGCAAGGCTACCCCCAAGCGCCGCAGCGCCGCTGGTGCCACCACGCCATAGATATTGCCCCGCGCATCGTAGAACGCTGCCATTGCACCGCCTCCAGAAACCACCAAGCCGCTGACATTAGGGTAAATGCAGCGGCTCGGCCAGGGGGGCGGGAAGCCGTCAGGGCGCCAGTGCGGCAATCGCCTCGATCTCGAACAGCATGCCGTCCAGGGCCAGGCGCGGCACCGGAATCAGGGTGCAGGCCGGGGTCGGTGCGTCTCCCCACAACTGTTGCAACTGGCTGCCGAAAACCGCCAGGCGCTCATGGCTGTGATCAACGATCAGCACCGTGAGCTTGGCCACTTGATGCACCTCGGCACCGACGCTGTGCAGGGCGGTCTGCAGGTTGGCCAGGGCCTGGCGCACCTGCCCGGTAAAGTCTTCTGGCAGCGAACCATCGAGGTTCTCGCCGCCCTGCCCGGCGATAAACACCAAGCGTGCGCCAGCGGCTACCTGGGCGACATGGGAATAGCCATTGGCGCTGGGGTCATAGAGCCCGGCCGGGTTGGACAACTTGAGTACGCCCTGGGGCGCTGCATGGCTCGACATAGGTATCTCCTGAGTGAATGAAACCGACCGGGTTCAGTGGATTGGCAAGGCCAGCGGCCGGATCGGCGCCGCATCCGCGCCGCGCAGCTTGAGTGAAGCACCGATAAAAGCGAACTGATAAACCCGGTCCCGGGACAGGCCTTCAAGGTTCACCAGCTCGATGATCGGCGCACCCTGCATCGCCAGCAGGTAGGTGTGCAGCGGCAGGTAGTTGCCCTCGACCTCGGAAGGGAATGTTTCAAAGCTCAGGTTATCCGCGCCGACCACCATGGCGCCGCCCTCTTCCACCAGGAACTTCGCCGCATCCAGGCTCAGGCCCGGGGGGTTGGCCATGTAGCGCTGAGCGTTGTCGTAGTCGCGCATGCGCCCGGTGCGGATCAGCACCACATCGCCTTTTTCCAGGGCCACTTTCTGTTTGCCCAGGGCTTGCTGCAAGTCGGCACGGGTGACCCGGTAACTGTCCGCCAGTTGCTCCAGGCCCTTGGCCGCGGCAACGTCGATCAGCACCCCTCGGGCAATGATCGGCGGCAGTTTTTCCGCCCCGGTGACATTCCAGCCGCGGTCCCCGAGGTGCTGGTCGGCACGGAAGCCGTTCCAGATCTTGCCGTCGAGACCGAAGTGATTCAGGGCGTCGATATGGGTGCCCATGTGGGCGTACATCGACACTGCCGAACCGCTGTAGCTGACGTGCTGGTTCATCGGTTCGCCGACCTGCATCGGGTCGGCGATTACATTGCCGTGGGGGGTGTGGGTCATCCACATCTGGTACGGCGGGTCACCGGCGGCCTGCCAGCTGGGCATGCCGACGAAATAGTCCACCGCCAGGTCGTAGGCCTGGGCGCCGCTGACCCGGGCCATGATCGCCGCCCGGGATTGAGCGGTGATCAGGTTCAGGCGGCCAATCTCATCCTTGGGTCCCCAAGGGCTGATCCCGACCTCGGGCCGCACCGCGCTGGCGGCGCTGCACAGTCCGCTGATCAACGACAGCGCCAGGACCCCGGGAAGGATCTTCGACCTTGCGTGAATTGCCATGACAACACTCCTGCGAAATGAAGTGGCCATGGTATTGAGTGCTGATTCAGAGATAATCAGCCGATTCGTGGATAGATATTCAACCCAGGGGAAACAATATGGATGTACTGATGGCCATGCGCACCTTTCGCCGGGTGGTGGAGCGTGGCAGTTTCAACCTGGCCGCTGCCGACCTCGGGCAATCCACCGCGGCGGTGAGCAAGCAGGTGCGGCAACTGGAAGAGCGCCTGGGCAGCCTGTTGATCCTGCGCACCACCCGGCGCATGAGCCTGTCGGAAGCCGGGCAGGGCTACTTCACCGAATGCTCTCATCTGCTCGATGAACTGGACGCCCTGGAGCACGCCACTCAGGCCGGCAGCAGCGAGCCCGGCGGCCGCCTGCGGGTCAATGCGCCGTTGTCCTTCGGGCTCAAGGTGCTGTCGCCGATCCTCGTCGCGTTCATGCAGCGCTATCCGCAATTGCAGGTGGAACTGACCCTCAACGACCAGGTGCTGGACGTGGTGGGCGAAGGCTTCGACGTGTCCCTGCGAATCCGTCGACAACTGGAGGATTCGTCATTGGTCGCCCGCCACCTGGGGCAGGTGGAACAGATCATCTGCGCCGCACCAGACTACCTCCAGGCCCAGGGCACCCCCGTGGGGATTGCCGACCTGCACCGGCACCGCTGCCTGGCCTACCGGCTCGCGGAACACCCGGGGCGCTGGCAACTGGAAGGCCCGGAAGGCAACAGCCGGCTGGAACTGCCGGTGCACTTTGCGGTGGACAACAGCCTGATGCTCGGCGACATGCTGGTGGCCGGCCTGGGCATCGGCGCCCTGCCCGGCTTTGTCGCCCAGCCACTGCTGGACAGCGGCCAGTTGCTGCGGGTGCTGCCGGAGCAGCGCCTGCCCAGCCGCCATATCTATGCGCTGTACCCCAGCCAGCGCCACCTGCCACAGAAGGTCCGGGTGTTCGTCGACTTCCTGGTCGAGGCACTGCATTGCCCTTGAGCCTCAGCCCGTGGTGGGCACCTCCAGCCCGACCTTGACCCGGTTCATCGCCACCAGCGTCTTGAAGCGCTTGACGTTGTCGTTGTCGAAGAACAGCTCATGGGTCAGTTGGTTGTACTGGGCCATGCTGCGCACACAGAAGATCAGCACGAAGTCGCATTCGCCGGCCACGTAGTAACACTGCTGGACTTGGGGGCAGGCCTGGAACCTGCGCTTGAGGGCATCGAGCTGATCGACCCGCTCACTTTCCACTTCCACCTCGACGATGATGCTCAACTCATGGCCGAGCGCATCCGGCGCAACCACCGCGGTGTAGCGCTCGATCACGCCTTCGTCGGTCAGGCGCTTGAGCCGCCGGTTGACCGCCGCCGTGGACAGGTTGACCCGCAGCCCCAGCTCGCTTTGGGCGGTGCTGGCGTCACGCTGCAGCTCGGCGAGCAGCTTCAGGTCATAGGCATCAAGACTGGTGTTCATGGACGGCAAGGCTCCGGAAGACAGCGGCTCACGGTGGAATAATTTTGTGCAAAAGCCGCCGATTATGCGAAATAAACTCAGCCCCCGCGCACTATTATTTTCCCTGCCCGCCCGGGTCCCGCTCACCGCCCCGTGCCTGCCTTCGAGCGCACCCGCAGACGTGCCGCCGAACCATCGGCGCGCCCCCTGAAAACCGCCCAATCCCGTTGCCCGCCTGATCCCTTGTCCACTCAGGGAGTTCAATGGAGCCGTCATGCTGTTCGCCAACCCCCGAGCCGTCCGTGAAACCTACCCGGCGCACCTGCGGTGCCTGCTCAACATCCAGCAGGCCCGGCAAAGCCGCGAGTGGCTGGCCCACTGGCCACTGCTCAACCAGCAGCCCACACCGCTGTACCCGCTGCCGGACCTGGCCCGGCAACTGGGGCTGGCCGAGGTCTGGATCAAGGATGAAGCCCAGCGCTCGTGCCTCGGCAGTTTCAAGGCCCTGGGGGCACCCTTCGCCCTGCTGCGGCAGGTCATCCAGTACTGGCCGCACCAGCCATTGAGTGCCCGCGGCCTGTTACTCGGCCGGCACCGCGCGCTGCTCAAGGACTACACGGTGATCAGCGCCAGTGACGGCAACCACGGTCGGGCCCTGGCGGCGGCCGCACAGAGCCTGGGTTGCCGCTGCGTGATCGTGCTCCACGCCGGGGTCAGCCTGGAACGGGAGCTGGCGATTGCCGCCTATGACGCGCACATCGTGCGGATTCGCGGTAACTACGCACAGTCAGTCGTCGAAGCCGCGCGCCTGGCCGCCACCTATGACTGGCAGGTGATTGCCGATACCGGCTCGCTGGAGGCGCCAAGCGTGCCCCTGGACGTGATGCAGGGCTACGCCAGCCTGGTGGCCGAGGTCCTTGAGCAAAGCGCCAGCCAGCCTGAACAACCGGGGTTCAGCCATGTGCTGGTGCAAGGCGGGGTCGGAGGATTGGCGGCCAGCGTCGCCAGCTACCTGTGGGAATATCACGGCGCGGCGCGACCACGCCTGCTGGTGGTGGAACCGCAGCAGGCCGATTGCCTGTACCAGAGCGCACGGGCACAGCAGCCTTCACGTGCCAGCGGTACGGCGGATTCGCTGATAGCGGGCCTGGCCTGTGGCGAGGCTTCGCCCCTGGCGTGGTTATTTCTGCAACCTTCAATCGATAGTTTTGTCACAATCCCCGATTCGGCCGCGCTGGATGCAATGCGCCACCTGGCGGCCGGCAGCAAGCACGACAGGCCGCTGGTGGCGGGAGAATCCGGCGCCGCAGGGCTCGCAGGGCTCAAGCAGTTGGGCAAGGCGCTAGCCCTCAGGCGGGCCACTCGGCTCACTCACCACTCACGCGTACTCCTGATCAACACTGAAGGCGCCACCGACGCCAGGCTTTACCAGCACTGGGTCGGCGAGACGGCACAAGCGGTCACCCGGCGTCGGCAGGGTTGGCGACCCAGCGTCGCCAGCCCCGCCGACGCCTGACCACCAAGGATTTTCATGACTGCCAGCCCCCCCCATTTCCAGGCCACTCCCGGCCGCCTAGAACAGATGTCCACGCGCATCACTGGCACAGATGTTCGAAGTCCGCATGCTCCTGGAAGACAAGGTGCTGCGCCTGGCCATCCCGTACATGGACAGCGTCACTTTCAGCGCCGCCGAGCGGATCTGCCAGGCGTTCAATCACGAGCACGATGTCGGTCGCTGGGCCGAACTCAACTGGGAACTGCATGCCTGCCTGTACGAGGCGGCGCAGCGGTCATTCCTGATGAGCCTGATCCGTTCGGTGCACGACACGCAGGAGCGTTACCTGCGCATGCAGGTACGCCTTTCTGCCGGTAAGGAACGCGTCGACCACGAACACCGGGGCCTGCTTGAAGCCTGCCGCAGCGGCGATGTGGAACACGCCACCCGCCTGCTCCAGGAGCACATCGCCGGCGTCTGCAAGACTCTTTTCGAGCACCTGCCCCGCTCCCGCCAGGCAGGCCCGTCCGGTCCCGGGGCGACCCCGGGACCAGTTGTTCCCTGAGTACGCCCGCGCCACCGCCCATTGCTCCCTTCTGTAACACCCACCCTTCCCGCGCCCAGGCGCCAACCTCGCGACACATTTTGACTGCTCCTCGCTAACGTCGACCGTGCATATCCCGACGCCGGACTCATGAAGCTGGCGCCAACAAACCGGCACGGGCATTGCATGCAAAATATATCGTATACGAAATTCAATCTACCCACGTTTGCGCTCGTCCACCCCGGAGTACCAACCCGGGTTTCAATCCAACGCCGCGACCACTGGCACTACCGCCCGGCATACGGCATCACGGAGGAACAGCATGTCATCCATCAGCATCAGTGACCTGAGCGTCAGCTACGGCAGCGGCATTCAGGTGATCGATCATCTGGACCTGGAGATCGCCGAAGGCAGTTTTTTCACCCTGCTCGGGCCCAGTGGTTGCGGCAAGACCACCCTGTTGCGGGTGATCGCCGGGTTTGTCCAGCCGTCCGCCGGCCGCCTGTGCTTTGGTGCCATCGACATGACCCGGCTACCGGCCCACCAACGCGGCATCGGCATGGTGTTCCAGGACTACGCGCTGTTTCCCGACAAGACCGTCTTCGACAACGTCGCCTATGGCCTACGAGCGCGCAAGACCGACCCCACGACCATCCAGCGCAAGGTTGGCGAGTATCTGGAGCGGGTCGGCATGCAAGGCTTCGAGGACCGCTACCCGCCGGCCTTGTCCGGTGGCCAGCGGCAGCGGGTGGCGCTGGCCCGGGCGCTGGTCATCGAGCCACGGGTGCTGTTGATGGACGAGCCGCTGTCCAACCTCGACAGCAAACTGCGCCTGCAGATCCGCACGGCCATCGCCGACCTGCAACGGGACATCGGCATCACCACGGTGTTCGTCACCCATGATCAGGAAGAAGCCCTGGCCCTGTCCGACCAGATCGCCCTGATGCGCCAGGGCCGGATCGCCCAGTTGGGCAGCCCGCAAGAGATCTACCAGCGCCCCGCCAGCACCTATGTCGCAGACTTCATCGGCGCCGCCAACTTGCTGCAGGGCGAGATCCTCGACGGCAGCACCGAAGCTGGAGGGCTGACCATCCGGGTCGCCGGGCAGGCGCTGCAGGCCCTGGCCCAGGCACTGCCCCCCGACGGCCTGGGCTGCCTGATCGCCCGCCCGGAAAACATCCAGCTGTTGACTGCGGACGGCCCCCTGGGCAACAGCCTGCCCGGCCAGGTGCGGCGCAAGCAGTACCTGGGCCACAAGACCACCTACAACATCGAACTGGCGGACCAACAACAACTGGCCGTGGACTGCTTCGGCCCAGCCCGCCGGGAATTCGCCGAGGGCCAGACAGTGCGCCTGCAATTCGATCCCCAGACCAGCCAGGTGGTGCCACGATGAACCGATTCCAACGGCCTTCAATATGGTTGCTGCTGTCGCTGCTGGCCCTGGCCCTGCTCGGACTGTTCCTGCTCTGGCCGCTGCTTAACCTGCTGGGCACCAGCCTCGCGCTGTCCGGCAATGCAAGCAGCGGCTGGACGCAGTTGCTGGACGACCCCAAGTACCTGCGCGCCCTGGGCAATACCCTGACCCTCGGCGCCCTGGTCACCCTCTGCGCCAGCGTGCTGGGGGTCAGCCTGGCCTATGTCACCGCGCGTTTCGACTTCCCCGGCAAGCCACTGGTAGCAATCCTGCCCCTGTGCACCCTGGTGGTTCCGGAAGTGATCGTCAGCCAGACCTGGCTGATGATTCTCGGCAACAACGGCGTGCTGACCCACTGGCTGGAGCAGTACCTGGGCCTGCAGCTGCCGAGTTTCTATGGCTGGCCGGGGCTGATACTGGTCATGAGCCTGGTCTACTACACCTACATCTACCTCGGCACCCTGGCGGCCATCCGCGGCTTTGACGTGCAGCTCGAAGAGGCCGCGCAAAGCCTGGGCAGCGCCCCCGGCCGGGCGCGGCTGCAAGTCATGCTGCCGCTGATCATGCCGGCGATCCTCGCCTCGGCCCTGCTGGTGTTCACCCTGGTGGTGGGCAACTTCGCTATCGCTACCCTACTGGGGGGCCGGGTCCAGTTGCTGTCGGTGCTGACCTACCTGAGCTTCATCTCCGAGATGGGCACCAACCCGGCCCTGCAAAGCAGCCTGGCCAGCGTTTCCATCACCATCGTCGCCGGGGTGCTGTTCCTTCAGCGCTACCTGGTGGGACGCAAGCGCTACGAGCTGGTCCAGGGGCGTAGCGCCGCGGCGAGCCGCTTGCGCGGTTGGCGCGGCCTGCTGCTGGGGAGCGCCATCGGGCTGTTCATCCTGCTCTCGTCGCTGCCACTGCTGACGGTGCTGGTCAGTGCCTTTACCGAATCCCGCGGGCCGGTGATGCAGTGGGGGGTGTTCTCCCTGGACAACCTCGCCCGGGTGCTTCTACGCAGCCCCGAGCCGATCCTCAACACCCTGCTCTACGGCGGCCTGGCGACCTTGCTGGGGCTGGTCCTGAGCGTGCTGATCAGTTACCTGGTGATCAAGAAGAAGAACCTTTTGACCCCGCTGATCGACTACATCGCCATGCTGCCCATGGCCATGTCCGGCACGGTACTGGGAATCGCCCTGGTGATGACCTTCAACAGCGGTTGGCTGACCCTGGGTGGCAGCGCGGCGATCATCGTCACCGCCTTCGTCATTCGCCGCTTTCCGTTCGGCGTGCGCAGCGCCTCGGCGACCCTCTACAACATTCCCAACTCCATCGAGGAAGCCTCCATCAGCCTCGGGGTGCCGCCCTTGCGCTCGTTCCTCAAGGTGGTGCTGCCGCTGATGGCTCCAGCCATCGCTGCCGCGGCGGTGCTGACCTGGACCACCATCGTCGCCGAGCTCAGCGCCTCCCTGGTGGTGTACTCGGCCGGGCGCGAGACCATCACCATCCAGGTGTTCCGCCTGATCGAGACCGGCCTCCAGGGCCAGGCCGCTGCCTACGGCCTGATCCTCGTGCTGCTGACCCTGGTACCGGTGCTGTTCTGCACCCTGGTGCTGCGAATCAAGGTGTTCTGACTGCCCTCAACCCGAAGAAGGACCTGCCCATGACCACGATATGGAAACACCACTGGCTGATGCTGGGCACCACTGCCCTGCTGAGCCTGCCTCTGCCCGCTCTGGCCAGCGAGCGCCAAGCTGTGCTCTACACCACCAATAACGACTCGGCGGTACAGGCCGTGCTCGACAGTGCCGGCCAACTGGCCACGCCACTGAAGATCGGCGTAGTCACCGGCTCCAGCGCAGCCCTGCTCAAGCGCATCGATGCCGAGGGCGCCGCAACCAAGGCGGATGTGTTCTGGAGTTCGCAACCCAACACCCTGGGGGCCTTCACCGCGCTCTACGAGCCGTACCGCTCGCCCCAGAGCAGCGCCATCGACCCACAGTGGCACCAGCCGCAACAGCTGTGGAGCGCCAGCAACATCCAGGTGGTGGTGCTGATGGTCAACCACAAGCAACTCAAGGGGCAACCCGAGCCAGGCACCTGGCGCGACCTGCTGGACCCGGCCTGGAAAGGCCGGATCATCGTCGGCGACCCGGGCGCCACCTCCACCGCCTACACCGTACTCTGGGGCCTGCGGCAACTGCTCGGTGCCGAGGATTTCAAGGCCCTAGCAGCCAACCTGGTGGTGTCGCGCAACTCCAGCGCAGTGCTCAACTCGGTAGCCCAGGGCGAATACAGCATCGGCCTGACCTTCGAAGGCAACGCCTATGCCTATGTCGCTGGCGGGCAGAAGGAGATCCGCCTGATCTATCCCGCCGACGGCACCTTCGTCACCCAGGAAGCCCTGACGCTGGTGAAAAACGGCCCCAACCCCGAAGCGGGGCGCCGACTGGTGGACCTGCTCCTGGCCCGGGACACCCAAATCGCCCTGCTGGAGCAGGCCTATCGCCGCCCCAGCCGTAGCGATATCGACGTCAGCGCCCACGTCGCCCTGCCCAACCTGGCGCAGATCAAGGTCTTCAACGTCGATGAAGAGCAGGCGGTGCGCGAGCGCGAGGCGTTTCTCGAACACTGGAAAGACCTGCCCAAAGGCCTCTGATCCGGGCTTTCACACCCTTAGGAGCACAGCATGTCACTGCACCGTTACCTGCAACTGGCCGAAGGCCTGGCCGACGCCAGCCGCAGCATTCTCCGCGAACATTGGCAGTTACCTGCGCCGGGGGGCCAGGCCTTCAGCAGCAAGGACGACGCCAGCCCGGTCACCGAGATCGACCAGCGCATCGAAGCCCGGCTGCGGGAAATGCTCGACAGCGCGCAACCCGAGCACGGCGTCCTCGGCGAGGAGTATCCACCCCGGGACCTGGACGCCGAATACGTCTGGGTACTGGACCCCATCGACGGCACCAAGCAATTCATCACCGGGATTCCGGTGTACGGCACCCTGATCAGCCTGTGCCAGGCCGGCCGGCCGGTGCTGGGCATCATCGACATCCCCATCAGCGGCCAGCGCTGGGTCGGCGTCCAGGGCCAGCCCACCACCCTCAACGGC
>NZ_JAAARM010000119.1 GCF_009908285.1 Pseudomonas sp. Fl4BN1
GGGCCGATCTCGTGCTGTTCGACCCCGAAACGGTGCGCGATGTCGCCACCTTTACCGACCCGCAGCAACCGGCGGCGGGCATTGCGGCGGTGTGGGTCAACGGCCATCTGTCATATCAGCACGGCGCGGTGCAGCCGCATCGGGCAGGCCGCTTCCTCAAGCGTGGGCCCCGTGCGCAGGCAGCTGTGACCGCGGAAATTCACTGAGATCAGAGTTTTGTTTGAAAGCTTGAAAGAAGGAACGTAGCGATGACGATTACCCGAATTGGCGTTGAAGGCGGCACCGGCACCGGTGGCCAGCACCTCCCCTTTGCCCGCGCAGCCGGCGCAGACGGCTGGCTGTTCGTTTCGGGCCAGACGCCCATGGTGAACGGCGAGGTGGTCGGCAACGGCATCGTCGAGCAATCGCACCAGACC
>NZ_JAAARM010000120.1 GCF_009908285.1 Pseudomonas sp. Fl4BN1
AGCAGGAGCAGGGCCTCAAGGGTGAGAAGCGAGGGGACTGGGATTTCCCGGAGGATGGTCGGACGATGTACCTGGGTGCCAACAGCAGCCCCGTCCGGTGCCGCCTCTACGAGAAGGGCAAGCAACCAGGCTACCGTTCCGCCTGTCGATGGGACTGGGTTCGCCTGGAGGCCCAGGTAAGGCCCCAGAAAGACGCTAGGAGGGTCTTCAGCACGCTTTCCGCTGACCAGGTGTGGGGTGCATCGGGGTGGACGCGGAAAATCGCGCAGAGGGCCTTCTCGCTCGAAACAGGGGCATTCCCAGCGGCAGGGGTGAAGAAGGACACGGACTTCGCCCAGCGGTGGGAATGGGTCTGTGCCCAGGCTGCGCCGACGCTCCTGGAGGCCATCGAGGTTTTCGGGGACTGGGAGTCGG
>NZ_JAAARM010000121.1 GCF_009908285.1 Pseudomonas sp. Fl4BN1
CTTATACGGTGCGCTCATTTTGCGACGCTGAAGATCTTTCTTTAACGCATCCGAAATCAGTTTGCGGATGGCAGATATTTTCATACCGCGCAAAGCTTCAAATTTCATTTCCGTCAGGCATTCAACCGCAATACTTTGATACAGCGGCTCCTGATGTTTTATTTTTTCCGCTTCTTTGTCACTGGCGACCACCATCACTAATTCCGCCGACAAATAATGGTCCGCGCCGTTGTTGTCATGCAGCGTGACAATGGTTTCCGGCAACGTCACAAACACGCTTTTGCTTTCATCCAGGGTTTCCACCGTTTCCGTCTGCGCGGCGGCAGTCGGTTTTCCTTTTCCGGCATAATGATGCCAGACACCCCATCCAGCTCCGGCCCCCACCACCAACGCCAGAACGGCGCTGACCACGCC
>NZ_JAAARM010000122.1 GCF_009908285.1 Pseudomonas sp. Fl4BN1
CCCAGACCCCGAAGGACATCCCCGGCGACGTCCTCGCCCAGCTCGGCAACCGGGTCCAGCACGCGCTGCGCGCCTTCACCCCGGACGACGCGAAGGCGCTCAAGGCGACAGCCAAGACCTTCCCCACCTCCGAGCACGATCTCGAGGAGGTCATCCCTGCGCTCGGCACTGGTGAGGCGATCGTGACCGTGATGAGCGAGGACGGCGCCCCGACGCCGGTCGCGATCACTGCGGTGCGCGCCCCGGAGAGCTCGATGGAGCCTGCCGGCGAGCAGGTCATCAAGGAGTCCGCCGCGGCCTCGCCGCTGATGAAGGACTACGGCGAGGCGGTGGACAACGAGTCCGCCTACGAGATCCTCCAGAAGCGCGCCGCGGCCGACGCCGAGGCCGAGGACGCCGCGGCCGCGGAGAAGG
>NZ_JAAARM010000123.1 GCF_009908285.1 Pseudomonas sp. Fl4BN1
ATCTGCCAGATCGCCAACGCCCTTCAGGTTGGCAATCACGCCGTCCATCGAGAACACACCATCGGTGGCAATCAGCACATGACGCGCACCGCCTTCACGCGCGTCTTTCAGACGAGCTTCCAGCTCATTCATTTTGTTCAAGGAATAGCCGGCATACGTGGTGTAGAGAGGTCTCGTGGGCTCGGCATTCACGAGATCGCCTTCCATACCGCCGTGCCACGGCGCTACGGTTTTCACGGCGTTTTGAAGGCGCCGTTCCACTTGTCCCGCGACATGTCCGAATCGCAACTCCTGCGCGATCTGATGCGTTTTTCCGGGACCTTCGTTCCCTTCCGGATTCCGCGTATCGAAGTCGCCCGGCTTGGCAATTTCTACAGCCTGCTGCCGAGTGTTCCCTGCGAGCAGATCCAGTAT
>NZ_JAAARM010000124.1 GCF_009908285.1 Pseudomonas sp. Fl4BN1
GCTCACTTCCGAAAACCTGCGGTTGCGTGAAGCGCTGCAGGGACGGCAGGCGTACCCGTTGATCGGCCAGAGCGCCGTCATGCAGAACGTGCGCCGGCTCGTCACCGCGCTGGCGCCGACCGATGCCGACATCCTCGTCACGGGCGAGACCGGCTCGGGCAAGGAAGTGCTCGCGCGCGCCATTCACGAAGGCAGCCGACGTCGCGGGCCGTTCGTTGCGCTGAACTGCGCGGCGTTGCCGGAATCCGTGTTCGAGAGCGAGATGTTTGGCCACGAGGCGGGCGCCTTCACGGGCGCCGACCGCCGCCGCATCGGCAAGATGGAATACGCAGATGGCGGCACGCTGTTCCTCGATGAAATCGAATCGATGCCGCTGTCGCTGCAGGCCAAGCTGCTGCGCGCGCTGCAGGAAC
>NZ_JAAARM010000125.1 GCF_009908285.1 Pseudomonas sp. Fl4BN1
GTTGTAGCGTTCGACCCGCTGGCGCACGATTTCCACCGCCTCCAGGCCCATCAACTTCATTTGCCGCACACCGTCCTTGCCGATGATCCCCTCAAACTGCTCAAGCCCGTGGCCGACGCCGCGAATCAGTTGCCCGCCATTGCGTCCGCTGGCGCCCCAGCCGATCTTGTGCGCTTCGAGCACAATCACGCTCATGCCGCGCTCGGCCAGCTCCAGCGCCGTGTTCAGGCCGGAAAAGCCGCCGCCCACCACGCACACATCAGCCACATGCTCACCTTGCAGCACCGGATGATCGGGCTGCGGCAGACTGCTGGCGGCGTAATAAGAAGCGGTGTGCTGGCTGCGCGGATCCGGGGCGCTCATGTGATTAATCCTGATTATTCATGTTAGAAAAATTTGACGGAGCATAAGCC
>NZ_JAAARM010000126.1 GCF_009908285.1 Pseudomonas sp. Fl4BN1
GAATGTCTCTTTTACCGGATAGGGCGAAAACGTTATGCCATGACGATGCAGCGCTACGCCACCGTTTAAGGATGCGCTGTAGTTATGCTGATTGCCGTCATTCAGGCCAGCGGATAAACCGAGCTGCGTATAGTGAAGGTTGGTGGTGATATTGCCGTTAAAGGCGTTACTCTTATCCTGATTATCGCGGTCTGCAGAGACGTTGTAGTTAAGGTTTTGACCGATAGAGCCGCTTTCCTGAACGCCATAATTTTGTTTTTCCCCCTGAGCGCGCATGTAGGTACTGACGCGATCCTCGCCAAAAGGAACGATCAGGCTGACATAAAAGAGATCGTCATCGCGGCTGGTGCTGCTCTGGTTCTGGGTATCACTATTGCTCATGGCATGCTGCCAGTTTACGGACAGCGAGGT
>NZ_JAAARM010000127.1 GCF_009908285.1 Pseudomonas sp. Fl4BN1
GGTAACAACCGTGCCGAATTGGGCTGGACCATCCGCCTGACCAATAACGGCCAGTTTGATGGTCAGGTGCAGGTGACCGATCCGCAAGGCCGCCGTAATCTTGGTGGCAACGTCAATATCCGTAACTTCAACCTTGCGATGATAAACCCCATCTTTACCCGTGGGGAAAAAACAGCGGGGATGGTAAGTGCCAACTTGCGTCGGGGTGGTGATGTGCAAAGCCCGCAGTTGTTTGGTCATCTTCAGGTTACGGGGGTGGATATCGACGGCAACTTTATGCCGTTTGATATGCAACCAAGCCAGCTTGCGGTCAACTTTAACGGTATGCGCTCGACGCTTGCAGGTACCGTGCGGACCCAGCAGGGTGAAATCTACCTGAACGGTGATGCCGACTGGAGCCAGATTGAAAAC
>NZ_JAAARM010000012.1 GCF_009908285.1 Pseudomonas sp. Fl4BN1
CATTACAACCATCGGCGTTGTCACTCTGCCTCGAACAACCTGCCGCCAGCTGCTTTTGAAAGGCTGGCGGCCTAATACTCCTACAGGATGGTCCAAAAAAACTGGACCACTACAAGCCAGCTCCTACAGGCTGGTGAACGACGTGCTCTTGTAGGAGCCGGCTTGCCGGCGAAGAGGCCCTTGGATTTTGCGCAAATCCTGCCGACGCCTTCGCTGGCAAGCCAGCTCCTACGGGCTGGTGAACGGGGTGCTCTTGTAGGAGCCGGCTTGCCGGCGAAGGGGCCCTTGGATTTTGCGCAAATCCTGCCGACGCCTTCGCTGGCAAGCCAGCTCCTACGGGCTGGTGAACGGGGTGCTCTTGTAGGCGCCGGCTTGCCGGCGAAGAGGCCCTAAAGCCCCTGCAGGGTTTCCAGCAACACCCGCACCTTGGTGATGGATTCCTGGTACTCCTCCTGCCAGTCCGAGTCCGCAACAATCCCGCCGCCGCCCCAGCAGCAGATCTGCCCGTCCTTGGCCAGCAGGCTGCGAATGGCAATCGAGCTGTCCATTTCCCCGCGTACGTCCAGGTACAGCAAGGAGCCGCAATACAGTGCCCGCCTGGTGGGTTCCAGCTCGTCGATGATCTGCATCGAGCGGATTTTCGGTGCGCCGGTGATCGAGCCGCCGGGAAAGCTGCCGGCGATCAGGTCCAGGGCGTCCTTATCGTCCGCCAGCTCACCGGTGACGCTGCTCACCAGGTGGTGCACGTTGGGGTAGCTCTCCAGGCTGAACAGCTCCGGCACTCGTACCGAGCCGGTACGACAGGTGCGTCCCAGGTCATTGCGCAACAGATCGACGATCATCAGGTTTTCCGCCCGGTCCTTGGGGCTGGCCAACAGCTCGGCGGCATTGGCCGCGTCTTCGACGGCGTCCTGGCCGCGAGGGCGGGTGCCCTTGATCGGCCGGGTTTCCACCTGCCCCTGGCTGAGGTGAACGAAGCGCTCCGGTGACAGGCTGAGCACCGCGCCGCCGTCCGGCAGGCGCTGGAAGCCCGAAAAGGGTGTTGGGCAGGCGGCGCGCAAGGCGCAGTAGGCGACCCAGGGATCACCTTGGTACTGGCCGCGAAAACGCTGGGCGAAGTTCACCTGATAGCAGTCGCCAGCCTGGATGTAGTGCTGGATGCGCTGGAATGCCTGGCGGTAGTCGTCGGCCGTCAGGTCGGCAAGCATGGGGCCGCTCAGCTTGAACGAGCCCGACGTGGTTGCCGGCGGCTGGCTGAACAGCTCAATCAGCCGCTGGCGCTCGGCTGCCTCCAGGTGGGGGTGGAACAGCAGTTGGCTGGTGCCCGCTTGGTGGTCGTTGATCAGTGCCCAGGCATACAGGCCAAAGCGTGCGTCGGGCAGTTGCAGATCGTCCCGGGCCTGGCTCGGCAGGCGCTCCAGATGACGACCGAAGTCATAACTGAGGTAGCCGATCAGGCCGCCGGCGAAGGGCAGTTCATAAGGTGCGGGCACTTGCGCCTGGCCCAGCAGCGTCAGGTTGTCCCGCAGGCGCTGCAGGAATCCGCTACCGTTTTCGTCGGCGGCCACCGTCAGTTCCGCCAGGGGCCAGGCACTGAGCAAGTCATACCGTCCCCGCTCGGCGCTGGGTCGGCCACTGTCCAGCAGCACGGCGCCAGGGGCGTGTTCGATGGCCGCGAAATACTCGGCGGGGTTGGCGCGATAGGGAAGCGGGTGTACGGAACAGGTCAACATGCGGGGCAGATCAGCCATCGGAGCGCGGCTGGCGATTGTAATCCTCTGCTGGAGTTGCTCCTAGAGGGATGCGACGTATTGATTGACCTGTAGTTGCTGTCGCTGGCTCGGACAAGGCCCGCTAGAGCGGTACCTGCTGCGGATTTGATCGTCCGAACGTGGTCTGAGCCAGCGGCTACAGGTATCAGCCTTCGACGGCAGGGATGTGGCCGAACAGCTCTTGGGCGAAACGCACCCGTTGTTCAACGGTTTCCACGATGCCACGGGCCTTGAGTTGTTCCAGGTGGGCTTCGATGGCATGGGTGCGCAGGGTCAGGCCGCAATCGTTGGCGATCTGGATGTTCAGCCCCGGCCGGGCGTTGAGCTCGAGAATCAGCGGGCCTTTGTCTTGGTCCAGCACCATGTCCACGCCGATGTAGCCCAGGCCGCAGAGTTCGTGGCAGCCGGCCGCCAGCTTCATGAAACCGTCCCAGTAGGGCAGTTGCACACCGTCCACGGCATTGGTGGTGTCCGGGTGCTTGGTAATGATGTTGTTCAGCCAGGTGCCGCGCAGGGTCAGGCCGGTGGCCAGGTCGACGCCGACGCCGATGGCGCCCTGGTGCAGGTTGGCCTTGCCCCCGGATTGGCGGGTCGGCAGGCGCAGCATGGCCATCACCGGGTAGCCCATGAGCACGATGATGCGGATGTCCGGCACGCCTTCGTAGCTGATGCTCTTGAAGATCTGGTCCGGGGTCACCCGGTACTCGATCAGCGCCCGGTCGCGGTGGCCGCCCAGGGAGTACAGGCCGGTGAGGATGCTGGAAATATGGTGCTCGATTTCCTCGTGGCTGATGATCTTGCCCGACACCGTGCGATAACGGCCCTCGAAGCGGTCGGCAATCACAATGATGCCGTCACCGCCGGCGCCCTGGGCCGGCTTGATCACGAAGTCGTTGCGCTCGCCGATGATCTCGCCGAGCTTGTCGATTTCCTTCTCGGTGGAGATCACCCCGTACAGTTCCGGCACATGGATGCCGGCCTTGATCGCCCGCTCCTTGGTGATGATCTTGTCATCGACGATGGGGTACAGGCTGCGCTTGTTGTACTTGAGCACGTAGTCGGCATTACGCCGGTTGATGCCCATGATTCCTCGCGCTTCCAGGGCTTTCCAGGTCTTCCACAGGCCGAACATCAGGAGTCAGCCTTGAGGAAGGCTTTGAAACGCACCAGTTCCGTCAGGCGGTAGCCGCGGTAGCGACCCATCGCCAGCATGAAGCCCACCAGGATCAGCAGTATCGCCGGGAAGGTGAAGACGAAGTACGTAAGCTCCGGCACGCTCATGATCAGGTGTGCCAGGGAGGCGGCGAACAGGGTGCCGATGGCGACTTTCATCGCATGGCCGCCGCCGCGCTCTTCCCAGGTAATGGACAGGCGTTCGATGGTCATGGTCAGGATCACCATCGGGAACAGCGCCACCGACAGGCCGCGCTCCAGGCCCAGCTTGTGGCTGAACAGGCTGATGGCGGCGATCAGCACCACGACAAAGGTCAGCACCACCGAGAGTCGCGGCAGCATTTGCAGCTTGAGGTGCTCAAGGTAGGAGCGCAGCGACAGGCCCAGGGCGGTAATCACGGTAAACAGCACGATGCCGAAGCCCAGCTGCGTCTCGCGAAAGGCCAGGGCGATCAGTACCGGGGTAAAGGTCCCCAGGGTCTGCAGGCCGATCAGGTTGCGCAGCACCAGGATCACCAGTACGCCAATCGGGATCATCACCATGATCATGAAGGTCTGCTGGGTCTGCAGCGGCAGGCCATACAGCGAGTATTCGAGGAAGTTGGCGTCGGTGTTCTCGTCGGTCAGCTTGGCCAGGCGAATGGCGTTCATTTCGCTGTTGTTGAGGCTGAAGGTGACGTTGGCTTTCTTGCCGCCATCGACGCTGATCAGGTTGTCGTCACCGGTCCACCACAACAGGCGGTCGCTGGGCATGCCCCGTTCACCGGTTTCCGGGTTGAAGTACAACCAGTCGGTGCCGTTGAAGCTGCGCAGCCAGAGTTCTGGGGTTTGCGGCTGGTCGGCCACCAGGCGGATGGTGTGGACCTTTTCCATTGGTACGTGGGCAATGGACAGCAGCAACTCGACGATCTTGGCCTTGTTGGCGCTGGAGGTGTCTCCGGCCAGCAGCAGCTTGGCATTGTCGTCGCTGCTGTTGTTGACCCGCTTGATGGCCTCGCTGATGAAGGTCTCGACGTCTGCCGAGTGCTGGCGGATCGGCGCCAGCAGGGCGTCGGCGGCAATTTTTTCCGGGCCTTCCACGGCCATGCTGTCGCGGAATGTCGGGCCCTTGACCTTGGATTTCTCGGCGCTGTAGCGCTTGGTCAGTACCAGGCGGTAGTACAGGGTCTGGTTGCCCTTGGCCCGGCGTGCCGACCAAGTGACCTTGCGGTTGCCGTCGACGCGGTTCACCGCGACCCCGTAGTTATTGGAAATGAAGCTCTCGTTGAGGCTCACATAGTCGCGGCTCAGGGGCGGCACGAACATCTGGATCTTGATCGGGTCCTTGCCGTTGGCGACGAACTCGACCTTGGCATCGATGTTCCACAGATCGTCGGTGGCGTCTTCAGTCACCGGAATGCCGAGCACGAAAATCTGATAGGCCGTGATCGAAATGCCCAGCACCACCAGGATCGCGATCAGGACTTTCAGATGAAGGGTAAGAGAGCGCATTGGAATTACTCTGCGGTATGAGCGTCGGTGGCGCAGGCGGGTTTGCCAGCAGCGTATTTAAGACTGGGGTCGACCAGCGCATCGAAGCGTTTCAGGGCCTCGGAGCCAATCAGGAGCGGGTATTGGAATGCGCTGCGGTCGGTCAAGTTCACTTCGATGCTGCGTAAAGCGCTGCCCATGCAGACATCCAGGGCGATCACAGGCCGTGCGGTGTAGTTCTTGTCCTCATCGGGGTCATAGTCGCCGGCGCGGCGCTTGATTTTGCTGACCCGGGCCAGAGGCCGTTCGATGGGGTGGGAATGGGCGGTGTCGATGGCCAGGTAGAAACGCACCCAGGATTCGCCATTGCGCTTGAAGCGCTTGATGTCGCGGGCACTTAAGGAAGCGGTCTTGGCGCCGGTGTCGAGTTTGGCGGCGACCTCCAGGTCGATGCCCGACAGGCGCGCGTATTCATTCAATCCGTACACGGTCTTGCCGGCGGCGATGCTGATGCCGGGCAGGGCCAGCAGGCAGAGCAGAGGGGGGAGTGCCTTGAGTCTCATAGATCCTGATGCATGACATGGGTTCTTCAGTTCAAGGCGACCGGCACTGCTGCGCAAGCTCCCTCGTGTGCTTGCCATAAAAAGATGACAGGCCGATGCGGGCGGCATTCTAGCATGCTGGTTTTATGGCGCCAGCGTCGGGAGCGGGCCTTTTGTTGCATCTTGGTGCAAGGGCCTATTAGACGATTGTCGACAATCTGCATTTTTCCTTTGACTGTTATGGGGCTATTGGCTAATTTTTGCCTCATTGATTTTAAAGGTGTCGACAATATGCTGGATCAACTCGAACACCCGATGCCGGTGCAGGACGATTCGGAAACCTTGTCTGAAAACGTCTTTCGGCGTATCCAGGCCGCCATCGTCAAGGGCGAGATCGCCCCGGGCAGCAAGATCTCCGAGCCGGAACTGGCCCGCACCTACGGCATCAGCCGGGGTCCGCTGCGCGAGGCCATCCACCGCCTGGAAGGCCAGCGCCTGCTGGTGCGAGTGCCCCATGTCGGTGCCCGGGTGGTCTCACTGAGCCATGCCGAGCTGATCGAACTCTACGAAATCCGCGAATCCCTGGAAGGCATGGCCTGTCGCTTGGCAGCGGAGCGCATGACGGCCGAGGAAATCGACGAGCTGCGCCAGGTGCTGGATACCCATGAGCGGGACGCCGCGTTTCAGGCTGGCGTCGGCTATTACCAGCAGGAAGGGGATTTCGACTTCCACTACCGGATCATCCAGGGCGCCGGCAACCGCACCCTCACGCAAATGCTCTGCGGCGAGTTGTATCAGTTGGTGCGCATGTACCGCATCCAGTTCTCCGCGACCCCCAATCGCCCGCGCCAGGCCTTTGCCGAACACCACCGGATTCTCGACGCCATTGCCGATCGCGACGGCGAACTGGCCGAGTTGTTGATGCGCCGCCACATCGGCGCTTCGAAACGCAACATTGCGCGTCACTATCAGGACAGCGCCCATCAGACAGCCACTCCACGAGGTGAGTCATGAGTTTCAACAAAAGCACTCCAGGTCAGCGTTTCCGCGATGCGGTCGCCAGCGAACAGCCATTGCAAGTGGTCGGCGCGATCAACGCCAACCATGCCCTGCTGGCCAAGCGCGCCGGATTCAAGGCGATCTACCTCTCCGGTGGCGGGGTCGCCGCCGGTTCCCTCGGCGTGCCTGACCTGGGTATCACCGGCCTCGATGACGTCCTCACCGACGTACGCCGTATCACCGACGTCTGCGACCTGCCCTTGCTGGTGGACGTGGACACCGGCTTTGGTTCCTCGGCGTTCAACGTGGCACGCACCGTCAAGTCGATGATCAAGTTCGGCGCCGCGGCGATTCACATTGAAGACCAGGTGGGCGCCAAGCGCTGCGGTCATCGGCCCAATAAAGAGATCGTGTCCCAGCAGGAAATGGTCGACCGCATCAAGGCTGCGGTGGATGCCCGTACCGACGACAGCTTCGTGATCATGGCGCGTACCGACGCCCTGGCGGTGGAAGGCCTGGAGTCGGCCCTGGAACGCGCCGCGGCGTGCATCGAGGCCGGCGCCGACATGGTGTTCCCGGAAGCCATCACTGAACTGGAGATGTACAAGATCTTCGCTGATCGGGTGAAGGCACCGATTCTGGCCAACATCACCGAGTTCGGCGCCACCCCGCTGTACACCACCGAACAGTTGAAATCTGTGGATGTTTCCCTGGTGCTGTACCCGCTGTCGGCGTTCCGTGCGATGAACAAGGCGGCAGAAAACGTCTACACCGCGATTCGTCGTGACGGCACCCAGCAGAACGTGATCGACACCATGCAGACCCGCATGGAACTGTACGAGCGCATCGACTACCACAGCTTTGAGCAGAAGCTCGATGCATTGTTCGCACAGAAGAAAGGCTGATCCGCGAACCACGACCTGACCGTTGATGAAGTTGCCACATCCCTAACAAATTCAAGATTGGAGAGAGCAATGGCCGAAGCAAAAGTATTGAGTGGCGCAGGTCTGCGCGGCCAGGTGGCCGGGCAAACCGCGTTGTCCACCGTGGGCCAGGCCGGTGCCGGGCTGACCTATCGCGGCTATGACGTACGCGAACTGGCCGCCGATGCGCAGTTCGAAGAAGTGGCCTACCTGCTGCTGTACGGCGAACTGCCGAACACCGAGCAATTGGCGGCCTACGTCAGCAAACTGAGCAAACTGCGGGATCTGCCCCAGGCCCTGAAGGAAGTGCTGGAGCGTATTCCCGCCCAGGCTCACCCGATGGATGTGATGCGAACCGGTTGCTCGTTCCTCGGCAATATCGAGCCGGAGAAGGATTTCTCCCAGCAGCATGACGTCACCGACCGCCTGCTGGCGGCCTTCCCGGCGATCATGTGCTACTGGTATCGCTTCAGTCATGAAGGCGCGCGCATCAACTGCGTCAGCGACGAGCCCTCCATCGGCGGCCACTTCCTGCACCTGCTGCACGGCAAGAAGCCCAGCGACCTGCACGTCAAGGTGATGAACGTATCGCTGATCCTTTACGCCGAGCACGAGTTCAACGCCTCGACCTTTACCGCCCGGGTTTGTGCCTCGACCTTGTCCGACCTGTATTCCTGCATCACTGCGGCCATCGGTTCACTGCGCGGCCCGCTGCACGGTGGCGCCAACGAAGCGGCGATGGAAATGATCGAGCGCTTCGGCTCGGCGGAAGAGGCGATCAAGGGCACCCTCGGCATGCTTGAGCGCAAGGACAAGATCATGGGCTTCGGCCACGCGATCTACAAAGACAGCGACCCGCGTAACGAGGTGATCAAGGGATGGTCGAAAAAGCTTGCCGACGAAGCGGGTGACAAGGTGCTGTTCCCGGTCTCCGAGGCCATCGACCAGACTATGTGGGAGCAGAAGAAGCTGTTCCCCAACGCCGACTTCTACCACGCTTCGGCATACCACTTCATGGGCATCCCGACCAAGCTGTTCACGCCGATCTTTGTCTGCTCGCGCCTGACCGGCTGGGCCGCCCACGTGTTCGAGCAGCGTGGCAACAACCGCATCATCCGTCCAAGCGCCGAATACATCGGCGTAGAACAGCGCAAGTTCGTGCCAATCGAACGTCGCTGACCGGGAGGGCGCCGACACTGCTGCTTGAATGAACCACAAACCCTGTAGGAGCGAGCTTGCTCGCGATCGCCATGGATCAGCCAACGGCGATGCCGGAGCTGATCGAGTCATCGCGAGCAAGCTCGCTCCTACAAGGGATGGAGGCCATTCAAGCCAGTGCCAGGCGCTCCCTTTGAAACTACCGTGACCGAGCCCAGACCATGAACACTGAATTTCGCAAGACGCTGCCCGGCAGCCGGTTGGACTACTTCGACACCCGGGCGGCGGTCGATGCCCTCCAGCCCGGTGCCTATGACAGCCTGCCTTACACCTCGCGGGTGTTGGCGGAAAACCTGGTACGCCGCTGTGATCCGGCAACCCTGAATGCTTCCCTGAGCCAGTTGATCGAACGTCGCGATGACCTGGACTTCCCCTGGTTTCCGGCCCGTGTGGTGTGCCACGACATTCTCGGCCAGACCGCGCTGGTGGACCTGGCCGGCTTGCGCGACGCGATCGCCGATCAGGGCGGCGACCCCGCCTTGGTCAACCCGGTGGTGCCGACCCAACTGATCGTCGACCACTCGTTGGCGGTAGAGTGCGGGGGCTTTGATCCGGATGCCTTCGACAAGAACCGGGCCATTGAAGATCGGCGCAACGAAGACCGTTTCCACTTCATCAACTGGACCAAGAAGGCCTTCAAGAACGTCGATGTGATTCCGCCGGGCAACGGCATCATGCACCAGATCAACCTGGAGAAAATGTCTCCGGTGATCCAGGTGCGCGACGGTGTGGCCTTCCCCGATACCTGCGTCGGTACCGACAGCCACACGCCCCATGTGGATGCCCTGGGGGTGATCGCCATCGGCGTTGGCGGCCTGGAAGCCGAGAGCGTCATGCTGGGCCGCGCGTCGTGGATGCGCCTGCCGGAAATCGTCGGTGTCGAGCTCACCGGCAAGTTGCAACCGGGCATCACCGCCACCGACATGGTGCTGGCGCTGACTGAGTTCCTGCGCAAGCAGAAAGTGGTCGGGGCCTGGCTGGAGTTCTTCGGCGAAGGCGCTGCGGCGCTGACCCTCGGTGACCGCGCGACCATCTCCAACATGGCCCCGGAATACGGTGCCACCGCGGCGATGTTCTACATCGACCAACAGACCATCGACTACCTGAAACTCACCGGTCGTGAAGATGAGCAGGTGCGCCTGGTGGAGTCTTACGCCAAGCACACCGGCCTCTGGGCCGACAGCCTGAAGAGTGCCCGTTACGAGCGCGGCCTGCAGTTCGACCTGTCGTCGGTGGTGCGCAACATGGCCGGGCCGAGCAACCCTCACGCCCGGGTCGCCACCAGCGATCTGGCGGCCAAGGGTATTGCTGGGCAATGGTCCGAAACCCCGGGGCAGATGCCCGACGGTGCGGTGATCATCGCAGCCATTACCAGCTGCACCAACACCAGCAACCCGCGCAACGTGATTGCCGCCGGCCTGCTGGCGCGCAATGCCAACCGGCTGGGCCTGGCCCGCAAGCCATGGGTCAAGTCGTCCCTGGCCCCAGGTTCGAAAACCGTGGCCATGTACCTGGAAGAGGCCGGCCTGGATCATGAACTGGAGCAGCTGGGTTTTGGCGTGGTGGCTTTCGCCTGCACCACGTGCAATGGCATGTCCGGCGCGCTGGACCCGGTGATCCAGAAAGAGATCATCGACCGTGATCTCTACGCCACTGCGGTGTTGTCGGGTAACCGCAACTTCGATGGACGCATCCACCCGTATGCCAAGCAGGCGTTCCTGGCGTCGCCACCCCTGGTAGTGGCTTACGCGATTGCCGGGACCATCCGCTTCGATATCGAGAAGGACGTGCTGGGCCTGGATGCCGCAGGCCGGGAAATCCGTCTCAAGGACATCTGGCCGAGCGACGAGGAAATCGACGCGGTGGTCAAGGCCTCGGTGAAGCCGGAGCAATTCCGCAAGGTCTATATCCCGATGTTCGCGATTCACCCAGACACCGGTCCGAAAGTCGAGCCGCTGTACGACTGGCGCGAAATGAGCACCTACATCCGCCGTCCGCCGTACTGGGAAGGGGCCTTGGCCGGTGCACGCAGCCTGACGGGCATGCGTCCGCTGGCGGTGCTGCCGGACAACATCACCACTGACCACTTGTCGCCGTCCAACGCCATCATGCTCGACAGCGCGGCGGGCGAGTACCTGGCGAAAATGGGCCTGCCGGAAGAGGACTTCAACTCTTACGCGACCCACCGCGGCGATCATTTGACCGCCCAGCGCGCGACCTTCGCCAACCCGAAGCTGTTCAACGAAATGGTCAAGGAAAACGGCCAGGTCAAGCAGGGTTCCCTGGCGCGGATCGAGCCGGAAGGCCAGGTGACGCGGATGTGGGAAGCCATCGAAACCTACATGCAGCGCAAGCAGCCTTTGATCATCATTGCCGGTGCCGACTACGGCCAGGGCTCGTCCCGCGACTGGGCAGCCAAGGGCGTACGCCTGGCCGGTGTGGAGGCCATCGTCGCCGAAGGCTTCGAGCGTATCCACCGGACCAACCTGGTGGGCATGGGCGTGCTGCCGCTGGAGTTCCTTGCAGGCACCAATCGCAAGACCCTGGGCATCGACGGCACTGAAACCTACGACGTGATCGGCGGGCGTACGCCCCGGGCGCAACTGCTCCTGGTGATCAACCGCCGCAACGGCGAGCGGCTCGAGGTGCCGGTGACCTGCCGCCTCGACACCGCCGAAGAGGTATCGATCTACGAGGCGGGTGGTGTGTTGCAACGCTTCGCCCAGGACTTCCTGGAATCGGCAGTGGCCAGTTAAGTGACGTACCGGGGGCGGGCCGCCAGGCGCCGTCCCCGGTCTTTATCGGGATCTGAAAACCATGGCATTTGTAGCGCAAATCAAGATTCCCGCCACCTACATGCGTGGCGGCACCAGCAAGGGCGTGTTCTTCAATCTGCAGGACCTGCCCGAGGCGGCGCAGCTCCCGGGCGCGGCCCGCGATGCCCTGCTGCTGCGGGTGATCGGCAGCCCCGATCCCTACGACAAGCAGATCGATGGGATGGGCGGTGCAACCTCCAGTACCAGCAAGACGGTGATCCTGTCCAAGAGCATCAAGGCCGATCACGACGTGGATTACCTGTTCGGCCAGGTCGCGATCGACAAGGCGTTTGTCGACTGGAGTGGCAACTGCGGCAATCTCTCGGCGGCAGTGGGTTCGTTTGCCATCAGCAGCGGTCTGGTGGATGCCAGCCGTATTCCACAGAACGGTGTGGCGGTGGTGCGCATCTGGCAGGCCAACATTGGCAAGAGCATCATTGCCCATGTGCCGATCACCGATGGCGCGGTCCAGGAAACCGGTGATTTCGAACTGGATGGGGTGACTTTTCCGGCGGCCGAAGTGCAACTGGAGTTCCTTGATCCGGCGGCCGAAGAAGAGGGCGGTGCTGGCTCGATGTTTCCCACCGGCAACCTGGTGGATGACCTGGAAGTGCCCGGCGTTGGCACGTTCAAGGCGACCCTGATCAATGCCGGGATTCCGACCATCTTCGTCAATGCGACAGACATCGGTTATCACGGCACCGAGTTGCAGGGCGATATCAACGGTGATCCCAAGGCCCTGGCGATGTTCGAAAGCATTCGTGCCCACGGCGCTCTGCGCATGGGCTTGATCAAGCACCTGGATGAAGCCGCCCAGCGCCAGCACACACCGAAAGTGGCTTTCGTCGCCGCGCCGGCGGATTACCAGGCTTCCAGTGGCAAGGCGATCAAGGCTGCTGATGTCGACCTGCTGGTGCGGGCCATGTCCATGGGCAAGCTGCACCACGCGATGATGGGCACGGCGGCGGTGGCCATCGGTACTGCGGCGGCGATCCCGGGCACTTTGGTCAACCTCGCGGCCGGCGCCGGTTCGCGTAGCGCGGTGCGTTTCGGTCACCCTTCGGGCACCTTGCGAGTGGGCGCCGAGGCGACCCAGGCCAAGGGTGAGTGGACGGTGCTCAAGGCGATCATGAGCCGCAGCGCCCGCGTGCTGATGGAAGGCTGGGTGCGGGTGCCAGGCGACAGTTTTTAACCTGGCGGACGTGGATTGATCGGAGCCACCGGGGCAGGACTTGCTTGGGCAAGCCCTGCCCGATAATTGAATTGCTGAGCAGGCGCAGACCTGCGATGCCGTTATTGACCTGAACCTGTAGCTGAGGAATCACACGCACCTTCAACCCTGTAACAGGAGTGAATCACTCATGAGCGCCAACGTTGACCTGAACAACCGTCCCGATTACGACCAGGTCCTGCAGGACATCGCCGACTATGTCCTGAGCTATTGCATCGACTCACCAGAAGCCCTCGACACTGCCCGCAATTGCCTGATGGACACCCTTGGCTGTGGCCTGCTGGCCCTGCGTTTCCCTGAATGCACCAAGCACCTGGGGCCCATTGTCGAAGGCACCGTGGTGCCCTTCGGCGCTCGGGTTCCGGGCACCAGTTATCGCCTGGATCCGGTCAAGGCTGCCTGGGACATCGGCTGCATCGTGCGTTGGCTGGATTACAACGACACCTGGCTGGCGGCGGAGTGGGGGCATCCTTCGGACAACCTCGGCGGCATCCTGGCGGTGGCCGATCATCTTTCGCAAAAACGCGTGGCCAATGCTGAGGCGCCTCTGACCATGGGGGATGTGCTGAAAGCCATGATCATGGCTCATGAGATTCAAGGCGTGATCGCTCTGGAAAACTCTTTCAATCGGGTCGGTCTCGATCATGTGCTGCTGGTGAAAGTTGCCTCCACTGCGGTCTGCGCCAAGCTGATGGGGGCCAATCGCGAGCAGTTGCTGGCTGCGCTGTCCCATGCGTTTGTCGACGGTCAGGCGCTGCGTACCTATCGCCATGCGCCCAACGCCGGTTCACGCAAGTCTTGGGCTGCGGGGGATGCCTCGAGTCGCGGGGTGCGCCTGGCCGACATCGCCCTGCGCGGTGAAATGGGCATTCCCGGGGTGCTCAGTGCGCCGCAATGGGGGTTCTACGATGTGCTGTTCAGTCACACCAACAAGGATCTGGCGCTGAAGCCCGAGGATCAGCGGCGCTTCAGCCTGTCGCAGAAATACGCCAGCTACGTGATGGAAAACGTGCTGTTCAAGATCAGCTTCCCGGCGGAGTTCCACGCGCAAACCGCCTGTGAAGCTGCGGTGACCTTGCACCCGCTGGTACGTAATCGCCTGCATGAGATCGAGCGGATCGTGATTACCACCCATGAGTCGGCGATTCGCATCATTTCCAAGGTTGGCCCGCTGGCCAACGCCGCTGATCGTGACCACTGCCTGCAATACATGACCGCCGTGCCCCTGGCGTTCGGCACCCTGGTGGCTGAGCAGTACGAAGATGATTTCCACGCTGCGCACCCGATCATCGATCAGTTGCGCGGCAAGATGGAGATCGTCGAAGACCCGCGTTACACCCGCGAATACCTGGAAGCCGACAAGCGTTCCATTGCCAACGCGGTGCAGGTGTTTTTCAAGGATGGTTCGAGCACCGAGCAGGTGGCGGTGGAGTACCCCATCGGTCACCGGCGCCGGCGTGCCGAAGGCATTCCGCTGCTGGAGGACAAGTTCAAGGCCAACCTTGCCACGCGCTTCACCGCCCAGCGTTCGGCGCAGATCTTTGCCCTGTGCAAGGACCAGGTGCAACTCTCGGCCACGCCGGTGCAGCGGTTTGTCGATTTGCTGGTGATCTGACGTTGTTGGTGGTGACGGAAAAGCCCGCATGAGCGGGCTTTTTCATGGGCGCTATTTCAGTGTTTCGTTCGTCGGGACAGCCATTTTTCCAGGGGCAGTTTGGTGATGGCGAAGCCGCCGAGCAGGGTCGAGGAATACAGCAACAAGTCACGGGACAGGCTCTGGCCTTCGTACCAGGCGCCGATCATCACCGCGAACACCGGGAAGATGATGAAGACAAAGGACAGGATCACCGGGCTGAGGCGTTTGAGCAAGAAGAAATAGACGATGAACCCACCCACCGAGGCGGCGAGTCCCAAGTACAGCAGGGCGCCCCAGGAGCGTGGGCTGATGGCGCTGAAGTCAGGGCTTTCCAACCAGAGTCCGGACAGGCACAGCAATAGCCCGGCGATGCCGATGGGCAGCGTGTTGTAGGTGATGACGCTGATGGCGCTGCCGTGTTTCTTGGTGACCACGTAGCAGAGGGCGTGCATCAGTGCCGCCGCGAAAATCGCCAGTATTCCCGAGAGTCCGCTGTGCTCCAGGTGCAGGCCTTGGCCACGGATGATCTGGTACAGGCTGGCAAAACCGATGGCGATGCCGAGCATCTGCGTGAAGTGGATTTTTTCCCGCAGCAGCAGGGCGGAAAAGATCAGGATGAACACCGGCATGCAACTGAACAGCAGCGCGGTGAGGCCGGAAGAGACGTGCAGTTCTCCGTAGTTGAGCAAGGTGTAGGGCAGGCTGAAATAACACAGGGTGACGAACACCAGGAAGCCCCGGCTGCCCTTGGGAAACATCAGCGGCTCGCGGCGCATCCAGGCGAAGCAGGCAAACAGTGGGAAGGCGATCAGAAAACGCAGCCCGGCAGCGGTCAGCGGCGGCACGCTTTCCACTGCAATCTTGATCCCCAGCCAGGTGGTGCCCCAGCTCAGGCAGACAACCAGGAACAGGACGCAGGTCACCAGGGTGCCGAGCCAGTGACGGGGTAACGCCTCGTTATTCGGTACGGCCGTGGTAGTGCTCACGCTGACATTCCTTCCGTGATTGGTAATTGACCCCTATATTGAGCGAGTCATTTTCGGTAATTGAACCCGTTAACCAAGCTATTGGGTGAATTGATGGCTGTCAAAGTAAGTATTGACATGGTGTCAATGTTGCGTTCTGCGCTGCAGGATGGCGTTGGCGCCAAGTACAAGCGACTGGCTGAAGCCCTGGACCAGGCGATTGACCAGGGCAGCCTTGCCGCAGGCAGCAAGCTGCCACCGCATCGCCTGCTGGCAGACCAGTTGGGGGTGACGATTGGCACCATCAGTCGGGCCTACGCCGAGCTGGAGCGCCTGGGGCAGGTGGTGGCGCGAGTCGGGGCTGGCACTTATGTGCGCCAGGACGGTTTGCAGCGCCAGCGTGATTCAGGGTTTCGCAACGTCGATGATGAGCCGCCAGCGGCTTTCGACATGAGCCGCAACACCCATATTCCCGGGCCGGAGAGCCACTTCATCGCCCAGAGCCTGCGTGCGCTGGCGCAAGACCCTGATGGCTTGCTGGAGATCAGTCGCTACAGTCCCGAGGCCGGGTTGGCGCGTTACCGTGAAGCGGGAGCACGCTGGTTGGCGCAGGAAGGACTGCAGGTTGATCCCGGGCAGGTCATTTGCGTCAACGGCGCCCAGCACGGGTTGCATATTGCCTTGCTGGCGCTGCTCAAGGCCGGGGATACCCTGGCCACCGAGCACCTGACTTATCCGGGGTTGATCAGCACGGCGCGGATGCTGGGCATCAAGCTGCTGGGCTTGGCCATGGATGAACAGGGCTTGCTGCCCGAGGCGCTGGATGAGGCCTGCCAGCATCACCGGGTATCGGCCTTGTACTGCACGCCGACGTTGCAGAACCCCACCACGGCGGTGCAGTCGGCGGCGCGGCGTGCGGCGATTGCCGAGGTCTGCAGGCGGCATAATCTATTGATCCTGGAAGATGAAACCCACGCTGTGCTGGTGGATAAACGCCCGGCGCCGCTGGCGTATTTCGCGGCGGAACGTACGGTGCTGATCAGTAGCCTGAGCAAAGCCGTGGCTTCGGGACTACGGGTCGGCTTTGTTCATGCACCACCGTCTCTGGTGGGGCGATTAGCCGCAGCGCTGCGCGCCACCTGCTGGATGGCTACGCCGTTGCCGCTGGAGTTGGCGGCTGGGTGGATCGACACTGGGGTTGCCGAGCGCCTGCGACAGCAGCAGATGGCCGAGATCGCCCGGCGCAAGGACCGGCTCACGGGCCTGCTGGAAGGGCTGGAATGGCGCAGCCCGAATGGATGTCCGCATTTCTGGATCAGGGTTCCCGAGCCGTGGCGAGCTTCGGAAATCGAGCAGCAGTTGAAGCGCCAGGGGTACCTGGTGGCGACTGCCGAAGCCTTTGCCGTAGGGCAGGCGGCAGTGCCGCAGTTCATTCGGGCGAGTGTCTGCAACACCACGGCGGATGATCGGAAATTGATCGAAGGGTTTGCCGCGCTGGCTGCGGCCTTGAGCCAGGAGCGTGGAGTAGCGGGTTGGTAAGGTGCGGGAGCGGGCAGTGGTGAGGGCAATGACTCGTACACGAGTGTGAAGCAGTCGCAGTTCCTGAGTCTGCGATCTGCCTGGAGAGCCCGGTTGACCGCTCCGGGTGATAAGCCCTTCGCCACGATACATAGCCAGGGAAGGGGCTTGGGGGGTTACTTGAAACGCCGCTCCACGCCTTTTTCCACTAGGATCTTGGCCGAGATTTCCTCCACCGAGAAATGTGTAGAGTTGATGTGGGGAATATTCTCGCGGCGGAACAGGTTTTCCACTTCGCGGACTTCGAACTCGCACTGGGCGTAGCTCGAATAGCGACTGTTGGGTTTGCGCTCGTTGCGGATCGCGGTGAGGCGGTCGGGGTCGATGGTCAGGCCGAACAGCTTGTGTTTGTGGGCGCGCAGGGCATTGGGCAGTTGCAGGCGCTCCATGTCCTCTTCGGTCAGCGGGTAGTTGGCCGCGCGGATGCCGAATTGCATGGCCATGTACAGGCAGGTCGGAGTCTTGCCACAGCGGGATACGCCCACCAGGATCAGGTCGGCCTTGTCGTAATAGTGGGTGCGGGCGCCGTCGTCGTTGTCCAGGGCGAAGTTCACCGCCTCGATCCGCTCCATGTAGTTGGAGTTGTGGCCGATGGAATGGGATTTGCCGACGGAGTAGGAGGAGTGCTCGCTCAGCTCCTGTTCCAGGGGCGCGAGGAAGGTCGAGAAGATGTCGATCATGAAACCATTGGAGGTTGCGAGAATCTCACGAATGTTCTGATTGACGATGGTGTCGAAGATAATTGGTCGATGACCGTCTTTTTCGGCGGCTATATTGATTTGTTGTACCATGGCCCGCGCTTTTTCCATGCTGTCGATGTACGGGCGCGTGAATTTGCTGAAGGTAACGTTTTCGAACTGCGCCAACAGGCTCTGGCCGAGGGTTTCCGCTGTGATACCGGTACCGTCGGAGATAAAGAAAGCAGATCGTTTCATTTGAGGCTTGGGCCTTAAGCTAGTGACGATTCTTGGATATGATAGGCGCGATTTGTCGGCCGGGAATGGCCCGCATTCTCACTTATTTTCCAGGTCCAGGCCATATAGCGGGCAAATGCTCCATAGAGCAGCCGGCTTCTGAGCTTTTCCAACACAGTTAGTGGAGAGATCACCTTGGTAGAGTACGTAGTTTCCCTCGATAAGCTCGGCAAACACGATGTTGAGCATGTGGGGGGCAAGAACGCATCCCTGGGCGAGATGATCAGCAACCTCGCAGGTGCGGGCGTATCGGTCCCTGGTGGCTTCGCCACGACAGCTCAGGCTTATCGTGATTTTCTTGAATTGAGTGGTCTGAACGGCCAGATCCATGCGGCGCTCGACGCGCTGGATGTCGATGACGTGAACGCTCTGGCCAAGACCGGCGCGCAGATCCGTCAGTGGATCATGGAGGCCGAGTTCCCCGAGCGCCTCAATGCCGAGATCCGTACGGCTTTCGCCGCGCTGTCGGCAGGCAATCCCGAGATGGCCGTGGCCGTGCGTTCTTCGGCCACCGCCGAAGACTTGCCGGATGCCTCTTTTGCCGGCCAGCAGGAAACCTTCCTCAATATTCGTGGCGTGGAGAATGTGATTCGCGCCGCCAAGGAAGTGTTCGCTTCCTTGTTCAACGACCGCGCCATTTCCTACCGCGTGCACCAGGGTTTCGACCACAAGCTGGTAGCCCTGTCTGCCGGCGTGCAACGCATGGTGCGTTCGGAAACCGGCACTGCCGGCGTGATGTTCACCCTCGATACCGAGTCGGGCTTCCGTGACGTGGTGTTCATCACCGGTGCTTACGGCCTGGGTGAAACCGTGGTCCAGGGGGCAGTCAACCCGGACGAGTTCTACGTTCACAAGAACACCCTTGAAGCTGGCCGCCCGGCGATCCTGCGTCGCAACCTGGGCAGCAAGGCGATCAAGATGATCTACGGCGACGAAGCCAAGGCCGGCCGCTCGGTGAAAACCGTGGACGTGGACAAGGCCGATCGCGCACGTTTCTGCCTGTCCGACGCGGAAGTCAGCGAGCTGGCCAAGCAGGCCATGATCATCGAGAAGCACTACCAGTGCCCGATGGACATCGAATGGGCCAAAGACGGTGACGACGGTAAGCTGTACATCGTTCAGGCGCGTCCGGAAACCGTGAAGAGCCGTACTTCGGCCAATGTCATGGAACGCTACCTGCTCAAGGAAACCGGCACCGTGCTGGTGGAAGGTCGTGCCATTGGCCAGCGCATCGGCGCCGGCAAGGTGCGGATCATCAAGGACGTTTCGGAAATGGACAAAGTCCAGCCCGGTGACGTGCTGGTCTCCGACATGACCGACCCGGACTGGGAGCCGGTGATGAAGCGCGCCAGCGCCATCGTCACCAACCGTGGCGGCCGTACCTGCCACGCGGCGATCATCGCTCGCGAGCTGGGCATTCCTGCGGTGGTGGGTTGCGGCAACGCCACTCAGTTGCTGAAAGATGGCCAGGGCGTGACTGTTTCCTGCGCCGAAGGCGACACGGGTTTCATTTTCGAAGGCGAACTGGGTTTTGATATCAAGAAAAACTCCGTGGATGCCATGCCGGAACTGCCGTTCAAGATCATGATGAACGTCGGCAACCCTGATCGTGCCTTCGACTTCGCGCAGTTGCCGAACGCCGGCGTAGGCCTGGCCCGTCTGGAGTTCATCATCAACCGCATGATCGGTGTGCACCCCAAGGCACTGCTGAACTATGCCGGGCTGCCACAAGAGATCAAGGACAGCGTCGACAAGCGCATCGCCGGCTACCACGATCCGGTGGACTTCTATGTCGACAAGCTGGTTGAAGGCATCAGCACCCTGGCGGCAGCCTTCACGCCGAAGAAAGTCATCGTGCGCCTGTCGGACTTCAAGTCCAACGAATACGCCAACCTGATCGGCGGCAAGCTCTATGAGCCGGAAGAAGAGAACCCGATGCTGGGCTTCCGCGGTGCTTCGCGTTACATCAGCGAATCCTTCCGTGACTGCTTTGAGCTCGAATGCCGTGCGCTGAAGCGCGTGCGCAACGAGATGGGCCTGACCAACGTTGAAATCATGGTGCCGTTCGTACGTACCCTCGGCGAAGCCAGCCAAGTAGTTGACCTGCTGGCTGAAAATGGCCTCAAGCGCGGCGAAAACGGCTTGCGCGTGATCATGATGTGCGAACTGCCGTCCAACGCCATCCTCGCCGAAGAGTTCCTCGAGTACTTCGATGGTTTCTCCATCGGCTCCAACGACCTGACTCAGTTGACCCTGGGCCTGGACCGTGACTCGGGGATCATCGCCCACCTGTTCGACGAGCGTAATCCCGCGGTCAAGAAACTGCTGGCCAATGCCATTGCTGCCTGTAACAAGGCCGGCAAGTACATCGGCATCTGTGGCCAGGGGCCTTCCGACCACCCGGACCTGGCCAAATGGCTGATGGAGCAGGGCATCGAAAGCGTTTCGTTGAACCCGGATTCGGTGCTGGAAACCTGGTTCTTCCTGGCTGAAGGTCAGGGCGCGGCGTAATCGCTGAATGCAGAGCCGATCGGTCGTGAGGCTGGTCGGCTCTTGAAGATTCAAGCAGGGCGTGCTTCTTCTGGATGCCGCCCTTTTTTGTGCAAGAAGAATATGCAAAGCAGCAGCAATCTATTTCCCGTCGCCTTGACCAGTGCCGAGCGTCGAGGCGACCTCAGCGAAGATGTCTATCGCTTAAAACCTGGCAACAGCCCTGATCCTTCAGTGGAACTGGCAGTCACCCGCCTGGGGCTGGCCGATGAGGCCGAGCCTCGGGGCGTTCCGGTGATCCTGCTACATGGCAGTTTTTCCAACCGACGCTTCTGGTATTCACCCAAGGGCATAGGTTTGGGGGCCTATCTGGCTCGCGCCGGTTTCGATGTGTGGATCCCGGAAATGCGCGGCCATGGTTTATCGCGACGCAATGCCGATTACCGCAAGAACCGAGTGGCCGACTACGCGCGTTACGATCTGCCGGCGATTGCCGCTTTCGTTCGCGAGCAAAGCGCGCAGATTCCCCACTGGCTCGGTCATTCCCTGGGCGGCACTACCTTGGCGGCGGCCCTCGGCGGGCAGTACCTGGGGGATGCGAGCGTAGCCTCAGCGGCATTTTTCGGCACTCAAGTCAGTCGTACCTATTGGCCCTTGAAGGTTCCTTTGGTGGAGTGGGGCGGGCGTCTGGTGATCAAGCGTTTTGCCCAGTTGTCCGGTTCTCGGCTCAAGCGTGGGCCAGAAGACGAACCTATTGGCCTGGCGTTGGAAAGCATGCGCTGGCACGGGCTGTTCGGACGCTTTGGCGACGCTGACAAAGATTGGTGGGCTGGGCTGGCGGAGGTGGCGGTACCGGCGCTGGCGGTCAGTGCTGCAGGGGATCATCAGGATCCGACCTGGGCCTGTCGCAAATTGTTCGAACAACTGGGAAGCGAACAGAAACAGTTTGTCTGTCTGGGACGTGAGCAAGGGTTCAGCGGTAATTTCGACCATGTCGAGATGCTGGTGAGCAAACAGGCGCAGACTGAGGTCTGGCCGCTAGTGGCGCGCTGGCTCAAGGATCAGCAGACGCCGTTACTGGTTTGTGCTCCAGAGCAGGTGGCTGCAGTTTGACGCGAAGGCTCTGAGAAGGGCATTTCGCTCGATAGCGCTTGCGGCTAAGATATGACGCATTACGCTGTTTTGGTCATATTCAGTTGTTGAGTCGGTTTTCCGTTCCGCTGGCATGGCTGTGAAAATACCCGACAGGCTGATCAGGTGCTCAGGCCGCGTGGTTTAAGCATCTGCTGCTTGGGCTCGTATTTCCAGGACTGCCCCTGGAATAACCGACACCCTCTATCGTGTTCTTTCTGTTACAGGAGTTTCTCGATGAACCATTACCTCACTCCCGACCTGTGCGACGCCTACCCGGACCTGGTGCAGGTGGTTGAGCCCATGTTCAGCAATTTCGGTGGTCGCGATTCCTTTGGCGGTGAAATCGTCACCATCAAGTGCTTCGAAGACAACTCGCTGGTCAAGGAGCAGGTGGAACTCAAGGGACACGGCAAGGTGTTGGTGGTCGATGGGGGCGGTTCCCTGCGTCGCGCGTTGTTGGGCGACATGCTGGCCGAGAAGGCCGCGAAAAACGGCTGGGAAGGTCTGCTGATCTATGGTTGCATCCGCGACGTGGATGTCATTGCACAGACCGATCTGGGGGTTCAGGCCCTGGCCAGTCATCCGATGAAGACCGACAAGCGCGGCATCGGCGACCTCAACGTGGCGGTCACCTTTGCCGGTGTGACTTTCCGTCCGGGCGAGTATGTCTATGCCGATAACAATGGCGTGATCGTTTCGCCAAGCCTGCTGAAAATGCCTGAATAAACAATCGGCCTGACAAGGGATGAGGATGTTCGAGGAAGAAAACGCGCAATGGGGGCTGGTGCATGCCCTGGTACTGGATGGTGAAGGCGGTGCGCGTTCAATTGCCCGGACTGAGCTCGACGATCTGCAACTGCAGGCCCACGAGAGCCTGTGGCTGCATTGGGATCGCAGTCATCCGCAAACCCAGACCTGGCTGCGCCGTTCCAGCGGCCTGAGCGAGTTCAGCTGTGATCTGCTGCTGGAGGAGAATACCCGGCCGCGCCTGTTGGCGCTGCCGGACGCGGAACTGTTGCTGTTTTTGCGGGGCATCAACCTAAATCCGGGGGCTGAACCAGAAGACATGGTCTCGGTGCGCATTTTTGCTTCCGCCCAGCGTGTGATCTCTCTGCGTTTGCGCCCCTTGCGGGCCACCGATGAACTGCTTATGCAGTTGGCAGAAGGCAAGGGACCGAAAACTGCCGCCGAACTCCTCCTTTATATGGCCGAGTACCTGACCCACAAAGTGCAAAATCTGGTCAGCGACCTCTCTGAAGTGGTCGATGACGAAGAGGAAAAGCTGGATGCCGACGAACGGTATACCCCCGAGCACGGCAGCATTTTGCAGATCCGTCGACGGGCTGCTGGACTGAAGCGTTTTCTGGCGCCGCAGCGGGATATTTTCGCGCAACTGAGCCGGATAAAACTGCCTTGGTTTGCGGCCGATGATGGTGATTACTGGAACGAGTTGCACAACAGCCTGACCCGTTACCTGGAAGAGCTGGAATTGACTCGAGAGCGCGTGGGGCTTGTGCTCGAGGCCGAAGACCGGCGTTTGAGCGTACGCATGAATCGCACCATGTACCGCTTCGGAATCATTACCGGGATCTTCCTGCCCATGAGTTTTCTCACCGGGCTTTTGGGGATCAATGTCGGCGGTATTCCGTTCTCCGCCAGCCCCTATGGATTCGTTGGTGCCTGCCTGCTATTGGTGGCGGTGGCTCTGGGACAATGGTGGTTGTTTCGACGTTTGCGCTGGGTGTGATGAGGCTTCATGTGACCCGAATAAATCTGATCGCGTCTTTTTCAGACATCACCAGAGGTGCGTATGCACGATCCGTTTGAACAGTCTTTGCGTGACATGCTCAAAGCCTCGCCATCGAGCCGCGATGACGATGCCTGCCTGGGTCGCGTATTGAAAACCGCCAACCGTCAGGTGGGTGCGGGGGATCTATTCAGTCTGCTGGGCCGTTGGCTGCCGGCACTGATGATTGCCCTGAATAACGGATCGGCTCATATCGCGCCGGTTTCCCGTCGTAAATCTACTGCTCGCACTGCTGATAAGGCTGATTGAATATGGAACTTGATCTCTGGACGCAGAGCCTCGTCACGGCAATGACTGCCTTGTGGACCAAAGTGGCGAACTTCATTCCGAACCTGTTCGGCGCGTTGGTGGTGCTGTTGCTGGGTTTCGTGGTAGCCAAACTGCTGGATACCCTGCTGTCGAAATTGCTGGCCAAGCTGGGCCTGGATCGCCTGATGGGTGGCACCGGCTTGACCAAGTTGCTGTCGCGTGCCGGCCTGCAAGTACCGATCTCGACCTTGATCGGCAAGATTGTCTATTGGTTTGTACTGCTGATTTTCCTGGTTTCTGCTGCTGAATCCCTTGGTCTTGAGCGAGTTTCGGCTACGCTCGACATGCTCGCGTTGTATTTGCCGAAGGTTTTTGGTGCTGCGCTGGTGTTGTTGGTGGGCGTTTTGCTGGCGCAATTGGCCAACGGGCTGGTGCGCGGAGCGGCAGAAGGTGTGGGCCTGGATTACGCCAGTGGCCTGGGGCGGATTGCTCAGGGACTGGTGATCATCATCAGTATTTCCGTGGCGATCAGCCAGTTGGAGGTCAAAACCGACCTGCTCAACCATGTGATCGTCATTGTTTTGATTACCGTTGGTCTGGCCGTTGCATTGGCCATGGGTTTGGGAAGCCGGGAAATTGCCGGACAGATTCTTGCGGGAATCTATGTGCGTGAGTTGTATCAGGTTGGGCAACAAGTACGTGTTGGTGAGGTCGAAGGCCAGATCGAAGAGATCGGCACGGTTAAAACTACATTGCTGACCGATGAGGGTGAGCTAGTCTCTCTCTCCAATCGGATCCTGCTGGAGCAGCATGTAAGTAGCCGCTAACCCGGCAAACCCTGCTAATGTATGCCGCCGCGAAAATACCCCTCACCGGGCAGCGGCGGACATTGACCTGACTGTCGGCACGACTCGTTTTGAATAAAACCCAATCGTTATCCATGCGCTATGACCCCCGTGAGCTCTCTGATGAGGAGTTGGTTGCGCGCTCACATACGGAGCTGTTTCACGTAACCCGCGCCTATGAAGAGTTGATGCGGCGCTATCAGAGGACCCTATTTAATGTTTGTGCACGTTATCTGGGGAACGATCGGGATGCGGATGATGTCTGTCAGGAAGTGATGTTGAAGGTGTTGTATGGCCTTAAGAACTTTGAGGGTAAATCGAAGTTCAAGACATGGCTATATAGCATCACGTACAACGAATGCATCACGCAGTATCGCAAGGAGCGGCGCAAGCGTCGGTTGATGGACGCTTTAAGTCTTGACCCCCTCGAGGAGGCTTCTGAAGAGAAGATGCCGAAACCTGAGGAGAAGGGCGGACTTGACCGCTGGTTGGTGTATGTGAACCCGATTGACCGGGAAATTCTGGTGCTACGATTTGTCGCAGAGCTGGAATTTCAGGAAATTGCGGACATCATGCACATGGGATTGAGTGCTACAAAGATGCGGTACAAACGTGCTCTTGATAAATTGCGTGAGAAATTTGCAGGTATTGCTGAAACTTAGTTCGGCGCAAATATCTCTTACGTCTAGGTGAGTTCTGATAGACTTACCGCCGAGTTGTCCCCCGGTATGTGGGACTGCTTTACAATCACCAGATGGGGATTTAACGGATGAAACTGAAAAACACCTTGGGCATTGCCATTGGTTCTATTGTTGCCGTGACTTCGTTCGGCGTTCTGGCGCAAGGCCAAGGCGCGGTCGAGGGTGAACTGTTTTACAAAAAACAGTACAACGACAGCGTTAAGCACGTTGAAGACGGCTTCAACCCTGGCGCATCGATCGGTTACTTCCTGACCGACGACCTGTCGTTGAACGCCACCTACGACACTACCAACCACACCCGTTCTAACGACGGTACTGGTAACCAGAAAATCAAGGGCGACAACTTCGGCCTGAACGCTCAGTACCACTTTGGTACTGTGGGTGACGCTCTGCGTCCATACGTTTCTGGCGGTGTTGCTCACAAGAGCATGACCAACGTTGTGGCCGACGGCCACAGCGGTCGCGACCAGTCGACTTTCCTGACTGCAGGCGCCGGTGTTAAGTACTACTTCACCGACAACCTGTTCGCCCGTGCTGGCGTTGAAGCTGACTACAAGCTGGACAACGGCAAGTGGGACTACGCTCCTACTATCGGTCTGGGTGTGAACTTCGGTGGCAGCGGCGGCAAAGTTGCTCCAGCCCCAGTAGCACCAGCACCTGCTCCAGAACCAGCTCCAGAAGCTCCGGTTGCTGAAGTTGTTCGTGTTGAGCTGGACGTGAAGTTCGACTTCGACAAGTCGGTCGTCAAGCCTAACAGCTACGCTGACATCAAGAACCTCGCTGACTTCATGAAGCAGTACCCACAGACCACCACCGTTGTTGAAGGTCACACTGACTCCGTCGGTCCTGACGCTTACAACCAGAAACTGTCTGAGCGTCGTGCAAACGCCGTTAAACAAGTTCTGGTCAACCAGTACGGCGTTGGCGCTAACCGCGTTCAATCCGTTGGTTACGGTGAGTCCCGCCCAGTTGCCGACAACGCAACTGAAGCTGGTCGCGCTATCAACCGTCGCGTAGAAGCCTCGGTAGAAGCTCAAGCTAAGTAATTAGCTTTGTAGCTTGGAAAAACCCGGCCTAGGCCGGGTTTTTCTTTGTCTGCAGTTTGCTCTGCCGATCAGCGCGGCTCAGGCCTGCAACATGCATGCTTGGCCGGCAGAGGCGCTTGCCGCGACTGCACCAATCACCAGGATCGCTGGGCTCTTGAGTTCGAAGCGCTGGGCATCCTGCTCCATTCGCATCAGATTGCTGCGACATTCCCGTTGTTCAGGCAGTGAGGCATTTTCAATCATCGCCACTGCTGTATCGGCTGCCAGCCCGCCGCTTAGCAACTGTTCGCTGATCTCCGCCAGCTTCGCCACGCCCATGTAGATCACTAGGGTTGTGCCGCTTTGGGCTAAGGCCTGCCAATTCAGGCGGCTGTCGTCTTGAGTGTGGGCAGTCACCAGGGTCACGCCTCGCGCTACGCCGCGCAGGGTCAAGGGAATATCGCATCGAGTAGCGCCGGCCAGGCCTGCAGTGATGCCGTTGACCAATTCCACCTCGATTCCATGCTCTTTGAGCCATTGGGCCTCTTCTCCGCCACGTCCGAAAATGCACGGATCACCGCCCTTCAGACGCACTACGCAGCGGCCCTGGCGCGCATAGCGCAGCATCAGGCGATGGATGAAGGCCTGAGGCGTGGAGCGACAGCCGCCACGCTTGCCCACCGGAATGATCCGCGCGTTGGGGCAATGCACCAGTACCGCGTTGTTCACCAGATCGTCGATCAGCACCACGTCGGCTTCGCCGAGGGCGCGTACAGCCTTCAGCGTCAGCAGTTCCGGATCTCCGGGACCCGCGCCTACCAGCCAGACTTTTGCACTCATGGGGTTTCCTCACACAGGGACGGCGACAGGGTGCACCGGAGTCGCCAGCAGGCGCTTGATCTCCGGCACGCAGGAGCCACATTGGCTGCCGCAACCCAATTGTTGTTTCAGTTGATCGAGGTCCAACCCCGCGGCGATACCGGCACAGACCGCGCGGTAGCTGACGTTCTTGCAGTTGCACAGTGTGCGCTCCCGTGCTCCGCCCAAGCCGCTGGCCTCGGGGGGCGTGCTCATTGGGGCCAGTAACCAGCGCCGCAGTTGTTCATCGGCGCGCCCCTCGAGCCACAGCTGCTGCAACCAGTGCTGGGCCAGGGTTTCCCCTGCCAGGCGGATGGCGGTGATTCGGCCCTGTTCGATACGTACCCGCTTGCCGATGGCCCGGCGTGGGTCGTCGTAGGCCAGCACCGGCCCAACGACGAGCCCCAGCTGCCGGTCGATGGCCTGGAGTAACAGTGCTTGTGGCGCCTCTTGATGGGCCGCACGGATCACCAGTGCCGGGCGCTCGCGACCGACCAGGCTGAGGCTGGCATAGGCAAAGGACTCGCACAGTGGGCGCAGGACACTGAAGTGAGCCTGTACATCGCCTTCGATCAGTGCGAACAGCTGCCAGGGCAGATGCACCGGCTCCAAGCGCACGCCGCTGTGCTTGAGCTCTGGTTGCTTTGACAGTGGGTCAAAGGCTGGTTGGGTAACGGCGTTGACGCCACCCTTGAGAAAGCGATCCCCCCAGTGCATCGGCAGAAAAGCCTGTCCGGGTCGCACGCTATCATCACTGGCCACCGCGACAATTACGCTGCCACGACGACTCTTCAGGTTCACCAGGGCACCGTCGCGCAGACGTTGGCGTCGCAGTTCGTCCGGGTGCAGGCTCAGCAGCGCTTCGCTGACATGACCGAACAACTGCGCGGCGGTGCCGGTGCGGCTCATGCCATGCCATTGATCTCGCAGCCGGCCGGTGATCAGGGTCAGGGGAAAACGTGCATCCCGTTGTTCCTTGGCCGCTACGTAGGGGTCGCTGACGAAACGCGCACGACCATTGGCGGTAGGGAAGCGACCATCTTCATACAAACGTGGAGTGCCTTGTGTGGCCCCTTCTGGGAAGGGCCATTGCTGTGGGCCGAGGCGGTCGATCAGTTCATGACTGAGACCGGACAGGTCAAGGTCCCGACCTCGGGTCAATCCCTTGTACTCATCGAACAACTGAGCGGCATTGTCGAAGGCAAACAGGCTGGGCCGACCGGGCCGCAGGCGACGTTCCAGGCGTTGGGCGAAATCCACCGTAATCGCCCAATCCGCGCGTGCCTCGCCGGGTGCGATTACTGCCTGGCGTACGTGGGAAACCCGTCGCTCCGAGTTGGTCACCGAGCCTTCCTTTTCGCCCCAGCTGGCCGCGGGCAGCAGCAGATCGGCAAACTCGACCGTTTCAGTGGTGGCGAAGGCTTCCTGCAGGACAACAAAAGGGCAGTTCTGCAGGGCCGCACGTATACGATTCTGGTCGGGTAGCGATTGCGCCGGGTTGGTGCAGGCGATCCACAGCGCCTTGATACGGCCATTGTGCAACTGATCAAACAACTCGATGGCCGTCAGCCCGGAGCTCTCGGGGAGCTGGTCCACGCCCCAGTAGGCGGCAACTTCAGCGCGATGCTGAGGGTCGGTGGCTTCGCGGTGCCCGGGTAGCAGGTTGCTGAGGCTGCCGGTTTCGCGCCCGCCCATGGCATTGGGCTGACCAGTGAGAGAGAAGGGGCCGGCACCGGGACGGCCAATCTGCCCAGTGGCCAGGTGCAGGTTGATCAGCGCGCTGTTTTTCGCGCTACCGGCACTGGACTGATTCAGCCCCATGCACCACAGGGACAGAAAGCTCGCTGTGGTGCCGATCCAATGGGCGCATTGCTGCAACTGTTCGACGCTGATACCGCAGAGTTGCGCCACCATCGGTGGGGTGTAGTCGCGGACCAGTGCCTTGAGCTCGGCCAGGCCCTCGGTATGGGCCAGGATGAAGTCGCGGTCGATCCAGTCTTCCCACAGCAACAGGTGGAGAATTCCATGAAACAGGGCGACATCGGTGCCGGGCAGAATGGCCAGGTGCAGGTCAGCCAGATCGCAGGTATCGGTACGGCGCGGGTCGATGACGATGACTTTCATCTGCGGGCGCAGGCTTTTCGCCTGCTCCAGGCGGCGAAACAGCACCGGATGGGCATAAGCCATATTGCTGCCGACGATCATCACGCAATCGCTCTGCTCCAAGTCCTCGTAGCTGCAGGGCGGCGCATCGGCCCCCAGGCTGCGCTTGTAGCCGACCACTGCCGAGGACATGCACAGCCTGGAATTGCTGTCGATGTTGTGGGTGCCCACCAAGGCCCGGGCCAGCTTGTTGAAGGCGTAGTAGTCCTCGGTCAGCAACTGCCCGGAAATGTAGAACGCCACGCTGTCGGCGCCGTGTTCGGCGATGGTCTCGGCAAATACCCCGGCGGCATGTTCCAGGGCGCTGTCCCAGTCACAACGATCACGGGCCAGGGCCTTGCCCAGGCGTAGCTCCGGGTACAAGGCCCGGGCAGCGGGGTCGCCGGTCAAGTGCAGGCTGGCGCCCTTGCTGCACAGCTTGCCGAAGTTGGCTGGGTGCGCAGGATCGCCACTCACTCCGAAGATCTGCCGGCCGTCATGCTCGATCAGCACGCCGCAGCCGACCCCGCAATAGCAACAGGTCGAGGCGGTGCTCTGGCGCTTCATCACCCGGCATCCCGCAGGGCCAGTTGCACCCTGCCAGCTTCCACCCGCGCGCAATGGTGATGGGCGCAGCCAGTGTCTGGCGCCTGGGCCGCGCCGGACTCCAGGTCGATCTGCCAGTTGTGCAGCGGGCAGGCCACCCGCTTGCCGTAGACCAGCCCCTGGGACAGCGGACCGCCCTTGTGCGGGCAGCGATCGTCGAGGGCAAAGACCTGATCGTCACTCGTGCGAAAAATCGCGATATCGCCCTTGGGGCCCTTGATGATGCGCGAGCCCAGGGTGTTGATTTCTTCCAGGGCGCAGATATCCAGCCAGTTCATGCCGACACCTCCAGTTGTTTCACGACAATGGGCTCGTACTCTTTTTTCAGCTGCGGTTGGGTCAGTCGCTCCTGCCACGGGTCCTGCTCGAAGGACAGGGAGAATTGCAGGCGCTCGTTCAGCGACTTGCGCCGTTGCGGGTCCTCCAGCACGGCCTTTTTTACGTGCTCCATGCCGACCCGCTGCAGGTAATGCACTGTGCGTTCGAGGTAGAAGGCTTCTTCGCGGTACAGCTGGAGAAAGGCGCCGTTGTACTCGCGGACTTCGTCGGCGGTCTTGAGCTTGACGAAGAACTCCGCGACTTCGGTCTTGATCCCGCCGTTGCCGCCGATGTACATCTCCCAGCCGGAATCGACGCCGATGATGCCCACGTCCTTGATTCCTGCTTCCGAGCAATTGCGCGGGCAGCCGGAGACCGCCAGCTTGACCTTGTGCGGCGACCACATGTTGAACAGGTCATGTTCCAGCTCGATGCCCAGTTGGGTGGAGTTCTGCGTGCCAAAGCGGCAGAACTCACTGCCGACGCAGGTCTTCACGGTGCGAATGGATTTGCCGTAGGCGTGGCCGGAGGGCATGTCCAGGTCCTTCCAGACCCCGGGCAGGTCTTCCTTGCGTATTCCCAGCAGGTCGATGCGCTGGCCGCCGGTGACCTTGACCATGGGCACCTGGTACTTGTCGGCGACATCGGCGATGCGCCGCAGCTCGGACGGGTTGGTCACGCCGCCCCACATCCGTGGGACTACCGAGTAGGTGCCGTCCTTCTGGATATTGGCGTGGGCCCGTTCATTGATCAGCCGCGACTGTGGATCGTCCTTGGCCTCACCCGGCCAGGTGGAAATCAGGTAGTAGTTCAGCGCCGGGCGGCAGGTGGCGCAGCCGTTGGCGGTGCGCCAGTTGAGGTAGCTCATGGTGCCGGCAATGGTCAGCAGGCGCTGCTCTCGAATCGCCTGGCGGATCTGCCCGTGGGTCAAGTCGCTGCAACCGCAGATGGCTTTTTCGCTTTTCGGTTTGACGTCCGCCGCGCCGCCCACGGTGTTGATCAGGATCTGTTCCACCAGGCCGGCACAGGAGCCGCAGGAGCTGGCGGCCTTGGTGTGTTTCTTGACCTCGTCGACACTGAACAGCCCCTGTTCCTGGATGGCCTTGACGATGGTGCCCTTGCACACACCGTTGCAGCCACAGACTTCGGCGGTGTCGGCCATGCTCATGGCTTTGTCCTGGCCCTGGTGGCCGACATCGCCCAAAGCGTTCTCGCCGAACATCAGGTGGTCGCGAATCTCGCCGATAGTCTGTTGCTCGCGGATCTGCCGGAAGTACCAGCCGCCGTCTGCGGTATCGCCGTACAGGCAGGCGCCGACCAGTACGTCGTCCTTGATCACCAACTTCTTGTAGACCCCGCCAATGGGGTCGGCGAGGGTGATGGTTTCGGTGCCATCGCCGCCCATGAAATCCCCGGCGGAAAACAGGTCGATGCCGGTGACCTTCAATTTGGTGGACGTTACCGAGCCTTGGTAGCGGGCGAAACCCAACTGGGCCAGGTGGTTGGCGCAGACCTTGGCTTGTTCGAACAACGGTGCCACCAGGCCGTAGGCGATGCCGCGGTGGCTGGCGCACTCGCCAATGGCGTAGATGCGCGGGTCGTAGGTCTGCAGGGTGTCGTTGACCAGGATCCCGCGATTGCAGGGCAGGCCGGCCCGCTCTGCCAGTTCAGTGTTGGGACGGATGCCGGCGGCCATCACCACCAGGTCGGCGGGGATGATCTCGCCGTTCTTGAACTGTACCGAACCGACCCGGCCATTGCCGGCATCGAGCAAGGCCTGGGTCTGTTCGCACAGGCGAAACTTCAGGCCGCGGTTTTCCAGGGCGTTTTGCAGCAACTGGCCGCTGGTCTGGTCCAGTTGTCGTTCCAGCAGCCATTCGCCGATATGCACCACGGTCACGTCCATGCCCCGCAGCTTGAGACCGTTGGCAGCTTCCAGGCCCAGCAGCCCACCGCCAATCACCACCGCATGCTGGTGGATTTTCGCGGTATCGATCATCGCCTGGGTATCGGCAATATCGCGATAGCCGATCACCCCCTGCAACTGGTTGCCGGGGATCGGCAGGATAAAGGGCGTTGAGCCGGTGGCGATCAGCAGCCGATCGTACTCGGCCTCGCTGCCGTCCTCGGCGATCACCCGGCGCCGGCTCCGGTCGATGTGCAGCACCTTGCGGTTGAGCAGCAGCTTGATGTCGTGGTCCAGGTACCAGTCCAGGTCGTTGAGGACGATTTCCTCGAAGGTCTGTTCACCGGCCAGCACTGGCGATAGCAGGATACGGTTGTAGTTGGGGTGGGGCTCGGCGCCGAAGATCGTGATCTCGTACAGCTCGTCGCTCAGCTTGAGCAGCTCTTCCAGGGTGCGTACCCCGGCCATGCCGTTGCCGATCATCACCAGTTTGAGTTTTTTCATGGGCTGCTCCGGGAGCACAGGCAGAGGGGGTGAGGCCTGGCTCGACAAAATGCGCGCAAACAAAAAAGGCGTCCCGTCAGTGGCCTGACGAGGACGCCTTTGTCCGATCCCGTTCTCTCGGGAAGCCCGTCTTCGTCGTTGAAGGCCGGGCTTTATGTCTGTTGCGTGGAGTAATGCAGTGCCTGTGCCAAGTTGCCGAAGGCCCGGTTTTAAAGGGGCTGGCGCAAGTTTTGCCCTTGTCGATGGTGATGACTGCACCGAATCAAGGCAGCACGCTCTCTTTCGGCGCTGCGTAGGCGCAGACGAAGTCGGCAGTGCTGGTGTGGCGTCACTGGTGCAGCAATAGCAACAACAGCACCAGGTTGAGCAACAGTGCGGCAAGGGCCACCCCGCGCCATACCTTTAACGGCTCGCGCTCCAGCAGGGGCAGTGGGCGCAGGCTCAAGCTGCGCCGCTCGCCTTGTTCCAGTACCAGCAGCCATTCCTCGGCGGTTTCATAGCGCTGCGCCGGGTTGGCGCTGACCCCGCGTTCCAGGCATTGCTCCAGCCATTCCGGCAGGTCCGGGCGGTAGCGGCCGGGGCTCACCGGTAGGCCGAAGCGTGGTCGCTGGAAGGCTTCGATCTCGCCGTGGGGATAGTGCCCGCTCAGCAGGTAATACAGGCAGACGCCCACGGCATACAGGTCTTGCTGAGGGCTGGGAGGTTCGCCGCTGAAGGCCTCGGGGGCGATGAAACTCGGGGTGCCGGGCAGCAGATGCGCGGGATCTGCCGACAGCCCAGGGCAGTAGGCCAGGCCAAAATCCAGCACTCGCAGTTCGCCATCGTCCCCCAATAGCAGGTTCTCCGGCTTGATATCCCGGTGCAGGATTTGTCGTCGATGCAGCAGGCCGACGGCCCGCAGCAGGTGTTCGGCGAGGGTCTGCCATTGGGCCAGGGGCAGCGGCCCGTTCTGGTGAAACAGCTGCGCCAGGGTCAGGCCGGGGTATTCGCGCATCAGGTAATACAAGTGCTGGCGCGAGGTGCCGCCGTGCACCTGGGGAAAGTGCCGCCCGGCGACCCGGCGCAGCAGCCATTCCTCGGACAGCAGCGCCTGGCAGGCTGGTAGGTCGTCGTGCAAGACCGCGGGCAGGGTTTTCAGCAGCCAGGCCTGTTGTTGCTCGTCACGCACGCGATACAGCAGCGATTGCTGACTGTGGCTGATCAACGCCTCGATCTGCCAGCCCTCGAAGCGCTGCCCGGGCTTCAGGGGCGGTGGCAGGGGCCATCGCTGCAGGTGCAGCAGGGCATCGCCAATGCTGCTTTCTCCCAGTGCGTCGACCCGGACCAGCAGGGCGCTGGCGTTGTCCTGGCTGCCGGCCAGGTGCGCCGCACTGACCAGGGTGTTGACCGCGCTGTCCAGGTCCAGCTGGTCCCGCAGGATGGCGGCAATCGCGGTGTCGCCCAGGGTGGCCCAGACCCCGTCGCTGAGCATCAGGAAGGATTCTCCCTGGCGCAGTTCACCATCGCGAAAATCCACTACCAGATGCTGATCCAGGCCCAGGGCGCGCTTGAGCACATGCTGCATGCCCGGTTGTTCCCAGACGTGGTCTTCGCTGATGCGTTGCAACTGCTGTTGATACCAGCGATAGACCCGGCAGTCGCCGACGTGGGCCAGGGTGAAGCGCCGTCCCCGCAGCACCAGGGCGCTGAGGGTGGTGAGCAGGGGCTGGCCGCCGCCGTTGGCCTGGAGCCAGCGGTTCTGGGCGATCAGCAGGCGTTCCAGGGCCTCGGCCACGGCCCAGGTTTCTGGCGTGGCGTAGTAGTCCAGGGCCAGGGCCTGCAAGCTCGAGCGCGCGGCCAGGCCACCATCGGCACACTGGCTGACGCCGTCGGCGATGGCGAACAGCAGGCCTTTGCTCGCCGCCAGGGCTGGCGCCGGCGTCACCCGGCGCAGGGCGTCCTGATTCTCCGGGCGAGGGCCGGTGGCGCTGGCCTGGGCGTGGCTCAGTTGCAGGCCCATGACGGTCTCAGACTCGCGCCGCAGTCACAGCGGCGGAACCCCAGGTGGTTCTCCAGCGACGTTTGACCCCATGCAGGCCGAACCAGGCCAGTACCCCGAGGCTGGCGAACAACCACAGTGCCAGTTGATAGCTGCCGGTACTTTGCTTGATTGCGCCCATGCCCGCTGCCAGGGCAAAACCGCCGATGCCGCCGGCCATGCCGATCAGTCCGGTCATGACCCCGATTTCCCGGCGGAAGCGTTGCGGCACCAGTTGGAACACCGCGCCGTTGCCCGCTCCCAGGCCAAGCATGGTGCAGACGAACAGCGCTAGGGCGGCATAGGAGTTGGGCAGGTTGAAACCCACGGCGGCGATGCAGACCACCGCGACGCTATACATCGCCAGCAAGGTGCGGATGCCGCCGAAACGGTCCGCCAGGGCGCCGCCCAAGGGGCGCATCAGACTGCCGCCGAAGACGCAGGCGGCGGTGTAATAGCCGGCGGTTACCGGGCTCAGGCCGTACTGGTCGTTGAAGTAGCCGGGCAGGGCGCTGGCCAGGCCGATGAAGCCACCGAAGGTGACGCTGTAGAAACACATGAACCACCAGCTGTCGCGGTCGCCAAGGGCCTTGAAGTAGTCGCTCATGGACTTGGCCCTGGGCCGTTCGGGCGCGTTTTTCGCCAGCCAGGCAAACAGCACCAGGGTCAGGATCAGCGGGATCAGGGCAAAGCCGAAGACGTTGCTCCAGCCGAAGGCCGCCGCCAGCATCGGGGCGATCAGCGCAGCGAACACGGTGCCGGAGTTGCCGGCGCCGGCGATACCCATGGCCTTGCCCTGGTGTTGCGGCGGATACCATTGCGATGCCAGGGGCAGGGCCACGGCGAAGGAGGCCCCGGCCATGCCGAGAAATACCCCCAGGAGCAGGGCCTGCTCATAGCTGTGGATGCCCATCTGCCAGGCGCCGAACAGGGCCACTAGCACAATCACCTGGCCGATCAGACCGGCGGTTTTGGGTGACAGGCGATCGGCCAGCAGGCCCATGATGAAGCGCAATACCGCGCCGGCGAGGATCGGCGTCGCCACCATCAGCCCGCGTTGCTGGGTGCTCAGGTGCAGGTCCGCGGCGATCTGCACCGCCAGGGGGCCCAGCAGGTACCAGACCATGAAACTCAGGTCGAAATACAGAAAGGCTGCGAACAGGGTCGGGGTATGGCCGGATTTCCAGAAGCTTGAATTCATCGCGCACCTCAGCTGATAAGAGTCGTTGGAGTCGTCATGAGCTTGCAGGTGGAGCGCCGCCCTGGCCGCGCCACCGGCCCCGTGCAGTGGGGCCAAAACGAAAAGACGTCGGCACCTGGCTCGCTGTGGGTGGGCAGGGTGCGCGACGTCTTTGTCGTAGGTGGGCAACCGCCGTTGGTTACCGGTGCGGATCTGACAGCAAGAGCCGGGCCAACCCTTGTCGACCCCAGCAGCAGGAACTGGCTCAGGACCTGGCTGTGGAACTGGCTGTAGGAGCTGGCTTGCCAGCGAAGGCGCCCTCAAGACTGGCACAAGGTTCAGAGGCCTATTCGCCGGCAAGCCGGCTCCTACCGGGGCTCGGTCAGCCGAGGAGTTCCTGCATGGCGATGATTTGTTCCGCCACCTGGATCAGCTTTTGCTGTTTGCTCATGGCCTGCCGGCGCATCAGGGTGTAGGCCTGTTCTTCGTTGCAGTCCTTCATTTTCATCAGTAGGCCCTTGGCCAGCTCGATGCGCTTGCGCTCCGCCAGTTGCTGGTCCCGGGCCTGCAGTTGCGCGCGCAGGGCCTGGTCGCTTTCAAAGCGAGCCATGGCCACATCGAGGATCGGTTGCAGGCGCTGGACCTGGATGCCTTCGACTATGTAGGCACTGACCCCGGATTTGATCGCCTGGCGCATCACCAGCGGATCGTGTTCGTCGGTGAACATCACGATGGGGCGCGGTTGGTCGCGGCTCACCAGGACCACTTGTTCCATGACGTCGCGGCTGGGTGACTCGGTATCGATCAGGATCACGTCCGGGCGCACTGTTTCGACGCGGCCCGGCAGGTCGATGGTCAGGCCGGATTCGTCGATGACCTCGAAGCCGGCTTCGCTGAGGGCGGCCTTGAGCCGTCCGACTTTTTTCGCGGTGTCGTTGATCAACAGGATACGCAGCATGTTCGCGGGCTCCGGTCAGCGCTGGGCGACAAGGGGAGGGCTGTCGTTCAGGGCGTGCAGGCGAAAGCTGCGGGCATAGGCGGCCGGTTGCGAGCCGTCCCAGACCTTGCCGTCGATCAACTGGCTGCTGCGCATGTCCTGGCCCCAGGCGGCGACGCCCAGCGCGGAGGCTGCGTCTCGATAGAGTTCAAGCTGTTGCACCTGGCGGGCGACGCCCAAATAGTCTGGATCTTCGCGCAGCAGGCCCCAGCGGCGGAACTGGGTCATGAACCACATGCCGTCGGACAGGTAGGGCAGGTTGACCGCGCCGTGGTCGTGAAAGCGCAAGGCGTGGGGATCCTGCCAGCGATTGCCCAGGCCGTCGGCGTAGTCGCCCTGCAGCCGCGGCTCGATGCAGTCCAGCGGGGCATTCAGGTAGTCCGTGGCGCTCAATAGCTGTGCGGTACTGCGGCGGTTTTCCGGGCTTTGCTCGATGAAGCGGCTGGCCTCGAGGATCGCCATCACCAGGGCGCGGGCGGTGTTGGGATTCTGCTCGACGAAGGCACGGGTACAGCCGAGGACCTTTTCCGGATGGTCGGGCCAGATCGTCTGGCTGGTGGCCAGGGTGAAGCCGAGATCTTGTTGCACCGCGCTGGCGCTCCAGGGTTCGCCGACGCAGAAGCCATCGATGCGTCCGGCCTGCAGGTGGGCAACCATCTGTGGCGGCGGCACCACTACGCTGTCGACATCCTGCAACGGGTGGATGCCCTGGCTGGCCAGCCAGTAGTACAACCACATGGCGTGGGTGCCGGTGGGGAAGGTCTGGGCGAAGGTCATTCTTGCCCGGCTTTGGTGCACGTGGCGATCGAGTGCTTCAGGGCTGGTCACCTTCAGCGCTTGCAGTTCCCGGGACAGGTTGATGCTCTGGCCGTTCTGGTTCAGGCCCATGAGCACTACCATGTCGCAGGGGTTGATTCCGCCGATGCCCAGGTGCACGGCATAGATCAGGCCATACAGGCTGTGGGCGGCATCCAGTTCGCCGCTCACCAGTTTGTCCCGCAGATTGGCCCAGGAACTCTGGCGCTTGAGGTTCAGGGTCAGCCCGTAGGGCTGGGCAAACCCCTGGGTGGCGGCGACCACTACCGAGGCGCAATCGGTCAATGCCATGAAGCCCAGGTTGATCACGGATTTTTCCACAGCATCGCTGCCGTTGACCCAGGCCAATGGGTCATGTGGGAGTTCGCTCATGGGGCACCTTGCATGAAAAGGCGTCGTCCCCGCGGCCGGGCAGAGCCTGGACGGGTGACGACGCCGTTGTCCTTTGACCTGGACCGCCATTGGCCGAGGCTTGATGGAACAAGTGGGTGCAAGGCATATGCCATTGCTGGGGGATTTCACTCTGCGCCTCGCCTGCAAGCCTCGGGCGCGGCTATAATCGGTGCCTTAATTTCGCCGCCAACCGAGTTCATCCCGCCCATGTATACCCTGGCCCGCCAGCTGTTGTTCAAACTCTCCCCGGAAACCTCCCACGATCTGTCCCTGGACCTGATCGGCGCGGGCGGGCGTTTGGGCCTCAACGGTCTGTTGTGCAAGGCACCGGCGCAAATGCCGGTCAAGGTCATGGGCCTGGAGTTTGCAAACCCGGTGGGGCTGGCTGCCGGCCTGGACAAGAACGGTGCGGCCATCGACGGCTTCGCCCAACTGGGGTTCGGTTTCGTCGAAATCGGGACCGTCACTCCGCGCCCGCAGCCGGGCAACCCCAAGCCACGGATTTTCCGCCTGCCCCAGGCCGAAGCCATCATCAATCGCATGGGCTTCAACAACCTTGGGGTCGACAATCTGTTGGCACGGGTCGCCGCCGCACAATACAAGGGCGTGCTGGGGATCAATATCGGCAAGAACTTCGACACACCGGTGGAGCGGGCGGTGGATGACTACCTGATCTGCCTGGACAAGGTCTATGCCCATGCCAGCTACGTTACGGTCAACGTCAGTTCGCCCAATACTCCGGGTCTGCGCAGCCTGCAGTTTGGCGAGTCGCTCAAGCAGCTGTTGTCGGCCTTGAGCCAGCGCCAGCAGGAGTTGACGGCGATTCACGGCAAGCGCGTGCCGCTGGCGATCAAGATCGCCCCGGACATGAGCGATGAAGAAACCATGGATGTGGCTAGGGCCTTGCTGGAAACCGGCATGGATGCAGTCATTGCCACCAACACCACCTTGAGTCGTGAAGGTGTCGAAGGTATGGAGCACGGTGCCGAGGCGGGCGGTCTGTCCGGCGCCCCGGTTCGCGAGAAGAGCACCCACACGGTCAAGGTCCTGGCGGCTGAACTGGCCGGGCGTTTGCCGATCATCGCGGTAGGCGGCATCACCGAAGGCAAGCACGCGGCTGAGAAGATCGCTGCAGGCGCCAGCCTGGTGCAGCTGTATTCGGGGTTCATCTACAAAGGCCCGGCATTGATTCGCGAGTCGGTGGATGCCATCGCGGCCATGGGCTGAGAAAATTTGCTGCTGACGGGCTGAAAGCGAGCAATAAAAAAGGGCTCCTTGAAGGAGCCCCTGGGCCGAAGCCCGCCGCCCGGATGGGGCGTGCGTGGTTAAGTCGTCATCTATTCAAGTTTTAGGTGTCGGAGTGTGCCCTGATCAGCCGACAGCGCGAAGTTCGTTGAGTCTGTGGATGCCCGCAGTGCCTGTCATACCGTCCCAGTTGTCGCCGCGTCCTTCTCGCCAGCCGTTGATCCAGGCTTGGCGTACCGACGGTAGAGTAAATGGGCAAAGCTCACGGGATTTGCCATTAACGCCATACTGATATCCGCGTAAAAATGCTTTTTCCAACGGATCACGCTTTAGTCTTCTCATAGGGTGTTTCCCTCACTTGTTGACTGTCTTATGTCCTATCGACCTTCGTTTAGGGTCGGGCAGATTGCTTCTGCCGTTGGTGCTCGCTGCCGGCGTCGCGAGCCTTGATGTTGACACCGTTGCGGCGCCAACCTGTGTTGAGTTCTAACCAATAGGTCACAGCAAGTGAATGATCGTTTTGTCATAAGGACGTAACGTTAATGTTGTCCCGGCCATAAGCCGGGAATGGTTTTGTATCCGCGTTGTCATGCAAAGCCTGCTGTGATCGGCCTTTCACTAGATGATGAGGTTAATGCTTTAGTGAGAATGTCGAGCGGTTGCACTCAACTACTATTCGACGAAGGGTCGACTTATGTCATTTTGTTGCCCTGACTTTTTATCTGCCCTGGCCTCTAAGCTCTTTTGCCCTGCAAGACAGCTTTCCAGCCGGGGTGGGACGGCACAGTTTCGTGCCACACGAGCGCTCTTGAAGAAAAGCGCTTGATTGAAAACCGAGCGGGCGATGCGTTGCCCGTTCATTAATTGCCAAAGGCCCTGGAATTCCCATGTCGGATCGTTACGAACTCTTCCTCACTTGCCCCAAAGGCCTCGAAGGCCTGCTGATCGAGGAAGCCGTCGGGCTTGGCCTTGAGGAAGCCCGCGAGCACACTTCCGCGGTGCGCGGCATGGCCGACATGGAGACGGCTTATCGCTTGTGCCTGTGGTCACGCCTGGCCAACCGGGTGCTGCTGGTGCTCAAGCGCTTCCCGATGAAGGATGCCGAGGATCTCTATCACGGTGTGCTGGACATCGAGTGGCAGGACCACATGCTGGCTGACGGCACCCTGGCGGTGGAGTTCAGCGGCCACGGTTCGGGAATCGACAACACGCACTTCGGCGCCCTGAAGGTCAAGGACGCCATCGTCGACAAACTACGCACGCCGTCCGGCGAGCGTCCGTCGGTGGACAAGCTCAACCCGGACCTGCGCATTCACCTGCGCCTGGATCGTGGCGAAGCCATTCTCTCCCTGGACCTCTCCGGCCACAGCCTGCACCAGCGCGGTTATCGCCTGCAGCAAGGCGCTGCGCCGCTGAAGGAAAACCTGGCGGCGGCGATCCTGATCCGCGCGGGCTGGCCGCGAATTGCCGCTGACGGCGGCGCGCTCGCTGACCCGATGTGCGGTGTGGGTACCTTTTTGGTGGAAGCGGCGATGATCGCCGCCGATATCGCGCCGAACCTCAAGCGTGAGCAATGGGGCTTCACTGCCTGGCTCGGCCACGTGCCGGCCCTGTGGCGCAAGCTGCACGACGAAGCGCAGGCCCGCGCTCACGCAGGCCTGGCCAAGCCACCGCTGTGGATTCGCGGCTATGAAGCCGACCCACGCCTGATCCAGCCGGGGCGTAACAACGTCGAACGTGCCGGTTTGAGCGAGTGGATCAAAATCTACCAGGGCGAAGTGGCGACCTTTGAACCGCGCCCGGACCAGAACCAGAAAGGCCTGGTGATCTGCAACCCTCCCTACGGCGAGCGCCTGGGAGACGAGGCCAGCCTCTTGTACCTCTACCAGAACCTTGGCGAGCGCTTGCGCCAGGCCTGCCTGAACTGGGAAGCCGCGGTATTCACCGGTGCCCCGGACCTGGGCAAGCGCATGGGGATCCGCAGCCACAAGCAGTATTCGTTCTGGAACGGTGCGCTGCCGTGCAAGCTGTTGCTGATCAAGGTGCTGCCGGATCAGTTCGTTACCGGTGAGCGCCGCACCCCGGAACAACGCCAGATCGAGCGCGAACAAGCCCAGGCCCAGGCTGAAAGCCAGGCCGACACCGCGCCGCAAGAGCGTCAGTACAACAAGAATGGCAACCCGATCAAACCGGCTCCAGTGCCCGCCCCGGTGGTGGAACAGGCGCGCTTGAGTGAAGGCGGGCAGATGTTTGCCAACCGTCTGCAGAAGAACTTCAAGCAGTTGGGCAAGTGGGCCAAGCGCGAAGGCGTGGAGTGCTATCGGGTCTACGACGCCGACATGCCTGAATACTCCCTGGCCATCGACCTCTACCACGATTGGGTCCACGTCCAGGAATATGCAGCCCCCAAGTCGGTGGATCCTGAGAAGGCCCAGGCGCGCCTGTTTGATGCCCTGGCGGCGATTCCGCAAGCGTTGAACGTCGACAAGAGCCGGGTGGTGATCAAGCGTCGCGAACGCCAGAGCGGCACCAAGCAATACGAGCGCCAGAGCGCCCAAGGCAAGTTCACCGAGGTCACCGAGGGCGGGGTCAAGCTGCTGGTCAACCTGACCGACTACCTGGACACCGGGCTGTTCCTCGATCACCGGCCGATGCGCATGCGTATCCAGAAAGAGGCTGCCGGCAAGCGTTTCCTCAACTTGTACTGCTACACCGCTACCGCCAGTGTGCACGCGGCCAAGGGCGGAGCTCGCAGCACCACCAGCGTCGACCTGTCGAAGACCTACCTGGACTGGGCACGGCGCAACTTCTCCCTCAACGGTTTTTCCGACAAGAACCGTCTGGAGCAGGGTGACGTGATGGCTTGGCTGGAAACCTGCCGTGACGAGTTCGAGCTGATTTTCATCGATCCGCCGACCTTCTCCAACTCCAAGCGCATGGAAGGGGTGTTCGACGTGCAACGTGACCAGGTGCAGTTGCTCGACCTGGCCATGGCGCGCCTGGCGCCGGGTGGCGTGCTGTACTTCTCCAACAACTTCCGCAAGTTCCAGCTGGATGAAAATCTTGCCACGCGCTATCAGGTCGAGGAGATCACGGCGAAAACCATCGACCCGGATTTTGCCCGTAACAGCAAAATTCACCGCGCCTGGAAAATCACCGCCCGCTAATCATCGGATCAGCTCCCGAAGCCCGATTTTTTAAGGCTTCGGCGGCTGTTTAGCACTGGTCAAATTAGTGGCTAATAGCTATAACTCTCACCAAGTCCAGATGACACCCAAACTCGTTGGCGTGATGAGTTCTGCTTATGCCGTTGCAAGTGGTACGCCCGAAAATCCTGGGTTTCATAAGTGAAGAGGTCTCTGCCTGGCTGGTAGCCTTACTGGTATTACTTGCGGGCGGCATTCTGACCGGGCTGTTGGCCTGGTCCACTTTCAATGTGAACCAGCAGCAACTGCGACAGCGTTTCCAGTTGCTCGCTGGCGAACGCTACAGTCGCATCGAAGAACGTTTTCAGGACCAGGAGCAACGCCTGGATGGCCTGCGGCGTTTCTTTGTCAATTCCGATCTGGTGTCGCGCCAGGACTTCGATGGCTACGCCAAACCCCTGCTACGTCGCACCCAAGCCTATGCCTGGGCGCCGCTGGTCAGTCTTGCCCAGCGCCCGGCGTTCGAGCAGTCGGTGCGGGACCAGGGACTGTCGGGATTCTCCATCCGCCAGTTGGCCTCCAGTGGCCAGATGGAACCGGCCGGCGTGCGTGAAGAGTATGTGCCGGTCCTGTACAGCCAGACCCAGAGCTCGCTAGGTTCGCCTTTGGGGTATGACCTGCTGGCTCAACCCCAGCGCCGCATTACCCTGGAGCGAGCCCGTGAGCTTGACGGGCTGGCGGTTTCGCCGCCGGTGCATCTGGTGGCGGTCGATCCGGCGTATGCCCGTGGCGTGCTGTTGGCCGCTCCGGTTCGGCGCTCTGCAAGCAATGCCGCTGCCCGGCCAGAAGGCTATGTGCTGGCGGTGATCAGCTTGCGACAACTGGTGGCAGATGGCTTGCCGGTGCCGGCCAGCGACAATCTGTCGGTGCGGATTCTCGACCTCTCCAGCGAGGGGCAGCATGAGGTGCTCTATGAGTCGAACAATCCGCCGATCAGCAGCCCCCTGATCGCCAGCCGACTGTTGCGCCTGGCGGATCGCGACTACCAGGTGGACATCCGTCCCAGCGCTGCATTCGTGCATGCCAACCATTCTTCCCTGAGCAGCTTGGTGGTCCTCGGCGGCTTGCTCAGCGTACTGCTCAGTGCCTTGCTCTATGTATTGGTGAGCCAGCGGCAACGGGCCCTGGCCCTGGTGGAACAGCAAACTGAAGAGTTGCGCAGTCGCGAGCATGAACTGCGCGGTACCCACAGTCAGTTGCGTAGCGTGCTGAATGCCGCCACCCAGGTGGCGATCATCGCCACGGACCTGCGTGGGGTCATCAGCACCTTCAATGCCGGGGCCGAGCAGATGCTCGGCTACAGCAGCAGCGAGGCAGTGGGGCACCTGACCCTGGAAAGCCTGCATCTGCCCAGCGAGCTCGAGCCTTGGGCCCATAGCCTCAGCCAGCGGTATGGCAAGCCGATCCCGATGTCCCAGGCGATGTTGGTGGAGGCGGGCATGGCCGGCGGCCACGAAGCCCGGGAATGGACCCTGGTGCGCCAGGACGGCAGCCACTTGCAAGTGAACATGCTGGCGACCCCGGTACTGGATGATCAGGGCTTGTGGATCGGCCACCTGGCCATTTGCATCGACATCACCGAGCGCAAGCGCGTACATGAGGCCCTGGCGGCCCGGGATCGTCTGCTGAAAAGACTCAGTGCCCATGTCCCGGGGGGGATCTACCAGTTCAAGCTGGATGCCGAAGGGCATGCGAGTTTCACTTATGCCAGCGACGGTATTCGCGAGATCTACGAGATCGAGCCGCAGCAATTGCAGGAGAATGCCGCGCCGGCGTTCGAGCGCATTCATCCTGAGGATGTGCGGCGGGTGCGAGCGTCGATCCAGGCCTCGGCGGAGCAACTCAGTCCCTGGCGCGAAGAGTTCCGGGTCTGCCTGCCCCAGCGTGGTCTGCGCTGGATGCGGGGTGCAGCGACGCCGGAGCGACTGCCGGGCGGCGGGGTGTTATGGCACGGCTATATCTCGGACATCTCCGATCTCAAGCGGGTCGAGGAAGAACTGCGGGCGTTGTCGGTCACGGACTCGCTGACCGGGATTCACAACCGGCGCTATTTCCAGGAGCAACTGCAAAGCGAAATGCAGCGCCTGGAACGTGGTGGCGGCAAGATGGCAGTGATCATGCTGGATATCGATCATTTCAAGCGGGTCAACGATCTGCACGGGCATGGCGTGGGCGATCAGGTGTTGAAGGGGCTGTGCGAGCGTACCGCTCGGCGCCTGCGGCGTACCGATGTGTTCTGTCGCCTGGGCGGGGAGGAGTTCATGGTCCTGTGCCCGGACACTGATGGTCAGCAAGCGCTGATCCTGGCCGAGGAGCTGTGGCAAGGCTTGCGTAGTTCACCGATTGAACCGGTGGGCATCGTCACCGCCAGTTTCGGTATTGCCAGTTGGCGTGAAGGCGAGGGCGCGGATGGTTTGTTGTTGCGGGCCGACTCCGGGGTCTATGCCGCCAAGCAGGCCGGGCGCGACCGGGTGCAAGCGGAGTTGCCTTGATTGCCGAGGGCGGTGAGTGGTCCTCGCCGCCCTCGATGCAGGCCTTTACAACACCGAGGCGCTGGTGGCCAGCTTGGGCTGGCGATAGAGGTCCAGCAGCACCTGGTCCAGCACCGATGAGGCGCCGAACGGACGTGGATCGTTGAGAATCGCCACCACCGCCCAGGTGTTGCCGTTGTCATCGCGGCTGTAGCCGGCAATGGCGCGGACGGTGTTCAGGGTACCGGTCTTGATATGGGCTTCACCCGACATGGCGGTGCGCTTCAAGCGCTTGCGCATGGTGCCGTCCATGCCGGCAATCGGCATCGAACTGATGAACTCCGCGGCGTAGGGGCTTTTCCACGCAGCTTGCAGCAAGCCCGCCATTTCCCGAGCGCTGACCCGTTCGGCACGGGACAGGCCGGAACCGTTCTCCATCACCAAGTGCGGTGAAGTGATGCCTTTTTTCGCCAGCCACTGACGCACCACGCGCTGGGCGGCTTTGGCGTCGTCGCCATCGGCGTCGTTGCGGTACTTCGCTCCCAGGCTCAGGAACAGCTGCTGGGCCATGGTGTTGTTACTGTATTTGTTGATGTCGCGGATGATTTCCGCCAGGTCCGGGGAGAATGCGCGGGCCAGTACCTTGGCGTCCTTGGGTACCACTGCCAGGCGGTCCTGGCCCTGGATGCTGCCACCCAGCTCGCTCCAGATCGCCCGCACGGCGCCGGCGGTGTAGGTGGCATGGTCCAGCAGCGACAGGTAGGTCTGGGAGCTGCAGCCATCACCCAACTGGCCGCCGACGGTGACAATCACACTGCCATCGGCCTGGGTCACCGGGTTGTAGCGGACATCGCCGGTGCATTGCTTGGTGTTGATGGCCTTGATCTGATTGTCGATGCGAATCTTGGCAATCGGCGGCTCCACTGACACCAGCACTCGGCCGGAATCGTTGCGAGCGACAAAGCGCAGGGCCTTGAGGTTGACCATCAGTGAGTCGGGCTTGACCAGGAACGGCTTGTTCTCGTCGTTGCCGTCATCATTGAACTCCGGCAACTGGGGTTGCACGAAGAAGTTGCGGTCCAGCACCAGGTCACCGGTGACTTGCTGCACGCCGTTGGCCCGCAGGTCGCGCATCAGCAGCCAGAGCTTCTCCATGTTCAGCTTGGGATCGCCGCCGCCCTTGAGGTAGAGGTTGCCATTGAGGATGCCGCCGCTGAGGGTGCCGTCGGTGTAGAACTCGGTCTTCCACTGGTGGGTCGGACCAAGCATTTCCAGGGCGGCGTAGGTGGTCACCAGCTTCATGGTGGAGGCTGGGTTGACCGACACGTCGGCGTTGAAGATGGTCGGGGTGCCTGGGCCGTTCAGGGGAATCATCACCAGCGACAAGGCATTGTCCGGGAGTTTGCTGGCTTTGAGGGCTTGTTGAACCTTGGGGGTCAGGGTGGTGTTGACCGGGGCCGCGGAGGCCTGGAATGCCAGGGGGAGGAAAACACTGGCAAGCAGTAGAGGACGCAACGATTTGATCATATGAAATGGAACCCTGCAGTCGAGGGGAAAAAAGGCGAGGGCATGCAGATAAAATCCCTCAGTGGTCATGAAAGTGTCGGCATTATGCCCCAAGGTATAGCGGCTTGTGCCGTGCCACGGGCCGCAGGAGCGGTATTTTTTTTACCAATGGCAGTCCGGCATCCTCATAGAGTCAGGCAATCGCCCGCCTAAACTGGTAAAGTGCCGCCCGTTATTACTTATGAGGATTGTTCCATGGCCACTAACCGTTCCCGCCGTCTGCGCAAAAAACTCTGCGTAGATGAATTTCAGGAGCTGGGTTTTGAGCTGAACCTGGATTTCAAAGAAGATCTGGCTGACGAAGCTATTGACGCTTTCCTCGACGCATTCCTCAAAGAAGCGATGGAAGCCAACGGCCTGGGCTATGTAGGTGGCGATGACTTCGGTCTGGTTTGCCTGAGCAAGCGCGGCTGCGTTAGCGAAGAGCAACGTGCCGCTGTTGAAGCCTGGCTCAAGGCTCGCACCGAGCTGACCAGCGTTGAAGTCAGCCCGCTGCTGGACGTGTGGTACCCGGACAACGCGATCAACCCAGTCGCGTAATGTCATGCATGGGCGGCCCGTCCGGGCCGCTCATGCGTTGTTGCCTCAGGGCAACCTGTCGAATTTTCCCTTCTGTTTTTTTGCATCTGCCGCGGGCTGGTCCCGGGTTTTGTCGTGGGCGGCATTTCGCCGGCAAGCCGGCTTCTACAGTGGGTGGGCGCAAAAGCAGGCTTGCCAGCGAAGCGCTTCAGGCACTGCGCCAATTCAGGATCATCAAGGTCACCACCCCGGCGACAATTCCCCAGAATGCCGAGCCGATGGAAAATAGCGTCAGGCCCGATGCCGTCACCATGAAGGTGATCAGTGCGGCTTCCCGTTCCTTCACTTCGCTCATGGCGATGCTCAAGCCATTGATGATCGAGCCAAACAGCGCCAGAGCCGCGATGGACAGCACCAGTTCCTTGGGCAGCGCGGCGAACAGCGCGGCCAGGGTGGCACCGAAGACCCCGGCGATGCCGTAGAAAATCCCGCACCAGACTGCCGCGGTATAACGCTTGCTGTGATCTTCGTGGGCGTGAGGGCCGGTACAGATTGCTGCGCTGATGGCCGCGAGGTTGATGCCGTGTGAGCCAAAGGGCGCCAGCAGCAGTGAGGCCAGGCCCGTGGCGGTGATCAGCGGCGAGGCCGGAACGTTGTAGCCGTCGGCGCGCAGCACGGCGATTCCGGGCATGTTCTGCGAGGTCATGGCCACCACGAACAGCGGGATGCCAATGCTGATGGTGGCTGCCAGGGAGAAGTGCGGCGTGGTCCAGACCGGGGTTGCCACTTCCAGGTGAAAGCCGCTGAAGTCCAACAAGCCCATCAGCCCGGAAAGGGCGGTGCCGATCAACAGCGCCGCCAGCACCGCATAACGCGGCGACAGGCGCTTGACCACCAGGTAGGTGAAGAACATGCCCAGTACCAGGCCGGTGCGGTGTTGCGCGGCCACGAAAATCTCACTGCCGATCTTGAACAGAATCCCTGCCAGCAAGGCCGCTGCCAGGGAGGCCGGGATTTTTTTCATCAGGCGCTCGAAGCTGCCGGTGAGCCCGCAGACCGTGACCAATACCGCGCAGGTGATATAGGCGCCAATGGCTTCGCCGTAGGTCACTCCGGACAGGCTGGTAATCAGCAGGGCGGCGCCGGGTGTCGACCAGGCGATAGTGATGGGGGTGCGATAGCGCAGGGACAGGCCGATGCTGCACACCGCCATGCCGATGGAGATGGCCCAGATCCAGGAGGAAATTTGACCGCTGGTCAGGCCGGCGGCTTGTCCAGCCTGGAACATCAGCACCAGGGAACTGGTATAGCCGGTCATCATGGCGATGAAGCCGGCAACGATGGCTGAGGGCGAAGTGTCGGCCAGGGGGCGTATCTGCGCGGGGGTGGCATCGGACATTACTGCTATTCCTTGTTCTTGAAAGGCGCAACCAGGCATATCCAGCCCGCACTGAGCGAAGCATGCTTCGATCGGTGGGCCGGAAATGGGGTTCAGGGTCCAAGCCTAAACTTAAAAGCAACTTTGCATTGCAATACAGCCGCGACTACAAATAGCCGTACAGTCGCTGAATAAGTGGCGGGGCAGTAACAGTTTTTACTAATGATCCCCATGGGTTGTGTACAATGTGTCCCTGTTTTAACGCGATACTTGCCAGCGACCCATCGTGACGTATTAAAGTCACGCGAAATCGCCGCAGTCCTTCCGACCCGAGTGCCCATGAACGAACAGTTGCAACCTCTCAAGAAACAACCGCGAGCAGGCAAAGCCGGTCGCAGCGGAACCCAGGACGATATTGTCTACGCGCATATCTTCGAGGCCATCCTCGAACAGCGCCTGGCGCCCGGCACCAAGTTGAGTGAAGAGGCGCTGGGAGAAATATTTGGAGTCAGTCGGACCATCATCCGTCGTGCCTTGTCGCGTCTGGCCCACGAAGGCGTGGTCCTGTTGCGCCCCAACCGTGGTGCGGTGGTAGCCAGTCCGAGTGTCGAGGAAGCCCGTCAGGTGTTTCTCGCCCGGCGCCTGGTGGAGCGGGCCATTACCGAACTGGCGGTGCAGCACGCTACCGCCGAGCAGTTGCTGGAACTGCGGCAGATGGTCAACGAGGAACGCGACAGCTTTTCCCGAGGTGACCGGGGTGCGGGTATCCGCTTGTCCGGCGAGTTCCACCTGAAGTTGGCGGAGGCGGCGAAGAATGCACCACTGATCAGTTTCCAGCGCAGCCTGGTGTCCCAGACTTCGTTGATCATTGCCCAGTATGAAAGTGGCAACCGCTCTCACTGTTCCTACGACGAGCACACCCAGTTGATCGATGCCATCGAAGCGCGAGATGGCGAGTTGGCAGTGAACCTGATGATGCATCACATGGATCACATCGACAGCAAGCTCAACCTTGACGAGGAAAGCGCTTCGGACGATCTGCATGCGGTGTTCTCGCACCTGCTGCAGACCAAGAAGCCGGGGCGGCCGACCGCCAAGCTCTGAGGCCGCAGGCTTGAAGAAATCCCTCGCTACGTGCGCTGCACGGAGCGGGGGATTTTTGTTTGGGGAAGGCGATTGAGTCTGGACCTGATCGATTGTTGCGGTTTTTATTTAAAATTGTATACAGTGCCCGCTTCGAGGCGCGTGGCGGAAGATCAGCCCGCCAAGGCCCGCCTCTCGCCCTGCGAAAGGAGCCCGCGGCATGAGCGGCAGAACGCTACGTATTCATTCCTCCGCGATTCACTACTTCGACATGGTGCGGCGCTGTCACTCGATCCGCGAGGCCGCCCGGCGCCTGAATGTCGCCTCCTCGGCGGTGAACCGGCAGATTCTCAAGATCGAGGATGAAATCGGGGCGCCGCTGTTCGAACGCCTGCCCGGAGGGTTGCGCTTGACCCTGGCCGGAGAAATTCTCAGTCGTCACGTCAACCTGGTGTTGCAGGACCTGGAGCGGGTGCGCCTGGAGTTCGATGCGTTGCGGGGGCTGAAAAGCGGGCACGTGGAGATCGCCACTGTAGAGGGCGCCACGGTGGACCTGCTGCCCTCGGTGCTCAAGCGCATGCGCGATCACTACCCGCAGGTGACCATCGGCGTCACGGTGCAAGGTTCGCAATCGATTCCTCTGGCCTTGATCAACAGTCGTGCGGACCTGGGCCTGGCCTTCGCCTTGCCCAGGGCTGCGGAAATACGTCAATTGAGCGTCGGCCATTTTCGCCTCGGCGCTCTGGTCAGCCCCGATCACCCGCTAGCCGAGCGGGGCAGCGTCAACTTTGCCACCTGTGCCGAGCACGGGCTGATCCTGGCCAAGAGCGATCTGTCGATCCACCACCTGTTGGCGCCGTTGCACAAGCGCCTGGGCCTGCTGGACAAGCCGCCACTGCAGAGCAATTCCATGGAGCTGGCGCGGCAGATGGCCCGGCACAACATGGGCGTGGCGTTTCAGACTCGGGTCGGGGTCGAGTCGGACCTGAGCAAGGGCGAGTTGCTGCATATCCCGCTGAGCGACCAGGGCGGCATCTACAGTGACCTGGGGCTCTATGCCCGCAGCGGGCGCGACTTGCCCAGCGCCGTGGAGGCGCTAGCGCATCTGCTCAGTGAAGAGATTGCCATACGCGAACGGGCCGAGCGCGCCTTCGGCCAGCCAGTGCTCTGAGTCCATGGCTGTGGGCGGCTGTTGCCATTTTGGCAGCGCGCTGGTCGATATTCTGTTCTTTGGGCCCTGTGGTGCTTGTGCCGATACTGCGTCCGGTCGGCAGCCAGCGAAGCTGCCATAAGCCACACCGCCACAGGACATAATAAAAATGAAAAAGGCATTACAAGGCGCAACCCTGCTGATGACATTGATCGGCGCAGGGGAAGCCGCCGCCGTGGAGTGGATGAACAACAGCGTCGGCTTTCGGTACGGCAAGGAGTTCACCAACCCGAACAACCCGCACTACATCAGCAAGCGCATCTACAGCTTCACCCATGCCAGTGGGTACCAGTACGGCAGCAACTACCTGCACCTGGACGTACTGCTCTCCGACAACGACGATCCGCGCAAAGGCACCAACAAGGGCAGCAGTGAAGTCTATGGTGTCTACCGTCACCAGCTCTTTGCCTCCCGGGTATTCGATACGCCTGTGGGTACAGGCCTGATCAAGGACTACGCGTTGACCATGGGCTTTGATGCCAGCCGCAACAACAACTTGGGCTCAGCGAAAAAGCGTGCCCTGGTCTTTGGTCCGACCCTGAAGTTCAACACGGTCGGCGTACTCGACCTGAGCTTGTTGTACTACAAGGAAAACAACCATTCCGGTATTCCCGGGGCGAAGGATCCGGATCACACCTTCGACGATACCTATCTGCTCAACCTGGCCTGGATGCGTCCGTTCGAGGTCGGTAGCCACGCAGCCAAGTTCCAGGGCTTCGTCAACTACACCGGGGAAAAGGGTCACGATTACAACTATCGCGATACTGCCCCGGAAACCCTGATGCGCACCTCGTTGATGTTTGCCGTATTACCGGGCAAGAACGTCAAGCCCAACCTCTACCTGGGGGTCGGTTACGAGTATTGGCACAACAAGTTCGGGGTGGACGGTGGGCGTGGTACCCGCACTTCAGCACCGACCTTGAACATGGAAGTGACCTTCTAGCCTGTACCTTGCCACTTGGGCTTCAGGCATAAAAATCCCCCGTTCGGCTTGCCGCGAACGGGGGATTTCTGCTTTCAGGGCTTAGCGCTGGTGAACTTGCTGGCCGGCAGCATAGGTCTGCAGCACGGTACGGTCATCCCCCAGGGTAATCAACACGAACAGGGTTTCGGCGATGTTGTTGGCCTGCTTCAGGCGGTAGCTGAGCAGTGGTGTGGCGTTGTAGTCGAGGACCACGAAGTCGGCATCGGTACCGGGGTGCAGGGTGCCGATCCGATCTTCCAGGCGCAGTGCCCGGGCACCGCCGAGGGTGGCCAGGTACAGCGACTTGAAGGCGCTCAGGCGCGCACCTTGCAGCTGCATGACCTTGTAGGCTTCGTTGAGGGTTTGCAGCAGCGAGAAACTGGTACCGCCGCCGACGTCGGTGCCCAGGCCGACATTGAGCTTGTGTTTTTCCGCCATCGGCAGATTGAACAGGCCACTGCCGAGGAACAGGTTCGAGGTCGGGCAGAAGGCCACGGCCGAGCCGGTTTCCGCCAGCCGCGCGCATTCCTCATCGCACAGGTGCACGCCGTGGGCAAACACTGAGCGCTCTCCCAGCAACTGGTAGTGGTCGTAGACGTCCAGGTAGCCCTTGCGCTCCGGGAACAACTCCTTGACCCATTCGATCTCCTGCAGGTTTTCACTGATGTGGGTCTGCATGTAGAGGTCGGGGTACTCGGTTAGCAGCTGGCCGGCGAGGGTCAGTTGCTCGGGAGTGCTGGTTGGTGCGAAACGTGGGGTCACCGCGTAGTGCAAGCGGCCCTTGCCGTGCCAGCGCTCGATCAGTGCCTTGCTTTCCTGGTAGCCCGATTCCGCAGTATCGGTCAGGTAGTCCGGGGCGTTGCGATCCATCATCACCTTGCCGGCAATCATCCGCAGGTCGAGTTTCTCGGCAGCGGCGAAGAATGCGTTGACGGACTGCGGGTGCACGCTGCCAAACACCAGGGCGGTGGTGGTGCCGTTGCGCAGCAGTTCCTTGATGAAGATGTCCGCCACTTGGTTGGCGTGGTCCTGATCGGCGAACTGGCTTTCACAGGGGAAGGTGTAGGTGTTCAGCCAGTCCAGCAACTGTTCGCCATAAGCCCCGACCATGCCGGTCTGGGGCAGGTGGATATGGGTGTCGATGAAACCCGGGGTGATCAGGGCATCCGGGTAGTGGTTGATCTGCACGTCTGCGGGCAGGCCGGCGAGCAGTTCGCTGGCGTGGCCGAGGGCGCTGATCCGACCGTCCTTGACCACCAGCAGGCCGTCTTCGAAATACTCATAGGAGGCTTCGATTCCGACTTCGGCCGGGTCGGCGATGCTGTGCAGGATGGCGGCACGGTAGGCTTTGCGAGTCAGGGGCATTGTCGTTCTCAGTGTGTGGCTTGTCAGTTTGAAGCGTGGCTGCGGCGCGAGGCCGGCAGCAGTTTGGCAATCGGTTCGGCACTGACGCTGGGCTGGCCGAAATGTGCGTTATAGGTGGCGATTATCTCACCGGCGATGGAAATGGCGATTTCCACAGGCAGCTTGCCTTTGACTTCGCCAAGCCCCATCGGGCAGCGCATGCGTTGCAAGGTGGCGGCGTCAAAGCCGCGATCGCGCAGGCGGTGTTCGAACTTGACCCGCTTGGTCTTCGAGCCGATCAGGCCGAAATAGCTGAAGTCGTTGCGCTCGAGCAGGGCTGCGGTCAACTCCAGGTCCAGTTGGTGATTATGGGTCATGACAATGCAATAGCTGCCAGGGGGTAGGTTATCGACCTCGTCCACCGGTTCTTCGCTGATGATCTTGCGTACGCCTGGGGGAATCTGTTCCGGGAACTCCTGTTCCCGCGAGTCGATCCAGCGCACCCGGCAGGGCAGGCTGGCCAGCAGCGGCACCAGGGCGCGCCCGACGTGCCCGGCGCCGAACACGGCAATGTGCGCCTGTACTTGGCCCATGGGTTCGAACAGCAGCACTGTGGCCCCGCCACAGCACTGGCCAAGGCTGGCGCCGAGACTGAAGCGCTCCAGATGAGTGGACTGCTTGCCGCTGGCCAGCATCTCCCGGGCGATCTGCATGGCCTTGTATTCCAGGTGGCCGCCGCCGATGGTGTCGAAGGATTGGTTGGCACTGACCACCATTTTCGAGCCGGCGTTGCGTGGCGTCGAGCCGAGCTCCTCGATGATGGTCACCAGCACACAGGGTTCCCCCTGGATTTGCAGGTCGGCGAGGGCGCTGATCCAGTTGTACATGTTCACCTCGACATCTTGGTTGTCTGTTCGGGACTTTTCGCCGGCAAGCCGGCTCCTACAGGTGTGTTGTAGGAGCCGGCTTGTCGGCGCAGGCCGTTACAGCGGCGCCAGCTCGGTTTGCGGGTCCGCGGCCTTGGTTACCTGCAAGCGGCGCATCTGCTCGCAGCCCCATAACACCCGCTCCGGCGTGGCCGGCGCGTCGATCTGCGGCTGGTGCCGGTAGTCGCCGAGGCTGGCCACTGCGTCCTTGATCGCACACCAGGCGGCGATGCCGAGCATGAACGGTGGTTCGCCCACGGCCTTGGAGTGGAACACTGTGTCTTCCGGGTTCTTGCGGTTTTCCACCAGCTTGACCCGCAGGTCCAGGGGCATATCGGCCACCGCAGGGATCTTGTAGCTGGCGGGGCCATTGGTCATCAGTTTGCCCTTGGCATTCCACACCAGCTCTTCGGTGGTCAGCCAGCCCATGCCCTGGATGTACCCGCCTTCGACCTGGCCGATGTCGATGGCCGGGTTCAGCGAGGCGCCAACGTCGTGCAGGATGTCGGTGCGCAACATCTTGTACTCGCCGGTCAAGGTATCGACGATCACCTCGGCACAGGCCGCACCGAAGGCGAAGTAGTAGAACGGCCGGCCCCGGGCCTGGCTGCGGTCGTAGTAGATTTTCGGGGTCTTGTAGAAGCCGGTGCTGGAGAGTGAAACCTGGGCGAAATACGCCTGCTGGATCAGCTCCTCGAAGGTCAGGATATGTTCACGTACGCGTACATGGCCGTTGTGGAACTGCACATCCTCCTCGCTGACCTTGTAGTGCCGCGCAGCGAACTCCACCAGGCGTGTCTTGATGGTCTGCGCAGCATTCTGCGCCGCCTTGCCATTCAGGTCGGCGCCGCTGGACGCAGCGGTGGGCGAAGTGTTGGGCACCTTGTCGGTATTGGTGGCGGTGATCTGTACCCGGTCGATGTCCACCTGGAACACCTCGGCCACCACCTGGGCCACCTTGATGTTCAGGCCCTGGCCCATTTCGGTGCCGCCGTGGTTCAGGTGAATGCTGCCGTCGGTGTAGATGTGGATCAGCGCGCCGGCCTGGTTGAGGAAGCTGGCAGTGAAGGAAATGCCGAATTTCACCGGGGTCAGCGCCAGGCCTTTTTTCAGGATCGAGCTGTTGGCGTTGTACCGGCGGATGGCTTCACGGCGCTCGGCGTACTGGCTGCTGGCTTCCAGTTCGGTGGTCATTTCCTCGAGCATGTTGTGCTCGACGGTCTGGTAGTAGTGAGTGACGTTGCGTTCGGTCTTGCCGTAATAGTTGGCCTTGCGCACCGCCAGCGGGTCCAGGTGCAGGTGGCGGGCGATGGCGTCCATCACTTCCTCGATGGCGACCATGCCTTGCGGGCCACCGAAGCCGCGGTAGGCGGTATTCGACGCGGTGTTGGTCTTGCAGCGATGGCCATTGATGGTGGCATCGCCCAGGTAGTAGGCGTTGTCGGCATGGAACATCGCCCGGTCGACGATAGACGCCGAGAGGTCCGGCGAGCAGCCGCAGTTGCCCGCCAGCTCCAGCTGGATGCCGTGCAGGCGACCGTTATTGTCGAAGCCGACGTCGTACTCGACGTAGAAGGGGTGACGCTTACCTGTCATCAGCATGTCTTCGACCCGCGGCAGGCGCATCTTGGTCGGCTGGCCGGTGAGGCGTGCGATCACCGCGCACAGGCAGGCGGGGCTGGCGGCCTGGGTTTCCTTGCCGCCAAAACCGCCGCCCATGCGCCGCATGTCGACCACGATCTTGTTCATTGATACGTCGAGCACTTCCGCCACCAGTTTCTGTACTTCGGTGGGGTTCTGGGTCGAGCAGTAGACGATCATGCCGCCGTCTTCGGTAGGCATCACCGAGGAGATCTGGGTTTCCAGGTAGAAATGTTCCTGGCCGCCGATGTGCAAGGTGCCTTGAATGCGGTGTTCGGCGCTGGCCAGTGCGCCGGCCGAATCGCCGCGCTGGTGGGTGTGGCTATCCAGCACGAAGTGGCGTTTGCGCAGGGCTTCCACCACATCCAGCACCGGCTCCAGGTCCTGGTATTCGATGATTGCGGCCATCGCCGCCTTGCGCGCGGTATCCAGGTCCTTGGCCGCTACGGCCAGCACCGGCTGGCCGACAAACTCGACGGTGTCGATGGCCAGCAACGGGTCGCCGGGCAATAGCGGGCCAATGTCCTTGAGGCCGGGAATATCCTCGTGGGTAATGGCGATGCGCACCCCTTCGAAGGCGTAGCAGGGCGCGGTGTCGATGCTGATGACCCGGGCATGGGCACGGTCCGAGAGTCGTGCAAAGACGTGCAGTTGGTTGGGGAATTCCAGGCGGTCGTCGATGTACACCGCTTCACCTGACACGTGTTTGGCGGCGCTGTCGTGCTTGACGCTGCGGCCGACGCCGGTGGTCAGGTCCTGGTGAAACAGGGCCGTCAGTTCGGCTTGGGTCTTCTCGACTTTGTGATGATTAGACATAAGCGGTCACCCGGGTCTCGATGTGCGGTGTGTGCAGTTCGATGAAGTATTTGCGCAGCAGGTTCTGTGCGCTGAGCAGGCGGTATTCCTTGCTCGCGCGAAAATCCGAGAGCGGGGTGAAGTCTTGCGCGAGAGCCGCGCAGGCGCGTTCTACGGTGGCCTGGTTCCAGGGCGCGCCGACCAGGGCGGCTTCACAGCTCTTGGCCCGTTTCGGAATCGCCGCCATGCCGCCGAAGGCAATGCGGGCATCGCTGACCATGCCGTTTTCGATCCGCAGGTTGAAGGCCGCGCAGACCGCAGAAATATCGTCATCCAGGCGCTTGGACACCTTGTAGGCGCGGAACAGCCGTTCGGCACTGGCCCGGGGCACGATGATCTTTTCGATGAACTCGCTGTCCTGGCGGGCGGTGACCCGGTAATCGATAAAATAGTCTTCCAGGGCCAAGGTCCGGCGTACGTCGCCCTTGCACAGTACGATCTGCGCGCCCAGGGCTATCAGCAGGGGCGGCGAGTCGCCGATCGGCGAAGCATTGCCGATATTGCCGCCCAGGGTGCCCTGGTTACGGATCTGCAATGAGGCGAAGCGCTGCAGCAGTTCGCCGAAATCCGGGTACTCGGCATGCAGTGCGTCATAACAGTCGGTGAGGGCGGTGGCGGCGCCGATTTCCAGGCGATCGTCGAAGCGTTCGATGCGCTTCATCTCGGCAATGTTGCCGACGTAGATCATGACCGGCAGGGTTCGATGGAACTGGGTCACCTCCAGCGCCAGGTCGGTGCCGCCGGCCAGCAGCCGGGCTTGCGGATAGGCGTCGTAGAGGTCGGCCAGGTCGGCGACGGTCAGCGGCACCAGGCAGCGTTTGTCACCGCTGTTGAGCTCGCCGGTGTCCTTGGGCGCAATGGCCTTGAGGCGGGCGATGGTCTCGGCCTGGCGGGCATCGAACTGATCGCGCTGCTGGCCGCAGCAGGATTGTTCGGCTGCGGCGAGAATCGGCCGGTAGCCGGTGCAGCGGCAGAGGTTGCCGGCCAGGGCTTCGTGGGCCTTGTGGAGGTCGGGTTCAGAGCTGTTCTTTTGCAGGGCGAACAGTGACATGACGAAGCCCGGGGTACAGAAGCCGCACTGCGAGCCGTGGCAGTCGACCATGGCCTGTTGCACGCTGTGCAGTTGACCCTGGTGCTTGAGCCCTTCGACGCTGATCAGATGCTTGCCGTGCAGGGACGAAACGAAGGTCAGGCATGAGTTGAGGCTGCGATAGCGAATGGATTCGCTGCCCTGGGCATCCACCTGCAGCTCGCCCACCACCACGGTGCAGGCGCCGCAGTCACCGCTGGCGCAACCTTCTTTGGTGCCGGGTTTGCCCAAGTGCTCGCGCAGATAGTTGAGCACGGTCAGATTGGGGTCCAGGGCGTGCTCGCTACGGAGTTCCTGGTTGAGTAAAAACTGGATCACGGAAGGCCTCGCAGACTCATTATTATTGTTAACCGACGTGAGCCGAATTTAGTCATGTCTGACTTTTCGGTCAATGATTTTCTGACTTTAAGGTCAGGAAATTTCGATGGTCAACATTTCAAGTATGAACGGTATCCCGGTCGCTGCTGCCGCGGGCTGCGATAAGGCCTGAAGGGCCTTGTGCATGATCGACAGGGTCACTGCCCCTGGAAGCGATCGCAGCCCGCGGCAGCGGCTACAGAGTCCGTATCAATCTGCTTGTTTCATGCCAAATTCCCCTGTTGGGGCACTCCGCCATGAGGTATCAATTGCGCTACACTGCGCGGCTTGTGCCGATTAAAGATTTTGAAGGAAAACCATGACGTTCAAGGCGCCGGACAGCCTCGCCGAGCAAATTGCTCACCACCTCGCCGAACGTATCATTCGCGGGGATCTCAAGCCTGGGGAGCGGATTCAGGAACAGAAGGTCACCTTGGCCCTCAATGTCAGCCGTGGATCGGTGCGCGAGGCCTTGCTGATTCTCGAGCGTCGCCATCTGATCGCGATCCTGCCGCGCCGCGGTGCCCACGTGACCGAGCTTACCGAGCACAAGGTCCGCAGCCTCTGCACCCTGATGAGCGAGCTGTACATCCTGCTGGGCAACTCGGTGGCCAGTGGCTGGGCACAGCAGAGCGACATGGCGCCGTTCCTGCAGATCCAGCAACGGCTGGTGAGCGCTTACGAGCGCCAGGACATCCGCGCCTTTGTCGAAGACAGCTTCAGCGTGATGCGCGCGGCCTATCCCTTCGCCAACAATCCGTACCTGCAGGAAACCGTCGAGAACCTGCAACCGGCCATGAGCCGTGCCTATTACCTGGCACTGGAGCAGCGCAAGGCATCGATGAGCGAGTACCTGGCACTGTTCGAGCAACTGTTGGCCGCGGTGCTGGCTCGTGACCTGGAGCAGATCCGTCAGGTGCTGACGGCGTATGCCCAGCGCAGCAGCGATCTGGTGGTATCTGCGTTGGCGGATGCGTAAACGTGCGACTCAAGTGCATCAAGCTGGCGGGGTTCAAGTCCTTCGTCGACCCCACCACGGTGAACTTCCCCAGTAACATGGCGGCGGTAGTCGGGCCCAATGGCTGCGGCAAATCGAACATCATCGACGCGGTGCGCTGGGTGATGGGTGAAAGCTCGGCGAAGAACCTGCGTGGCGAGTCGATGACCGATGTCATCTTCAACGGCTCCACCAGCCGCAAGCCGGTGAGCCAGGCCAGCATCGAACTGGTGTTCGACAACTCCGACGGCACCCTGGTGGGCGAATACGCCGCCTACGCGGAGATTTCCATCCGCCGCAAGGTGACCCGCGACAGCCAGAACAGTTACTTCCTCAACGGCACCAAGTGCCGCCGTCGGGACATCACCGATATCTTCCTTGGCACCGGCCTGGGGCCACGCAGCTACTCGATCATCGAGCAGGGCATGATCTCCAAGTTGATCGAGGCCAAGCCCGAGGACCTGCGCAACTTCATCGAAGAAGCCGCGGGCATCTCCAAGTACAAGGAGCGCCGGCGCGAGACGGAAAATCGCATCCGCCGCACTCACGAGAATCTGGCACGCCTGACCGACTTGCGCGATGAGCTGGAGCGCCAGCTCGAACGCCTGCATCGCCAGGCCCAGGCCGCCGAGAAGTATCAGGAGTACAAGGCCGAGGAGCGTCAGCTCAAGGCGCAATTGTCGGCCCTGCGCTGGCAGGCGTTGAATGAGCAGGTGGGCCAGCGTGAGTCGGTGATTGGCAGCCAGGAAGTCAGTTTCGAGGCGCTGGTGGCCGATCAGCGCAATGCCGATGCCGCTATCGAACGCTTTCGTGATGGTCACCATGAGCTGTCCGAGCGCTTCAATCTGGTGCAGGGCCGTTTCTACTCGGTGGGCGGTGATATTGCCCGGGTCGAGCAGAGCATCCAGCACGGCCAGCAGCGTCTGCGGCAGTTGCAGGAGGATTTCAAGGAAGCCGAGCGCGCACGTTTGGAAACCGAGTCGCATCTGGGGCACGATCGCACGTTACTGGCGACCCTGGGGGAAGAGCTGGGCATGCTCGAGCCTGAGCAGGAAGTCACTGCGGCGGCAGCCGAGGAAGCGGCAGCGACCCTGGAAGACGCCGAAACCACCATGCACGGTTGGCAGGAACAGTGGGACGCCTTCAACCTGAGTTCCGCCGAGCCGCGGCGCCAGGCGGAAGTGCAGCAGTCACGTATCCAGCAGCTGGAAAGCAGCATGGAGCGCTTGTCCGAACGGCAACGGCGCTTGACCGAGGAGCGCGAGTTGCTCTCGGCCGACCCGGAAGATGCGGCGATCCTTGAACTCAATGAGCAACTGGCTGCCAGCGAGGCGACCCTGGAAGACTTGCAGGCCAGCGAGGAGTCACAGGTCGAGCGCCTGGAGCAACTGCGCCAGCAATTGCAACAGGCCACCCAGGCCCAGCAGCAGGCTCAGGGTGAGCTGCAGCGGCTCAACGGCCGGCTGGCGTCCTTGGAGGCTTTGCAGCAAGCGGCGCTCGACCCAGGTACCGGCACTGCCCAATGGCTGCGTGAACAGCAGTTATCCGAGCGTCCGCGTCTGGCCGATGGCATGCACGTGGAAGCGGGTTGGGAACTGGCGGTAGAAACCGTGCTCGGCGCCGACCTACAGGCGGTTCTGGTGGACGACTTTGCCGGTATCGATCTGGCAGGTTTTGCCCAGGGTGATCTGCGTTTGCTGAGTCTGCAGGGGGATGCGTTACGCGTGCCTGGCAGCCTGCTGGACAAGGTTGAATCCCAGGTGGATCTGTCGCCCTGGCTGGGCCAGATCAAACCGGTGGAAACCCTCGAACAGGCCTTGGCCTTGCGCGGGCAGCTGGCCCCTGGGCAAAGCTTGATCAGTCGCGACGGCTACTGGGTTGGTCGGCATTTCCTGCGGGTCCGGCGTGCCAGTGAAGCGGAAAGTGGCGTGCTGGCCCGGGGTCAGGAAATCCAGCAACTGACGCTGGAGCGTGATGAGCGCGAAGCCAGTGTCGAGACCCTGGAGAGCCAATTGCTCAATCTGCGGGCGCAGCAGCGTCAGCAGGAGAACGGCCGCGAACACCTGCGCCGCCTATTGCAGGATGAAGCTCGGCAACAAGGGGAACTGAAAGCCAAGTTGTCCGCGGGCAAGGCCAAGGCCGAACAGTTGAGTTTGCGCCGTACCCGCCTCGATGAAGAGTTGGTCGAGCTCGGTGAGCAGCGTGAGCTGGAGCATGAACACGTCGGCGAGGCACGCCTGCAGTTGCAGGATGCCCTCGACAGCATGGCCCTGGACACCGAGCAGCGAGAACTGCTCCTGGCCCAGCGCGACAGCCTGCGCGAGCGCCTCGATCGGGTGCGCCAGGAGGCGCGCCAGCATAAGGATCACGCTCACCAATTGGCGGTGCGCATGGGCTCGCTCAAGGCCCAGCACGATTCCACCCGTCAGGCCCTGGAGCGCCTGGAGTTGCAATCCGAGCGCCTGACCGAGAAGCGCGAACAGCTCAGCCTCAACCTGGAGGAGGGTGAGGCTCCCCTGGAGGAATTGCGCCTCAAGCTCGAAGAGCTGTTGGAAAAGCGCATGACCGTGGACGTCGAGCTCAAGACCGCACAGATCGCCCTGGAAGATGCCGACCGTGAACTGCGCGATGCCGAGAAGCGCCGCAACCAGGCCGAGCAGCAATCCCAGCTGATCCGTGGCCAGCTCGAACAGCAGCGCATGGAATGGCAAGCCTTGAGCGTGCGCCGCAAGACCTTGCAGGAGCAGTTGCTGGCCGACGGCTACGACCTCGACGGGGTGCTGGCGACCCTGACGGGCGATGCCAGCGAACAGGCCGCCGAAGAAGAGTTGGAGCGTATTGCGGCACGGATTCAGCGCCTGGGGGCGATCAACCTCGCGGCCATCGATGAATACCAGCAGCAGTCCGAGCGCAAGCGCTACCTGGATGCCCAGAATGCCGATTTGGTAGAGGCCCTGGAAACCCTGGAGAACGTGATTCGCAAGATCGACAAGGAAACCCGTAATCGTTTCAAAGATACCTTTGATCAGATTAATGCTGGTTTGCAGGCACTCTTTCCAAAAGTTTTCGGTGGTGGCAGCGCTTATTTGGAACTGACGGGCGAAGATCTACTCGATACAGGGGTAACGATCATGGCGCGTCCGCCGGGCAAGAAGAACAGCACTATTCATTTGCTCTCCGGTGGCGAAAAGGCATTGACCGCATTGGCGTTGGTGTTCGCTATCTTCAAGTTGAACCCCGCGCCGTTTTGCATGCTCGATGAAGTTGACGCGCCGCTGGATGACGCTAACGTTGGACGTTATGCAAGATTGGTTAAAGAGATGTCGCAGACTGTGCAGTTCATCTATATCACCCACAACAAGATCGCCATGGAAATGGCCGATCAATTGATGGGGGTGACGATGCACGAACCCGGTTGTTCGCGCCTGGTAGCCGTGGATGTCGAGGAGGCGATGGCGATGGTGGACGCTTGAGTCTGTATGACTGAGGCGACTGTTGGGGGGATAAATCGAGGATTTTTCCCATTGCCGAGCTGGCCAATCGATATATTGGCCGTAACCGTTGTGACAGACGGTGTAAAGTTGCCTTTGGTCGTGCTAATTTAATGTCAATTTTTCCTATGCGTGGGCAAAACGCCATTCAGAACATAGAGTTGGCGCCACGTTTTAAAGCGGTTTGCAGATTGTAAACCCCTTATTTTTCAGCATTTTTTATAGAGGCACGGGATTACATGGAAATCGGTCTGCGCGAGTGGCTGATCGTCATCGGCATTATTGTTATCGCCGGTATTCTTTTTGATGGCTGGCGGCGTATGCGCGGCGGCAAGGGGAAGTTGAAATTCCGTCTTGATCGAAGTCTTTCCAATTTGCCGGATGAGGAAGGCGGCGGTGCCGAGTTGCTGGGTCCGCCTCGGGTGCTGGACAACCATAAAGAGCCACAACTGGACGAGCATGATCTGCCGTCGGTGAGCATGTCTGCCCGCGAGCCACGGGAAAACTCTTCGTCCAAGCGCAGCAAGCGTGGTGGTGAGCCTCATCAGGGCGACCTCAACCTGGATCTGGACCTGGACAACGGCCCGAGCTTCAGCAGCCGCGACGACGACTTCCCGGCCGATGAAGGCAAGTCCGCCAGTCATATCGACAAGGAACAACCGCAAGCCGAAGAAGTGCTGGTGATCAGCGTTATTTGCCGTGACACCGCGGGCTTCAAAGGCCCGGCACTGCTGCAGAACATCCTTGAAAGCGGCCTGCGCTTTGGCGAGATGGATATTTTCCATCGCCACGAAAGCATGGCCGGTAATGGCGAGGTGCTGTTCTCCATGGCTAACGCAGTCAAGCCCGGGGTGTTTGACCTGGACGACATCGACCACTTCAGTACTCCGGCAGTGAGCTTCTTCCTTGGCTTGCCTGGCCCGCGTCACCCGAAGCAAGCCTTCGACGTGATGGTTGCGGCGGCCCGCAAGCTGTCCCAGGAACTCAACGGCGAGCTCAAGGATGATCAGCGCAGCGTCCTGACCGCCCAGACCATCGAGCACTACCGTCAGCGTATCGTCGAATTCGAGCGCCGTGCCCTGACCCAAAAGCGCTAAGCTCTCGCAGCCAGCTCCTCTTGTAGGTGCTGGCTTGCCAGCGACGCCTGTGCCCCTATCTTCAGATCGAGCAGCCTAGGCTGCTCTTTTGCTTTTTGAGAGAACCTCCCATGACCGCCGCCGAAACCCGCATTCTTGAGCTGCGCGCTGAGCTGGACCAGCACAATTACCGCTACCACGTGCTCGACGAGCCGAGCATCCCGGACGTGGAGTACGACCGGCTGTACCACGAGCTCAAGGCCCTGGAAGCCGAGCATCCGCAACTGGTAACCAGCGATTCGCCTACTCAGCGCGTCGGCAGTGCAGCGCTCTCGGCCTTCACTCAAGTGCGTCATGAAGTCCCTATGCTCAGCCTGGGCAACGCCTTCGAAGAAGTCGACATGCGCGAGTTCGATCGACGGGTCACCGAAGGCCTGGATCTGCCGGCGGGCGACCTGTTCGGTGGTGGTGCGGCGGTGGAGTACAGTTGCGAGCCCAAGCTCGATGGCCTGGCGGTCAGCTTGCTGTACCAGGACGGTGTGCTGGTGCGTGGCGCTACCCGTGGCGACGGCACCACCGGTGAAGACATCAGCGTCAACGTGCGCACCGTGCGCAACATTCCGCTCAAGCTGCAAGGCAGCGGCTGGCCGGCAACTCTGGAGGTGCGCGGTGAAGTGTTCATGTCCAAGGCCGGTTTCGAGCGCCTGAACGCCGCGCAGCTGGAGTCGGGCGGCAAGACCTTCGCCAACCCGCGCAATGCCGCCGCAGGCAGCCTGCGCCAGCTGGATTCGAAGATCACCGCCAGCCGGCCCCTGGAATTCTGCTGCTACGGGCTGGGCCAGGTGAGCGCCGATATCGCCGACACCCATATCGGCAACCTGGAGCAGCTCAAGCGCTGGGGCATGCCCATCAGTCATGAGTTGCGGCTGGCCAAGGGTATCGATGAGTGTCTGGATTATTACCGTGAGATCGGTGAGCGACGTAATGCGCTGCCGTATGAAATCGACGGCGTGGTGTTCAAGGTCAACAGCATTGCCTCCCAGCGTGAGCTGGGCTTCCGTGCCCGGGAGCCGCGCTGGGCCATTGCCCATAAATTCCCGGCGATGGAGGAGCTTACTGAGCTGCTGGACGTGGAGTTCCAGGTCGGCCGCACTGGCGCGGTAACTCCTGTCGCGCGCTTGAAACCGGTCAAGGTGGCTGGGGTCACCGTATCCAATGCCACCTTGCACAACATGGACGAAGTGGCGCGCCTGGGTCTGATGATTGGTGACACGGTGATCATCCGTCGCGCCGGCGACGTGATTCCGCAAGTGGTGCAGGTGGTCGCCGAGCGGCGTCCCGAGAATGCCCGGCCGGTGCAGATTCCCGAGAGCTGTCCGGTCTGTGGTTCCCACGTTGAGCGCACGCAGTTGGTCAAGCGCAGCAAAGGCCGGGAAACCGTCAGCGAAGGTGCGGTGTATCGCTGCGTCGGCCGCCTGGCCTGTGCTGCCCAGCTCAAGCAGGCGATCATCCACTTCGTCTCCCGCCGCGCCATGGACATTGAAGGCCTGGGGGACAAGACCATCGAGCAATTGGTGGATGAAAAGCTCATTGCCTCGCCGGCAGATCTCTACCAGCTCAAGTACGAACAGATCATCGACCTGGAAGGCTTTGCCGAGGTTTCCAGCAACAAGCTGCTCAAGGCTATTGAGGACAGCAAGCGCCCGGCGCTGGCGCGGTTCATCTATGCCTTGGGTATCCCGGATGTCGGTGAAGAAACCGCCAAGGTGCTGGCACGTTCCCTGGGAGCTTTGGAGCGGGTCCAGCAGGCACTGCCCCAGGTGCTGACCTATCTGCCGGACGTGGGCTTGGAAGTGGCTCACGAGATTCATAGCTTCTTTGAAGACAGCCATAACCAGCAAGTGATCGGTGCCTTGCTGGCCGAGGACCAGTGCGGCCTGGTGTTGCAGGATCAGGGCGATCTGGGCGCGGAGTTCGCCGCCAGTACCACCCTGGGCGGCATGCTCGACAAGCTCAATATCCCCTCGGTGGGCCCGGGCGCCGCGCAGAAACTGGCGGACAAGTTCGGCTCCCTGCAGGGGGTGATTGCTGCTGACTGGCTGGATATGCGCCAGGCTCTGCCAGAGAAACAGGCCAAGTCGGTACGCGAGTTTTTCGACAACCCGAGCAACGCCCAGCTGGCCCAGGCCATTGAGGATCAACTCAAGGCGTTCGGCATGCACTGGCAAAGCGAGAAGAAGGTCGTTGAGGGCTTGCCTTTGGCAGGGCAGACCTGGGTGCTCACCGGCTCCCTGGAGCTGATGAGCCGTGATGTGGCCAAGGACAAATTGGAAAGCCTGGGTGCCAAGGTGGCAGGTTCCGTCTCGGCGAAAACCCACTGTGTGGTGGCCGGTCCTGGCGCGGGTTCCAAGCTGGCCAAGGCCAGCGAGCTGGGCCTCAAGGTGCTGGACGAAGAGGCTTTCGTTGCGTTCCTTGCGCAGCACGGCATCTCCATTCCGGCCTGAGTGGCAAGGGACGGCTTGCCGGTGAAGCCTTTCGCCGGTAAGCCGTCTCCTACAAGGCTGAGGGAACGATGACGCAGCCAGGATGATCTAGTCTTGGCAGCCTCAGGGAGGATTCGTCATGTACCGTTTCTTCGAGCAGCTCAGTTCCCGAATCGCCGCGCCCTTTGTGGGTGATCGTTCACGCAATGGCAAGCTCTGGTCGTGCCGCTGCGGGCAGTCGCTGTTCTTTCGCAACAGCCAGTGCCTGGCCTGTTCGGCCATGCTTGGCTATGCCGCGCCATTGAGTTGTTTATCCTCTCTGCAGCCAGGGCCTGCGGCTGAAACCTGGGTGTTCGATGCCAAGCCCGAAGCGGGTGCGTTCAAACGCTGCGCCAATCTCGATACCCCTGCAGCCTGCAACTGGTTGCTGCCTGCCCACCTGACCGGCAGCCTGTGTGTGGCCTGTAGTCTGAATCGCACTATTCCCGATCTTTCGGTGCCTGAGAATCCTGAGCGTTGGCGCAAGGTGGAAATCGCCAAGCGCCGGCTAGTGGCGCAATTGGTTGACCTGGGGCTGCAGGTCATCCCCAAGAGCGAAGACGAAGATGCTGGGCTGGCCTTCGACTTCATCGGTATCGACCTGGAGGGCAGGGCGCCTATTACCGGGCATGCCAATGGCCTGATCACCCTGGATATCAAGGAAGCTGACGACGCCCATCGCGAACAGGTTCGGGCGCAGATGCACGAGCCTTATCGCACCCTGCTTGGGCATTTTCGCCATGAGGTGGGGCACTACTACTGGGACCGCTTGATTGCCAATAGCGAGTGGCTGGAACCCTTTCGCAGCCTGTTTGGTGACGAGCGCTACAGCTACGCCGAAGCCCTGGACCGGCACTACCAGGAAGGCGCACCGATTGGCTGGCAACAGAGCCATGTCAGCGCCTATGCCACGATGCACCCCTGGGAAGACTGGGCAGAAACCTGGGCCCACTACCTGCACATGATGGACGCGGTGGACACCGCCCTTGGTTTCGGCATGAGCGCTCGCGACATGGATCTCGACTACCAGCCATTTCTCCTGGCCACCCTGTACGATCCGCAGCATCCCGGTGGTCCGGCGTTCCTGGCCTTCGTCAATGCCTGGATCGAACTGGCGGGAATGCTCAACGAGTTGTCACGCAGCATGGGGCAGCCGGACTTCTACCCTTTCATCCTGCCCCCTGCGGTGATCGCCAAACTGCATTTCATCCACTTGGTGATCCAGCAGAAAGGCGGCTGTGCTGACGAGGTACTGTCCCTGGATTGACCGCTGGCTGTGGTAGAGGGGCGAGCTTGCTCGCGAAGGTATCAACGTTATTCCGCAGCCCCTGTATCGCGAGCAGGATTGTTCCTGCACTACGGAGGGGGCTCTGCAGGTGTGGCAGGCGTGTGTCGGGGGAGGGCAGTGGGGTTTTACTCGGTGCGGCATCCAAGTGCTTGAAGCTCATCAGATTTTTTAATCTGCAACGAGCGGTTGTAAGTTCAACTCAGATAGGTACAATGGCGCGGCTCGCCGACAGGCAAGCGTCGTTATGGTGACCCCATCGGTCCCCCCGCAACGATTACCCGTGAACCTGGTCAGAGCCGGAAGGCAGCAGCCACAGCGGGAACATTGTGTGCCGGGGTGTGGCTGGTGGGGTTGCCTCCATAACGCTCTCGTTGGTCCTCAACGAGTTTGATCAGAACCCATAAAATTTCGTCTCTGCACAGCGTCCTGGCTGCGTGGATTTTTTCGTGCCTGTGATTTAATCGCCGCCATATTTTCAACTCCGGGCTGTTCGAAAACGCTGGACACCGGCCTCAGGCGAGGTGCCAGGGATTGCTAGCCGAGATTGATCTCTCGAGATGCTTCTGCGGAGAAAGGAGTGGTAATGGCGTTAACCAGTAAAATTTCCCTTTACGACTGTCAGTGGCCACTTGGATTCCTCGCCGAGAAAGACCGCATAATCAAGGGATTTGGCGGCGAGCTGGTGGCTATTCATCATGTCGGTAGCACCGCGGTCTCTGGGCTGGCGGCCAAGCCGGAGATCGATCTCTTGGTTGTGGTCTCGGAGCACCGGGGGGAAGCGGCGCGCAATGCTTTCATGAGCACGTTGGGTTATGTCCGGGGCAGCGATCTTTCAGTGGGGCATCACTTTTATCGGCGAGATGTCGACGGTGTGCGAACCCACAAGGTGCATGTCTGCACCGGCGGCCATGAGCAGATTGGGCGCATGCTGCGTTTTCGCGATTTGTTGCGACAGGACGGCGACCTCCGCCAGCAATACCAGGACCTGAAGCTTCGGCTCGAAGCAAGCAATCGGCAGGGTATTGGCGAATATCTCGCACAAAAGGCACCCTTCATCGCTGCTGTGTTGGAGCGGCATCCGCAATGACGAGTGTCTGACTCCTGGTTAAATCAGCGCTCGCAACTCTCTGGGTGATAGCCCGTAGTGCTTGTGAAATCGCACCGCAATATGCGACGTCGAATCGCTTGGTTCGTTTGCGGGGTGAAACGGCCCCTGTCATGCCCCCAGTTTTTCCCGCAACAATTGGGCAAACGCATCCCTAGCGGGATGCCGTTGCACATCCTTGTGCCAGACAAAGCGGTTGTCCACTGGCAGTAGGTCGCTGAAGTGCTGCACGGTCAGCGTCGCCGATTGCGAGTAGCGCTCCAGCACGCCTTGCGGAATCAGCGAGACACCCGCGCCCACGCTGACGCAGCCGATGATGGTGCCCCAACTGGCATAGCCGGTAATCGGCAGGTCCAGCCCATGTTTACCCAGCCAGGTTTCCAGGGCGCGACGATAGGGGCAGCCTGGTGGCCACATGAACAGGGTTTGCCCCTGCAGGTCATTGGCACTGCGGATCGGCGCGCTGGCGGCGCTGGAAATCAGCACCAGGGGTTCGCGGTAAAGCACCGTCTGCTGCAGTTTCGCCGGCAGGCTGTCGATGGCCACCAGCGCGCCGTCGATGCGCTGGTGTTGCAGTTCATCAAAGAGTTGCGACCAGGTGCCCGTCACCAATTCCACACTGACTTGTGGGTAACGCCGATGGTATTCCGCCAGCAGTGGCGGCAGGCGTCCGCCTGCGCAGGATTCGATCGAGCCCAGGCGCAGCAGGCCGCAGGGTTCGGCCTGGCTGTCCAGCGCGCGCTTGGCTTCGTCCACCAGGGCCAGGATGCGCTCGCTGTAGCCAAGGAAGATTTCCCCGGCAGGGCTGATTTTCAGGCCACGCCCGGCGCGGGTGAACAGCGGGGTGCCGAGTTCGCTTTCCAGTTGCTTGAGGCGATTGCTGATGTTGGACGGCACGCAATGCAGTTGCTCGGCCGCGCGGGCGATGCTGCCGGTGCGGGCTACGGCCTTCACCATCTTCAGTTGGGTCAGTTCCATTGCTCATTTCCAGTGAGGAATGAGCTCAGTATCGGTTAATTGTGGTGAGCTGTAGAGGGCGGGACACTGCTGTTCTTTCTATCAGGGTGTCTTCCTTGTGACGATTTCGCCGATGTTCAAGCTGGTGCTGGCTACTGCTGCGGTCATTCTCTGTTGGGGCTATTCGCCGGTGGGCATTCATATCGGCCTTGAGGGCTACAGCCCTGGGCATTTGGCACTGCTGCGCTTTTTGATTGCTTCGCTGTTCATGGTAGGGATCGCACTGCTGATGAAAATATCCCGGCCGCACTGGCGCGATCTGCCCTGGTTGCTGGTGCTGGGGTTCTTTGCCATCGCTCTGCATCACGTCAGCCTCAACTATGGGCAACAAGGGTTGAGTGCCGGGGCGTCCAGCGTGCTGGCGCAATCGGCGCCGATCTTCAGTTCGCTGATTGCCTTTTTCTGGCTCAAGGAACCGGTCAGCGGTTGGCGCTGGGGATGTGTGGTTATGGGGCTGGCGGGGGCGGTGTTGGTGGTTGTGGGTGACAAGGGGCTAGGGGCGATCGAGCCTCGCGGCTTGCTGGTGTTGTTGGCGGCGTTCTCCTGGGGGCTGTACTTCGTCTTGCAGCGGCGCTTTTCCGGACGCTACGGGGTCTTGACCACGGTCTGCTACATGGTTTGGTGCGGTACGTTGTTATTGTCGGTGTATACGCCGGGGTTGGCGCAGGCGGTGCTCCAGGCGTCGTGGCGGGTGAATGTGGCGGTGTTGTTGCTGGGGGTGTTTCCCAGTGCGTTGGCGTATCTGGCCTGGGCTTATGTGTTGGCGCGGGTTGAGGTCAGTCGGGCGTCAATCGCCATGTACCTGATCCCGCCGGTGGCGATGCTGTTGGCCGCAACGGTACTGGGTGAATCAGTGCAATCTGGCGTGGTGCTGGGGGCGGCGGTGGTGCTGGGCAGTGTGATGGCCATGCAGTTGGAGGGGCGTTGGCGGCAGCGGCGCCTCGGCCGATCGACGATCTTGCCAAGGGAGCGTCAGGAGGCGCGCGGGGTGATTGATAAGCCATAACGCCCCTGGGAGCGGGGCGTCATGCTCGGTAGATCAGCTCTTTTTCTTGAACAGCCTGCCGGCGAACGCGGCGATGGCAAGTACGCCCAGGACGATGAATTTCTTGCCGGCCAGGAGCAATACCCCGAGTTTGGCGAACAGCCCGGCCTTGCTGGCGATACCGCCGGCTACCAGTGCGGCCAGGCCGTAGGAGGCCAGCTTGTCGGTGCTTGGGTTGTAGTCGGCGTAACGGTTGCCGTCGGTGAAGTTGGTGAAGGCCAGCACTTTGGGTATTTCGCGCTTGATGGTGGCCAGGTCGTCCATGGAGGCGACTGCATTGAGTTCCAGCACGCCTTCGCGCCCCAGCACGCGGATGCTGTAGTTCAGGGTGTTGCTCTCTGCCCCTTCGGCCTTGAGCTCGCGGGCCCAGTACATCTTGTGGGACTGCGCGTCGTAGCTCGGCTGTTCGGCCCAGCCCAGCAGGTGGATGGCGCTGTAGCCCTGTTCCTTGCGCTGCTGATTGTCTTCCTTGTCCGCTTCCTGCATCTCTTTGAGCAGGTCCTGATAGTTGATCTTCTCTGCGTCGGCGTCGGAGATGTGGCCGTCATCCTTGTAGCTGATGATCACGCCCCAGCCTTCGGCGGACAGCGGGCTGACCGCGCTGGGCACGATCATGCCCAGGGTGCTGAAGCCTGGCGGGTTGCCCCAGCCTTCAGTGAGCAGCTTCTCGGTGTCCTTGGGAGAGAGGTAGTAAAACTCGTTGCTCAGGTCGAGGCTGGCAATATCCCCGGGCAGCTTGATGTTGCCGTGGCGCTGGGAGAGCGAGGCGAGAAATTGCTCGGCGGTCTGTGGCTCGGCGTCCTTGCCCTCATTCGAGGTGGCGGCACAAGCAAAGAATGGTGTGGCGCAGAGGATGGCCGCCGCCATGAGGAGGTGCAGGTACTTCATCGTATTCCCTTACAAACGGTGACAAGTCGGCGGGGAGGATAACGATGAGTACCGGTCGGCTCAATGAGACGTTTCTATTTATTTCTGTCAGCCGGCGAAGAGCTGGCAGTAGAAGGGCGGTGCTGGGGCTCGCGCCGGCTGATTGTCATCGGCCTAGTCGGCAGTCAGGTGCAGCACGCGCAAGCGATGCCCGTCCGGATCGAGGGCGACCAGAGTGTAGCCGAAATCCATCATGCTCGGCGCTTGGGCAATGGTCATTCCCAGGGCTTGCCAGTGCCGATGAAGTTCATCCACCGCTTCGCGACTGTCCACTGCCCAGCCCAGTTCGCCGCCACCCCCGGCAGCCTGGGCGCTCGGTTCCACGGTATGGCGGGACCACAGGCCGAGCTTGATCCCCGAGTCGAGAATGAACAGGGCAAAGGTCGGCGATGACTCCACCGGCGGTTTATCCAGCAGGCGGCGGTAGAACTCCGCACTGACGGCGGGGCTGTCCACATAGAGCAGGAAATAGGTGTTGCTGATCATGACGACTCCAGGGTCCTTGGGCTGTGCTGCAGGCACGAGCTTATGCGCGGAGGCTGTCAGTTCCTGTCAGGAGTCATGGATTAAAAAAGAGGCCAACTTATCAGGGTTGATAAGTGTGCCTCTTCTTGTTGATTTGTTGCGGGGCTCAAGGCTTGGACAAGGCCTGGTCTACCGCTGCTATCAGCTTTCCCAGATCCTTCGGGGTGGCTTTATGAATGACACCGAACAAATAAGCCCGCTGTTCCTCTTCGTCACCCAGATCGGCAAAGAAGGCTTTCAGCTTCACTCCCAGTACTTCGGCTAGCAGAAATAGAGCTTCAACGCTGGGGGTGTAGGTGCCGGTTTCGAAGCGGCTGATGGTTTTTGGGTCAAAACCGGTTTTTTCACCTAGTTCAGCCTGAGTAAGCCCCGCTAACTTTCGATAGCGCCTGATGGCTGCACCCAAACTTGAAATTTGCATCGCTCAATTCCCATTTAGAATCAAGAACTTAACGATAAATCTTTGCATTAGACAACACCATGATTCATCACCTTGCTTTGCAAAATGTGATGTATTTCGTAGAATCGGCGCTTCGAACAGGTATTTGGTGATCTAGTTTCAGAAGGCAGGTTTATGAAACAAGAAATCATTGCATTTCCCTTGTTCACCTAAACCGAGGACTTGGTAGAGGCTAGAACGTCTCGTTAATCCCGCCAACAGTCCGTCTGTCGTCCCTGCCTGACGCCTTATCTGATCCTAGTTGATCTCCGTCGAATCGACGGTCAACTGCCGCGCAAACCGCTGTACGGCTGCAATCAGGGCGACCCTTTCGATTGAGTCGTACTGCCTGGAAAGTACATCGCGAATCAATCTATTGCCGGGCTCCGGTAACTATTGATCGCAGGCTGTCTATGGAGTTCTAAAGTGCGTCTCAATTTGCCGGTCACCTCTATTGAGCAGACCTTTCCCGACCAGCAGCGGCTCATATCCGCCACCGATACCAATAGTCAGATTACCTATTGCAATGCCGAGTTCGCTGCCATGAGTGGTTTCAGCCAGGCCGAGCTGGTTGGCAGCCCCCATAACCTGGTGCGCCACCCGGATATGCCGGCGGCGGTATTCGAGTCGATGTGGGGCTACTTGAAGGCCGGCCAGAGCTGGATGGGCGTGGTGAAGAACCGCTGCAAGAACGGCAATTTCTATTGGGTCAGTGCTTATGTCACGCCGATTCTCGAGGATGGACGGCTGGTGGGTTACGAGTCGGTCCGGGTCAAGCCGACCCGGGAACAGGTGAGTCGCGCCGAGGTCCTTTATGCGCGGTTGCGGGCTAACAAGTCACCGGTCTCGGTCTGGCGGCGCATGGAAGCCGCAGCCCGTCCGCTGCTGCTGCCGGTGGCAGTGGCGGTGGGTTGCCTGGCGGCGTTCAACTGGCTGCCAACGGCGGCGGCGCAAGGGGTGACGGTTGCGGGGTTCGTCGCTGTCGGGCTGCTGGCCCAGCGGCGCTTGGGGCAGCAGCTCAAGCAGATTGTCAGCAGCACCCCGAACACCTTTGCCGATCCGATCTGTGCCCTGGCCTACAGCGAAGCGCTGGGGCCGGCGGCGCAGTTGCAGATGGTCCTGGTCAGCGAAGAGGCGCGGCTGAAAACCGCCTTGACCCGTCTCAGCGATCTGGCGCGGCAGATGGCTACGGCGGCGGCCGACTCCAGCCTGCTGTCCAGTCGCACCGAGTCGGCCCTGCTGGAGCAGCGGGCCGAGACCGACATGACCGCTGCCGCCATGACCCAGATGGCCGCCTCGATCACCGAGGTGGCCGAACATGTGCAGCACACTGCCAGCGAGGCCCATACCGCCAACCTCCTGGCCCAGCAGGGCAGCCAGGTGGCGGGCACTTCGCGCGATGCCATCCAGCTGCTGGCCCGCACCGTCACCCAGATCAACCAGGCGGTGGGCGACCTGGCCGGACAGACCCAGGACATCATGGTGGCGGCGAGCATGATCCAGGCGATTGCCGACCAGACCAACCTGCTGGCCCTGAATGCCGCGATCGAGGCCGCCAGGGCCGGTGAGCAAGGCCGCGGATTTGCCGTGGTCGCCGACGAGGTGCGGGCCCTGGCCGGCAAGACTCGCGAATCGACCCAGCAGATTCAGGGGATCATCCAGAGCCTGCGGGCCGGTGCCGATGAAGCGGTGCAAATTGCCAGCCTGGGCATAGAGGAAGCCGAACAGGGCGTGCAACAGGTGTTGCAGGCGCAGCAGGCCTTGCAGGGGATCGGCGCGGCGGTTGAGCGCATTACTGACATGAGCCAGCAAATGGCCGCGGCATCCCAGGAGCAGTCACATGTAGCCGAATCGGTTTCCGAACAGATCAACAGTGTCGCTGCCACGGTGCAGCGCACTGCCGAGAATGCCAGCGCCGGAGTGGTTCGCGGCGCTGAGCTGGAAAACATCTCTTCCGGGTTGCGTGCCCTGGTCGAGCGGTTCAACCGCTAGCGACAGTGAGTTTGACTCATGGATGAGAAATACCGCAGGGCCGTCGATGCCGCCGCCATCTTCTCCGAGACTGATCTCGGCGGCAGCATCACCTATGTCAATGACCTGTTCTGCCAGGTGTCGGGCTATAGCCGCGAAGAGCTGATCGGTGCCAACCACCGGATGCTCAGTTCCGGGCTGCACCCGCAAGAGTTCTTTACCGGGCTGTGGCAGACCATCACCCAGGGACAGGTGTGGAAGGGCGAGATCTGTAATCGCGCCAAGGACGGCAGCCTGTACTGGGTCGACAGCACCATGGTGCCGCTGGTGGATCAGCGCTCCGGCAAGGTGGTGCGTTACGTATCGATCCGTTTCGATGTCAGCGAGAAGCGCCAGTTGCTGCACTCGCTGCAATGGCGGGTCGGACATGACGTACTTACCGGCTTGCCCAACCGGGCCTTTCTGTCGGACTTGCTGCATCAGGCCCTAGAATTCTCCCGCCAGGAGGATATTCCCCTGGCGGTGTGCATGCTTGATCTCGACGGCTTCAAGGCAGTCAACGATGGCTACGGACACGCCTGCGGTGACCTGCTGCTGGTGGAAGTGGCTGCGCGCCTGCGCTCGATCATCCGTGGTGAGGATGTGGTGGCGCGGCTGGCCGGTGACGAGTTTGTGCTGATCCTGCGTTATGTGCGCGACATGCTTGAGTTGCGCGCAGCGTTGCAGCGGGTGCTGACCACCATTTCCCAGCCGTATACGATCCAGGGCAAGGACATCAACGTCTTTGCCAGCATTGGCGTGACCCTGTTCCCCACCGATAACCATGACGCCGACACCTTGTTGCGCCACGCCGACCAGGCCATGTACGTAGCCAAGCAAAGCGGGCGCAATCGCTTCCATTTGTTCGATGTCCTGCGTGATCGCGAGGTGATGGTCACCTACCAGACCGTCGAACAGGTGCGCCAAGCGTTGAATACTGGCGAGCTGCACCTGTATTTCCAGCCCAAGGTCAATATGCGTAGCGGTGCGGTGGTGGGGTTCGAGGCAATGCTGCGCTGGCAGCACCCGCAGCGCGGCATGCTCGCCTCCCAGGAGTTTCTGCCACCGGTGGAGGAGACCGACCTGATCGTCGACATCGGCGAGTGGGTCATGGACCAGGTAATGACCCAGGTGCAATGCTGGCAAGCGGCGGGGCATGCCTGGCCGGTAAGCCTGAATATCGCGGCGCGGCATTTTCAGCGCACGGATTTTGTCGAGCGGCTCAAGGGCATGCTCGATCATTACCCGGATGTCTCGCCGCAATTGCTGGACCTGGAGATCGTCGAGTCAGTGGCGGTCGACAATATCCAGCGGGTCAGCGATTGCCTCGATGCGTGCCAGGGCCTTGGCGTGCAGTTTTCCCTGGGGGATTTCGGCACCGGCAATTCATCCCTCAGCTACCTCAAGCGACTGCGCACCCAGACCATCAAGATCGACCGGCTGTTTGTCCGCGACATACTTCACGACAGGGACGATCAGGCGCTGATCCAGGCTTTGGTGGGCCTGGCCCGGGCATTTGGCCGGCAGGTGGTCGCCGAGGGGCTGGAGAGCCTGGCGCATGGCGAGCAACTGATGGCTCTGGGCTGTGAGGTGGCTCAGGGAGACTTTATTGCCGCGCCGATGCCGGCCGATGCGGTTTTGACCTGGGTGCTGAGCTTCGAGCCACCACGGCCATGGCGCTGCGGCGCAGTTCAGGGTGAGGCAGTGCCAGAGGCTTGAGCGTGGGGCTGCAGGTCGACGTAGCGCTGGACGATGGCATCGATCTCGCCGGACACCTTCATTTTCTGCAGGGTCCGCAGAATCCGCTGTGCAGGCACCGCCGGGTCGTTGCGCACATAGCAGCTGACGGCTTGCTCCTGGAGCATGGCGACGCTGTACAGCGGGTTGCCTGATGCCTGGGTCTTGTTGAACCAGTCCAAGGTCCATTGGCTGGCGATGGCGTAGCGGTAACGCCCGACCACTAGCTTGCGTAATACCTGTTCCTCGTTGCGGGCGTCATCGCGAATCAGCTGGTTGGCGTCGAACAACGGCTGCAAGGGGGTGTAGGTGTAGCTGAGGACGGTGCCGATGTGCTGGCGGGACAACTCCTGCAGATTGACCACGGCGGGAATCTGGCTGCTGCTCACCAGCAGGTTGCGTTGCTCGAACAGTGGCACGCTCCATAGATAATCCCCGGACAGGTTCGGCAACCAGGCCTGGGCCGCGTAGCAGCGTATATCGACTTCACCCTGGGCCATGGCGTTTTGCACCCGGGCCCGGGCCAGGACGTGGAACTCGGCGTGGGTGCCCAAGTGCCGGGCCAGGCTGTTCATGGTGTCGTAGAGGATACCGGCGGTGGGTTGATCACCCTCGACCTGGATGGTCGGCATGGCCCAGCTGTCGGCGATGACAAAGCGCAAAGGCGGCTCTGCGGCCTCCAGGCCGGTACTGAGGAGAAGCAGGGCGCCCCAAGTCAAACGCATATGATCTCCACGGCTCAACGGGCGGGCAATCCTTTGCAAAATGCAGCTTAGACAGATTAGACGAGCGCGCCGGATGCAATTTCGCCCTTGCTCCGCTAGCATTACCGGCTTCCGCTTTCCAGTTGCGACGGTTTTCGATGAGTTATCAGGTTCTTGCACGTAAATGGCGTCCGCGCTCGTTCCGCGAAATGGTCGGCCAGACCCATGTGCTCAAGGCTCTGATCAATGCCTTGGACAGCCAACGGCTGCACCACGCCTATCTGTTTACCGGCACTCGCGGGGTGGGCAAGACCACCATCGCGCGAATCATTGCCAAATGCCTGAATTGTGAAACTGGCATCACTTCCACGCCGTGTGGCACCTGTTCGGTGTGCCGCGAGATCGATGAGGGGCGTTTTGTCGACCTGATCGAGATCGACGCCGCGAGCCGGACCAAGGTCGAGGACACTCGTGAACTGCTGGATAACGTGCAGTACGCACCGAGCCGCGGGCGCTTCAAGGTCTACCTGATCGACGAAGTGCACATGCTCTCCAGCCACTCGTTCAACGCCTTGCTCAAGACTCTCGAAGAGCCGCCACCCTACGTCAAGTTCATCCTGGCGACCACTGATCCACAGAAGCTGCCGGCGACCATCCTGTCCCGCTGCTTGCAGTTCTCCCTGAAGAACATGACCCCCGAGCGCGTGGTCGAGCACTTGAGCCACGTCCTCGGCGTGGAGAATGTGCCGTTCGAAGACGACGCGCTGTGGCTGCTGGGTCGCGCTGCCGACGGCTCGATGCGTGATGCCATGAGTCTCACCGACCAGGCCATCGCCTTTGGTGAAGGCAAGGTCATGGCCGCCGATGTACGGGCGATGCTCGGCACCCTTGATCACGGTCAGGTCTACGACGTCCTGCATGCGCTGATCAACGGCGACGCCAAGGCATTGCTGGAAGCGGTGCGTCATCTGGCGGAGCAGGGCCCGGACTGGAACGGCGTGCTTTCGGAAATTCTCAACGTCTTGCACCGGGTAGCGATTGCCCAGGCGCTGCCGGAAGGGGTCGACAACGGACAGGGCGACCGTGACCGGGTGCTGGCCCTGGCCCAGGCGCTGCCAGCCGAAGACGTGCAGTTCTATTACCAGATGGGCCTGATCGGCCGTCGCGACCTGCCATTGGCGCCGGATCCGCGAGGAGGCTTCGAAATGGTCCTGCTGCGGATGCTGGCGTTCCGCCCGGCGGATACCGCAGATGCACCGAGACAGCTACTAAAGCCAGTGGGGATCAGCCAGGCCACAGTTGATTCCGCCCAAGCCGTGGCGGTACCAGCACCTGCTGTGCCTGTAACTGCTGTTGCTCCTGTTGCCAGTGCCCCGGTTGCTCCGGCGGTTGCTCCGGCGGTCGCGCCTGAAACCGTCGCGCAGCCTGTTGCCGAGGTGGTTGCAGTCGCGCCTGAACCGGTGGTCGCTGAACCGGTGATCGACCTGCCTTGGAACGACCCGGCGGAGCCGCCGATCGACCAGCAACCGGCTGTGGAACCGGTGTTGGAGGTGGCCGCCGAACAGCCCGAACTGACGCCGATGCCGACGCCTACCCCGGACAGCGTGGTGCCGGATGCGCCGGAATGGGTCAATGCACCGGTGCCCGAGCCAAGCGTTGCCGATGTCGATACCGCCACTCCGGGGATCGACCTGGACGATGAGCCGCCGCTGGACGAGGACTACATCGAGCCGGATATGGATTCGGCCTACAGCTACCTCGATGAGCTGGCCAGTGAGCACGCCGCCGAGCCAGCTCCTGAACCCGAACCGGAACCTGCTGCCCAGCCGGCCACCGGCCTGGCCCTGGAGTGGTTGCAACTGTTTCCGAAATTGCCGATCTCCGGCATGACCGGGAGCATCGCCGCCAACTGCACACTGATGGCTGTGGACGGTGACAATTGGTTGCTGCACCTGGACCCGGCCCACAGCGCACTGTTCAACGCCACCCAGCAGCGCCGGCTCAACGATGCGTTGAACCAGCACCACGGGCGCACCCTGAACCTCGCGATCGAGCTGATCAAGCCCGAGCAGGAAACCCCGGCCCAGGCAGCCTCACGACGCCGTGCCAACCGCCAGCGCGAGGCGGAGGAATCGATCCACGCGGATCCGTTCATCCAGCAGATGGTCAAGGAGTTCGGTGCGGTGGTGCGTCACGATACTATTGAACCTGTCGAGGCCCTGGCCGCCCAGGGCTGATCACTTAAAGGGCGCCGGGCCACGGGTCGGGCGCTGTTTCTATCCCGCGTAATTTGAGGTAATTCCCATGATGAAAGGTGGCATGGCCGGCCTGATGAAGCAGGCACAGCAGATGCAGGAAAAAATGGCCAAGATGCAGGAAGAACTGGCCAACGCTGAAGTCACCGGCAAGGCCGGCGGCGACATGGTCACTGTGGTCATGACCGGTCGTCACGACATCAAGCGTGTGAGCATCGATCCGAGCCTGCTGGAAGGTGTCAGCGAAGACGACCGCGAAGTACTGGAAGACCTGTTCGCCGCTGCAGTGAACGACGCGGTCCGCAAGATCGAGTCCAACAGCCAGGACAAAATGTCCGGCATGACCGCTGGCATGCAACTGCCACCCGGCATGAAGCTGCCATTCTGATTCGTCCAGGTGCATTGGATGGATTAAACAAGCCAGGCCTCGAGCCTGGCTTTTTTTGTGCTGTCGATAAGCGCATCGTCCCAGGCAAGACAGCTCTTGCCTGGGCTTGAGCTGTTGTAGGCGCTGATTGTTCGGTGAAGGCTGGATCACGCCCTTTGCTAGAAACATCGAACGCCAGGGCCCGCCCAGGGTCTGCACCCTATGCAGTTTCATTCAAGCTTGCTTAAAGGAGTGTCCAGGATGCCGCAGACATTGACCCTCAATCAGCGTGTGGTGCTGGTGTCCCGTCCCCAGGGCGCGCCGGTTCCGGAAAACTTCCGCCTGGAGCGCGTGGCCTTGGCGGAACTGGCGGATGGCCAGGTGTTATTGAAGACCCTCTACTTGTCCCTGGATCCCTACATGCGCGGGCGCATGAGTGACGCGCCGTCCTATGCCGCCCCGGTGGAGATAGGCGAGGTCATGACCGGTGGAGCTGTCAGTCGGGTCGAGCGTTCGCTGAACCCGAAGTTCCAGGAGGGCGATCTGGTGGTGGGCGCCACCGGTTGGCAAAGCCACTGCATTTGCGATGGCCGTAGCCTGATCCCGGTGCCGTCGGGCCTGCCTAGCCCGTCCATGGCCCTGGGTGTGCTGGGCATGCCCGGGATGACGGCTTATATGGGGCTGATGGACATTGGCCAGCCCAAGGCCGGGGAAACCCTGGTGGTGGGCGCTGCGTCCGGCGCGGTTGGCTCCGTGGTCGGGCAGGTAGCGAAGCTCAAGGGGCTGCGGGTGGTGGGCGTAGCCGGCGGTGCCGAGAAATGCCGCTACGTGGTTGAGGCGCTGGGGTTCGATGCGTGCATCGACCACAAGAGCGCCGACTTCGCCGATGAGCTGGCGCAGGCCTGCTTCAAGGGCGTGGACATCTACTTCGAGAATGTCGGTGGCAAGGTGTTCGATGCGGTACTGCCCTTGCTCAATCCCAAGGCGCGTATTCCCCTGTGTGGATTGATCGCCCAATACAACGCCCAGGAGTTGCCTCCGGGCCCGGACCGCCTGCCGCTGTTGCAGCGCTCGCTGCTGACCAAGCGGGTGCGTATCCAGGGCTTTATCGTCTTTGACGACTACGGCGACCGGCACTCGGAGTTCATCAAGGCCATGGCGCCCTGGGTGCGCGAAGGCAAGGTCAAGTTCAAGGAGGACGTGGTCGAGGGCCTGGAGCAGGCGCCGCAAGCCTTTATCGGCCTGTTGGAAGGGCGCAACTTCGGCAAGCTGGTGATCAAGGTCGCCTCGGACGCGAGCATTTGACGCTACCCCGAGGCGCGGGTATAAACCGCGTCTCGTTGTTTTGTCGGACCTTTGCCCATGAGCTTCAGCCCCCTGATTCGCCAACTGATCGATGCCCTGCGTACTTTGCCAGGCGTGGGTCAGAAAACCGCCCAGCGCATGGCCTTGCAGTTGCTCGAGCGTGATCGCAGCGGCGGCTTGCGCCTGGCCCAGGCCCTGAGCCTGGCCATGGAAGGCGTGGGGCATTGCCGCCAATGCCGAACCCTGACTGAAGACGAGCTGTGCCCGCAGTGTGCCGATCCGCGTCGTGACGACAGCTTGCTGTGTGTGGTGGAGGGGCCGATGGATGTGTACGCAGTGGAGCAGACCGGTTATCGCGGTCGCTACTTCGTCCTCAAAGGGCACTTGTCGCCCCTGGACGGCCTGGGTCCGGAAGCTATCGGCATTCCCCAGTTGCTGGCGCGGATCGCAGAGCAGGACAGCTTCAGCGAAGTGATCCTGGCCACCAACCCCACGGTGGAAGGTGAAGCGACGGCCCATTACATCGCCCAGCTCTTGGCCAACAAAGGTCTGATCACTTCGCGCATTGCCCACGGCGTGCCGCTGGGAGGTGAGCTGGAGCTGGTGGATGGCGGCACCCTGGCGCATTCATTTGCGGGGCGTAAACCCATCGCGTTGTAGTTCACGCTCCGTTCGCCGGCTCCTGCAGGCGAACGCTAGATGGATTTTGTTGAAAACCAAGCAAGCGCTTGGTAAGTTTCCTCGACCCTTCAGAGGAGCTTGCCGATGTCTGCCTGCCAGGAATACTTCGAACCCAGCCACCAGTTGGTCCGCGACAGCGTGCGACGTTTCGTCGAGCGTGAAATCCTCCCCGAGATCGATCAGTGGGAGGAGGCCGCGAGTTTTCCCCGCGAGTTGTATCTCAAGGCCGGCGCTGCCGGGATTCTTGGTATCGGTTATCCCGAAGTCCTGGGCGGCAGCCATGAAGGTGACCTGTTCGCCAAGATCGCCGCCAGCGAAGAGCTGATGCGCAGTGGTTCCGGTGGTTTGGTTGCAGGGCTGGGCTCGCTGGATATCGGTCTGCCGCCTATCGTCAAATGGGCGCGTGCCGAGGTGTCTGAGCGGGTCGCGCCGCTGGTGCTGTCCGGGGAGAAAATCTGTGCCCTGGCGGTGACCGAGCCTGGCGGTGGCTCGGACGTGGCCAATCTGCAGACCCGTGCGATACGCGACGGCGATCACTACCGGGTCAGTGGTAGCAAGACCTTTATTACCAGCGGCGTACGCGCCGATTTCTATACTGTCGCGGTGCGCACGGGCGAACCCGGTTATGGCGGTATCAGTCTGCTGTTGATCGAGAAAGGTACCCCTGGCTTCACCGTGGGTCGGCAGTTGAAGAAGATGGGGTGGTGGGCTTCGGACACCGCCGAGTTGTTCTTCGACGATTGCCGAGTGCCAGTGGGTAACCTGATCGGTGCCGAGAACCTGGGGTTTGCCTGCATCATGGGCAACTTCCAGAGCGAGCGCCTGGCCCTGGCGCTGATGGCCAACATGACCGCTCAGATGGCCCTGGAGGAAAGCCTGAAATGGGCCCGAGAGCGTGAGGCCTTCGGCAAGCCGATTGCCAAGTTCCAGGTGCTTAAGCATCGTCTGGCAGAGATGGCGACAGCCCTGGAAGTCTCTCGGGAGTTCACCTACCGCCAGGCGGCGAAGATGGCCGCTGGCAAAAGTGTGATCAAGGAAATCTCCATGGCCAAGAACTTCGCCACTGATACCGCCGATCGCATTACCAACGATGCGGTGCAGATCCTTGGCGGCATGGGCTACATGCGCGAAAGCCTGGTGGAACGCCTGTACCGCGATAACCGCATTCTCTCCATCGGCGGCGGCACCCGTGAGGTGATGAACGAAATCATCAGCAAGCAGATGGGGCTTTAGGCAGTCACCTGCGGTCTGCGGTTCTTTGTGCCGCAGGGTATGGGGCCCAAGGCGGAAAGTCCCTGAGCATGGTGCTGATGACTTTGTCAGGAGTGCCGCTCAGCGGCCACAGAGTAAGGGTTCGTTCTGGGGCTGTGGCGAGTCCGCCACGCCGCGATCGATGGTCGACACGGCCTCGTGGTCGGCGGTTGCTACATACCTTCCCTGGCGCGATTCAGCGCGCTTTATTGCCGTATCGCTGCCAAGCAGTCAGTCATAAGGCAGCGCCCATTCTTTGATGCCGGGAGCCCGCAGTAGCTGGCGCTCCAGGACGGCGACGCAGTGGACGGCTGATCACCCGTGCGTTGACCGTGGGTGATGAGGCAGGTGGGGCTGCCGGCCCCTGGAAGGGACTGGGGATGGCCGGCAGCAGTCGACTCAGCGTTCGGACAGTGAGAACTGAGTCAGGCAGAAGGTCGGGATGCCCATGTCTTCCAGTTTCTGCGAGCCGCCCAGTTCCGGCAGGTCGATGATGGCGGCGGCTTCATAGATCTTCGCACCCATGCGCCGGACCAGATTGGCCGCGGCGATCAGCGTGCCGCCGGTAGCGATCAGATCATCGAACATCAGCACTGAATCACCTTCGCACAGGCTGTCGGCGTGCACTTCGAGGAAGGCTTCGCCGTACTCGGTCTGGTAGCCCTCAGCGAGCACATCCGCCGGCAGTTTGCCCTGCTTGCGAAACAGGATCAGCGGCTTATTCAGTTGGTAGGCGATGATCGAGCCGATCAGGAAGCCCCGGGCGTCCATGGCTCCGATGTGGCTGAAGTCTGCTTCGACATAACGCTGGGCGAAACTGTCGGCCACCAGGCGCAGGGCTCGGGGAGACTGGAACAGAGGGGTGATGTCACGGAAGATTACGCCCGCTTTCGGGAAGTCGATGACAGGGCGAATCAGGGATTTGATGTCGAAGGAGTCGAAGGCCATCTTCAGGTGTCCTGGCGGGCAAAATAGGCCGCGCCAGTATACCTGCGACCGAGCGGCTTGGCTCAGTCGCATGAGGTGTGGATCAGCCTTCTACCGAGCCGCCGGCCAAGGCGCAGAGCTGGATCGGATTGAGGATGTGCACCTCTTTGCCTTCAGCGGCAATCAGTTCGTTCTGCTGGAAGCGGGTGAACACCCGGGATACGGTTTCCACCGCCAGGCCCAGGTAGTTGCCGATTTCGTTGCGCGACATGCTTAGGCGGAACTGGTTGGCCGAGAAGCCACGGGCGCGAAAACGTGCTGACAGGTTGACCAGAAAAGTGGCAATACGCTCGTCGGCAGTTTTTTTCGACAGCAGCAGCATCATTTGCTGATCGTCGCGGATCTCGCGGCTCATGACTCGCATCAACTGACGGCGCAACTGCGGCAATTGCAGGGCCAGTTCGTCGAGACGTTCAAAGGGGATTTCGCATACCGAGGTGGTTTCCAGCGCTTGCGCCGAAACCGGGTGGCTTTCGGTGTCCATGCCGGACAGGCCTACCAATTCGCTGGGCAGGTGGAAGCCGGTGATCTGTTCTTCGCCACCGTCGCTGAGGCTGAAGGTTTTCAGGGCACCTGAACGTACGGCATAGACCGAGTCGAAGCCGTCACCCTGACGGAACAGGAACTCGCCTTTTTTCAATGGGCGGCCACGTTTGACGATTTCGTCCAGCGCGTCCATGTCTTCCAAATTCAAGGAAAGTGGTAGGCACAGAGGAGCCAGGCTGCAATCCTTGCAATGGGCCTGGTTATGAGCGCGCAGTTTAACTGGCTCGGACATTCTAGAATCCTTGTGGGAAAACACACATAAGCCGTAAGGGTAACTCACGGGAGGAGGTTCCGGCCAGTCCGTGCCGTGTTGACTGTTAGTCGTAAAGCAATCCTTTTGTAGGTCGATAACCTGTTAACGAAAGTAACTAGGGGAGCTGAAAACATACCGTCGGGTGGCAGTATTGCTAATGGCAGCAATAACTTGCAGTCACTTCCTGAGCCTTCGAAAAATATTGATGGCAATCAACTAAGGGTGTCCTCATTAGTTGCAGAACCTACGCTCGAGGAGGGCGTCAAAGTGTCGCTGTCAGGGCAAGGCCTGAAGAAATCCGCCGTAGCCAAAGGGCGCGACCGCGATAGCGAGGAAAGTGCTCTGCCCGGAATATTCAACAGCTCCTCAAAATGATCAGAAAATTGCAACAATAGATTGCCGAAACCCTGGTCCAGCTTCAGGCCGTCATGGCCGACAAACACTTGAGCCCTGAAGAGGCCAAAGTCCGGATCGGTAGCCTGCAATCAGCACTGGCAACGCTCAACGGCGGTTTACTGACCGCCAATGCCTCCCTGGCCAAGGCGATGAAAGGGGCGGGCTTGAGTCCTGAGCAGATGATGAAAGCGGCCTCGCTGCCCATGAAGTCCTAGATCACCCGGGAAAAGCGCTGACGATTCTGCTGGCCCAGGTACGCATCGAAGACCATGCACACCGAGCGCACCAGCAAACGCCCGGCGGGCAGCACGGTGATCGTTTCGCTGCTGAGTTCGATCAGGCCATCGTCGGCCATCTCTTCCAGTTCCGGCCAAAGTTCATTGAAGTAGCCGCGAAAGTCGATATTGAATGCTTGCTCGATCTCTTCAAACTTAAGACTAAAGTTGCAGATCAGTTGTTGAATAACTTCACGGCGCAGACGATCGTCGGCATTACATACCAGTCCACGACTAGTGGCCAGTTGCGCGCCGGCCAAGGCGTTTTGATAATGCGTCAGGTCACTGCTGTTCTGGCAGTAGAGATCACCGATCTGACTGATGGCGGACACCCCCAGACCAATCAAGTCGCAATGACCGTGAGTGGTATAGCCCTGGAAGTTGCGTTGCAGGGTCGACTCCTCCTGGGCGATGGCCAATTCGTCATCGGGCAGGGCGAAGTGGTCCATGCCGATATAGCGATAGCCGGCCGCTGTCAGTTGCTCGATGGTACGTTGCAGCATCTGCAGCTTTTCCGCAGGCGCTGGCAGCTCAGTGCCGTTGATTCGCCGTTGCGGCATGAAGCGCTCGGGCAAGTGGGCATAGTTGAACACCGAGAGCCGATCCGGCTGCAGGCTGATGACTTCTTCCACGGTTCGGGCGAAGTTGTCTGGAGTCTGCTTGGGCAGGCCGTAGATCAGGTCGATGTTGATCGAGCGAAATTGCAGGGTGCGTGCCGCCTCGATCACGGCCCGGGTTTCTTCCAGGCTCTGCAGGCGGTTGACCGCGCGTTGCACCGCCGGGTCGAGGTCCTGCAGGCCGATGCTGACCCGGTTGAATCCCAGTTCCCTCAGCAGGCCCATGGTCGACCAATCGGCCTCTCGCGGGTCGATCTCGATGCCGTAGTCGCCGGAGTCGTCGTCGAGCAGATTGAAATGCTTGCGCAGCAGGGCCATCAGCTGGCGCAGTTCGTCGTGGTTGAGAAAGGTCGGGGTGCCACCGCCGAAGTGCAGTTGCTCGACCTTTTGGTTGGGGGCCAGGTGACAGGCGATCAATTGCATCTCCTGTTCCAGGCGCTGCAGGTAGGGCAGGGCACGGCTGCGATCTTTGGTGATGACCTTGTTGCACGCGCAGTAGTAGCAAATGTTGGCGCAGAACGGGATATGAACGTACAGCGACAATGGGCGCTGGGCCTTGCGGCTGTCACGCAGGGCGTGCAACAGGTCGAAGGCGCCGACTTGGCTGTTGAATTGCACGGCGGTCGGGTATGAGGTGTAGCGTGGTCCCGCCAGGTCGTAACGGCGGATCAGATCTGTGTCCCAACGAATGGCGTCGAGCATGCGGGAATTCCCCCGGATAGGCTGGCAGTGTTCGCGAGTCTAGGAGGTTCAGGCCTTGGCCATCTTGACTTGTATCAAGGGTGTTCGGGAGCCGCTGGAGTAGCACCGGCGGGCTGTACAGGCCTTTTAGGCGAGTACTTTCCCGGGATCAGTGCCCCATCAGCCAGTGCTGGTGAGGGCCTGGCAGGGTCCAGATGCCGAAGAGCATCACCAGCAGGCCGCCGGCCAGGCGCACGCTGCGACGGCGCAGCAGGGCGGTAACCCGCTCCGCCGCAAGGCCGGTAGCCAGCAGCACTGGCCAGGTACCAAGACCGAAAGCCAGCATCAGCAGGGCACTGTCCAGGGCATTGCCCTGACTCGCAGACCACAGCAGGGTGCTGTACACCAGGCCGCAAGGCAGCCAGCCCCAGAGCGCACCCAGCAGCAGCGCGCGGGGCAGGCTGGAGACTGGCAAAAGGCGGTTGGCCACGGGTTGGATATGCCGCCACAGGCCCTTGCCCAGGCCTTCGATGCGGGTCAGGCCGCTCCACCAGCCAGCCAGGTACAGACCCATGGCGATCAGTAGCAAGCCGGCCAGGACCCGCATGAACAGCGCTACCGGGCTGCTGGCTACCGCCCAGCCCGCCAGGCCGAGCAGTAGGCCGGCCAGGGCGTAGCTGAGAATGCGGCCCAGGTTGTACGCCAGCAGCAGGCGAAAGCGTCGGCTGCGTTGCTCCGGGGGAATCGCCAGGGTCAGCGCCCCCATCAGGCCGCCGCACATGCCCAGGCAATGGCCGCCGCCCAGCAGGCCGAGGATCAGCGCTGAAACCAGCAGGGGAGCTAGCTCAAGCATGGGGCGGTTCCGGTTTTTTCACGGGTTCGGCGTCGTTTGCCGGCGGCCGTTTGACTTCGTCCACCGCTGCGGTGTGGCTTGGGTCCTGATCGTCAAACAGGATGCTGTGGGCCGGGCCGTCGAGGTCGTCGTACTGACCGCTGTCGACGGCCCAGAAGAAGATGTAGATAGCGATGGCCACGATCAACAGGGCGGCCGGGATCATCACATAAAGAGCTGGCATCTGGACTCCAGGCCCGGCGGCTCAGGCCGGCAGCGGGCGGGTTTCGGGGGTACTGGCGCTGTCGGCCGACCGCGGCATGCGGGTCAGGCGCAGGGCGTTGAGCACCACGGTCAGGGAACTGATGGACATGCCGATCGCGGCCCATATGGGGGTGATCCAGCCGAGGGCGGCGAACGGCAGCATCAGGCCATTGTACAGCCCGGCCCAGAGCAGGTTCTCGATGATTACCCGACGGGTCCGACGGGCCAGGCTGAAGGCCTGTACCAGGGCATCCAGGCGGTTGGACAGCAGCACGGCATCGGCACTGGTCTTAGCCAAGTCGGTGGCCGAACCCATGGCGACGCTGATGTCGGCTGCAGCCAGCACCGGTACGTCGTTGACGCCGTCACCCAGCATCAGCACCTTGCGACCCTGCTGATGCAGTTGTTGCAGTATCTGCAGTTTGTCATCCGGGCGCAGGCCGCCGTGGGCTTCATCGATCTGCAGCTCGGCGGCGACGCTGGCAACCATCGGCGAGCTGTCCCCGGAAAGCAGCAGGGTGCGCCAGCCGCGGGCCTTACAGGCCGCTAGCAGGGCTGGGGCGTCGCTGCGCAAGCGATCATCGAGCACCAGCCAGGCAAGGGCGCCCTGGCTGTCGCCAAGCAATAGCCACTGGCCGGGTTCGTCGGGCATTGGCGGAACCGCGCAGCCACTGAGTTCACAGACGAATGCCGGTTGGCCGATGCGCAGGCGTTGTGTACCGACCAAACCCTCCAACCCCAGCCCTGGGCTGCTGGTGACTTCTTCGGCGGCCACCGGCGCGCGGCCGAAAGCCCGGGCGATGGGGTGTTCCGAGCGGTTCTCTAGGGCGGCAGCGAGGCTCAGGCAATCAGCGCTGGATAAGCCGCCCAGTGGCCGGATGGAGCGCAATGCCAAGCGCCCTTCGGTGAGGGTGCCGGTCTTGTCGAAAATCACCGTGTCGATCTGATTCAGGCCTTCCAGCACATGGCCGCGGGTCAACAGCAGGCCGAGTTTATGCAGGGTGCCGGTGGCGGCGGTCAGGGCAGTGGGGGTGGCCAGGGACAGCGCGCAGGGGCAGGTGGCAACCAGCATCGCCAGGACGATCCAGAAGGCCCGTGATGCGTCCAGCTGCCACCACAGCAGGCCAATGGCAGCCGCGGCAATCAACGAAAACAGCAGGAACCATTGCGCGGCGCGGTCGGCGACTTCCGCCAGTCGCGGTTTTTCCGCCTGGGCCCGGTCCAGCAGGCGCACGATGGCTGATAGCCGAGTGTTCTGGCCCAGGGCCTGGACTTCCACGGTCAGTGCGCCTTCGACGTTCAGGGTGCCGGCAGTGACCGTATCACCCTGGCTGCGGGGTTGTGGCAGGTACTCGCCAGTGAGCAGGGATTCGTCAACGCTCGACTGGCCGTCGAGGATCTTGCCGTCCGCCGGCAGCACTGCTCCGGGGTGCACCAGCACCCGGTCGCCCAGGCGCAGCTCGGTGAGCAGGATGCGTTCGCTCTGGCCGTCATCACTCAGGCGCAGGCAGGAGGCTGGCAACAGGTTGACCAGTTGCGCGGTGGCCGCGGCGGTACGCTCTCGGGCGCGTCGCTCCAGGTAGCGTCCGGCGAGGAGGAACAGGGCGAACATGCCGACCGCGTCGAAATACAACTCGCCGACCCCGCTGATGGCGGTCCAGATGCCCGCCAGATAGGCTCCACCGATGGCCAGGGACACCGAGACATCCATGGTCAGGTGTCGGGTGCGCAAATCACGCATGGCGCCTTTGAAGAAGGGCGCGCAACTGTAGAAGACGATAGGTGTGGTAAGGAACAGCGCGACCCAGCGCAGGATGGTGTGCAGCTCCGGGCTCAGGTCGATGTTGAATTCCGGCCAAGTGGCCATGGTTGCCATCATGGCCTGGATCCACAGCAGTCCGGCGACTCCCAGCTGGCGCAAGGCCAGGCGGTTCTCGCTGGCCAGTTGTTCCGAGGCGCGGTCCGGTTGATAGGGGTGGGCGGCGTAACCGATGTGCCGCAGTTCGCTGAGGACCTGGCTCAGGGGCAGCTGAGCGTCTGCCCAGCGCACATACAGGCGATGGTTGGACAGATTCAGCCGGACCTCGGCCACCGCCGGCACGCTGCGCAGGTGTTTTTCGATCAGCCAGCCGCAGGCGGCGCAACTGATGCCTTCCATGAGCAGGGTGGTTTCCGCCAATTCGCCTTCGTGGCGAACGAAGGGTTGCTGCACGTCGGCGCGGTCATACAGCGCCAGCTCGTCTAGCAACTGGACGGGGAGCGCTTGCGGGTTGGCCGATGCTTCACTGCGGTGGCTGTAGTAATGCTCCAGGCCGCCCGCGACGATGGCCTCGGCCACCGCCTGGCATCCCGGGCAGCAGAGCTCTCGGGATTCGCCGAGCACGACGGCGGTGAACCGGCTGCCGGCGGGAACCGGCAGGGCGCAGTGGTAGCAAGGCAGTGGCGTGGTCATCGGCGGTCTTTGTGGTCGGGGAAAAACTCATCGCCGACCCGTCGACTTCCACCCTGACAGGGTGGGCGGCGGGCCGGCGATGTATGACAGGTGTTGATCAGTTCAGATCTTCCGCGCCTTGCAGCGGTTCGTCACCCAGCAGCAGGTCTTTGTCGTGGCTGACCTGTTCTTCTTCGAACATGCGCCAGGTCTTGTCGCCTTCGATCCCCAGCAGTTCGACAAAGCGGCGGCCTTCGACCTTGTCGGTCAATTGGCCGATGTAGCGACCGTGTTCGCTCTCACTGCGGGTCAGGCTGATCTTGCGATCCTTCTCCGGCTGGGTCGGCGAGATCAGGTTCAGCTCAAGGGTCTTGGGCTGGCTGTCGCCGCTCAGGCGCAGATCGACTTCGCCGGTGACTTCATCAAGGTGCACGTTGGCGCGCATCTTCAAGGTCTGGGCCAGCAGTTCGCGGTCCAGGGAGCGGTTGATGCCCTTGCCGGCCTCGTAGTAGTTGTCGTTGACCAGGTTGTCCGGGTTGTTCACGGCAATGGTCACCATGGACAGGGTCAGGGTAACCGAGCAGGCGAGGATACCGATGATGATCCAGGGCCAGAGGTGCTTGTACCAAGGGCTAGTGGCTGTGGCTGTGGGCATGGTCACTTCTCTGTTAACGATTTTGTGGGCCGATGAACCGGCTCTTGGCTTCAACGTGGACACTGTCATCGTCGGCATCCTTGAGGATGAACTTCACCTCGTTGGTGGTCGACGGCAGTTGTTCCGGGGCCACCGAAAGCTCCACTGGCATGCTGACGATGTCGCCGGCTACCACGTGGATCTCGCGTTTGCCCTGCAGTTTCAGGTCCGGCAGGCCGGCGGCGTCCAGCAGATAGGTGTGATCGTGCTGGTCCTTGTTCATGATCTTCAGGCTGTAGACGTTTTCGATCCGGCCTTCGGCATTCTCGCGGTACAGCACGCGGTCCTTGCTGACGTCGAAGCCCACCAGTGGACGCATGACGAACGCGGTGACCAGCAGGCTGATCATCGCCAGCAGCACCAGGGCGTAACCGATCAGGCGCGGACGCAGTTTATGGGTTTTCTGCCCGGAGAGGTTGTGTTCGGTGGTGTAGCTGATGAGCCCGCGAGGGTACTCCATCTTGTCCATGATGTTGTCGCAGGCGTCGATGCAGGCGGCGCAGCCAATACATTCGATCTGCAGGCCGTCGCGGATGTCGATGCCGGTGGGGCAGACCTGAACACACATGGTGCAGTCGATGCAGTCGCCCAGGCCCATGGCCTTGTAATCGGCGCCTTTCTTGCGCGGGCCACGGGTTTCACCGCGGCGCGGGTCGTAGGAAACGATCAGAGTGTCCTTGTCGAACATCACGCTCTGGAAGCGTGCATAAGGACACATGTAGATGCACACCTGCTCCCGCAGCCAGCCGGCGTTGCCGTAGGTCGCCAGGGTGAAGAAACCGACCCAGAAATACGACCAGCCATCAGCCTGTCCGGTGAAGAAGTCGATGACCAGTTCGCGGATCGGTGAGAAGTAGCCGACGAAGGTCATGCCGGTGAGGAAGCCGATCAGCAGCCAGAGGCTGTGCTTGCTGAGCTTGCGCAGGAATTTGTTGGCGCTCATGGGCGCCTTGTCCAGCTTGATACGCTGGTTGCGGTCGCCTTCGGTGACCTTTTCGCACCACATGTAAATCCACGTCCAGACACTCTGCGGGCAGGTGTAGCCGCACCAGACACGTCCGGCGTAGACGGTGATGAAGAACAGGCCGAAGGCGGCAATGATCAGCAGGCCGGAGAGCAGGATGAAGTCCTGGGGCCAGAAGGTGGCGCCAAAAATAAAGAATTTACGTTCCGGCAGGTTCCACCAGACCGCCTGGTGGCCGCCCCAGTTGAGCCAGACGGTACCGAAGTACAGGAGGAACAATCCGGCGCCGCCAACCATGCGCAGGTTGCGGAACAAGCCGGTAAAGGCGCGGGTGTAGATTTTTTCCCTGGAGGCGTAGAGGTCGACGCTGTTAGTCGTGTTTTTTGCAGGCGGGGTAACGTTTTGTACGGGAATCTGGTTGCTCATCATTGCATCCCACGGCAGTGGAAAAATGCCTCGGTCAGTACGTGCCGACCGGGGTCAAAAGGGGTATTGCGGTGGCGCAATGATACGCCTGTAGCTCTAGCGCAAGGGTGCGACCTTTGGTCGCGTTGGGGGAAATCAACTGATGGTGTAATGACTTGAATCAATTGACTTGTGAATTATGGACCGTTTTGCGCTTCCCACCGTTCAAATTTTCAGCAGGTTGAGCAGACGTCTGCTAAAGGACCGTGCCTCTGTCTTGCGGGGGATGCCACCTTTGGCTCATGGGCCAGGGTGTTTGTGGTAAGTAGCGCGTTTATTGTCGGGCTTCGGTGAATGGAGTCGGGCGCAAGGCAGTGGCGCAAATAAAACGGCCCCGCCAATGAGAGTTGGCGGGGCCGTTGGGTTTTGCTTTCAGGCGTCGGTGTTACTCGGCGTCGGCCTGCTTGTCACCGTGGGACAGGCTGTAGACATAAGCCGCCAGCAGGTGAACCTTGTCGTTGCCTTGCAGATGATCCTGAGCAGGCATCACGCCCTGACGGCCGTAACGAATAGTCTGCTGCAGTTGAGCGAAGCTCGAACCGTAGATGAACGCTGCCGGGTGAGTCAGGTTGGGCGCGCCCATGGCTGGGGTACCCTTGCCTTCTGGACCATGGCAGACCGCACAAGTGGTGGCGAAGATCTTCTGGCCGTTGACCGGATCGGCCTTGATGCCTTCCGGCAGCTTGCGTCCATCGAGGTTGGTCAGTACGTAAGCGGCTACGTCACTCACGCCTTGCTCTTTCAGGCTATCCAGCCAACCTGGCATGATCGCGTGGCGACCGCCCATGATGGTGGTCTTGATGGTTTCCGGCTCACCGCCCCAGCGCCAGTCGGCGTCGGTCAGGTTGGGGAAGCCATAAGCGCCCTTGGCGTCGGAACCGTGGCAGACCGAGCAGTTGGAGGCGAACAGGCGACCGCCCATTTTCAGGGCTTGCGGGTCCTTGGCCACTTCTTCGATCGGCATGGCGGCGTACTTGGCGAAGATCGGACCGAACTTGGCGTCCGACTTGGCCATTTCTTTTTCCCATTCGTGCACGCCGGTCCAGCCGGACTGGCCGTTGGCGAATGGGGTCTGCTTCTCGTTATCGAGGTAGGCGTAGCCAGGCAGGACGCCTTTCCAGTTGCCCAGGCCCGGGTACAGCACCAGGTAACCCAGGGCGAAGACGATGGTGCCGACGAACAGCATGAACCACCATTTCGGCAGTGGGTTGTCGTACTCCTCGATCCCGTCGAAGGAGTGGCCGACCGTCTCGTCGGTCTGCTCGGTGCGCTGGCCCTTGCGGGTCGACAGCAGCAGCCAGGTCAGGGCGAAGATGGTACCCAGACTGAGGACTGTAACGTACAGACTCCAGAACGTAGTCATTCTTTGTTACTCCTAGAAGCTTGCTCGACGTGCTTGATGGCGTCGGGATCATCCGCGAACGGCAACAAGGTCGCGTCTTCAAACTCGGACTTGCGCTTGGGGCTGAACACCCAGAGCGCCAAACCGATAAAGGCCACCATCACAACAAGGGTGCCCAGGCCACGAATCATCCCGATATCCATCTAGATCACCGTTTGCTTTTGATGATGGTGCCCAGGCCTTGCAGATAGGCCACCAGCGCGTCCATTTCGGTTTTGCCCTTTACCGCATCCTTGGCACCGGCGATGTCTTCGTCGGTGTAAGGGACGCCGAGCGTGCGCAAGACTTCCATTTTCTTCGCGGTGTCTTTGCCGTCGAGCTTGTTTTCTACGAGGAACGGGTAAGCCGGCATTTTCGACTCGGGGACCACGTTGCGCGGGTTGTACAAATGCGCACGCTGCCAGTCATCGGAGTAACGGCCACCGACTCGGGCCAGGTCCGGTCCGGTCCGCTTGGAACCCCACAGGAACGGGTGGTCCCAAACGCTTTCACCCGCGACCGAGTAGTGGCCATAGCGTTCGGTTTCCGCACGGAACGGGCGGATCATCTGCGAGTGGCACTGTACGCAACCGTTGGCGATGTAGATGTCGCGGCCTTCCAGTTCCAGTGCCGGGCGAGGCTTCATGCCTTCGACCGGCTTGTTGGTGACGTCCTGGAAGAACAGCGGGACGATCTGGGTCAGGCCGCCGATGCTCACGGCAATGACCATGAAGAAGGCCAGCAGGCCAATGTTCTTCTCGACTACTTCGTGCTTCATCAGTGAGCTCCAACTACAGCGATCTGAGCGGCGGCTTCAGCTTCAGCCGGGTTCGAGGCGCGAACGGTACGGAACACGTTGTAGGCCATGAACAGCATGCCGGCAGCAAAGAACGCACCGCCCACGGCGCGGACGATGAAGCCTGGATGGCTGGCTTGCAGCGCTTCGACGAAGGAGTAGGTGAGGGTGCCGTCATCGTTGATTGCGCGCCACATCAAGCCCTGGGTAATGCCGTTGACCCACATCGAGGCGATGTAGAGCACGGTGCCGATGGTGGCGAGCCAGAAGTGCGTGTTGATCAGGCCGACGCTGTGCATTTGCTGACGACCGAAGACTTTCGGGATCAGGTGGTACAGCGCGCCGATGGAGATCATCGCTACCCAGCCCAGAGCGCCGGCGTGTACGTGGCCGATGGTCCAGTCGGTGTAGTGCGAGAGCGAGTTGACGGTCTTGATCGCCATCATCGGACCTTCGAAGGTCGACATGCCGTAGAACGCCAGGGATACCACCAGGAAGCGCAGGATCGGGTCGGTGCGCAGCTTATGCCAGGCGCCCGACAGGGTCATCATGCCGTTGATCATGCCGCCCCAGCTTGGAGCCAGCAGGATAATCGACATGGCCATGCCCAGGGACTGGGCCCAGTCCGGCAGCGCGGTGTAGTGCAGGTGGTGCGGGCCGGCCCAGATGTACAGGGTGATCAGCGCCCAAAAGTGCACGATGGACAGGCGATAGGAGTAGATCGGGCGCTCGGCCTGCTTGGGTACGAAGTAGTACATCATCCCGAGGAAGCCGGTGGTCAGGAAGAAGCCCACAGCGTTGTGACCGTACCACCACTGGATCATCGCGTCAGTCGCACCGGCGTAGGCCGAATAGGACTTGAAGAGGCTGACCGGCAGGGAGGCGTGGTTGACGATGTGCAGCATCGCGGTAACCACGATGAAGGCACCGTAGAACCAGTTGCCCACGTAGATGTGCTTGGTCTTGCGCTTGGTGATGGTGCCAAAGAACACCAGGCCGTAGACGACCCAGACGATCGCCAGGAGGATGGCTAGTGGCCATTCCAGTTCGGCGTATTCCTTGGTAGTGGTGTAACCCAGGGGCAGGGTCACGATTGCGCCGACGATCACTGCTTGCCAACCCCAGAAGGTGAAGGCCGCAAGGCTGTCGGAAATCAGTCGCGTCTGGCAGGTTCGCTGCACGACATAGTAAGAAGTGGCAAACAATGCACATCCACCGAAGGCGAAGATCACCAGGTTAGTGTGCAGCGGGCGCAAGCGTCCAAACGTCGTCCACGGCAGACCGAAGTTCAACTCCGGCCAGACCAATTGTGAGGCGATGAAGACACCGAGCCCCATGCCAAGGATCCCCCAGACCACCGTCATGATGGCGAACTGGCGGACTACCTTATAGTTATAAGCAGTCGGACTGATTGCTGTGCTCATTCTAAGGTTCCACGGTTTGGGTGTTTTATTAGGGATGAAAATCGGCCGCAAGTATGGAGAAAGCAGGGGGTCATTGCAACGCGCTATGACCTGGGTCAATGCGTTCCATGCCTGATTCTGCGGCCTTTCCCTATGCCGAGTAGGGACAAAAAAATGCCCTCGGACAAACTGTCGCAGTGGACAAGAAAGTCAGGGTTTCAGGTTAGTTGTAACCGGGCGTGTGGAAGCTGATGGATCAGCTGACAGGCGGTAAGCGAGTCGACAGCCGGTAGAAACCAGCTCTTGCGGCCTGTCATCGAGCAGAAGCTTCGAGCGTTACGGATACCGTTGGCCTGTGACTGACTGTTGCCAGCCCACTTCCGGGCAAGCTTAGACCTGATTCAGATCAGTGCAAACGAAGGAGCAGAGAGGGTGCGACACTTGGTCGCAAAGGAGCGGAGGGGGATGCTTCAAAGCGGCAAGCTGCAAGTTTCAAACTCACAGCTTGCCGTTACTCTTTTTACTTCTCGCTTGCTGCTTGCGGCTTATCGCTGTTGTTGTGCGACAGGCTGTACACGTAGGCGGCCAGCAGTTGCACTTTGTCGTTGCCGAGCAATTCGCTCTGCGCTGGCATCTGGCCCTGGCGACCATGGCGAATAGTCTGTTGCAGTTGGGCCAGGCTGGTGCCGTAGATGAAGCCGGCCGGTTGGGTCAGGTCAGGTGCCCCCATGATCTCGGTGCCCTTGCCGTTGGCGCCGTGGCAGGCGACACAGGTGGTGCTGAAGGCTTGCTGTCCTGCTTGCAGGTCAGCATCGCTGTCCGCAGGCAGGGGCAGGCCGGCCAGTTCGTGACGTACATAAGCGGCTACGTTTTTCACCCCGTCTTCCTTGAGCACTTCGCCCCAGGCTGGCATGGCTGCGTGACGACCACCCATGATGCTGGCCTTGATGGTTTCGGCACTGCCACCCCAGCGCCAGATGTTATCGGCCAGGTTAGGGAAGCCATAGGCACCCTTGGCGTCGGAACCGTGGCAGACCGAACAGTTGGAGGCGAACAGGCGTCCACCCATCTTCAGCGCTTGTGGGTCCTTGGCCACTTCTTCCACGGGCATGGCTGCAAATTTGGCGAAGATCGGCCCAAATTTGACGTCGGCCTTGGCCATTTCCTTTTCCCATTCCTTGTTCTGGGTCCAGCCGTCTTCATAGCCCGGCAGGATGCCTTTCCAGTTACCCAGGCCCGGATAAAGGATCAGGTAACCCACCGAGAACACCAGGGTCCCGGCGAACAGCAGGAACCACCATTGCGGCAGGGGGTTGTCGTACTCCTCGATACCATCGAAGGCGTGGCCCATGGTCTGGTCGACACTGCCCTTGGTTTCACCCTTGCGGGTGCCGACCAATAGCCAGGTCAGGCCGATCAGGCTGCCAATGGTCAGTACGCAGATCCACGTACTCCAGAAGGTGGTCATGGCCGAATGCTCCTTGTTGCAGGCTCTTGAGGTTGAGCGTCATCTGTTGTGTTGCCGGCCGGTGCCGAGCCCGCTTGCGGGTCATCGGCGAAGGGCAGCAGGCGTGCCTGAGCAAACTCGGGATTGCGTTTTGAGTTGAACACCCAGATCGACAAGCCGATGAAGGCGATCATCACCACCAGGGTCCCGAGGCCGCGGATCATGCCGCTATCGAGTTCAAAACCCATGGTTCACCTCTTGCTCTTGATCGAAGTGCCGAGCACTTGCAGGTAGGCCACCAGGGCGTCCATCTCGGTCTTGCCCTTGAGTGAGGCGGTAGCACCGGCAATGTCGTCGTCGGTGTAAGGCACACCAAGAGTGCGCATGACCTTGAGCTTGGTTTCGGTATGGCTGCTGTCCACCGGTGCGGTCACCAGCCATGGGTAGGCCGGCATTTTCGATTCAGGCACGACGTTGCGCGGGTTGTACAAGTGCGCACGATGCCAGTCATCGGAGTAGCGGGCGCCGACTCGGGCCAGATCCGGACCGGTACGCTTGGAACCCCACAGGAACGGGTGATCCCAGACGCTTTCACCGGCTACCGAGTAGTGGCCATAGCGTTCGGTTTCCGCGCGGAACGGACGGATCATCTGCGAGTGGCACTGTACGCAGCCTTCGCGGATGTAGATGTCGCGACCTTCCAGCTGCAGGGCGGTGTAGGGCTTCATGCCTTCCACCGGCTTGTTGGTGACGTCTTGGAAGAACAGCGGGACGATCTGAGTCAGACCGCCGATGCTCACCGCGAAGACCATCAGCAGCATCAGCAGGCCGACGTTTTTTTCAATCGTTTCGTGTTTCATGGCGGACTCCTCAGGCCATCTGCGCAGCGGCGGTGACTTCGGCTGGCACCGCGGCACGCACGGTGCGCCAGGTGTTGTAAGCCATCAGGAACATGCCGCTGAGGAAGATCGCACCACCGACCAGTCGCACGATGAAGCCTGGGTGGCTGGCCACCAGGGTTTCGACGAAGGAGTAGGTGAGGGTGCCGTCATCGTTGATTGCGCGCCACATCAGGCCCTGGGCGATGCCGTTGACCCACATCGAAGCGATGTAGAGCACGGTGCCGATGGTGGCGAGCCAGAAGTGCGTGTTGATCAAGCCGACGCTGTACATCTGCTCGCGGCCGAAGACTTTTGGAATCAGGTGATACAGCGCACCGATAGAGATCATCGCTACCCAGCCCAGAGCGCCGGCGTGTACGTGGCCGATGGTCCAGTCGGTGTAGTGAGACAGGGCGTTGACAGTCTTGATCGCCATCATCGGACCTTCGAAGGTCGACATGCCGTAGAACGCCAGGGACACCACCAGGAAGCGCAGGATCGGATCGCTGCGCAGCTTATGCCAGGCGCCCGAGAGGGTCATCATGCCGTTGATCATGCCGCCCCAGCTCGGAGCCAGCAGTACCAGCGACATCACCATGCCCAGGGACTGAGCCCAGTCCGGCAGCGCGGTGTAGTGCAGGTGGTGCGGGCCGGCCCAGATGTACAGGGTGATCAGCGCCCAGAAGTGCACGATGGACAAGCGATAGGAGTACACCGGACGCTCGGCCTGTTTCGGCACGAAGTAGTACATCATCCCGAGGAAGCCTGCGGTGAGGAAAAAACCTACCGCGTTATGGCCATACCACCACTGCACCATGGCATCTGTCGCACCAGCGTACGCCGAGTAGGACTTGACCAGGCTCACCGGCAGGGACGCGTGGTTGACGATGTGCAGGATGGCCACGGTGATGATGAACGCACCAAAGAACCAGTTACCGACGTAGATGTGCTTGGTCTTGCGCTTCATCAGCGTGCCGAAGAACACGATGCCGTAGGCCACCCAGACAATGGCGATAAGAATCGCGATTGGCCATTCCAGCTCGGCGTATTCCTTGGAAGTGGTGTAGCCCAACGGCAAACTGATCGCGGCCAGCACAATCACCAACTGCCAGCCCCAGAAGCAGAACGCGGCGATTTTCGGCGCGAACAATTGGGTCTGACAGGTGCGTTGCACCGAGTAGAACGAGCTGGCAAACAGTGCGCAACCGCCAAAGGCGAAGATCACTGCGTTGGTATGCAACGGACGCAGACGGCCGAAGCTGGTCCACGGTAAATCGAAGTTGAGTTCGGGCCAGACCAACTGGGCAGCGAGAAAAACCCCGAGCCCCATGCCGACGATGCCCCACACCACCGTCATAATGGCGAATTGGCGGACCACCTTGTAGTTGTAGGCGGTACTAATAGAAGTGTTCATGGTTCCCCATCCACGGTTCAGCTGAAGTGAAAGCGACTGCGCACGGCAAGGCGCGCTCACTTCGTCTGGAGTTATAGGCAGACTAAAAGCGAGGCAAGCATGAGCAATGAGCACAAGGCCAGTATTGACGGGGATCAATGGGCGCAGTGCGTGCAGGAACAGGGCTGGTTGTGGGAGGTCGCCCGGGTTGCCGATCCACTGCAGGCACCGACCTTGATCCTGGCTCACGGTGCTGGCGCGCCAATGGACAGTGGGTTTATGAGTGACATGGCTGTACGCCTTGCCGGGCAGGGCGTGAACGTTTTGCGCTTCGAGTTTCCGTACATGGCGCAGCGGCGTCTGGAGGGTGGCAAGCGCCCCCCCAATCCGACGCCCAGGCTGCTGGAATGCTGGCGCGAGGTGTATGCCAGGGTGCGACCTTATGTCACTGGGGTGTTGGCGGTGGGGGGCAAGTCCATGGGCGGGCGCATGGCCAGTCTGCTGGCGGATGAGCTGCAGGCCGATGCGCTGGTGTGTCTGGGTTATCCCTTCTATGCCGCGGGCAAGCCGGAGAAGCCGCGGGTGGTGCACTTGGCAGAACTGGCTACCCCGACGCTGATCGTGCAGGGTGAGCGTGACGCCTTGGGTAATCGCCAGGCGGTCGAGGCCTATTCACTGGCACCGAGTATCGAGCTGTATTGGCTGACGGCTGCTGATCACGACCTCAAGCCGCTGAAGGCCTCCGGGTTCACCCACGAGCAGCATCTTGACTCCGCTGTGGGCAAGGTTGTCGGGTTCCTGCAAGCATTGCGCTAAGACGCTGGAGGCGCGAGCTGGCTCGATATCGCTGTGCTCAGGCTTGAAGTGCAGGGGCGGGCGTCGAGATTCTTGCCCGGCAAGCTCGCTCCTGCAGTGATGGCTGGGGTTCAGGCCCAGGCATAAAAAAACCGCAAGCAACTGCTTGCGGTTTTTTGTCGCCGGGCCAATGGCTCAGCGATTGAAACGCTCCACCAGCGAGTACTGGGTGTGCGCGGTGCGGGTCAGGGCTTCGCTGAGTTCGGCCGAGTGCTGGGCCTGCTCCGAAGTCTGGTCCGCCAGTTGCGCGATGGTGCTGATGTTGCGGCTGATCTCTTCGGCCACCGAGCTTTGCTCTTCGGTCGCGGCGGCGATCTGGGTGGTCATGTCGGTGATGTTGGCCACCGCTTCGCTGATGCCTACCAGTGCCTGGTCGGCTTCCAGCACCCGAGCTACACCTTCCTCCGCTTGGCGATGGCCGGCGTCCATGGTCTGCACGGCGCTGGCAGCGGTCTGCTGCAGCTTGGCGATCAGGGTGTGGATCTGTCCGGTGGATTCACTGGTGCGCTGTGCCAGTTGGCGAACTTCATCGGCTACCACGGCAAAGCCGCGGCCCATTTCCCCGGCACGGGCCGCTTCGATGGCAGCGTTCAGGGCCAGCAGGTTGGTCTGGTCGGCGATGCCTTTGATCACATCCACCACGCCACCGATTTCGTCGCTGTCCTTGGCCAGTTGGGTCACGGTCACGCCGGTTTCACCGACCACCACCGACAGACGCTGGATGGCTTCGCGGGTTTCCCCGGCAATGTCCCGGCCACGACCGGTCAGGCGATTGGCTTCCTGGGTGGCATCGGCGGTGCGTTGTACGTGGCTGGCCACTTCCTGGGTGGTGGCGGCCATCTGGTTGACCGCAGTGGCCACTTGTTCAGTCTCGACCCGCTGACGCTCCAGGCCGCTGGAGCTGTTGTGGGCCAGGACGTCGGACTGTCGAGCCTGTTCGTTGAGGTGCTCGGCGGTGTCCTGCAAGCGGGTCAGGCAGGTTTTCAGACGGGCTTCCTGGCTCAGGATCGACATTTCCAGGCGTGCCTGGGCACCACGGCTGTCGGTGTACATTTGTGCGATCAGCGGATCGGAGGTGGTCTGTTCGGCCAGGCGCAGCAGGCGTTTCAGGCCCCGCTGTTGCCAGCTCAGCCCCATCAGGCCCAGCGGTACCGAGAGCGCTGCAGCCAGGGCGAAGCCCCAATGGGAGTTGAGCCAGGCACCGATCATGAAGCTCAGTTGGCTGACCAGAATGAATGGCAGCCAGTCCTGCAGCACCGGCAGCCACTTGTCGCGTTTCGGAATGGCCGACTTGCCCTGGTTGATGCGCTGGTAGAGGGCTTCTGCGCGACGCACCTGTTCGGCCGTGGGTTTGACCCGAACCGATTCGTAACCCACCACCTGGCTGCCTTCGAACACGGGTGTCACGTAGGCATTGACCCAGTAATGGTCACCGGTCTTGCAGCGGTTCTTGACGATGCCCATCCATGGCAAGCCTTGTTTCAACGTGCCCCACATGTGCGCGAACACGGCCGCTGGCACATCAGGATGGCGGACCAGGTTGTGCGGTGCGCGAACCAGTTCTTCACGGGAAAACCCACTGATTTCGACAAAGGCGTCGTTGCAGTAGGTGATCACGCCTTTGGCGTCGGTGGTGGAAATCAACCGCTGTTGAGCCGGGAAGGTACGTTCGCGCTGAGTGACAGGCTGGTTATTACGCATGACTTTTTCAATCCGCAAGGCTTTGAGGGTTTGTCGGCCGCTTCAGCCGATTATTGAAATTATTTTTCAATAATCGGCACTGGATCCCATTAGCGGAAGGGGCCGCTTGCAAAATGCGGCGCCAGGATTTTGCCGGCGTTGGCGAGAGGCTAATCATTGACTTTCTTCCTTGGCAGTCAATAGTTCTGAAGTACTGGTTTGGGCAAATTTCCGGGGGCCTATCCGGCGAGCATCGGGTAGGTGAACAGGCCAAAGTGCAAAAGGTTGAGGCCGAAGTGAGTGGCCACCGCAGCGCCCAGGCCGCCAAATCGATAGGCCAGACCGTAGCCGACTCCGGCGATGGCCGCCAGCAGCGTCCATTGCCAACCGGCCCCCAGGTGCACCAGGCCAAACAACAGGGCTGCACACAGCAGGGCCAGATTCTCGCCGTAGGGCAGGGCCTTGAAGCGTCGACTCAGGCCGCCCTGGATATAGCCACGGAACAGGGCCTCTTCCACCAGGGTCACCAGCAGCAGGTTGTTCAGTACCCATAGCCAGGCCTGATCCGGCCACTTCGGCGCCCAACTGATGATCCCCAGCAGCAGTGCACCACCCAATGCCGCGACAGCGCACAGGGTCAGGGCCAGGACCGTTGCGTATACCGACAGACGCAGCGAGCGGCGTCCGACGATCCACGGGCAGACCAGCAGCAGCCAGAAGCCAATCAGCGGCTTGTCCTGGTTGAGGTACATGGAGAAGGGCACTGCGTCATCCGTGAAGCGTTGCGGGTCAATGCCCCGGCCATTGTAGAAGCCGGGCAGCCAGTGCATGGCCAGCGCCAGGGCAACAACCACAAACAGGCCGTGGCCCAGGTACTGGCCGATACGGCTGCGTTGCTGGCGCACGGCGAACCCGGCACACAGCAGCAGGAAGATCGAGAGGGCGGCCAGTAGGCCCAGTTGCCCGTAGCTCAGGGCCAGTGCGTAGCCAATGGAGAGGAGTGCCAGATACATCCATGGCAGAGCAGTCATGTGGAATCCTTGTTGCGGAAAAAAGAGAGGTATTACTGAAACGTTGTTCAGCGCCGAATCTGTAGTCGTTATTGCGACCGATGAGTCAGGTTCTGAGCGGCGGCAAGTATAACCAGCTGAGTTGCACACGACAGCCCAACAAAAACACCGCCCGAAGGCGGTGTCTGGTTTTGCGCGGGATCAGGACGCGATCAGTTGCCGCAATACGTAATGCAGTATCCCTCCGGACTTGAAGTATTCGACTTCGTTCAAGGTGTCGATGCGGCACAGCACTTCGATCCGCTCCTGGCTGCCGTCCTCCCGGGTGATCACCAGGGTCAGGTTCATCCGCGGCGTCAATTGCGCGTCGCTGAGGCCGAGGATGTCCAGGGTTTCCCTGCCGGTGAGCTTCAGGCTCTTGCGGTTCTGGTCGAGTTTGAACTGCAAGGGCAGGACGCCCATGCCCACCAGGTTGGAGCGGTGGATGCGCTCGAAGCTCTCGGCGATTACTGCCTTGACCCCTAGCAGGTTGGTGCCTTTGGCGGCCCAGTCGCGGCTGGACCCGGTGCCGTATTCCTGGCCGGCGATCACCACCAATGGTGTGCCTGCTGCCTGGTACCGCATGGCGGCGTCATAGATCGCCAGTTTCTCGCCGGTGGGAATGTACAGGGTGTTGCCGCCTTCCTCGCCGCCGAGCATTTCGTTGCGAATGCGGATGTTGGCGAAAGTGCCGCGCATCATTACTTCGTGGTTGCCACGCCGTGAGCCATAGGAGTTGAAATCCCGTGGTTCCACGCCTTTGTCACGCAGATACCGTCCGGCGGGACTGTCGGTCTTGATGTTGCCGGCGGGGGAAATGTGGTCGGTGGTCACCGAGTCCCCTAGCAGTGCCAATATCCGTGCACCGCTGACATCCTTGATTTGCGGCAGGGGGCCGGCGATGTCGTCGAAGAACGGTGGATGCTGGATGTAGGTGGAATCGTCCTGCCAGACATAAGTGGCGGCTTGCGGTACTTCGATGGCTTGCCACTGGGCGTCACCGGCAAATACCTCGGCGTATTCCTTGTGGAACATCCGGGTGTTGACCTGGGCCACGGCGTCAGCGATTTCCTTGCTGCTGGGCCAGATGTCTCGCAGGTACACCGGCTTGCCATCCTTGCCTTCACCGAGGGGTTCGCTGCTGATGTCGATACGCACCGTGCCGGCCAGGGCATAGGCCACCACCAGGGGCGGTGAGGCCAGCCAGTTGGTTTTCACCAGTGGATGCACCCGGCCTTCGAAGTTGCGGTTGCCGGACAGGACCGACGCTACCGTCAGGTCGGCTTGCTGGATGGCTTTCTCGATCGGCTCCAGCAACGGGCCGGAGTTGCCGATGCAGGTGGTGCAGCCGTAGCCCACCAGGTCGAAACCCAGCTGGTCCAGATAGGGTGTCAGGCCTGCCGCCTTGTAGTAGTCGGTCACTACCTTGGAGCCGGGCGCCAGTGAACTCTTGACCCAGGGTTTGCGTTGCAGGCCTTTTTCCACCGCTTTTTTTGCTACCAGTCCGGCTGCCATCATCACGCTGGGGTTGGAGGTGTTGGTGCAAGAGGTGATGGCGGCAATCACCACCGCGCCGTTTTTCAGGCGGTAGGTCTGGTTGTCGTACTGGTAGTCGGTTTCGCCTACCAGGTCCGCATTGCCCACGGCGACACCGCCACCGCCCTCGCTTTCCAGGCGGCCTTCTTCCTTGCTGGTGGGCTTGAACTGCAGGTCGATAAAGTCAGTGAAAGCCTGGGCCACATTGGGCAGTGCAACTCGATCCTGTGGCCGTTTGGGGCCGGCGAGGCTGGCCTCCACGGTGCTCATGTCCAGTGCCAGGCTGTCGGTGAACAACGGCTCCTTGCCAGGCTTGCGCCACAGGCCCTGGGTCTTGCTGTAGGCCTCCACCAGTTTCACCAACTCGCTCGGGCGTCCGGACAGGCGCAGGTAGTCGAGGGTGATGTCATCCACCGGGAAGAAGCCGCAGGTGGCGCCGTACTCCGGGGCCATGTTGGCGATGGTGGCGCGGTCCGCCAGTGGCAGGTCGGCCAGGCCGTCGCCATAGAACTCGACGAACTTGCCCACCACGCCTTTCTTGCGCAGCATCTGGGTCACCGTCAGCACCAGGTCGGTGGCGGTGATGCCTTCTCTCAGCTTGCCGGTGAGCTTGAAGCCGATGACTTCCGGAATCAGCATCGACACCGGTTGGCCAAGCATCGCCGCCTCGGCCTCGATCCCGCCCACGCCCCAGCCCAGAACGCCAAGGCCGTTGATCATGGTGGTGTGGGAGTCGGTGCCCACCAGGGTGTCGGGGAAGGCATAGGTGCGGCCATCCTCCTCCTTGGTCCAGACGGTGCGCCCCAGGTATTCCAGGTTGACCTGATGGCAGATGCCGGTGCCCGGCGGTACCACGCTAAAGTTATCGAAGGCACTCTGGCCCCAGCGCAGGAAGGCGTAGCGTTCGCCGTTGCGCTGCATCTCGATGTCGACGTTTTGTTCGAAGGCGCTGCTGCTGGCGAACTTGTCCACCATCACCGAGTGGTCGATCACCAGGTCCACCGGCGACAGTGGGTTGATCCGCTGCGGGTCACCACCGGCCTTGGCCATGGCTGCGCGCATGGCCGCCAGGTCGACCACGGCGGGCACGCCGGTAAAATCCTGCATCAGGACTCTTGCCGGGCGGTACTGGATTTCGCGATCGGAGCGGCGCTCCTTGAGCCAGGCCGCGAGGGCCTTGAGGTCGGCGCCGGTGACAGTCTTGCCGTCTTCCCAGCGCAGCAGGTTTTCCAGCAGGACCTTCAGCGACATGGGCAGGGCGTCGATATCTCCCAGGCTCTTGGCGGCATCCGGCAGGCTGAAGTAGTGATAAGTCTTGTCGTCGACTTTTAGGGTTTTAAGGGTTTTCAGGCTATCAAGGGATGGCATTGAATGACTCCTTTTGGCCCGCACGGCTACGGGCCTGTGATACGGACAGAGAGTTAACCTAGCTCTGTTTGGGGCTTATAGCTAATCACTGGACTCCTGGGCTCAGTCCAAGGTTCCGAACTCGGTTATCATGCGCCGGTTTTCGTGACAGGCTTTGCTACAGGGCAAGTTTGCGCATCGATTCATCGCCAGTTGCCCAGGAGATTCCATGAACACCCTGTTTACCCATTGCCGGCCCGGTTTCGAGGGCGAAGTCTGCTCCGAGATCGCCGACCACGCGGCCCGACTGAATGTCGCCGGCTACGCCAAGGCCAAGCCCAGCACCGCCTGCGCCGAGTTCATCTGCACCGAGGACGACGGCGCCCAACGCCTGATGCAAGGGCTGCGTTTTGCCGACCTGATCTTTCCCCGGCAGTGGGCGCGAGGCGGTTTCATCGACCTGCCGGAAACCGATCGCATCAGCGTGATCCTGGCCTACCTGGCGAGTTTCCCCCAGTGCGGCAGCCTGTGGCTGGAGGTGGTGGATACCAACGATGGCAAGGAACTGTCGAACTTCTGCAAGAAGTTCGAGGGACCGCTGCGCAAGGCCCTGACCGCTGCCGGCAAGCTGGTGGAGGACGCTGCCAAGCCGCGCTTGCTGCTGACCTTCAAGAGTGGGCGGGAGGTCTTCGTCGGACTGGCTGATGCCGGTAACTCGGCGATGTGGCCGATGGGTATTCCACGGCTGAAGTTCCCCCGAGAAGCGCCAAGCCGCTCGACCCTGAAACTGGAAGAGGCCTGGCACCACTTCATCCCCCGGGATCAGTGGGACGAGCGCCTGCATAGCGACATGACCGGGGTTGACCTGGGCGCTGCGCCGGGTGGCTGGACCTGGCAACTGGTCAACCGTGGGATGCTGGTGACCGCCATCGACAATGGGCCGATGGCCGAGAGCCTGATGGACACCGGCCTGGTGCAGCACCTGATGGCGGACGGCTTTACCTACAAGCCACGGCAGCCAGTGGACTGGATGGTCTGCGACATCGTCGAGAAGCCGGCGCGCAATGCGGCGTTACTGGAAACCTGGATCGGCGAGGGCCATTGCCGTGAAGCGGTGGTCAACCTGAAGTTGCCGATGAAGCAGCGCTATGCCGAAGTGAAGCGCTTGCTGGAGCGGATCGAGGAGGGCTTCAAGGCTAGGGGGATTCGTGTCGCTGTTGGCTGCAAGCAGCTGTATCACGATCGTGAAGAGGTGACCTGCCACCTGCGACGCCTGGACCTGAAAAAGTCCAAATAGTGGTAGGCGCCGGCTTGCTGGCGAAGCGTTCCTTGAGCCTGGTGTTGGTCTTGAGGGGGGCTTTCGCTGGCAAGCCAGCTCCTGCAGGGCGGGAGCGGCGTGCGCCAACACTCGCGCCAGCCGATAGGTGAGTGGCAACAGATGACCGGATGACGCCATTGCGCGACAATGCCGGCCAGTTTCAGGAGTGAACCATGAGTCAAATCATTGATACGCCGGTTGACGGCACCCTCGACGCCACCGGCCTCAATTGCCCTGAGCCAGTGATGATGCTGCATCAGCATATCCGTGACCTGCCAGCAGGCGGGCTGTTGAAAGTGATCGCCACCGACCCTTCTACCCGCCGCGACATTCCCAAGTTCTGCGTATTTCTCGAGCATGAACTGGTGGCGCAGCAGGAAGAGGCCGGTACCTACCTCTACTGGATTCGCAAGAAGCTCGATTAGTCTGCCGAGCGGCTGATCCGGATCTGCCTGCGCGCACTGCGGGTCAGGCGGATCGACAGCATCAGCGCCGCGCAACTCAAACCGACGATCAGGCCTTCCCACAGGCCACTCGGGCCCCGCGCGGGACCGAACCAGTCGGTCAGGCCCAAGGCGTAACCCACTGGCAAACCGATCCCCCAATAAGCGAACAGGGTCAGGATCATGGTTACGCGAGTGTCCTGATAGCCTCGCAGTGCGCCCGCTGCAGTCACCTGGATGCCGTCGGAGAACTGGAACAGCGCCGCATACACGAGGAGCATCGATGCCACCTGGACCACCATCGGGTCGGTGGTATAGATCGACGCGATGGGCTCGCGCAGCAAGAACATCAGGCTTGCGGAGAGGCAGGCGTAAGCCAGTGCAGTGCCCATGCCGACCCCGGCACTGAAGCGCGCATTGCGCGGTTGCTCGCGCCCCAGGGCCTGGCCGACGCGCACGGTCACCGCCATGGCCAGGGAGTAGGGGATCATGAACATCAGGGAGCTGACGTTGAGGGCGATCTGATGCCCGGCGACCACCGTGGCGCCCAGGCTACCGATCAACAGGGCAATCACCGCAAAGATGCTCGACTCGGCGAACACCGCGATGCCGATGGGCAGGCCGATGCTCAACAGGCGCTTGATCACGGCCCATTGCGGCCAATCAAAACGGCCGAATAGATCAATCTTCCGATACGCCGGTGCCCAGTGGGTCCAGCCGGCGATGCCGAACATCATTGCCCACATCACGATGGCCGTGGCCCAGCCGCAGCCAACGCCGCCCATGGCCGGCACACCGAAGTGGCCATAGATGAAGATGTAGTTGATAGGGATGTTCAGGGCCAGGCCGCACAGGCCAATGATCATGCTCGGCACCGTGCGCCCCAGGCCGTCGCTGGAGCAACGCAGCACGTAGTACAGCGCCACCGCCGGCAGGCCGCTGGCAATGCCGCGCAGGTAACCCATGCAGGGTTCGATCAGCTCCGGATCGACCTTCATCAGGTGCAGTACTGGCTCGGCACTGATCAGGATCAGGGTTGCCAGCAAACCGACCACCAGGGCCAGCCACAAGGCCTGGCGCACCAAGGGGCCGATCTCGTGCGAGTTGCCGGCACCAAAGCGCTGGGCCACTTTGGGCGTGGTGGCCAGCAGGGTACCGGTCATCAGCAGGAACACCGGAATCCATATCGAGTTGCCCAGGGCCACAGCCGCCAGATCTCTCGGGCTGACTCGGCCGGCCATCACGGCGTCGACAAAACCCATGGCGGTGGTGGCCACCTGGGCAATCATGATGGGCAGGGCCAGTACCAGCAGGTCGCGCAGTTCGCGGCCAACTCGGGCAGGGCGGCTGATGGATGGGGTGGAGGGGGAAGCGGTTACGGAGTTCACGGGGCGTAGCGTCCATAGGCGTGTTGCGCGGGACGCGACAGTCTACGCGTTGACACAGTGGTCAGGAAAAACTCCAGTGTTGTGGATTTGTAATTCTCGGGCCTGGAGGAAATGGCCGCTCAAGCACAAGCCGTGCTGGCCCGCCCAGTCTTCTGCGCCTACACTGCGGCTCCGCAAGAGGAGCCTGCCATGTTGATTGTTGCCGACGAAAATATCCCCCTGATCGAAGAGTTTTTTGCCGGCTTCGGCGAGATTCGGCGCTTCCCCGGCCGCGCTATCGACCGGGCCAGTGTCGAGCAGGCAGATGTGTTGCTGGTGCGCTCGGTAACCCAGGTTGATCGCCAGTTGCTGGAAGGCAGCCCGGTGCGTTTTGTCGGCACCTGCACCATTGGCACCGATCACCTGGACCTGGACTACTTCCAGCAGGCCGGTATCACTTGGTCCAGCGCGCCGGGCTGCAATGCCCGCGGCGTGGTGGACTATGTACTGGGCAGCTTGCTGACCCTGGCCGAAATCGAAGGCGTGGACCTGGCCCGTCGTTGTTATGGCGTGGTTGGTGCGGGTGAAGTTGGAGGGCGGTTGATCAAGGTGCTGCGTGGCCTGGGTTGGCAGGTCCTGGTCTGTGACCCGCAGCGGCAGGCGGCTGAAGGCGGCGACTATGTCAGCCTGGAGCAGTTGCTCGAGCGTTGCGACGTCATCAGCCTGCATACGCCACTGATCAAGCACGGGGAGCATTCAACCTGGCACCTGCTGGACCGGCAGCGGCTGAACCGGCTCAAGCACGGCGCCTGGCTGATCAACGCGGCCCGTGGTCCGGTGGTGGATAACCAGGCGCTGCGTGAAGTCCTGCTACAGCGCGAGGACCTGCAGGCGGTGCTGGATGTCTGGGAAGAAGAGCCGGCAGTGGACCGCGCCCTGGCGGATCTGTGTGTGTTGGCCACGCCGCACATTGCCGGCTACAGCCTGGACGGCAAGCAGCGCGGGACTGCGCAGATCTACCAGGCGTATTGCCGTTTCCTCGGCCAGGCCGAGCAAGTCAGCCTGGCCACCTTGTTGCCGGCACCCTGGGTGCCGCAGGTCAGCCTGAATGCCAACGCAGATCCGGCCTGGGCGCTGGCGATGATCTGTCGGGCGGTGTACGACCCGCGGCGTGACGATGCGGACTTTCGTCGCAGCCTGGTCGACGATGTCGCCCAGCAGCGCAGTGCGTTCGATGGCCTGCGCAAGCATTACCCGGAGCGTCGCGAGATTGATGGCCTGGAAGTGCGGATTCAGGGCGCGTCGCCGGCCTTGAGTCAGATTGTCCACGCCCTGGGCGCCAGCTCCGTCTGAATCCGTTCGCCGGCTGGAAATCGCGCATAAAAAACCCGGCCATAAGGCCGGGTCAAGAGGACGTGAGGCTGAGTGTCAATCTTGCCGAGCAGGCTTGACCAGTCGCTTTTCCAGTTCGCGGCAGGCGTTCTGGATCATGTCTTCAGTAATCGGTACTTCGCGACCCTGGGCGTCGATGATGGCACACCCCAGAGACTGGTTCGGCTGGGTACGGATCACTTGAATCTTGTCATTGCTGCTGTGTTGCAAGGACATGGCCTGTCTCCTCATCAGGTTGTGTGCTTACTTTAGAATGGCCGGGTGACCAAGCTGTTACAGATCGCCGCCAGGGCAGGCCCGGTGACTTCACTCCAACAGAAATATCCGGGGAGTGCCAGCCACAGATTAGACCGATAATCTCTAGGCTCTAGTGTTAGCGGTCATAATCAACCTGACTCATTGTGATTTACCAAAGTTCCTGCGAATTCATCTCGTTGCCGTCGCTGCAACGGGGCACTCGTCGGCGCGTCAATGGATGAACTGCATGCTTTCTTCTCGTCACCGTCGGGCGCTGCACCTGGCCAGCCGCTTTATCGCTCCCTACCGTTGGCAGGCGCTGGGTGCCTTGCTGGCGCTGATCGTCACTGCGGGGATTACCCTGTCCATGGGGCAGGGCATTCGCTTGTTGGTGGACCAGGGATTCATGACCCAGTCTCCTCATTTGCTCAATCAGTCCATCGGCTTGTTTCTGCTGCTGGTCGTGGCGCTGGCGGTGGGCACTTTCGTGCGTTTCTACCTGGTGTCGTGGATTGGCGAGCGTTGCGTGGCGGATATCCGGCGCCAGGTGTTCAATCACCTGATTTATCTGCATCCCGGGTTCTACGAGAACAATCGAAGTTCGGAAATCCAGTCGCGGCTGACGGCGGACACCACCTTGCTGCAATCGGTGATCGGTTCTTCGCTGTCGTTGTTCCTGCGTAACACGCTGATGGTGCTGGGGGGCATCGTCCTGCTGTTCGTCACCAATCCCAAACTCACCAGCATTGTGGTGATCGCCTTGCCGCTGGTGCTGGTACCGATCCTGTTTTTCGGTCGTCGGGTGCGCAGCCTGTCGCGCCTGAGCCAGGACCGGATCGCCGATGTTGGTAGCTACGTGTCGGAAACCCTCGGCCAGATCAAGACGGTGCAGGCCTACAACCACCAGGCTCAGGACGAGCGACGTTTTGCGGTGACGGTGGAGGAGGCCTTCGATACTGCGCGCAAGCGGATTGTCCAGCGTGCCTGGCTGATTACGCTAGTGATTGTTCTGGTGCTGGGCGCGGTGGGCGTGATGCTCTGGGTCGGTGGCATGGATGTGATCGCCGGGAGGATTTCCGGAGGCGAGTTGGCGGCATTCGTTTTCTACAGCCTGATCGTTGGCAGCGCCTTTGGCACCTTGAGTGAAGTGATCGGCGAGTTGCAGCGTGCTGCCGGGGCGGCGGAACGGATCGCCGAACTGCTGCGGGCGGACAACATCATCCAGCCACCCAGTAGCGGGCGAGTGAGCTTGCCAGCGCGGGTGCGCGGCGATCTGGAACTGGACAACCTGCGCTTTTCCTACCCGTCACGTCCGGATCGCTATGCCGTCGATGGGCTGAGCCTGAGTATCCATGCAGGGGAAACCCTGGCATTGGTTGGGCCGTCCGGGGCGGGGAAATCCACCCTGTATGACCTGCTGTTGCGCTTCTATGATCCGCAACAGGGCCAGATACTTCTGGATGGCGTTCCTCTGACCCAGCTCGATCCGTTGGACCTGCGGCGTTGCTTTGCCCTGGTGTCGCAGAGTCCGGCACTGTTCTACGGCAGCATCGAAGAGAACATTCGCTACGGCAATCCGGATGCGACCCTGGCGCAGGTTCAGGAAGCGGCGAAGATCGCCTATGCCCATGAGTTCATCGAGCAGATGCCAGAGGGTTACCAGACTCACCTGGGGGATGCGGGGCTGGGGCTTTCCGGCGGTCAGCGACAACGCCTGGCGATTGCCCGAGCGTTGTTGGTGGATGCACCGATCCTGCTGCTGGATGAGGCCACCAGCGCCCTGGATGCGCAGAGTGAGCACCTGATCCAGCAAGCTTTGCCCAGCCTGATGAAAAACCGCACCACCCTAGTGATTGCCCATCGCCTGGCCACGGTGAAGAACGCCGACCGGATCGCGGTCATGGATCAAGGCGCGCTGGTGGCGGTGGGCACTCACCAGCAACTGATTGCCAGCAACCCGCTGTATGCGCGCCTGGCAGCGCTGCAATTCAGTGACGGCGCTCGGGCTGAATGACTTTTTTCGAGCCCTTGTAGCTGCGCCGAACTTGCGAGGGTGCGGTCCCCGCCAAAGCTGCGCATGCGTGAGGGTTGGTGGAGCACCATTGCTGGGTTTGCGGTCACGTCGCGCCTGGTTACAGCTACAGCCCCTCGGACTCGGTAGTGACTGCAGCTGGTTGTGCGTCTGTTGGCGCGGATCGGCTTCTGCCCAAGCCCATAAACAATAATGCCCGCATCGCTGCGGGCATTGTTGTCGGTTGCCAATGATTACTGATCGTCGAAATAACGCTCATGCCAATCCACCAGCGGCTGTGGCGAATTGAGCTTTTGGCCATAGATTACCGAGTAGGACAGGACGTTCTGCACATACTGGCGGGTTTCGTCGAAAGGAATGCTTTCCACCCACACGTCGAAGCTCAGGTGGTCTGCGCCCTTGAGCCACTGACGTACTCGCCCGGGGCCGGCGTTGTAGGCGGCAGAGGCCAGTACCCGGTTGCCATTGAACTGGCTGTGGACCTGGCTCAGGTAGGCGGCTCCCAGCTGAATATTCTTGTCCGGGTCCAGCACTTGCTGTGGAGAGGACAGGGGAATGCTGAATTTGCGTGCGGTTTCCTTGGCAGTGCCGGGCATCAGTTGCATCAGGCCGCTGGCGCCCACGCCGGAGCGGGCGTCGTCCATGAAGGCGCTTTCCTGGCGGGTGATGGCAAATACCCAGCTGGAATGCAGGCCGCGAACCTTGGCTTCACGCACCAGGGTGTCGCGGTGGGCCATGGGGAAGCGGATATCCAGGTCGTCCCAGTACTGGGCCTGGCTGATGGTGCGAATGGCCGGGAAGTACCACTTCAGGTCGTAGGCCAGCTTGGCCTGGGCGACCATCTCGTCACGGTTGAAATGCCGGCTGACGTGGTACCACTCACGGCGCCCGTCGACGATCTGCCCGCGAGCATGGAGTTCCAGGGCGCGCCGTACGCCTGGGGTGTTGCGCACTTTGTTGATGAGGGTCTGGCTGAGCACCAGCGGCTGGTTGTTCAGCTGGTAGGGGGCCTTGGCGTGATCGGCGGCCAGGAAGCCATAGAAGTCCCGCTCTCGGGCCAGGCTCTTGAACAGTACCAGGGCCTGCGGGTTCTTCGGCTCGGCCAGTTCCAGGCTGCGAGCCTGCCAGTAGCGCCAGCGGTTAGTGGTGGCCAGGTCCTGAGGCAATTTGCGGGTCAACTGATAGGCATCTTCCCAGCGTGCAAGGCGCAGCAGCAGGCGCAGGCGCCATTCGGAGACCGTATTGTCACGCAGTTCAGGGTCGTACTTGGTCATCACGTCCAAGGCGCGACTGTCGAAGCGGCGAGCCAGGGTCAGGCCGATTTCGCGAGCGATGGCCACTTTTTCGTCACGAGAGAAGTGCATGCTGCTGGCATAGCCGTCGAGCAGGGCCATGGCCTTGTCCGGGTCCTGGCGGGCCAGGCGCCGCAAGCCGAGGCCGACCACGTCGGACATGGCTTCATCGGCCGGCTGGAAACGTGAGGGCTGGCCCAGCAGTTCGGGTTTTTGCGCCACGTCCACCAGCAGGCGGCCTTGAGGCGCCAGACTGGTCATGCTTTTTACCAGGCTGTTGGCCAGGGGGTAGTTGCGGGCTTCGGCTGCCAGCTTGGCCCGTTGCCAGCGCTTCTGTTCGGTCAGCTGGCCTTCGGCAGCCCACTGGGCGAACAGCGCGTCGCAGGCAGCCGGCTGGGATTTGCCGGTCAACCAGAGTTTCTCAGTGGCTGCGTAACCTTCGGCCTTGAGGTTGTGGCCCAGTTGGTACTGGCCGTTGAGGCAGTCCAGTTCGGTGAAGTTGAGTTTCGGATCGTAGTACTTGGTGAAGGTGGCCCAGTCGCCACGCTCCGCCAGCCAGCGCAACCAGCGCAGCTTCATCCAGTTCGCCTGGGGCAGGTCGCCATGTTCAGCGAGGAACTTCTCGATCTCGGGATTGCTGGCACTCTTCAGGCGAGCGGTGAGTTCGTCGTACGCCAGGTACGGCTCTAAGGGGTAATCGTGCAGCGCATCGGCATAACGGAAATAGGGCCCGGAATCACCCTTGGCCAGGGCGCGCTTGGCTTCATCGTAGTACTGACGTTGCAGGGGCAGGTCCGCCGCCTGGGCGGATTGGACGGCAGTGGCAGAAAGAAGCAGGCAAGATAAAAGGCTGAAAAGGCGACTGCGCATGAGACATCCGGGCAGAGAAATCATGACTAGTGCCGACAGGGCCGGCACTGATTGTTCACTAGCTTAGCCTTTTGCCAGCAACCGGTGAAAGCTTTGCCGGCCCGCTGGCATCAGTTGGCAACAAAAGTGTGGTCGGGGCCTTCGGGCATGAAATAGCCGGCCTTCTGAGGGCGCAAGTCAGGTAGAATGCGCGCCCGGTTTTTGGAGAAGAACATGACCCTGCTCAAATTCAGCGATGTGTCCCTTGCTTTCGGCGCCATGCCGTTGTTGGACAAGGTGTCCTGGCAGATCGCCCGTGGTGAGCGGGTGTGCATCATCGGCCGTAACGGTACTGGCAAATCCAGCATGATGAAGCTGGTCAAGGGCGATCAGAAGCCCGATGACGGCTCCGTATGGCGTGCACCCGGTCTGAAGATCGGCGAGTTGCCCCAGGAATTGCCAGTGGCCGACGAGCGGACCGTGTTCGACGTGGTCGCCCAGGGCCTGGACGGTGTCGGCGAGCTGCTTGCCCAGTACCACCATTTGAGCCAGAACATCGTCACTGACGCTGATCTGGAAAAGCTGATGCATGTCCAGCACGACCTCGAAGCCCGTGACGGCTGGCGTCTGCAGCAACTGGTTGACAGCACCCTGAGCCGCCTGCAACTGCCCGCTGACAAGACTCTCGCCGAGCTGTCCGGCGGCTGGCGCCGCCGCGTACTGCTGGCCCAGGCCTTGGTCTCCGAGCCGGACCTGTTGCTGCTCGACGAACCGACCAACCACCTGGACATCGGCGCGATTGCCTGGCTGGAAGAGGCGCTGAAGGATTTCCAGGGTGCGGTGCTTTTTATTACCCACGACCGTTCCTTCCTGCAGAACCTGGCCACTCGCATCCTCGAACTGGATCGCGGCGGGCTGATCGACTGGAATGGCGACTACGCCAGTTTCCTGGTGCATAAAGAAGCCATGCTGGCGGCGGAAGAAACCGCCAACGCGCTGTTCGATAAGCGTCTGGCCCAAGAAGAAGTCTGGATTCGCCAGGGCATCAAGGCCCGACGGACTCGTAACGAAGGCCGTGTGCGTGCCCTCAAGGCACTGCGGGTTGAACGCAGCGAGCGTCGCGAGCGCACCGGCAAGGCCAATATCCTGCTGGAAACCGCAGACAAGTCCGGCAAGCAGGTGATGGTGCTGGAGAACGTCAGCTTCGCTCATCCGGGTGGCCCGTTCCTGGTCAAGGACTTCTCCATGGTCCTGCAGCGCGGTGATCGCATTGGCCTGCTGGGCGCCAACGGCACCGGCAAGACCACCCTGCTCAAGTTGATGCTCGGTGGCCTGGTGCCTAGCAGCGGCAAGGTAGAAGAGGGCACGCGGATCGATGTGGCCTATTTCGACCAGTTGCGTCACCAGCTGGACCTGGAAAAGACCGTGATCGACAACGTCGCCGAAGGTCGCGACTTCATCGACATCGATGGTCAGAGCCGTCACGTGCTGAGTTACCTCGGTGACTTCCTGTTCAGCCCGCAGCGTGCCCGCACGCCGGTCAAGGCGCTGTCCGGTGGTGAGCGTGCACGACTGTTGCTGGCCAAGCTGTTCAGCAAACCGGCCAACCTGCTGGTTCTCGACGAACCGACCAACGATCTCGACGTGGAAACCCTCGAGCTGCTGGAAGAAGTGCTGCTGACGTTCCAGGGCACTGTGCTGATGGTCAGCCACGACCGGGCCTTCCTCGACAACGTGGTTACCAGCACGCTGGTGTTTGAAGGCGAGGGCAAGGTTCGTGAATACGTTGGCGGTTATCAGGACTGGCTGCGCCAGGGCGGTTCGCCGCGGCTGCTGGGAGTGAGCGAGAACAAGTCCGGCAAGGCCGAGCTGAATTCCGCCGTAGTGCCGTCGGTGCAAGCCGAAGCGCCGGCTCCTGCACAGGAGCCGGCGGCAAAGAAGAAACTCAGCTACAAACTGCAGCGCGAGCTTGAGGCATTGCCTGGGCAGATTGATGCCATGGAGCAGCAGATTGCCGGTGTCGAGGCGGAAATGGCCGATGGCGCTTTCTATCAGCGCCCAGCGGCAGAAACCGCTGCTGTCATTGCCCGGCTGGAGCAGTTGAATGCCGAGCTGGAGCAGATGGTCGAGCGTTGGGCGGAGCTGGATGCCTGAGTGATCGACGGTTGATAAAAAAGCCCGACTTAATAGTCGGGCTTTTTGTCGGCGTGGAGGCCGGGATTTTCTGATCGGCAAGTGCCTGGAGTAGGCTCAGCGTTTGGCCAGATGCACTGCCAGCACGTCACAAGGCGCGCCATGCAGGACATCATTGGCGGTGGAGCCCAGGAGAAGGGCCAGGCCATGACGGCCGTGGCTGCCAACCACGATCAGGTCGCATTCCTGTTCCTTGGCCAGGTGGTGAATCTCCTGGCGCGGTTGGCCATAAGTCAGGTGGCTGTACTCCTTGGTCAGCTCCGGATACTTGTTGATCAGCCGGTCCAGACGCTCCTTGGCCTGGTCGAACTGCTGTTGTTGCAGTTGCGAGAGGTCCATGGGCACATCACCGCCGAACGCCATGGCCATGGGTTCGACAATGTGCACCAGGGACAGCTTGGCTCCATTGCTTACCGACAGCTCGCGAGCGCGGTGGATAACAGGATCGCACTCTTCGGTTAGATCTACGGCGACCAGAACATGGTGGTAGGACATGAGGCGCTCCTCCTGAGGATTGCAATAGCTTCAAGTATGGCTGGTTTCAAGCGGGTCGGTTTCATCGTCGCCCCGCTCATCAAGAATCGAGAGTACAGATATGACGGTCTGGATAGTGGTGTCAATCCTTGCAGTGGTTCTAAGCCCGTTGGCGTGGCTGCGGCCCTCGCGCCGACAAAGCGGGCTGATCGCCTTGCGGATGGAGGCGCGCCGCATGGGTTTGGCCATGCAGTTGTCGCCTCAGGAGTGGCCGCACTGGCTGGGCCAGGAGCCGCCTAACCCTTGTCCGCAGTACCACCGGCCACGGCGTAGCCAGCAATCGGCCTGTTGGAGTTATTGGCAGGTAGCCTCGGGGAGTTGGGTCAATCAGTGGCGTGAGCCTTGTGTCGATGAGTTGTTACTCAAGCATCTGCAGTCGTTGCCGTCGGGTGTGTTCAAGGTGGAGGCTGACAAGCAGATGATCGCCTTGTACTGGAATGAACGTGGCGAAGTCAGTGTTTTGCAGGATATTGCCTCTTTGCTCAAGGCGTTGGCCTGAAACAGTAGGCGGGTGCACGCGGCAATCGCGAACGCCTGGCAATAAAAAGCCCGACATCAGCATCGGGCGGGATGGCCAGGCAGGCCGGTAAGCTCTCTTGAGCCACTCTTTAGTGGCTCTCTCTCTGCATGTTGATCACCCTCGCTGTCCGAGTGCAAGGACGGGGCAATTCTTCTTCAGATATTTCCCGAGTTTAGTTGCTCTTTGTCCCTGTTGGTGGACGATTTAGGGCGACTTTTCTAAATATTGATCCTATGAATGGTTATAAGTGCGTGGGTGTGTTGATCATTCTGGGGCGATGAAGTGACCGCAAAGTCGCGTTTCAAACGGTATTTTGTACGATTGACAATTGTCGGGTTTTCCCTGAATGTGGCGTACCCAAATCAAACGGGCGTATGAAATGAGCGTTTGTATCTCAAGCGACTCTATACAGAATCCCGACTATCGCGTTGGCGGGTGTGCCTGGCGGATTGGCGTTAGCATCGACGGTGACGTCAGTGTCATGCCAGAAGTCAGCGTCCGACGTGTACTGTTCAGCTTCCATATCGTGGAGATCAGTTGATGATTTACGAAGGTAAAGCCATCACGGTTAAGGCTCTTGAAAGTGGCATCGTCGAATTGAATTTCGACCTCAAGGGTGAGTCCGTCAACAAGTTCAACCGTCTAACCCTGAACGAACTGCGTCAGGCTGTTGACACCATCAAGGCAGATGCTTCGATCAAGGGCGTGATCGTCAGCAGTGGCAAGGACGTGTTCATCGTCGGTGCCGACATCACCGAGTTTGTCGACAACTTCAAGCTGCCGGATGCCGAGCTTGTGGCTGGCAACCTCGAAGCCAACAAGATCTTCAGCGATTTCGAAGACCTCAATGTACCGACCGTTGCTGCGATCAACGGCATCGCCCTGGGCGGAGGCCTGGAAATGTGCCTGGCGGCGGACTACCGCGTCATGGCTGCCAGCGCCAAGATCGGCCTGCCGGAAGTCAAACTGGGCATCTACCCTGGCTTCGGCGGTACCGTACGTCTACCGCGCCTGATCGGTGCCGACAACGCCATCGAATGGATTGCTGCCGGCAAGGAAAACCGTGCTGAAGATGCGCTGAAAGTCGGTGCCGTCGACGCTGTGGTTGCTCCCGATAAACTCAAGGACGCCGCTTTGGCCCTGGTCAAGCGCGCCATTTCCGGCGAGTTCGACTACAAGGCCAAGCGTCAGCCGAAGCTGGAAAAGCTCAAGCTCAACGCCATTGAGCAGATGATGGCTTTCGAAACCGCCAAAGGTTTCGTGGCTGGCCAGGCCGGCCCGAACTACCCGGCCCCGGTCGAAGCGATCAAGACCATCCAGAAAGCTGCCAACTTCGGTCGCGACAAGGCTCTGGAAGTGGAAGCCGCAGGCTTCGTCAAACTGGCCAAGACCTCTGCCGCTCAGAGCCTGATCGGCCTGTTCCTGAACGATCAGGAGCTGAAGAAAAAGGCCAAGGCCTATGACGAGATCGCCAAGGACGTGAAGCAGGCTGCCGTACTCGGCGCCGGTATCATGGGTGGCGGCATCGCCTATCAGTCGGCCTCCAAAGGCACGCCGATCCTGATGAAGGATATCAACGAGCACGGTATCGAGCAGGGGCTGGCGGAAGCCGCGAAACTGCTGGTGGGCCGCGTTGACAAGGGCCGCATGACTGCAGCGAAGATGGCTGAAGTGCTCAATGGCATTCGCCCTACGCTGTCCTACGGCGATTTCGGCCACGTCGACCTAGTTGTCGAAGCCGTTGTCGAGAATCCGAAGGTCAAGCAAGCCGTTCTGGCTGAAGTCGAAGAGCACGTGAAAGAGGACACTATCCTCGCCTCCAACACCTCGACGATTTCCATCAGCCTGCTGGCCAAGGCCCTCAAGCGTCCGGAAAATTTCGTTGGCATGCACTTCTTCAACCCGGTGCACATGATGCCGCTGGTTGAAGTGATTCGTGGTGAAAAATCCAGCGAGCTGGCGGTTGCCACCACCGTTGCCTACGCCAAGAAAATGGGCAAGAACCCGATCGTGGTCAATGACTGCCCGGGCTTTTTGGTCAACCGGGTGCTGTTCCCGTACTTCGGCGGTTTCGCCAAGCTGGTCAGCGCCGGTGTGGACTTCGTGCGCATCGACAAGATCATGGAAAAATTCGGCTGGCCAATGGGCCCGGCGTACCTGATGGACGTGGTCGGCATCGACACCGGCCACCACGGTCGCGATGTGATGGCTGAGGGTTTCCCGGATCGCATGAAGGATGACCGTCGTTCGGCCGTGGACGTGCTCTACGAAGCCAAGCGCCTGGGCCAGAAGAACGGCAAGGGCTTCTACGCCTACGAGACCGACAAGCGCGGCAAGCAGAAGAAGGTTGTCGATCCGTCGGTACTGGAAGTGCTCAAGCCGATCGTTTACGAGCAGCGTGAAGTCACCGACGAAGACATCATCAACTGGATGATGGTCCCGCTGTGCCTGGAAACCGTTCGTTGCCTGGAAGACGGCATCGTTGAAACTGCGGCCGAAGCTGACATGGGTCTGGTCTACGGTATTGGTTTCCCTCCATTCCGTGGCGGTGCGCTGCGTTACATCGATTCCATCGGTGTCGCCGAGTTCGTTGCCCTGGCCGACCAGTACGCCGATCTGGGCGCGCTGTACCACCCGACTGCGAAGCTGCGTGAAATGGCCAAGAACGGCCAGAGCTTCTTCGGTTAAGCGCCCACACTAGAGCGAGAGTGAACATATGAGCTTGAATCCTAGAGACGTCGTGATTGTCGACTTCGGTCGTACTCCGATGGGCCGCTCCAAGGGCGGCATGCACCGCAACACCCGCGCCGAAGACATGTCTGCGCACCTGATCAGCAAGTTGCTGGAGCGCAACGTCAAGGTTGACCCCAACGAAGTCGAGGACGTGATCTGGGGCTGCGTGAACCAGACCCTGGAGCAGGGCTGGAACATCGCCCGCATGGCTTCCCTGATGACTCAGATCCCGCACACGGCTGCAGGTCAAACCGTCAGCCGCCTGTGTGGCTCGTCCATGAGCGCTCTGCACACTGCTGCACAAGCGATCATGACCGGCAACGGTGACGTGTTCGTCGTGGGTGGCGTCGAGCATATGGGCCACGTGAGCATGATGCACGGTGTCGATCCGAACCCGCACATGTCCCTGTACGCGGCGAAAGCCTCGGGCATGATGGGGCTGACCGCCGAGATGCTGGGCAAGATGCATGGCATCACTCGTGAAGCCCAGGACGCCTTTGGCGTGCGTTCCCACCAACTCGCCCACAAGGCGACCGTGGAAGGCAAGTTCAAGGATGAAATCATCCCGATGCAGGGTTATGACGAGAACGGTTTCCTGAAGCTGTTCGACTACGACGAAACCATTCGTCCCGAGACCACCCTGGAAAGCCTGGCGGCGTTGAAGCCAGCGTTCAATCCGAAGGGCGGTACTGTGACTGCCGGTACTTCGTCGCAGATCACTGATGGTGCCTCGTGCATGATCGTGATGTCGGCCCAGCGTGCCCAGGACCTGGGCATCCAGCCGATGGCGGTGATCCGTTCGATGGCAGTGGCGGGTGTGGATCCGGCCATCATGGGCTATGGTCCAGTACCGGCCACGCAGAAAGCCCTGAAGCGTGCGGGCCTGGGGATCGCCGATATCGACTTCTTCGAGCTCAACGAAGCTTTCGCAGCACAGGCCCTGCCAGTGCTGAAAGATTTGAAAGTGCTCGACAAGATGAACGAGAAGGTTAACCTGCACGGCGGCGCGATCGCCTTGGGTCACCCATTCGGTTGCTCCGGTGCGCGTATCTCCGGGACCTTGCTCAACGTCATGAAGCAGAATGGCGGCACCTTCGGTGTGTCCACCATGTGCATCGGCCTTGGCCAGGGCATCTCGACCGTCTTCGAACGCGTGTAAGCGTTTGGTTGATGGAAGCCGGGGCCCAGTGCCCCGGTTTTTGTTTTTCTGAAGATTTATTTGTTTTTTTTAAAAGTTTTCCACGAAGGCCAGAGTATGCAGTTACAACCCGGGCTCTATCAGCATTACAAGGGGCCGCAGTACCGCGTTTTCAGCGTTGCGCGGCACTCGGAAACGGAAGAAGAAGTGGTGTTTTACCAAGCCCTGTATGGCGATTACGGCTTTTGGGTGCGGCCCTTGAGCATGTTCCTGGAGTCGGTCGAAGTTGACGGCGAGCAGGTCCCGCGCTTTGCTTTAGTGCAGGTCGAACCCAGTCTTTTTTTACCGGCATAAGCGCAGGTCGCGCAGTACCCTGCGCTTGACCTCACCTTGTTGCCACTATATATAGCGGTGCCGCGTCAGGCGCCAACCGCCTTTCACTTCTCGAATTCAGGAATTTTCTGATCCATGGGCAAATCGCTGGTCATTGTGGAATCCCCGGCTAAGGCCAAGACCATCAACAAGTACTTGGGTAACCAATACGTGGTGAAGTCGAGTATCGGCCATATCCGAGACCTGCCCACCAGCGGTTCGGCAAGTGCCGCCAAAGAGCCAGCCGCGAAGCGTGGCAAGGCTGCCGCTGGTGAGGCGCCCGCGCTTTCGCCTAAAGAGAAAGCGCGCAAGCAGCTGGTCTCGCGCATGGGTGTTGATCCGGAACATGGCTGGAAAGCCAAGTACGAGATCCTTCCAGGCAAGGAAAAGGTCATCGAAGAGCTGCGCCGGCTCGCCAAGGATGCTGACACCATCTATCTCGCAACGGACTTGGACCGCGAGGGGGAGGCAATTGCCTGGCACCTGCGGGAAGCCATTGGTGGTGATGACAGCCGTTATAAGCGCGTGGTGTTCAACGAAATCACCAAGAAAGCTATTCAAGAGGCGTTTTCCAAGCCGGGTGAGCTGGATATTCATCGGGTCAATGCGCAGCAGGCCCGACGCTTCCTCGACCGCGTTGTGGGTTACATGGTCTCGCCACTGTTGTGGGCGAAGATCGCCCGCGGCTTGTCGGCCGGTCGTGTGCAATCGGTAGCAGTGAAGCTGGTGGTAGAGCGCGAGCGTGAGATTCGTGCCTTCATCCCGGAAGAATACTGGGAAATACACGCGGATCTTGGTACCGCCAAGGGTTCGAATGTGCGTTTTGAAGTGGCTCGTGAAAACGGTGAAGCCTTCAAGCCGCTCAATGAGACCCAGGCCATGGCTGCCCTGGAGAAGCTCAAGGCGTCGGCCTACAGCGTTGCCAAGCGTGAAGACAAGCCCACCAGCAGCAAGCCGTCGGCACCGTTCATTACTTCCACCCTGCAGCAGGCCGCGAGCAACCGCCTGGGCTTCGGGGTGAAGAAGACCATGATGATGGCTCAGCGTCTGTATGAAGCGGGCTACATCACCTATATGCGTACCGACTCGACCAACCTTTCGGCTGATGCCGTGACGATGGCGCGTACTTATATTGAAGGCGAGTTCGGCAAGAAGTACCTGCCGGAAAACCCGAATGTCTACAGCAGCAAGGAAGGCGCGCAAGAGGCTCACGAAGCGATTCGCCCTTCCGATGCCAACACCGAGCCAAGCAAGCTGTCGGGCATGGAGCGTGACGCTGAGCGTCTCTACGAGCTGATCTGGCGTCAGTTCCTGGCTTGCCAGATGCTGCCAGCGCAGTACCTGTCTACCACCGTCAGTGTTGCTGCGGGTGGCTTCGAACTGCGTGCCAAGGGCCGCATCCTCAAGTTCGACGGCTACACCCGGGTCATGCCGCAAATGGCCAAGCCGGGCGATGACGATGTGCTGCCGGAAATGGCTCAGGGCGAAGTGTTGAAGCTGATCAAGCTCGACCCGAGCCAGCACTTCACCAAGCCGCCGGCGCGCTACTCCGAAGCCAGCCTGGTGAAGGAAATGGAAAAGCGCGGTATCGGTCGTCCATCGACCTACGCTGCGATCATTTCGACCATTCAGGATCGCGGTTATGTGACTTTGCACAACCGTCGTTTCTACTCGGAAAAAATGGGCGACATCGTCACCGAGCGTCTTTCCGAGAGTTTCTCCAATCTCATGGACTACGGCTTCACCGCCGGCATGGAAGAGAACCTCGATGACGTGGCTCAGGGCGAGCGCGACTGGAAGAATGTGCTCGACGAGTTCTACGGCGACTTCAAGAAGAAGCTCGAAGTGGCCGAGAGCGCTGAAAGCGGCATGCGCGCCAACCAGCCGGTGATGACCGACATTCCGTGCCAGACCTGCGGTCGGCCTATGCAGATCCGTACTGCGTCGACTGGCGTGTTCCTTGGCTGCTCGGGTTATAGCCTGCCGCCTAAGGAGCGTTGCAAGGCCACCGTCAACCTGGTGCCGGGTGACGAGATCGCTGCAGACGATGAGGGTGAGTCCGAATCCCTGGTGCTGCGCGGAAAACACCGTTGCCCAATCTGCAGCACGGCGATGGATGCTTACCTGCTGGACGAGAAGCGCAAGCTGCACATCTGCGGTAACAACCCGGATTGCGCCGGCTACGAGATCGAAGAAGGCAGTTACCGGATCAAGGGGTATGAGGGTCCGAGCCTGGAGTGCGACAAGTGCGGCAGTGAGATGCAGCTCAAGACCGGCCGTTTTGGCAAGTTCTTCGGTTGCACCAACCCGACCTGCAAGAACACTCGCAAGTTGCTGAAGAGTGGTGATGCGGCGCCACCGAAGATGGATCCGGTGAAGATGCCTGAGCTGAAGTGTGAGAAGGTCAACGACACCTACATCTTGCGCGATGGTGCATCGGGTCTGTTCCTGGCTGCCAGCCAGTTCCCGAAAAACCGCGAGACCCGTGCGCCGTTGGTGCTTGAGCTGATCCCGCACAAGGACGAAATCGATCCGAAGTATCACTTTCTCTGCGAAGCGCCGAAGAAGGATCCGGATGGCCGTCCAGCAGTGGTGCGTTACAGCCGCAAGACCAAGGAGCAGTACGTACAGACCGAGGTCGATGGTAAACCCACCGGCTGGCGTGCCTTCTACGACGGCGGCAGCTGGAAGGTCGAAGACAAACGCACCAAGTGACAGGGGCGCCGAGACTTGTTTCTCGGCGCGCTGTTGGACAAGGCCGCATGAAGCCCCCGGGTCTCATGCGGCCTTTCTTTTGGCTTGCGGCAAGCCGGAGTGATCCCTGAAACTGTGCCATCCGCATTCGGTTCTCTCTCCTGGTGGAGGCTGCCTATATGGCCCACGAGCTCTATACCCGTACCAATCAGAAAATCTATTTTGCCGGCTTGTCGCTGGAGGTTTTGGCCCGCGCTGAAGAGGCGCGGGCGATGAATGCTCAGGCGCAGGTTCAGGCAGGTCGTGAGTCGGTGTTGTTTCATCTGTACGGAGCCTTGCTGGGGCTTTGCCATGAAATTGCCGGGTTCTACAGGTTGCCACAGGCCAATGCCGCTCGTGTCGAGCAGATCCTCAGCCGTGAGGTGCTGGAGAGCATTGCCATTCCTGAGTTGGCGGAGTTGCTGGAGCTGGCGAATAGTCCGCAAACCTGGCTGGCTCAGCTGTTGTCGGCCTATGGCGCGCTGTTCCAGCCGCCCCGTGCGCCGCACAAGCCCAAGGGTGATGTGACTCAGCCACTGATTGTGGCAGTCAACCTGGATGAGCAGGAGCCGGAAGAGGAACTGAGTCGGGAAGAGCTGGAGAGCTGGCGGCAGAACCTCAAGGCTCTGGCGATTCGCTTTCGTGATGGTCTGAACGAGTGTTGAGGCTGATCGCCGGTTGATTCGACGTTCGATGATTTGATCAAGGATGAGTCATGCTGTTTTTTTTACGTGATCAGGCGCTGGTTCGCCTGCTGGACGATAGTCAGGTGCGGGTCACTCGCGCCCGGTCCAAGGCGGATCTGCTGGAAGTGCTCGACAGGCTCGAGATATTCCCTGGCGGGCTGGAGTTTGACCATGTGCAGTCAATAGCGCTGCTGGTCCTGGCCATTGCTTCGTTCGCTGCCTTGCTGTTGATGGATGACATGGGGGTCATGTTCTGGGTGGGCTTGGCTTGCTGTTTCTTCAGCTACTACGTCATGAAGGGGTTGTCTGGCTCGTTGACGGGGCTGGCGTCGAATATCGCCCGCAAGTGTGCGCTATTCAGTAATGACCTGAGTGAAGTCGATAGTGACGCAGACTGGTGCCTGAAGAGGCTGAACAACGAGTTTGTTGATTACGACCGAGGTAATGAGCGTCGCTATATCGTGGAGTCGATCCAGGGCATTTACCACGGAGTCCGACACTCGTTGGCGTTCGAGTATTACCATCTGCAGTACGTGAGCTCGCGAAGCGAACGTGGAGCAGGCGGCAGCTACAATACGGTCTATGAGACCTTCAGTCGCTATAGCCTGGTACTGGATTTTCCCTGGGTCAGAGGCATTTCGGCCCTGACCGACCCCCAGGAACGATCATTGACAGGTCGGCGCTTCAAGGTTGATTGCGACGATTTCAATCAGGCTTTTGTGTTGCGCGGCAGTGACCAGGCCTGTTGCACGAGCTTCGCCACGCCTGCGATCCAGCTCTTCTTGATGGGGCTTGCACGCCGCCTGGAAAAAGTGAACCTGGAATTTTCCAGCCAGGGGCGACTGTGCCTGAGCTTCGACGATGCCGAAGTCATGGCTTATGCCGATCCCGGGCCGCTCAGCGATCTTCCGTCCTTTCGTGAGCGGATCAAGGCGGGTATCGAATTGCCGGGGTTGTACCCGATATTGGAGCTGGTGCATCGGCTGGCGGAGTTGCAGGAGCCCGCTCCTGAGTTTTCCTTGGTCGTTGCCGAGGGAATAGGGCAGTAACGGCTGGAAGGGTGGTTGGCCTTGATTAGGGGGATATAGGCGGAGAGCTGTGCTGGTGAGTCAGTTAAGCTTGCTCAAGATCCCGAGCGAGGGCGGGGCGATGACTGATATAATCTCGCCCTTTCGTGGAGAACAGACTTTTATGCCAACGTCCTTTCTAGAAATTGTCGAGTTGCCAGACGGTCGTATCGAGCTGCGCAGAGCTGAGGACGAGGGTTCTCTGGTTACTTTGGATTTCTCCGAGGACGCCAAAGCCTTTCTGCAAGGTCAGCATGTGGAAGTGGCCAAGGCCATGTTGAGCGTCGGCGTACAGATGGCTGGTCGCTTGGTTGAGGGTGAAATCGACAAGGAAGACGGTCCGCGGGTTCTTCACTAAGTCCGTTTATCGGTTTTCTTCTTGCTGCTCGTCGTATTTGTTTCGGCTTCTCAATCCTGGAGAAGCCTTGCGCCATTCAGGCGAATTTCCAGCGACTTTCCGGTGTTTATCCCAGGCGAATATTCAGGCTTTGCGCATCGCCTGTGCGTGCGGCGCTGATCAGCTGTTGCCGGGCGCCGCCGCTCAGTGGGTTCAACCAGCTGACCACCGTATGGCTGCGGCCCAGGCGCAGGGCTTCACAGGCCAGCTGTTGCGGGCTCTGGTTTCCGCGGGGGTGTAGCAGCAGAATACGTTCGCGATTCAGTCCGGCGTCCCGCAACCAGCTCTGGGTCAGGCTAGAGGGAGGCGCAATCAGGGTTAGCCAGCGAGCGTCCTGATCCTGGCTCAGTTCCCTGAGGATCGGTGCCAGGAGGTTCAGGCAGTTCCCGGTGGCACCGCGTAACGACAGTTCGCTGAAAGCTTCTGGATCTTTGTTCCAGGGCGATTCGACTACTTCCTTGAGCGCTGGCGCCAATGGCTGGAGCAGAAACGCTTCGAACAGTGGCAGTTGTGCTTGCTGTGGTGTGTGGGGGAACTGCATGGAGCCTCCTTTAGCGGCGAATGACGCCGACACTCAAGCCTTCGATCACCAGTTCCTGGTCTTTCAGGTTGACTTCGATGGGGGCGAATTCAGGGTTCTCGGCCATCAGCCAGACTTTGCTGCCTTCGCGCTTGAAGCGCTTGACCGTGACCTCGTCACCGATGCGCGCCACCACTACCTGGCCGTTGCGGACTTCGCGAGTGGTGTGGACCGCCAACAGGTCGCCGTCGAAGATACCAATGTCCTTCATGCTCATGCCGTGGACCCGAAGCAGGTAATCGGCACGGGGATGGAAGAAGGCCGGGTTGATGTTGCAGGACTCTTCGATGTGCTGCTGGGCCAGGATCGGTGCGCCGGCAGCGACACGGCCGATGATGGGCAGCGAGTCGTCAGTCTTGGCCTCGAAACCGGGAATGCGGATCCCGCGGGAGGCTCCGGGAGTCATCTCGATCGCGCCTTTGCGGGCCAGGGCCTTGAGGTGTTCTTCTGCGGCATTGGGGGATTTGAACCCCAGTTCCTGCGCAATTTCGGCGCGGGTAGGCGGGTAGCCGTTGTCTTCAAGGCAGCGTTTGATAAAAGCCAGAATCTCAGCTTGGCGTGGCGTCAGTTTTAGCATGTCGATCGCTCTGTCTTTTTATACAGTGACTGGGATTATATACAGTGAACGTCGCTTGGCAATCCTCCTTTTCCCATGGTTGGCCGGGAGGTTGTCATCCAAGTGTCGGAGTCCGCCGCCGAAGGCTGGCTACAGTGGCCGGCAGGTGTGATTAAATAGCGCGCCGAACGGCCTCTGGGGAGGCTTGCAGGCTTGACATTGCAGAGCCTGAAACGTATGTTTCAAACAAGTGTTTGTCAGGCGGAGTAGCCATGGCCCAGTCGGAAACCGTTGAACGCATTCTCGATGCTGCCGAGCAGTTGTTCGCGGAAAAAGGTTTTGCCGAGACCTCGTTGCGGCTGATCACCAGCAAGGCCGGGGTCAACCTGGCAGCGGTCAACTATCATTTCGGTTCCAAAAAGGCCCTTATCCAGGCGGTGTTCTCGCGTTTTCTCGGGCCGTTCTGCATCAGCCTCGATCGCGAGCTGGAGCGACGCCAGTCCAAGCCGGACAACAAGCCGAGCCTGGAAGAACTGCTGGAGATCCTCGTCGAGCAGGCGTTGGTAGTGCAGCCGCGTAGCGGCAATGACCTGTCGATCTTCATGCGCCTGCTAGGGCTGGCCTTCAGTCAGAGCCAGGGGCATTTGCGGCGTTATCTGGAAGACATGTACGGCAAGGTGTTTCGCCGTTACATGCTGCTGGTCAACGAAGCAGCGCCGCGTATTCCACCCATCGAGCTGTTCTGGCGCGTTCACTTCATGCTGGGTGCGGCGGCGTTCAGCATGTCGGGGATCAAGGCATTGCGGGCCATCGCCGAGACCGATTTCGGGGTCAATACCTCGATTGAGCAGGTCATGCGCTTGATGGTGCCGTTTCTCGCAGCAGGCATGCGTGCCGAAACCGGTGTCACTGACGAAGCCATGGCCAGCGCCCAGCTCAAGCCGCGCAGCAAGTCAGCCCCGGCAGTCGCCAAGGCTTGACCTCACGGCTGGGCGCGACAGCTTACATCCGCTAAGCTAGCCGCCCATGCCGATTCTTGTTTTATACCCCCTGTGCCTTCTCCTCTCGCCGACGCCGATTGGCCCGGTTGCATCCGTGGCGGATCCGGCCCTGTCTGCGTTCATTGGAATCCATCGTTGATGGTGCGCGCATCTGTGCTTAAGGAATGTTTATGACCGCTGGCCTGCAAGGCTCCTTGATGGTGGACGTCGCCGGTACCTGGCTGACGGCTGAAGATCGCCAACTCCTGCGTCATCCGGAAGTGGGCGGCCTGATCATATTTGCCCGCAATATTGAGCATCCGCGCCAGGTGCGTGAACTCAGCGCGGCAATTCGCGCGATTCGTCCGGACCTGCTACTGGCGGTGGATCAGGAGGGGGGCCGGGTGCAGCGGCTGCGTCAGGGCTTTGTCCGCCTGCCGGCCATGCGCGCCCTGGCGGACAATCCGAATGCCGAGTACTTGGCCGAGCAATGTGGCTGGATCATGGCCACCGAAGTGCTGGCAGTGGGCTTGGACCTGAGTTTCGCTCCAGTCCTGGATCTTGATCACCAGCGCAGCGCGGTGGTGGGCAGTCGTGCTTTCGAGGGGGATCCCGAGCTGGCGGCGCTGCTGGCCGGGGCCTTTATCCGTGGCATGAACGGTGCTGGCATGGCTGCTACCGGCAAGCATTTTCCGGGGCACGGCTGGGCCGAAGCCGACTCCCATGTGGCAATTCCTTGCGACGAGCGCAGCTTGGATGAAATCCGTGCCAAGGACCTGCTGCCGTTCGCCCGCCTGAGCAGGCAGCTGGCGGCAGTTATGCCAGCCCATGTCATCTACCCACAAGTCGATCCGCAGCCGGCAGGCTTCTCCCGCCGCTGGCTGCAGGACATTCTGCGTGGCGAGCTGCAATTCGATGGGGTCATCTTCAGCGATGACTTGTCCATGGCCGGTGCTCATGTGGTGGGGGATGCGGCGAGCCGCATCGAAGCTGCGCTGTCCGCCGGTTGCGACATGGGCCTGGTGTGCAACGATCGCGCGGCGGCTGAGTTGGCCCTCAGCGCGGTGCAGCGCCTGAAGGTGCGGCCGTCGCCGCGCATCGCGCGAATGCGTGGCCAGGCTGTTGCCAGTGTCGAGTACAAGCAGGCACCTCGCTGGCTTGCCGCACTGGGTGCGCTGAGGGCCGCTCAACTGATTGATTGAGGGCGCTTGGCATTGGTGTCTTGCGCTTGTCGGTGAGCGAGGTGGCAGTTGAGGCTGTTGCCTCGACATGGCTGACAGATCATGACGTTCGCAGTGCAGTCATTGTCGGCTGCACTGTGGACGCTGGCTCGTCCTCAGCTGTTTAGCGGGCTGCTTGTTTATCCGGCAGCGGAGCGAACAGTGCTTCGATATCTTCGTTCTGCAGCTTCCAATCACCGGCCTTGCGGCCATCCAATACGCCTGCTGCGAGGTCCGATTTCTCCTGTTGCAGGTGCTGGATCTTCTCTTCCACGGTGCCCCGGGCAATCAGCTTGTAGACGAATACCGGTTTTTCCTGGCCAATGCGATAGGCGCGGTCGGTGGCCTGGCTCTCGGTTGCCGGGTTCCACCAGGGATCGTAGTGAATCACGGTGTCGGCCTCGGTCAGGTTGAGACCGACGCCGCCGGCCTTGAGGCTGATAAGGAAAATCTGCAGCTTGCCGCTCTGGAAGTCGCGCACCGGTGTACGTCGGTCCCGGGTCTGGCCGGTAAGCAGGGCGTAGGCGATGTTGCGTCGTTTCAGCTCAGCCTCAATCAGGCTCAGCATTGAGGTGAACTGCGAGAACAGGAGGATGCGCCGACCCTCTTCGAACAACTCCTCGAGCATCTCCATCAGGCTGTCGAGCTTGCCCGATGTACTGCCCCGTGCCGGTGGCGAATCGTTGACCAGGCGCAGGTCGCAGCACACCTGGCGCAGCTTGAGCAGCGCTTCGAGAATGATGATCTGACTGCGGGCCACGCCCTTGCGGGTGATTTCGTCGCGGACTTTCTTGTCCATGGCCAGGCGCATGGTTTCGTAGACGTCACGCTGCGCTTCGTTGAGCTCGACCCAGTGGATGATCTCGGTCTTGGGCGGCAGCTCGGTTGCCACTTGTTCCTTGGTTCTGCGCAGGAGGAAAGGCTTGATCCGGCCATTCAGGTGCTGCAGGCGTACTTCACTGGCATGCTTTTCGATCGGCACCCGATAGTCGCGGTTGAAGCTCTTGGCGTCACCAAGCCAACCCGGCAGCAGGAAGTGGAACAGTGACCAGAGTTCTCCCAGGTGGTTCTCCAGGGGCGTGCCGGACAGGCACAGGCGTTGGCGGGCATTGAGGTCCCGGGCAGCCTGGGCGGCCTTGCTCGACGGGTTCTTGATGTACTGCGCCTCGTCGAGGATCAGTACATGCAAGGGTTGTGCGGCCAGTTGTTCAATGTCCTTGGGCAGCAACGCGTAGGTGGTCAGCAGCAGGTCGTAATCGGCCAGCTGCCCGAAGTGCTTTTTGCGCCCGGCTCCGTACAGGGCCAGGACCTTGAGCTGCGGAGTGAAGTGCGCCGCTTCGTCCAGCCAGTTGGGAATCAGGCTGGTGGGCATGACTACCATGCAGGGGCGGTCCAGGCGGCCGGCGTTTTTTTCGCTGAGGATGTGCGCCAGGGTCTGCAGGGTTTTGCCCAGGCCCATGTCGTCGGCGAGGATGCCGCCGACTTCCAGCTGACGCAGTGACTGCATCCAGCTCAAGCCTTCCTGCTGGTAGGGGCGCAGAGTCGCGTTCAAACCCTCCGGGACCGGTGCCGAGTAGTCCTTGATGTCCCGCAGGCGCTGGGCAAAGGTGCGGATGTGCTCGCCGCCCTCCCAGAGCAGTGGCAGGTCCTGCAGCGGGTTCAGGCGTATGGCGTCGGCACTGCTCAGGCGCAGGGTGGTCTCGCCAGGTTCTTGCAGATAGAACTCACCCAGGGTCGCCAGCACCGGCTTCAGGCGCCCGTACGGCAGTGCCACTTGCAGCGGGCCATGCGCGGAGTTGGGGCGATGGGGAATGTTCACCAGGATCAGTTCATCATCGCGACGCCTGGCCAGGCGCTCTGGGTTGAGGATCTCGGTGTGGGAGCGCATCAGGTTGAGCAGGATGGGCAGAAGGCTCAGGCGTTCGCCGTTGACGATGATCCCCAGCTCCAGATCGAACCAGTCACGTCCGGGGGCTTCGTCGACACTGGCGTACCAGTCGTCCACTGCTGTCAGGTCGAAACCGAAGTCTTCATCGATCTGCAACTCCCAGTTCTGGCTGCGCAGCTTGGGCAGTTCATTGAGAGTGAAGGTTAGCCAGGCGCTGTCATTGGTCATCTCGAACAGATCGCCGGCGCTTTCCGGCAGGGCCTTGCTCTGTCGGGTGGCGATCTTGAAGCCCAGGCCCCGCAGTTGCTCGCGGTAGCCTTGTTCCATCTCCGGCTGGCGTTTGATCCGCAGGGTCTGGTGTTCCTGGCGGATGATCAGGTCGGCATTTTTCTGGCCGCTGACGTACTCGCCCCTATAGTTGAACGACAGCGCGGCGCGGTGCTGGATATAGCGCTGCATCTTGCCGTTGCGTGGTTCGAAGGCGCTGAATTCGATGCTCGCCAGCCACAGGCGCGGCACTGGCTGGACATCCTCCAGCAACTGTTGTGGCAGCGCTGCAGGGCGACGGCTGTCGAGGACGGCAGAAAGTTTCTCCAGCAGCTCGGCGTCTTTTGCCGCCGCCGGGTAGGCCAGGGTTTCTTCCACTTGCATCAGGACTGCGGCGACGTGCTTGCAGTTGCTGTGGACCGGACAGCTACAGTGCCCGTCGATCAGCAGCAGGTTGCCTTTGCTCGACTCACGCAGGCTGATGGTCTGCCGATAGACGTTGCCGCCAGAGCCTTCGCAGCTGGCATTGATAGCGCTGTCTCCAGCGCTGACGATACGCACGCGTTTATCCAGGGCGTAGCGTCGGCCGCGCTCCAAGGTTTGTTCCTTGAAGCGATTGACCCAGGACGGGGCGAGGGGTTTGGTCAGGGGCGGGGTCATAGGGACTTCAATCAGTCCGGTATTTCAGTTGGAGCAGGGCGGGGCGCGGGCGCGGTCAGCGAGGTGATCTTGATCAGCAGCGCCAGGTGGCCGTTGTCCAGATAGTTGAGCTGACCGTTCTTGGTATGGCTTTGCTGCTTCAGGTGTTCGCTGCGGGTGACCAGGCCATTGCTGTCGATCTGGTTGATCCAGAAATCCGCCTCGACATCGGTGAAGCGCCCGAGCTTGAGGCTCAGGGTGCCTTCGATGGGGTACTGGCCAAACTGTTCCGTTCCGTCGCTGAGGGCAATCTTGACCGGGTTTTCGCTCAGGGTCTGTTGCCAAGCCTTGTGCAGTAGCACGCTGTAGTCAGCGCTGGCGCCGAGTTTCTCGACGATGCCGCCCAGGGATGGGCTGCGCTGGTTGTCCGCAGCCAGGTGCTGGGCGCCGGCGGCCCAATCTTCCGGGGCCGCGTGGCTGAGGATCTGCGGCTCGGCGTTCTGCCGGACAAGGATCAATTCCACTTGGTACAGGTCGTCGGCAAAAGCCATTGGCGCGACCAGGGCCAGGAGCAGGGTCAACGAACAGAGCAGGCGCATGGGGCGTCCTTCAAGCAGTTTTCGGGGTGAGGCGCTCAAACAACGCCTCCAATGTATTAAAGCGCTCTTCCGGACGCGCCATCGGCACCATGAACTTGAACAGTGTTGCGCCTTCGAATTTGTAGCGTTTGGGTTGCCCCTGGATCAGCTTGATCAGTGCCAATGGGTCCACCGGGGTATCTGCGGCGAACTCGATGCGGCCACCCTGCGGGCCGCCGTCGACTTTCTTGATCCCCAGTTGTTCGGCCTGGAGTTTCAGCAGGGTCAGGCGGACCAGGTTCTTGGTCGGTTCCGGCAGCAGGCCGAAACGGTCGATCATTTCCACCTGCAGGTCCTTCAGGCCATCCTCGTCGGTGGCCGAAGCGATGCGCTTGTAGAGGATCAGGCGGGCGTGGACATCCGGCAGGTAGTCTTCGGGAATCAGTGCCGGCAGGCGCAGGTTGATTTCCGGGCCGCCGCCCAGGGGTTGGTCGAGGTTCGGCTGCTCGCCCTTGCGGATGGCTTTCACCGCGCGCTCGAGCATCTCCATGTAAAGGGTGAAGCCTACGGCCTGGATCTGGCCGCTCTGGCCGTCGCCCAGCAGTTCGCCGGCGCCGCGGATTTCCAGGTCGTTGGTGGCCAGTACGAAACCGGCTCCCAGGTCCTGGGTGTTAGCGATGGCTTCCAGGCGCTTTTCCGCGTCCGGGGTAATTTGTTGGCGCGGCGGCGTCAGCAGGTAGGCATACGCCTGGTGGTGACTGCGCCCGACCCGGCCACGCAACTGGTGCAACTGGGCCAGGCCGAACTTGTCGGCGCGCTCGATGATGATGGTGTTGGCGCTCGGCACGTCGATGCCGGTCTCGATGATGGTCGAGGCAATCAGCACGTTGAAGCGCTTATGGTAGAAGTCGCTCATCACCTGTTCGAGTTCGCGCTCGCGCATTTGTCCGTGGCCGATGCCAATCCGTGCTTCGGGCACCAGCTCGGCGAGCTCGGCGGCGCACTTCTCGATGGTCTTCACATCGTTGTGCAGGTAATACACTTGCCCGCCGCGCAGCAGTTCGCGCAGCAGGGCTTCTTTCACTGTGCTCTTGTTCTGCTCCATGACGAAGGTCCGCACCGACAGGCGTCGGGCCGGCGGGGTGGCGATGATCGACAGGTCGCGCATGCCCGAGACGGCCATGTTCAGGGTCCGCGGGATCGGCGTGGCGGTCAGGGTGAGGATGTCGACTTCACTACGCAGGGCCTTGAGCTGTTCTTTCTGACGAACACCGAAGCGGTGCTCTTCGTCGATGATCACCAGGCCGAGGTTCTTGATCTTCACATCGTCCTGCAGCAGCTTGTGGGTGCCGATGACGATGTCGATCTTGCCTTCGGCGAGGTCGGCCACCGCGGCGTTGACCTCTTTGGTCGACTTGAAGCGGCTCATCACCTCCACGGTCACCGGCCAGTCGGCGAAGCGGTCGCGGAAGCTGTTGTAGTGCTGCTGGGCGAGCAGGGTAGTGGGCACCAGGATCGCCACCTGGCGACCGCCGTGCACGGCAATAAAAGCTGCGCGCATTGCCACTTCGGTCTTGCCGAAGCCGACGTCGCCGCACACCAGGCGGTCCATCGGCTTGGGCGCGAGCATGTCGGCGCGTACTGCTTCGATGGTGGTTTGCTGGTCCGGGGTCTCCTCGAAAGGGAAGCCGGCACTGAAGGTTGCGTAGTCGGCTTTGGGATCGGCAAACGCGTAGCCTTCGCGTGCGGCGCGGCGGGCGTAGATGTCCAGCAGCTCGGCGGCGACGTCGCGCACTTGTTCGGCGGCTTTGCGCTTGGCTTTCTGCCAGGTTTCCGAGCCCAGGCGGTGCAGCGGGGCCAGGGCATCGTCGCTGCCGGTGTAGCGGGCGATCAGGTGCAGGTTGGCCACTGGCACATAGAGCTTGGCGCCCTCGGCGTAGGCCAGGGTGAGGAATTCAGCGACCTGATTGTCGATTTCCAGGGTCGCCAGGCCCAGGTAGCGGCCGACGCCGTGGTCGATATGCACCACCGGCGCGCCTTCGCGCAGCTCGGTGAGGTTCTTGATCACGGCATCGTTGTTGGCGTCGGCGCGTTTTTCCCGGCGCCGACGCTGCATCACTCTCTGGCCGAACAGCGGGCTCTCAGCCACCAGGGCCAGGGCCGGGTCGTCCAGCAGTAGACCTTCGTCCAGCGGAGCGATGGTAATCGCCAGGCGCTCTTTGCTTTTGACGAAATCCGGCCAGCTGTCGACGGTTTTTGGCCGCAGCTTCAGGCGTTCCAGCAACTCCAGCAGCACCTCGCGGCGCCCGGCGGATTCGGCGGTGAACAGCACCCGGCCGGGGAACTCGTCGAGGAAGCCGGAAAGCGCTGCCAGGGGTTGGTTGGCCTTGGCCTCGATGGCCAGGTTGGGCAGCTCATGGGCGGGGAAGCGTTCGCGGCCGACACCGGTTTCGATGTCTTGCTGGCTGGCGACCACGCGCGGCCAGTTTTTCAGGCGAGCGAAGCAGTCTTCCACCGGCAGGAACAGTTCCGCTGGTGGCAATAAAGGCCGGGACGGATCGACGCGGCGCTCTTCGTAGCGATTGCGTACGTCGTTCCAGAAGTTCTCTGCCGCCTGTTCAATGCCCGGTAGGGAGAACACTTGGGTGTCCTGGGGCAGGTAGTCGAACAGAGTGGAGGTGTCCTCGAAAAACAGCGGCAGGTAGTACTCGATACCGGCGGGGGTAATCCCGCTGCTCAGGTCCTGGAAGATCGGGCAGCGCCGGAAATCGACATCGAAGCGCTCGCGAAAACGCGCCTTGAAGCGGGTCACCGCGTCTTTCTGCAGAGGGAATTCCCTGGCCGGCAGCAGACGGATCGAATCGACCTTGTCTATGGAGCGCTGGTTCTCCGGATCGAAGGTGCGCAGGGTTTCGATTTCATCGTCGAACAGATCGATGCGGTAGGGCAGCTTGCTGCCCATCGGGAACAGGTCGATCAAGGCACCGCGCACGGCGAACTCGCCGTGCTCATAGACCGTATCCACGCAGCGATAGCCGCTGGCTTCCAGGCGTGTACGCATCTGCTCGACATCTAGCTTCTGGCCAACGTCCAGTACCAGGCTGCTGCCCAGCAGGAACTGGGTTGGCGCCAGGCGATGCAGGGCGGTGGTGATCGGTACCACCAGCACACCATGCTCCAGCTCCGGCAGCCGGTAGAGGCTGGCGATGCGCTGGGAAATGATGTCCTGGTGCGGCGAGAACAGGTCGTAGGGCAGGGTTTCCCAGTCAGGGAAATGCAGCACCGGCAGATCCGGGGCAAAGAAGCTCAGCTCCTGTTCCAGTCGGTCAGCGCTTTGGCTGTCGGCGGTCAGCAGGAGGGTGAAGCGCTTTGCAGCGCTAGCGGCTTCGGCGATGGCCAGGCTCAGGGCGGCACCGGGCAGATTGCCCCAATGCTGTTTGCCGGCGGCGGCAGGGAGTAGCGGTAGACGCAGGACGGGCACGGACGGTCAAGCTCCAAGCGTTGCGACAAAGTCGGTAATTGTAACGGCCCCGGGCAGTCACTGTCAGTGGCTGATGCGTCTATTACGCTGGTTGGAGGAAATGTAGTGGCTATGACAACAAAATGCGCTTTTCAGGGCGAAATGTAGTGCGGGATTGGCGCAGTGTTACGGAGGGTTACAGACAGTTTGGCTGGACCTCCAAAAAATTGACGCTGCTGGAGGCCCCGTGTTTACTGGCCTCTAGCGCAGTGGTATTTTTTTGCAAGGGCTTTTTGTTACGTTCCGCACGACAGGCGCGCATTGCTACGCGAGGTTCTCGGCGGCATAATGTAGCCCCTTTTTTCTGCCCCTACATGTGGAAGGTTCCCGTGACTCAGAAGCCCGACCAGTGTCTTGGTGAATGGATCGACCGTGAAGCACTCGCAGAAGCGATGATTCCGCTTATCGGTCAGCTGTACCGCAATAACAATGTGGTGAGCTCGATCTATGGCCGCAGCCTGATCAACCAGTCTGTCATCGCGATTCTCAAAGCCCACCGCTTTGCTCGCCACCGTTCCTCCGACGACAGCGAACTCTCCGTCCACGAAACATTCCCTCTGCTGAAGGCCATGAGCGAGCTCAAGCTCGGCGCGGCTTCGGTAGATCTGGGCAAGTTGGCGTTCAAATTCCGTAACGAAGGCAATGGCCGCAGCGCCGAGCAGTTCGTTCGCGAAGAAATGGCTGACGTGGTTGGTCAGCAAAATACTTCGGCCCGCAAAGGCACTGACGTGGTGCTGTACGGCTTCGGTCGTATCGGCCGTCTGCTGGCACGCATCCTGATCGAAAAAACCGGTGGTGGCGACGGCCTGCGTCTGCGCGCCATCGTGGTGCGTAAAGGCGCTGAAAACGACCTGACCAAACGCGCCAGCCTGCTGCGCCGCGATTCGGTTCATGGTTCGTTCAACGGCACCATCACTATCGACGAAGAAAACAACACCATCACCGCTAACGGCAACCTGATCCAGGTTATCTACGCGAAGAACCCGACTGAAGTGGATTACACCCAGTACGGGATCAAGAACGCGCTGCTGGTGGACAACACCGGTGTATGGCGTGACGCCGACGGCCTGGGCCAGCACCTGGCCTGCCCGGGTATCGACCGCGTTGTTCTGACCGCGCCTGGCAAAGGCAAGCTGAAGAACATCGTTCACGGTATCAACCACAGCGAAATCACCGCTGACGACAAGATCGTGTCCGCCGCTTCCTGCACCACCAACGCCATCGTGCCGGTGCTGAAGGCTGTGAATGACAAGTTCGGCATCATCAACGGTCACGTCGAAACCGTTCACTCGTACACCAACGACCAGAACCTGATCGACAACTTCCACAAGGGCGATCGCCGTGGCCGTAGCGCCGCGCTGAACATGGTGATCACTGAAACCGGTGCTGCTACCGCTGCTGCCAAGGCCCTGCCTGAGCTGGCCGGCAAGCTGACCGGTAACGCGATCCGCGTTCCAACGCCGAACGTGTCGATGGCCATTCTCAACCTGAACCTTGAGAAAGCCGCTACCCGTGAAGAGATGAACGAGTACCTGCGCTACATGGCGCTGCACTCCGATCTGCACAAGCAAATCGACTTCGTCAATTCCCAGGAAGTGGTGTCCACTGACTTCGTGGGCTCGCGTCACGCCGGTGTGGTCGACGCTGAAGCGACCATCGTTCAGGACAACCGCGTTGTGCTGTACGTCTGGTACGACAACGAGTTCGGTTACAGCTGCCAGGTAGTGCGGGTGATGGAAGACATGGCTGGGGTCAACCCGCCAGCGTTCCCACGCTAAGCACTCTGCAGAAATGAAAACGCCCCGACATGTCGGGGCGTTTTTGTTTGTGGCCTTCTCCGGCAAGCCAACCCCTACATGGAAGAGGCGAGATTGCCGTAGGGGGCGCCTTGCCAGCTAGGCCTTTCAGGCACCGCCGACGGTTGCCGCTTGCGCTGTGCGCAAGGCGTGACGATTGCCGCGAAACAGCACCAGGGTGGCGATCAGCCCCAGCACCGCTGCGCCGCTGAGCCAGATCCCCGGTGCCGCCTGGTTGCCCAGTACGTGAATCAGATAGGTACAGACCGCTGGAGTGAAGCCACCGAAGGTTGCGGTGGCGAGGCTGTAGGCCAGGGAGAAACCAGTGGTGCGCACCTCGACTGGCATGATCTCGGTCAGGGCCACCACCATGGCGCCGTTGTACGAGCCATAGAGGAAGGACAGCCACAACTCGACGATTAGCAGGTGGCTGAAGCTCGGATTGGCTACCAGCCAGGACAGCGCTGGATAAGCCGTGAGGATTGCCAGGATGGTGGCGCTCAGCAGCAGCGGCTTGCGCCCGATCTTGTCCGACAGCGAGCCCATTACCGGCAGCCAGAAGAAGTTCGACAGGCCGATGCACACGGTCACCAGCAGAGCGTCGAAATCCGACAGGTGCAGTTCGGTCTTGCCGAAGGTCGGGGTGTAGGCGGTGATCAGGTAGAAGGACACGGTGGTCATCACCACCAAGGCCATGCCGGCGATGACAATGCCGAAGTTCTGACCGATGGAGCGGACGATTTCCTGCAACGAAGGGCGATGCTTGCGGGCCTGGAATTCCGGGGTTTCCTCCAGGGAGCGGCGGATGATGAAAATCGCCGGAACAATCATGCAACCCACCAGGAATGGCACGCGCCAGCCCCAATCCCCCATTTGCTCGGGGCTCAGCCAGTGGTTCAGGCCAACGCCGAGCAAGCCGGCGAACACCACTGCGGCCTGTTGACTTGCCGATTGCCAGCTGACGAAGAAGCCCTTGCGGCCTGGAGTGGCAATTTCGGCCAGGTACACCGAGACGCCGCCCAGTTCGACGCCTGCGGAGAAGCCCTGCAGCAGGCGTCCCAGCAGCACCAGCAATGGCGCGGCAACGCCAAGGGTGGCATAGCCTGGCACGCAGGCAATCAATACGGTGCCCGCGGCCATCAGGGCCAGGGTGATGATCAGGCCCTTGCGGCGGCCGTGACGGTCAATGTAGGCACCGAGGAAGATCGCCCCCAAAGGGCGCATCAGGAAGCCGGCACCGAAGGTCGCCAGGGACAGCATCAGCGAGGCGAATGCACTCTCGGCAGGAAAGAAGGTCTTGGCGATTGCGGTGGCGTAGAAGCCATAGACCATGAAGTCGAACATCTCGAGAAAGTTGCCGCTGACAACGCGAAAAATCGCCTTGCCTTTGCCCGTGGTCGTGGACATGTTTTTCACTCACTTTGGCTGTCTTGTTAGCAATCCCTGGTCGTTATGCGTCCCTCACTGCAAAGTCGGGGCTCGAGGCTGCACGCTGAACAGTTTTGTAACGATATGTGTATAAAAGCCATCCAGCAACAAAAACTCTTGGATGGACTTTGCCGGCTCTAGGTCGGGGTTCGGCCCGTGGGCGAGGGCTGTAGGGAGGTGCGCAGGCAGACGCCGTCTGTCGCATAATGGCGTTTTGCATTGAGAGCCAGCCCTGCGGGGTGGTTGATCGGGAGAGAAAGCCTTGCCAGGTAACCAGCGGTGGCGATGGGGGATGTCATGGGCGGCGATGCTGCTGTTGGCGGGATGTGGGGGCGATCACCTGGAGAGCGTCTCCGGTCCGACCATGGGCAGCACCTATTCCGTGCAGTATGTGCGCCATGCCAATGGCCCGGCAGCGTCGCTGGTCAAGACCGAGGTCGAGGGAATCTTGGCTGAGGTCGATCGGCAGATGTCCACCTATCGCAGTGATTCGGATATCGAGCGTTTCAATGATTTGCCGGCCAACAGTTGTCAGCCGATGCCTGAACCGGTGCTGCAATTGGTGCGGGTGGGCGAGCAGCTGTCCCGGGACAGCGATGGCGCTTTTGACCTGACGGTGGAGCCGCTGCTCAATCTCTGGGGTTTTGGTCCCCAGGGGCGAGAGGAAAAGGTCCCGAGCGCCGCGGCGCTGGCCGAGGTGCGGGCGCGGGTTGGCTATGAGCAGTTGCATATCAAGGGGGCGGAATTGTGCAAGGACGCGGCAGTGGAGGTGGACTTCAATAGCATTGCCGCCGGCTACGCCGTGGACCGTATCGCTGCCAGGCTTGTGGAATTGCGGATCGACAGTTTCCTTGTCGAGGCCACGGGCGAGCTCAAGGCGGTGGGTCACAAGGTTGATGGTTCACCCTGGCGCATTGCCCTGGAAGAGCCCCGGGATGATCAGCAAGTGGCCCAGCGAGTAATTGCTCTGGACGGTTATGGTGTATCCACGTCCGGCGACTACCGTAATTACTTCGAGCAGGACGGCCAGCGTTACTCCCACACTTTTGATGCTCGAGCCGGCAAGCCCATTACTCACCAGTTGGCCTCGGTGACGGTGATTCATCCTTCGACGCTGATGGCCGATGGCTTATCGACGTTGTTGTTGATACTCGGCCCGGAGGCCGGTTGGGATTACGCGGAAAAACACGCGATCGCAGCATTTTTTGTGATGCGTGCCGATACAGGATTCGTCACACGCAGCAACCCGGAGTTCGATCGGCTGTTCGCTGGGCCAAAACACTAGCCTTGCGCAGCTGTAGTGCAGGCAAAAGTAGCCTACGACGCGACCAAGGGTTAATGTGCGCGGCGTTGACGCTTCTATAGACTGTGCCCGGGTTCGTAACCGAGCCAAATTGATCCTTCATGCCGCTGGCCGCGGCATGATTTAGCCGGAGATGCCAGAAGGGCATCTCGGCCTGTTCTGAGGAGTACGCATGGCTGTCTACAACTACGACGTAGTGGTGCTGGGCTCAGGCCCCGCTGGAGAAGGTGCGGCAATGAACGCCGCGAAAGCAGGACGCAAAGTGGCGATGGTCGATAGCCGTCGTCAGGTCGGCGGTAACTGCACCCACCTGGGTACCATTCCGTCCAAGGCCCTGCGTCACTCGGTCCGGCAGATCATGCAGTTCAACACCAACCCGATGTTCCGGGCCATTGGCGAGCCGCGCTGGTTTTCCTTTCCGGACGTGCTCAAGAGCGCCGAGAAGGTTATCTCCAAGCAGGTGGCTTCGCGCACCGGCTACTACGCCCGTAACCGGGTCGACGTGTTCTTCGGCACCGGCAGCTTTGCTGACGAGCAGACCGTTGAAGTGGTCTGCGCCAACGGCGTAGTGGAAAAGCTGGTGGCCAAGCACATCATCATCGCCACCGGCTCGCGCCCTTATCGCCCGGCGGACATCGATTTTGGCCACCCGCGTATCTACGATAGCGACACCATCCTCAGTCTCGGCCACACCCCGCGCAAACTCATCGTTTACGGTGCTGGGGTCATCGGTTGCGAATACGCTTCGATCTTCAGCGGCCTTGGGGTGCTGGTAGAGCTGGTGGATAACCGCGGCCAGTTGCTCAGCTTCCTCGACTCCGAGATCTCCCAGGCCCTGAGCTATCACTTCAGCAACAACAACATCACCGTGCGCCACAACGAGGAATATGACCGCGTTGAAGGCGTAGATAGCGGGGTGATCCTGCATCTGAAGTCCGGCAAGAAGATCAAGGCCGACGCCTTGCTCTGGTGCAACGGCCGTACCGGCAATACCGACAAGCTGGGCATGGAGAATATCGGGGTCAAGGTCAATAGCCGTGGCCAGATCGAAGTGGACGAGAACTATCGCACTTGCGTGCCGAACATCTACGGTGCCGGTGATGTGATCGGCTGGCCGAGCCTGGCCAGTGCCGCTCACGACCAGGGTCGTTCGGCCGCTGGCAGCATCGTCGACAATGGCAGCTGGCGCTTCGTCAACGACGTGCCGACCGGGATCTACACCATTCCCGAGATCAGCTCGATCGGCAAGAACGAGCAGGAGCTGACCCAGGCCAAGGTGCCTTACGAAGTGGGCAAGGCGTTCTTCAAGGGTATGGCCCGTGCGCAGATCGCTGGCGAGCCGCAAGGCATGCTGAAGATCCTGTTCCACCGGGAAACCCTGGAAGTCCTCGGCGTGCACTGCTTCGGCTACCAGGCTTCGGAAATCGTCCACATTGGCCAGGCGATCATGAACCAGCCGGGCGAGCACAACACCCTGAAGTACTTCGTCAACACCACCTTCAACTACCCGACCATGGCCGAAGCCTATCGGGTAGCCGCGTACGACGGCCTCAACCGGCTTTTTTGAGCGGCTCCGGCCGGTGGCCTGAGCCGGCCGGGGAGACCGATTTCAGTAATTCTCGAGAGTGGCGCTGGCCAAACCGGGAAAGTCTGTAATCAGGCTATCTACGCCGAAGTCGGCGAGTCTGCGCATCAGCGCGGGCTCGTTGACCGTCCATACCGACACATGCAAACCCTGACGCTGCGCCCGTTGCAGCCGCTCCGGGGTGCACAGGGTCCAGTTCAGCGCAAGAATCTCGCAGCCATAGCTCTGGGCGACCTTCAACGGGTCGAGCCAGGCGTATTCGGCTACCAGTCCGCGAGACAGGTCCGGGGTCAGCTCGACCGCGGCCTTCAGCACTTCCCGGGAGCTTGAGGTCACAGTGACCTTGTCCAGCAGGCCAAAGCGTTGGGCCATCTCGCGAATCGCCAGTACCGTAGTTGCGGCACGGGTGCGCGAGGCGCTTTTGACTTCCAGTTGCCAGTGCTCGAAATCGCACTTCTCGAACAGCTCCTCCAGGCGCGGAATAGGGCAGGGGGTGATCCATCCCGGGCCGCCTTTGCGTGCATCGTAGGTCGCCAGGTTGGCGGCGGAATGTTCCACTACCTTGCCACGCCGGTCTGTGGTGCGCTTGAGGGTCGGGTCATGAATCACCATCAGCTCGCCGTCCATGGACAGGTGCAGGTCGAGCTCGCAACGGCGGACGCCGTGCTTGAGGCATTCCTGAAAGCTGGTCAGGGTGTTTTCCGGTGCTTCGCCTTTAGCGCCGCGATGGCCATAGATCAGGGTCACAATTGCTCCTTCACGGATGTTGTTCGTTAAGAGAGGGTCAGGCAGTTGCTCAACTGGCGGCCGGGTCGTTCTGCTCCCGGGCCAGACGGCGTTGCTGGGCCTGTTTTTGCAGGATATAGCGCGCCAGCAACTGACGCTGGGCATCGGTCAATGCTTCGAACTCGGTACCGATCTCGAAGGTGCCAAAGCTCTGTGGTTCGCAGTGAGTGACCTTGGCCCGCAGCAGCAGGCCCGAGGCCTGCGGCATCAGCAGCAGTTTGACCGCCAGGTGGCTGCCGCTGGGGTAGCACTGGTGATGGTTGAACTCGATGCCGCCTTCGGAGAGGACAACCCGCTGCGGCTCGCCGAACTTGCCGAACACGGTCTGTGCCACCACCTGGCCGAGCAGGTCGATGCGTTTGTTCATGGCCTTGAGGTAGTTGGCCAGGGTGCGGTCGCGCTCGCTGACCTGGCGCAGCAGGTGCTGGGATTCGAATTCGCTGAGGTGCAGTTCACTGAGCAAATTGAACAGTGGGGACTCATCCTGCAACACTTCCTTGCTCGCCGCGTCATGGGCGGACAAGGGGCTAATTTCCAGTGCGATCGTGTCCTCGATACGGTAGTATTCGCGGCGATCTTCTTCATCTAATGTCGACATGGCGAACCCATGGTAGAGGCAGTGGTCTGAGTGTAAAGCTGCTTACCAGGCCCCGCCACAAGGACGTCTTCTTTTCCTCCGAACAAGCCCCGACATGTTCAGACCTCTGTTTGCATTTATTGGCACGCGTTATACCCGTGCAAAGCGTCGCAATCATTTTGTGTCATTCATTTCCCTGACCTCGATGATCGGACTCGCCCTTGGCGTGATCGTGATGATCGTGGTGCTGTCGGTGATGAATGGCTTCGATCATGAGATGCGCACTCGCGTGCTGGGCATGGTGCCCCACGCCACCATCGAATCCGGTGAGCCCATCAGCGACTGGCAAGGCCTGGCCGACAAGGTCAAGCAGAACCCGAAAGTCCTGGCTGTGGCGCCGTTCACCCAGATGCAGGGCCTGCTGACCAACCAGGGTCAGGTGCAGAAGGTGCTGCTCAATGCCATCGATCCGGCCCAAGAACGGCAGGTGTCGATCATCGACCACTTCATGCAACAGGGTCAGCTGGACGCACTGGCGCCCGGCAGCTTCGGCATCGTCATCGGTGACAAGGCGGCGGCCAAGCTGGGCGTTGGCCTGGGCGACAAGCTGACCTTCGTCGCTCCGGAAGTCACGGTGACCCCGGCCGGCATGTTCCCGCGAATGAAGCGGTTTACCGTGGTGGGGATTTTCCACGTCGGCGCCGGTGAGATCGACGGTTACCTGGGCCTGACCAACCTCGAAGACCTGGCTCGCCTGCATCGCTGGAAGCCGGATCAGGTCCAGGGCCTGCGGCTGAAGTTCGACGACCTGTTCCAGGCGCCGCGCACTGCCTGGGAAATCGCCCAGCAGTTGGGTGAGAACCATTATTACGCTCGTGACTGGACCCGTACCCACGGCAACCTGTACCAGGCCATCCGCATGGAAAAAGCCATGATCGGCCTGTTGTTGCTGCTGATCGTCGCGGTGGCCGCGTTCAACATCATCTCGACCCTGGTGATGGTGGTGAACGACAAGAAGGGCGATATCGCCATCTTGCGCACCCTTGGCGCGACCCCCGGGACCATCATGGCGATCTTCATGGTCCAGGGCACGGTGATTGGCGTGGTCGGCACTTTGATCGGCGCGGTACTGGGGATGCTCGCTGCGTTGAATGTCAGCGCCGCGATCTCCGGTCTGGAAGGCCTGATCGGGCACAAATTCCTGAATGCCGACGTGTACTTCATCGACTACCTGCCGTCGCAACTGATGGCTGAGGACGTGTTGATGGTCTGCGGTGCGGCGCTAGTCCTGAGTTTCCTCGCCACCCTGTATCCAGCCTGGCGTGCTGCGCGCACCCAGCCTGCGGAGGCGCTACGTTATGAGTGAGTTGGGCATGAGTGAAAAAGCAATCCTGAGCTGCCGTGACTTGGGCAAAGCCTATGATGAGGGCCCGGAATCGGTGGTGGTCCTGTCCGGCCTGCAACTGGAACTGCACCCGGGTGAGCGGGTGGCCATCGTCGGTACGTCCGGCTCTGGCAAAAGTACCTTGCTCAACCTGTTGGGCGGCCTGGATACACCCTCCAAGGGCAGCGTCTGGCTGGCCGGTGAAGAATTGTCGGCACTGGGCGAGAAGGCCCGTGGTCAACTGCGCAATCGCTCCCTGGGTTTCGTCTATCAGTTCCACCATCTGCTGCCGGAGTTCACTGCTCTGGAGAACGTCTGCATGCCGTTGCTGATCGGCCGTACGCCAATCCCTGAGGCTCGTCAGCGCGCCAGCGCATTGCTGGAGCGGGTTGGCCTTGGCCATCGCCTGGAGCACAAGCCATCGGAGTTGTCCGGCGGTGAACGCCAGCGCGTAGCCATCGCCCGGGCCCTGGTGAACAAGCCGGGGCTGGTGATGCTCGACGAACCCACCGGCAACCTCGACTCGCATACTGCCCAGGGTATTCAAGACCTGATGCTGGAACTCAGCACTTCGATGCGCACCGCCTTCCTGGTGGTGACCCACGACATGAACCTGGCCCGGCAGATGGACCGCGTACTGCACCTGCAAGAAGGTCACCTGGTCGCGATCTGATGCGGCCGCACACGGCGTCGACGACATGCTCGCCGGCGCCGGGTCATTAATTTTTCCAGGGTGACGTGCCCATGTTCAGACCTTTATCGATCTTTATCGGCGCGCGCTACACCCGCGCCAAACGGCGCAATCGCTTTGTCTCGTTCATCTCCATGACCTCGATGATCGGCCTCGCCCTGGGCGTGCTGGCGATGATCGTGGTGTTGTCGGTGATGAACGGCTTCCAGCGGGAAATGAGTTCGCGGATCCTCGGCATGGTGCCCCATGCCACCATCGTCGGGGTCAAGCCCATTGATGACTGGCAGCCGGTGGCCGCCGCGGCCCTGAAAAACCCGGAAGTCACGGCGGCAGTGCCGTTCACCGAGATGGAGGGCATGCTCTCCTACAAGGGCGCGATGCAGCCGATCCAGATCAGCGGCATCGACCCGGATCAGGAAGGCAAGGTTTCCATCGTTGCCCAGCATATTGTCCAGGGCAGCCTGCAGGACTTGAAACCGGGTGAGTTCGGGGTGGTGATCGGCGAGATCACTGCACGGCGCTTTCGCCTGAATGTCGGTGACAAGCTGACCCTGATCGTGCCTGAAGTGAGTAGCGCGCCGGGAGGGATTACCCCGCGCATGCAGCGCTTGAATGTGGTTGGGGTGTTCAAGGTCGGTGCCGAGCTGGATGGCTCCATGGGCCTGATCCATGTCGCCGACGCGGCGCAGATGCAGCACTGGCAACCGAACCAAGTGCAGAGCGTGCGCCTGGCGGTCAAGGATCTGTATGCCGCGCCACAGGTCTCGGCGGACATCGCCAAAGGCCTGGGAGCTGATTTCCGGGCTGATGACTGGACCCACACCCAGGGCAGCCTGTTCAGCGCGATGAAGATGGAAAAGACCATGATCGGCCTGTTGCTGCTGATGATTGTCGCGGTGGCGGCGTTCAACATCATCGCCACCCTGATCATGGTGGTGAACGACAAGGGCGCGGACATCGCGATCCTGCGCACCATCGGCGCCACGCCGCGACAGATCATGGCAATCTTCATGGTCCAGGGCACGGTGATCGGGATTGTCGGCACCTTGATCGGTGGGGTGCTTGGAGTGATCGCGGCGTTGAACGTGAGTGAGCTGGTGGGTTGGCTGGAAAGGGTCAGCGGTCAGCAGATCTTCAGTTCCGACGTCTACTTCGTCAGCAATCTGCCCTCCGAGTTGCAGGGTGGCGACGTGGCGTTGATCTGCGGTGCCGGGTTTGTCCTGAGCTTCCTGGCGACCGTGTATCCGGCGTGGCGGGCGTCCAAGGTCGAACCGGCGCACGCCTTGCGTTACTCCTGAGACCCGCTTTCGCCGGCAAGCCGGCTCCTACACGGACCTTGTAGGAGCCGGCGAGCAGGCCCTCAATCCTGCCTTGGCAGTTCGATCACGAAACGGGTCCGACCCGCCGCTGATTCGCAACGAATCTGCCCGCCATGGGCACGAATGATCGATTGGGTGATCGCCAGTCCCAACCCCGCATGTTCACTGCTGCCTTCGCGCCGCGCCGGGTCCGCCCGGTAGAAACGGTCGAACAGGCGCGGCAATACCTCTTTGGCAATGCCCTCACCGGTGTTTTCGATACTCAGGCTCAGGTGTCGGGCGCTGTCGTTGATCCGTACCTTGATCGAGCCCCCGGCAGGGGTGAAGCGCAGGGCGTTGTCCAGCAGGTTGGACAGCGCCCGGCGCAGCATGCTGCGGTCCCCGGCAAAGCCGGCATGGCCTTCGCGGGCCAGTTCGATCTGCGCGTCTTCGGCCAGGGGGCCGTAGAACTCCAGCAGCATGTCGGTCTCCTGGGCCAGGTCCAGCGCTTCACGCTTCGGGGTCAGCAGGCCGTGGTCGGCCTTGGCCAGGTACAGCATGTCGTTGACCAGTTGCGCCATCCATTGCAGTTCCTCGAGGTTGCTGTGCAGGGTTTCGCGGTAGTCCTCGATTGATCTGGGCCGAGTCAGGGTGACCTGGGTGTGGGTCAGCAAATTCGACAGCGGCGTGCGCAACTCATGGGCAATGTCGGCGGAAAAGGCCGAGAGGCGTTGGAACGACTCTTCTAGGCGGCCGAGCATGGCATTGAAGCTGCTGGCCAGTTCTGCCAGTTCAGCGGGCATTTGTTCCAGGGGCAGGCGTTGGGTCAGGGAGTTGGCGGAGACCCCGGCGGCCACTGCACTCATGTGCCGCAAGGGCTGCAACCCACTGCGGGCGGCCCAGGCGCCAAGCAGGGCGGTGGCCAGGGCTGACAAGCCTACGGTGAGCCAGATCAGATGCTGCATGCGCTGCAGGAAGTGTTGGTGATGGGTGATGTCGAGCACCAGGGTCAGCTGCGGCGAGTCGGCGCGGCCGGGAGTCAGTGGGGCTGGGTAGATCCGGTAGGCGGTGCCAGCCTGGTTCAGGCTGTGCAGGCCGGCGGCAGAGGGTAGAGAGACAGGCAGGCCTGGGGCGCTGTCGAACCATAGCTGACCGTCGGCGCTGCTGACCCGAAGTGCCAGGTCCGGCTGGTGGCTCAGCTCATCCAGCAGTCTCGCCTGGTGCCGGGGGAAATCCCTGGCCTCGGTAACGCCCTGCAAGGCGCTGCGCAGGGCAATCAGTTTGCCATCCAGCAGTTGCTGATCCAGCTCGATGAAGTGCGCCTCGCTGGCCCGGTTGAACAACACCCCCGCCAACAGCGAGACCACGGCAGTGCAGGCGGCGAACAACAGCGCCAGGCGCCCACTCAAGGACAGGCGGGGCATCAGGCCTGACGCTCTTCAAGCACGTAGCCCATGCCGCGTACGGTGTGGATCAGTTTGTTGGGGTAGTCGTCATCGATCTTCAGGCGCAGGCGGCGGATCGCTACCTCGATGACGTTGGTGTCGCTGTCGAAATTCATGTCCCAGACTTGGGAGGCAATCAGCGACTTGGGCAGGACTTCGCCCTGGCGCCGCAGGAGCATTTCCAGCAGGGCGAATTCCTTGGCAGTCAGGTCGATGCGCTGGCCGCGGCGCTCCACCCGGCGGCGAATCAGGTCCAGGCGCAGGTCCGCCAGTTGCAGGCAGGTTTCCTGGGTGACGGCGCTGCCTCGGCGCAGCAGGCTACGCACCCGGGCCAGCAGTTCGGAAAAGGCGAAGGGCTTGACCAGGTAGTCGTCGGCTCCCAGTTCCAGGCCGTGGACTCGGTCCTCCACGGCGTCCCGGGCGGTGAGGAACAGCACCGGTATATCCAGCCCGGCACTGCGCACTGCTTGCAGAATCTGCCAACCGTCGCGCCCCGGGAGCATCACGTCGAGAATCAACAGGGCGTAGTCACCGGTCAGCGCCAGGTGTTGGCCGGTGCTGCCATCCGCTACCAGTTCGGTATTGAAGCCGGCTTCGTTCAGGCCCTGGCGCAGATAGTGGCCGGTTTTCGGTTGGTCTTCGACGATCAGCAGTTTCATGATGGGACTCGTGGCGTATGGACCCCGGGCTTTATACCTTGCAGGCTCGTCGGGCAGATCAAACTGACAAAGTTGTAATCTAGTCGTCAGCTGGCTGGCAGCGGCGGGGTTCTAGAGTGTGCCACAGGCTGAATACTGATCTTGTTGGAGTCTGATAATGAGTGTGCAAAACCTGTTGTTGCAAAGCCGATCGATCCTGGGGGGCTGCCTGATGCTATTGAGCGCGCCGCTCTGGGCTTCGCCAGCGGCATCCTATGATTTCGGTCAGCCAGCGCCAGCGGCCAAGGCCACCCGCAGTATTGAAGTGGTGATGGGGGACATGACCTTCAATCCCAAGTCTCTGGAGATCAAGGCTGGCGAAACCGTGCGCTTTGTCCTGATCAACAAGGGCCAGTTGCTGCATGAGTTCAACCTGGGGGATGCGGCGATGCATGCCCAGCATCAGCAAGAGATGCTCAAGATGCAGCAGAGTGGCATGCTCACTCCCACCGCAGTCAAGGACATGGCGGCCGGCGGCATGGACCACTCCGCCATGGGGCACGGCTCGATGGCGGGCATGGAGCATGGTGCCGGGATGAAGCATGACGACCCCAATAGTGTGCTGGTGGAGCCGGGCAAGTGGGCCGAGCTGACTTGGACTTTCAGCAAGAGCGGCAGCCTGGAGTTCGCTTGCAACATTCCTGGGCACTATCAGGCGGGGATGGTTGGCAAGCTGACGGTCACTCCATAAGCAGTCGGGGCTCAAAGGCGGGAGCAAAGGCTGATAGAATCCGCTGATTATTCAGTCAGGTTTCCGCCATGCATCCCGCAGCCGAACATTCGCCGCTGGGCAAGTCCAGTGAATACGTTTCCACCTATACCCCGTCCCTGCTGTTCCCGATTCCCCGGGCAGCAAAATGGGCCGAGCTGGGTTTGACTGCCGACACCCTGCCGTATAAGGGCGTGGACTTCTGGAATTGCTTCGAACTGTCCTGGCTATTGCCATCGGGCAAGCCGGTGGTGGCCATCGGCGAGTTCAGCATTCCGGCGGATTCACCGAACATCATCGAGTCCAAATCCTTCAAGCTGTACCTCAACTCGCTGAACCAGACACCGTTCGCCGACCGCGCGACGCTGGAGACAACCTTGCGTCATGACCTGTCGGCCGCTGCGGGTAAACCGGTGGGCGTGCGTATACGCAGTCTCGGTGAGGTCGAGGCGGAGGGTGTGGTGGCGCTGCCCGGGGTATGTATTGACGAGCTGGAGATCAGCGTCGACAGCTATGCGCATCCGCGTCCGGAACTGTTGCGTTGCGATGCTTCGCGGCTGGTGGAGGAGAGCGTGCACAGCCACCTGCTCAAATCCAATTGCCCGGTGACCAGCCAGCCGGACTGGGGCAGTGTGGTGGTGGAGTACCGTGGCGCCGCGCTGGATCACGCCAGCCTGCTGGCTTATCTGGTGAGTTTCCGGCAGCACTCGGATTTCCATGAGCAATGCGTGGAGCGGATCTTCCTCGATCTGCAGCGCCTGCTCAAGCCAGAGAAGCTCACCGTCTATGCCCGTTATGTGCGTCGCGGTGGGCTGGATATCAACCCTTACCGCAGTACCGAGACGGTGGATTTCGCCAATCACCGACTGGTACGCCAGTAAGCCAAAGCCCCGCACTCAGTGCGGGGCTTTGGTTTTATGGGGCTGGTGTTATCGGGCGGTCATCAGATACCGATGTTGCCCAGGGTCTGGACGATATTGCGCAGGGTTCCGGCAATGGCCGGGTGTTCCAACTCGAAGCGCTCCACCGCCAGGTTGACGCCGTCGGCGAGGCTGCTGTCGTGGGTGCTGGTCTCCAGCTTGAGTTGCAGCTCGATCTGCTGCATCAGCTCTTGCAGGTTGGTGCGCTCGGCTTCCGAAAGCGGAGGGTTCTGCTCCAATTGCTCGCGCAGGGTGTCGAGTTGTTCTTGCAGTTCGCGGGCAGGCATGGCGTTCTCCCTTTATTGATAGGCACAGGGATGGACCACGAGGTTCAGGCAAAGGTCCATGCCCAGAACGTAGAGTAATCCACTCCCAGGCGCTGTGCATGATCCTGATCAACAGGCTTATGTCAGGGTTTTTCGCCTTTGAGCCTGCGCAGTTCGATGTCCGCCAGGCAGGTACCCAGGTCGCCCAGATGATCGATGACCGAGTGCACGCCCAGGCCGAAGAGTTGCACGGTGGCCTTGCCGCGCTTGAGTTCGCGCTCCTGCTGGCTCAGCACCTGCCATTCGCTGGGGGTCATGCCGCACAGAGAGCCGCAGGACGCCAGGCCGATGGTCCAGAGGCCAGCATTGAGCCCCGATTGCAGCAACTGTGGTTCACCGCTGACCAACACGCACCCGTCGATCCCCTTGACCTCAAGTGCCATCAATGCCTGCCAGCAGGCGTCGGGAGCGGGCCAGGGGGCAGGGGCGTTCGGGGTAGATTTGAGCCATTCCGGCAAGGTGGCGGCCAGGTGGCGGCTGCTGGCGATAGGCAGTTGTTCCAGCCAGGCGCAAGGTATGCCTTGCTGATGCAGGCGGCGCAAGGTATCCAGCGCTCCGGGTGTGGCCTGGGCCTGCTCCGGGCTAGGCTGCTCGGCGGTTTGCAGGCGCGTTCGCGCGCCGAAGTCTACCAGGCAGCCACTGAGCCCGAAGAGCACGGCAGCCAGAGGGCGAGAGGGTTGCACTGAGGCATCGGCGTGGGGCATGTCAGCATCCTTGAAATACCTTTCGAGGCTAGCTGTGGAACATGACATCCAGGTGACAATTGAGTGAATGTAAGCGGCATTGACTGGCCAATGTATCAAGACTGCTTGCAGTGAAGCTGCCTAAACCGGCTTATCCGTTTTATACTCCTGAACTTACCCTCAGGGCATAGCCCCACGAGAGAACAATCCAAGGAGTTTCCTGCTATGCGCTGGAGCCGTTATCTAGTTCCGCTATGTATGAGTGCCGGTGTGACGCTGGCTCCCTTGGCCGCTCAGGCGGCCGAAGAGGATCCGTGGGAAAGCATCAACCGTCCCATCTTCACGTTCAACGACACGCTGGATACCTATGCCCTGAAGCCATTGGCTCAAGGCTATCAGGCGGTCACGCCGCAGTTTCTGGAAGACGGCATCCACAACATGTTTCGCAATATCGGTGACGTCGGCAACCTGGCCAACGACATTCTCCAGGCCAAGCCCCGCGCCGCCGGTGTCGACACTGCGCGCCTGTTGATGAACACCACCTTGGGCCTGGCCGGTTTCTTTGATGTCGGCACCAAGATGGGCCTGCAGCGCAACGACGAAGACTTTGGTCAGACCCTCGGCCATTGGGGCGTGGGTAGCGGTCCGTACGTCATGCTGCCGCTGCTGGGGCCAAGCACCCTGCGCGATGCGCCGGCCAAGTATGTCGATAGCTACACCGAACCCTACCGCTACATGAATGACATTCCGGCGCGCAACACCACCATCGGCGTGGACATCATTGATACCCGTGCCAGCCTGTTGTCAGCGGACAAGCTGGTTCGCGGCGACAGGTACACCTTCATTCGCAATGCCTACCTGCAAAACCGTGAGTTCAAGGTCAAGGATGGCAAGGTCGAAGACGATTTTTAATCGACTGACTGTCTTGTTGAACCAAAAAGGCGGCCCTCGGGCCGCCTTTTTCATGGGGCTCGGGTTTACTTCATTTTAATGATTGTAAGCCCAAGTTTCTGGCCGCCATCCTCCTGTGAATGGATCCAGACCACTTCGGTCTCCGCTTCCAATCCTCTGAGGGCTGCGTGCTCCGAATCGATACGTACACTCAGTTGATCTCCGACCTGAAAGGAGCGGGGCGCCTGAACCTGCATGCCGCTGCTGGAAAGATCGATGCAGACTGCTTCAATCACCTGTCCCTGGTGGATCAGCGTGACCTCGGCATCCACCCGCATCCGGATGTAATCGCGCTTTTCACTGTAGTCGCGCTGGTTTTGATTCATGGGTTCCATCCTGCGATTGAGTTGCGGTTTTAGCGGTTTTTATAACTCCCAGTGATTTGCGGTGTAAAGACGTCAGGCGACCATCGGCATGAGCTTGAAACGCCCCGCGGATGGGAGTACCGTCTGCGCCTTAGAAGGGCACCTCTGATGGTCGGGCGTGCAGGGCCGAGGGTCCTGGTTCCGCCTCAAGAGTGGCTAGAAAGCAAATCCAGTAGCGTGCGTCAGGCCCCAGGCCAAGCCACCTACGCCAACCTAATTCTGGCGCCGTTTGCCCACATGCCAAAAACCAGTGCCACGCTGCTGATAATCGATGACGACGAAGTAGTGCGCGCGAGTCTCGCGGCCTATTTGGAAGACAGTGGCTTCAGCGTTCTGCAGGCCGCTAACGGCCAGCAGGGTCTTCAGGTATTCGAGCACGACAACCCCGATCTGGTGATCTGCGATCTGCGCATGCCGCAGATGGGCGGTCTCGAGCTTATCCGCCAAGTGACTGAGCGTTCGCCGCAAACTCCGGTGATCGTGGTTTCAGGTGCGGGCGTGATGAACGATGCGGTCGAAGCCTTGCGCCTGGGAGCGGCGGACTACCTGATCAAGCCGTTGGAAGATCTGGCGGTGCTCGAGCACTCGGTGCGCCGGGCCCTGGATCGCGCGCGCCTGTTGCTGGAGAACCAGCGTTACCGGGACAAGCTCGAAGCGGCCAATCGTGAGCTGGAAGCCAGCCTCAACCTGCTTCAGGAAGACCAGAACGCCGGTCGCCAGGTGCAGATGAATATGCTACCGACCAGTCCCTGGTCGATCGATGAATTCAACTTCGCTCACCAGATCATCCCGTCGTTGTACCTGTCGGGGGATTTTGTCGATTATTTTCGTGTCGACGAGCGTCGGGTGGCCTTTTACCTGGCGGATGTTTCCGGGCATGGCGCATCTTCGGCCTTTGTCACGGTGCTGTTGAAGTTCATGACCACGCGCTTGCTGTTCGAATCCAAGCGAAACGGCACTTTGCCGGAATTCAAGCCTTCGGAAGTGTTGGGTCATATCAACCGCGGCCTGATCAGCTGTAAGCTGGGCAAGCATGTCACGATGGTCGGTGGAGTCATCGACGAGGAGACTGGTTTGTTGACCTATAGCATTGGCGGGCACTTGCCGTTGCCGGTGTTGTACACCCCAGACAGCGTGGGTTATCTGGACGGGCGTGGTTTGCCGGTAGGCCTGTTCAATGAGGCCACCTATGAAGACCATATTCTGGAGTTGCCGCCGGTGTTCAGCTTGACGCTGATGTCTGACGGCATTCTGGACCTTTTGCCTGAGCCTACACTCAAAGAGAAAGAAGCGGCCTTACCCGAGCGGGTGAGGGCGGCGGGCGGCAGCCTGGATGGCCTGCGGCAAGTTTTTGGATTGGCCACGCTAGGGGAGATGCCGGATGATATCGCCCTGTTAGTGTTGAGCAGGAACCTTTAATGAGTACCGGTAGAATCCAGTTCGCCGAGCAGGACGGCACCTTCGTCTTGAAGTTCGTCGGTGAAGTGCGCCTGACCCTATGTTCGGCGTTGGATGCGACTATTGAGCGGATTTTCACGGCGCTGAACTTCTCGGCGATCGTGATCGACCTGACTGAAACCCGCAGCATCGACAGCACAACTTTGGGCCTGCTGGCCAAATTGTCGATCCTGTCGCGGCAGAAGGTCGGTCTGTTGCCCACTGTCGTCACCACCCACGAAGACATCACCCGCTTGTTGCAGTCCATGGGCTTCGATCAGGTGTTCAACATCGTCGATCGTCCAATTCCTTGCCCCGAGTGCCTGACCGACCTGCCGTCTCAGGACCAGTCGGAAGAAGTGGTGCGGATCAAGGTTCTGGAGGCCCATAAGATCCTCATGGGCCTCAACGACTCCAATCGCGAAGCTTTCCACGATCTGGTGAATGCCCTGGAGCGTCACTGATCGACTGAAGCGCCGGCGCACAAAAAAGGGCGAACCTGTGAGGGTTCGCCCTTTTTGCGTTGCTGCTGAGCAATCAGAGCTTGGCGGCCAACAGGGCCTCAAGCTTCTCTTGGTCACGGGCGAACTGACGAATGCCTTCAGCCAGTTTTTCGGTGGCCATGGCGTCCTCGTTGGAGGCCCAACGGAATTGCGCTTCGTTCAGGCTCTGGCGAGTTTCACCAGTCTTGCCCGGGCTCAGCTTGCGCTCCAGCTTGCCAGTATCGGCTGCCAGTTTCTCGATCAAGTCCGGGCTGATGGTCAGGCGGTCGCAGCCGGCCAGTTGCTCGATCTGGTTCAGGTTGCGGAAGCTGGCACCCATGACCACGGTCTTGTAGTCATTGGCCTTGTAGTAGTTGTAGATGCGAGCCACCGACTGAACGCCTGGGTCATCAGCGCCGGTGTAGTCATTGCCGTTGGCCTTCTTGTACCAGTCGTAGATCCGGCCCACGAATGGCGAAATCAGGAACACTCCGGCTTCGGCGCAGGCAACGGCCTGTGCGAAGGAGAACAGCAGGGTGAGATTGGTCTGGATGCCTTCACGCTCCAGCTTCTCGGCAGCGCGGATACCTTCCCAGGTGGAAGCGATCTTGATCAGCACCCGATCGCGACCCACGCCGGCGTTCTCATAGAGTTCGACCAGGCGATGGGCGCGCTTGAGCATGGCTTCGGTGTCGAAAGACAGGCGGGCGTCCACTTCGGTGGAAATACGGCCCGGAATGACCTTGAGAATCTCTTGGCCGACGGCAACAGCAAAACGGTCACTGGCCAGGCCGACATCGCCTTTGCAGTCGCGGACACAAGCGTTCAGCAGGTCGGCATAACCAGGAATGGCCGCAGCCTTGAGCAGCAGTGAAGGGTTGGTGGTGGCATCCACCGGCTTGACCCGGGCGATGGCATCGAAGTCGCCGGTGTCGGCCACCACGGTGGTGAATTTCTTCAGTTGTTCCAGCTTGGAAGTCATGAGCGTGCTCTGTCCTGTGGGTCTGATGACATTACCCGAGCGCCGCCAGGCGCTCAAGGGCGCGGAATGCTTACAAAGGCCCCGGAGGCAACGACCTGAAAACAGGTGTTTGAATGCCGGGGCGCTATCCAGATAGATACGATGCCAAAAGCCGGATCAGGTTCAACTCGGCTGGCGGTTAACGTCCTTCAAGCAGTTGCCCGGCTTGATCCAGCAGGGCCAGCGGGTCCTTGGTCTTGTGAATGTCCACCGACAATAGTTGGCGGAACTTACGTGCGCCCGGAAACCCCGTCCCCAAACCCAACACATGTCGAGTGATGTGGTGCATGGCGCCACCGGACGCCAGGTGGTCAGCAATATAAGGCCGCAGTTGTGCCAGTGCCTCCGCTCGGGAAATAACCGGTGCGTTGCTGCCGAACAACTGTTGGTCCACTTCGGCCAGCAGGTAGGGATTGTGATAGGCCTCACGCCCCAGCATCACCCCGTCAAAGGTCTGCAGGTGCTCATGGCAGGCCTCCAGGGTCTTGATTCCACCATTGAGGATGATCTCCAACTGTGGAAAGTCTACCTTCAACTGTGCGGCCACGTCGTAACGCAGTGGCGGGATGTCCCGATTCTCCTTGGGTGACAGGCCTTCGAGAATGGCGATTCGTGCATGTACGGTAAAACTGGTACAGCCGGCCTCATGAACCTGACCGACGAAATCACACAGCTCGGCATAACTGTCACGTCCGTTAATCCCGATCCGATGCTTGACCGTCACCGGAATCGACACCGCATCACGCATGGCCTTCACGCAATCGGCCACCAGTGCCGGGTGTCCCATCAGGCAGGCGCCGATCATATTGTTCTGCACCCGATCGCTGGGGCAGCCGACATTGAGGTTGACCTCGTCGTAGCCGTGCTCCTGCGCCATGCGTGCACAGGCAGCCAGATCCGCCGCAGTGCTGCCGCCCAGTTGCAGCGCCAGTGGATGCTCGGACTGGTGGTAACGCAGGAACCGCTCATGATCGCCGTTGAGCAGCGCGCCGGTGGTGACCATTTCGGTGTAGAGCAGGGTGTGTTTGGACAGCAGACGTAGAAAGTAGCGGCAGTGACGGTCAGTCCAATCCATCATCGGCGCCACGGAGAAGCGGCGCGAAAGGATTGGCTGCACGGAGGCGGTGGTGTTCGAGGGCATGAGGCTCTGCTTTGAGGCGTAGCGGCGGCAAATGAAGCAAGCTTCTTCGCACCGTGAACAAAAGAATGGATGGCGTCGAGTTTATCAGGAAAGTTGGTGCGCAATCTGCTGGTTCCTCAGCCGGAATGGACCATCGGAGGTCGTTTAGCGAGTCATTGGCTGATGCCAAACATCCGACCCAAGCGCGTCAGCGAGTGGTACCCCACCATAAAGCCAAACCTCGTCCACACCCCGGCGCAAATGCACCAGGACAGAGCCTTGGGATAGTCATCCCGGAAGAACTTGCCATAGAAGCGAATCATGCCCCGATGTTTGTGCCATTCGACAAACAGCGGTCGTGAGCGGCTGCAGGCACCCCAGGCGTGGAAGACCTTGGCTTGGGGCACGAAGCAGACCTTCCAGCCACCCTGGCGGAAACGCATGCACAGGTCCAAGTCTTCACAGTGCAGGAAATAGCCTTCGTCCCAGCCGCCGACGCTGTCCAGCGCTTCACGCTTGACCAGCATGCAGGCACCGGAAATGGCCTCAACGTTCATCGGCCGGGTGGGCAGGGGCTCTCGATGCAGGAGAAAGTCGGAAAACAGTCGGGGCGATAGCCAGGCCAGGCCTGACAGGTTGAAGGCGCGGACTGTCGCTCGGCGTGGGGTAGGAAAGACCCTGCGGCCACCAGGCTGTTCGCTGCCGTCGAAGTTGCACAGCAAACCGCCCGCCATGCCGAGCTCTTCGGAGCGGCACAAGGCGTCAATCATCTCTTCGATTGCCCCGGCTTGCAGTACGGTATCGGGGTTCAGGAACAGGATGTGGGGCCGCGTGCACTGAGTGGTGCCGAGGTTGCAGCCAGCGGCGAAGCCGGTGTTGCTGGCATTGCGCAGGATGATCAGGTGTGGATCGGTGCCGTAGCGGGCCTGTAGCCGTTGCAGGCTGTCGTCATGGGAGTCGTTATCGACCAGTACCAGGCTGTTGACCCCTTGGGCCAGTACCGAGGCCACGCAATCTTCCAGCAGAGAGCCGGCGTTGTAGTTGACCACCACCACGTCACAGGATTGCGGCATGGGCCGACTCGAAACGTTTGGCCCAGGAGTTGGCCTCGCGGAACTTCAGGGTGTCCGCAAGCGGTTCGCTAAACGCCAATGCCTGTTGGATGCTTCGGGGGATATCCGCGACGCTATCGCTGAGAAAAACCCCTGGTATATGGCGGCGCACGGTCATTTCACCAAACGCCGTGCTGACCACCGGCAAGCCCAGGGCCCGGTACTCGTAGTACTTGATCGGGTCGACAAAACGGGTGATGTCGTTGCTCTTGAACGGAATCAGACCGACGTCGAACTCAGTCATTGCTGCCAGTGCAGCCAAGTGCGGAAGGCTTGGCAAGCGCAGAATATTGGCTGGCAGTGACGTGGGTGAGGCTCCGTGTTGCAGGCCGATCAAGCGTACTTCGGCCTGGGGAAAGGCCAGTGCCAGGGAGAGTACGAAGTCCCAGTCGAACCACTTGGCGAGGGTGCCGACGTAGCCGAACACGGGGCGTCCGGCATTTCCAGCGGGCCGGGATAGCGGCACAGAGGGCAGTCGTTCACTGGCGCAGGCATTGAGCAGCAATCGCGTGTCAACCTGTTGCCGCTGCCAGTAGTGCTGCAAGGTCGAGCAAGAGGCCAGGGCGGTGGTCACGGCTTTGGCCGTTTCGTGCTGGCGTTGACGCATGGCGCGGCGCGACCAGCCTCGGTAGAAGGCGGGCACATTGTCCATGATGTCGTAAAAGCTGTTGTCGAAGATCGGCTCCTGCAACAGTTGCAGGGCCAGTCGCGAGGGCTTGCCAATGCCCAGTTGGGTCGGCCCCTGGGCAAAGTGTCGAACTTGCTGCATCAAGCCCTGCCAGAACAGGCGATTCAGCCAGCCTGAGCCTGGCAGAGGCTCGATTGGCAGGGCCCAGGGTTTGATCAGGGTAAGCCAATCGGGTGTGGGTTCGTCTTGCTGGCGGTGTGTGTGCCGGGTGAACAGGTCTGCAACCACCGGAAGGCGTGTGGGATAGGGGTCGATCCACAGCACCGGGGCCTGGGTTCTGGCGTGGAACTGCCGGACCAGTTCATGAGGTCGTTGTGCAAAACTGTGCCAGCTGACCGGCGAGAGATAGACCAGCCTCATGGCGTGTCCCGGGAGGTGTGAGGGATCCAGGGGCGACCCCATTTGGCTTCATAGAGGGCCTTGTTACGGTCGAACAGCTGTTGGCGCTTGCTCTCGGGCATCTGGTTGAACGAGGCCGAAAGATGATGATGAATGAACACGTCTTCGGCAAAGGCGCAGGACAACCCCGCTTGTTCGACCCGGCGGCAGTAGTCGTCGTCCTCGAAGAAGCCCAGGCCGAAGGCTTCGTCCAGCGGTCCCACGCGTTGGTAGGTTGATCTTGGCAGCATCACGGCAAAAAAACCGAGCGTGGCGCAGGGTATCGTCAGGCCGATATGGCGCCAGGTGTATTGCCGGGCGCGGATCGGCATGTCCCTCAGTGACGGGTAGCTGATGTCGATCTTCGCTTCATTGCCAATGTTGTTGGTGACCGGCCCGATCAGACCGAGCCCGGGATTACGCTGCAGGTGACGACGAAGGCTCTGCGCCCAGCCGGGCGTGACCTGGGTGTCGTTGTTGAGCAGGGCCAGGAACTCGCCCTTGGCCAGGGCCAGTCCCTGGTTGTTGGCTGCGGCGAAGCCCAGGTTGGCGCTATTGAGGATCAGTGAGTGTCCAGTGTTGGTGGCCCATTGCTGTAGAAACTCGACGCTGCCATCGGTGGAGGCGTTGTCGACGACAATGATTTCCAGCTGCTGCCCCTGGGGATCGGCGGCCAGACTCGCCAGGCAGTCGCGGGTGAAAGCCAGATTGTTGTAGGTCACCACGATCACGCTCACCAGCGGCTCGTGATGAACGCCCTCGGTCAGGGCAACCAGCGTCTGTACCCGGTGCTCCCAAGTCTGTTGCGCGGCGAAGTCCTGGCGTTGGCGTGAGGCGGTGGAGGGGAAGGGCTCCTTCAGCGCCTGGGCGATGGCCTCGATAAAGGCGGGGGCGTCCTTGGCGATCCTGACCTGCTGGCTGAACTCATGCAATTCGGGAAGATCCACCGCCACCACTGGCTTGCCGGCGCTCAGGTACTCGTAAACCTTGACCGGATTGGTCGCCAGAGTCAGAGCCTCGATCCGGAACGGCAGGAGGCAGACGTCGAAAGCCTGCAGGTAAGCGGACAGTTGCCCATAAGGCACTTCGCCGGTCAGCTTGATGTTGGCATGACGCCGCAGGCGTGGGCCTATGCGGTCGGTATCTGCGCCAATCAGCAGCACCGTACAGTCGCTAAAGGCGTCGGCGATAGCGGATACCAGTTCTAAGTCGAACCAGGGCGCCAGCGCCCCGTAATAGCCGATCACCGGGCGTCCTTGCGGGTCCTGATAGCAGCGCTCCGGAACCTTGGAGAAATAGCCGAAATCGGCGGCGTTACGCAGCACCTCGCGCTGTTTGCCAGGTGCTACCGGGCTGTGTTCGCTCCAGTACTGTTTAAGCCACGCCGAGGCAAACAGCGTCATATCGGCTTCGTGTATCAGCTCTTGTTCCAGCGGCAACAGACCTTGGGCGTTGTTGCCAAACCCTTGATGGTGATCCATGCAGTCATAGACCACTTGGCTGTTGGGGAGCACCCCGGCGATGGGCCACCAGAAGGGATGCTGGACCAGCGATATCACCTGGGTAGAGTTCGCCCAGGCAAGGAGCTCGCCGATACTGTGGCGCAACTGGTGGACCACCGCCTGATCCGGAGCAGAGTGGTAGATGATCGGGGCTGCGCGGGCAAACAGCCGTACCTCAAACAGGCGCCCCGACTGATCCAGTGGTCGTAGCGAAAAGCCGGCGCGCAGGTCATCTTCCAGAGTGGCCGAGACATAGAACACCCGGCGTCCGCCGAGGCTCAGTCCCTGGGCCAGATGCTGTGGCCGCTGGTGGCGAAAATCCCAGTCGATAACTCCCCAGAATATGTAGTCCGGAAGGTTCGAGAGCGATTCCTGCAGTACACCGGGTGGAGGCTGAAACTCGATATGTGCCAGGACCTGTCGGCGGGTTGCCTTTTGGGCAGGCAACAACATCCGCTGATAGAGCCGGCTCAATAATGCCCTCAGGGAATAGGGCAGTGGCAGCCTTCGATAGGCATTGCGCAGATGTCGGAACAGCGTCGCACGATCAGGCATTGTGATCCTTGGCTGACTGCAGAGCGGCGGCGCGGTCCATTCGCTGCGAGTGTGCTTTAGCCATGAGGGGCCTCATAGTCATGCAGTGGTGTCTGGTCTCCAGTTGGCCACATCGAACTCAGGGAGTCCGGGCGGTAGAAGGTGACGGTCATGCTGCGGCGCGAGGTTTGGCAACTGTCCACCACTTGCGACACCGCGTGCCATGAATGGTCGGCGCGCACCAGCACTGCGGAGTTGCCCACCAGTGGTGGTATCACCGCGATCACATCCTTCGGGTTCGCAGAGTGCAGGATGTTCAGGCAGCCACCATCCTCGATGTTCCAGGAATCGTTGAAATACAGGATATGGGTCACTAGCTTGTCGCTGAGGTCGGGATGAGGGCCCAGGCAGGCTTGCGGCCCATAGTGGAAGACGTTGACCTCCATGGGCGCTGTCCGCAGGTCGATATCGGTCAGTTCCGACAGCGCCAGGCGATAGGCCGGTGCAGTCAGCTCTTGGGCCAGTTGCAGCCAGGCAGGGCTCAGGCTTTGCGCATTGACAATGCGCCCGGTGCCCATTTCCACCAGTTGTCGTGCCTGATATTCGTAGTCTTTTTCTCCGCCATACCCGTAAACCCTCTTGAAGGCGTCATGGGGGTAAGTGGCTGCCAGTGCGGCAGCATTCTCGGCTGAGTAAAGATTACCGATCTGTCCCCAGCGAAAGGGTTGGCTGTGCAGTGGCTGTTTGGTGAGCTTGGTCAGGTCTAGCATCGTGGTCATCTTCCCAATAGATATTTGAAACGGCGGCGGATGGAGCGCAGCGGTGCGGTGATTCGATACGAGCTGGAGCGATACATCCGGTCGAGTTCGCTGCGGGTCTGGCTCATGAGTTCCTGTTGCTGCCTGTGCAGTTGTGTCAACTGCTGCCACTGCGTTTTCAACTGATCCAGCTCTGCTTGTTGGCTCAGGCATTCCTCGCGCCCGTCCAGACGGGTTTCTTCCAGCAGGCTGGGCAGTGACTGCCAGAACTGGTTCATTGGCTGACTGGTGGGGCGATGACCCTGGGTGATGAGTTCGGCCACCTGATCCCAATGACGGCGCAACTGTTCCTGGGACTCGATCAATCTGGAGCAGGAACAGCGCTGGCCCAGGCGTTCGACAAACCACTGCGGATCGATGACCTGGTTGGCGTGCAGTGGGTAGATCCCCTGGTACTGCAGCAGGGCGGTGTATTTGCCGCTGTTCAGGTTGGCCGAACTGAAGATGGGGACACCGAAGGCCAGGGCGGTAATCGCCAGGTGATAGCTGTGGCCGATCACGCCCTGGGCGTGGCCGAGGATTTCAGCCAGCAGCAGTGGGGCTGGCCAGGTCGGCAGGCTCACGGCCCGTGGCAGGTCGGCGCCGAGAATCGACTCGTGATCACCCAGCACTGGGCCGATGGGCAGTAGTAGCAGTTGCCAAGGGGCAAATAGCGCCGAGTGGGTTTTCCACAGTTGTAGAAAACTTTCCAGGCCGGCAATCGAATGCACCACCAGGTAGGGGCCGTTCAAACCGGCCTGTTCACAGAGCAGGCGGTACTCGTTGGACGGCTGCTGCAGGTCGATGAGGTTGGGCAGGCCAAAGGCGGTGTCCGGCAGTACCTCGACCCGGGCCTGGTCACTCAAGGCCGACAGGGTTGCCTGCGACAGTGCATCGCGCACTTGGACGTGGGGGCTGAGTTCCAGGGTCAGCTTGAGCAGCGGCGTCGCCCAGGACGGAATATCGTTGCAGTGCATGCCCGGTGCGTTCCATATCAACGGTACACCGTGTTGCAGGGCAAGCAGCGCCGGCGACAGCCAATACCCGGTAGGGTGGTGAATCTCCGGAGTCGGCGGGTAGTAACCGCTGGCCACCAGCTTGTCGAAGCGAATGATGAAGCCGCCGCCGATCAGCACTCCGTCCAGGGTGTCTATCAACCGCGGCAGTTCGCTGACCGAGGTCACCGGATAAGGCCACTCCGGCGTGGAGCGACTGTGATAGGAGAAAGCGTGGAGTTGCACTGCGCCCAGGCGTGCCTGCAACTCTGTCTTGGCGATAAGGGGAAACAACAGGTCGCCGTAATTGGCCACGTCAAAGGTGCCGAAGATCGCGACTTGCCACTCTTTGTCACTCATGAGCGCTCCTCGATTGCCGTGGGTTCTTGAAGTTCGGCGGGTACAGGTTCGATGTGCAAGTCGACGATTCCCAGGAAATGCTTGGTGCCTGGCAGCATGTCGAAGGCCAGGAGGGCCACCTGTTTTTCGATCAGGTGGGAGGTTTCTTCCGTTTCGCCGTTCATCAGCTTGAGGGTGATGTGGTAGCGCCCCGCAGCCAGGTTGGCAGCGAATTTCAGGCGGATCCGGGCGTCGCGCCAGCCGTTGCGGGCGGCATCGCTGCACAGCGGCACGTTGATCCCGCTGACCACCAGTAGCCGGGCTTCCTGGATGGTCAGGCTGATATTGGGTCGGGTAATGGCATCGCTGATAAGGGTGTCGACGGCGATCTCGATCGTGTCCCCATAGACAAAACTGGAGTACAGCGTTCCGGTACTGCAGAACACGGCCGAGGTGATCCGTCCTTCAGCGGTGCCGAACGCCATGCCACGCTCCGGGTTGAGCGCCGTTTTTGGGGTGACCTGAATCGCTCCGTCACTGGCCCAGCGTCGTTGCTCGTCGCGCATGTCCAGCAGGTAGAGCTCGGCCATCGCCTCCGACGTACCACTGGCACGAATCTCGCCGTCACGTAGGTACAGCGTCCGGTTGCAGAAGCGTTTGACCATGCTCATGTCGTGGGACACGAACAGCAGGGTCATGCCTTGGCGAGTCAGGCGATCCAGCCGCTCCAGGCACTTGAACTGAAAGGACGCGTCGCCGACCGCCAGGGCTTCGTCGACAATCAGGATGTCTGGCTCGACACAGACCGAAACGGCAAAGGCCAGGCGCACCAGCATGCCGCTGGAGTAGGTCTTGGTGGGGTGGTCGATGAACTCGCCAATATTGGCGAAGGCGGCGATTTCGTCGAAGCGTGCCTCGATTTCCGCACGCTTCAGGCCCAGCACCGCGCCGTTCAGATAGACGTTCTCGCGGCCGGTGAACTCCGGATTGAAGCCTGAACCCAGTTCCAGCAGGGCGGCGATCCGGCCGTGACAGACCACGCTTCCGGTGGAGGCGGTGCTGGTGCCGCAGATCAGTTGCAGCAAGGTCGACTTGCCACTGCCGTTGCGGCCGATGATGCCTACGGTCTCGCCCCGGCGAATCTCTAGCGAGACCGCTTTCAGGGCCCAGAACTCGCGATAGCGTCGCTTGCCGCGAGGCCGCAGCAATTGCAGCAAGCGGTCCCGGGGCTGTTCGTAGATCTGGTAGCACTTGCCCAGTTCTTGGGTCTTGATTGCTAGATCAGAGCACATCGGCGAACCCCTGGCGGGCTTTCTCGAACCACGCCCGCCCGCAGAATGCCACGGCGGCAGCCACCACCATTTGCCCCAGCCACAGGTTGATATTGGGCACCACGCCCCAGATCAGTACGTCGCGGGCGAACTCGATCACCAGGGTCAGCGGGTTCAGATAGAGCCAGTGCTGGTAGGACTCAGGCAATGCGCTCACCGGATAGAACACTGCGGAGAGCAGCATCAAGGCTGACATCAGCACCCCGATGACCTGGCCGATATCCCGCAGATAGGCCCCCAGCGAGGCGAGTATCCATGACAGCCCGAGGGTGAACAGCGCCAAGGGCAGCAACACCAAGGGAAACAGCAGGGCGGTGAGCGGAGGTAGGCCGAACATCAGCAGATAGAAGAGCAGCCAGGCGATGAAGCTCACCAAGGTGTGGAACATTACGGCCCCGAGCATCACGCACGGCAGGATATGCAAGGGGAAGACCACTTTTTTGACGTAGTTGACGTTGCTCAGGATCAGTCCGGGGGCGCGGCTGATGCATTCTGAAAACAGGTTGAAGACCATCATGCCGGTGAATACCAGCAGGGCGAATTCGCTTTTGGAGTCGCTGCCGTTTCCCCAGCGCACCTTGAACACCACGCTGAATACGAAGGTGTACACCAGCAGCATGAAAAGGGGGTTGAGAAAGGACCAGAGCAGTCCCGCGATCGAACCTCGATATCTGCCGAGGACTTCGCGCTCAATCAGGGCCAATAGCAGTTCTTGATGGCGCCAGGGCCTGAAAGTAAAACGATTCAGCGCGTTACCCCTTGTCAACGTCCACTCCTTGGCAATCAGCTTCCAACATCACGACATGTACGGCTACTAGAGGTACAGAGAAATGGGGTGACGGTTTTAATCGAAGCATTTCAATGGATTGTGTATAGACCAGAAATGCATGAAGCGAGGATGTGAAAAGTATTTTTTATCAGCATTGGCCGAAGGGCATTCTTGAGGAGCATCCGGAAGGTGGTTCGCGAAGGGCTGGCGGAGTCCGTTGGCCGGTCCGCCAGGCTTGCCGATCAAACTAGCGATATCGTGTTGCTAGGCGATCCGCCAGGGCTTGTGCCTGCAGGGATGTGACTTTTCGGGAGGCTTGGTCGGTGTCCGCTCCGAGGATGGTTTTTTCCACAATCAGCGAATGCTGGTCGTCGATACCGATGAAATTCAACCAGGCTTCGATATAGGGCTTCTGGAAGTCGAACGCGGGTGCCGGCGTGCTTGACTGGGTGGAAAAGTCCAGGCCCCGGGCATAGGCCACTACGGCCGTCTTGTCCTGTAGCAGGCCATGCAGTCCACGCTCGGGGTTGAAGCTGAACAGAATGCCTTGATGCGACACCAGGTCGATGAAGTGCTTGAGCTTGTAGGGAATGCTGAAATTCCACAGCGGTATGGAGAGCACCAGCAGGTCGGCCTGATGCAGAGGGGTGGCCAGTTCCTGAAGGCGGGTCCAGGCGCTCTGTTCGGCTGTAGTCAATGAGTGGCCGCCAAGGTGGGCGTACTTGGCGTCCATCGTTGTTTGATCGAGTTCCGGCAGTTGCAGATTCCACAGGTCCAGGGTGCTGACCTCGGCGTCCGGTACATGCTGTTGAAAGCGTTGGATGAAGCTGCGAGCGATTTCCAGTGAGGCGGAGCGGCGTAGGCGAGGCGAGCATTGGATGTGCAGGAGCCGGGTCATGAACAGGTCTCTTGGTGGAGGGGGAGCGACTATTGCAACATAGCTATTTTTTAAATATAAATTGTCAATTAGCGCTCAATTGATGGCGTATCGAAATATGTTCGATGTCTTGTTGCTCCGCACTTTTGTCGCTGTCGTCGATGAGGAAGGATTCAGTCGTGCTGCGCACAAACTGCACCTGACCCAGTCGGCAGTCAGTGGCCACCTGCGTCGCCTGGAACAGCAGGTCGGCAAGCCACTGCTGCTGCGCACGACCCGTTCACAGCAACTGACCGCCGATGGCGAGCGGCTGATGGCCTATGCCCGGGCCATCCTGGCATTGAACCGCGATGCCTGGACCGAACTGAAGCGGGTGGCGTTTCATGGACGAATGGGCATCGGTCTGTCTGAGGATTTCGCCGAGCCTCGCCTGCTGCGGGCATTGCAAGATTTTGCCGGCCAGTACCCGGGCATCCAGATCGACGTAGAGGTCAGTGTTCCCGGTACTCTTCTGGACCGTCTGGCCCAGGGCAGTCTGCAGTTGGTGGTGGGGTCGTTATGTGAAACCTCCGAGTCGGGCCAGTTGCTCTGGTCCGAACCTCTGGTCTGGGTCGGGTTGCCACAGCCGGTTACGCGTCTGCCCGAGCCGTTGCCTCTGGCCTTGTTTCCTGAACCCTGCCCTTATCGGGCCGTGGCCTTGAGCCGGCTGGCCAAGGCCGGTATCGCGCAGCGTACGGCAATGCTCTGCAGCAGCAACGCGGCCTTGCGCGCGGCGGTGTTGTCCGGTTTTGCCGTGGCGCCGATGGCGGTCAGCCAATTGGGACCAGGGCTCGCCGCGTTGGGCGCAGAATACGGTTTACCGGCGTTGCCCGATGCCCAGTTCCGCTTGTTCACCGCGCCCGAGTCGGACCCGGCCATGGTTGCGGCGCTGTCTAAGGTCATCATCGAATATGCTTGCAGCCGGCGATCTACGCTTTAGGCATTGCCCTGTGTGGCCGATAACCTCCGAGTGAGGCGAGGCCACTCACGCCTTTTCCCTTCAGGACGACCTTTTTGCCTGTCCCCATATACGATGCTCATCATGCCCCTGGTGGCACACTGAAGCGCTTGCCATTGCTCAAGGCTGCGGTGGCTTTCATCTCCACAGTCTTTCTGTGCCTGTGCGGTCTGCTGTATCTCCAGTTGGAGCAGTCCTGGCGCCATGACCTGGCCCAGGCGGAGGTCAACTCCACCAACTTGACCCGGGCCATCGCCCAGCAGGCCGAGGACACCTTCATGGAGGCAGACCTGGTGCTGATGAGCCTCTCCGACTGGATCCAGGCTCTGGGTGGGGTTTCCCAGCAGCAGTCGCGTCTGCAGAAAATCTTCGCCCGGCGGGTGCAGGCCCTGGCGCAGCTCAGCGGGGTGTTTCTCTACGACAAGCAGGGACAGTGGGTCGTCAGTTCCTTTAATGATTCGCCCCACGGCAAGGACGTAGCGGACCGCGATTACTTCCGTTTCCACCAGCAGAATGCCTCGCTGCAGGCGCACATCAGTCCAGCGATTCGCAGCCGTGCCAACGGTGAATGGATCATTCCCATCTCACGCCGAATCAATGACGAAGACGGGAATTTCCAGGGTGTACTGATGGCTGGCATCAAGCTGGCGTACTTCGATCAGTTCTTCAAAAGCTTCAATATCGATGAGCAGGGCTCGATGTTCCTCGCCTTGTCCGACGGCACCCTGATTGCGCGGCGCCCCTTCGAGGAGCGCCAGATCGGTGCTTCGCTGTCGCGTGGCGAGATTTTCAGCAAGTACTTGCCTGAAGCTACCGCTGGCAACGCGATGATCACCTCGGTGGTGGACGGAGTGACGCGCTTGTATGGCTACCGCCAATTGCAGGCGTATCCGTTGGTGGTGGCGGCGGCGAACTCCAGGGATTCGATTCTCAAGGGCTGGTATGCCTCGGCCTATCAGTCCACGGCCATCGTCGCCCTGGTCTTGCTGGGGGTGGGGTTGTTCGGTTGGGTGTTTGTGCATCAGGTGCGCAATAGCGAGCGGATCGAGGCTGACCTGCGAGAGGCCCAGGAAGCCTTGGAAGTGATTGCTACCCATGACAGCCTGACCGGCCTGGCCAATCGGCGCTTGTTCGAGCGCTCCCTGGAGATCGAGTTCAGTCGGGGGGCGCGGCAGAGCACGCCGCTGAGCCTGATCATGGCCGATATCGACTACTTCAAGCGCTACAACGATACCTACGGGCATGTGGCGGGTGACCACTGCCTGACGGAGGTGGCGCAAGCCCTGAAGGGCTGCTGCCAGCGCAAGGCCGACTTGGCCGTGCGCTATGGCGGCGAAGAGTTCGCGGTGCTGCTGCCCGACACTGATATTCATGGCGCGCTGGCCATGGCCGAGCAGATTCGCCAAAGCGTCATGGCGCGCAATATCACCCACTCCGGCTCCCCGGTAGGGTGTGTGACGGTCAGTCTGGGCTGTTACTCCTTTGTCCCCGCTGGGCGCGACAGCATCGAGGTGTTCATCGAACGGGCGGATGCGGCGCTGTATCAGGCCAAGGCCAATGGCCGCAACCGAGTAGCGACATTGTCAGGGGAAACCGCCGAGGATCTATTGCAGCGCTCCGATCGTTGAGCGAGCACCAACCTTTCTTGAAGAACCGAGTGCTCGGATTGGGGTTCTGAGCGATCAGGGCTGGCTGGGCAAGTGCCAGTCCAGCGCTGGTACGATAAAAAATATCAACCGAATTGATTGTTGGGGGCTCGCTCTTTTGGCTTATACATGGCTCCGATATGTCAGGGCCGGAAAAGTAGGATCGGGTCCCTGCGCGACACTCATTTCAAGGACTTGTGCATGAGCCAGCCGCACCTGATGAACTTCGACCTCTACCTGCGCCGACTCGGTTATGACCGTGCGCCACCGCCGACCCTGGAGACCCTGCAGGAGCTGCAACTGCGGCACGTCTGCCGTTTTGCCTTCGAGAGTCTCTCGACCCTGCTGCGAGTGCCGGTGCCCATCGACCTGGCTTCGGTGGAGCGCAAGATTCTCCATCAGGGGCGTGGCGGCTACTGCTATGAACTCAATCAGACCTTCCTGGTGCTGTTGCAGCACCTGGGCTATGAGGCTCGGGGCATCACTGGGCGCGTGGTGATCGGTGGGCCAGAAGATGCGCATACCGCGCGCAGTCATCGCCTGGCGCTGCTGCACCTGGAGGGGCGACGGTACATTGTCGATGTCGGCTTTGGCGGCATGGTGCCCACTGCGCCGTTGCTGCTGGATACCTGTGAGGAGCAGGCCACGCCCCATGAGCCCTACCGCATCACTGAGCGCGAAGGCAGCTACACCTTGCGCGTCAAGGTCATGGATGAATGGCGGGCGATGTATGTCTTCGATCTGCAGGTGCAGGGCGATGTGGATTACGAGATGGGCAACTGGTACGTCTCGACCCACAAGGATTCGCCTTTTCTCGGTCAGCTGAAGGTAGCGCTGATGGGGCCGGGAATACGTCGCACCTTGAACAATGGCAGCTATGCGTTGCATCGCATGGGGCTGCCGAGCGAGCGTCGGGAAATCACTGATGCCCGGGAACTGATGGGCCTGCTGCAGGATGAGTTCGGCTTGCGCCTGCCGTTGCATCCTGACCTACCGCGGGTTCTCGAACAGTTGCTGGAGGCCTGAGCCGCTGCGTTCGATAAGGCTGCAGCGCTCGGGCACGGAATCGGTTCCCGGTTAAATTCGGGGATCGTCGCTCCTTAGAATCGACTGCCGAAACGGCACTTTTCTATGGAGAGAATCATGCAGAAAATCAACCGATCAGACAGGTCTTGCAGTTCCGCATCACCGTTACGACGTCTGCGCCAAGGGTTGTTTGCAGGGCTGCTCGGGCTGCTCAGCCTGGGCTCGACCAGCAGTTTCGCGGTGCCCAACCCTGCCGGTGACTACAACCTCAACATGGATGCCCGGGCCGGCTCGCCCTTTCCTCCGTCCGACAACTACAGCGTTGATCTCAAAACCTCGGGCGTTGGGCCGGCCTACACGGTTGCGGTGAGCCGACATCACATCATTGCCTATAACCAGCTGCGGGATTTCTACATGTCCGTGGTGCAGCGTGGGCACCTGAAGGAGCTGAAAGGCTTCTGGGACGGTTTTGGCGGGCGCTTCACCAGCTATGGGCGGGATAACGGGGTCAACGTCACCCCGCCAGTGGCGGCGGACTACGACCAGGGCAAGACCTTGCTCGAGGAGATCGGCCGTGGCGTGGTGCGAGCCAATGCCGGTGTGCCGCCAAGGCCTTTGGGCTGGGATACCTTTCATGGTTTCTACACCTGGATGCCGTGGAACCTGTTCCTGGGGCCCAATGGCCGCAACGACGACCCGGGTGAGGAGTTCGAAACCAATGCCCAGTACATCATCAATAACCAGGACACCTGGAACACCATCGTCAATCTGCGCAGCAACATGCAAAGCTACCTGCGCGACGGTAACGTGAAGACGCTGGGCAATATCAACTCGCAGTTGTTGCGATTGTCGTCTCGGACCCGGGTCTACCCGCTGGTGAGCGATCAGTGGATTCGTGTTGCGCCAAATGTGTACAAAATCCGCGTGCCGGCTTCCTGAGTAGGCTGCTGATTCAGAGCAAGGGTCGATCTCCCTGAGAGGTCGGCCCTTTTTTTATGCTGTTTTCCAGGCGTGGGAGTGAGGACGCTGTTCGTGGCAGGATCGGTCAGTACTGCCGAGGGTGGAGGTTGCAAGGCAGCGGTGGGGCGGTTTCAGGTTGTAAGAGGTCGAAGTCTCGACGGCTGGAGATCGATTTCAGCCCGCGCAATCGCAAGGGGGATGTGCCTGAAGGTTGGCCGATAAACTGTATACAATTATATAGACAGTTGTCTTTAATGTTGCATACAGTGTGCGCATAACAAAAACAGGGAACCCCACACCATGAATACCCCTCAGGTTTCACAGCAGCGGCCCGAAGATGAGAATTTGGGCATTGGCGCGAATATGGCTTATGGCCTGCAACACGTCCTGACCATGTATGGCGGCATCGTTGCTGTGCCGCTGATCGTCGGCCAGGCTGCAGGTTTATCGCCGGCGGAGATCGGCCTGCTGATTGCCGCATCGTTGTTTGCCGGGGGGTTGGCTACATTGCTGCAAACCCTCGGCGTGCCGTTTTTCGGGTGCAAGCTGCCGTTGGTGCAAGGGGTGTCCTTTGCCGGTGTCTCGACCATGGTGGCAATCGTTACCAGCGGCGGCGAGGGTGGTTTCCAGTCGATTCTCGGCGCGGTGATCGTGGCTTCGCTGATCGGCCTGCTGATCACGCCGGTGTTCTCGCGGATCACCAAATTCTTTCCACCCCTGGTCACCGGCATCGTCATTACCACCATCGGCCTCACGCTGATGCCGGTGGCGGCGCGCTGGGCCATGGGTGGCAACAGTCGTGCGGCGGATTTCGGCAGCATGTCGAACATCGGCCTGGCGGCCATCACCCTGGCGCTGGTACTGCTGCTGAGCAAGATTGGCAGCGCGGCGATTTCCCGGCTGTCGATTCTGTTGGCCATGATCATCGGTACGGTGATTGCGCTGTTCCTGGGCATGGCGGACTTCTCCAGCGTCACCCAGGGGCCGATGTTTGGCCTGCCCACGCCGTTCCATTTCGGCATGCCGACCTTTCATATCGCGGCCATCCTGTCGATGTGCATCGTGGTCATGGTGACCCTGGTGGAAACCTCGGCGGACATCCTGGCCGTGGGTGAAATCATCCACACCAAGGTCGACTCCAAGCGCCTCGGTGATGGCCTGCGTGCTGACATGCTGTCGAGCATGATTGCGCCGATCTTCGGCTCCTTCACCCAGAGTGCTTTTGCCCAGAACGTCGGGCTGGTGGCAGTCACCGGGATCAAGAGCCGCTTCGTGGTCGCCACCGGCGGATTGTTCCTGGTGATCCTCGGCCTGTTGCCGTTCATGGGGCGGGTGATCGCCGCGGTGCCTACCTCGGTGCTGGGCGGTGCCGGTATCGTGTTGTTTGGTACCGTGGCTGCCAGTGGCATTCGTACCTTGTCCAAGGTCGACTACCGCAACAACATGAACCTGATCATCGTCGCGACGTCCATCGGCTTCGGCATGATCCCGATTGCCGCACCCAGTTTCTACGATCATTTCCCTAGCTGGTTCGCAACAATTTTCCACTCGGGCATCAGTTCGTCGGCGATCATGGCGATCCTGCTGAACCTGGCGTTCAACCATTTCACCGCAGGCAACTCCGACCAGCAGTCGGTGTTCGTCGCCGGCACCGAACGTAGCCTGCGTTTTCAGGACATTGCCCTGTTGCGTGAAGGGGATTACTTCAGTGGCGGCAAGCTGCATGACGCCGAAGGCAACGAAGTGCCACTGGTAGCGGAGGTCTTGAACCAGCAAGGCGATGGATCTTCGCCGAGTCATGCTCGCGGCAGTGCTGAAGCCACCCACTGAATCCGATCATTGCGGCATAAAAAAACCGGCGCCTGGAGGCGCCGGTTTTTTATGGGCGAGGGGTTATTCCAGGTTCTCCAGAGAGGCGAGGGCTTGCCGGGCTAGGGGTTGCTCCTGGTACTGCTTGCGCAAGGCCGCGAGCTGGCGATCATGGCCGACACAGACCTCATTGACGGCTTTCTCGAGGAAGGCCCTGCGCTCTGCGTCATAGGGCTCTTCGCCGGCGAAGTGCAGGCATTCTTCATGGCGCTGGATGAAGGCGGTGACGTCCGCCGGCAGCTGTGCGCCGCCGTAATGACCGCCGAGTTGCAGGCGTTTTTCCTCGACCCAACCGGTGTAGTCCTCACCGTCCTTGGCGATGTACATGACCTGGGTCCAACCGTTGTCGCTGGATGCATAGGCCGTCAGGACATCGTCTGGGACCACATACAACGTGTGGTTCACGCAGGCGGCATTCGGACCGCTGTGGAAATGCAGGCGTCCTGCGCCGATCACCTTGGCTTCCAGGGGCGGGCGGTATGCGCCGGCTTCCAGGGAGACGTTGTCGCTCAGCGTGGCGCAATCCACCGCTGTCTCGGCCAGAACTGGCAGAGGAAGTAGAAGCAGCAGCCCATACACAGGCAAGAGGTACAGAGGTCGGTCCATCGCGGGGGAATCCATGAGGTGCAGAGTCGGATGGCGCGATGGTAATGACAAACACGCGGCCTGTGAATCGTCACGTGGCGCGTCCTGATCGACCAATGCAGCGGGCGCGGATTTTACTCCGCGACCTTGCTGAAATGGCCTTGGCGCACCAGGGACAGGGCAAACACCACCACCAGCGCGGCGGCGGCTGACAGGGTCAGCGGCAGGCCATAGCTGCCACCACTCATGGCTGCGCCGCTGAGCAATGGTCCTAGCAGGCTGCCGATGCCCCAGAGCAGGCCGGCGCTGGCATTGGCGGTCACCAGGTCGGCCCCGCTGAAGGACTGGCCGATCAGCACGATGGCCAGGGTGTAGATGCCGCCGGCAGCTGCGCCAAGAATCACCAGGCTTGGCCAGAGCAGGCCGGGAGCCTCCATCAGCAGCGGCAGGCTCAGGCCGATCAATAGGGCGATGATGCCGCAACCCAGGTAGATGCCGGGACGCCCGAGCTTGTCCGAGAGCCAGCCCAGAGGAAACTGGAATGCCGTATCGCCCAGGAGAATGATGGTCACCATCAGCGCCGCGAGCTTGATGCTATAGCCATGGGTGGCGGCGTACACCGGAAACAGCGACAGCACCACGCTGTCGAAAAAAGCGAAGAACAGGATGCCCACGCACAGCGCCGGAGCGATGCGGATGAAACCCAGCACCGAGAATGTCCGGCTTTCGCTGTGTGGGCTTGGGGCGTCTTCCTGGGGCAGGGTCAGCCAGACCACGGCGATCGCCACGGCGTAGCCGACGCTGACAATCGCGAGCACTGTCGGTCCCTCGGTGCCTAGCAGCGACACGAGGCCGGGGCCCAACAGCTGGAAGAAGGTGAAGCAGGTGGTGTACACCGCGACCAACCGTCCGCGGGTAGCGTCTTCGGCCATTTCATTGACCCAGGTTTCCCCGAGAATGATGATCAGCCCCGCGCCCAGGCCCATGGCGATCCGGGCCACACCCAGGCTGTAGAGGCTGGCCCCTGGCAGTTCCAGGGCGGCGACGCTCAGGGCGCAAAGGCTGAAGCACAGCAGGTAGATCTGACGACGGGTCAGGCGCTGGCACAGGCTATTGACCAGGAACGCCGAAAGCATCATGCCCGCTGCAGGCAGTGCCGACATGAGGCCAATCTGGTTATTGGACGCACCGGCCTGATACAGGCGTAGAGCGAGGATCGGCACCGTTGAGCCGATGCTCAGGCCGACGATGGAAATGCCCAGGATCAGGGCCGCTAACAAGGCTTTGTTCATGATCAAGACCTGCGCCTGAAGGTTCAGGCACCGAAAAGTAGGGGTGTTGCAGACACCGCCTGATAAGGCGGGCCGACGTGCGGGCGATTGCCGGGCGTGTGCCACTTGGGTAGGCGCTGGCTTGCTGGCGAAGAGACCATTGAGTGATGTGCTGCTCTTCAGAGGGCCTTTGCTGGCAAGCCGGTTACTACAGCCAGCTCCTGCAGCCAATCGTTGTGCTGCAGGCCGGAGTCAATCGCTATCAGCGATTGCCCTGAGGCGGGGAGAAGGTGAAGGCAAACAGTACGCTGCGGCGCCGACGGTTGATCGCGCAGTCATGCTGGGCAACAGCGAGGGTTGCCGAGGGGCTCATCGAGGGGGAAATGCACGGTGATTGTGCTGGCAGGAACATCATTGTCTGACTGGTCGGATAAAGAGGCGCACAGCCTACGTCAAGCCTTTGCGGCAAGGCAACAGGACCTGGGCATGAGGATTTCTGGCATGCGGGGACGTTCATCCGCATGCCTGGCTGACATGCGGATCGGTTATCTACTGAGGGGGTGCTTGAGCTGATTTTCCGAAAGAGCAGGGCGCTCTTGTGAGGAATGATGAAAATCAGTGTAGGAATATGGCTCCACGACCTGGACTCGAACCAGGGACCCAGTGATTAACAGTCACTTGCTCTACCAACTGAGCTATCGCGGAATGCGCCGTATCTTACTGATTCAAAAAGGGAAGTCAAGCAAGTGCAGGCATTTTTTTGCCGGCACGCACACAACTGAATGATGCAGTGACATTGTTTGAGGGATTTATCGCTCCCTCACGCTTACCGGCGGGCCGGGAGGGGCTACCATGGCGCCCCGGAAGTGGTTTCACGCGCTGCCGGCCTCAAGCCGCAAAGGTAGATTTATGATCCGCTTCGATTTCTCGTTGGTTCCCGCACGCTTTTTCGCCCCTCGATTCAAGGTGCTGTCATGAGCATTGAGCAGATCAGTCTGCCCAAGGGAGTAGGGCCACAGGCCAGCAAGCTGTGGGATGCAATCGCTCAGGCGGGGTCCACGGTTGATCTGCATCGTGCCGCAGGCAAGGCCGAAGGTTTTGTCCTGGGGCTGGAGAGCGCCAAGGCGATAAAGAGTCAAATCGCCGAGGCGCTGTATGTGGCCTTCGACGATGCCGCCAGCCAGCGCTTGGGCGAACTGACGGACTGAGCCGGTTCAACCGCCGAAGGTCAAGGTACCGAGCATCAGCTTGGCCATCAGTGAGGTGGCCGCCAGTTGCACCAGCCACAGCGCCAGTCCGCCAAGGAACACGCCAAGGGCAATTTGCAGCACCAGGCTTTTTTCACGTTTCTGCGCGCGGGGCTGATAGCGCTCCAGCTCGTCGCGGTCAGCCCGCAGGTCATCGTCTTTCATTTGTGTTCTCGATCAGAAGGGAAGCATGGCCTCAGTCTAGAGGTTGCAGAAGCCGGGCCTGGGGGAATATGTGTGACAAGGGCATGAAAAAGGGGAAGCACGATGGCTTCCCCTTTTTTTGTGCGGGTGCGAATCAGATCACCTGCAGGATCGCCTTGGTCACTACGCCGATGTTGTTCTGGTTCAGAGCGGCAACGCAGATGCGGCCGGTGTCCAGGGCATAGATGCCGAACTCGTTGCGCAGGCGAGTGACTTGCTCAACCGTCAGGCCGGAGTAGGAGAACATGCCGCACTGACGACCGACGAAGCTGAAGTCGTGCTGTGGTGCGCCTTTGCTCAGCAGGTCGACCATCTGGGTGCGCATGCCGCGAATCCGCAGGCGCATTTCCGCCAGTTCCTGCTCCCACTGGGCGCGCAGTTCCGGGCTGTTCAGCACTGCGGCAACGATGGTTGCGCCGTGGGTAGGCGGGTTGGAGTAGTTGGTGCGGATCACACGCTTGACCTGGGACAGCACGCGCGCGCTTTCTTCCTTCGAGCTGCTGACGATGGACAGGGCACCGACACGCTCGCCGTACAGCGAGAACGACTTGGAGAACGAGCTGGAGACGAAAAAGGTCAGGCCCGACTCGGCGAACAAGCGCACCGCTGCGGCGTCTTCGTCGATGCCGTCGCCAAAGCCCTGGTAAGCCATATCGAGGAATGGCACGAGGTTTTTCGCCTTGACCACTTCCAGGACGTTTTTCCAGTCTTGCGGGCTCAGGTCGACACCGGTCGGGTTGTGGCAGCAGGCGTGCAGCACCACGATCGATTGGGCCGGCAGGGCGTTGAGGTCTTCCAGCAGGCCGGCGCGGTTTACATCATGAGTGGCGGCGTCGTAATAGCGGTAGTTCTGTACCGGGAAGCCGGCAGTCTCGAACAGTGCGCGGTGGTTTTCCCAGCTCGGATCGCTGATGGCAACCACGGCGTTCGGCAGCAATTGCTTGAGGAAATCGGCACCGATCTTCAGTGCGCCAGTGCCGCCAACGGCCTGGGTGGTGATTACGCGGCCGGCAGCCAGCAGTGGCGAGTCGTTGCCGAACAGCAGCTTCTGTACTGCCTGGTCATAGGCGGCGATGCCGTCGATCGGCAGGTAGCCACGGGAGGCGTGTTGAGCGGCGCGAATTGTCTCGGCTTCGACAACGGCGCGCAGCAGCGGAATGCGTCCCTCCTCGTTGCAGTACACGCCCACCCCAAGGTTGACCTTATTGGTGCGGGTGTCGGCGTTGAATGCTTCGTTGAGGCCCAGGATTGGATCGCGTGGTGCCATTTCGACAGCGGAGAACAGGCTCATTTTTACGGCGGCTCTGAATGGAGTGTGGAGGGACGTGTCGCGCTCCAGCCGAATGCACTAGAGCGGTGCACAAACGGGGAGCTAGTATAGAGGCCATCATCGCGGGGAGCGACAGCCGATTGAGCTTTTGCGGCAAGTTTTTCGCTTTATTTTTCGACCGTTAGTCTTATTGCAACATCCAGGGTGTTAGCGGGTGTAGGACCTTTACCTTGAAAGCTGTGGTATTTGGCTCCACATCTAGAACATTCCCGATTTTTCCTCGGCGACATGGGTCGTACGTGGTCTTTCTCGTTCCTGTGCGGTCTTGCCGTATACGAATGATTCCAGAGGTACGTTATGTCTGAGTTCCAGCTAGTCACCCGCTTCCAGCCTGCCGGCGACCAGCCGGAAGCCATCCGTCTGATGGTCGAGGGCATTGAGGCCGGTCTGGCGCACCAGACCCTGCTCGGTGTGACCGGCTCGGGCAAGACCTTCAGCATCGCCAACGTGATCGCCCAGGTGCAGCGCCCGACCCTGGTGCTGGCGCCGAACAAGACGCTGGCGGCGCAGTTGTACGGTGAATTCAAGGCCTTCTTCCCGAACAATGCGGTGGAGTACTTCGTTTCCTACTACGACTACTACCAGCCCGAAGCCTATGTGCCGTCCTCGGACACCTTTATCGAGAAAGACGCGTCGATCAACGACCACATTGAACAGATGCGTCTTTCCGCGACCAAGGCGTTACTGGAGCGCAAGGACGCGATCATCGTCACCACGGTGTCCTGCATCTACGGTCTGGGCAGCCCGGAAACCTACTTGAAAATGGTCCTGCACGTGGACCGCGGTGACAAGCTCGACCAGCGTGCGCTGTTGCGGCGCCTGGCGGACCTGCAATACACCCGCAACGATATGGACTTTGCCCGCTCCACCTTTCGTGTGCGGGGTGATGTGATCGACATCTACCCGGCGGAATCCGATCTTGAGGCGATCCGCATCGAGCTGTTCGACGACGAAGTGGAAAGCATCAGTGCCTTCGATCCGCTGACCGGTGAAGTGATTCGCAAACTGCCGCGTTTCACCTTCTACCCCAAGAGCCACTACGTGACTCCGCGGGAAACCCTGCTGGACGCCATCGAGGGCATCAAGGTGGAGCTGCAGGAGCGCCTGGAATACCTGCGCTCCAACAACAAACTGGTGGAAGCCCAGCGTCTTGAGCAGCGCACCCGTTTTGACCTGGAGATGATTCTCGAGCTGGGCTACTGCAACGGCATCGAAAACTACTCCCGCTACCTCTCTGGCCGTCCTGCCGGCGCGGCGCCGCCGACGCTGTACGACTACCTGCCGGCGGATGCCTTGCTGGTGATCGACGAGTCCCACGTCAGCGTGCCTCAGGTCGGCGCCATGTACAAAGGCGACCGCTCACGCAAGGAAACCCTGGTGGAATATGGTTTCCGCCTGCCGTCGGCCCTGGATAACCGGCCGATGCGCTTCGATGAGTGGGAAGGGGTCAGTCCGCAGACCATCTTTGTTTCCGCCACTCCGGGCAACTACGAGGCCGAGCACGCCGGGCGTGTGGTAGAGCAGGTAGTACGTCCTACCGGCCTGGTGGACCCACAGGTGGAAGTGCGCCCGGCCCTGACCCAGGTGGACGACCTGCTCTCGGAAATCGGTAAGCGCGTGGCTGTGGAAGAACGAGTGCTGGTGACCACACTGACCAAGCGCATGGCCGAGGACCTTACCGATTACCTGGCTGATCACGGCGTGCGTGTACGTTACCTGCACTCGGACATCGACACCGTGGAGCGGGTGGAAATCATCCGCGATTTGCGCCTGGGCACCTTCGACGTGCTGGTGGGTATCAACCTGTTGCGTGAGGGCCTGGACATGCCGGAAGTGTCCCTGGTGGCGATTCTCGACGCCGACAAGGAAGGCTTCCTGCGCTCCGAACGTTCATTGATCCAGACCATCGGCCGGGCTGCGCGTAACCTCAATGGCCGGGCGATCCTCTATGCCGACCGCATCACCGGCTCCATGGAGCGGGCGATTGGCGAAACTGAACGCCGGCGTGACAAGCAAATCGCTTTCAACCTGGCCAATGGCATTACCCCCAGGGGCGTGGTCAAGGATGTCGCTGACATCATGGAAGGCGCCACCGTTCCGGGTTCTCGTAGCAAGAAGCGCAAAGGCATGGCCAAGGCCGCCGAGGAAAATGCCCGCTACGAAAACGAACTGCGTTCGCCGAGCGAGATCACCAAGCGTATTCGCCAGCTCGAAGAGAAGATGTACCAGTTGGCCCGGGACCTGGAATTCGAGGCCGCAGCGCAGATGCGTGACGAAATCACCAAGCTGCGCGAGCGTCTGCTGACTGTCTGAGCGCGGCATCATCCATCCTTGTCCGGCTTGCCGGCGAAGAAGCCCTTGAATCCTGTGATGGAGTGAGGGGCCTGTTCGCTGGCAAGCCGGCGCCGGTACAAGCTTGATCTTGCGAAAGCCGGTTCCCGCCGCTGGGTCAATGAGCTTCGCCGGCCTTGAGCCCTTTGGGCAGCGCCTTGGTCAGCAGGATTGCCAGCATGCTGATTCCCAAGGCAATCCCGACAAAATGGAAGGCATCGTTGTAGGCCATGATCAGCGCCTGCTGATGGGTGATCTCGCTGAGCTTGCCCAGGGCTGCAGTCTCATTGCCGAATTTCTCGGTGAGGTTGGCCAGGCGTTCCGCAACCTGCGGGTTGCTCGGGACTATGGCTTCGCGCAAGTAGTCGAAGTAGGTCTTGGTCCGTGCGTCCAGCAGGGTCGCGAGCAAGGCGATGCCGATGGCGCCGCCGAGGTTGCGCAGAATGTTGAACAGGCTGGAGGCCGATCCCGCGTCTTGAGGCTGTATATAAGCGGTGGCGATCAACGAGATGGTGACCATGATCAGCGGCTGGCCGAGTGCGCGGATGATCTGGATCTGGTTGAACTGCGGTCCGGCAAAGTCCGGGTTGAGCACGCCCGAGGAAAAACTCGCCAATCCGAACAGGCCAAAACCCAGGGTGCACAGCCATTTCGGCGGGATGAACTGCATCAGCTTGGGCACCAGGGGAATCAGAAACAGCTGCGGCACTCCCATCCACATGATCACTTCGCCAATCTGCAAGGCGTTGTAGTCCTGGATTTGCGCCAGGTACAGCGGCAACAGGTAGATCGAGCCGTACAGGCCGACGCCCATCCCCAGGCTGGAAATGCTTGACAGCCCGAAGTTGCGGTTGCGCAGAATCCCCAGGTTGATCAGCGGATTGGGTTTGGACACCTGCACGATCACGAAGCTGATCAGACTGACCAGGGCAATGCTGCCCAGGGTCACGATCAGGCTCGATTCCAGCCAGTCCTTGCGATGGCCTTCCTCCAGAAACACTTGCAGGCAGCCCAGCCCCACGCCGAGGGTGAGGATGCCGGTGTAGTCGGTGCTTTTCAGCAGCTCCCAATGGGCTGCCTTTTTTTCCAGGCCGTAGAGTAGGCCGGCGATCATCAGCAGGCCTGGCGGCACGTTGATATAGAAGATGTATTCCCAGCCCCAGTTTTCCGTCAGCCAGCCGCCCAGCGTCGGGCCGATGGAGGGGGCGAAGGTGGCGGTCATGGCAAACATGGCCATGCCTTTGGCCCGATGATGTTCGGGCAGCTTGATCAGGGTCAGGGTGAACGCCAGGGGAATCAGCGCGCCACCGGTAAAGCCTTGCAGGGCTCGAAACACGATCATGCTTTCCAGGCTCCAGGCCGTGGAGCAAAGCAGCGAGGCAATGAGAAACCCCACCGATACCCAGACCGCCAGCCGCCGTGCCGAGAGCAACTGCACCAGCCAGGCGGTGAGGGGGATCATGATGATCTCCGCCACCAGGTAGGAGGTGGAGATCCACGAGCCTTCCTCCAGCGTGGCGGACAGTGCGCCCTGGATGTCTCTCAAGGAAGAGTTGGTGATCTGGATGTCGAGCACTGCCATGAAGGCACCGAGCATCGCGCTCATGACTGCGATCCAGTCACGCCGGGTCGGCTCGCCTACCGGGCGCAGCAGTTGATCACCGGCCATCGACAGGGTCTTTGATGTTCACTTTGACGGTCACGGACATGCCAGGACGGATCTTGCCCTGCAGCGGATTGTCGGCGGCAAAGGTCAGCTTTACCGGAATACGCTGTACCACCTTGGTGAAGTTGCCGGTTGCGTTGTCCGGCGGTAGCAGGCTGAACTGCGCGCCTGAGGCGGCGAACAGGCTGTCGACCCGAGCCTGGATCGGCGTATCGCCGTAGGCATCGAAGGTCAGCTCGGCCTGCTGTCCGGGTCGCATGTGGCCGATCTGGGTTTCCTTGAAGTTGGCCTGGACCCAGATGTCCTGGTCAGGAACGATCGACAGCAGATAGGCGCCGGCCTGCACCACTTGGCCATTGCGCGCGGCACGCTGGCCGATGATGCCGCTGATGGGGGCGAGGATCTCGCTGCGGGTCAGGTTCAGTCGCGTCTGAGCCAGATCGGCCTGGGCATTGGCGATCTGCGCATCCAGGCGCTTGATCTCGGCATTTAGGGCGTTGACCTGCTGGCGCTGGCCTTGCAGATCGGCCTGGGCCTTGATGACCTGGGAGTGGGCGATATGGTTGTCGGCGGAGAGGGTGGTGACCCGTTCTTCGGAGACGTAGCCGGGCTTGCGCAGGGTTTGCGCCCGGGACAGGTCGATCTGCGAGCGGCCGAGGCTGGCCTGGGTCGATGCCACCTGGGCTTCGCTCGCGGCAATCAGGCTGGCTTGCTGGGTCAGCTTGCTCTGGGCCTGCAGGCGCTCCGCCTCGCGGGTCGCCAGGGCCGCTTCGGCGCGATCCACCGCCAGTTGAAAGTCTTCGCCTTCCAGGCGCACCAGGAGTTGGCCCTTCTCCACATGCTGGTTGTCCTGTACCAGCACTTCGTCGATGCGAGCGCTCAACTGGCTGGAGATCCGGGTGATTTCGCCCTGGACGTAGGCGTTGTCTGTGGTTTCATAAAAGCGCCCGTGGAACCACCAGTGGGCGAGGAAGCCCAGGGCGATCAACAGGACCAGGGACAAGAAGATGAACAGGCGACGCTTGAGTTGGGCAGGCATGGGCAGGCTGTAATCAATAAAAGTGTAAGAAAATTTATCAGTGGGCGAATCTGGCAGATAGCCACTGGGTGGTAAATGCCATTGGCTGATTATTGGCTATTCACCGGGGTTGGAGTGGCCTGTAGGCGCAACCTTGGCTTAAATGCCCTCCTCACTGGAGCCGGGCTGGTGTCGCCTGTTACCATTCGCCCCCTGTTTTATTCCTCGTTTTTCTATTCTTCTCGAGACATGCCATGACCACCGTCCGCACGCGCATTGCGCCATCGCCTACCGGGGATCCCCACGTAGGTACTGCTTACATCGCTTTGTTCAACTACTGCTTTGCCAAGCAGCATGGCGGCGAGTTCATCCTGCGCATCGAAGACACCGATCAGTTGCGTTCGACCCGTGAGTCCGAGCAGCAGATTTTCGATGCCTTGCGCTGGTTGGGCATCAACTGGAGCGAAGGTCCGGATGTCGGTGGTCCTCATGGCCCGTACCGTCAGAGCGAGCGCGGTGACATCTATCAGAAGTACGCCCAGCAGTTGGTGGACCTGGGGCACGCCTTCCCGTGCTTCTGCACCGCCGAAGAGCTGGACCAGATGCGTGCCGAGCAGATGGCTCGCGGTGAAACCCCGCGTTACGACGGCCGAGCCTTGCTGCTGTCCAAGGAAGAGGTGGCTCAGCGCCTGGCTGCTGGTGAGCCTCACGTGATCCGCATGAAAGTGCCGACCGAAGGCGTCTGCGTGGTCCCGGACCTGTTGCGTGGCGATGTCGAGATCCCGTGGGATCGCATGGACATGCAAGTGCTGATGAAGACCGACGGCCTGCCGACCTACTTCCTGGCCAATGTGGTCGACGACCATCTGATGGGTATCACTCACGTACTGCGTGGCGAAGAGTGGCTGCCATCGGCACCGAAGCTGATCCTGCTGTACGAATATTTCGGCTGGGAACAGCCGCAGTTGTGCTACATGCCGCTGCTGCGTAACCCGGACAAGAGCAAGCTGTCCAAGCGCAAGAACCCGACCTCGGTGACGTTCTACGAGCGCATGGGCTTCATGCCTGAAGCCATGCTCAACTACCTGGGGCGCATGGGCTGGTCGATGCCGGACGAGCGCGAGAAGTTCTCGTTGCAGGAAATGGTCGACAACTTCGATCTGTCGCGGGTTTCCCTCGGCGGTCCGATTTTCGATGTCGAGAAGCTGTCCTGGCTCAATGGCCAGTGGCTGCGGGACCTGCCGCTGGAAGAGTTCGCCAGTCGGGTGCAGACCTGGGCCTTGAATCCCGAATACCTGATGAAGATTGCGCCGCACGTTCAGGGGCGGGTCGAGACCTTCAGTCAGATCGCTCCCTTGGCAGGTTTCTTCTTTGCCGGTGGCGTAACCCCGGATGCCAAGCTCTTCGAGTCCAAGAAACTCTCGGGCGATCAGGTGCGCCAACTGATGCAATTGATCCTGTGGAAGCTCGAAAGCCTGCGGCAGTGGGAGAAGGACAGTATCACCGCGACTATTCAGGCGGTGGTCGAGTCCCTGGAACTGAAGCTGCGTGATGCCATGCCGCTGATGTTTGCCGCTATCACTGGCCAGGCCAGTTCGGTGTCGGTGCTCGATGCCATGGAAATCCTGGGGCCGGACCTGACTCGTTTCCGCCTGCGCCAGGCCATCGATCTGCTCGGTGGTGTGTCGAAGAAAGAGAATAAAGAGTGGGAAAAACTGCTGGGCACGATCGCCTGAGGCAGTTGTGCGCTGCGGGAGTGGCCGAGGCGGCAACCTTTTCGACTACGCTTGAGTCTCAAGCGCCAGGCGGGTTGGTTGCTGGCCAAGTCGGTTGCTCTTCGGCCCGCGGTGGCCCTTTTGCGCTAGCTGGCGCGGGTCGGGAAGGGCGGAAAAGCCTGGGTTTTCCGGGTGGGGCGGTAAGTGATTGTTATCCCGGCAAATTTCTTTTCAAAAAACCGAAAAAAATTTGACAGCGTTCCGATCGCCCCTTAAGATTCGCCCCGTCCTAACCGACGAGGGGCTATAGCTCAGCTGGGAGAGCGCTTGCATGGCATGCAAGAGGTCGACGGTTCGATCCCGTCTAGCTCCACCAAATTTACAGTTCAAGGCCTGGCCACACCGGCCTTGAATCGATCAGTACTCAGCACTGATCAGTTGTATAGAAGGGTTGTGTCCCCTTCGTCTAGTGGCCTAGGACACCGCCCTTTCACGGCGGTAACAGGGGTTCGAGTCCCCTAGGGGACGCCAGTTTCACACAAGTGATGTTGCAAGATGTCGCTGCGCCGCGAGGCGAAAATCCGGGGCTATAGCTCAGCTGGGAGAGCGCTTGCATGGCATGCAAGAGGTCGACGGTTCGATCCCGTCTAGCTCCACCAATTTACAGTTCAAGGTCTGGCCACACCGGCCTTGAATCGATCAGTACTCAGCACTGATCAGTTGTTAGAAGGGTTTGTGTCCCCTTCGTCTAGTGGCCTAGGACACCGCCCTTTCACGGCGGTAACAGGGGTTCGAGTCCCCTAGGGGACGCCACGTTTACCCGCTTTGCGGGATTTTTAAGGGTCATTCGATTATTGAATGGCCCTTTTGTTTGTCTGGCGTTCAGCCAATTTTCTCTTTTTTCCTCAGCCTGCCCCTCTGACCGACGGTCACGCTAGCGACTTGCGGAAAATTATTATGCGAATAATATTTTCTCCGTAATATTCGGAGGCAACCATGAACGATAAAAAAGCTCAAACCCGCGAACGCATTCTCCAGGCCGCCAGTTCCGCGCTGATCCAGCATGGCCCGGCCGAGCCGAGTGTGGGTGAGGTGATGGGGGCGGCCGGGCTGACGGTGGGCGGCTTCTATGCGCACTTTGAAAGCAAGGATGCGCTGATGCTGGAGGCCTTCACTCAGTTGCTCGCCCACCGCCGTGGCTTGCTCGACGAAATGGACTCGAGCTTGAGTGGCGAGGAGCGTAGGGCGCTTACGGCGGCATTTTATCTGTCGCGCAAGCACCGTGACTCTACCGAGCAGGCTTGCCCAATTCCGGCTTCAGTCGGTGAGTTGGGGCGCTTGCCGGACAGTTTTCGCAACGCTTTGAGCGAGCACATGGAGTTGATGGTTGCGCAATTGGCCGCAAGCCCCGAAGACACGGACAAGGCTCTGGCAGACATGGCGCTGATGGTAGGTGGATTGTCCCTGGCGCGGGCGCTGGGTCCGGGTGAGTTGTCCGACCGCTTGCTGCGTGCAGCCAAGTCGGCAGTTCTATGACCTGAGGCTTGATTCTGCGATGGCGAGTGAGGAGCGGGTTGAGTTGGATTCGTAGCATCAACGGCGCGCCACTCAATTCGTTTGTGCTGATCGCCGGCCAGCATCTGCAGCACGCCAATCCACCTGAGCATCCGTTACACTGCCCCAGTCAAAAAATCTGACCGGGAGTTGGGCATGAGTTGGGATCTGGCAACGCCATTCGTCATCGATCTGCAGGTTGCCGCCGAGGATATCGATGGCTTGGGGCACGCCAATAATGCGGTCTACGTCACCTGGCTGGAGCGTTGCGCCTGGCGGCATTCCCAGCGACTGGGGCTGGATCTGGCCGAGTATCGCCGTCTGGACCGGGCGATGGCGGTGGTGCGGCACGAGATTGATTATCTGGCTGCAGGTTATGAGGAAGATGAACTGCAATTGGCCACCTGGATCGTCGACTGGGATCAACGCTTGAAAATGACCCGGCGCTTCCAGCTGGTTCGTCCGAGCGATGGCGCCACGCTGCTGCGGGCCCAGACCACCTTTGTCTGCATTGAATTGTCCACTGGCAAGCCCAAGCGCATGCCTGTCGAGTTCCTCGAGGGCTACGGGCCGGCCTTGCAGGCTTCCTGATCGCTTTCTCCCATGTCGCAGGGGTTGGCTGCCAGTGAAGGCGCCTTCAAGTGCGGAGCGCGGGGCACGCCGATAAGCCGGCTCCTACAAAATCCCAGCGGGTGGGTGAAACCCAGTAGACTGGGCGACGTTTTTTTTGCCCGTTTTTTTGTTGAGTGTGTTTCATGCAAATTGCCCTGGCGCCCATGGAGGGGTTGGTCGACAACATCCTGCGCGATGTACTGACCCGCGTTGGCGGGATTGACTGGTGTGTCACCGAGTTCATTCGCGTCAATGACCGTCTGCTGACGCCTGCCTATTTCCACAAGCTCGCCCCCGAATTGCTGCAAGGCGCACAGACTGCCGCCGGCGTGCCGCTGCGGGTGCAGTTGTTGGGCTCCGATCCAGTGTGTCTGGCCGAAAACGCTGCGCTGGCCTGTGAGTTGGGCAGCGCGGTCATCGATCTTAATTTCGGTTGCCCGGCCAAGACCGTCAACAAGTCACGGGGCGGGGCGGTGCTGCTCAAGGAGCCCGAGCTGCTGAATCAGATTGTCGAGCATGTACGACGGGCGGTTCCGGCACATATTCCGGTCACCGCGAAAATGCGCTTGGGCTTCGACAGCCCGGATGGCTCCCTGGCATGTGCCACGGCGTTGGCCGAGGGTGGAGCGGAGCATATCGTGGTGCACGCGCGGACCAAGGTTGACGGCTACAAGCCTCCGGCGCACTGGGAGTGGATCCCGCGGGTACAGGACGTGGTCAGGGTGCCGGTGTTCGCCAACGGCGATATCTGGAGTGTCGAGGACTGGCGGCGTTGCCGGGAGATCAGCGGCGTCGAGGACATTATGCTTGGGCGCGGACTGGTATCGCGTCCGGATCTGGCCCGGCAGATTGCTGCCGCTCGGGCTGGAGAAGAAGTGCAGGAGATGTCCTGGGCCGATTTGCAACCGATGCTCCAGGACTTCTGGGCGCAGGTGGTGGTGCAGTTGACGCCACGTTCGGCGCCTGGGCGTTTGAAACAGTGGTTGGCAATGCTGACCCGCAACTACCCGGAAGCGGTCGAGCTATTCACCGCCTTGCGTCGGGAAACCGATCTGGACCAGGTGGGGCGCCTGCTGGGTATGCCGCGCAGCGAAGCGGCGTAAAAAACTCAAAAAACACCTCTTGAAATGCCGGGGCCGATCCATATCTCTTGGGTACGCGATGCCGAATTCGGGTCGCGGAGATAACCACTCGCTGAATATCAGGAGATAGACCCATGAGTACTGCATTTTCCTTGGCCCCGCTGTTCCGTTCCTCTGTCGGCTTCGACCGTTTCAACGACTTGTTCGAGTCGGCACTGCGCAATGAGCCGGGCAGTAGCTATCCACCCTACAACGTTGAAAAATACGCTGACGATCAATACCGCATTGTGATCGCGGCGGCTGGCTTCCAGGAAGAAGACTTGGAGCTGCAGGTGGAAAACGGCGTGCTGACCGTGAGCGGTGGCAAGCGCGACGCCAATCAGAACGTCACTTACCTGCATCAGGGCATTGCCCAGCGCGCGTTCAAGCTGTCGTTCCGCCTGGCAGACCATATCGAGGTCAAGTCTGCGGGCCTGAGCAATGGTCTGTTGAACATCGACCTGCTGCGGGTCGTGCCGGAAGAGGCCAAAGCCAAGCGCATCCCGATCAATGGTGTGCAGCAGGCGGCTCTGCAAAACTAATATCGCCGTAAAAGAAGGGCGCCCTGGTGGCGCCCTTTTTCGTGGCGGTCATTTCAGCAGTTTCTTGAACTCGTTCAGGGGGAGCGGCCGGCTGTGCAGATAGCCCTGGTACAAGTGGCATTCCAATCCCTGTAGAAACTCCAGCTGCTGTGGGGTTTCCACGCCTTCGGCGATGACCTTCAAGTCCAGGCTGCGAGCCATGGCGACAATGGCCCGGATGATCTCTGCATCATTGGGGTCGTGGGTCGCATCACGAACGAAGGACTGGTCGATCTTCAGGGTGTCCACCGGCAAGCGCTTGAGGTAGGTCAAGGAGGAGTAGCCGGTGCCGAAGTCATCCATGGCAAAACTGACCCCGAGTTTCTTCAGTCGGCGCATCTTGCTGATGGTGTCGTCCAGATTCTGGATGACGATGCCCTCGGTGATCTCCAGCTTGAGCAGTGAGTAGGGCAGGGCATGGGCAGTCAGGCTGCGTTCGATTTTTTCGACAAAGTCGTTCTGGCGGAACTGCCGTGGGCTGATGTTGACGCACAGGCTGAAGTGATACGGATCTACCAGGCCCTGGTTGATCAGCTGGCTGAAGGCCAGGCAAGCCTCATCGAGAATCCAGGTGCCGACCTCAAGGATCAGCCCGCTGTCCTCCAGCACCTTGATGAATTCACTCGGTGACTGGGTGCCCAGTTCCGGGTGCTGCCAGCGCACCAGGGCCTCGGCGCCAACGATCCGGTTGTCGCGGGCATCCACCTGGGGTTGGAAGTGCACGCTGAATTCACCACGGGACAAGGCCAGGCGCAGGTCGGTTTCCATGCGCAGGCGCTCGCTGGCGGCCTTCTGCATGGTGTTGTGGTACATCTGCGTGGTGTTGCGCCCGGAGTCCTTGGCGCGATAGAGGGCAATGTCGGCGCGCTTGAGCAGGTCGGTGGGCGTCGAGCCGTGGTCGGGGATCAGTGCCACGCCAATGCTGGGGGTAACTTGCAGGCGCTGGCCGTCGAGGAACATCGGTTCCGAGAGCAGTTCGCGCAAGGTGCCAGCCAGTTGCCGGACCTGCTCGCTGACTTCATTGCGCGAGCCTTCCAGGCCGCTCAACAGCACCACGAACTCATCGCCGCCCAGGCGTGCCACGGTGTCTTCCATGCGCACGCTGGCTTCCAGCCTGGCGGTGATGATTTTCAGCACGGTGTCGCCCACCGGGTGTCCCAGGGAATCGTTGATGTGCTTGAAGTGATCCAGGTCGAGAAACAACAGGGCGCCCCGCAGGTTGTGGCGTTTGAGCAGGGCGATCTGCTGGCTCAAGCGGTCCATCAGCAGGGCGCGGTTGGGCAGGTTGGTCAAGGGGTCGTGGTAGGCCAGATGACGGATCTGCGCCTGGGCATTCTTCAGCAGGCTGACATCCCTCGCGGTCAGCAACAGGCAGGGTGTCTCATTGAGGATGATCGGTTCGACCGAGACCTCGAGAGTCAGGACCTCCCCGCGTTTGTTGCGCCCGAGCATCTCCAGATGATGCACCCGGCCCTTGAGCTTGAGCTCCGCCAGTAGCGTGGAAAGCTGGGCTTCCTCGGCCCAGATTCCGACCTGGTACATGGTGTGGCCGAGTACTTCTTCGGTGCGGTAGCCGGTCAGGCGGCAGAAGCCGTCGTTGACCTCCAGGTAGCGACCGGTGTCGCGCTGGGTAATGGTGATGGCGTCGGGGCTGGAGTGAAAGGCCTTGGCGAACTTCTCTTCGCTGGCCTTGAGCGCGGCTTCCGAGCGCTGTTGCTGGGTGATGTCACGCAGGGTGGTGACGATGCACGGCTGCTTGTCCACGTTGATCAGCCGGCTGGAAATGATGCAGGTCAGCGGCTGGCCGTTCTTGTGGTTGACCACCACCGCGACATTGTTCAGCGCCTGTTCGCGAATCACTTGTTCGATCCGCCGCAGGCGCGGAGCGGGATCTTCCCAGAGGCCGATCTGCTCGGCGCTGCGGTCGATCACATCCTCCAGGGTCCAGCCGAAGGTCTGGGTGAAGCTGGAGTTGATCTCGATGAACTGGCCGGTTTCCAGCACGGTCAGGCAGATCGGGTCCGGGCTGACCTGGAACAGGCTGGCGAACTTCTCTTCGGAGGTGATCAGGCGCTGTTCGCGTTCCACCTGCTCGGTGATGTCGAGCAAGGTGCCGGCCATGCGCAACGGATTGCCCTGTTCATCGCGATAGAGGCGGGCACGGCTTTCCAGGTAGCGTGAGCTGCCGTCCGCCAGTTGCACTCGGTAGGTCAGTTGGTAATTGCCTGCCGGTCCTTCCCGCAGGCTGCGGTAGGCGTCACGCATGGAGTCGCGTTCTTCGGTGGGTACGCCCTCGAAGAATGCGTCAAAGGATTCATGGAACGGCGCCGCCTCCAGGCCGTGCAACTGCGCGGCACGGGCCGAGCCATAGAGCATGCCGCTGGGTATGTGCCAGTCCCAGGTGCCCAACTGTGCTGAATCCAGGGCCAGGTCGAGGCGTTCCTGGCTGTCTTTGAGGGCCTGTTCGGCTCTTTTGCGTTCGCTGGTGTCGAGAAAGGTGCTGAGCAGATAGGCCTTGCCTTCCAGTTCGACCTTTTGCGCACTGAGGATGCCGTCGTGGATCTGTCCGTTGCTGGCACGAAATTGCACCTCAAGGCTGGCGGCCTGGCCTCGCTTCTGCACCGCCTTGATCAGTTGGGCGCGCTGCTCGGGATTGACCCACAGGCCGATCTCCAGGGTGGTACGACCGATCACGTGTTCGGCGGGCCAGCCGAACTGGCTTTCGAAGTATTGGTTGGCTTCACTGATCAGTCCATCTTCCAGGCGGGTCAGCAGCACCATGTTGGGGCATAGGTGAAACAGGGTGGCGAAACGCTTTTCCGAGCTGCTGAGGGCTTCCTCACGCTGGCGCTGGTGAGTGATCTCGCGGATCACCCCGATCATTCGAGGCTTGCCGTGCTTGTCCGGCAGCACGCTGCCGTTGATCTCCAGCCAGTGCAGGCTGCCATCGGGCCAGCGAATCCGGTGGTGCATGGCGTGTTCCAGCGGCGCCCCCGCCAGCACTGAATGAAAGGCGCGCATGGTCCTGCCCCGATCTTCGACGGGCAGCAGGTCGAGGTACTCGAGGTTTTCCGGCAAGGGTTGGCGCGGATCGAAGCCGAATAGCGCCTGGGTGCCTCGGGACCAGCTGATCTGCCCGCTTTCAATGTCCCAGTACCAGGCCCCTAGCCGTGCGCCGTTGAGCGCAGCGAGCAACTGTGGCGCACTTTCCCAGCTCTGTTCCGACTCCCGGGGGTCGACAGCGTGGATGCGCGGCATGGGCGGAGTGCGGTCAGCGGGTTTGGGCATGGGGGGCAAGCCTTGAGCTGAGTAGTTCGTTTGGCGCGGGAGGCTCATGAGGTGCTGTATGGCACGGGCAATACCCGAAGTGCTATGCCGGGTTCCCTGGCCAATCGACCTGTGCATCCAATAAGGCCATGAAAGCCCGCGCAGCATTCGACAACGTCCGTTCGGTGTGCAGGATATAGCCTAGCTGGCGACGCAGCTGTATGCCCGGTAAAGGAATGCGCGCGACCTGGTCATCGAGCATGGTGCGTGGCAGCACGCTCCAGGCCAGGCCAATGGAAACCATCATCTTTATAGTTTCCAGGTAGTTAGTGCTCATGGCGATGTTCGGTATCAGGCCTTGGGCTTCAAACAAGCGTTGGACAATATGGTGGGTAAAGGTGTTGCCGCCGGGGAAAACCGCCGGATGCAGGGCAACGTCCGCCAGGCTCACCTGGCCGTTGCTGACCAGCGGGTGTTCCGGGGCGGCAACGAAGTCCAGCGGATCGTCCCAGACGGCGGAGGCCTTGATCAGGCTGTGCGGCTCGGGGGCCAGGGTAATCACCGCCAGTTCGGCCCGGCCGTGCAGGATTTCCTCGTAGGCCACTTCGGAATCGAGGAATTGAATGTCCAGAGCCACTTGCGGGTAGCGCCGGGTAAAGGCCCGCAGCAGAGGGGGCAGGCGGTGCAAACCGATGTGATGGCTGGTAGCCAGCGTCAGACGCCCACTGACTTCGCCGCTGAGGTTGGTCAGGGCCCGGCGAGTGTCATCCAGCACGTTGATGATCTGATAGGCCCGGGGCAGTAGGGCGCGCCCGGCCTCGGTCAGGCCGATCTCGCGCCCTAGGCGGTCGAACAGTCGCACGTTGAGTTGTTGCTCCAGCCCGGCGATGCGTTTGCTGATGGCTGGCTGGGTCAGGTGCAGGCGTTCGCCGGCACTGGAAAAACTGCCCGTCTCGGCGATGGCGATAAAGGCATTGAGGTTGGCCAGGTCCATAGTAGTATTCCAGTTGGTTATCCAAAGCATGAAAAATATGAATTTGAGTTATTTAATCTAACGCCATAGCATCAGCCTCACAAGCCAAGGGGTTATTGATCGGCCGACGATCAGGGCCCAGGGCATAGAAACAAGCTGATGAGGAATGCTCCGATGGCTGGCAAGACGCTCTACGACAAGCTCTGGAATTCGCATTTGGTCAAGCAGCGCGACGATGGTTCGGCGCTGATCTATATCGATCGTCACATCATCCACGAAGTGACCTCGCCACAAGCCTTTGAAGGCTTGCGTCTGGCTGGTCGCAAGCCATGGCGTATCGATGCCAACATTGCCACCCCGGACCACAACGTACCGACCACGCCTGAGCGCAAGGGCGGGATCGCAGCGATTGCCGACCAGGTTTCCCGTCTGCAAGTGCAGACCCTCGATGACAACTGTGATGAATACGGCATCGTCGAATTCAAGATGAATGACGTACGCCAAGGCATCGTCCATGTGATCGGCCCGGAGCAGGGCGCGACCTTGCCGGGCATGACCGTGGTATGCGGTGACTCCCACACCTCCACCCATGGCGCTTTCGGCGCCTTGGCCCATGGCATCGGCACTTCCGAGGTAGAGCACGTACTCGCCACCCAGTGCCTGGTGGCCAAGAAAATGAAGAACATGCTGGTGCGCGTGGAAGGCACCTTGCCGTTCGGCGTGACGGCCAAGGACATCGTCCTCGCGGTGATCGGCAAGATCGGCACCGCTGGCGGTAATGGCCATGCCATCGAATTTGCCGGCAGCGCGATTCGCGACCTGTCCGTCGAAGGCCGCATGACCATCTGCAACATGTCCATCGAAGCCGGCGCTCGTGTAGGCCTGGTAGCCGCGGACGAAAAGACTGTGGAGTACGTCAAGGGTCGGCCCTTCGCGCCTAAAGGCGTGGAGTGGGACCTGGCTGTTGAAGCCTGGAAAGACCTGGTGTCCGACGCCGATGCCAAGTTCGATACCGTGGTCGAACTCGATGCCGCGCAGATCAAGCCGCAAGTCAGCTGGGGCACCTCGCCGGAAATGGTCCTGGCGGTAGATCAGAACGTCCCGGACCCGGCCAAGGAAATGGACCTGGTCAAGCGTGACTCCATCGTCCGTGCCTTGAAATACATGGGTTTGAGTGCCAACCAGGCAATTACCGACATTCAGTTGGACCGCGTGTTCATCGGCTCCTGCACCAACTCGCGGATCGAAGATCTGCGCGCTGCCGCGGTGATCGCCAAGGGCCGCAAGGTGGCTTCCACCATCAAGCAGGCGATCGTGGTGCCGGGCTCGGGCCTGGTCAAGGCTCAGGCCGAGTCGGAAGGCCTGGACAAGATCTTCCTCGAAGCCGGTTTCGAATGGCGTGAGCCGGGCTGCTCGATGTGCCTGGCGATGAACCCGGACCGCCTGGAGTCCGGTGAGCATTGCGCCTCCACGTCGAACCGCAACTTCGAAGGGCGCCAGGGTGCCGGTGGACGTACTCACCTGGTGAGCCCGGCCATGGCCGCCGCCGCCGCCGTCAACGGTCGTTTCGTCGACGTCCGTGAATTGATCTAAGGAGCGCAGCATGAAAGCTTTCACTCAGCACAATGGTTTGGTCGCGCCTTTGGATCGTGCCAACGTCGATACCGATCAGATCATCCCCAAGCAGTTCCTCAAGTCGATCAAGCGCACCGGCTTCGGTCCCAACCTGTTTGATGAATGGCGCTACCTTGATGTCGGCCAGCCTTATCAGGACAACTCCAAGCGCCCGTTGAACAAGGACTTCATCCTTAACGCCGAACGCTACCAGGGGGCCAGCGTATTGTTGGCACGGGAAAACTTTGGCTGCGGTTCCAGTCGTGAGCACGCACCCTGGGCGCTGGAAGAGTATGGTTTTCGCAGCATCATCGCGCCGAGCTATGCCGATATCTTCTTCAACAACAGTTTCAAGAACGGTTTGTTGCCGATCATCTTGAGCGACGCTGAAGTCGACGAATTGTTCCAGCAGGTCGAGGTTACGCCGGGCTACCAGTTGAGCATCGATCTTGCGGCGCAAACCGTGACTCGTCCTGACGGCAAGGTGCTGCAGTTCGAGATCGACGCCTTCCGTAAGCATTGCCTGCTCAATGGCCTCGATGATATCGGCCTGACCTTGCAGGACGGTGACGCCATCGCCGCCTTCGAGACCAAGCACCGGGCGAGCCAGCCCTGGTTGTTCCGCGACGCCTGAATGACTGTCCGCCAGCTCGCGGGCGCCTGCCGATCCAGGCAGGCACCGGCTGGCCGCCGAACGCCATTTCCCCCTGATAAAAAGGATTACAGCATGACCAGCAAGGCCCATAGCCAGGTGGTACAGACGCAATTTGGTGAGCAGGCCTCGGCCTATCTGAGCAGTGCAGTGCACGCTCAGGGCGCCGAGTTCGCCCTGCTACAGGCTGAGGTTGCGGGCCGGGGCGACGCTCGGGTGCTGGACCTGGGTTGCGGCGCGGGGCATGTCAGCTTCCATGTCGCACCGCTGGTCAAGGAAGTGGTGGCGTACGATCTTTCGCAGCAGATGCTCGACGTGGTGGCCAGTGCAGCGGCCGAGCGCAAATTGGGTAATATCAGCACCCGGCACGGCGCCGCCGAGCACCTGCCATTCGCCGATGGTGAGTTCGATTTTGTGTTCAGTCGTTATTCGGCTCACCACTGGAGCGACCTGGGCCTGGCCCTGCGGGAAGTGCGCCGGGTGTTGAAGCCGGGCGGTGTGGTGGCGTTCATTGATGTCTTGTCGCCGGGCAGCCCGTTGTTCGACACTTACCTGCAAAGCGTGGAAGTGCTGCGCGACACCAGTCATGTGCGCGATTATTCGGCGGGGGAGTGGCTGCGCCAGGTCAGCGAGGCCGGTTTGCATACGCGCAGTACCGCCCGTCAGCGCCTGCGCCTGGAGTACAGCTCCTGGGTCGAGCGCATGCGTACGCCCGAGGTCATGCGTGCGGCCATCCGTGACTTGCAGCAGGCGATGGGCAATGAAGTGCGCGAATATTTCGAGATTGAGGCCGATGGTTCGTTCAGTACAGATGTACTGGTGCTGTGGGCCGAGCGATAGAATTTTTCCGGGTGTGCCTGCGGGCGCGCCGACAGAGTAAATGAGGAAAGCATGAGCAAGCAGATTCTGATTCTCCCAGGTGACGGTATTGGCCCGGAAATCATGGCCGAGGCGGTCAAGGTTCTGACTCTCGCCAACACCAAGTACAGCCTGGACTTCGAGCTGAGCCACGATGTGATTGGTGGCGCGGCCATCGATCGGCATGGTGTGCCATTGGCCGATGAAACCCTGGACCGTGCCCGGGCTGCCGACGCCGTGCTGCTGGGCGCCGTGGGTGGCCCGAAATGGGACAAGATCGAGCGCGATATTCGTCCTGAGCGCGGCCTGTTGAAAATCCGTGCGCAATTGGGCCTGTTCGGCAACCTGCGTCCGGCGATTCTTTACCCGCAACTGGCCGATGCTTCGAGCCTGAAGCCAGAAATCGTTTCCGGTCTGGACATCCTCATCGTTCGCGAGCTGACCGGCGGCATCTACTTCGGCGCCCCCCGTGGCACCCGTGAGCTGGAAAATGGCGAGCGCCAGGCCTACGACACTCTGCCTTACAGTGAGAGCGAAATCCGCCGTATTGCCCGGGTCGGTTTCGACATGGCGCGGGTGCGTGGCAAGAAGCTCTGCTCGGTGGACAAGGCCAACGTCCTGGCTTCCAGCCAGCTGTGGCGCGAAGTGGTCGAGCAAGTGGCCAAGGACTACCCGGATGTCGAGCTGAGCCATATGTATGTCGACAACGCCGCCATGCAGCTGGTGCGTGCGCCGAAGCAGTTCGACGTGATCGTCACCGACAATCTGTTCGGCGACATTCTCTCCGATGAGGCCTCGATGCTGACCGGCTCCATCGGCATGCTGCCGTCGGCGTCTCTGGATGCCAACAACAAGGGCATGTACGAACCTTGCCACGGCTCGGCGCCGGACATTGCCGGGCAAGGCATTGCCAACCCGCTGGCGACCATTCTCTCGGTGTCGATGATGCTGCGTTACAGCTTCAACCTGAACGAGGCGGCGGACGCCATCGAACAGGCCGTGAGCCGGGTGCTGGATCAGGGCTTGCGCACCGGTGACATCTGGTCGGCAGGTTGCACCAAAGTCGGTACGCAGGAAATGGGCGATGCAGTAGTCGCCGCGCTGCGGAATCTGTAATCTTTCGGGCCCACTGCACAGACAGTGGCCCACTTTTGTATAGGTGTAGTTGCGATGAAACGTGTAGGTCTGATCGGTTGGCGCGGTATGGTCGGTTCCGTGCTCATGCAGCGGATGCTGGAAGAGCAGGACTTCGATCTTATTGAACCGGTGTTTTTCACCACTTCCAATGTGGGTGGCCAGGGGCCGTCGGTGGGCAAGGATATTGCTCCGCTGAAGGACGCCTACAGCATTGAAGAGTTGAAAACCCTCGACGTGATTCTGACCTGCCAGGGCGGCGACTACACCAGTGAAGTCTTCCCCAAGCTGCGCGAAGCCGGCTGGCAGGGTTACTGGATCGACGCGGCCTCCAGCCTGCGCATGCAGGATGATGCGGTGATCGTCCTGGACCCGGTGAACCGCCGGGTCATCGACCAGCAACTGGATGCCGGGACCAAGAACTACATCGGCGGCAACTGCACCGTCAGCCTGATGCTGATGGGCCTGGGTGGCCTGTTCGAAGCCGGCCTGGTGGAGTGGATGAGTGCCATGACCTACCAGGCAGCATCCGGCGCTGGCGCGCAGAACATGCGTGAACTGATCAAGCAGATGGGCGCTACCCACGCTGCGGTCGCTGATCAACTGGCCGATCCGGCCAGCGCCATCCTCGACATCGATCGCCGCGTGGCTGAAGCCATGCGCAGCGATGCCTACCCGACCGAAAACTTCGGCGTGCCACTGGCTGGCAGCCTGATTCCCTGGATCGACAAGGAGCTGCCCAACGGCCAGAGCCGTGAAGAGTGGAAGGCCCAGGCCGAGACCAACAAGATTCTCGGTCGCTTCAAGAGCCCGATCCCGGTGGACGGCATCTGCGTACGTATCGGCGCGATGCGCTGCCACAGCCAGGCGCTGACCATCAAGCTCAACAAAGACGTGCCTATTGCCGATATCGAAGGGCTGATCAGCCAGCACAACCCGTGGGTCAAGCTGGTGCCGAACCAGCGTGATATCAGCATGCAGGAGCTGAGCCCAACCAAGGTCACTGGCACCCTGAACGTCCCGGTGGGCCGTCTGCGCAAGCTGAACATGGGCTCGCAGTTCCTTGGTGCGTTCACCGTTGGCGACCAACTGTTGTGGGGTGCGGCCGAACCGCTGCGCCGCATGCTGCGGATCTTGCTGGAGCGTTGATCGCTTGAGCGTCTGAAAGAACCCGCACCTTGTACAAGGTGCGGGTTTTTTTATACCTGTTGCCGGCGTCGGGCTTGCCCGCGAATTGCCTCGTTACCCCGTGCCGGGTAAAGTGCCGCTCCCCCCGTTCCGCCTGAGGTAGCACCATGACCCCGTCCTTTGATATTGCCGTGATCGGTGCCACCGGTACTGTCGGCGAAACCCTGGTGCAGATTCTTGAAGAGCGTGATTTTCCAGTTGCCAACCTGCACCTGTTGGCCAGTAGCGAGTCGGCCGGTCACTCTGTGCCGTTTCGCGGCAAGAACGTCCGGGTCCGTGAAGTCGACGAGTTCGACTTCAGCAAGGTCCAGCTGGCGTTTTTCGCCGCGGGCCCGGCGGTAACCCTGAGCTTCGCGCCCCGCGCCAGCGCAGCCAACTGCGCAGTGATCGATCTTTCGGGAGCCTTGCCCTCGGCCCAGGCGCCGAATGTCGTGCCTGAAGCCAATGCCCAGGTACTGGCCGGCTTGAAAAGGCCGGTGCAACTGAGCAGCCCGAGTGCCTCGGCCACGGCGCTGGCGGTGGCGCTTGCGCCATTGCAGGGCTTGCTGGATATCCAACGGGTCAACCTGACCGCCAGCCTGGCGATTTCCAGCCAGGGCCGCGAAGCCGTCAGCGAGCTGGCCCGGCAGACCGCTGAGTTGCTGAATGTGCGTCCGCTGGAGCCGCGTTTCTTCGATCGCCAGGTGGCTTTCAATCTGCTGGCCCAAGTAGGTACGCCGGATGCCCAGGGCCATACCTTGCTGGAAAAACGCCTGGTCAGAGAGTTGCGCGAGGTATTGGAGCAGCCTTTATTAAAGATTTCTGTCACTTGCATTCAAGCGCCGGTGTTTTTTGGCGATAGCTATAGCGTGACTCTGCAGTCAGCGGGGGTGGTCGATTTGGCGGCGGTCAATGCGGCGTTGGAGGCGGCGCCTGGCCTGGAATTGGTGGAAGCGGGTGATTATCCGACCGCCGTGGGTGACGCTGTGGGCCAGGATGTAGTCTATGTGGGGCGGGTTCGTGGCGGGGTCGATGATCCGGCGGAGCTGAATCTGTGGTTGACCTCGGACAACGTCCGCAAAGGCGCGGCGTTGAACGCTGTGCAGTTGGCTGAATTGTTGATAAAAGACCTGCTGTAAAAGATACTTGGCAACAATTCGCAGAATGAATCTAGCTGGGCGCTATGCTTGGCAAGTTGCTGTAGGTGAGTGGCCGTCAGGTGCTCCCGGGGCATGCAGGAATTAATCGCGCGTGGTGGTCGTTCATGACCCTGCGCAGTGCCTTAATGGCAGCCGCTACAAAACCTTCTCGCTGGCCGAGGAACGTTCAAACAAAGGATGAGGCTATGGTTCAAGTTCGCAAACTGGTGTTAGCAATAGCGGCCGCCTCGGCGCTGTCCTCCGGTATGGCGCAGGCGCTTGGGCTTGGGGAGCTGACCCTGAAGTCGAGTCTGAACCAGCCTCTGGTAGCAGAAATCGAACTGCTTGATGTCAAGGACCTCACGGCTGCCGAAGTGGTGCCGAGCCTGGCTCCGGCAGACGAGTTCGCCAAGGCTGGCGTTGATCGCCAGGCTTTTCTCAATGACTTGAGCTTTACCCCTGTTCTGGTTCCTGGCGGCAAGAGTGTGCTGCGGGTGACCTCAAGCCAGCCGCTGTCGGAGCCGATGGTCAAGTTCCTGGTCCAGGTGATGTGGCCCAACGGCCGCCTGCTGCGCGACTACAGCGTGCTGTTGGATCCTTCGAAATTTTCCCCGCAAGCCGCTGCCGCTGCTGCTCAGGCTGCGCCGGTTAGTGGTCCGGCGGTGAATGCCCCGGCCACCGCTGCCAGCAAAGTGAGCAAGCCTGCGCAGTACACCACTGCGAAGCGTGACACGCTCTGGGAGATTGCCGCCAAGAACCGTAATGGTGCTTCGATCCAGCAGACGATGTTGGCGATCCAGGCGTTGAATCCGGATGCGTTCATCGATGGCAACATCAATCGGCTGAAGACTGGCAGGGTTTTGCGTCTGCCTGACGTAGTGCAAAGCACAGCGTTGCCGCAGCCCAAGGCGATTGCCGAAGTTGCTGCGCAGAATGCTGCCTGGCGTCAGGGGCGTCGTGGCGGCGCTCGTGGTCAGCAACAAGTGGATGCGACCCGGCGTGCCGGTGCTGACAAAGCGCCAAAGCAGGTCAATACCAAGGACAGTCTGAGCCTGGTTTCTGCGGAGAACGGCAAGGCTCGTGGCAAGGGCGCCGCGGGAGACAGCAAGGCGCTGAACAACAAGCTGGCAGTGACTCAGGAAAGCCTGGACACGACCCGTCGCGACAACGCTGAGCTCAAAGAGCGCATGGCGGATCTGCAAAGCCAATTGGACAAGCTGCAGCGCCTGATCGAATTGAAGAACAACCAGTTGGCCAAACTGCAGGCCGATGGCACGAGTGCCACAGCGCCTGCAGCGGCGATGCCAGCGGAGCTGGTGGCCAAGCCTGAGGCGCCGGTTGCGGCTCCCGCGGCTCCGGTCAGCGAGCCGGCGGCCAGCCCGGCGCCGGAAGTTGTGGCTGCCAAGACTGACGAAGACAAGTACGGTGATCTGCTGACCAATCCGCTCCTGTTGGGGTTGGTGGGTGGTGGCTCGGTATTGGTCCTGCTGCTGTTTTTGCTCTTGCTGGCCCGTCGCCGCAAGGCTCGGCAGGAAGCGGAAAAGCATTTGCGCATGGCTCGGGCGCTGTCGGAGGAAAGTGATTTCACCGAGGAAATGGACCTGCCGGAAGCTAGTTTCGAAGGTCTTGAGGTTCCGCCGCCAAGCGTCAAACTCGCTCCAGCTCCAGCTCCAGCTCCAGCTCCAGCTCCAGCTCCGGTGGTTGTGCCAGTGCCTGCAGCTCCGGTTGAGCGAGCGGTCGATGTACTGGGCCAGGCTCAGAACCACATCGACGGCGGCCGCCTGAATCAGGCTGCGGCCCTTCTTGAGGAAGGGATCAAGCTGGAGCCTCAGCGCAGCGATCTGCGTCTCAAGCTGATGGAGGTTTACGCGCACCAGGGTGATCGCAGTGCCTTTGTTGCCCAGGAGCGGCAGTTGGTGGCCAATGGCGATAACCATGCCCAGGTCGAGCAGCTGAAAAGCCGCTTCCCGGCGATGGTCGCGGTAGCGGCGGTAGCGGGCCTGGCGACGGCGGCGGTGGCCGCTGAGATGGATGCCCAGTACGTCAAGGAGCTGCTGCTGGATGAGCCGGAAACTTCGGAGCCAGTTGCACCTGTGGAAGGCCTGGATGCGGATTTCGATCTGAGCCTGGATGATCTGGAGGCTGCCTCACCGGCGGTGCTGACGGCCGAGCCTGAAGCAGAGCTTGAAGATTTTCCGCTGGATGATGACCTGAGCTTCGGCTCGGTGTTGGAGCAGCAGGTGGCGCCAGAGGAAAGCCTGGACGATCTGGGTGATTTCGACCTGGACCTGGGGGCTGACCTGCCGGTGGCGGCTGCGAGCGATGACGATTTCCTGCTGAGCCTCGACGACGATCTCAAGGACTTGCCGGTTGGCGATGTGCCGACCGTTACCGAAGCGGCCTTGGATGACCTGGACCTGTCGGCGGATTTCGATCTGTCCCTGGCTGACGAGATGGATGCTGCGGCAGAGCCCAAGGATGCCTTCGCTTCCGAGTTGGATGATGTTAACGCCGAACTCGATCGCCTGGCCCAGAGCCTTGACCAGCCGGAGCCAGCGGCGCCGACTTTCACCGCTGAAGATGCTGCTGCGTCCCCTGAGGAGGCCGACTTCGACTTCCTCTCCGGTAGTGATGAGGTGGCCACCAAGCTCGATCTGGCCCAGGCCTATATCGATATGGGTGACAGCGATGGCGCGCGGGACATCCTCGGTGAAGTGTTGAGTGAAGGTAGCGACGGGCAGAAGAACGAAGCTCAAGAGATGCTTACACGTCTGGCCTGAGGCGACTCGGTCGCTTGAACGGAACGGCAGCCGATGAGGCTGCCGTTTTTGTTTCTGCAGGTTTTGGCGCTGTTCAGACCAGCAGGTCTTCGTAAAAGGCGCCGAAAGGGCGGGTAGGG
>NZ_JAAARM010000128.1 GCF_009908285.1 Pseudomonas sp. Fl4BN1
ACAAGAAACTCAAGCAGGCGCAGCGTCTGTATGAGAAAAACCAGCAGGGGCGGATGATCTTTATGAAAAACATTGGCGATGCGCTGAAAGAACCCGCACAGTCCCTGGCGGAGAGCGCGGCTAAACTCAACGCCCCGGAAAGCAAACAACTGGCGAATCAGGCAGATGTGCTGGTGCGGCTGGTTGATGAAATACAGTTAGCGAACATGCTTGCGGATGATAGCTGGAAAAGTGAGACGGTGCTGTTCTCCGTGCAGGATTTAATTGATGAAGTTGTGCCTTCAGTGTTGCCTGCCTTCAAGCGTAAAGGTCTGCAACTGCTGATTAACACTCATCTGAAAGCACACGATATGCGCCGCGGCGATCGCGATGCCTTACGACGTATTTTGCTGCTACTGATGCAATATGC
>NZ_JAAARM010000129.1 GCF_009908285.1 Pseudomonas sp. Fl4BN1
TTACTGTTGTGCCGTAATCATCTATCACAAGCAAATCTACATCTCTAATCATTTGATCTAATTCTTTTTCAGTCATTGCTACATTCTTGTTATAGGTATTTCGATAAGCTTTTACTAATTCAGTAACATCTAAGAATAAAGCTGTATAGCCTTTCTTTTTGACTTCTCTTACAACCGACATAGCTAAATGACTTTTGCCTATGCCATAACTCCCCTGTAAAAGTAGCGACTTTGGTTTATCTGGTTTAAAGTTAGCTGCATACTTTTGTAGAATCTGCTTAGCTTCTAATAAGTTTTTATTAGTTGGTTTATAATTATCAAATTCAGCTTTTAATAAATCATCATTCATCATGGATTGCTTAAATACTTTTTCAATATTCAAGCGTTTTTGATTTGCTTTGTGTTGGCT
>NZ_JAAARM010000130.1 GCF_009908285.1 Pseudomonas sp. Fl4BN1
GTGTCGAGCAGTGACTCACCCTTGCTGGTGGAAGACGCATTGATGTTCAGGTTGATCACGTCCGCCGACAGCCGCTTGGCGGCGATCTCGAACGTGGTGCGCGTGCGCGTGGAGTTCTCGAAGAACAGGTTGAACACGCTCTTGCCGCGCAGCAGCGGCACCTTCTTCACCTCGCGGTCGGAATCCGATACGGAGACGAACTGCTGCGCGGTGTCCAGCACGTCCGTGAGGATGTCGCGTGACAGTCCCTCGATCGACAGCAGGTGCTTGAGCTCGCCGTTTTTCGTGAGCTGCGGGTTGGCAAAAGTCTTGGGCATGGAGAAACGAAAGGCGACGAGGTCAGGTCAGGTCAGGTCAGGTCAGATCAAGGCAGGTGCGGTGCGCGCTTGAAGTCAGGCGCCCTTGGGCT
>NZ_JAAARM010000131.1 GCF_009908285.1 Pseudomonas sp. Fl4BN1
GTACTCGACCGTCTTGTCGGCAAAGGTCACGCGCCGTTCGCCCTTGGCGAGCGCGCTCTCCAAGGCCTGGAGTTGGATTTCTGTGTAGGCCATCAGCGGTACACCACGAGGTTGATTTCGGACGAGTCGTCGAACGACGTTGCTGTCGTCGCGCAGGAGATGTCGACGTACTGGGCCGTTTTCAGGTCGGAGCTGGCGCGAACGACAGCCACACGCTGCTGGCCGCTGTGGCTGCTGCTGCGTGCGAGCGCCGTCCAGCAGTAGTTCGCATCCGGCATCGCCAGCGCAAAATGCACGCGGTAGCGGCCCGCCGCTGTACGCACGACGCTGGCCACGTTGTGCGCGCTGCCGATCACGATCTGACCGCCCACGTAGCCAAAGCTCACCCACACCCGAGCAAGTCCAGGG
>NZ_JAAARM010000132.1 GCF_009908285.1 Pseudomonas sp. Fl4BN1
CGCCGGGCGCAGGCCGTTACGGTCGAGCGTCGCGCCGATCTGGCGACCATCCGTAAAGCAGATGGCTGCGGGGCCGTCCCACGGCTCCATCATTGCGGCGTGGTATTCGTAGAACGCGCGGCGGTTGTCGTCCATCAGCGTGTGCTGTTCCCACGCTTCCGGAATCATCATCATCATTGCCTGGGCCAGCGGGTAGCCGGCCATCGTCAGCAGTTCGAGGCAGTTGTCGAACGATGCGGTATCCGATTGACCCGGATAGATCAGCGGCCACAGCTTGGGCAGGTCATCGCCCAGCACCGGCGACGAGATGCCGCCCGTACGCGCGTTGATCCAGTTGACGTTGCCCTTGACGGTGTTGATTTCGCCGTTGTGCGCAACCATGCGGTACGGGTGCGCCAGCTCCCATG
>NZ_JAAARM010000133.1 GCF_009908285.1 Pseudomonas sp. Fl4BN1
GACGATCGTGCCAGCGCGCCTATGGCGCTTTCCGCGCATTGCGTATCGGCGCGAACGCTGGGACACGCCCGACCACGACTTCATCGACCTCGACTGGACCACGCACGAGACCGACGCGCACGCACCGCTCGTCGTCATGTTTCATGGCTTGGAGGGCGATTCGCGCAGCCATTACGCGCGGCTGCTGATGGACGCGCTGCGCGCGCGCCGCTGGCAAGGCGTCATTCCGCACTTTCGCGGGTGTTCGGGCGAGATGAACCTCGCGCCGCGCATGTACCACTGCGGCGATGGCGCCGAGATCGCGTGGATCCTCGAACGCCTTTACCGGACGGTTTGCCAGCCGCAGAGCCGCAAGCTGCTGGTTGTCGGCATCTCGCTGGGCGGCAACGCGCTGCTGCGCTACCT
>NZ_JAAARM010000134.1 GCF_009908285.1 Pseudomonas sp. Fl4BN1
GTCCAGGCGCAGCATGGCGGTGAAGTTCTCGCGCGGCAGGTCCGGCGCCGACTTCATGGCGATGTAGGCGTTGGTGTTGGCCGGGTTGCCGACCACCAGCACCTTCACGTTGCGCGAGGCAACGGCGTTGAGTGCCCTGCCTTGCGCCGTGAAGATCTGGGCGTTGGCCGACAGCAGGTCCGCACGCTCCATGCCCGGGCCGCGGGGGCGGGCGCCCACCAGCAGGGCCACGTCGACGTCCTTGAACGCGGTCATCGGGTCGGAATGCGCTTCCATGCCAGCCAGCAGCGGGAAGGCGCAGTCTTCGATCTCCATCATCACACCCTTGAGCGCCTTCTGGGCCTTCTCATCGGGGATTTCCAGCAGTTGCAGGATGACGGGCTGATCCTTGCCCAGCATTTCGCC
>NZ_JAAARM010000135.1 GCF_009908285.1 Pseudomonas sp. Fl4BN1
GTCAAGGGCACCGAAGAGTTTCGGCGCGAGGTGTGGCTGCAGGCCTCACTACGCGGCCTGCAAATCCAGGGTTACCAGCCGCGTGATGTCGACCTTGCGAAACTCAAAGATCTCCAGCAAGAGGAATCGCGGGACAAAAGCCGCAACAGCATCGAGCGTGCGCCTGAACGGGAACGGGCCGCGCCGGCGGCGGGACCAGTTGAGAAGGAAGCAGTTGTCGATGAACAGCAGGCGGGTCTTTCCAAGCGGCAGCTAACGGCCATCGAAGCGATCAAGGCTGTGATGCGGCAACGTGGGGATTCGGAGAAGGCCGTCGACATGGCGGCGAGCATCGCTGCCGAGCGGTTCAACACCGATCGTGTGTATGTGGGCACTGTGCTCGAGCACGGCGCAGCTCCTTACGAG
>NZ_JAAARM010000136.1 GCF_009908285.1 Pseudomonas sp. Fl4BN1
ACCGTCTTTTGCCCAGTGACCAAAAATAGCGCCTATGAAAAATATGGGGATTCTTGCGTAAGTGAGGATGATGAATCCCCCGTAATTTTTGTTGTCGTAGTATAAAATACAAGTTAACGCGTAGATTAGCATTAAAGAAAATCCGGCTCCGATAAAATAAGCGGAGGCTTTCATTCCATATTTCTTGAATAACTTAAAGTAAATAGGGTATATGGCGTACAAAAATAAAATGCAAGAAATGAACCACGATTCATCTCGGTATCCAACCCAATAGCCTAGTGTTGTTGCCTTGCATATTAATAAGTAAAAGGCTCTAGCGCTAAAATCCATTTGCGCTAAAAAGACAATGCCAATCACAACCCAATATTCTGGGACAATGCGGAAAAATCGGCTTCGATAGTAT
>NZ_JAAARM010000013.1 GCF_009908285.1 Pseudomonas sp. Fl4BN1
GCTTGAACCGGGGCGGGTGCCGGTTGTGGCTTGGCCTTTACTGCCGGCTCAGGTTCGGCTGGGGCAGGAGGTTGATTGCCCACCATGTCGAACAGCAGGGGAATCTGTACTTCACTGCTGACCGTTTCGGTGAGCAGTGGCGGTTGCAGGTTGTCATCGCCGAGCAGTTGGCGGATCGACTCGAGGTCGTCCAGCAGGTGCGCGGGCTTTTGCAGAGGATTGGGAGTGTCCATCGGGTGCTCAGAGTCGCTGTAAACGGTGATCTTGCAGAGGATAGCCCTGTTCGCGATAGAAACGGAAACTCTCGCGGGCAGCCTGACGAATAGTCGGATCTTCCACCACCACCTCGGCAATCCGGGCGAAACGCTGGGCGAAGGAAGGGACTTTCAAATCCAGGTTCACCAGCAGATCGTTGTGCTCGCCGGGGTCCTGGCCCAGGCCGAGTACGATCAGGCCTTCAGGTTCGCTTTCCGCCGGGCCGTGGGGGACGAACGCTTCACCCTTGAAGCGCCACAGGCGGGCATCGAGTTCGTCTCGTTGCGCGGCATCGCTGCAATGCAGGTAGATGCGATGGCCCATGCGCCAGGCTTTATCGGTGAGCTTGCAGGCAAAATCCAGGCGCGCCGCAGGGTCCGCACTGGGAAGAATATAGAAGTCGACTTTGGTCATTGGGGTTCCTGAGCCGGAGAGGGCGGCGCCTTCGAGCGACGCCCTCCGCGGTCATGGTTTTCAGGCTTTGGCGCGGTCCAGCAGGTATTGGGTCAACAGGGGCACGGGACGGCCGGTGGCGCCCTTGTCCTTGCCGCCGCTGGTCCAGGCAGTACCGGCGATGTCCAGGTGCGCCCAGTTCAGGTTCTTGGTAAAGCGCGAGAGGAAGCACGCAGCGGTGATGGTCCCGGCTTTGGGGCCGCCGATGTTGGCGATGTCGGCGAACGGGCTGTCCAGTTGCTCCTGGTACTCATCGAACAGCGGCAGCTGCCAGGCGCGGTCGTCGGCTTGCTGGCCGGCGCTGAGCAGTTGGCCGATCAGCTCGTCATTGTTGCCCAGCAGGCCCGAGGTGTGGGCACCCAGGGCGACCACGCAGGCGCCGGTCAGGGTGGCGATATCGATCACTGCCTGAGGCTTGAAGCGCTCGGCATAGGTCAGGGCATCGCACAGCACCAGGCGGCCTTCGGCGTCGGTGTTGAGGATTTCCACGGTCTGCCCGCTCATGGTGGTGACAATGTCGCCAGGACGCGCAGCGCCACCGCTGGGCATGTTTTCGGCGCAGGCGAGGATGCACACCAGGTTGATCGGCAGCTTCAGTTCCAGCACTGCACGCAGGGTGCCGAACACGCTGGCAGCGCCGCCCATGTCGTACTTCATTTCGTCCATGCCGGCGCCCGGCTTGAGGCTGATGCCGCCGGTGTCGAAGGTGATGCCCTTGCCCACCAGGGCGTAGGGTTTCTCGGACTTCTTGCCGCCGTTGTATTGCATGACGATCAGGCGTGGCGGCTGGTCGCTGCCTTGGCCCACGGCATAGAACGAGCCCATGCCCAGTTCCTTGATCTTCTTCTCGTCGAGGACTTCGACTTTCAGACCCTTGAACTCCTTGCCCAGGGCCTTGGCCTGTTCACCCAGGAAAGTCGGGTGGCAGACGTTCGGCGGCTGGTTGCCCAAGTCGCGGGTAAAGGCCATGCCGTTGGCGATGGCCTGGGCGTGGGTCACGCCGCGCTGGACTTCGGCCTCGGCGGCCTTGATGGTCAGCAGGGTGATTTTCTTCAGGGCGCGAGGTTCGGCCTTCTGGCTCTTGTAGCGGTCGAAGACATAACCACCGTCCACCAGGGTTTCTGCCAGCAGGCGGGTCTTGCCGTAGCTGTCGCGGCCCTTGACCACGACCTCATCCAGTGCCAGCACGGCGTCGCTGCCGCCCAGGCCCTTGAGGGTGGCGAGCACGCCGCTGATGATCTTGCGGAACGGGCGGTCGCCCAGTTCGCCATCCTTGCCGGTGCCTACCAGCAGTACGCGCTCGGCCTTGAGCTTGGCCACGCCGTGCAGCAGCAGGCTCTGGCCGACCTTGCCGGCCAGGTCGCCGCGCTTGAGCACCGCGCTGATAGCGCCACCGCTGAGTTCGTCGAGTTGCTTGGCAACGTTGCCGAGTTTGCGGCCTTCGCCAATGGCGACCACCAGAGTGGCGGTCTTCAACGTTTCCGGGCTAACGCTTTTTACAACCAGTTCCATGTCTGGGTCCCTGAATAAATGGTCAAAGAGCGCAGGAAAGACTCCGGCGCGTGGCTTATCTATATAGAAGAAGACGTCGCATGCTGCCGACGACAAAGCCGCCAGTTTGAACCTCGCTGCTTGCGACTGACAACCCTCGTCTTGGCCAAGTTCGCTGCTTTGGAGCGTCGGGTGAGCATCCTCCGTGACAGGCGCGCGCAATCACAGGATAATGCGCCATCTTTTTTCGGCGGCCCTGTGTCTGGGGCCGGCTCGATACGTTTGCTTGTTCGGCCGCCTTAGCCTGACAACCCTGGAGTGTCTGGTTTGATCGTCTTTCGTTATCTGTCCCGCGAAGTCCTGTTGACCCTGAGTGCCGTGAGCGCGGTGCTGCTGGTCATCATCATGAGCGGGCGCCTCGTCAAGTTTCTCGCCCAAGCCGCCTCGGGAGCCCTGGATCCGGGCTCGCTGTTCCTGGTCATGGGTTTTCGTTTGCCAGGCTTCTTGCAGCTGATCCTGCCTTTGGGGCTGTTCCTCGGCATCTTGCTGGCTTATGGCCGGCTCTATCTCGAAAGCGAGATGACCGTGCTGTCGGCTACTGGCATGAGCCAGCAGCGCCTGTTGGGCCTGACCATGATCCCGGCCACCCTGGTAGCCCTGCTGGTGGCTTGGTTGAGCCTGAGCCTGGCGCCCCAGGGGGCCAACCAGTTCCAGTTGCTGCTGAACAAGCAGGATGCCCTGACCGAGTTCGACACCCTGGTGGCGGGCCGCTTCCAAGCGCTGAACGACGGCACTCGGGTGACCTATACCGAGCAGCTGTCTGATGACCGGGCCAACCTTTCCGGGGTGTTCATCTCCGAGAAGCGCCTGAACCAAGAGAAGAAGGACCAGGGCATTTCGGTGCTGGTGGCCGAGAAGGGCCATCAGGACATTCGTCCCGACGGCAACCGCTACCTGATCCTGGAGAACGGCTATCGCTATGACGGCAATCCGGGCGAGGCCAACTACCGGGTGATCAAATACGATACCTACGGCGTATTGCTGGAACGGCCGGACATCAGCGACGAAGTCACCGACCGTGACGCCATGCCTACCGCCGACCTGATCGGCAAGGATGACCTGCGGGCTCGCGCCGAGTTGCAATGGCGTCTTTCCCTGCCGTTGCTGGTGTTTATCGTGACCTTGATGGCGGTGCCGCTGTCCCGGGTCAATCCGCGCCAGGGCCGCTTCCTCAAGCTGATTCCGGCGATCCTTCTTTATATGGCTTACCTGACCATCCTGATTGCCGTGCGCGGTGCGCTGGAGAAAGGCAAGATTTCGCCCGCTCTGGGTCTGTGGTGGGTCCACGTTCTGTTCCTGGTGATCGGCCTGGGACTGATGTACTGGGAACCCTTGCGTTTGAAATTGGCGAGTCGTCGCAGCATGAAGGAGATGGCTCGTGGTTAAGCTTGATCGCTACATTGGTAGCAGTGTGTTCATGGCCATTCTTGCGGTCCTGGGGATCATCCTCGGGTTGGCCTCGCTGTTTGCCTTTATCGATGAAATGGGCAATGTCAGCGACACCTATACCGTGATCGATGTCCTCAGCTACGTGGTTCTCACCGCGCCGCGTCGGGTCTATGAAATGCTGCCGATGGCCGGCCTTATTGGCTGCTTGATCGGTCTCGGTACCTTGGCCAGCAACAGCGAGTTGACCATCATGCGTGCCGCCGGTGTCTCGGTCGGCCGTATCGTCTGGTCGGTGATGAAGCCGATGCTGGTGCTGATGCTGGTGGGTGTGCTGGTAGGCGAATACGTGGCTCCGGCCACCGAGACCCAAGCCCAGGCCAGTCGTGCCTTGGCTCAGGGTTCTGGCGATGCGCAGAGCTCCAAGCATGGTCTGTGGCACCGCCAGGGTGATGAGTTCATCCACATCAACGCGGTGCAGCCCAACGGCCTGCTGTATGGCGTGACCCGTTACCACTTCGATGGCCAGCGCCACATGCTGTCGTCGAGCTTCTCCCGTCAGGCGCGCTTCCACGAGAACTACTGGCAGCTGACCGACGTCACCACCACCTACTTCCGCGACGGTCATACCGAAGTCATCAAAGTGCCTGAAGAGCGCTGGGACGTGGCTTTGAGCCCGCAATTGCTGAGCACCGTAGTCATGGCGCCAGAGTCGCTGTCCATCAGTGGCCTGTGGGGCTACATCCACTACCTGGCCGATCAGGGCCTGAACAACGGCCGCTACTGGCTGGCGTTCTGGGTCAAGGTTCTGCAGCCGCTGGTCACTGCGGCGCTGGTGTTGATGGCGATTTCCTTCATTTTCGGTCCGCTGCGTTCGGTGACCCTCGGTCAGCGGGTGTTTACCGGCGTCCTGGTGGGCTTCACCTTCCGTATTGCCCAGGACCTGCTGGGCCCTTCGAGCCTGGTGTTCGGCTTTTCGCCGCTGTTCGCGGTGCTGGTACCGGCGGGTATCTGTGCTGTCGCCGGCTTCTGGATGTTGCGCCGAGCCGGCTGATTCAGCGTTTTTACCAGGTGTTTAGCGCGACGCCCCGATCCCTGGATCGGGGCGTTTTTGCATTTGACAAGCGCTGACCGGCGAGCGTGACGCTTGTGCCGAGTATCAGGTACAATTCCCGGCTATTTTTCGGCGGGCCATGCCTGCAGCCTTTTTGAGTGTTCATCCGTGAGTGATTTGAGTCATATCCGCAATTTCTCCATCATCGCCCACATTGACCATGGCAAGTCGACTCTGGCCGATCGCTTCATCCAGATGTGCGGCGGCCTGGCCGAGCGCGAAATGGAAGCCCAGGTTCTGGACTCCATGGACCTTGAGCGTGAACGCGGGATCACCATCAAGGCCCACAGCGTTACCCTCTATTACAAAGCCAAAGACGGCATCAACTACCAGTTGAACTTCATTGATACCCCGGGCCACGTGGACTTCACCTATGAAGTCAGCCGGTCCCTGGCGGCCTGTGAAGGTGCTCTGCTGGTGGTCGACGCCGGCCAGGGCGTTGAAGCCCAATCGGTTGCCAACTGCTACACCGCCATCGAGCAAGGCCTCGAGGTGATGCCGGTGCTGAACAAGATCGACCTGCCACAGGCCGATCCAGAGCGGGTCAAGGAAGAGATCGAGAAGATCATCGGTATTGATGCCACCGACGCCGTGACCTGTAGCGCCAAGACCGGCCTGGGCGTGGACGAGGTGCTCGAACGCCTGGTGAGCACCATTCCAGCTCCGACCGGCAACATCGAAGATCCGCTGCAAGCGTTGATCATCGACTCGTGGTTCGACAACTACCTGGGCGTTGTCTCCCTGGTGCGTGTACGTCATGGGCGGGTGAAGAAGGGCGACAAGATCCTGGTTAAATCCACCGGCAAGATCCACTTGGTGGACAGCGTCGGCGTATTCAACCCGAAACACACCGCCACCGCCGACCTCAAGGCGGGTGAAGTGGGTTTCATCATTGCCGGCATCAAGGACATTCACGGGGCACCGGTGGGTGACACCCTGACCCTGAGCTCTACTCCTGACGTTGACGTGTTGCCTGGCTTCAAGCGCATCCAGCCGCAGGTTTATGCGGGCCTGTTCCCGGTCAGCTCCGACGATTTCGAAGACTTCCGTGAAGCCCTGCAGAAGCTCACCCTCAACGACTCGTCGCTGCAGTACACCCCGGAAAGCTCCGACGCGCTGGGCTTCGGCTTCCGTTGCGGGTTCCTCGGCATGCTGCACATGGAAATCATCCAGGAGCGCCTGGAGCGCGAATACGACCTGGACCTGATTACCACGGCGCCAACCGTTATTTTCGAGCTGTTGCTGAAGTCTGGCGAAACGATTTATGTCGATAACCCGTCCAAGCTTCCAGACCTCTCGTCCATTGACGATATGCGCGAGCCCATCGTTCGCGCCAATATTCTTGTGCCGCAAGAGCACCTGGGTAACGTCATTACCCTGTGTATCGAAAAACGTGGCGTGCAGCACGACATGCTGTTCCTCGGCAGCCAGGTCCAGGTGACCTATGATTTGCCGATGAACGAAGTGGTCCTGGACTTCTTCGATCGTCTCAAATCCACCAGTCGTGGTTATGCGTCGCTGGATTATCATTTCGATCGCTATCAGTCAGCTAATCTGGTGAAGCTGGATGTGCTGATCAACGGCGACAAGGTCGACGCCCTGGCGCTGATCGTGCACAAGGACAACGCGCACTACAAAGGTCGCCAGTTGACCGAGAAGATGAAAGAGCTGATTCCGCGCCAGATGTTCGACGTCGCGATCCAGGCCGCCATTGGCGGGCAGATCATTGCGCGGACCTCCGTCAAGGCACTCAGAAAGAACGTACTGGCCAAATGCTATGGCGGCGACGTGAGCCGTAAGCGCAAGCTGTTGGAAAAGCAAAAGGCCGGTAAAAAACGCATGAAGCAAGTGGGTAACGTGGAAATTCCACAAGAAGCCTTCCTTGCTGTGCTCAGGTTGGATAGTTAGGTCCTATGTCACTAAATTTCCCGCTGTTGCTGGTCATCGCTGTCTTCGTATGCGGTTTCTTGGCGTTGCTCGACCTGGTGCTTCTGGCACCGCGTCGGCGCGCAGCCATTGCCAACTATCAGGGCAGCGTCAGCCAGCCGGACGGGCTGGTGGTCGAGAAGCTGAACAAGGAACCCTTGCTGGTTGAATACGGCAAGTCGTTCTTCCCAGTGCTGTTTATCGTCCTGGTGCTGCGATCGTTCCTGGTGGAGCCGTTTCAGATCCCTTCAGGCTCGATGATGCCCACCCTGGATGTGGGCGACTTCATCTTGGTGAACAAGTTTTCTTACGGGATCCGCCTGCCGGTGATCGACAAGAAAGTCATCGAAGTCGGTGATCCGAAGCGCGGCGACGTGATGGTGTTTCGCTATCCAAGTGACCCGAACGTCAACTACATCAAGCGTGTAGTCGGCCTGCCGGGTGATCAAGTGCGCTACACCAGCGACAAGCACCTGTTCATCAATGGCCAGCCGGTGGCTGAGCTGTTGGTGGGCTCCCAGCCAGGGAGCCTGGGCAGCGCAGAGCTGTACAAGGAAAAACTCGGCGAAGTCGAGCACTTGATTCGCAAAGAGATGAGCCGCTACCACGCCCCGACCGAAGGTCAGTGGGTGGTTCCCGCCGGGCACTACTTCATGATGGGCGACAACCGCGACAACTCCAACGACAGCCGCTACTGGGACGATCCGAGTATTCCCAAGGACCTGCTGGGCATGGTTCCCGACAAGAATATCGTCGGCAAGGCCTTCGCCGTCTGGATGAGCTGGCCCGAACCGAAACTCAGCCACCTGCCGAATTTTTCGCGGGTTGGCCTGATCAAGTAATCACACGCGGCGCTGTTGAACACAGCGCCGAATGCTTTTCTGGCTCTTGTATAAAACGGCCTTGCCCTCAAGCAGTCCGTAGCAGGCGCATTGCCAGATGCATGCAGTCAACGATATTCAGGATGTGGATTTGAACACAGCGTTAATTGCCACCCGCACCTCGTGCGCGGCCCCTAGCATGGCGAATTTCGGTGACGAAATCAGCGTGGGTAAACCGTGAGCGTTTCTTTGAGCCGTCTCGAGCGTCAGCTCGGTTATACCTTCAAGGACCAGGAACTGATGCTCCTGGCCCTCACTCACCGCAGCTTTGCCGGGCGTAACAACGAACGCCTGGAATTTCTCGGTGATGCCATCCTCAACTTCGTCGCCGGTGAAGCGCTGTTCGAGCGTTTTCCCCAGGCTCGCGAAGGCCAGCTGTCGCGTTTGCGCGCGCGCCTGGTGAAAGGTGAAACACTGGCGGTACTGGCCCGTGGTTTCGACCTGGGTGAATACCTGCGACTGGGTTCCGGTGAGTTGAAGAGTGGCGGTTTCCGCCGTGAGTCGATCCTCGCCGATGCCCTGGAAGCCCTGATAGGTGCAATCTACCTGGACGCCGGCATGGAAACTGCCCGTGACCGCGTACTGGCCTGGCTGACCTCGGAGTTCGAGAGCCTGACCCTGGTGGACACCAACAAGGACCCCAAGACCCGGCTGCAGGAGTTCCTCCAGTCCCGCGCCTGTGAACTGCCACGCTATGAAGTGGTGGATATCCAGGGCGAGCCGCACTGCCGGACATTCTTCGTTGAATGTGAAGTCACCTTATTGAATGAAAAAAGCCGAGGTCAAGGTGTGAGCCGTCGCATTGCCGAACAGGTAGCGGCCGCTGCAGCACTGATTGCCCTGGGCGTGGAGAATGGCCATGACTGATTCAACCGCAACACGCTGTGGCTATGTCGCCATCGTCGGCCGCCCCAACGTAGGCAAGTCGACGCTGCTCAACCACATCCTCGGCCAGAAGCTGGCGATCACCTCGCGCAAGCCGCAGACCACTCGTCACAACATGCTCGGGATCAAGACCGAAGGCGCCATCCAGGCGATCTACGTCGACACCCCCGGCATGCACAAGAGCAACGAGAAGGCTCTCAACCGCTACATGAACAAGACCGCCTCGGCGGCCTTGAAAGATGTGGACGTGGTGATTTTCGTGGTCGACCGCACCAAGTGGACCGACGAGGACCAGCTGGTTCTCGAGCGTGTGCAGTATGTGCAGGGCCCGGTGATCCTGGCGATCAACAAGACCGATCGCATCGAGGACAAGGCTGATCTGATGCCGCACCTGGCCTGGCTGCAGGAACAGCTGCCGAATGCCGAGATCGTTCCGGTATCGGCCCAGCAGGGGCATAACCTCGAAGCCCTGGAAGGCCTGATCGCCAAGCACCTGCCGGAGAACGATCACTTCTTCCCGGAAGACCAGATCACCGACCGCAGCAGCCGCTTCCTTGCCGCCGAACTGGTGCGCGAGAAGATCATGCGCCAGCTGGGCGCCGAGCTGCCGTACCAGATCACCGTGGAAATCGAAGAGTTCAAGCAGCAGGGCAAGACCCTGCATATCCATGCCTTGATTCTCGTCGAGCGTGACGGCCAGAAGAAAATCATCATTGGCGACAAGGGTGAGCGGATCAAGCGCATCGGCATGGAAGCGCGCAAGGACATGGAGCTGTTGTTCGATTCCAAGGTCATGCTCAACCTCTGGGTCAAGGTCAAGGGTGGCTGGTCCGACGATGAGCGCGCCTTGCGCTCCCTGGGCTACGGCGACCTCTGAAACCCTTCGCCGGCAAGCGGGCTCCTGCGGTTGGAGCCGGCGTGCCGGCGAACAGGCTCTACACCCCTTTTGGACCCGGTTCCCTCTCTGCCCCTGAGAATCCTCGCAACCATGTCCAGCAACGCCCCAGTCGGTCAACTCGCTTACGTCCTGCACAGTCGCGCCTACCGCGAAAGCAGCGCGTTGGTGGATTTCCTTACCCCTCAGGGTCGCTTGCGCGCAGTACTGCGCAGTGCCCGGGGCAAGGCCGGAACTCTGGCGCGACCTTTCGTGCCGTTGGAAGTCGAGTTTCGTGGCCGTGGCGAACTGAAGAATGTCGGGCGCATGGAGAGCGCCGGCATCGCCGCCTGGCTCAATGGCGAAGCGCTGTTCAGTGGTCTCTATCTGAATGAGCTGTTGATCCGCCTGCTGCCTGCGGAAGATCCCCATCCTGCGGTGTTCGATCACTACGCTGCGACCTTGCTGGCCTTGGCTGAAGGTCGTCCCCTGGAGCCCTTGCTGCGCGCCTTCGAATGGCGACTGCTGGATGACCTGGGCTATGGCTTTGCCCTGGACAGCGACATCCACGGCGCGCCCATCGCCGCCGATGGCCTGTACCGCCTGCAGGTGGATGCCGGGCTGGAGCAGGTTTTCCTGCTGCAGCCGGGGTTGTTCAACGGCACTGAACTATTGGCCATGGCTGAAGCCGACTGGAGTGCGCCCGGCGCGTTGTCGGCGGCCAAGCGCCTGATGCGCCAAGCCCTGGCGGTGCACTTGGGTGGCCGGCCGCTGGTCAGTCGCGAGCTGTTCCGCAAGCCCTAGGTTCTGTTATCGCTGGTTGGCTGGTGGCGGCATTCCAGCGGCTGCTGGGGCAACGCGACTCATGAGCAAATGGCAACAGACCCTGTTCTCCCCGTATGCTGTGCGCCGAATCTTCATTTATTCAGGAGCGCTTCCGTGAGCACCAGCAATCGCATTCTTCTTGGCGTGAACATCGACCACGTTGCCACCCTGCGTCAGGCCCGAGGCACCCGTTACCCTGACCCGGTCAAGGCAGCGCTGGACGCGGAAGAGGCGGGCGCCGACGGCATCACCGTGCACCTGCGCGAAGATCGCCGGCACATCCAGGAGCGCGACGTTCTGTTGCTCAAGGATGTGTTGCAGACGCGGATGAACTTCGAGATGGGCGTCACCGAAGAGATGATGGCCTTTGCCGAACGCATTCGTCCGGCACACATTTGCCTGGTGCCGGAAACCCGTCAGGAGCTGACCACCGAAGGTGGCCTCGATGTGGCAGGGCAGGAGGCACGGATCAGCGCGGCGGTGGAGCGACTGTCGAAAATCGGCGCAGAAGTGTCGCTGTTCATCGACGCCGACGAGCGCCAGATCGAAGCCTCCAAGCGGGTCGGTGCGCCGGCCATCGAGCTGCACACCGGGCGTTACGCCGATGCCCAGACGCCGAGCGAAGTGGCAGAGGAGCTGCAACGCATTGTCGATGGCGTTGCCGTGGGGGTGGCGCAGGGCTTGATCGTCAATGCCGGTCACGGCCTGCATTACCACAACGTCGAGGCCGTGGCAGCGATCAAGGGCATCAACGAATTGAACATCGGCCACGCCTTGGTGGCCCATGCGTTGTTTGTCGGTTTCAAAGGTGCTGTGGCAGAGATGAAGGCGCTGATCCTGGCGGCTGCGGCCAAGGCCTGAGTGGTCTTGGCCGTTAAGCCGGTTCCTACACCGCCTCTGTAGGAGCCGGCTTGCCGGCGAATGCTTTTAAAGCGGCGGGTTTTCTTCTGGCGGCTTGGTCTTGTTGACTCCCGGCACGTGCAGGTTGCCCTCGGCGACCTGATCGCCTTCCAGCTGCGGCTGAGTCACCCAGGTGAGGATGTCGTAGTAGCGGCGGATGTTGGCGACGAAATGCACTGGCTCGCCGCCCCGGGCGTAACCGTAGCGGGTCTTGCTGTACCACTGCTTCTGCGACAGGCGCGGCAGCATCTTCTTCACGTCCAGCCACTTGTTCGGGCTCAACCCTTCTTTCTGCGCCAGCTTGCGCGCGTCTTCCAGGTGGCCGGTGCCGACGTTGTATGCGGCGAGGGCAAACCAGGTGCGATCCGGTTCCTCGATCTTGTCGTCCAGCTGTTCCTTGATATAGGCCAGGTACTTGGCCCCGCCGCTGATGCTCTGCTTGGGGTCCAGGCGGTTGGACACGCCCATGGCCTGGGCAGTGTTCTGGGTCAGCATCATCAGCCCGCGCACGCCGGTCTTGGAGGTCACCTCGGCCTGCCACATGGATTCCTGGTAGCCGACGGCCGCCAGCAGGCGCCAGTCGAGCTTCTCTTGCTTGGCCGAGGTCTTGAAGTGTTTCTCGTACTTGGGCAGGCGCTGCTGCAGGTGCTGGGCAAAGGTGTAGGCACCGACGTAGCCGAGCACGTCCACGTGACCGTAGTAACGGTCCTTGAGGCGTTGCAGGGTGCCGTTCTTCTCCACCTTGTCGAGGAAGCTGTTGATCTCGTTGAGCAGGCTGTTGTCGTCGCCGGCGGCCACCGCCCAGCTCTGACTGCGGGCGTCACCGAGGTCGAAGGCCACCCGCACGTTGGGGAAGTACACCTGGTTCATCGCCAGTTCATTGGAGTCCACCAGGGTCAGGTCGATCTGCCCTTCGTCCACCATGCGCAGCAGGTCGACCACCTCGACGGCGTCCGACTCTTCGTATTCGATGCCGGGGTACTTGAGCTTGAGCTCCGCCAGTTGCTCGGCGTGGGTGCTGCCCTTGAGCACCATGATGTGCTTGCCCACCAGGTCCTGGGCGGTCGTCGGGCGGGACTGGCCGTTGCGATAGATGACCTGGGGGGTGACTTCCAGATAGGGGTGGGAAAACCTGACTTGCTGCTTGCGCTGCTCGCTGCTCACCAGGCCGGCGGCAGCCAGCACCGGGCCCTTGGGTTGGCCCAGTTGGTCGAACAGGTCGTCAAGGTTGTCGGCGGTCTCGATCTTCAGCTCGACCCCCAGATCGTCGGCAAAGCGCTTCACCAGCTCGTATTCGAAGCCGGTCTCACCGTTGCGATCCTGAAAATAGGTGGCGGGGCTGTTGCGGGTGATTACCCGCAGCACACCATCCTCCTTTACGCGCTCAAGGGTGCTGGGTTTTTCAACACAGGCGCCGAGCATCAGGAAGAGTCCGGTTACGATGAGCCACTTGGCGCAGCGCGGACGTAAAGCCATAGGGGAAAACATTGGCGCAGTATACGCAAAGGATAACGGCCGCCATATCTCGACAGTGAAGGCCCAGTCTGCTAGCGATTGGCGACCTCGCCTGCAGCCCTCAAGAATGGGGCTTCGGGCGCCAATGTGACGATTAAAATAACCCTTCGCAATGAGCCCGATAAGCCTTTGTTATAAGGCGCTGGACCCGGGCCGACGTCCGGGGGCGCCTGGGCGTAGCGTTTCGAGTGCCGAGGCCTGCGGTTTACGTTAGAATGCACGGCCTCAAAGCACACCCCCTTCCCGAGGCTGTCCCGAAGATGTTGATCCTGCGCGGCGCTCCTGCCCTTTCTGCCTTTCGCCACAGCAAACTCCTTGAGCAACTGAGCCGATGCGTACCGGCTGTCAGTGGCTTGTATGCTGAATTCGCTCACTTCGCCGAAGTCACCGGCGTCCTGACCGGCGACGAACAGCAGGTGCTTGCGCGCCTTCTGAAGTACGGCCCAAGCGTACCGGTACAAGAACCGACCGGGCGTCTGTTCCTGGTGTTGCCGCGTTTCGGCACCATCTCGCCCTGGTCGAGCAAGGCCAGCGACATTGCCCGCAACTGTGGCCTGAGCAAGATCCAGCGCCTGGAGCGCGGCATTGCTTTCTACGTTGCTGGCCAGTTCAGCGATGTTGAAGCGCAGCTGATCGCGGATGTCCTGCACGACCGCATGACCCAGATCGTGCTGGGCAACCTGGAACAGGCTGCCGGCCTGTTCAGCCATGCCGAGCCGAAGCCGTTGACGGCCATCGACATCCTTGGCGGCGGTCGCGCCGCCCTGGAAAAGGCCAACAGCGAGTTGGGCCTGGCACTGGCCGAGGACGAGATCGACTATCTGGTCACGGCCTTCCAGGGCCTCAAGCGCAACCCGCACGACATCGAACTGATGATGTTCGCCCAGGCCAACTCCGAGCACTGCCGCCACAAGATTTTCAACGCCAGTTGGGATATCGACGGCCAGAGCCAGGAAAAAAGCCTGTTCGGCATGATCAAGAACACCTACCAGATGCACAGCGAAGGCGTTCTGTCCGCTTATAAGGACAACGCTTCGGTGATCGTCGGTAACGTTGCCGGTCGTTTCTTCCCGGACCCTGAGACCCGCCAGTACGGCGCGGTGCAGGAACCGGTGCACATCCTGATGAAAGTCGAGACCCACAACCACCCGACGGCGATTGCCCCGTTCCCCGGTGCCTCCACCGGTTCCGGTGGCGAGATCCGCGACGAAGGTGCAACCGGTCGTGGCGCCAAGCCCAAAGCCGGCCTGACCGGGTTCACCGTATCGAACCTGCAGATCCCGGGTTTTGAACAGCCCTGGGAAGTGCCTTACGGCAAGCCCGAGCGCATCGTCACCGCGCTGGACATCATGATCGAAGGCCCGCTGGGCGGCGCCGCGTTCAACAACGAATTTGGCCGTCCGGCCCTGACCGGTTATTTCCGTACCTTCGAACAGTCGATCACCACGCCACGTGGCGACGAAGTTCGTGGCTACCACAAGCCGATCATGCTGGCGGGCGGCATGGGTAACATCCGTGCCGAACACGTACAGAAAGGCGAGATCGAAGTCGGCTCCAAGCTGATCGTCCTGGGTGGCCCGGCCATGTTGATCGGCCTGGGCGGCGGTGCTGCTTCTTCCATGGCCACCGGCACCAGCTCGGCAGACCTGGACTTCGCCTCGGTACAGCGCGAAAACCCGGAAATGGAGCGCCGCTGCCAGGAAGTCATCGACCGTTGCTGGCAATTGGGTGAGAACAACCCCATCAGCTTCATCCATGACGTCGGTGCGGGTGGCTTGTCCAACGCCTTCCCGGAACTGGTCAACGATGGCAATCGTGGCGGCCGTTTCGAACTGCGCAATATTCCAAACGACGAGCCGGGCATGGCCCCGCACGAAATCTGGTCCAACGAATCCCAGGAACGTTATGTCCTGGCTGTTGGCGCTGCTGATTTCGAGCGTTTCAAAGCCATCTGTGAGCGTGAGCGTTGCCCGTTCGCGGTAGTCGGCGAAGCCACTGCCGAGCCGCAACTTACGGTCACGGATAGCCACTTCGGCAACAGTCCGGTGGACATGCCGCTCGAAGTGCTGCTGGGCAAGGCGCCGCGCATGCACCGTTCGGCCGTTCGCGAGAACGAGTTGGGTGATGACTTCGATCCGTCGACCCTGGACATCGCTGACTGCGTTGAACGTGTTCTGCATCACCCGGCCGTAGCCAGCAAGAGCTTCCTGATCACCATCGGTGACCGCACCATCACCGGCCTCGTGGCCCGTGACCAGATGGTGGGTCCATGGCAGGTTCCGGTAGCCGACGTTGCCGTCACCGCTACCAGCTTCGACGTCTACACCGGTGAAGCCATGGCCATGGGCGAGCGTACTCCGCTGGCCTTGCTGGACGCTCCGGCGTCGGGCCGCATGGCCATCGGCGAAACCCTGACCAACATCGCCGCTTCGCGCATCAACAAGATTTCCGACATCAAGCTGTCGGCCAACTGGATGTCCGCTGCCGGCCATCCGGGTGAAGACGCGCGTCTGTACGACACTGTCAAAGCCGTTGGCATGGAGCTGTGTCCTGAGCTCGGCCTGACCATTCCGGTGGGCAAGGACTCGATGTCCATGGCCACCCGCTGGAGCGATGAAGGCGAAGACAAGAGCGTGACTTCGCCGCTGTCGCTGATCGTGACCGGCTTTGCGCCTGTGGCTGACATTCGTCAGACCCTGACGCCAGAGCTGCGCATGGACAAGGGCATCACCGACCTGATCCTGATCGACCTCGGTCGCGGGCAGAACCGCATGGGCGCCTCGATTCTCGCGCAGACCCACGGCAAGCTCGGCAACCAGGCTCCGGACGTTGATGACGCCGAAGACCTCAAAGCCTTCTTCGCGGTGATCCAGGGCCTCAACGCCGACGGTCACCTGCTGGCTTACCACGACCGTTCCGACGGTGGTGTGCTGGTCAGCACCGTGGAAATGGCGTTCGCTGGCCACTGTGGCCTGAGCCTGAACCTCGACGGCCTGGCAGAAACTTCTGCCGAAATCGCAGCGATCCTGTTCAACGAAGAGCTGGGTGCGGTCATCCAGGTTCGCCAGGATGCCACTCCGGACGTACTGGCTCAGTTCAGCGCTGCCGGCCTGGGCGACTGCGTGGCGGTGATCGGCCAGCCGGTCAACAACGGCCACATCGATATCGAGTTCAACGGCGAAAGCATCTTCGCCGGCGAGCGTCGTCTGCTGCAGCGCCAGTGGGCTGAAACCAGCTACCAGATCCAGCGTCTGCGTGATAACGCCGACTGCGCCGAACAAGAGTTCGATGTGCTGCTGGAAGAAGATAATCCGGGCCTGAGCGTCAAGCTGGGCTTTGATGTGAACCAGGACATCGCCGCACCGTATATCAAGAAAGGTGTACGTCCTCAGGTTGCCGTACTGCGTGAGCAGGGCGTCAACGGCCAGGTGGAGATGGCGGCGGCATTTGACCGTGCCGGCTTCAACGCGATCGACGTGCACATGAGCGACATTCTTGCCGGCCGTGTCGACCTGAACGAGTTCAAGGGCATGGTCGCCTGCGGTGGCTTCTCCTACGGCGACGTACTGGGTGCCGGTGAGGGCTGGGCCAAGTCGGCATTGTTCAACAGCCGTGCCCGTGATGCTTTCCAGGGTTTCTTCGAGCGTAACGACACCTTCACCCTTGGCGTGTGCAACGGTTGCCAGATGATGTCCAACCTGCACGAGCTGATCCCGGGCAGCGAGTTCTGGCCGCACTTCGTGCGCAACCGTTCCGAGCAGTTCGAAGCGCGCGTGGCGATGGTTCAGGTCCAGGAGTCGAACTCGATCTTCCTGCAGGGCATGGCCGGTTCGCGTATGCCGATCGCCATCGCTCACGGTGAAGGGCATGCTGAGTTCGAAAGCGAGGAAGCCTTGCTCGAAGCCGATCTGTCCGGCTGCGTGGCCCTGCGCTTCGTCGACAACCACGGCAAAGTGACCGAGAAGTATCCGGCCAACCCGAACGGTTCGCCGCGCGGGATCACCGGTCTCACCAGCCGCGACGGCCGCGTCACCATCATGATGCCGCACCCTGAGCGAGTGTTCCGTGCCGTGCAGAACTCCTGGCGTCCGGAAGAGTGGAATGAAGATGCGGCGTGGATGCGCATGTTCCGCAACGCTCGCGTCTGGGTGAACTGAGGCTGATGTACAAGCTCAGCTTTTTCGTGCCTCCCAGCCATGTGGAGCAGGTCAAGAACGCCGTATTCGCCGCCGGTGGCGGTCGTATCGGCGACTATGACCAGTGCGCCTGGCAGGTGCTTGGCCAGGGTCAGTTTCGCCCGTTGGACGGCAGTCAGCCGTTTCTCGGGCAGGCCGGCCTGGTGGAGCGGGTGGAGGAGTGGAAAGTCGAGCTGGTGGTGGCCGATGAATTGATCCGTTCGGTGGTGATGGCGCTCAAGCAGAGTCATCCCTACGAAACGCCAGCCTATGAAGTCTGGCGCCTGGAAGCGTTCTGAGGTTATTCACCAATAAAAAGCCCGCTGAACCGGAAACGGTCAGCGGGCTTTTTTGTGTCTCAAGGCACCCTCAAGCTCCAGCACTTACCTCCTGGTGCATCAGCGACTGCAACGCCACCTGCAGGCCACTGGCCTTTTCGCCAATCAGCACATGCCAGACGTCTCCCTCCAGCCGCCGTGTGCCCTGGCAACCCAGTGCCTTGAGCGTGGACTCCGACAAGCTCCGGCTGTCACTCAATTGCACCCGCAACCGGGTCAGGGCTACACAATCCATTTGCAGCAGGTTGTCGCGGCCGCCGAGGGCGTCGAGCCATTGCTGTGCTTCCGGTACGGGAATGTCGATCTGCCGTGGGGCGGGTTCAAGGGTTGGGGGCACCGTGGTGCTGGCCGACGTCGGCAACGCCTGACGGATTTCGTCGGCAATGCTGTCGGCCATCGGTCCGACCACCACTTGCAGGCTGCCACCCTTGCCGGGGCGCACTACGGCCATGGCCCCCAAGGCCTTCAGTTCCGCATCAGCGGCCCGGCTGCGATCCGCCAGTTCCAGGCGCAGACGAGTGGTGCAGGCGCCAACCGTGATCAGGTTGGCTGCGCCGCCCAGGGCCTTGATATAGGCACTGGCCAGTTGGTCGGTACTGAGCTCGGTCTTTTCGCTGGACGGGCTGTCCTCGCGACCCGGGGTCTTGAGGTTGAAGCGCCGGATACAGAAGTCGAACACCAGGTAGTACACCACGGCATACAGCAGCCCCACCGGAAATACCTTCCAGCCGTTGGTCGAGCGACCCCAGCCCAGGGCCATGTCGATGGCGCCACCGGAGAAGGTGAACCCCAGGTGGATATTCAGCAGATTGGTCAGGGCCATGGCCAGCCCGGTGAGCAACGCGTGCAGCAGATACAACAGCGGAGCGAGGAACATGAAGGCGAATTCGATGGGCTCGGTGACCCCGGTCAGGAACGAGGTCAGGGCCATGGACAGGAAGATCCCGCCCATTACCTTGCGCCGCTCCGGCAAGGTGTTGCGGTACATGGCCAGGCAGGCAGCGGGCAGGCCGAACAGCATCATCGGGAACATCCCGGTCATGAACTGGCCGCCCTTGGGGTCGCCGGCGAAGTAGCGGGTCAGGTCGCCGGTAACCACCGCACCGGTGGCCGGGTCGGTGAAGCTGCCAAAGATGAACCAGGCCATGTTGTTGAGGATGTGGTGCAGGCCGGTGACGATCAGCAGGCGGTTGAACACGCCGAAGACGAAGGCACCGAAGCTGCCGCTTTCCAGCAGCAACTGGCCGAAGTTGTTGATCCCGTGTTGGATCGGCGGCCAGATCAGGCCAAACACTACCCCAAGGCCAACGGCCGTGAAGCCGGTGGCGATCGGCACGAAGCGCCGGCCGCCGAAGAATGCCAGGTACTCCGGCAGCTTGATGTCCTTGAAGCGGTTGTACAGCGCACCCGCCATCAGGCCGCTGATGATCCCGGCGAGCATGCCCATGTTGATGCTGGCATCCAGTACCTTGAGGGTCGAGATCATCACCAGATAGCCGATGGCTCCGGCCAGCCCTGCGGTGCCATTGTTGTCCTTGGCAAAGCCCACGGCGATGCCGATGGCAAAGATCAGCGCCAGGTTGCCGAAGATCGACTGCCCGGCATCGTGGATGATCGCGATGTTCAGCAGGTCGGTGTCACCCAGGCGCAGTAGCAGGCCGGCGATGGGCAGGATGGCGATGGGCAGCATCAGCGCCCGGCCGAGGCGTTGCAGGCCCTCGATGAAATACTGGTACATGGCGTCTCTCCTGGAGTTCTTGTTATGGGTGCAGAGGCCAATGCCGTGCGCAGGCCTGGCGGACTGCGGCGGCGCCGGGGAGGTTGAGCAATGACTGGGCGAGGTGCCGGCACTCGGCCGCATCCAACTGGCGTACCCGGTCTTTGATCTCGCCCACTTGCGGTGGGCTTACCGACAACTCGCTGACCCCGAGGCCGATCAGCACCGGCGTGGCCAGTGGGTCGCAAGCCAGGGCGCCGCAAACCCCGACCCAGCGTCCATGGCGGGCGGCGCCGGCGCAGGTCTGGGCGATCAGCCGCAGCAGGGCGGGATGCAGGGCATCGACCCGCGCGGCCAGCCCGGCATGGTCACGGTCCATGGCCAGGGTGTACTGGGACAGGTCGTTGGTGCCGATGGACAGGAAGTCGGCGTGTTCCGCCAGTTGCTCGGCCATCAGCGCAGCCGCTGGCACTTCGATCATCACCCCCAGCTCCGGGCGCTGGGCCAGGCCCAGTTCGGCGGCCAGCGCGTCCAGGCGCTGGCGGATCTGCAGCAGTTCGGCGACTTCGGTGACCATCGGCAGCATCACTCGGCAGCGCTGCAGTGGCGTGACTTGGAGCAGTGCGCGCAATTGCTGGTCCAGCAGTTCCGGGCGCGCCAGGGCCAGCCGGATGCCTCGCAGGCCGAGCACCGGATTGGCCTCCACCGGCAGCGGCAGGTAGTCCAGTTGCTTGTCGCCGCCGACGTCGATGGTGCGGATGATCACCGGCTTGTCGCCCATGGCATCCAGCACTGCCTGATAGGCCTGTCGCTGTTCGACTTCGTCTGGCGCGGAGTGGCGATCGACGAACAGGAACTCGGTGCGCAGCAGGCCGACGCCATCGGCGCCACCCTGGTGTGCTTCCCGGGCTTCTTCGCTGGAGGCGACATTGGCCGCCACTTCGATCTGCTGGCCGTCCCGGGTCAGGGCGCTGGCATGGGCTTGCTGTTGCTGTGACTGGCGACGTTGTCGGCGTGAGTCAGCGGTTTGTTGCACTTGCTCGATACGGCGAGGGTCCGGGGCCAGCTCCAGGCGTCCGCCATCGGCATCCAGCACGACCTGTTGGCCGTTGCCGATGCCCAGCACTTCCTGGCCCAGGGCTACCAGGCAGGGCAGGCCCTTGCCCCGGGCAAGAATCGCCACGTGAGAGGTGGCGCCGCCGGCGGCCATGCACAGGCCGGCCACGCCCTGGGCACTGAGTTGCAGCAGGTCGGAGGGGGTCAGTTCCTCGGCGGCGACAATCGCCCCGGCCGGCAGATCGCAGTGCCAGGCCTCTCCCAGCAGCGCGCGTAGCACTTGCTGTTGCAGGTCTCGCAGATCATTGGCGCGCTCTGCCAGCAGCGGGTTGCCCAGTTGCTGCAGCACCTGGCATTGCTCGGTGATTGCCGCGCTCCAGGCGTGGGTGGCGGCACGTCCCTGAGCGATCGCCGCGTCGCTGGCATCGAGCAGGGTCGGGTCTTCGAGCAGAGCCAGGTGAGCGTTGAAAATATCCTGCTCTTCCTGGTTTCGACGTTGTCTGGCTTGCTCCAGGGTGTGCCGGATATCCCGACGTACCTGGTCCAGGGCCGCACTCAGGGCGAGGCGTTGGGCTTGCGGCTGATGCTCGCCGAGATCTTCCGGGAGCGCTATGGCGTTGAGCCGGAACAACGGGCCGCTAACCAATCCCGGGGCGGCGCAGACGCCATGTAGCACTCCATCCTCTGTGGGGCGGTGGGCGATCTGGGCGGGCGCCGGGGTGGCGGCGTGAGTATCTGCCGCCAGGGCGGTGCCCAGGGTCTTGAGCAGAGCCTGCAAGGCCTCTTGGCAATCGGCGCCCTGGCAGCTGACCAGCACTTCATCCTGCTCGCCGATGCCCAGGCCCATCAGGGCCATCAGGCTGGAACAGGAGGCACTCTGGTCCTTGAAAATCAACTGTGATCGGCTGCTGAAACCCTCGGCAGTCTGGCGCACCAGGGCGGCGGGGCGGGCATGCAGGCCGCCGCGATGGGCGACCTTGATCCGGGCGCTGGCCTGTTCGCTGGAGTGTGCCTGGGTCTGTGCCTGGGCAGCCTGGTTTGCCCTGGGGGTGATGTGCAGCAGTGGCTCGCCGACCTTGACCGATGACAGGGGCAGGTGGCGCAAGTCGAAACCCTCGCCGTTGGTCAGGATCAGCAGGCTGATCAGGCTTCGGCAGTGCTGCGCTACGTAGTCGAGGTCAACCCACAGCAAGGGTTGGCCGGCATTCACCTGTTGCCCTTCCTCCACCAGCAGGGCGAAACCTTCACCTTGCAGCTCGACGGTGTCCAGGCCCAGGTGCAGCAGCAGTTCGGCGCCGTTGGCAGCGCGCAGGGTCACTGCATGGCCGGTACGCGCCACCTGGATCACCTGGCCGGCGCAGGGCGCATGCAAGGTGTTGTTGAGAGGGTCGATGGCAATCCCGTCACCCATGGCGCCGCTGGCGAACACCGGGTCGGGAACGCTGCGCAGCGACAGCACGGGCCCGCTTAACGGGGCACTGAGCGTCAGGTCGTTATTGTTGTTGTGCATGGCGCAGTACTCATCAATCAAAGGGGCTTAGTGCGTACGGGTCACTTTGCTCAAGTGGCGCGGCTGGTCGGGGTCCATGCTGCGGGCCTCGGCCAGGCTGGCGGCCATGACGTAAAAGCTCTGGATCGCCAGGATCGGATCGAGCACCGAGTTCTCTGCCCGGCTCAGGGTCAGGTCCCGTTCGGCAATGTCATCGGGGGCCGCCAGCAACACCTTGGCGCCGCGCTGGCGCATATCGGCGGCGAGGCTCAGCAGGCCGCCCTGTTCCGCGCCGCGTGGGGCGAATACCAGCAAGGGATAGTCGTGGTCGATCAGTGCCATCGGGCCGTGACGGACCTCGGCGCTACTGAAGGCTTCGGCCTGGATGGCCGAGGTTTCCTTGAGCTTGAGTGCGGCTTCCTGGGCGATGGCAAAGCCGGCGCCACGACCGATCACCATCAGCCGCTGGCAATCGCGCAGGGCGTTGACGGCGAGCCCCCAGTCCTGGGTCGCGGCCTGCTGCAGGCCTTCGGGCAGCGCCAGGCCGGCCTCGAGCAAGTGAGTGTCCTCGTTCCAGTGGCCGATCAAGCGGGCGCTGGCGCTGAGGGTGGCGATGAAGCTCTTGGTGGCGGCAACGCTCTGCTCGGCACCGGCATACAGCGGCAGGGAAAACTCGCTGGCGGCTTCCAGTGGGCTGTTTGGCGCATTGACCATGGCCACGCTGAGGGCGCCGCGTTTGCGCAGCAGGCGCACGCTGTTCACCAGGTCCGGGCTCTGTCCCGATTGCGAAAAGGCGAACACTGCCTGGCCGCTGACCCGCAGGGGGGCTTGTTGCATGGTCACCACGGACATTGGCAGCGAGGCCACCGGGATGCCCACTTGCTGCATGGTCAGGTAGGCGAAGTAGCTGGCGGCGTGGTCGGAGCTGCCCCGAGCCACGGTCATTGCCACTTGCGGTGGCTGGCGTCGCAGGCGGCCGGCGACCTCGATCAGCGACGGGTCCAGATGCTGCAACTGGCTACTCACGGCAACGTGCGAGGACAGCGCCTCTTCAAGCATTTTTGAAGTCAATGTCTTCTCCTTCGACCATGACAGCGGTCAGTGTGAGTGCGCGGTCCAGGCGCACGCTGTCGGCCCAACTGCCAGGTTGCAGGCGGCCGCGTTCAGGGATGCCGAGATAGTCGGCAGGAAATTGCGACAGGCGCTGCGAGGCCTCGGCCAGGGGCAGGCCGATCTTCACCAGGTTGCGCAGGGCCTGGTCCATGGTCAGCGTGCTGCCGGCGAGGGTGCCGTCTGGCAGGCGTACGCCGCCCAGGCACTTGGTCACTGTATGGCTGCCGAGTTTGTACTCACCGTCGGGCATGCCGGCGGCAGCGGTGGAGTCGGTGACGCAGTACAGGCAGGGGATCGAGCGCAGTGCCACACGGATTGCCCCGGGGTGCACATGCAGCAGGTCGGGAATCAGTTCGGCGTACTGGGCGTGGGCCAGGGCCGCGCCAACGATCCCGGGCTCGCGGTGATGCAGGGGGCTCATGGCGTTGTACAGGTGAGTGAAGCTGGTGGCGCCGGCGGCGAGGGCCGCCACTCCTTCTTCATAGCTGCCCAGGGTGTGGCCGATCTGCATGCGCACGCCACGGGCGCTGAGGGCGCGGATCAAGCCGTCGTGGCCGGCAATTTCCGGGGCGATGGTGATGACCCGGATCGGCGCCAGTTGCAGGTATTCCTCGACTTCCGCGAGCAGCGCGGTGTGGGCGAAATTGGGTTGTGCGCCGAGCTTGCCGGGGTTGATGTAGGGGCCTTCCAGGTGCACGCCGAGGACTCGCGCGCAGCCATCGGCGCGTTGTTCTGCGTAGCTCCCGAGTTCCGCCAGGACTTGGCGGATCTCCGCGCTCGGTGCGGTCATGGTGGTGGCCAGCAACGAGGTGGTACCGAAGCGCAGGTGGGTGCGGGTGATGGTCTGGAAGGCTTCACTGCCTTGCATGACGTCCTTGCCGCCGCCGCCATGCACATGCAGGTCGATGAAGCCCGGCAGCAGGTAGGGCAGGTCGTTTTCCGCTGGATCGCAAGGGCTGCCTTCGACGGCGATGACCTTGCCGTCCTGGTGCACCAGGCGACCGCGGACCCAGCCTTGGGGCGTGAGGATGTTGTCTTCGGACATGGGCGTTTCTCTGGCTCCAGGGGCGGATTCAGCGTCGCAGTTCGGCGACGAAGTCATAGAAGTTGTTGCGGCAGTAGGTGTCGGTGACTTCGATCGGGATGTTGTCTTTCTGGTAACCGACCCGAGTCATCAGCAGCATGGCGGTGCCGGGGGCAATGCCCACCAGGGCCGCGAACTCATCCGAGGCGTTGATCGCCTGGATGTGTTGCAGGGCGCGTACCACCGGCTGACCGATGCGCTCCAGGTACTCGTAGAGCGAGTCACCCACGGTTTCCGGCTTGGCGATGATGGTCGCCGGCAGGGTGCTCATCTCGATTGCCATTACGGTGTCGTCGGCCTTACGCAGGCGCTTGAGGCGGGCCACCTTGTCGTTGGGGGACAGGCCGAGGCGAATCAGCTCTTCGTGGGTTGGCAGGCTGATGCTGCGTTCCAGCCACAGTGAACTGGGCACGAAGCCCTTGTGGCGAAGCATTTCGCTGAAGCCGGAGAGGCGCGACAGCGGCTGTTCCAGGCGTGGCGTGATGAAGGTGCCAGAGCCCTGGCTGCGACGGATCAGGCCGCGTTCGAACAAGACCTCCAGAGCCTTGCGCGCGGTGACCCGGGAGATGCCCAGCAGTTCGCTGAGGTTGCGTTCCGAAGGCAATGCCTGCTCGGCTTTCCATTGGCCGGCATGAATCGCCGCTTCCAGGTTACGGGCCAGTTGCAGGTACAGCGGAGTCGGTTGGGTGTCGTCGGGACGCAGGGTCAGAAGGTGATTCATCTGTAGGTTTTCCGATGCGGTTATTAGGTTGTTGTCGCCCGGTAGTGCCGAAAAACTAATACCACTTAAATACCATGTCAATGCCGCCGGTCAGCTGTGGGCACCGTAAAACGGGCACTTGCGGGGTGCCTGAGAGGATAAAGGAATGAAGTGGTATTAGGCAGGTCTGGCAGCGAGGGCCATAACCTCAGGCGGCGACCCGTAGCGGGTCGCGAAGTGGTATGCGTGCCGTGGGGCGTGCGAGGGGATATTTTTTTTCAGCGAAAGGGCATTTAAGGGCGGATTTCGACCATGGTGCCGTCTTTGACCAGGCCCCAGACCTCACGCATATCGACGTTGCGCATGGCGATGCAGCCATCGGTCCAGTCCAGAGTGTGGAAGTACTGCTCTGGAAACTCTTCTGTGTCCGGGGTGCCATGAATCATGATCATGCCGCCCGGGTTCACACCTTCACGGCGCGAGCGCGCGGCATCGGTGATGTTCGGATAGGAGATGTGCATGGCCAGGTTGTAGCGATCGCTGGTCTTGCGCCAGTCGACCCAATAGAGGCCTTCCGGGGTGCGTTTGTCACCTTCCATGAGCTTGGTGCCCTTGGGTTTCTTGCCCAGGGAAATCCGGTAGGTCTTCAGGGGTTTGCCGCCATTGATCAATTGCAATTGATGGGCGGATTTGAGCACCAGGACTTTTTCGATGATCTTGCCGTCCAGGGTTTCCACCGTGGAGGCCTGGCACACAGCAACGAAGGAACAGCACAGCAGGGCAAGCAACCAGCGCATTGACACGATATCCCCAGGCGCGCACGGGTTGCGTGCACGTTTTATTATTTAACTGATGGCAGGCTGAGAAAGCGGCGGAATGGATTCGGAGCGCACTTCAAAGGCCTCCGCCCGCCGGTCAGCAAAGAAGCATTCTAAGGTACGGCCGACGGTGCGGAAAGCCAGCTCGGACCAAGGGATATCGGCTTCGTCGAACAACTGCAATTCCAGGCTCTCGGGGCCGGCGGCAAAGTCCAGGTCGGCCAGCTCCGCGCGAAAGAACACGTGCACCTGGCTGATGTGTGGCACGTCGATCAGGGTATAGAGGCTAAGGTTGCGCACCCGCGCGCACGCCTCCTCGAAGGTCTCGCGGATGGCCGCCTGTTCGATGGTCTCGCCGTTCTCCATGAAGCCCGCCGGCAGGGTCCAATAACCCAGGCGTGGCTCGATGGCACGCCGACACAGCAGCACCTTGCCCTCCCAGGTGGCCAGGCAGCCGGCAACGATATTGGGGTTCTGATAATGGATGGTTTGACAGTGATCGCAGACAAAGCGCAGGCGCGAATCGCCTTCGGGAATGCGCTGGGTCACCGGGTTGCCGCACTGGCTGCAAAATTTCATGCTGGGTATCCGAAAAGGCTGCGGCTATCTTGGCGCGGCGGGCCCATTGTCGGCAAGTTGTCGTTGAACGACCGGGGGTTGGGCGGTTGATTGGATTGGTGCATGATGCACGGTAGCCAACAGATCGAGATGCCTCATGCTGGACGAGCTACTTCATCGGGTAAGCCGTTACACGCCGCGTACGCTGGAGACCGACCGACGTTTTCCCGAGGCTGCGGTACTGGTGCCCATCACCCGCAGCGAAGAACCGGAGCTGGTGCTGACCCTGCGCGCCAGCGGGCTTTCGACCCATGGCGGTGAAGTGGCTTTTCCGGGTGGTCGACGCGATCCGGAAGACCCGGACCTGATTTTTACCGCACTGCGTGAGGCCGAAGAGGAAATTGGCTTGCCGCCGGGGCTGGTGGAGGTCATCGGTCCCCTGAGCCCACTGATTTCCCTGCATGGGATCAAGGTTACGCCCTACGTCGGGGTGATTCCGGATTATGTCGAGTACCGGGCCAATGACGCCGAGATCGCCGCCGTTTTCAACGTGCCCCTGGAGTTCTTTCGCCAGGACCCGCGTGAGCACACTCATCGCATCGACTACCAGGGCCGTAGTTGGTACGTCCCCAGCTATCGTTTTGGTGAGTACAAGATTTGGGGCCTGACCGCGATCATGATCGTCGAGCTGGTCAATCTGCTGTACGACGCCAGGATCAGCCTGCATCACCCGCCGAAAAACTTTATCAATAGCTGAAGCCATCACCCGTATGGCATACACCCGCGGCTGCCTGAGCCATGAGGACAATAAGATGAAATACCGCCTGGGCGACGCCCGAGTCGACACCCATCCGCAGAGCTGGGTGGCCCCTAATGCCACGCTGGTGGGCAAGGTCAAGCTGGAGGAGGGTGCCAGCGTGTGGTTCAACGCGGTGCTGCGTGGCGACAACGAACTGATTCTGATCGGCAAGCACAGTAACGTTCAGGACGGCACCGTGATGCATACCGACATGGGCTATCCGCTGACCATCGGTACCGGTGTGACCATCGGCCATAACGCCATGCTGCATGGCTGTACGGTGGGCGACTACAGCCTGATCGGCATCAACGCAGTGATTCTCAACGGCGCGAAGATTGGCAAGAACTGCATCATTGGCGCCAACTCGCTGATTGGCGAAGGCAAGGAAATTCCTGACGGTTCATTGGTCATGGGGTCGCCGGGCAAGGTGGTGCGTGAACTCACCGAGCCACAGAAGAAAATGCTCGAAGCCAGCGCCGCCCACTACGTTCATAATGCCCAGCGTTATGCCCAAGACCTGGTTGAGCAAGAGCCATGATTACCCCTGAAAGACCCGTCGCCTCGCCCTGTGTGAACATCTGTGCCCTGGACGAGCAGGACATCTGCACCGGCTGCCAACGCACGGTGGATGAAATCACCCGTTGGAGTCGGATGGACAATAGTGAGCGGCGCACGGTCTTGGCCTTGTGCCATGAGCGCGCCAAGTCCAGCGGGTTGTTATGGATGATCGGGTCCAGCTCGGCTGGTTGATCCGGTCTTCTCGCTGGCCGGGCTGCTCCTGCAAGGCGTTTGTGCGGCGCTGGCTTGCCAGCGCAACGCACCTCAGGACTTTCTTGGTCCAACCCCCGCGCCTGAAGTAACCTGTGCGCCTTCCTGACAGGTACTTTCCAGCCCATGCTCTTCCTGATCGCCTATATCAGCAGTGTCGTGCTGACCAACTATGCCTTTTCCACAGCGCCGCACCTGGACATCATCTGGTCGGCCTGGGGCGGGTTGGTGTTTGTCTTGCGCGACATGGTGCAGACCCGTTTCGGACATGGCGCCATTGTCGCCATGCTGGCCGCCCTGGTGCTGTCCTACGTGACCTCTGACCCAGCTATTGCCCTGGCCAGTGCCAGCGCTTTCGCCGTTTCGGAATGCATTGACTGGCTGGTTTTCAGCATCACCAAGCGGCCCCTGCATGACCGCCTGTGGATCAGTTCTGCCCTGAGCATTCCCCTGGATACCTTTATCTTCTTTGGCATGATCGATGCGCTGACTCCAGGGGTGGTTCTCACCGCCCTGGGTTCGAAGTTCGCCGGGGTCACCGTCGTCTGGCTGGCCATGGCCTGGCGTTTGCGCAAAGCCGCGTGCGCTAGCTGAGCCAAGGCCTGCGGTTCATGTAAAATGCCGCGCTCTTTCTCCCCATGGGTCGCCCGCCTGGCGCTCGGCCCTCGATGATCCGCTCCTTTGAGGACCTTCAGATGACTCGTATCGGAACTCCATTGTCGCCAACCGCGACCCGCGTCTTGCTTTGTGGCTGTGGTGAGTTGGGCAAGGAAGTGGTGATCGAGCTGCAACGCCTGGGTGTTGAAGTGATTGCCGTGGACCGCTACGCCAACGCTCCGGCGATGCAAGTGGCCCATCGTAGCCACGTGATCAATATGCTCGACGGTGCAGCCCTGCGGGCGGTGATCGAAGCCGAGAAGCCGCACTTTATCGTGCCGGAAATCGAAGCCATCGCCACCGCGACCCTGGTGGAGCTAGAAGCCGAAGGCTTCACCGTGATCCCGACCGCACGGGCGACCTCGCTGACCATGAACCGCGAAGGCATTCGTCGCCTGGCCGCTGAAGAGCTGGATCTGCCGACCTCGCCGTATCACTTCGCCGACACCGTCGAAGACTATCGCAAGGCCGTGGAAGACCTGGGCTTCCCTTGCGTGGTCAAGCCAGTGATGAGCTCCTCGGGCAAAGGCCAAAGTCTGCTGCGCAGCGTCGACGACGTGCAGAAAGCCTGGGACTACGCCCAGGAAGGCGGGCGTGCTGGCAAGGGCCGGGTGATCATCGAAGGTTTTATCGACTTCGATTACGAAATCACCCTGCTGACTGTGCGTCATGTCGGTGGCACCACTTTCTGTGCTCCGGTCGGTCATCGTCAGGAGAAGGGTGATTATCAAGAGTCCTGGCAGCCCCAGGCCATGAGCCCAAAAGCCCTGGCTGAGTCCGAGCGTGTGGCCAAGGCAGTGACAGAGGCCTTGGGCGGCCGCGGTCTGTTTGGTGTGGAGTTGTTCATCAAGGGCGATCAGGTGTGGTTCAGCGAAGTCTCGCCGCGCCCGCATGACACCGGCCTGGTGACCCTGATTTCCCAGGACCTGTCGCAGTTCGCCCTGCATGCGCGGGCCATTCTCGGCCTGCCGATTCCATTGATCCGCCAGTTCGGGCCTTCGGCTTCGGCGGTGATCCTGGTGGAAGGCCAGTCGACCCAGACCGCGTTCGCCAATCTCGGCGCCGCCTTGAGCGAGCCGGACACTGCGCTGCGCCTGTTTGGCAAACCGGAAGTCAACGGTCAGCGGCGCATGGGCGTGGCCCTGGCGCGTGACGAGTCGATCGAGGCTGCCCGGGCCAAGGCAACACGCGCTTCCCAGGCGGTGGTGGTCGAGCTGTAAAGCCATTCGCCGGCCGGCTTCTACACACCATCTGTAGGCGCTGGCCGGCGAATACTCTTCCTAACCGACCCGATTGAGGTCGTTGTTGCGCGTCTCCTTCAGGCACAGCACCGCGATCAAACTCAGGATCGCCGCCCCCGAAACATAGCCGCCGACCCAGCTCAAGCCCCCCATCGCCACCAGTTTCTGGGCGAAGAAGGGTGCCGCCGAGGCACCGACAATGCCCCCCAGGTTGTAAGCCGCCGAAGCACCGGTATAGCGCACATGAGTCGGGAACAGTTCCGGCAGCAGGGCGCCCATCGGCGCGAAGGTCACGCCCATCAGGAACAACTCAATGCACAGGAACAGCGCCACGCCTGCGGTGGAACCCTGGGTGAGCAATGGCTCCATGGTGAAGCCGGACAGGATGGCCAGCACTCCGCCGACAATCAGTACTGGCTTACGGCCGAAGCGGTCGCTGGCCCAGGCCGATAGCGGCGTGGCTGCTGCCATGAACAACACCGCGAAGCACAGTAGGCCGAGGAAGGTTTCCCGGCTGTAACCCAGAGTGGAGACGCCGTAGCTCAGGGAAAACACCGTGGAAATATAGAACAGCGCGTAGCACACCACCATCGATGAGGCGCCCAGCAACACCGGCAGCCAGTATTGGCTGAAGAGTTCGACCAGCGGCATTTTCACCCGTTCCTGGCGTGCTACGGCGTTGGCGAAGACCGGGGTTTCATGCAGCTTCAGGCGCACATACAGGCCTACCATTACCAGGGCCGCGCTGAGCAGGAATGGAATGCGCCAGCCCCAGGAGCGGAACTGTTCGTCGTCCAGGCCCAGGGCCAGCGCCAGGAACAAGCCGTTGGCGGCGAGAAAGCCGATGGATGGGCCCAGTTGTGGAAACATGCCGAACCAGGCGCGTTTGCCTTCCGGGGCGTTTTCCGTGGCCAGCAGGGCGGCTCCGCCCCATTCACCGCCGAGCCCCAGGCCTTGGCCGAAACGCAGTACGCACAACAGGATCGGCGCCCAGGCACCGATGCTGGCGTATCCCGGCAGTACGCCGATCAGGGTGGTACACACGCCCATCAGCAGCAGAGAAGCGACCAGGGTCGACTTGCGTCCGACGCGGTCCCCGAAGTGCCCGAACAATGCCGAGCCCAGGGGGCGGGCGAGAAAGGCGATGCCGAAGGTCAGAAAGGCCGAGAGCATCTGTGCGGTGCCGGAGGTCTGGGGGAAGAACACTGGACCGATCACCAGCGCGGCAGCAGTGGCGTAGACGTAGAAGTCGTAGAACTCAATGGCGGTGCCGATGAAGCTGGCGGTGGCCACGCGGGTTGCGGAGTTGGTCGGTTGAGCAGGCGCGGAGGCGCTGTAGGCGGTGCTGGTCGTCATGCGAAGATCCCTGACAGTCAGTGCTCCAGTGGAGCGAATTATTATGGTCGAGCACCCAGGGATGTGGGTTTGGCGCGGTCGTCTCTCGGGGTGGGAGAAACGTCGAACGGTAGCGGCTATGGCGTGCAGGATCGCGCTGAGTGCGGGTAGCACGCGGGACTGCGGGGCTTGGATAAGCCGTCCGATTATAGAAAGGCCCCTAACGATCCAACAAGGGCTAAAACGGGGGGCTGAAACGGTAGCCGCTGTCGCAGGCTGCGATAAGGTCGGGAAGGCGCTTCCTGGCGCTTCCAGGCGAACGGAGTAGCGCCCGCCCAATGGCAGGATATGAGCGGCTGCAAGGGATGCCGGTGAGTGTCAGGTGATGGCGGGAACGCTGCTGGTGTGCCAGATCAGCACGCGGCTGACGCGGTTTTCCTCGGTTTCGAGAATCTCCAGGCGGTAGCGGCCGATCTTCAGGCACACGGCGCTGTCGGGAATGGTTTCCAGGGCTTCGGTGACCAGGCCGTTGAGGGTCTTGGGGCCATCGCTGGGCAGGTGCCAGCCGAGGCTCTTGTTCAGCTCGCGGATCGATGCCGCACCTTCCACCACGTAGCGCCCATCGGCTTGAGGGTGGATGTGCGGATTATCCAGGCTGTGCTCGCTTTCGAACTCGCCGACGATTTCTTCGAGGATGTCTTCTAGGGTGACGATGCCCAGCACTTCGCCGTATTCGTCCACCACCATGCCCAGGCGTCGCTGCTGCTTGTGGAAATTGAGCAATTGCAACTGCAGTGGGGTGCTTTCTGGAACGAAATAGGGCTCGTGGCAGGCCGCCAGCAGCGCATCCTTGGTCAGGCTGGCGTCGGGCAGCAGGTGGCGGATCTGCCGGGTGTTGAGCACCGCTTCGACCTGGTTGATGTCGCTGTGGAACACCGGCAGGCGCGTGCGTTTGTTCAGGCGCAGTTGGGCGATGATCTCTTCGATCGGGTCGTCCAGGTTGATGCCGTCCACTTCGCTGCGGGGCACCAGGATGTCATTGACGGTGATGTTGTCCAGGGCATGGATGCCGGACAGGGCATGGTGCTCCTGGGGGGCGGGTTCGTCGTCCTGCAGTGCTGGGTCGTCGTCGCTGTGCTTGACGGCGCTGGCTTTGGCGGCAAAGGGCCGCAACAGCAGCTGGCTGATGGCGTTGAGCAGCCATGCCAGGGGATAGATGATCTTCATCGGAATGGCCAACAGGCTGTTGCCGAAGCTCAAGGTGCCTTCCGGGTACCGCGCGGCGAGGGTCCGGGGCAGGTATTCGGCCAATACCAGCAGGCCACAGGTGCTGATCAGGCACGCCAGCCAGGGGCCGTTTTCCGCCCAGTAGAACAGTGCCAGCAAGGTGCTGATGATCACCGCCAGGACTCGGCACAAGGTATTGCACAGAATCAGACTTTCCTTGGGGAAGGCCAGCCTTGCAGCCGGCTTGTCACCCGAGCGCGAATGGCTGCGCAGGGTCAGCAGATGCAATTGTGCAGCATCGATGGCCGTGAACAGGCCTGACCAGACAATGAGCAGGGCGATTACCGCGAGCATGGGCCCGGAGGGCAGAGAGTCGGTCATGGCCGGTCGTCAAATATGCAGGATGTATTCACGAACCAGCTTGCTGCCGAAGTAGGCGAGCATCAGCAGGCAGAAGCCCGCGAGGGTCCAGCGAATCGCCTTGTGTCCGCGCCAGCCGAGGCGATTGCGGCCCCACAGCAGCACGCTGAATACCACCCAGGCCAGGCAGGCCAGAAGGGTCTTGTGCACCAGGTGCTGGGCAAACAGGTTCTCGACAAACAGCCAGCCGGAGATCAGCGACAGCGAGAGCAGGGTCCAGCCGGCCCAGAGGAAGCCAAACAGCAGGCTTTCCATGGTCTGCAGTGGGGGAAAGTTCCTGATCAGCCCGGACGGGTGCTTGTTCTTCAGTTGGTGATCCTGCACCAGCAGCAGCAAGGCCTGGAACACCGCAATGGTGAACATGCCGTAGGCCAGGATCGACAGCAGGATATGGGCGAGAATCCCAGGTTCTTCATCAATCACCGGTACGGTCCCGGTGGGCACGAACTGCGCCAGCAGGGCAGTCAGGGCGCCGAGTGGGAACAACAGCACCAGCAGGTTTTCCACGGGAATGCGCGAGCAGGCCAGCAGGGTCAGGGCGATGACGGCGGCGGCGATCAGGCTGGCGGCGCTGAAGAAGTCCAGGCCCAGGCCGACCGGGGTCATCAGGTGGGTCAGCAGGCTGGCGCTATGGGCGAGCAGGGCCAGGACGCCGAGCGTAACCAGCAGGCGCTTGTTCGCCTTGGCGCCTGTGGCCAGGCGGGAGCCTTGATAGAAGGTCGCAGCGGCATAAAGGACGGCGGCGGCGAGGGTGGGTAGCAAACTGGGTGACAAGGGGAGCATAAATCCTGTTAGGCAGGCCCGAAAGTCGCTGAGTTTGGCATAGAACCCACAGCCCTGAAAGACCACGCAAGCAGACGGCGAGGTGTCCGCCACGCACAGTCTTCGCTATAATCCGCGCCCTGCCCACGCCGCAGGCTCATCGAGCACTTGTTTATTACGCTCTGGGCCGCCATTACCCCGGTCTACCTTGGGCCTGAAAGGATCGAGCATGTTTGAAAACCTAACCGACCGTCTCTCGCAGACGCTGCGCCATGTCACCGGCAAGGCCAAGCTGACCGAAGACAACATCAAAGACACCCTGCGCGAAGTGCGCATGGCGTTGCTCGAAGCCGACGTCGCCCTGCCAGTGGTCAAGGACTTCGTCAATTCGGTCAAGGAACGTGCAGTCGGCACCGAAGTGTCCCGCAGCCTGACCCCGGGCCAGGCCTTCGTGAAGATTGTCCAGGCCGAGCTGGAAAGCCTGATGGGTGTGGCCAACGAGGACTTGAACCTCAGTGCGGTGCCACCCGCTGTAGTGTTGATGGCCGGCCTGCAAGGTGCCGGTAAGACCACTACCGCCGGCAAGCTCGCGCGCTTCCTTAAAGAGCGCAAGAAAAAGAGCGTGATGGTGGTGTCGGCGGACGTCTACCGTCCGGCGGCGATCAAGCAGCTGGAAACGCTCGCCAATGACATCGGCGTGACCTTCTTTCCATCGGACCTGAGCCAGAAGCCGGTAGCCATCGCCGAAGCGGCTATTAAAGAAGCCCGGCTCAAGTTCATCGATGTGGTGATCGTCGACACCGCCGGTCGCCTGCACATCGACGAAGAGATGATGGGCGAGATCAAGGCCTTGCACGCCGCGATCAAGCCGGTGGAAACCCTGTTCGTGGTCGACGCCATGACCGGCCAGGACGCCGCCAACACCGCCAAGGCCTTTGGCGATGCGCTGCCACTGACCGGGGTGATCCTGACCAAGGTCGACGGTGATGCCCGTGGTGGTGCAGCACTGTCGGTACGGGCCATTACTGGCAAGCCGATCAAGTTCATCGGTATGGGCGAGAAGACCGAGGCGCTTGAGCCGTTCCATCCTGAGCGTATCGCTTCGCGCATCCTTGGCATGGGCGACGTGCTCAGTCTGATCGAGCAGGCCGAACAGACCCTCGATAAAGAAAAAGCCGACAAGCTTGCTAAAAAACTGAAGAAGGGCAAGGGCTTCGACCTCGAAGACTTCCGCGACCAGCTGCAACAGATGAAGAACATGGGCGGCCTCGGCGGCCTGATGGACAAGCTGCCGAACATCGGCGGGGTGAACCTGGCGCAGATGGGCAATGCCCAGGGTGCGGCAGAGAAGCAGTTCAAGCAGATGGAAGCCATCATCAATTCCATGACTCCGGCCGAGCGCCGCGACCCTGAGCTGATCAGCGGTTCGCGCAAGCGTCGGATCGCCATGGGCTCCGGTACCCAGGTGCAGGACATCGGTCGCTTGATCAAGCAGCACAAGCAGATGCAGAAGATGATGAAGAAGTTCTCCGCCAAGGGCGGGATGGCCAAGATGATGCGCGGCATGGGCGGTATGTTGCCCGGCGGCGGCATGCCGAAAATGTAAAGAATCTGCGCCGGCAGTCATGTCGGCGCTTTTCCACGGGGACGTGGAATCTCCAGCAAACCTCTACTTGAGGCGCGCTGACCCGCTGTTGCTTGCAACGGCTCCATAGCAAATCTGAGTGGCAGCCGATAGGCGCCGGAAAAAGACATTTGCAAAAGTCCGGATATTCCTTAGAATATGCGGCCTTTCGGGCACCCATGCCCGCTGTGCATTTAGATTTGCAGCACCGACTACAGGAACGATGTTCACATGCTAACAATCCGTCTTGCCCTTGGCGGCTCCAAAAAGCGCCCGTTTTACCACTTGACCGTGACCGACAGCCGTAACCCACGTGACGGTTCGCACAAAGAACAAGTTGGTTTCTTCAACCCGATCGCTCGTGGTCAAGAAATCCGCCTGTCCGTGAACCAAGAGCGCGTAGCCTACTGGCTGAGCGTTGGTGCACAGCCTTCTGAGCGTGTTGCTCAGTTGCTGAAGGAATCGGCTAAGGCTGCAGCCTGAACCCTATGAACGCGACGCCTGCTCCTGCTGATGATTTGATCGTTATCGGCAAAATCTATTCTGTTCACGGCGTTCGCGGCGAAGTGAAGGTTTACTCCTTTACTGATCCAATTAAAAACCTGTTGGACTACAAAACCTGGACGCTCAAGCGCGAAGGTAGCGTGAAACAGGTTGAGCTGGTCAGCGGACGCGGGAATGACAAATTCCTGGTCGCAAAGCTCAAGGGTCTTGATGATCGTGAAGAAGCTCGTCTTCTGGCCGGTTACGAGATCTGCGTGCCGCGCAACCTGTTCCCTGAACTGACCGACGGCGAGTACTACTGGTACCAGCTGGAAGGTCTGAAGGTTATTGACCAACTCGGGCAATTGCTCGGGAAGATCGATCATCTTCTGGAAACCGGCGCCAATGATGTAATGGTGGTCAAGCCTTGCGCTGGCAGCCTGGATGATCGCGAACGCCTGTTGCCCTATACCGAGCAATGCGTGTTGGCCATCGACCTGGCCGCGGGCGAGATGAAGGTGGAATGGGACGCGGACTTCTAAGCGTGGCTAATTTGCGCGTAGAAGTGATCAGTTTGTTTCCCGAGATGTTTTCCGCCATCAGCGAGTACGGCATAACCAGCCGCGCGGTGAAACAGGGGCTGTTGCAGCTCACCTGTTGGAATCCGCGAGACTACACCACGGATCGACATCACACTGTAGACGATCGCCCGTTTGGCGGTGGTCCAGGCATGGTGATGAAGATCAAGCCCCTGGAGGATGCGCTGGTTCAGGCCAGAAATGCAGCCGGGGAGGGTGCGAAGGTGATTTACCTGTCGCCCCAGGGCCGTCAACTGAATCAGTCGGCGGTACGCGAGTTGGCGAATGAGGATGCATTGATCCTGATTGCCGGTCGCTATGAAGGCATTGACGAGCGTTTTATTGAGGCTCATGTCGATGAAGAGTGGTCGATTGGCGACTATGTACTCTCCGGTGGCGAGCTGCCGGCGATGGTCCTGATTGATGCGGTTACGCGACTGCTGCCCGGAGCTTTAGGGCATGTGGATTCCGCGGAGGAAGATTCCTTCACGGACGGTCTGCTGGATTGCCCGCACTACACCCGACCGGAGGTGTATGCGGATCAGCGTGTTCCCGACGTGTTGCTAAGTGGCAACCACGCACACATCCGGCGTTGGCGTTTACAGCAGTCCCTTGGTCGGACCTATGAACGACGCGCCGATCTTCTGGAAAGCCGCTCGCTTTCTGGAGAAGAGAAGAAGCTGCTCGAGGAATATCTCCGCGAGCGGGACGATAGTTAACAACGTATCGATGGTAGATCCGACGATTTACCTTAGGAGCACAGCATGACCAACAAAATCATCCTTGCACTCGAAGCAGAGCAGATGACCAAAGAGATCCCAGCCTTTGCCCCGGGCGACACCATTGTCGTTCAGGTGAAAGTGAAGGAAGGCGATCGTTCCCGTCTGCAGGCATTCGAAGGCGTTGTAATCGCCAAGCGTAACCGCGGCGTGAACAGTGCATTCACCGTTCGTAAAATCTCCAACGGTGTTGGCGTAGAGCGTACTTTCCAGACTTACAGCCCGCAAATCGACAGCATGGCTGTCAAGCGTCGCGGTGACGTACGTAAAGCCAAGCTGTACTACCTGCGTGACCTGTCGGGTAAAGCAGCTCGCATCAAGGAAAAACTGGCTTAAGTCCAGCTTCCGATGCAGAAAAAAGCAGCCTACGGGCTGCTTTTTTGTTGCCCGTCATTTATCCCTTCTTAGTGTTTCAGGCAGTCGATCCATGTCCCCTCGCGAGCAAGAAATTCAGCGCCGCACCGAGCTCTCGGTGACCCGCGTGACCAAGGCGGTATTCCCGTCCACCACCAACCACCACAACACTCTGTTTGGCGGCACCGCCCTGGCCTGGATGGACGAAGTGTCGTTTATCGCGGCCACGCGTTTCTGTCGGCTGCCACTGGTGACAGTGTCCACTGACCGGATCGATTTCAATCATCCGATCGCCGCTGGTTCGATTGTCGAGTTGGTGGGGCGAGTGGTGAAGGTGGGCAATACCAGCCTCAAGGTCGAGGTCGAGGTGTTTGTCGAAAGCATGAGCTGTGATGGTCGGGAGAAGGCCATCCATGGCTTGTTCAGCTTTGTCGCCATCGACGACGACAAGCGCCCGGTGCCGGTGCTTCCAGGGTTCGCGGCGTAGGAGCCGGCTTGCCGGCGAATGGGGGCTCGGGCCTCTTCGCTGGCAAGCCAGCTCCTACGAGGGGGTTGTGGTTAGAGGGACTCGGGTTGGATCAGGGCCAGCAGGGTCCAGCCTGCCGCCGGCTTGAGGCTGCTTTCCGGGGTGAAAACATGTACCCAGCCGTTGCCATCGCGGGCGAACAGCAGGGTCGCGCGTTCGCCGTGCAACGTCTGGTAGGCGTCCCAGTCAAAGGCTTCGGTCAGGTTTGTGCTGTACAGCTCCGCGCCCTGGCCCAGCAGGCTGGCCAGCTTGGTATAGGTCAGGGCCTCGCTGCCCAGGAGCTGGCCGCGGTGTTCATGGCTGGCTCGGTGCTTGTCGGTGCGCCGGCTTTCCTGGCTGTTGGCCAGCGCGAACAGGCGCTGATGGCCGAAGTCGTGACGAAAGCGCATGGCCGCCAGGGTGTTGAGTTCGCCTGAAGGTGAGAGCGCCAGCAGATGCCCCAATCCCACCAGATCCAGGTGCGCATCGGCGTGCTGCGAGGCCGGATTGCCGAAATAGGTGGGCAGGCCTTCCATGCGCGCGGCGCGGATGTTCTCCCAGCTGGAGTCGGTCAGCAGCACTCGGCTGCCCAACTGCTGCAAGGCCTTGCCAATGGTGCGTGCCGGGCCGTTGGCGCCGACGATCAGGAAGCCGCTGGGGGCGGGTTCCGCGACTTTCAGCAGGCGCGCCAACGGACGAGCGGTGGCGCTTTGCAGGACCACCGTGCCGATGATCACGGCGAAGGTCAGTGGCACCAATAGCAGTGCACCCTGATGCCCGGCCTCATCCAGGCGTATGGCGAAAATCGCCGAAACCGCCGCCGCCACAATCCCCCTCGGTGCGATCCAGGCCAGCAAGGCACGCTCGCGCCAGTTGAGACTCGATCCTGCAGTGGACAGCAAAACATTCAGTGGTCGGGCGATGAACTGGATCACCAGCAGCAGAATCAGCACCAGCGGGCCCAGGGCAATCAGCGCCTTGAGGTCCAGGCGCGCCGCCAGCAGGATGAACAGCCCGGAAATCAGCAGCACGCTGAGGTTTTCCTTGAAGTGCAGGATATGTCGCACGTCCACGCCCTTCATGTTGGCCATCCACATGCCCATCAGCGTCACCGCCAGCAGCCCGGATTCATGCATCACCTGGTTGGAGGCAATGAAGATCCCCAGCACCGCCGCCAGGGTCGCCAGGTTGTGCAGGTATTCCGGCAACCATTGGCGCCGCATGATGCTGCCCAGGACCCAGCCACCGACGATGCCGAACAGCCCGCCACAGAGGATCACCCCAGCAAAGGTCAGCAGGCTGTGGCTCAGGCCCTCGCCGGCGGCGCTGGCAATAATGAAGCTGTAGACCACCACCGCCAGCAGCGCACCGATCGGGTCGATGACGATGCCCTCCCAGCGCAGGATGTTGGCGATCGAGGCTTTGGGGCGCACGACCCGCAACATGGGCACGATCACTGTCGGCCCGGTGACCAGGGTCAAGGTCCCGAACAGCAGGGCCAGCATCCAGTCGAAGCCCAGTAGCCAGTGAGTGGCGAGGGTGATCACAGCCCAGGTGGACAGGGCGCCGATCGTCACCAGGCGGTGCACTACGTTGCCAATCTCCCGCCATTCCGAGAGGTGCAGGGTCAGGCTGCCTTCGAACAGGATCAGCGCCACAGCCAGGGAGACCAGGGGCATCAGTAACGGGCCGAACATCTCCTGGGGATCGAGCCAGCCCAGTATCGGGCCGGCGAGAATGCCGCTGAGCAGCAGGAACAGAATGGCCGGCAGTTTCAGTCTCCAGGCCAACCATTGGCAGCCCAGCGCGGCGACGCCAATGCCGCCGAAGGCCAGCAAAATCTGTTGTTCGCTCATCAATGCACCCTGTTCCTTGAAATGGCTGGCTATGAAAGACTAGCGACCCTCTGCACAGTTCACTATTTTTTTGCGCGTGGCCCCTGGATCGCGCCTTTCGAGTGTTTATGCCCGCCATTGACCACCCCTTGATCGACCGATTTCTCGATGCCCTGTGGCTGGAGAAAGGCCTGTCCGACAACACCCGTGATGCCTATCGCAGTGACCTGGCATTGTTCAATGGTTGGTTGCAGGAGCAGGGGCTGGAGTTGCCGCGGGCCGGGCGCGAGTTGATCCTTGATCACCTGGCCTGGCGTGTTGAGCAGGCTTACAAGCCCCGCTCGACGGCGCGATTTCTCTCAGGGTTGCGTGGGTTCTATCGTTACTTGCTGCGAGAAAAGCTGATCGAGGTCGACCCGACCCTGCAGATCGATATGCCGCAGTTGGGGCGTCCACTGCCCAAGTCACTGTCGGAGGCGGATGTCGAGGCGCTGCTGGCGGCGCCGGACCTCGGTGAAGCCATCGGCCAGCGTGATCGCGCCATGCTCGAAGTGCTATATGCCTGTGGCTTGCGGGTCACCGAGTTGATCAGCCTGACCCTGGAGCAGGTAAACCTGCGTCAGGGCGTGTTGCGCGTGATGGGCAAGGGCAGCAAGGAGCGCCTGGTGCCCATGGGCGAGGAAGCGATTGTCTGGGTCGAGCGTTACATGCGTGACGCCCGGGGCGAGTTGCTGGGAGGGCGGCCCAGCGATGTGCTGTTTCCCAGCCTGCGTGGCGAGCAGATGACCCGGCAAACCTTCTGGCATCGGATCAAGCACCAGGCCAAGGTGGCCGGCATTGGCAAGTCGCTGTCGCCCCATACTCTGCGCCATGCCTTTGCCACGCATCTGCTCAATCACGGCGCCGATCTGCGGGTGGTGCAGATGTTGTTGGGGCACAGTGACCTGTCCACCACTCAGATCTATACCCACGTGGCCCGTGCCCGTCTGCAGGATTTGCACGCCAAGCATCACCCGCGGGGCTGATTTGGCTTTCGGAAGGCGCTTTGCGTCGCCCGTAGTCGGTGCCGGCAAACAGATGTGATAGGCTTTGCCGGTTTGCAAAACGGCTGTTTGCGAGCGATTGCCATGGCGATCGCTCCAGGTTGCCCATTTGCCCGCCTTCAGGAGTTCCCATGCGTTTGACCCAGATTTTTGCCGCCGCCTCCCTGGCGCTGCTCAGCACCTTCGCCATGGCCGATGACAGTGCCGATAAAGCCATTCGCAAAAGCCTCGAGACTCTGCAGCTCGATACGCCGGTGGAGAGCATCACCGCCAGTCCCCTGGCCGGCCTGTATGAGGTCAAGCTCAAGGGCAGTCGAGTGCTGTATGCCAGCGCCGACGGCCAGTTCGTGGTCCAGGGCTATCTGTTCCAGCTCAAGGACGGCAAGCCGGTCAACCTGACGGAAAAAACCGAGCGTCTGGGCATTTCCAAGTTGATCAACGGCATCCCGGTCGCGGAAACTGTGGTCTATCCGGCCATCGGCGAGACCAAGACCCACATCACCGTGTTCACCGACACCACCTGCCCGTACTGCCACAAGCTGCACGCTGAAGTGCCCGAGCTGAACAAGCTGGGCGTTGAAGTGCGCTACGTTGCGTTCCCGCGCCAGGGCCTGGGCTCGCCGGGTGACGAACAGCTGCAAGCAGTCTGGTGCTCGGCGGACAAGAAAGCCGCCATGGACAAGATGGTCGACGGCAAGGAAATCAAGGCGGCCAAGTGCGCCAACCCGGTTTCCAAGCAGTTCGCCCTGGGGCAGTCGATCGGCGTCAACGGTACGCCGGCCATCGTCCTGGCCGACGGCCAAGTGATTCCGGGCTACCAGCCAGCACCACAGATCGCCAAACTGGCGCTGGGTGCGAAATAATCCTGCATCGTCACGCTAGCCTTTGACGATCATGGCCCGGCGGTTGCGACCGACGGGCCATTAATAGAGAGCCGCGCTGTTTGCGGCTGTTTTCCACGGCCGACCTTGAGTCGGCCGTTTTATGGGGAGTTCAGAGTGAATCCGGTCAAAGTAGGCATCTGTGGGCTGGGTACTGTCGGTGGCGGTACCTTAAACGTACTTCAGCGCAACGCCGAGGAGATTGCTCGGCGTGCCGGGCGTGGAATCGAAGTAGCGCAGATTGCTACCCGTACGCCAAAGCCCCAGTTCCAGACGACCGGTATTGCGATTACCAACGATGTCTTCGCCGTGGCCACCAACCCTGAAATCGATATCGTCATCGAGCTGGTAGGCGGCTATACCTTGGCTCGCGAACTGGTGCTCAAGGCCATCGAGAATGGCAAGCATGTGGTCACCGCGAACAAGGCGCTGATTGCCGTCCACGGCAACGAAATCTTTGCCAAGGCCCAGGAGAAGGGCGTGATCGTGGCCTTCGAGGCCGCAGTGGCCGGTGGCATCCCGGTGATCAAGGCGATCCGTGAAGGTCTTTCGGCCAACCGTATCAACTGGCTGGCGGGGATCATCAACGGCACCGGCAACTTCATCCTTTCGGAAATGCGCGAGAAAGGCCGTACCTTCGAAGACGTACTGGCCGAAGCCCAGGCCCTGGGTTACGCCGAAGCCGACCCGACGTTCGACGTGGAAGGCATCGATGCTGCGCACAAGCTGACCATCCTGGCGTCCATCGCCTTTGGTATCCCGCTGCAGTTCGACAAGGCCTACACCGAAGGCATCACCAAGCTGACCACCGCTGACGTGAACTACGCCGAAGCCCTGGGCTATCGCATCAAGCACCTGGGTGTGGCACGCCGCACCGAAGCCGGTATCGAGTTGCGGGTGCACCCGACCTTGATCCCTGCCGATCGCCTGATCGCCAACGTCAATGGCGTGATGAACGCGGTGATGGTCAACGGCGATGCTGCGGGTTCGACCCTGTTCTACGGCGCTGGCGCCGGCATGGAACCGACCGCCTCCTCGGTAGTGGCCGACCTGGTGGACGTGGTTCGCGCCATGACCAGCGACCCGGAAAACCGCGTGCCGCACCTGGCCTTCCAGCCGGACTCGCTGTCGGACCACCCGATCCTGCCGATCGAGTCCTGCGAAAGCGCCTACTACCTGCGCATCCAGGCCAAGGATCACCCGGGCGTACTGGCCCAGGTCGCGAGCATCCTCTCGGAGCGCGGGATCAATATCGAATCGATCATGCAGAAGGAAGTGGAAGAGCAGGACGGCCTGGTACCGATGATCCTGCTGACCCACCGTGTTCTGGAGCAGCACATCAACGATGCGATCACCGCCCTGGAAGCCCTGCAGGGTGTTGTCGGTCCAGTGGTCCGTATCCGCGTCGAACATTTGAATTAATCGAAGCAGCTACAAGCTGCAAGCCTCAGGTGGCAAGTCACGGCAGATCCGGCGTTGACTTGCAGCTTGCAGCTTGCAGCTTGAGGCTCAAACCGAAGGTTTGTCCCCATGCGCTATATCAGTACTCGTGGCCAGGCACCGGCCCTGAATTTCGAAGATGTGTTGCTGGCAGGTCTGGCCAGCGATGGCGGTCTCTATGTGCCAGAGAACCTGCCGCGTTTCACCCAGGAGGAAATCGCTTCCTGGGCCGGCCTGCCGTATCACGAGCTGGCGTTCCGGGTCATGCGCCCGTTCGTCACCGGCAGCATTCCGGACGCCGACTTCAAGAAGATCCTGGAAGAAACCTACGGCGCCTTCTCCCACAGTTCCATCGCGCCGCTGCGTCAGCTGAATGGCAATGAGTGGGTGCTCGAGCTGTTCCACGGCCCGACCCTGGCGTTCAAGGATTTCGCCCTGCAACTGCTGGGTCGCCTGCTGGACTACGTGCTGGAGAAGCGTGGCGAGCGCGTGGTGATCATCGGCGCCACCTCCGGTGACACCGGTTCGGCGGCGATCGAAGGCTGCAAGCGTTGTGACAACGTCGACATCTTCATCCTGCACCCGCACAACCGCGTCTCGGAAGTGCAGCGCCGGCAGATGACCACCATCTTCGGCGAGAACATCCACAACATCGCCATCGAAGGCAACTTCGACGACTGCCAGGAAATGGTCAAGGCCAGCTTCGCTGATCAAGGCTTCCTCAAGGGCACCCGCCTGGTGGCGGTGAACTCGATCAACTGGGCGCGGATCATGGCCCAGATCGTCTACTACTTCCACGCGGCCCTGCAGCTGGGCGGCCCGGCGCGTTCCATCGCGTTCTCGGTGCCCACCGGCAACTTCGGCGACATCTTCGCCGGCTACCTGGCGCGCAACATGGGCCTGCCGATCAGCCAACTGATCGTCGCCACCAACCGCAACGACATCCTGCACCGCTTCATGAGCGGCAATCAGTACGTCAAGGAAACCCTGCACGCGACCCTGTCGCCGTCCATGGACATCATGGTCTCGTCGAACTTCGAGCGCCTGTTGTTCGACCTGCACGGTCGCAACGGCGCGGCCCTGGCCGGCCTGATGGACAGCTTCAAGCAGGGCGGCGGCTTCAGCGTCGACGAAGATCGCTGGACCGAAGCGCGCAAGCTGTTCGATTCCCTGGCGGTGAACGACGAGCAGACCTGCGAAACCATTGCCGAGGTGTTCGAGCAGACCGGCGAGATACTGGACCCGCACACCGCGATCGGGGTCAAGGCGGCTCGCGAGTGCCGTCGCAGCCTGGATACGCCGATGGTGATTCTGGGCACCGCGCACCCGGTCAAGTTCCCGGAAGCTGTGGAGAAGGCCGGTATCGGCAAGTCCCTGGAGCTGCCAGCGCACTTGTCCGACCTGTTCCAGCGTGAAGAGCGCTGCACAGTACTGGCCAATGACCTGAAAGCGGTGCAGGCTTTTGTCAGCCAGCACGGCAATCGTGGCAAGCCCCTCTGATCCCTTGGTCTTGTCGTCCCACGAAGCCCGTCTCCTGACGGGCTTTGTTTTTTCATGCACAAGCTTGGCCCGCCAGGGGCAGGGAGGCCCGGATGATGCTTCGTCAAACTTACAGGGTGCGGCGCGCCTTGGGCCTGCTATTGCTGGGCCTGCTGGCCTGGGCCCTGCTCTGGGGTATGGCGCTGGCCGGTACGGCGAAGAATCTGCCCTTCAAACTGGTGCCGGCGTTCGTCGAGCTGGACCCTCTGACCCTGGCGCCCGCCGAGCGTCAATGGCTGGCGACGCATCCACGCCTGAGGGTGGGGATTGCCATTGATGACTACCAGCCCATTGACATCACCCGGGACCGCAATCGCTATCAGGGCATCAGCGCCGATTACCTCAGCCTGGTGGGCGAGCGATTGGGCGTGGCCATGGAAGTCCTGGGTTTTTCCGAGCGTGAGCAGGCGGTCGAAGCGCTGCGCAACGGCACCATCGATGTTCTGACCAGCGCCAATGGCTATGAGCGGGGCCTCTCTGGGCTGCGCTTCACCAGTGACTACATGCCCGACAGGGCCGTGGTGGTGGTGCGCCGTGACGGGTCGAGCCCCAGTGATGATCTGGCCGGAAAGAAGCTGGTGTTACTGGACGGGTATGCCAACGCCGAACAGGTTCATGCGGCGTATCCGAACAGTCAGATCATGCTCTCGCCCAACCTCTACAGCGGCCTTGAGGCATTGAACCAGGGCGACGCCGACGCCTTTATCGGCAATGAGATCATCGTGCGTGCCTACAAGGCCCTGCGCCCTTATCTGGCTGTGCATATCCAGGATGAAAGCCGCTTGCCGTCGACCGGCTTCGCCTTTGCCACCCGTGACGACAACGCGTTGCTGGCAGGCATGCTGGAGCAGGCACTGCAGAGCATCGACGAATCCCTGCAGCGGGAAATACAGGCCCGCTGGACCACCGGCCTGGGGGCGAACATCTCCGGTGAGCGCATCGAACTGAGCGCCGAGGAGCAGGCCTGGATTCTCCAGCATCCCCATGTGATGGTGGCGTCCCAGCAGTACCCGCCCAACGTGTTCAAGGACAAGGAGGGGCGCTGGGCTGGACTGAACATCGATCTGCTCAACCGTATCGCGCGCATGACCGGCCTGCATTTTGTGCACAAGGAGAGCCTTTCCACAGCACAGACCCTGGAGTGGCTGGAGAGTGGGCAGGCGCAGATGAACTCGACCCTCACGGCCAGTGAAGACCGGCGGTTGTTCCTGAATTTCTCCCATGCCTTTGGTGGTGCTGCCTGGGTCTTTGTCGTGCGCCCCGAGGATCGCCGCCTGAGCAGCCTGGAGCAGATGGCCGGTGAGGTACTGGCGTTGCCGGCGCGGCATACCCTTGAGAGTTACATCCGGCGCAACTATCCCGACATCCGACTGCGCAGCGTTGCCAGCTATGAGGAAGCTCGGGCCCTGGTCAGCAGTGGTGAAGCCCTGGCCACCATTCAGAACGAGGTCCAGGTCCAGGCGCTTGGGTTGGGGCCGGCTGACGATGGGCTCCGGGTGGGGCGCAGCGTTGAAGGCACTTGGTCCGCCGACGAGTTTTCCGTGCGCAAGGATCAGCCCGAGCTGCTGAGTATTCTCAACAAGTCGTTGGAGGCGCTGCCGGTGGCGGAGCTCAGCGCCATCCGTCTCAAATGGCTGGGGGCCACCCCGGTGCCGATGCCGGTCTGGCAGCGGGTGCCGACCTGGGTGTACTGGGCCATTTCCACCGCATTGCTGTTCGGTCTGATTTCCCTGGCCTGGAGCAGTCGGCTCAAGCTGCAGATTCAGCAGCGATTGCAGGCCGAGCAGCGGCTCAATGATCAGTTGGTGTTCATGCGGGCCCTGCTTGACGGCATTCCCAACCCGATCTTTGTCCGTGATCTGGAGGGGCGCCTGATCACCTGCAACAAGAGTTATGAACAGCAGTTGGGGACGAGCCTGGCGTTGATTCAGGGGCGACAACTGCCAGAGCTGGATCTGTTGCCTGCGGCCACCGCTCGCCAGCTGCATGGCGAGATCATGCAGTTGCTGGCGTCCGAGGAATCGGTGTTCGCCGACCGCCAGGTGGAGACGCGCAACGGGTCGATCCATGCCTATCAATGGACGGTTCCGTTCTACAGCGCCGAGGGCCGCCTGCAGGGCTTGCTGGGTGGCTGGATCGATATCACCGAGCGCAAGCGTCTGGAGAACCAGTTGGTGGAGGCGCGTCAGTCTGCCGATCAGGCCAATGCCGCGAAAAGCGCTTTTCTCTCCACCATGAGTCATGAGATCCGCACGCCGATGACCGCGATCATTGGCTTGCTGGAACTGGAGAAGGAGCAGGCCGGGATGCGGGGTGCGCCCTTCTCCGAGGCCCTGCGGGTGGCCTATCAGTCTGCCCAGGAGTTGATCAGTCTGATGGGGGACAGCCTTGATCTGGCCAAGATCGAGGCTGGTCATATGCAGTTGGTGCCGCAGGTCACCGCCCTCAAGCCGTTTTTCGAGAGTGTTCGGCAGCTCTTTGAGGTGACCGCACGCAACCAGGGAGTGCATTTGCAACTGGTGTTCAATGAGGAGGCCCGGGGGCGTTATCTCTTTGATCCCTTGCGCCTGCGCCAGGTCCTGCACAACCTGTTGAGCAACGCCTTGAAGTTCACCGCTGAAGGTGAGGTGCGGGTGACGGTTGAGCGCCAGCTCGATGAGTCTGGCATCCCGTGTCTGCGGATCAGCGTCGCGGACACCGGCCCGGGGATCAGTGCCGAGCAGCAAGCGAAGATATTCACGCCCTTTGTCCAGGCGGATGCCATGACCTCTTCGACCTACGGTGGTACCGGATTGGGTCTGAGCATCTGCCGGCAGTTGACCGAGTTGATGGGCGGGCGCATTCAACTGCTGAGTGAGCCGGGGGCCGGAACCGTTGTAGTGATCGAGCTGTATCTGGAGCGGGTCAGCGAGGATCTCGATCCGCCAGCCTCGCCGCCTGCCGAGCGCCCGCCGAGCCGCAGTATCGACGTGCTGGTGGTGGATGACTTGAGCGCCAATCGCATGGTCCTGAGCCAGCAATTGATGTTTCTCGGGCATCGGGTCGTGGCCTGCGGCAACGCCCGTGAGGCGCTGCAGCAATGGCGCTCCGGGACCTTTGATGTGCTGATGACCGATTGCAATATGCCGGGCATGAGTGGCTACGCCCTGACCGAGGCCATCCGCGAGATCGAGGCGCAGGAAGGGCGTGCGCCCTGTCCGGTGATCGGCTGCACGGCCAATGCCTTCGAAGACGAGCGAGAGCGTTGCGAGCGTGCGGGGATGGATCAGTTGCTGGTCAAGCCGGTGACCCTGGATCAGTTGGCCCAGTCGCTCGCCCGATTCCTGCCGTCGCCATCATTCAACATCCAGACCTTGCGCGGCATGACCCAGGCCGACGAGCACGTGCTGCAGCGCATGTTGCAGGAGTTGTTGCGCAACCTTGGCGAAGAGCAGCAGGCGCTGGAAGAGGCCTTGGTCGTGCAGGATTGGGGGCGCCTGGGAGGCACTTTGCATCGGCTCAAGGGGGTGTGTTGCCTGATCGACGCCTTGCCCCTGGCCAAGGCCTGTATCGAGCTGGAGGTGCTGGTCAAGGAGCGGCAGGGGCAGGCGCTGGGCAGGCAATGGCCGCAGTTGCTCGAGGTCATTGGGATGTTGCGCAGCGACATCCAGACAGCTCTGGACGAATAAGACTTGTCCTATGGGTGATTGGGATTCGTCTGATTATCGTATCGGCCTGTAGTGGACTGTTCCCACCTACGCCGTATCGGAGGTTGCCCCCATGCATTCGCTTAAAGTGCTGATTCTCGAAGACAACTCGTTCCAATTGATGGCCTTGCACCAGATGCTCAACGCCAATGGCGTGTTCAACGTGCTGACCGCCGAGAACCCGGAGTCCGCACGGCGTTCGCTGGACAGCAAGGGGCCGGTGGATATCGCTATCTGCGATCTGTACCTGGAGCAGACCGATGGGCTGGAGCTGATCCGCGAACTGGCCCTTGAGCAGCAGGCCAAGGCTCTGATCATTCTCAGCGACGCCGAGCCGGATGTACTTGAGGGCACGGCCGGCATGGCTCGCGAGCTGGGGTTGAAAGTGCTCGCGTGCCTGCCCAAGCCGGCTTCGGCCGCGGTGATCGGCGACCTGCTCTGTGCCTATCAGCAGCACTCCCGGGCAGGCGGCCCCGAGCTGAACCAGACCTTGCTCCGGGACTTGCTCGGCCTTGAGCCCTTTGTCCTTGAGGCGGTGACCCAGGATGAGGGGCTGGCGGCGGTATTGGCGTGTGGTGTCGCGCACTTTCAGCCGGTCATCCACCAGCACGGCGGGCTGCAAGGCGTCGAGGCGCTGGCGCGCTGGCAGCACCCCGAGCGGGGCTTGCTGATGCCTGGCGAGTTTTTGCCCCTGATCGAGTTCGCCGGCCTGCAGGAGGTCTTCACCTGGCACATGCTGGAGCAGGCGCTTGAGCTGGTGGCCGGAGTCAAGCTGGTGCTGGGCCACTGGCTGCCGATTGCCGTAAACATTCCCATCGGCATCCTTGAGCGGCCATTGTTCCCGCGTCAGTTGGAGGCGTTGCTGAGGCGCTTCGAAGTGCCGGCGCGGATGTTGACCCTGGAAGTGATCGACACCACGCAGCTGCAGACCGATACCGCCCATGTCGAGGCGCTGCTGCGCTTGCGGATGATCGGCTGCAAGTTGTCCATCGGCGATTTCGGTACCGGTGGAACCAGCCTGCAACGCTTGCTGGAGCTGCCTTTCACCGAGCTGAAGATTCCTCCGGTGTTTGTCGCAGGCATGGCCGACGATGAGCGCAAGCGGGCGCTGGTCGGCGGTGCGATGAGCATGGCGCGACGCATGTCCCTGGGGGTGGTGGTGACGGGGATCGAGACCGAGTCCGACTGTATGGCTGCCAAGGGCTTGGGAGCGGCTCACCTGCAGGGTTGTTTTATTGCCCCGCCGCTGAGCGCCGCCGAGACGCGCCAATGGCTGGCCGAGACCCACGGGCTGGGGTGCAACGGCCTTGGCCAGCAGGCGGCCGGTTTGTGTGCTTAGGACAGCCCGTGTTCCTGAACATAGATGTACAGCGCGGCCTCGCTGGAAAGGCCGAGTTTGCGCATGGCGCTGACTTTCTGCGCGCTGACGGTCTGTTTGCTACGGTTGAGCTGGGCGGCGATGGTTCCCACCGCGTGGCCGGCGGCCAGCAGGCGGATCACTTCCAGTTCCCGGGGCGACAACTGATCCTTGGAGACCAGCCGGTCTGGCCCCACTTCGCCGGCGAGGCTCAATGCCCGCTTGATGGCCTGGGCCACATAGGGTTTGTGCTGTCGCGCATGGGCAATGGCTGACGGCAGTTCATCGGCCAGGCTGGCCTTGCTCAGCAACCCCGTCACGCCCAGGTCGAGGATCGAGCGAAACAGTCCGGCGTGGTTGAGCATGGTCACCACCACGATGGGCAGGTCGGGATGATGCCGGCGCAATTGCTCGATCAGTCGCAGCCCGTCGTTCTGCTGCTCCTCGGGCATCATGAAATCCGTGACCAGCACATCGCATTCGACCTCCTGCATCAGTTGGGTCAGGGCGGAAGGCGAACGGGCTTCGCCGACGATAGCCAGGCTGTTGTCCTGTTCCAGCACCGCACGCAAACCGATCAGGAAGATCGGGTGGTCGTCGGCAAGGATGATGCGCAATTTGTTGTTCGACATTGCTTTCAAAGCTTGGGCTCCAATGCAACGGCGGCGTGGTTTGCGCCTGGTCGGCCGTTTTATATCTGTCATGTTACCCGTGCATGCTCGAATGACTCAGGTCGGCAGCAGTAGGTGTGGCGAACTTTCTTCTCTGGGCGATGGTCACTTGAATGTCAGAAAGCTACCGGCATTTTTGTTTTCGAACCTTTTATTCGAGCTATTGAGTGGTGATCTAGATGGAAAGTATCAGTCTTTTATTGAGCGAGGCACTGAGTCCCTACCTGGTCACCCTAACGCCTGGCGGCGCCCACGGTGAATGCCTGCTGAGCTTGAAGAATGCTTCAGGTGCCATCGTTGTGGAACGTGAAGTCAATCAGGCCCAGCTCACCGACAAGCGTTTACTCACTGATGTTGTCGATGGCTTGCACCGTGACGTGCTGATCGCCGAAGGGCGGTTGGAGCCCTGCGTGATTGCCGCGCTGCGCCATGTCGCCGAAGGCAAGGTTTTCGATCGGCGCAACTGACAAATTTTTTATGGAACCTTCCAGCCATCCTGTCAGTCAGACTCAGTATCAGCAGGATCAGGCATTGTGCTCCGGTGCTTGTAGCCTGCTGGTACGGGTCGTCAAAGACCACGTTTAACCCCGAGTCGTCTCCCCACTTCTCGGGGTTTCTTTTTGCCCGGCGTTTGTCAGTGGTCCTTTAGATCCTGGAAATAGCTTCGGGCGTCGGCGCGGTATTCGTCGCGCATCCCGGGTTCCAGCCAGGCTGCATACAACTCCACCAGACGTTCCTCGCGCAGTTTGAGCAGGGTCTGGTTGATGCGGGTGATGGCTAGCCGGCCCTGGGGAGTATCGGAGCAGCCGACATGGACTTCCTGGTACTTGCTGATGCCTTCGATCGGGTAGAACTCCAGGTCCTGGGGGTCGATGCCTTGCTGTACGGCCTGATAGCGGATTTCCGCCCGGTAGCCCAGGAGCAATTGCAGGCGCCCCAGGCGTTGCATCTGCAGCAGGCTGCCCAGGGCGTCGTTGCCATAGTGGGCATGAATGGCACTGGGCGGGACTTGCTGCAGCAGGTTGTCGAGTTGTTGCCCATAGCTGCGCTCGGCCACCACCCCGAGCAACTCCTTGCCGCTGTCCAGCAGGCCGTGCAGGTCGACCTTGCCGTCATGGATAAACTGCGTCAGTTGCTCGCGGTCGGCGCGACGAATCGCCAGGCCATTGCTCAGCACGCGAAAGCTGGTGATCGAGAAGGCCACCCATTGCGCGCGCTCCTTGCTCCAGATCAGCGAAGGATCGCAGGTGAAGCTCGGCTCGCGCAGCATCTGCATGCCACGGGCGCGATTGACCCGAACCAGCTCGTGTTGGTATTCCGGCAGGTTGGCGATCAGTTGCGGCATCAGCAGATCGATGACGCCGTGGCCCTTTTGCTCCCCCTCGAAGATGCTCAAGGGCGGAAAGTCGCGCAGTAGCCAGGTGATGATTTCTCCGGCGTGGCTGGGGGCGCTGGGCAGCCACAGCAATAGCGCCGCAAGCGGCATTGCGAGCCGGACGAGGCACTGCTTCGCGCGCTGGATTGCCCGTTGCAGGGCGTCTGTGTGAGACCGGTGTTTCAGCTTAGATTGCCCCAGTATTGCGCAGGTGTTGGATCTGCTCGCTGTTGTAGCCCAGGCTCGCAAGGATTTCTGTTGAGTGCTCGCCGAGTTCCGGACCGACCCACTCCGCGGAGCCGGGAGTCTCAGAGAGTTTCGGCACGATGCCGGGCATCTTGAAGGCCTTGCCGTCGGGCAGCTTGGCCTGGAGGAACATTTCCCGGGCAAGGAATTGCGGGTCGTGGAACATGTCCTCGGCGCTGAAGATCCGGCTGGCCGGGACTTCGGCCTGGTTCAGTTGCTCCAGCACCCGGTCCAGGGGCAGCGAGGCCACCCAGCGATCAATCACCCCGTAGAGTTCGTCGCGGCGGCTATCGCGCCCGTCGTTGCTGGCCAGGCCCGGGTCATTGGCCAGGTCCTCGCGGCCGATGATCAACATGAAGCGCTTGAAGATGGCATCACCGTTGGCGCCGATCTGCACGTGCTTGCCGTCGGCACTGGTGTGGATCGACGAAGGCGTGATGCCGGGCATGATGTTGCCGCTGCGCTCACGGATGAAGCCGAACACATCGAACTCCGGAACCATGCTTTCCATCATGGCGAAGATCGCCTCGTACAACGCCACGTCCACCACTTGCCCCTGGCCGCCGTTGACCTCGCGGTGCCGCAGGGCCATCAGCGCGCCGATCACCCCCCACAGTGCGGCGATGGAGTCGCCGATGGAGATCCCGGTACGCACCGGCGGCCGATCCTCGAAACCGGTGATGTAACGCAGGCCGCCCATGGATTCACCTACCGCGCCGAAGCCCGGTTGGTCCTTCATTGGCCCGGTCTGGCCGAAGCCCGACAGGCGCACCATCACCAGTTTCGGGTTGAGGGCGTGCAGCACGTCCCAGCCCAGGCCGAGCTTCTCCAGCACGCCGGGACGGAAATTCTCGATCAGGATGTCCGCTTCGCCCAGCAACTGCTTGAGCACCGCCAAGCCTTCCGGATGCTTGAGGTTCAGGGTCAGGGACTTCTTGTTGCGTGCCTGGACGAACCACCACAGCGAGGTGCCCTCATACAGCTTGCGCCACTTGCGCAATGGGTCGCCGCCATCCGGAGACTCGACCTTGATCACTTCGGCACCGAACTCGGCGCAGATACGCGAGGCGAAGGGGCCGGCGATCAGGGTGCCGAGTTCAATCACTTTCAATCCGGCGAGGGGCTTGCTGAGGCTATTCATGAGGCATCCGCTGGGCAGGAAAATCCGCTTAGCCTAGACCATTGGTCGCCATTAAGGCAGCGCCGGCTACCTGCCATTATTGATTATTTGCGGGTTGGGCCTGGGACAATTGTGCTTCTCATTCGCTTTGTTGGCGGGTTTAATGACGCCGCTTGAAAAAGTAGCAGTTGCGAAAGATGAAAAAGGGTCTATGCGGCCGTTGCCGGTTTCGCGGTTTGCCCTGCGACCCGTCTGATATTTTTTGTTACAAACATCACCTGTAAATTTTACATGTGATGAATTGAAAACCTTACATGTGATGTTTTAGTCTCTGCGTCATGGAAAACAAATCCTCAGCTCATTACCAACGTTTATTCCGCCAGCGCCTGCGTGATCAGGGCTTGGTGAAAAAGGAAGTCTGGATACTGCCGGAGAACGCCCAGGCGTTGCTGGCGGTTGAACGCAAACTGCGTCAGCCCTTAGAAGGGCTGGCTCCTGTGGAAAAGGATGGAGAAGTGAGCATGCCGCAGATCTGGAATGCCCGATCGCTGTGCCAGGCCCTGGTGGCCACCGAGTTGTTCAACAGCGGCGAAGCCAGCGTTGAACTGCTTGAAGGGGCCGAGCCGAGCTTGCACGTGACCATGCGCGAATACGGCGACTTGCCGCTGTTCGTCGCCTTGTCCGGCGAGCAGATCCTGGTGGAGGCGCTGCTCTGGCCGCAAAGCGAAGTGACCGACGTGGCTGCGTTCAACGAGGAAGTGCTGCTGAGCCGCCAGTTGTTCCCGCTGTCGAGCATCGGCCTGGAAGCCCGCTTCGACGGCGAGCGCCACTACATGATGTTCGGCGCCCTGAGTGCCACTTCGATTCTCTCCAACGTGCTCTACGAGATCGAAACCCTGGCCAGTAACGTGATCAGGGCAACCGAGGCCTACGAAGGCTACCTGAAGGCTCAGGCCTGACCTGGAGGAATGCACATGAACGTATGGAGCAAGCTGCTCACCGCGCTGCGCGGTGGTGCCAATGAGGCGGGCGAGGCCCTGGTGGACAGCCAGGCGCTGAGGATTCTCGATCAGGAGATCCGTGACGCCGATCAGGAACTGCGCAAGTCCAAGGAAGCCCTGGCCGAGATCATGGCGCGGCAGAAACTCGCCGCCGAGCGCGCCGACCGCAGCGCGGCCAAGGTCGCCGAGTATGAAAGCTACGCCCTCAAGGCCCTGGAAGCGGGTAATGAAACCCTGGCCCAGGAAGTGGCGCAGAAGATCGCCAATCTGGAAAACGACCTGGCCGTGGAACGCGAGCAGGCCGACGGTTTTGCCGCCAGCGTGGCGCAGTTGCGCAAGGCCGTGACCCAGGCCGAAGGCAATATCAAACATTTGAAACAGCAGGTGGATACCGTCAAGGCCACCGAGAGCGTGCAGAAGGCCCAGCAGGCTGTGGCCCAGCGCTACGGCGGCTCGCAGAGCAAGCTGCACACTGCCGTGGAGTCCCTGGAGCGGATCAAGCAGAAGCAGGCTGAGCGCGCGGCAAAGATGGACGCCGCTGCCGAGCTGGCCAACACCAGCAACCCGGACGATGCCCTGGACGCCAAGTTGCGTGAAGCCGGGATCGTCGCTGGCAGCACCAGCGCCGACAGCGTGCTGGCGCGCCTCAAGGACCGCAACAAGTCCTGATTCACCGTTGTGTTGTAGGGGCAGGGCCGTCGGGCCTTGCCTGGCTTTTTCAGGGATAGGAAAGCAATGGAAATCTTCCTGCAGACAGTGTTGTCGTTCCCCACAGTGCTGTTCAGCTTCATGCTCTGTCTGGCAGTGATCTACTGGGCCGTGGTTGCCATGGGCATGCTTGATGTCGACCTGCTGGACTTCGAGGCCGACTCGCTGCTCGACAGCGCTCACGCCACCGAAGGCCTGGCCGGGCTGCTGATCAAGTTCAAGCTCAACGGGGTGCCGGTCACCCTGGTGCTGACCCTGCTGACGTTCTTCAGCTGGTTCCTGACCTATTTCGCCGAACTCTACATTCTCAGTCACCTGCCGCTGGGCTGGCTGCGCTATCCCCTGGGTCTGTTGCTGGCGATGGTCGCGCTGTTTCTGGCCGCGCCCATCAGCGCCGCAATCTGTAGCCCGCTACGTCCGCTGTTTCACAAGATGGAAGCTACCAGCAGCCAATCGGTGCTGGGGCAGACCGCTGTGGTACGCAGCGGCCGGGTCACCCTGGAGCACGGCGAAGCTGTGCTCGAGAACGGCGGCGCGGGCCTGATCCTGCGTGTGCGTGCCGATGAAACACAAGCTTTCAAACGCGGCGATCGCGTCGTGTTACTGGAGTATCTGCAGGCGCAACACGCCTATAGGGTCATTACCGAGGACGAGTTTCGCGGCCTCTGAGCCCGGACTTCCTCAGAATCAAAGGAGATTGATTGCATGAATTTACCGTCGCTGCTGCCCATCCTGCTCGGGATTGGCCTCGTCGTCCTGGTGGTCTTCGGCCTGTTGGCCTTGTTCAAGGCCTTTTACATCAAGGTCCCCCAAGGCACGGCGCTGATTGTCAACGACATGTCCTCGACCCCCAAGGTGCACTTCACCGGCGCCCTGGTGTACCCGGTCATCCACCTCAAGGAGTTCATGCGCATTTCGCTGATCACCCTGGAAGTTGATCGTCGGGCCAAGGACGGGCTGATCTGCCGCGACAACATGCGCGCCGACATCACCGTGGCCTTCTACCTGCGGGTCAATGAAACCCAGGAAGACGTGCTCAAGGTGGCCAAGGCCATTGGTGTCGACCGCGCCTCTGATCGCGCGGCAGTCAACGAGCTGTTCAACGCCAAGTTCTCCGAAGCGCTGAAAACCGTGGGCAAGCAGTTCGACTTCGTCCAACTGTTCGAAAATCGCCAGGATTTCCGCGACCGGATCATCGAGATCATCGGCAACGACCTCAACGGTTACGTGCTGGAAGACGTGGCCATCGACTACCTGGAACAGACGGCCAAGCACTCCCTGGATCCGAGCAACATTCTCGACGCCGAGGGTATCCGCAAGATCACCGAGCTGACCGCGACACAGAACGTCATCACCAACGAACTGGAATGCAACCAGGCGCTGGCGATCCAGAAGAAAAACGTTGAGACCCGCGAAGCCTCGCTGTCCCTGGAACGCCAGCAGGCCGACGCTGAAGCGCGGCAGAAGCGCGAGATTGAAACCATCCGTGCCCGCGAAGAAGCCGAAACCGCCAAGGTCAAGGAAGAAGAGCGCCTGAAGGCCGAACAAGCACGCATTCAGTCCCAGCAGGAAATCGACGTGCGCACCGAGAACCATCAGCGCGAAGTCGAAGTGGCCCAGCAGAACCGCCAGCGTGCCGTGGTCATCGAGGTGGAAAAAGTCACCCGTGCCAAGGACCTGGAAGTGGTGGCTCGCGAGCGTGAAGTCGAGCTGCAGCGCATCGAGAAAGAAAAGGCCCTGGAAGAGCAGCGCAAGAACATCGCCACGGTGATTCGTGAGCGGGTAGCGGTAGAGAAAACCGTGGCCCAGGAAGAAGAACGGATCAAGGAAGTGCGCGAGATTTCCGAAGCCGAACGCGCCAAGCAAGTGGTGGTGATCCAGGCCCAGGCCGAAGCCGAGCAGGACCTGGTGCGCCAGGTCAAACAGGCCGAGGCCGACGAGACCCGCTCCAAACACAAGGCGGTGGAAATCAACAACCTGGCCCAGGCCGAACTGGAAGCCGCGGCCAAACAGGCCGAAGCCAAGAAACGCCTGGCCGAAGGCCTGGAAGCCGAGCGCGCCGCGCCTGGCCTGGCGGATGCCCGAGTGCTGGAAATCACTGCTGCGGCCCAGGAAAAAGAAGGCCTGGCTCAAGCCCGCGTACGCACCGAGCAGTTGATTGCCGAAGCCCGTGGCGAACAGGAAAAAGGCCTGGCCGACGCACGCATCATGGAAGCCCAGGCGGCTGCCAAAGAGAAAGACGGCCTGGCGGAAGCCAAGGTCATGGAAGAAAAACTCGGGGCTCAGGCCCGTGGCGAAGAGCAACTGGGCGCGGCCAAGGCCAAGGCCACCAAGGACCTGGGTTCGGCCGAAGCCGAGGTGCTGCTGCAGCGCCTGAACGCCGAGGCCGAAGGTCTGGGCAAGAAGTTCAGTGCTCTGGATTCCCTCAGCGACAGCGCGCGCCAGCACGAAGAATTCCGCATGCAACTGGAGAAGAACTTCGAGGAAGCGATGGCCGCCATCGCCGCCAACAAGGAAATCGCCAAGGACCAGGCCGAAGTACTGTCTGCTGCCCTCAGCAAGGCCAAGATCGAGATCGTCGGTGGCGAAGGCGACTTCTTCAACTCCTTTGCCAAGTCGCTGTCGGTGGGCAAGGCCATCGAGGGCGTGGTGGGCAAGAGCCCGGTGGTCCAGGACGTCCTGGCGCGCCTGCTCAACGGCAAGAGCGCCCCGGCCGTAGCGGCCGAGCTGGCTGCCGCTGCCGTTACGCGCAAGGTTGAGGCGCCCTCTGCCGAAGCCTGAAATGCCTGACCCCACCTGATTCACCCGCGCTCCCCGGCCCCGCAGCCGTCGTCTGTATCGACGGCTCCAGGGCGGGTGCCGCTGCGGGCGTTTCAGGTACTGGGCTCCAGGTTTCAGGAGCCCGCTTTTTTTGCACACCGCCGTAGATCCAGGAAGGCCACGATGTCGGACGCTCAAGTCGCAACTCCCCCGCAGGACGTATTGGACAAGGCCGTCGCCGAAGGCGGCGCCTATGAGGTGCTGCAAAAGCGCCTGCTGGACCAGGGCCAGCGCCTGCGGGCCACCACCGACAGCCTCAACCAGAGGCGTCTCGACGAGTTCGGCAACAGCCGCATGGAAGTGGTCGGGCGGGTGCGCATCCGTACCGAGAACAACTGCATCGCCCGGGACATCGTCCAGGTCGGCGACTGCCTGCTGTTTGGCTACAACGTGTTTATCGGCCTGAAGAAGGAAACCAGCGTCGCCGACGTGTTTTCCCTCTACCGGCTGGTGGAAGAGGGCGAAGGCTATGAAGCCGAGCCCGTGCCCCTGGAAGGCAGCTTCCTGGCTGCCCAGGGCTTCCTCAATGATTTCAATGAGCTCTACACCTATTACAAGAACACCCGCCTGCTGCAACTGGCGATCCGTGACGGCAAGCTGCTGGCGAGTTTCCAGATCGGCGAGCGCGTCACCGATGTGCGGGTGTTCCGCTGGTCGATCTCGGTGGACGGCCGGGACGTGCGTTACATCGACAACCGCGGCGAGCGCGATATCGCCCTGCCGGCGCCCTTCGATTTCGAATGGAAGAAAGCCACCCGCGAGATGGTGGTGGAAGGGCGCTTTCCGCACCTGAACATCCTCGACACGGTGTTCGTCGAAACCATCGGCGGCGACCTGACCATCAAGGTCGAAAACAATACCGAATCGGGCCTGGGCATCTACCGCGAAGAGGTGCTGGACAAGACCCAGTCCCTGGACGACTCGCAGATCGAATTCGCCCGCCTGGGCAGCCTGATCCTGCTCAAGGTCCTGCCGTACCGCGAAGAGCAGTGGCGCTACCTGGTGTTCAACAGCCTGACCCGCCAGGTCGAACGCATCGACGCCATCGGCCTGGCCTGCGTGCAACTGCCGGAAGACCACGGGATCATCTTCCCCGGCGGTTATTACCTGCAGAGCGGCGAGTACAAGACCTTCGAGCAGTCCATGGAAGGCATGCGCTACAAGCGCTCGGTGCGCTCGCCCAACGGTGAAGATGTGCAGTACATCTTCTACCACCCCGAGCAGGGCCGCTCGGTGCTGCTGACCTACAACATGATCAACCGCCAGTTGCAGAACCCGCTGTTCGGCCACGGCTACGCGCGCCTGGAAGACGGGCGCATGGTGATCTTCGCTGCCGAAGGCGATGAGCCGACCCGAGTCCATCCGATGCAGGTCTGGCAGACGCCGTTCTTCACCGAGGAGTTTGCCGCGCGGCAACCGACCCGCAGCGGTTTCCTTGGGCGCATCGGCAACGCCGAACTGGTGCGCAGCGTGTCCGATCTCTACGACCTGTGCCGCGAGATCGACACCCCGGCGGTGTCGGTGCAGCGTTATTCGCTGCTGTGCCAGAACACCCGGCGCCTGTTCGACGTCTACCACTGGCTGGGCAGTGCCGAGCTCGACGGCCTGGCCCCGCTGCTGCGGGAAGTGGCCTCCACCTCGGAACTGGTGCTGGACGAATACGAGAAAGTCGAGAGCATCCGCCGTCAGTCGGACCAGGCCATGGTGGCCGCCGAGGCCAAGCAGAAAGCCCTGCTGGACAGCCTGCTGGTGGACAGCTGGGACCAGGTGCAGAGCTTCGTCGATGCACTGAACGGCATCACCGCCCAGCGCGGCCTGTTGCTGACCATTCGCGACTACCGCTACATCGACGTGGCGCGCATCGACGCCATGGAAGCCGAGCTGCTCAAGGCCCAGGAGCGCACCGCCGCCGGCACCGCGACCTTCCTCGCCAGCGAGCAGGCCCTGCTGCCCTTCGTCACCCAGCTCGAAACCCTGGACGCCCAGGCGCAGAAAGCCGAGACCGTGGCCCAGCTCAGCGAGCCCCTGGGGGCCCTGCAAGCCATGGCCGGCGACCTGGACATGCTGTCCGGCCTGATGGCCTCGTTGCAGATCGACGACGCCACCCAGCGCACCCGGATCATCGAATCCATCTCGCAGATCTACGCCCGCCTGAACCAGGCCAAGGCCCGCGCCGAACAACGGCGCAAGGGCCTGGGCTCGACCGAGACCGTGGCGCAGTTCGGCGCCCAGTTCAAACTCTTCAGCCAGGGCATCACCAATGCCCTGGCCCAGGCCCAGGACCCCGAGCGCTGCGACGAACAACTGTCGCGGTTGCTGGTGCAGCTTGAAGAACTGGAGAGTCGCTTTGGCGATCACGAACAGTTCCTCGGCGACATCCTCGGCAAGCGCGAGGAATTGCTGGAAACCTTCGAGGCCCACAAGCAATCGCTGCTCGACGAGCGCCAGCGCAAGGCCCAGGGCCTGCTGGACGCGGCGCGGCGGATTCTCGACAGCCTCGGCCGGCGCACCGCCAAGTTCACCCAGGCCGAAGAGCTCAACGCGTTCTTCGCCGCCGACCCGCTGATCCTCAAATTGCGCGAGTTGGCCGAGCGTCTGCGCGAGCTCAAGGACAGCGTCAAGGCCGACGATGTCGAGTCGCGCCTCAAGGGCGCCCGGGACCAGGCCGTGCGCGCCCTGCGCGACAAGACCGAGCTGTTCGAAGAGGGTGGCAACGTCATCAAGCTCGGCCCGCGCCACCGCTTCAGCGTCAACACCCAGGAACTGGACCTGACCCTGATGCCCCGGGGTGATGAGCTGCACCTGCACCTCACCGGCACCGATTTCCTCGAACCGTTGCGCGACCCCGAGCTGGAGGCCCTGCGGGACTTCTGGCAGGTGGCCCTGGAGTCGGAGTCGGCCCAGCTGTACCGCGCCGAATACCTCGCCGGGCAAGTGCTGGACGCTGCCGACCGAGGCGCGGAAGGCCTGAGCCTGGAAAGCCTGAAACCCTTGCTGGCGCACCCCGAAGAACTGGCGCGGGTGATCCGCGACTTCGCCGCGCCGCGCTACAAGGAAGGCTACGAGAAGGGCATCCACGACCACGACGCCGCCGCGATCCTCCTGCACCTGTTGCCCCTGCGCGACAGCGCCGGTCTGCTGCGTTTCGGCGCGGCGGCGCGAGCCTTCGCCGCACTCTTCTGGGCCCGCCAGCAGCACCAGCCGCAGCCCCGGCAATGGGCTGAGCGGGCTCGCACCAGTCGGCATATCCAGCAACTGTTCGGCCGCCGTGAAGGCTTGCTGCAGTTGCAGGAAGAAATCCTCCTGGCGCTGCAGGACTGGCGCCAGCAGCAGGCCTTCAGCCTGCCGGCGGAGCTGTTGCCGGAGGCTGCTGAGTACCTGGTGCAGGAACTGGCGGCGGACCGGATCGAGTTCACCTTCAGCAAGTACGCCAAGCAGTTGCAGGAAGCCCTGACCCTGCGCCTGCAAGGCGCACGCATGTGGGACGACTACCAGCAGGCCCTGGCCCAGCTGGCAGAGCGCCCGGCCGCGCAATGGGCGCTGGCCGGCAACTGGCTGTCGGCGCTGTGCGCCGAAGGCGAGTTCGCCGAATGGAGCGACTACGTGCCCGAGGCCGTGGCCCTGTCGCTGCTGGGCGAGGATTTTGCCAAGCGCATCACCGAAGTCGACCTGCGGTTCAAGGTCGACAACCTGATGGGCGAACACCCGCGCATCCAGGAACGCAGCCTGTCCCTCACCGTGGACGGTTTCTTCGCCCGCCTGCGAGCTCACCGCGAACAGTTCCTGCCCGGCCTGCAGCGCTACCAGGCCCTGCGCCAGGGCATCATCAGCCGCGAGCGCTCGGCCCTGCGCCTCAGCGAATTCAAGCCGCGGCCGTTGAGCTCCTTCGTGCGCAACAAGCTGATCAACGACGTGTACCTGGGCTTTATCGGCGACAACCTGGCCAAGCAGATGGGCACCGTGGGCGAGAACAAGCGCACCGACCTGATGGGCCTGCTGATGCTGATTTCGCCACCGGGCTACGGCAAGACCACCCTGATGGAATACGTGGCGCACCGCCTGGGCCTGATCTTCATGAAGATCAACGGCCCGGCCCTGGGCCACCAGGTGCGCTCCCTGGACCCGGCCCAGGCGCCGGACGCCACTTCGCGCCAGGAGCTGGAGAAGCTCAACCTGGCCCTGGAGATGGGCAACAACGTGATGCTCTATGTCGACGACATCCAGCACACCCACCCGGAATTCCTGCAGAAGTTCATCTCGCTGTGTGACGGCACTCGACGTATCGAGGGCGTGTGGAAAGACCGCACCAAGACCTACGACATGCGCGGCAAGAAATTCTGCGTGGTGATGTCGGGCAACCCGTACACCGAGTCCGGCGAGGTGTTCAAGATCCCCGACATGCTGGCCAACCGGGCGGACATCTATAACCTCGGCGACACCCTGGGGGGCATGCAGGACGCCTTCGCCCTGAGTTACATCGAGAACGGCCTGACCTCCAACTCGGTGCTGGCGCCATTGGCCACCCGCGACATGGCCGACGTCTACCGCTTCGTCGCCAAGGCCGAGGGCAAGGCCTTCTCCAGCAATGAGCTGAGCCACAGCTACAGCGGCGCCGAGATCAACGAGATCACCACCACCCTGCAACGCCTGATGCAGATCCGCGACGTGGTGCTGCGGGTCAACCAGCAGTACATCGCCAGTGCGGCCCAGGCCGATCAGTACCGCAGCGAACCAGCGTTCAGGCTGCAGGGCAGCTACCGCAACATGAACAAGATGGCCGAGAAAATCTCGGCGGTGATGAACGATGCCGAGCTCCTGCAACTGCTGGCCGACCACTACCAGGGCGAGTCCCAGCTGCTGACCACCGGCGCTGAGGAAAACCTGCTCAAGCTCGCCGAGCTGCGCGGTAACCAGACCCCGGAACAGAGCGAACGCTGGACCCAGATCAAGCGCGACTTCGTGCGCAACCGTTCCATGGGCGGCAGCGACAGCGATGTCGGCACCCGGGTGGTGGCTCAGCTCAACGATCTGGTCGAGGGCGTACGTGGCCTGGCCCGGCCGCCAGTGGACGAGGCCGAGGCGGCCAAGCCCTGGCGTGAACTGCTGGCCGGCCTGGAGCGACTGGGGCAGCAAACGCCGCATATCGAAGTTGAGCTGCAAACGCCGGAACAGCCAGGCATGCGTGAAGTGCTGGAAGGCCTGGTCGAGCAGCTGGAAAACAGCTTCCTGCCGCTGATCAAGGTGATGCACAAGAAGATCGACGTCGACCTGCACGGTCATCACCGCATCAGCGACATTGCCAACCGTCTCGACGAACTGAGCCGCATGCTCAGCAACGGCGAGGTTCCGACCCTCAAGGACCCCCAACCGTAGAGGCCGGCTTGCCGGCGCCTACCCAAGGATCACGACATGGATTTTGCCCACCTGGACCAGCAACTGCGCGACAGCCTGCAGGACCTGAAACTGAGCAATGAAGAGCGCGACGAACTGCGCCAACTGGGCAGTGAGCTGGGCACCGACCAGGTGCGCTACCTGCGCAATCGGGCCTTCGATCTGGTGCGCGAGTTGAGCCTGGCCGACAGCGCTAATGTGCTGCCGGCGCTGAAATGGCTGGAGCAGGTGATCAAGACCCTGGATACCCACAGCGCCCCGGTGCGGGACATGGCCAGTGCCCACTTCAGCCCCGGCGAGGACTGCCGGCGCAAGATCCGCGACCTGTGCCGCCAGGCCCGGATCTCGGTGGACATCTGCGTGTTCACCATTTCCGACGATCAGCTGAGCGACGAGATCCGTGCCTGCCATAAGCGCGGCGTGGTGGTGCGGGTGATCAGCGACAGTGAAAAGCAGTTCGATGTCGGCAGCGATATCGCGGCGCTACGGGAGGCCGGGGTGCCGGTGCGGATCGACGACACGCCGTTCCACATGCACCACAAGTTCGCCGTGTTCGATGGCCGTACCCTGCTCAACGGCAGCTTCAACTGGACCCGCAGCGCCACCACCGGCAATGAAGAGAACCTGCTGGTGATCGATCATCCGCAACTGGTGGCCAGTTATCTCAAGGAGTTCAACGAGCTCTGGAGCCGCTACGCGCCGCGTTGATCGGCTGTGCGCCGCCAAGGAGGGCGGCGCTGTGGGTTATCCGCTTAGTTGAACTGCGGCAGTTCCTTCCAGAACGGATCGCTATCGAGCTTGTCCAGCAAGCGTTTTTTCAGTTCGACGATGCGCTCGGGGGCGCCGCTGTGCAGGCTGTCGAGGGCCTCGTGCAGCCGCGGCAGAGGGTTGCTCTGGGTGCACATGTTATCCAGGGTGAGCATCTCGACCGCCTCTTCGAGGCGTGCCTGCTCGATGTGGCTGTTCAGCAGGTCGCGCTCCAGAGGCTCTCTAGCGAACGCATTGCTACCCAACAGCGCGTACAGCGCCTCGGCCTTTTCCGAGTTGCCGAGGCTCAAGTAGCTGCACGCGATGAACGCCCGATGGTAGCTGTGGAGGTCTTCGCCGATCTCGGGGTCGTCCAGTTCTTCCAGCAGTTTCAGGGCCTTGTCCAACAGTTGTTCGGCTTGCGCCGTGTGTCCCAGTTCATGCAACAGGCGGGCCTGGACGCGGTATTTATCCAGGCGGTCCGAGGTGTCGATCTGCTCGCTGAGCCGGGTCAGTTCTTCCAGGCTGTTGCTGACCAGCCAGCTGTCCCGTTGCAGCGATGGCAAGCCGGCCTGGACCTGCAACTGGATTTCCAGTGCGCTCATCCGGCACCAGGACCAGGCATCCTGGCCACGCAGCTTTTCCAACTCGGCCATGGCCTGCTCGAAGAGCGATGTACGCCACGCGGCCTGGGCATCGATATTCGCCCACAGATTGAGCAGCAGATTGAAGCGCTGCTCGGGGGCCTGCTGCTGGCTGTCGAGCAGGGCCTGCGCTTGCGCGCTTGAACCTTGCGCGGCATGCCACAGCAGCAGGCTCAGCAGCAGGTGGTCGCTGATCTCGGAGGGCGCGCAGGCGAGCAGGCGCAGGGCGATGTCGCTGTGGTTTTTCTGCAGGAGCGAATCCATCAGCCTGGCGTAATCCTGGTTCGTGGCACTAGCGCCAGCCTGTGTCAGCCAAGCGAAGGCTGGCTCGGGGTATCCGGCTTCAAGCAGGACCGCCCCGGCGGTTGCCAGCCCGGCGGGTTGCAGCTGCGAGCCGAGCCCGGGAATCTCCTGAATCCGGCCCTGAGCCAGGTACTCAAGCAGAACCGCCCGCAGTTCATCGGGCAAGGGCTGGTAATGAACCACCCATGCCCAGGCATATTGCAGGCTGATGGCGGCAGCCGCTTCCAGCCCTGAAGCATATTGCAGGCTGGCCAGCAGTCGGTTGTCGGGGGCCGCTCAAGGTCTGGCTGCGCGATTCTTCCGACAGGGCACTGAGTTCCATGATCAGGCGTTGGGTTTGTGTCGAATCGCCGCGGGCCTGGGCTACCTGCACTGCCAGGATCAAGGGCAGCGCCTCGTGCTGGGCGTTGTGCTTGAGCAGGTCCAGGGCAGCTTGCGGCTGTTTTTGGGCGAACAGTGTGCTGAGCATGTCGCCCAGCGCAACGTCCCTGTGAGGGGGGCTGAGCTCGTTCAGGATGGTCGTCGCCCTGTCGGTCCGCCCGGCGTTGAACAAGGCGCCGATGACTTGGACGAGGATCAGTGGCTTGGCTGTCGGGCTCAGGCGCTGCGCCAGTTGATAGGCCAGTTCGGGGTCGAAGGCGTTGAGCAGCGCCAGCCGTTCGATCTTCTGGAGTTCTTCTGTTGTGGGCGTCTGTGGAGTGAGGGACGGGGCGGCACTGCTGTCGTCGCGCAGAAATGTCCAGAAGACGACGACCAGTACAACGATGACAAGAACAAGACCAAGACCGATATCCATGGGGATCCTTTGCGCTACCTCGTTTGCGCCGCTTTGCGTCATGCATAGCTCTATGGCGTGCGGGGTTATCAGGGAGCAGTGGGCACGTGGCAAGCCACGGGGCCCGCTACGCGCCCCGTTGAGGGCGTGCAGCGGGGCGCACTCGGTCAGGCGTGCTGGGAAGCGCGCATGGCTTCACCGCTGATCAGCCGGTCCAGCAGTTGTTGCTGGAACTCGGCGGCGCGCTCGGGGGCCCGTTGATGCATCTCCTCCAGGGCTTGATACAGGCGTGACAGGGGTTTCTTGTCACTGAGCAGGGTGCTCAGATTCAGCGCCTCGATGGCCTGGGCAAAGCGCTGGTGCTGGATGTGGTGCAGCAGCAAGTCCTCTTCCAGCATGTGGCTGCCGGCGTCCTGCGCGTGCAGCTGATCCTGCAGGGCCTGGGCCGCTTCTGCCTCGTCGAGGTACAGGTAGGCGCTGGCAATGTCCTCCAGGTAGATGGTTTTCACGTCTTCGTCGATCTCCGGCAACGGAGCGCTGTCCAGCAGTTTCATTGCCTGCTCCAACAGCGTCCTGGCCTGGGCGGTCTGGTCCAGGTCATGCAATAGCCGGGCTTGTTGGCAGAGGTGCAGCAGTTGCTGCTCGGCATCCTGCTGCTCGCGCAGGTTGTGCATTTCCTCAAGGCTGCTACGCACCAGCCAGCTGTCCCGGCGATGGGCAGGCAGGCGGCTCTGGGCTTGCAGTTGGACCTGCAGGGCGTGCAAGCGCATGCCACCCCAGAACTCCGATTCGTGCTTGTAGCCGTCGATCAGTTGCAGGGCCTGGGCCAGTAGCGCGGCAGTCCATTGCGGCTGCGCCTGGTGCTGCTCTTCGCAGAGGCTGAGCATCAGGGTCGGACGCTGGGACGCTTCACTGACCCGCTCTTGCAGCAGGGCCTCGGCTTCAGCGGTGCGGCCCTGTGCCGCCAGATGGTTGAGCAGGTGCAGGAGCAGGCCGTGCTGATGCAGGTCGGGGACAACGTCCAGCAGGCGCAGGGCAAGATCGAGTTGCTGGCGCTTCAGGGCCGAGTCCATCAACGCGCTGTAGGTTGTGTAGTAGAGGGAGCCGTTGTCTGCCATCAGGCTGAAGGCCGGCTCCGTTTGGCCGGCCTCGAACAGGGCGAGGATGGCCTGGACCTGTTCTTCGGCAGCCAGTGCCGGCGTCCGGGCGAGGACCAGTTCAAACCGGCCCTGGGCCGCGCACTCATCGAACAGGCTGCGCCACTCCGTCAGATAGCGCCCCGCGGCGGGGTCCTGGAATTGGGCCCAGGCCCGTTCGAGGCTGAGCAGCGCCTGGTCTTGCATTCCCGCCTTAAATTGCAGGCCGGAGAGGGTCAGGATGTTGCTGATGCTCTGCTCTTCCGGGGCTGCGGGGTTTTGCGGATCGCTCAGCTCGCCCAGCACGGCCAGGGCACGTTCCTGCTCGCCGCGGGCCTGAAGAATGCGTACCTGCAGCAGTGGCCAACTGGGCAGGGGCTGGCCCCACTGGTCCAGCAGTTCCAGGCAGGCCTGGGTATCGTCGGTGTCGAGCAGCGACTCGATCAGCGTATTGAGGACGTATTCCCGAGCATCGGGCGGCAGTTGCCTGCCTATTTCCAGAGCCTTGGCCTTGTGCCCCGCGAGGTAGAGTTCGGCGGCCACCAATTGCAGCGCCAGCTCCCGGAGCTCGCCGCTCAGGCGCTCGGCCAGTTTCAGCGCCAGCAGCGGTTCGGATTTGCTCAGCAGCAGGGTTTGGTTGATTTGCGCGGTAATGTCGCTGGCAGCTGGCAGGGCCTCGTTCTGTTCAGCCATTTTCTGGCGGGAGTACAAAATCAATGCGATGAACACCAGCACGATGACAAGCAGGGTGACAAAGAGGGTCATGGACGTCCTTTTCTATTGAGCGGCGGCATTGGCGCGGTGCGCGCCAGCCGATTCGCGCGGGCGTTATAAAACCCTGGCGGCAGGCTGGCAACTGTCTTTACCGAGGCAATGCATTGCTGCGGATTTCAGCAGAAGGCCCGCCGGCCGGTCAGCGGTCGGGCAGGGCGGCGGGTTTCGGGTTAGACTTGCCGCCTTTTCGCACACTCAAGAAGCCCGCACATGGCCCAGCCGTCCACCACCTACAAATTTGAACTGAACCTGACTGATCTCGACCGCGGGGTCTATGAAAGCGTCAAGCAGACCATTGCCCGTCACCCTTCGGAAACCGAAGAGCGCATGACCGTGCGGCTGCTGGCCTACGCCTTCTGGTACAACGAGCACCTGTCGTTCGGTCGTGGTCTGTCGGACGTGGATGAGCCGGCCCTGTGGGAAAAGAGCCTGGATGACCGCGTGCTGCACTGGATCGAAGTCGGCCAGCCGGATGCCGATCGCCTGACCTGGTGCTCGCGCCGCACCGAGCGCACCAGCCTGCTGGCCTACGGCAGCCTGCGGGTCTGGCAGACCCGGGTGGTGGACGCAGTGAAAAACCTGAAGAACCTCAACATCGCCGGCGTGCCCCAGGACGTGCTGGAAACCCTGGCCAAGGACATGCCACGAGTGATCAAGTGGGACGTGATGATCAGCGAAGGCACGATCTTCGTCACCGATGATCGCGGCCAGCACGAAGTGCAGCTGGAGTGGCTGCTGGGCGACCGCGGCTGATTGCCCGCCCCGCCCCCTGATCGATCTTTCGTATTCAAGAGAAGTTGCTGTTAGCCCATGCGTATCGAACCCCGTGAGTTGCCCGCCGTCCTGCCCTTTCTCGGTGATCTGCCGCCGCTGCTGACCCGCCTCTACGCCGCCCGTGGCGTGCAGTCGGTGGAGGAGCTGGACAAGAGCCTGGCGCGGCTGATTCCGTATCAGCAGCTCAAGGGCATCGATGCCGCGGTGGACCTGCTGGTGACCGCCCTGGACCAGCGCCAGCGCATCCTCATCGTCGGCGACTTCGATGCCGACGGCGCCACCGCCAGCACTGTGGGCCTGCTGGGCCTGCGCCTGCTGGGCGCGGCCCATGTCGATTACCTGGTGCCCAACCGCTTCGAATACGGCTACGGCCTGACCCCGGAAATCGTCGCCGTGGCCCTGCAGCGCGAGCCGCAGCTGCTGATCACCGTGGACAACGGCATCTCCAGCGTCGAAGGCGTGGCGGCGGCCAAGGCGGCCGGCTTGCAAGTGCTGGTCACCGACCACCACTTGCCCGGCCACGAACTGCCGGCGGCGGACGCCATCGTCAACCCCAACCAGCCGGGTTGCGAGTTTCCCAGCAAGGCTCTGGCCGGGGTCGGGGTGATCTTCTATGTGCTGATGGCCCTGCGCGCATGCCTGCGCAGCCTGGGACGCTACGAGACCCAGCCGCAGCCGAACATCGGCGAGCTGCTGGACCTGGTGGCCCTGGGCAGCGTGGCGGACGTGGTGCCCCTGGACGCCAACAACCGCATCCTGGTGCACCAGGGCCTGGAGCGGATTCGCGCCGGTCGCGCACGACCGGGGCTCAAGGCAATCCTCGAAGTGGCCAAGCGTGACCACGCGCGGATTACTTCCACCGACCTGGGTTTCATTCTTGGGCCACGGCTGAACGCCGCCGGGCGCCTGGACGACATGAGCCTGGGCATCGAGTGCCTGCTCAGTGACGATGTGGCGTCTGCTCGGGCCATGGCCGCTCAGCTCGACGAACTGAACCAGGACCGCAAGTCCATCGAGCAAGGCATGCAGCGCGAGGCCCTGGCCCAGCTCAAGGACCTGCCGCTGGAGTCGATGCCATTTGGCCTATGCCTGTTCGATGCCGACTGGCACCAGGGGGTGATCGGGATTCTTGCCTCACGCCTGAAAGAGCGTTACCACCGCCCGACCATCGCCTTTGCCGATGCCGGTGACGGCATGCTCAAGGGCTCCGCACGCTCGGTGCCGGGGTTCCATATCCGTGATGCCCTGGATGCCGTGGCGGCGCGCCAGCCGCAATTGATCAGCAAGTTCGGCGGCCACGCCATGGCCGCCGGCCTGTCGCTGCCGGAGTCGAACTTCCCGGCCTTCGCCCAAGCCTTCGACGAAGAAGTGCGGCGCCAGCTGCAAGAGGAAGACCTGACCGGACGCCTGCTGTCCGATGGCACCCTGGCCGTGGAAGAGTTCCACCTGGAACTGGCCCGTGCCCTGCGCCATGCCGGCCCCTGGGGCCAGCACTTCCCCGAGCCGATGTTCCATGGCGTGTTCGAACTGGTGGAACAGCGCATCGTTGGCGAACGCCACCTGAAAGTGGTGCTGCGCAGCGAATGCGGCTCGCTGAAGCTGGACGGCATCGCCTTCGGCATCGACCGTGAAGTCTGGCCCAACCCGACCATCCGCTGGGTGGAACTGGCCTACAAACTCGACCTCAACGAGTTCCGCGGCCAGGAAACCGTGCAGTTGATGATTGCCCATATCGAACCGCGCTGAGGCGGGTAGTGCCGATCAGCTCAACGCTGGAGCGAGCGAAAACTAACTTGTGGCGAGGGAGCTTGCTCCCTCGCCACAAGTACAGCGCTTGTCCTTAACTGACTGGCAGTAAACGACGCGGGTGGTTTTGCCAGACTTTGGGAAAGCGGGGCGGCGGCACGTCTCTTTCTTTTGTAAGGGGTTTCCGAGACACTCTCGGGCGCTTGCGGCTGGGTATTCGGCTCACTAGGCTCGGATCATCACTGAATTTTCAGTGATCGGGTTTAGCAGCCTGTGACCAAGACACGTGAATGTTGCCGTAAGCCCAGTTGGCTTTCCTGCCTGCTGTGTTCTGTTATGGCGGCTGTGCGTGGGGCGCCCTTGGGTGCGCCGGGTTCCTTGGACCGGTCTGCTAACCCGCGTACAGCTGCCACCCTTACGTTTAGCAGCGTGGGGTGGTGGCTCCATTCCAAGGAGCTGCACCATGAAAAAGATCGTCCCCGATCCGCCGGTTCTCCATCCTTCTTCCCGTCGTAATCCAGACCATGATCTGGCCAATGAAGCCGTGCGCCATGCCCTGGCCAACACTTGCGTAAACGGCTCGTTGATCGCGACTCTGCACCCCACCGTGGCCGGCCCTGCAGGGCCTGACAACCCCTTCGCTGTGCGCCCCGGCATCAGTGCCGAAGAAGCATTGATTCATGTTTCCATGCTGCTCAAGTCTGCCGAGGAGGTGTCCGATGAAATCACCGAGCACGCCAGCGGCATCGAGCGTGGCCTGATCTGGTCGCTGGTGCATTCAGTGGAAATGGCCCGGGGCGTGGTGGAGGCCTTGCTCGATGGCAATCGCCGAGCCCCGCTTGGCTGATAGGGCCCTGGCCGCTGCCGCTGGCAGCGGCCAGGGCAACAAGTTTTTTACCCGGTGCGGTATCAGGAACCCTGCCGGCGACAGTGTTGTCGACTAGTCTCTAAGCACTGTCTGATTGGCCTTGTGACCTTTTGTCATTCTTCTACCCGCGGGGGCGGGCGCTTCACTTCGCAGTCACTCGTCGGCCGTTCAAACAGAACCCTGGAGCCTGACCATTGACCGAGAGGTGCCCCATGAGTCTGCTGCTTGAACCCTATACCCTGCGTCAACTGACCCTCCTCAACCGCATTGCGGTGTCGCCCATGTGCCAGTACTCGTCGCAGGATGGGCTGGCCAACGACTGGCACCTGGTGCACCTGGGCAGCCGCGCCGTCGGCGGTGCCGGGCTGATCTTCACCGAGGCCACGGCGGTCACCGCCGATGGCCGGATCACCGCCCAGGACCTGGGCCTTTGGAACGATGCGCAGATCGAGCCCTTGCAACGCATCACCCGCTTCATCACCGCCCAGGGCGCGGTGGCCGGCATCCAGTTGGCCCATGCCGGGCGCAAGGCCAGCACCCATCGGCCGTGGCTGGGCAAGTCCGGCAGCGTCAAGCCCGAGGACGGTGGCTGGGTGCCGGTGGGGCCTTCGCGGATCGCCTTCGACCCGCAGCACACGCCGCCGACCCAGCTCGACGAGGGGCAGATTGGCGAGATCATCCAGGCCTTCGTTGCGGCCGCCAAACGCGCGCTGGAGGCCGGTTTCAAAGTGGTGGAAGTGCATGCAGCCCATGGCTATCTGCTGCATCAGTTCCTGTCGCCCTTGAGTAATCAGCGCCAGGACCGCTACGGCGGCTCGTTCGAGAATCGCATTCGCCTGGTGTTGCAGGTGACCGAGGCGGTGCGAAAGGTCTGGCCCGAAGAGCTGCCGTTGTTCGTGCGGGTGTCGGCCACCGATTGGGTGGAGGACGGCTGGAACCCGGACGAGACCGTGGAGTTGGCGCGGCGCCTCAAGGACCTGGGGGTGGATTTGATCGATGTGTCGTCCGGAGGCACTGCGGCCAACGCCGAGATTCCTACTGGCCCCGGTTACCAGACGCGCTTTGCCGAGCGGGTGCGCAAGGAGTCGGGGATTGCCACCGGGACTGTGGGCCTGATTACCGAACCGGCCCAGGCGGAGCATATTCTGCGCACCTGTCAGGCGGACATCATCTTTCTCGCTCGGGAGCTGTTGCGTGACCCTTACTGGCCGCTGCATGCCGACGATGATCTGGGCGGGCGCAAGGCGATCTGGCCGGCGCAGTATCAGCGGGCGACCCACAGGGACCAGCCGATTCATGAGTCGGATCTGCGGGATTAAGCTCGTTCAGGCGTAAAAAAACCGGCCCGTGTGGGCCGGTTTTTTTGTGTCTGGCGTCAGGCCGCCTTCGCGGGCAAGCCCGCTCCTACACGGACGCCGCCGATCTGTAGGAGCCGGCTTGCCGGCGAAGAGGCCCTTGAGGCAGGCGCTGTACGTACTGACGCCTTCGCGGGCAAGCCCGCTCCTACAAGTACGCCGCTGATCTGTAGGAGCCGGCTTGCCGGCGAAGAGGCCCTTGGGGCGGGCGCTGTGTGTACCGACGCCTTCGCGGGCAAGCCCGCTCCTACATGGACGCCGCAGATCTGTAGGAGCCGGCTTGCCGGCGAAGGGGCCCTTGAGGCTGGCGCTGTGTGTACCGACGCCTTCGCGGGCAAGCCCGCTCCTACACGGACGCCGCCGATCTGTAGGAGCCGGCTTGCCGGCGAAGGGGCCCTTGAGGCTGGCGCTGTGTGTACCGACGCCTTCGCGGGCAAGCCCGCTCCTACACGGACGCCGCCGATCTGTAGGAGCCGGCTTGCCGGCGAAGAGGCCCCGGAGCCTGGCGCGGTCAGCGGGTCACGGGTATTTGCGTTTGTCCGGCGCCGGCGGGAAGTACTGGTACAGCCAGGTCTCGCTCAGGGTGCGGTCGTTGCTGCGGATGAACAGCCGCAGTTCCACCGGCTCGACGCTGTCGTTGCTGGGGTACCAGTCGAAGAGGATGCGGTAGCCCTTGATCTCGTCCAGTACCAGCACGCTGAAATCCTTGACCTCGCCGTTGGAGGCGGTGACCACCGGTTCGATGCCGGTACCCGGCGGCAGGCGGTCGAGGCCGCCGCCGGTGAAGTCCACGGCAAAGCGCCGAGCCCAGACTTCCGGGTAATGCTCGCCCGGGGCCCAGCCCTCGACGAAACCGCCCATGCCGGAACGGGTGGCGTGGACTCGCGCCAGGGGCGTGCCCACTGGCGGCAGGGCGCTCCAGTAGAGCTTGTAGCCGTAGTTCAGGGAGTCACCCGCGGCCACCGGTTTTTTCGGGGTCCAGAAGGCCACGATGTTGTCCATGGTCTCGCCGGTAGTGGGGATTTCCAGCAGGTCGACGCTGCCTTCGCCCCAGGCCGTGGTGGGCTCGACCCACAGGCTCGGGCGGCGGCTGTACCAGTCCACGGTGTCCTGGTAGCTGGCGAACTCGTGGTCGGTCTGTACCAGGCCGAAGCCTTTCGGGTCCTTGTCGGCGAAGGCGTTGAATTGCAGGGTGGCCGGGTTGTTCAGCGGCCGGCAGATCCATTCGCCGTTGCCGCGCCACATGGCCAGGCGATCGGAGTCGTGGATCTGCGGGTGGATGGTGTCGCACATGCGCCGTTCATGGGTGCCGCAGCTGAACATGCTGGTCATCGGCGCGATGCCCAATTGCTCGATGGCGGTGCGGGCGTTGACGTGGGCATCGATTTCCATCACCACCCGTTCGGCCTGGCAGTCGATATCGAAGCGGTAGGCACCGGTGGCGCTCGGCGAATCCAGCAGGGCGTAGACCACGAAGCGGGTGCTGTCCTTGTCCGGGGTCTCGAACCAGAACTGGGTGAAGTCGGGGAATTCCTCACGGCGCTTGGCGTAGGTGTCGATGGCCAGGCCCCGGGCCGAGAGACCGTACTGGCCGGTGGCGTCCACCGCACGCAAGTAGCTGGCGCCAAGGAAGGACACCACGTCGTGCCTGTCCAGCTCCGGGGCCTTGAACAGCTTGAAGCCGGCAAAGCCCAGGTCGCCTTTGAGCTGGGCGGTGTCGACGCTGGTGTTCTGGTAGTTGAACAGTGAAGGGCGGAAGTGCACCTCCCGCGCCAGGCGGGTCTTGGGGTCGACGCTGTGCATGCGCACCGGCTGCTTGAAGCCCATGCCGACGTGGAAGAACTGCACGTCCAACTGGCCGTTTAGCTCGTTCCACAGCGAATGCTTGGCGTCGTACTGGATGGCGTTGAAATGCTGCGGGGTCATTTTCGCCAGGGTTGGCGGCAGCACCTGCTTGGTGTCGACGTAGGGCTTGCCGGCCAACTGTTTGGCCTGGGCCTTGAGGCGCTCGAAGTCGAATGCCAGGGCTTCGCCGTCGGCGGCGCCGGCCCAGGCCCGCGCGGCCAGCAGACCGCTGGCCGAGAGGCCGGTATAGGCCGCCAGGGCCATGGATGCTTTGAGGAGATGCCTGCGGTGCATGGGTGAACCTTGTGTTGATAAGATCCCGAGCCGTTCCTGGCTGAAGAGAGGATCGCGAATAGAGGTTCGGTCATGCCATCGGCCAAACACAACGGTCTTTAAACAGATGCGCAATAGAGTAAACGGTTCGCCCAGGGCAAAAAAATGATTAGCTTGTGTCCATTGGTAACTTCCCGATCACCACCAGGAACTGGCCTCATGCTGCATCCGCGCCCGCTCACCGAAGACGACATTCCACTGCTCAAACTGATTGACCGTGCCGAGGTGATCGATGAGTTCTACTGCCTGCAGGACGGGCAGTTGCGGTGTTATCCACAGCATGAAGTGGTGCCGGGCTGGCCGGAAGGTGAAGCCGAGCATGATGCGCTGATCTTGCAGCAGTGTTACCAGCGGGGAGGTTGGCTGTACGGGATCTTCGATGGGCCGAAGCTGGTGGCGGCAGCGGTGGTGGATTGCTTGCCAATCGACAACGCCGGGCTGGACCTGCGGCAATTGAAGTTCCTGCATGTGAGCCAGGCCTACCGTGGCTTGGGCCTGGGTCGGCAGCTGTTTGCCCTGGCCCGGGAGCAGGCCTTGGCCATGGGCGGCCAGGGCCTGTATGTGTCGGCCACGCCATCGCGGCACACGGTGGATTTCTATACTGGCCTTGGCTGCAAGCTGCTGGCGACCCCGGACCCGACGCTGCTGCGCATCGAGCCCGAGGATATCCACCTGTACCTGCCGCTGGCCTAGGCCTTGCGCCAGTTGGGCCAGGCGCCGATGGTGATGGCCCGCAGCAGCCACTCGCAGGGCCCGTACTGATGGCGCCGCAGCCAGTGGGCACTGAGCTGCATTTGCAGCAGGTAGACGGCAATCACCAGCAGCGGTATCCATAGGGGCGCGACGCGATTGACCAGTCCCAGGCCATAGCCGCTGAACAGCAGGTTGAGCAGCAGCGATTGCAGCAGGTAGTTGCTCAGGGACATCCGCCCCAGGGGGGCCAGCCGCCGGCACAGGGCCTGGCCGAGGTTGCTCTGGAACAGGCTGAGCAGCAACAGCCCGTAGCTGACCGAGAGCAACGGTGCGGTCAACTGGCTGATGCCGTAGCCGATCACCTCCAGCCCAGCGCCCGGAAAATAGGCGGCCCAGTAGGCGTAGAGCATGGCGCCGCCGAGACCGATGGGCAGGCTGATGGCCAGCAATTGCGCAACCCGCTGGGCAAAGCTGAAGGGCGCTATCAGCAGCTCCTTGCGCCCGGCGACATAGCCCAGGAGGAACATCGCCAGGGTGCTGGGCCCCTGGAGTATCCACAGGGCCAGCAGCGTTTCCAGCCAATGGCCGGCATTGAACTCCAGGGTCTGCAGGGCGCTGCCGCCCAGGGCCGTGGCCTTGAGCAGGGGCTCGTCGCCGGCCGCGCCGGTATAGGCCCCCAGGCTCAGCAGCACGGCCCCCAGGGCGATGATCAGCAGCCCGGCGCAGCTCAGCAGGATCAGGGCCAGGCGGCTGGCGGTCGCCGCCGACAGTCCGCGCAGGCCCAGCAGGAGCAGGCCCAGCAGGGCATAGAGGGAAAGGATCTCGCCGTTGAACAGCAACAGCCCATGCACCAGGCCAATGCCCAGCATCGCCAGCTGGCGGCGCAGCATGCGCGGTACGAAGGGCTCGGCGGCCCGTTCGGCGGAAGCCATTTGCAGGGTGAAGCTGTAGCCGAACAGAAAGGAAAACAGCAGGTAGAACTTGGCTTCGAAGAAGGTCGAGACCAGCCAGCGGATCAGGTGGTCGGTAGCGCTGGCGTAGTCCGGGTTGCTGCTTGCCGAGGCGTAGTAAGGGTCGGCGAAGGCCCAGATATTCACCATCAAGATGCCGAACAGGGCGAAGCCGCGAAGGGCATCGACCTGTTCCAGGCGAGCGGTCCGGGTTGCTGGAGCGGTTGCAAGGGTGTTCATGTCGATTGCCCCTGGAGCAGGTGCAGCACCAACTGCTGCAGAACCTGCACTTGGTTGGCGGGGTGGAACTGTGGGTCGACGGCGACCCGGGTGAACAGGCCGTCGATCAAGGCGGCCAGCCAGCCGGTGATTTGCTCTATCCCCAGGGCACTGTGGACCTGCCCTTGTTGGTTGGCCCGTTGCACCAGGGCGGCGAGGCCCTGGCGCAGCAGCCAGTCGTTGTGGCGCACCTGCTGCGCCACGTGTGGGTCGCGGTGGCTCAGGGCGGCGATCTCCAGGGCCAGGCCGGTGTATTGCGGGTCCTGGGCCAGCTGGCAGACATGTTCGAAGAACGCCAGCAGCGCCGCCAGGGGATCAGTTTCCAGCAGCAGCTGGGCCATGGCCTGCTCGATCTGCTGCCCTTCGCGGTTGATCAGCGCCAGCAGCAGTGCCTGTTTGTTGGGGAAGTAGTGGAACAGGTTGCCGGCGCTCATCTCGGCCTGCAGGCAGATGTCGGCGGTGCGGGTGGCGACAAAACCGTTTTCGGCAAAGCAGCGGGCGGCGGCATCCAACAGCGCCTGGCGTCGGGCTTCGCGTTGTTCAAGGTTGGCAGGACGCATGGCGTGAGCCTTTCAAGTTAATTGAGTGGTTGCTCAATTAACTCGATGGCTTGGCGTCGAAGCAACAAGACTCTTGTTAAAAAGAGTCAATAAGTGCTGGCCCAAGGCCCCGCAGGGTCATCAGATGGCCTGCTTCAGGCTCCGGGTGGAGTCTCGCTGGAGCCCTCCAGGCACTGGGCGCCGCTGGCCGGCATCTCGTTCTTTTTGGTCCACCAGGTCAGGGCCCAGAGGCTGTGCAGGTCACCGCGCTTGAGCGCTTCCTGGTGGCAGGCCAGGGCCCTGGCCTTGTCGGTGACGCCCCACTGGCCATCGGCATAGCCACTGCCCAGGTAGTGGTAGGCGTTGGCTGAATCCAGCTCCCTGGCGGTGCGCAGCACCAGCTCTTCGGACTTGCGCGGCTGCTGGCATTCGGTGACGGAGCCGTCGCCGAGGGGGTCGCAGTAATACATGGACAGCATCAGCGCCGCCTCGGCATCGGTCTTGGCGTAGGGCAGCAGCAGCTCTTCCGGCTCCCCCGGCTTGAGCGCCGGGGCCATGCCCGAATAGCCCAGGCTGACTGCCTGCACCGCCGCCTTGGGTGAACCGTGGCGGGCGGCATCCAGCAAAATTCGTTGCCCGAGCTCGAAGAAGTACGTCGTCAGCAGGTACTGCTCGCGCCCGCCGTAGCCGAGGAACAGGTCGGCCTTGCGCATCTGCCGTTGCAGGGCGCTTTCGCCTGCCGGGGCGCTGCGCGTGAGCAACTCGTCCATGGACCACTGCTCGACGCGCACCAGTTGCCAACAGGCGCCCTGTTCAAAGACGAAGGCCTGCACCACATCGCCCTGGGGGTCATTGACCACCAGGGTCTGGCCTTCCCAGAACGTCTGCAGGCCAGCCTCGGCCTGGGCCTTGGGGTCGAGCCGGGTCAGCAGGTGGCGGATGTCGCCTGTCAGCTTGTAGCGCGCAGTGACTTCTCGGCCGCGGTCGTCAGTGACCGGCCGTTGCTCGACCAGCGGCGAGGCGCTGAATGCCTGCTGCAGTTGCGGGCTGCTGGCAAAGGCCTGGGCAAAGGTTTTCAGGTCGTTGGATGGGCAGGCAGGCGCGGCCGCCGCCTGGGTGCCACCGCCCAGCAGCAGGCTCAGGGCGATCAGGCGCAAACAGTGGCGGGCAGTGGGCATCGGCAGGGGCATCCGGAGGTGGTTCAGAAGAGGCATGTGGGCAATAGGGCTCATTGGCTTTGCGGGTCGCAATACAGCACCGAGCTGCCGGGGTTGTGGCGGTCTTCGATGAGCAGTGGGCGTTCCCGGCCATCACCGAAGAAAGCGCCTCCCAGGTGCTGGCGCACGCTGTCGACACTGTCCTTGAGGTACAGCGCGTGTACCGAGAACGGCCCGCGATAGGGAATCATCACTGCGCTGACTGTCAGGCCGTGGTACTGGTCGTCGACGCAGTAGCGGGCGGCTTCGTCGAGTTTGCAAGGTTGCAGTTGGCGCTCGCTGAAGTACTCGCCCCGGGGCTGATGGTCGCTGGCGTCCAGGTAGATGTTCTCCATGGAGCAGTGGGCGATGCCGGCGAACTGCTGTTCCAGGCTCATGGCCAGGCAGGGTTGGCCAAGCGCCAGCAACATCAGCAGGCAGAGGCGGCCAGTGCGCTGTCTTTCACTGGGCATGCAGCAGCCCCTTGGGTTGCAACAGCCGGCACAGCCACTGCGCCAGCCAGATCGCCAGCAACGACGGCACCGTCATCAGCAAGCAGTAGATGTAGCCGCGTACCGGGTGGTAGGGAAACAGCGCCCAGGCGGTGAACAGCACCAGGGTGCCGATCAGGACCAGCTTGACCTTGAGGTTGGGCACCAGGACCAGCAGGAAACTGACGACGATCAGCAGCTGCAGCAGAAGCTCCACCAACATCCCCAGGCCGAAGCCCTTGGCGAGGGCGCCGAAGTGGCTGCGATACACCGGAATGCCCCAGACATGCGCGTAGTAGAACAGCAGCGGCACCAGCGAGTGGGGCACCAGGCCGGTGAGGATTCGTATCACTTGATAGCGGTCGGCGGGGTCCTGGCTCATGGCTGGCACTCGCAGGCGCTGGCGTGGGTATGACGGGGCATGGGCGCATCCTTGCTGCCGGAAGGGATCAACTGGGTCCGGTCTGTGGCGTCGGTGTTTTGCAGGCGGCGGATAGTGCCGCAACTCGGGGTGCTAATCCAGTCTGGCACGGCCTGGCGTGCCGCCCGCGCCTGTCGGCGTCGGCGGCTGCTGGTTCCGGAGAAAGCAACATTCAGAAGCACTATCGTCCCCCTCGACCCGGGCACTTCTCTCTAGGCTTACGGCCTTATGTGTCGACATGACACCTATTTTCCGGAGGCGCAGATGAACACCCGTGGATTGCTCGATCAATTACTCAGGTCCGGCCAGGAGCTCCTGCAGAACAAGGCGGGCGCAGCACCGACGGACAATCCCAAGGCCCGCTCGGGCGGTCTCGGCGGCTTGCTCGGTGGCCAGGCCGGCGGGTTGGGCGGGCTGCTCTCCGGAGCGGGCGGTGGAGCCCTGGCGGCCGGCGCCATGGGCTTGCTGCTGGGCAATAAAAAGGCCCGCAAGTTCGGCGGCAAGGCCCTGACCTACGGCGGCCTGGCGGCCCTCGGGGTGTTGGCCTACAAGGCGTATGGCAATTGGAATGCCCAGCAGGGCCAGGCCCCGCGTCAGGAGCCGCAGACCCTTGATCGCCTGCCGCCGCAGCAGGTAGAACAGCACAGCCAGGCGATCCTCAAGGCGTTGGTGGCAGCGGCCAAGGCCGATGGGCATGTGGACGAGCGTGAGCGGGCACTGATCGAGGGTGAATTGCGCAGGCTCGACAGCGACCCGCAGTTGCAGCACTGGCTGCACAGCGAACTGAACAAGCCCCTGGACCCGGCGGATGTCGCCCGGGCCGCGACCACGCCGGAAATGGCTGCCGAGATGTACCTGGCCAGTGTGATGCTGGTGGATGAAGAGCACTTCATGGAAAAGGCCTATCTGGAGGAGCTGGCGCGCCAGCTCCATCTGGCGCCAGGCCTCAAGGCCGAGCTGGAAAACCAGGTACGCCAGGCCAACGGCTGAATACAGCGTCGTTCTGCCCCTCGCCAAGGATGGCGGTTCTGTCGGGTGGATTTGCCGAAATACCCTCTGTGGAGGTCGTGAAACTCCCGCTCACACGCGATCCAGAGCGAGTGCACAAATTTATCGAAAGTGCCACCTGTGTCGTTAAACCACCCATAAAACCGGCATCGTCCTCGGCTATACTCCTCCCATTTTTGAATGGCCTCGAGGACTGACTGTGAAGAACTGGACGTTGCGCCAACGCATTTTGGCGAGCTTTGCGGTGATTATCGCCATCATGCTGTTGATGGTCGTCGTCTCGTACTCGCGGCTGTTGAAGATCGAGGCCGGCGAGGAGCGAGTGCGCACCGATGCGGTACCCGGCGTCTATTTCAGCTCGATGATCCGCAGCGCTTGGGTCGACAGTTATATCCAGACCCAGGAGATCATCGGCCTCAAGCAGGACCAGGCCATCAGCGCCGAGGACCGGGCGGATTTCAAGGCCTTCGAGCAGCGCCTGGAAACCCAGATGGGCAACTACAGGCAGACCATCAACAGCCGCGAAGACCAGACTGAGTTCGACGCCTTTGAAAAAGCCCACCAGGAGTTCAATCGGATCCAGGCTGCGGTGCTCGACCTGCATCAGCGCAAGCAGGAAGCCGAGGCGATCCGCCTGTTCAATGAACAGCTGACTCCGACCTGGACTGCGGGTCGGATGAAACTCAACGACATCATCACCGAGAACAAATCTGTGGCCGACTCCGCCACCACCGCCATTGACGATGCCGTGGCGGCGGCCAAGGTCAGCATGGGCGTGTCGTTGCTGCTGGCGACCCTCGCTGCCGGCCTCTGTGGCCTGCTGCTGATGCGGGCGATCATGGCGCCGATGAACCGCATTGTGAATATTCTCGAAGTCATGCGTACCGGTGACTTGAGCGGCCGTTTGAATCTGGAGCGCAAGGACGAGTTCGGCGCGGTGGAAACCGGCTTCAACGACATGATGACCGAGCTCACTGCCCTGGTGTCCCAGGCCCAGCGTTCCTCGGTGCAGGTCACCACCTCGGTGACCGAGATTGCCGCCACCTCCAAGCAGCAACAGGCTACTGCTACTGAAACCGCCGCCACCACCACGGAAATCGGCGCTACCTCGCGGGAAATCGCGGCCACCTCGCGCGACCTGGTGCGCACCATGACCGAGGTGTCCAGCGCCGCTGACCAGGCCTCGGTACTTGCCGGCTCCGGCCAGCAAGGCCTGGCGCGCATGGAGGACACCATGCACTCGGTGATGGGCGCGGCTGACCTGGTGAATGCCAAGCTGGCGATCCTCAACGAGAAGGCTGGCAACATCAATCAGGTGGTGGTGACCATCGTCAAGGTCGCCGACCAGACCAACCTGCTGTCGCTGAACGCTGCCATCGAAGCGGAAAAGGCCGGAGAGTACGGCCGCGGCTTTGCTGTGGTCGCCACCGAAGTACGGCGTCTGGCGGACCAGACCGCGGTCGCTACCTACGACATCGAGCAGATGGTCCGCGAGATCCAGTCGGCGGTGTCGGCAGGGGTGATGGGCATGGACAAGTTCTCCGAGGAAGTGCGCCGCGGCATGGCCGAAGTGCAGCAAGTGGGCGAGCAACTGTCGCAGATCATCCATCAGGTCCAGGCCTTGGCGCCGCGGGTGCTGATGGTCAATGAAGGCATGCAGGCCCAGGCCACCGGCGCCGAGCAGATCAACCACGCCCTGGTGCAACTGGGGGATGCCAGCAGCCAGACCGTCGAGTCCCTGCGCCAGGCCAGCTTTGCCATCGATGAGCTGAGCCAGGTCGCCGTGGGCCTGCGCAGTGGCGTTTCGCGTTTCAAAGTCTGATGGATGAGCTCGCGCACAAGCGCAGTTCCGTCGGGGCGAAGAGTGCCTTGTTCCTGGTGTTCTGCATCGGCCAGGAGCGTTATGCGTTGCAGGCCGTCGATGTGGTGGAGGTGCTGCCGCGCCTGCAGCTCAAGCCCATCGCCCAGGCGCCGTCCTGGGTAGCGGGAGTCTTTGCCTATCGCGGTGTGGTGGTGCCGGTCATCGACCTGTGCGAGTTGACGTTCGGGCGCCCGGCGCAACTGCGCACCAGTACTCGACTGGTGCTGGTGCACTACCGAGGCGACGTCGAGCAGCCGCCCCGGGTGCTGGGGCTGTTGCTGGAACAGGCCAACGATACCCTGCGTTGCGACCCGGCACAGTTCCAGCCTTACGGCCTGGACAACCGCCAGGCGCCGTACCTGGGGCCAGTGCGTGAAGATGCCCAGGGGTTGCTGCAGTGGGTGCGGGTCGATGATCTATTGCTCCCGGCAGTGCGTGATCTGCTGTTTCCTGCCGTGCCCCTGGACCCGGCGTCGCTTGAGGAGCCTCGATGAGCGATGAGCAACGATTTTTCGATTTTCTCAAGGAGCGTATCGGCCTGGATGTCGCCTCCGTAGGGCCGGCGATCATCGAACGCGCGGTGCGCCAGCGCTGCAACGCCTTGTATGCCCACAACAGCGACGAATACTGGCAGAAGCTGCAAGGCTCGCGAGATGAGCAGCAGGCGCTGATCGAGGCGGTGATCGTCCCGGAAACCTGGTTCTTCCGTTACCCGGAATCCTTCGCCACCCTGGTCAAGCTGGCCAAGGCTCGCCTGGCGCAGATCAAGGGCATGCGGGCCTTGCGCCTGTTGAGCCTGCCGTGTTCCACCGGCGAAGAGCCCTATTCGATTGCCATGGCCCTGCTCGACGGCGGCCTGGCACCTCACCAGTTCAAGGTTGATGGCCTGGACGTCAGCCCGTTGTCAGTGGAACGGGCCAAGGGCGCGACCTATGGCAAGAACTCCTTTCGCGGCCAGCAAACGGAGTTTCGCGAGCGTCACTTCAGCGCCGAGGGTGATCGTTATTCTTTGAGCGAACGGGTTCGCGAACAGGTGCGATTGCAGGCGGGCAATGTTCTGGATCCGAGTTTGCTGGCGGCTGAACCGCCTTTTGACTTTGTCTTCTGTCGCAACCTGCTGATCTATTTCGACCAGCCAACCCAGCACCAGGTGTTCGAAGTCCTCAAGCGCCTGACCCATGAAGAAGGGGTGCTGTTTATTGGCCCTGCCGAAGGCAGTCTGCTGGGGCGCCTGGGCATGCGCTCCATTGGTATCCCCCAGTCCTTTGCGTTCAGTCGGCACACCGAACCCGAGCCTGCACCGCTGCCGCTGCCGCTGGCCTTGCCGCAACCGTTGCCCTTGCCGATACCGTCGCGCAATGTGCTGCCCCAGACACCGCGCCCGCGTCCCTTTGCTAGCCGCGTGGCCCCGGCCCCGGTGGCCGATGGCATGGCCCCGGTGACCGACGCGGCGAGCCTGCTGGCGAACATCGCCGCCCTGGCCAATGAGGGCAAGAGTGCCGAGGCCCGTGCGGCGTGTGAGTGTTATCTGCAACAGCATGAACCGGTGGCCCAGGTGTTCTATTGGCTGGGGCTGCTCAGTGATGTCGCCGGCAACGCCCTGGAGGCCCAGGGTTTCTACCGCAAGGCCCTGTATCTGGCGCCGCAACACCCTGAAGCCCTGGCACACCTGGCGGCGTTGCTGGCGTCCCAGGGCGATGTCGCCGGTGCCCAACGATTGCAGGAGCGCGCTGCTCGCAGCATGCGCACTGCCGACAGTGAGTTGAAACGATGAGCCATCCCTACTCATTGGACCTGACCCATGATGATGCGCAGGCCATCGATGATTGCTGGAACCGCATCGGCGTTCACGGCGACAAGTCCTGCCCGTTGCTCATCGAGCACATCCATTGCCGCAACTGCGCCGTGTATTCCGCCGCCGCCACGCGTTTGCTGGATCGTTATTCGTTGCGCCAGGAGGACCGCGAACACCGGGCGGTGCTGGAGACCGACAGCGATGTGGTCACCCGCTCGCTGCTGATGTTTCGTCTCGGTGAGGAATGGCTGGGCCTGGCGACCCGCTGTCTGCTGGAAGTGGCGCCGCTGCAGGCGATTCATTCCTTGCCTCATCAGCGCTCGCGGGCGTTGATGGGGGTGGCCAATGTGCGTGGAGCGCTGGTGGCCTGCCTGTCATTGGCCGAATTGCTGGGGCTCGATGGCACTCCGGTCGTCGTTGCCGCAGGACGGATCATGCCGCGGATGCTGATCATCGGCGCCGAAGGCGGTCCGGTGGTGGTGCCGGTGGATGAGGTGCACGGCATCCATGCCATCGACGAGCGGATTCTCAACGGCGCTTCGGCCTCTGGCGAACAGGCCAATGCCAAGTACACCCGTGGCGTGTTGCAATGGCAGGGACGCAGCCTGCGTTTGCTGGATGAAGAGCAACTGCTCTCGGCCGTGACCCGGAGCCTGACATGACCCCTGATCAAATGCGCGATGCCTCGTTGCTGGAACTGTTCAGCCTGGAAGCCGAGGCCCAGACCCAGGTGCTCAGCGCCGGCTTGCTGGCCCTGGAGCGGAATCCGACCCAGGCCGACCAGTTGGAAGCCTGCATGCGTGCCGCTCACTCGCTCAAGGGTGCGGCGCGGATTGTCGGGGTCGACGCCGGAGTCAGCGTTGCCCATGTGATGGAAGATTGCCTGGTCAGTGCCCAGGAAGGGCGCCTGTACCTGCAGCCCGAGCACATCGACGCTTTGTTACAGGGCACCGACCTGCTGATGCGCATCGCCACCCCAGGCGGTGCTGAGCTCGTGGCCCCGGATATCCCAGTCTATGTGGCGTTGATGGAGCACCTGCTGACTCAAGGGCCGGTGGCGACGAGCCGACCATCCCCAGCGTTTGCGGCAGATGTTCCGGAGCTCGAGGTGTCAGTGCCGCAGCAGAGTGAGGCTGAGTCCTTGGCATTGCCGAGCGAGCCTTACCACGAGCCGGCGGTGAGTACGATGCGCCCAGGCAAACGCCTGACCGAAGGCGGCGAGCGGGTGTTGCGAGTGACTGCCGAACGCCTCAACAGCCTGCTCGACCTGTCGAGCAAGTCCCTGGTGGAAACCCAGCGACTCAAGCCTTACCTGGCCACTATGCAGCGTCTCAAGCGGATTCAGAGCAATAGCCTGGCGGCCCTGGAAAACCTCAACCTGCATCTCAAGGAACACGCCCTGAGCCTGGAGGCCCAGGAAGCCCTGGAGGATGCGCGGCGCTTGTTGGCCGAATCCCAGCAACTGCTGGCGGAGAAAACCGCCGAGCTCGATGAGTTCGGCTGGCAGGCCAGCCAGCGCGCCCAGGTGCTTTATGACACGGCCCTGGCCTGTCGCATGCGACCCTTCGCCGATGTGCTCAGCGGTCAGGCGCGCATGGTCCGCGACCTGGGGCGCAGCCTGGGCAAGCAGGTACGCCTGGAAATCGAAGGTGAAAAGACCCAGGTCGACCGCGACGTGCTGGAGAAACTCGAGGCGCCACTGACTCACTTGCTGCGCAATGCCGTCGACCATGGCATCGAGCTGCCCGAACAGCGCTTGCTGGCGGGCAAGCCGGCGGAAGGCGTGATTCGCCTGCGTGCATCCCATCAAGCCGGCCTGCTGGTCCTGGAACTCAGTGATGACGGTAGTGGGGTGGATCTGCAGCGCTTGCGCCAGAGTATTGTCGAACGTCAGCTGTCGCCGGCCCAGACTGCCGCGCAGCTCAGTGAAGAAGAACTGCTGACCTTCCTCTTCCTGCCGGGTTTCAGCCTGCGGGACAAGGTCACCGAGGTGTCCGGCCGCGGCGTCGGCCTGGATGCGGTGCAGCACATGGTGCGCCAGTTGCGGGGGGCGGTGGTGTTGGAGCAAGCCACCAGCCAGGGCAGTCGCTTCCACCTGGAAGTGCCGCTGACCCTGTCCGTGGTGCGCAGCCTGGTGGTCGAGGTGGGTGATGAGGCCTACGCCTTCCCGCTGGCTCATATCGAACGCATGTGCGACCTGGAGCCCGAGGCCATTGTCCAGGTGGAGGGGCGCCAGCACTTCTGGCATGAAGGCCGGCATGTCGGCCTGGTAGCGGCCAGCCAGCTGTTGCAGCGACCGGCGACCCAGAACAGCGCACCGACCCTGAAAGTGGTGGTGATTCGCGAGCGTGATGCGGTGTATGGGATCGCTGTGGAACGTTTTATTGGCGAGCGCACCCTGGTGGTGCTGCCCCTGGATGACCGCCTTGGCAAGATCCAGGATATCTCCGCCGGGGCCTTGCTCGATGACGGCCGGGTGGCGCTGATCGTCGATGTCGAGGACATGCTGCGTTCAGTGGATAAACTGCTCAATACTGGTCGTCTCGAGCGTATCTCGCGGCATCAGCAACAGCACGCACAGGTGGTCCGTAAGCGTATTCTGGTGGTCGACGACTCGCTGACGGTACGTGAACTGCAACGCAAACTGCTGATCAACCGGGGGTACGACGTGGCTGTGGCTGTGGATGGCATGGACGGTTGGAATGCCCTGCGTTCGGAAAGCTTCGACCTACTGATCACTGACATCGATATGCCGCGAATGGATGGAATTGAATTGGTCACACTCTTGCGTCGCGACAGCCGCCTGCAGTCCCTGCCGGTGATGGTGGTGTCCTACAAGGATCGTGAGGAAGACCGGCGTCGTGGACTGGATGCCGGCGCCGACTACTATCTAGCCAAAGCCAGTTTCCATGACGACGCCCTGCTGGATGCGGTGGTGGAGTTGATTGGAGGAGCGCGGGCATGAAGATAGCGATCGTCAACGATATGCCCATGGCCGTGGAGGCCTTGCGCCGGGCGCTGGCCTTTGAGCCCAGCCATGAGGTGGTTTGGGTCGCGACCAATGGTGCCGAAGCGGTGAAGTGCTGCGCTGAACTGACTCCGGACCTGATTCTCATGGACCTGATCATGCCGGTAATGGACGGCGTCGAGGCCACGCGGCGGATCATGGCCGAGTCGCCGTGCGCGATCGTCATCGTTACCGTCGACCGCCAGCAGAATGTGCACCGGGTGTTCGAGGCCATGGGGCACGGTGCCCTGGACGTGGTCGACACCCCGGCTCTGGGCGCCGGCAATGCCCAGGAAGCGGCGGCGCCACTGTTGCGCAAGATCCTCAATATCGGCTGGCTGATCGGCCAGCGCGGCAGTCGGGTGCGTACTGCCCCGGTGCCCCTGCGCAGTGGCGCGCCACGTCAGAGTCTGGTGGCCATTGGCTCCTCGGCAGGCGGCCCGGCCGCACTGGAAGTGCTGCTCAAGGGCTTGCCAAAGAACTTTCCCGCCGCCATCGTGCTGGTCCAGCATGTCGATCAGGTGTTTGCCGCGGGCATGGCCGAATGGCTCAGCAGTGCCTCCGGCCTGCAGGTGCGCCTGGCCCGGGAAGGCGAACCGCCACAAAGCGGCACGGTATTGCTGGCGGGCACCAACCACCACATTCGCTTGTTGAAGAACGGCACCCTGGCCTACACCGCCGAGCCGGTGAACGAGATCTACCGGCCCTCCATCGATGTGTTTTTCGAGAGTGTCGCCAGCTATTGGAATGGTGATGCGGTGGGCGTGCTGTTGACCGGGATGGGCCGTGATGGTGCCCAGGGCTTGAAGCTGATGCGTGATCAGGGTTATCTGACCATCGCTCAGGATCAGCACAGCAGTGCGGTGTATGGCATGCCCAAGGCGGCGGCTGCCATCGGCGCCGCCACAGAGATTCGCCCACTGGACAAGATCGCTCCACGTTTGCTGGAGATATTTGCCAAATGACTGATAAACGCAGCTGTCCTGGCCAGGTAGCAACTCAGGTGACAACCCATGAATGATTTACAGCTCGACGAATTCAAGACCGATGAAAACGCCGCAATGGTGTTGCTGGTGGATGACCAGGCCATGATCGGCGAGGCGGTTCGGCGTGGGTTGGCGAATGAAGAAAACATCGACTTCCATTTCTGCGCCGATCCTCACCAGGCCATTGCCCAGGCGATCCGGATCAAACCCACGGTGATTCTCCAGGATCTGGTGATGCCGGGCCTGGACGGCCTGACGCTGGTGCGTGAGTACCGCAATCACCCGGCGACCCAGAACATCCCGATCATTGTCCTGTCGACCAAGGAAGACCCGCTGATCAAGAGCGCGGCCTTTGCCGCCGGGGCCAATGACTATCTGGTCAAGCTGCCGGACAACATCGAGCTGGTGGCGCGTATCCGCTATCACTCGCGCTCTTACATGACCCTGTTGCAGCGCGATGCGGCCTATCGCGCACTGCGGGTTAGCCAGCAACAGTTGCTGGACACCAATCTGGTGCTGCAACGGCTGATGAACTCCGATGGCCTGACCGGGCTGTCCAACCGCCGGCACTTCGATGAATACCTGGAGCTGGAATGGCGTCGGGCAATGCGCGAACAGAGCCAGCTGTCGTTGCTGATGATCGACGTCGACTACTTCAAGACCTACAACGATACCTTCGGCCATCTGGAGGGTGATGAAGCCCTGCGCAAGGTGGCGGCGGCGATTCGTGACGCCAGCAGCCGGCCATCCGACCTACCGGCGCGCTACGGTGGCGAAGAGTTCGTGTTGGTGTTGCCCAACACCTCGCCGGGCGGGGCGCGACTGGTGGCGGAGAAGCTGCGCCAGACCGTGGAGGCCCTGAAAATCCCCCATATCGCACCGGTGGAGGGCGCCAGTCTGACCATCAGCATCGGTCTTTCCACCATCACGCCGCAGCCCAACAGCCATTGCCGGCAGTTGATTTCGGCAGCGGACAAGGGGCTGTACCTGGCGAAGAACAATGGCCGCAATCAGGTCGGGATCGAGTAGGCGGTTTCGGCCTGCGCTCTAGGCGTCAGCCATTTCCGTGGCCGGCGCCTGATCTGGTGGGACCTCCACCAGGGTGTCTCGGAACAGGTAGTAGCTGTGGCTCGCGGTGTGTCGGCACCTGAGCTTTACCGCTTCGATGCGGTAGGTGGTGCAGGTGTCGAGTGTGTTGTCGATGAACCAGTTGTTCAGCAGGTTGCCGGGGGCGATCGGGTAGTCGCCAAAGCTGTAGTCCATGTAGCCACCCTTGTGGACGTGGACCCAGCGACAACTGAACCTGGCCTGCAGCCATTGGGTTTGCTCATCGATTTCATCCACCAGCATTCTTGTGCGGTAGTAGATCCACCACCACAAAAAGATCAGCCAAGGCACGACCAGGGCGCAGGCCAGCGCCGGTGAGACCAGCAGCCAGATTCCCATCAACGGTATACAGGCCAGCGCGCTGAAGAGCGCGGCGAAAAACGCCTGGACGCCTTTCTGGTTTCGGCGCTCCCTGCGCTGGATGCCTTCGATCTCGGCGTTGTTGAGTGTGCGTCCCATGAGCCTGCTGTTTGCGTGTCGTTTAGCGGGGGATTGTATAGCGCTGGCCGGCCTCCAGGGCGCCGTGAGTGCCCATCGCAACCTTCGGGTATCGAAGGGGGCGGGCTTGCGCAGCAGGGCAGGCAGGTAACTGGGGGCAATAAATTTTAGGGGGCACCGGGATTTCCTGGGGCCTGTCGTTGAAATTAGATGGCCGATTGGCCTCTAAAGCCGCTAAGCGGGCTGCCGTGAATCGGTGATTCCGTTATAATCTCCGGCTTTCAAAAGTTCGCCAACGAGTGCCGCCCCCCATGGAAATCAACCCGATCCTGAACACCATCAAGGACCTGTCCGAGCGCTCCGAAACTATTCGGGGGTATCTTTGACTACGATCAAAAGCATGAGCGTCTGACCGAGGTCAACCGCGAGCTTGAAGATCCTGCTGTCTGGAACAAACCTGAATACGCCCAGGAACTGGGCCGCGAGCGCGCAGCACTGGCGCAGATCGTCGAGACCCTGGACGAACTGAACGGTGGTCTGGCCGATTGCCGCGATCTGCTGGACATGGCCGTCGAAGAAAACGACGAAGGCGCAGTGGGCGATGTCGTCGCCGAACTGGCCCGTCTCGAGGAAAACCTCGCCAAGCTAGAATTCCGCCGCATGTTCAGCCACGAAATGGACCCGAACAACGCCTACCTGGATATCCAGGCCGGTTCCGGCGGCACCGAAGCCCAGGACTGGGCCAACATCCTGCTGCGCATGTACCTGCGCTGGGCCGACAAACGCGGTTTCGAAGCGACCATCATGGAGCTGTCGGCCGGTGAAGTCGCCGGGATCAAAGGTGCGACCGTGCACATCAAGGGCGAATACGCCTTTGGCTGGCTGCGCACCGAGATCGGCGTACACCGCCTGGTGCGCAAGAGCCCGTTCGACTCCGGCAACCGTCGCCACACCTCGTTCTCTGCGGTGTTCGTCTCGCCAGAGATCGACGACAAGGTGGAAATCGAAATCAACCCGGCCGATCTGCGGATCGATACCTATCGTTCCTCCGGTGCCGGTGGTCAGCACGTAAACACCACTGACTCGGCCGTGCGTATTACCCACGTACCGACCAACACCGTGGTCAGCTGCCAGAACGAACGTTCCCAGCACGCCAACAAGGACACCGCCATGAAAATGCTGCGGGCCAAGTTGTACGAGCAGGAGATGCAGAAGCGCAACGCGGCTTCCCAGGCCCTGGAAGACACCAAGTCAGATATCGGCTGGGGTCATCAGATCCGCTCTTACGTGCTCGATGCGTCGCGGATCAAGGATCTGCGCACCAACATCGAACGCAGCGACTGCGACAAGGTGCTCGACGGCGACATCGACGAATACCTGGAAGCCAGCCTGAAATCGGGCTTGTAATACTGCAATACGGGATCGGCTGACACGGTGCGATCCCGTAGGAGCCGGCTTGCCGGCGATCTCCAGGCCGAAGGCCTGGGGGCAATGAACCTGTGATGGAATTTCAAAAGACATGAGCGACCAACAACTCGACCCGCAAGCCCTGCAACAGGAAGAAAACACCCTGATCGCCCTGCGCAAGGAAAAGCTTGCTGCCGAGCGCGCCAAGGGCCAGGCCTTCCCCAACGACTTCCGCCGCGACAGCTACTGCAATGACCTGCAGAAGCAGTACGCCGACAAGACCAAGGAAGAACTGGAAGCAGCGGCAATCCCGGTCAAGGTGGCAGGTCGCATCATGCTCAACCGTGGCTCGTTCATGGTGATCCAGGACATGACCGGTCGTATCCAGGTCTACGTCAATCGCAAGACCCTGCCGGAAGAAACCCTGGCCGCGGTGAAAACCTGGGACCTGGGCGACATCATCGCCGCCGAAGGTACCCTGGCCCGTTCCGGCAAGGGCGACCTGTACGTCGAAATGACCCACGTGCGCCTGCTGACCAAGTCGCTGCGCCCGCTGCCGGACAAGCACCACGGCCTGACCGACACCGAGCAGCGCTATCGCCAGCGCTACGTTGACCTGATCGTCAACGATGAAGTCCGTGAGACGTTCCGCGTGCGCTCGCAGGTCATCGCCCACATCCGCAGCTTCCTGATGCAACGCGACTTCCTCGAAGTGGAAACGCCGATGCTGCAGACCATCCCGGGCGGCGCTGCGGCCAAGCCGTTCGAGACTCACCACAATGCGCTGGACATGGAAATGTTCCTGCGTATCGCCCCGGAGCTGTACCTCAAGCGCCTGGTGGTTGGTGGCTTCGAAAAGGTCTTCGAGATCAACCGCAACTTCCGCAACGAAGGCGTCTCGACCCGTCACAACCCTGAATTCACCATGTTGGAGTTCTACCAGGCCTACGCCGACTACGAAGACAACATGGACCTCACCGAAGAGCTGTTCCGTGAGCTGGCGCAGCTGGTGCTGGGCAGCACCGACGTGCCGTACGGCGACAAGGTGTTCCACTTCGGCGAGCCGTTTGTCCGTCTGTCGGTGTTCGACTCGATCCTCAAGTACAACCCTGAGCTGACCGCCGATGACCTGAACGACATCGACAAGGCTCGCGCCATCGCCAAGCAGGCCGGGGCCAAGGTCCTGGGTTTCGAAGGCCTGGGCAAGCTGCAGGTGATGATTTTCGAGGAGCTGGTGGAGCACAAGCTGGAGCAGCCGCACTTCATTACCCAGTACCCGTTCGAAGTCTCGCCGCTGGCCCGTCGCAACGACGACAACCCCAACGTCACCGATCGTTTCGAGCTGTTCATCGGTGGCCGCGAAATCGCCAACGCCTACTCCGAGCTCAATGATGCGGAAGACCAGGCCGAGCGCTTCATGGCCCAGGTGGCGGACAAGGATGCCGGCGACGACGAAGCCATGCACTACGACGCCGACTTCGTCCGCGCCCTGGAGTACGGCATGCCGCCAACGGCCGGCGAAGGCATCGGTATCGATCGCCTGGTGATGCTGTTGACCAACTCGCCATCGATCCGCGACGTGATCCTGTTCCCGCACATGCGGCCGCAAGCCTAAGTGTTGTGAATAAAAAGCCGCCTTCAACAGGCGGCTTTTTATTGTCTGGCTGGAACTGACGTACCGCTTCTAATTCTGTGTGTTTTTCAAGAGGGAATACTTGTCGTGAACCGCGCAATGGCTCAAGAAGGTGCAGCTGGTATCGCCACGGCGGTGGCTGAAAGCGTTCAGTACCAGGGTCGCAAGGCCAGCCGACAGGGCAGTGAACAGCGTCGACAAGAGATTCTCGATGCTGCCATGCGCATTGTCGTGCGCGATGGCGTGCGGGCCGTGCGCCATCGCGCGGTGGCCGCTGAAGCCGGTGTGCCGTTGTCGGCCACCACCTATTACTTCAAGGATATCGATGACCTGCTCACCGATACCTTCGCCCAGTACGTCGAACGCAGTGCGGCGTTCATGGGCAAGCTGTGGGCCAGCAACGAAGGGCTGTTGCGCGAGATGGTGGCTTATGGCGACGGCAGTGCGGCCTCCCGCTCGCAACTGGCCGACGACATCGCGCGACTGACCGCCGACTATGTGCAGCGCCAGTTGCACAACCGTCGCGAGCACCTGATGGCCGAGCAAGCCTTCCGCCAGGAGGCGCTGCTCAATCCGCGCCTGGCGCAGTTGGTGCGTTCGCACCAGCAGATCCTGCTGCATGGCACCTGCCAGTTCTTCCAGGTCCTGGGCTCCCGGGAGCCGCAACAGGATGCCAAAGTGTTGACGTCGATAATCGGCCGGATGGAATATCAGGGCCTGCTCAACGGCACCGAACCGCTGGCGGAGGAAGAGATGCTCGGTATCCTCACCCGCTACATGCATCTGGTGCTGGCCTCGGTCTGATTTGGCCATCGCTGGTTGTGGCGGGCGTGGCCACGGCCTGGGCGTATCGGCCTGTCGCAGCCAGCGCCAGCGACTAAAGTGATTCTGGTGTTCATGGGAGAGTTGCATGCAAGCCTGGCGTGTCCTGATTGCCCTGTCGTTTCTCCTGCTCAGTGGTTGCTTGGTGTCCTTCAAGGATCCGCTGCCGGCCGAGCAGGCCGCACCTGCCGCATTGCTGGGCAAGTGGTCGAGCAAGAACGCCTGGGGTGAGCCGCTGAATATCGAGCTCAGCCGCATCGGCGACAACCGCTACCGGGCCTTGAGCTCCCCCAGCGCGACCGCGCGACCACGTGATGCCTATGATTTCACCGTGTCCCGGCATGGTAACCGCTGGTACCTGTCGGCCGCCGTGCCCCAGGCGTTTGGCGGGCACTACAGCATTGCCGGGTTCGAGCTGACCGAAAAACACGAGTTGGTGCTCTACACCCTCGACTTGGAACAGATTCGTCTGGCCCTGGGTCAAAAGGACCTGAGCGGTGAACCTATGACCACGGCCGAAGGCGATGGCGTGCTGATCAGCAGCCCGCTACCCGAGGTCTTTGCCTATCTCGACGACCCCGCCAATTCCGACCTGTTCGTCGAGGCGGCGCGCTTCAAGCGTGCGGGCAAGTGACCCCACGCTACAGAAACATTCAATAGGAGCTTCGGGTGGACGATTACCAGCAGACGATACGCACTTTGTCCGATCGCATAGTGCTGGCACAGACACCGATCCGCGTGCTGGATGCGGTGAAGTGGGACGAGAGTGTGCGCAAGGGGTTTCTCAAGGCCAAGGGCAAGGAAATGCCGGCGGTGGACCGCGCCTATTACGAAGGGCGGCCGTTGTCGTTTGATTCCGGTGCGGTGAAGCTGGAGTTCCAGAACATCGAGCGTGATATCACCCGCCAACTGGGCCAGTTCAACCCGGTGGGACAGATCATGCGCCGCATGTGCAAGGAATACCGCATGGTGGTGCGCATGCTCGAAGCCCGGGGCACCGGCGACTTCGGCCTGATCTCCCAGGAACTCTACGGCGCCGCTTCCGACGCCTTCCACGCCGGCGACCCGACCCTGGCGGACCTCGGGTTGATGATGTCCGACTACCTGAACAACATCGATGGCCGTGGCGATCTCAAGGACGAACCCAAGACCCTGAGCGCCAAGGACGCAGTGAGCCTGCTGCAGAGTCGCCTGAACAAAGTGTTCGGCGAGGCTGAGGAAACCATCCGCGTGTTCGAGTCCGACGGCATCGTCGCCGACGCGGCGGCGGGCGCTGACTACATCAAGATCCGCAGCGACGCGATGTTCAATGATCGCGATGTGCGGGCCCTGGAAGTCCATGAAGGCTTGGTGCACGTGGGCACCACCCTGAACGGCCTCAACCAGCCAATCTGCACCTTCCTGGCCAAGGGTCCACCCTCGTCCACGGTGACCCAGGAAGGCCTGGCGATCCTCATGGAAATCATCACCTTCGCGTCCTATCCCAGTCGCCTGCGCAAGCTCACCAACCGTACCCGGGCGATTCACATGGTGGAGGAGGGCGCGGATTTCCTGCAGGTGTTCGAGTTCTTCCGCGAGCAGGGTTTCGAGATGGCCGAGAGCTACGGCAACGCCAGCCGGGTGTTCCGCGGATCGGTGCCCACCGGGCTGCCCTTTACCAAAGACTTGTCCTACCTCAAGGGCTTCATCATGGTTTACAACTATATTCAGCTGGCTGTGCGCAAGGGCAAGCTGGAGCAGATCCCCTTGCTGTTCTGTGGCAAGACCACCCTGGAAGACATGCGTACCTTGCGCCAACTGGTGGATGAAGGCCTGGTGGTCGCGCCCAAGTACCTGCCTGACCAGTTCCGCGACATGAATGCCCTGTCGGCCTGGATGTGTTTCTCCAACTTCCTCAATCACCTGAGTCTGGACCGGATCGAGGCGGACTACTCCAACATCCTTTGACATTTTCCGGGGGCGCACATGGATGTATTCACAGACAGAGAACAGTGGCTGATGCGTTTCTTCGCGGTGCTGGCACTGTTGCTGTCTCTGAACGGCTGCAGCTCGCTGTTGTTCTATCCCGAGCCCGGGCTGCCGTTCACCCCGGAGCGGGCCAAGCTTGAGTACCGCGACGTCACCCTGACCACCGCCGACGGCCTCAAGTTGCGCGGCTGGTGGCTGCCGGCCAAGCCGGGAGTGACGGTCAAGGGCACAGTGCTGCACTTGCATGGCAACGGCGGCAACCTGGCCTGGCACCTGGGGGGCAGTTGGTGGTTGCCGGAACAGGGCTATCAGGTGCTGTTGCTGGACTATCGCGGTTATGGCTTGTCGGAAGGCTCACCGAGCCTGCCGGCGATCTATCAGGACATCGACGCCGCCTTCAAATGGCTGGACCAGGCTCCCGAAGTTCAAGGCAAGCCGCTGATCGTGCTCGGGCAAAGCCTGGGCGGTGCCCTGGCCATTCACTATCTGGTGGAGCATCCCGAGCGCCAGCGCCAGCTCAAGGCCATTGTTCTCGACGGTGTGCCGGCCAGCTACCGCGATGTCGGGCGTTTCGCCCTGAGTACTTCCTGGCTGACCTGGCCGTTTCAGGTGCCCTTGTCGTGGCTGGTGCCGGACGCCGACAGCGCGATCCACTTCATGCCGCGCCTGACCGGGGTGCCGAAATTGCTCTACCACAGCCTCGACGATCCGATCGTGCCTCTTTCCAATGGCATCCGTCTGTATCAAGCTGCGCCCCCGCCCAGGGTCCTGCAGCTGACTCGCGGCGGCCATGTACAAACCTTTGCCGATCCGACCTGGCGCCGCGTGATGCTGCGCTACCTCGACGATCCGCAGCATTTCGACGGGTTGCGCCGCCTGGGGGAAATCCCCAATTATCCGGCGACGCCGAATTCAGCAGTTGAACTTCCAGAGAGTCCGCAATGAGTGAAGAACGTAACGCCATTCCAATGATCATCACCGGGATCTGCAGCATCATCGGTACCGTGGCTTGCCTGTGGTACTACGGTTATCTGCATTTCGCCAAACCGGAAGATGCCTTGCTGCTCAGCGACTTCACCATGCTCAAGACCGTGCCTGGCGAGGACTACAAGGTCTCCCTGGAGCCGGCCACCGAAGTGGCCCAGTGCTTCGATGGCGTGCTGGTGCTGTTCGACACCCAGCAGAAAGGCCTGACCGGGGTGCTGGTCAACAAGAAGAAGCAGGCGGTGCGCTGCATGGGCCAGGAAACCCCACAGCTGGAGCAGTGATCGGCTTGTGTTTTTTTGCTGACTCACCAGTGCCTATAGCCGTCTTGTAGGCACTGGTGGGTCAACGAAGACGATAAAAAACGCCGCAGGCCTGAAGAGGGCCGCGGCGTTTTATTTTGCCTGCCTATATAAGGCCGGGCGCCGGATCAGTTGCGGCTGACAGCAGAACGTGGCGCCACAGGCTGGTTGTCGTTGGAGATGGTCACTTCCACGCGGCGGTTCATGGCTCGACCGGAAACGCTGCCGTTATCGGCCACCGGATATTCCTTGCCGTAACCCTGGCTGACAATGCGCGCTGGATCGACGCCCATACGGATCAGGGCCATTTGCACGGAGCCTGCACGGCGCTCGGACAGCGACTGGTTGTAGGCATCGCTGCCGGTGCTGTCGGTGTAGCCTTCGACAATCACCTTGCGGTCCGGATTCTGCTGGAGGAATTGCGCCAGCTTGTTGATGTTCACCAGGCCGTTGGATTTCAGGTCGGACTTGTTGGTGGCGAACAGCACGTCGCCAAAGGTCACCTGGGTGCCACGATCGGTCTGCTTGGCGTTGAGGCTGTCCTGCAGTTGCTTGATCTGGGCGTCACGGGCATCGAGGATGGCGCGAGCGCGCTGGTCGCCGGCGTCCTTGAGCTTGGCTTCGGCGGTGCGCAGGGCGATGGTTTCCTTGGCCACTTCAACCCGTTGGTTGGTCAGGTAGGCCAGTTGGTCGACCTTCTTCTCGTCGTCCTTGTTCAGGTAGGCCTTGTCGGCCTTGTCCATCCAGTCGGCGGCGTCCTTGGTCTCCAGGGCCGCGACCTTGCTGGCCTGCGGGTTGGCTTGCAGGCCCGAGAAGTTGGTCCGGGCGTTTTCCAGGTTGGCGTTGGGCGGGGTGGAGCAGGCCGCCAGGGCTACGCTCATGGCCAACAGGGCTGGGATCATCAATTGTTTGCGCATAATGGTTCGTCCTTTCAATCAATTACGAGTACGTGGGAATTGGCGGCGGCTTACTGCACGCTACGCATACCTTCCTGACGCAGTTCCTGAACGCCTTTCTGCGAATCTTTGAGTGCTTGCTCGGCCTTGGCAGCCTGGGCCTTGCGCTCGGCAACTCGGGCATCCCACTCGGCTTGTTCAGCCAGGCGGCGGGCTTCGTCGTACTTTTTGTCGTGCATGGCAATCTCGGCTTGCTTGAGTTTGTCCTGCGCCGACTTCATTTCTACCGCGGCGAATTCGGTACCGCCGGCGCTCACTGCGCTGTTGACCGCAGATTGCGTGACCGCGTACTGCTCGGAGGGCGGGTTCCCGGCGCAACCGGCCAGTACCATGCTGCTACCGAGGGCCAGCGCGGCCAGCTTCAGTCCGCGCAGAGAGGTGAACGAGGATTTGGCAGTGCTGATCTTCATGGTCTTCAACTCCATTGGGTAACTCCTGGAAAACATCAAAATCCATCCCGGTTCTGGTGCCCTGGCGTTTCAGTGACGACAAGCGCTGATGGCAAAATTTGAAACGGCCGTTCCAGTGATGGTTAATCGGTGTGACCCGAGGCTTTTTTGAATAGTTCAGAGAAAGATGGCGATTGGCCGGAAAAACTTCCGACCACTTGGAGAGGGCTCTAAACCGGGAACTTTTGCCATGCGCAGAGGTATTCCCGGCCCTGTTCAGGGCCGGGGAGCATGAGGTTCAACGGGGGCGAAGGGGGCGTTGGCTCAGTGTTTCGGCTTGTCCGACTGGCTCGAAATCAGGTGCAGACGTTGGCGTGACAAGGCGAGGAAACGCGGGGTTGCACCGACATCTTCGTACAGCGGGTGGCCTTCCTCGTCGGTGGCCACCACCTGTTGACCCTGGACGTAGGGAAAGCTCGCTTCCAGCTCTTCCAGGGCCGCACCGATCAGCTCGCCAAGGAGCTCTTCGGTCTGGCGTTTGGGGTACATTTCGGTCAGCGCGGCCAGGCGCGCGGCGGCTTCCAGGTCCAGGTGAATCCGGTAGCCGGTCTTGGTCAGGCGACCTGTGGCGTTTTCTTCCCAGTGTTGTGCGAGTTCACGGATTTTCATGATGACCTCAATGAACACCTGCTCGTAGCAGATTGGCTTGAGTTGACCGACCGGGGCCGGTGCGCGGCCCTTGTGTGGCCTAGTCTTGAGACTAGCCCCAACGCTGAAGGTTTGATGCCGGTGTGCCGCGTGCTTGCTAAGGGGCGCGGCAAACCGGCACTCTTGAGCCTTCCGTGCCGCCCTGAGTCTGCTGGAGAACACCTCGATGACCGATATTGATGCGCGCTTGCGCGAAGACGTTCACCTCTTGGGTGAGCTGTTGGGCAATACCATCCGTAATCAGTATGGCGAGGGGTTCCTCGACAAGATCGAGCAGATTCGCAAAGGTGCCAAGGCCGATCGCCGGGGCTCGCCGGGGGCCGAGTTGAGTGCCAGCCTCGACCAGTTGAGCGAAGACGAATTGTTGCCGGTGGCCAGGGCCTTCAACCAGTTCCTCAACCTGGCGAATATCGCCGAGCAGTATCAACTGATCCACCGTCGCGACGAGTCGCAGCCAGCACCGTTCGAAGCTCGGGTGTTGCCCGAACTGCTCAGTCGCCTGCGTGCTGAAGGGCACTCCGCCGATGCCCTGGCTCGTCAGTTGGGACGCCTGGAAATCGAGCTGGTACTGACTGCTCACCCCACCGAAGTGGCACGCCGCACGCTGATCCAGAAATACGATGCGATCGCCGCGCAGTTGGCGGCCCAGGATCATCGCGACCTGACCAGTGCCGAGCGCGGGCAGATCCAGGAGCGCCTGCAGCGCCTGATCGCCGAGGCCTGGCACACCGAGGAGATCCGCCGCACTCGCCCGACGCCCGTGGATGAAGCCAAATGGGGGTTTGCGGTGATCGAGCATTCGCTCTGGCAGGCGATCCCCAATTATCTGCGCAAGGCCGACAAGGCATTGTTCGACGCCACCGGGTTGCACTTGCCGCTGGAGGCGGCGCCGATCCGCTTTGCTTCGTGGATGGGCGGCGACCGTGACGGCAACCCCAATGTCACCGCTGCCGTGACCCGTGAGGTATTGCTGTTGGCGCGCTGGATGGCGGCGGACCTGTACCTGCGTGACGTCGATCAGCTGGCCGCCGAACTGTCCATGCAACAAGCCAGCACTGCGCTGTTGGCCAAGGTCGGGGACAGCGCTGAGCCGTATCGGGCGCTGCTCAAGCAATTGCGCGAGCGTCTGCGGGCTACCCGTAGCTGGGCGCATGCGGCGCTCAGCGCACCGGTGCCAGCGGGCGCCGAAGTGTTGCAGAGCAACCGTGACCTGCTGGAACCGCTGCAACTGTGCTACCAGTCACTGCATGAATGCGGCATGGGCGTGATCGCCGATGGTCCGTTACTCGATTGCCTGCGGCGAGCGGTGACGTTCGGCCTGTTCCTGGTGCGCCTCGATGTCCGCCAGGATTCCAGTCGGCACACCTCGGCCATGACCGAAATCACCGATTACCTGGGCCTGGGGCGCTACGAAGACTGGAACGAAGAGGATCGCATCACCTTCCTGATGCGTGAGCTGGGCAGCCGGCGGCCATTGCTGCCGGGTTATTTCAAACCGTCGGCGGACACCGCGGAAGTGCTCGCCACCTGTCGCGAGATCGCTGCAGCACCGGCAGCGTCCTTGGGCTCCTACGTGATCTCCATGGCCGGCGCGGCCTCCGATGTACTGACGGTGCAGTTGCTGCTCAAGGAATCCGGGGTACTGCGACCGATGCGCGTGGTACCGCTGTTTGAAACCCTGGCGGACCTGGATAACGCCGGTCCGGTGATGGAAAAGCTGCTGCATATGCCGGGTTATCGCTCGCGTCTGCAGGGGCCTCAGGAAGTGATGATCGGCTACTCCGACTCGGCCAAGGATGCCGGCACCACGGCAGCGGCCTGGGCCCAGTATCGGGCGCAGGAGCGGCTGGTGGATATCTGCCGCGAGCAACAGGTGGAACTGCTGTTGTTCCACGGGCGCGGTGGCACCGTGGGCCGCGGTGGCGGTCCGGCCCACGCGGCGATCCTGTCGCAGCCACCGGGTTCGGTGGCGGGACGTTTCCGTACCACCGAGCAGGGAGAAATGATCCGTTTCAAATTTGGTCTGCCGGACATTGCCGAGCAGAACCTCAACTTGTATCTGGCGGCAGTGCTGGAAGCCACCTTGTTGCCACCCCCCCCACCGCAGCCCGCCTGGCGTCACCTGATGGACGAGTTGGCCAGTGATGGGGTGCAGGCCTACCGTGCAGTGGTGCGGGACAATCCGCAGTTCGTCGAGTACTTCCGCCAGTCCACCCCGGAACAGGAGCTGGGGCGCCTGCCGTTGGGCAGTCGACCGGCCAAGCGCCGCGCCGGGGGCATTGAAAGCCTGCGGGCGATCCCGTGGATTTTTGGCTGGACCCAGACTCGCCTGATGTTGCCGGCGTGGTTGGGTTGGGAGGCGGCCCTGAGCAAGGCCCTGGCCCGTGGCGAAGGCCAGTTACTGGCGCAGATGCGTGAGCAATGGCCGTTCTTCCGGACCCGTATCGACATGCTGGAGATGGTTCTGGCCAAGGCCGATGCGGACATCGCCCGCTCCTATGACGAGCGTCTGGTGGAGGAGGAACTGCTGCCGTTGGGTGGGCATTTACGCGACCTATTGTCGCAGGCTTGCGCGGTGGTCCTGGGTCTCACAGGGCAGTCGCAGTTGCTGGCCCACAGCCCCGATACCCTGGAGTTCATTCGCCTGCGCAACACCTACCTCGATCCGCTGCATCTGTTGCAGGCCGAGTTGCTGGCGCGCTCGCGCAAACAGCAGGCGCCGCAAGGAAGCCCCGTGGAACAGGCGTTGCTGGTCTCTGTGGCAGGTATTGCTGCCGGCCTGCGTAATACTGGCTGAGGTTGCAGAGGGCGTGCGGGGTGCTTTCACCCAGCCCGGGTCGGGGTAATCCCAAGGTGTCGTTCAGATTCCTCTGGCGACACTTTGTTATGGGGTTGCGACTTGTAAAACCGTGTCGATGGGGCACAAAAGGGCCGGGTTCCTCCGACTTTCGACTGCTTGTGTGCGCTGTGTCGGCTGTGTATCTTGATCAGCCTTTGGCCGTTTGGGCGGCCACACCCCTATTTTTGAGATTGGCCCCACGAGGCGAATCCGAGCGTTTCTAAATAAAAAATTGAGGAGCACATCGATGCGCGTAATTCTGCTGGGAGCTCCCGGAGCCGGTAAAGGTACTCAGGCGAAGTTCATCACCGAAAAGTTCGGCATTCCACAGATCTCCACCGGTGACATGCTGCGTGCTGCGGTCAAGGCCGGCACCGAGTTGGGCCTCAAGGCCAAGAGTGTGATGGACAGTGGTGGCTTGGTGTCCGACGACCTGATCATCAATCTGGTCAAGGAACGCATCAGCCAAGCTGACTGCGCCAATGGCTTCCTGTTCGACGGCTTCCCGCGCACCATTCCTCAGGCTGAAGCACTGGTCAAGGCCGGTGTTGAACTGGACAGCGTTGTAGAAATCGCCGTCGACGATGAAGAGATCGTCCAGCGTATTGCCGGCCGCCGTGTGCATGAAGCCTCGGGCCGGACTTACCACACCGTCTACAACCCGCCGAAGGTTGCCGGCAAGGACGACATCACCGGCGAAGACCTGGTGCAGCGCAAGGACGACACCGAGGAAACCGTGCGTCATCGCCTGTCGGTCTACCATTCCCAGACCAAGCCGCTGGTGGAGTTCTACCAGCAGTTGGCCGCCGCCCAGGGCAAGCCGAAGTACAGCCATATCCCTGGCGTGGGTTCGGTGGAAGTGATCACCGCCAAGGTGCTCGAAGCCTTGAGCTGAGTTGCCTGATCGTTTGATCGTTCAACGGCCCGCTTGCGGGCCGTTGCTGTTTATAATGCGTCACTTTTTTCAATGCCTATGGAACCCCCGATGAGCACCTTGTTGGCCCTGGACACCGCGACTGAAGCTTGCTCCGTTGCTTTGCTGCATGACGGCAAGGTCACGAGCCATTACGAGGTGATCCCGCGGCTGCATGCGCAGAAGCTGTTGCCGATGATTCAGGCGTTGCTGGCTAACGCCGGCACCACCCTGCAGGCCGTGGATGCCATTGCCTTTGGGCGTGGCCCGGGCGCGTTTACTGGCGTGCGGATCGCCATCGGCGTGGTACAGGGGCTGGCCTTTGCCCTGGAGCGTCCGGTGCTGCCGGTGTCCAACCTGGCGGTGCTGGCCCAGCGCGCCTTGCGCGAGCATGGCGCGACCCAGGTCGCGTCGGCCATCGACGCCCGCATGGATGAAGTCTATTGGGGCTGTTACCAGGAAACTGCCGGCGAAATGCGCCTGCTCGGCAGCGAAGCGGTACTGCCGCCGGAAAGCGCGGCCTTGCCCGAAGGCGCCAGTGGCGACTGGTTTGGCGCGGGCACCGGCTGGGGCTACAGTGAGCGTATTGCGGTCAACCTCAGTGGCCAGGACGCTGGCATGTTGCCCCACGCCGAAGACCTGCTGACCTTGGCGCGGTTTGCCTGGGAGCGGGGGGAAGCGATAGTCGCCGATGAGGCGCAGCCGGTCTATCTGCGGGACAAGGTCGCTACGCCCAAGGCCCGCTGAGGGATCGCAAGCAGTCAGCGGTTGTTCAGTAAACTCCTGCTACAGCCGCCAATCGTCTGCTTTTCAGGCTTGATCCTGCCCGGTTTTAAACCTTTTGGCTTTTCTGTGTTCTAGTTATCACTCGGGCATTTGCTAAGTCTAAGCGGTGCCGCTAAATTGCCATCATCGACCCCGGGCTTTTCAGTATGCGCATAGACGGCATCTCCTCTCAGTCCTACCCCATCAAGCGCAAGCCTCGCAAAGGCCGGGTGCAGGTAGACGAGTCCCTGGACGATGCCGATGCCATTGATGTCCAGCCCGAACCCTCGAGCCAAAACCGTTCTCAGGCTTCTGCCCCACGCACCGGTAATCTTCCCGCCCGCCCGCAGGACATGATCTTCCAGCGCGCGATGAAGAGGAGCGTGGCCAACGCCCTGGCGAGTTACCTGACCACCTCCGGTTTTGTCGATTGGGATATGGAAGTGGTGGGTCTCGACCTGTACATCTGATGCTGCCTTATTTTCTCGGTTGTCCTTCCTGGAGCGAAAACGCCTGGCGTGAGTACCTGTACCCGGAAGATGCGCGGCCTAACGACTTTCTCGGCCTGTATTCCCAGGTGTTCAACGCCGTCGAAGGCAACACTACCTTCTACGCCCGGCCCGCACCTGCCACGGTGCAGCGTTGGGCACAGATCATGCCCGAGCACTTTCGTTTCACGGCCAAGTTCCCTGGCGACATCAGTCACGGTGGCGACTTGCGGGAGCAGTTGAGCGCCGCTGAAACCTTTGTCCAGTTGCTCAGCCCCCTGGGTGAGCGGGTGTCACCCTTGTGGCTGCAACTGCCGGCCAGTTTTTCCCCTGCGCGCCTGGCGGAACTGGCGGGGTTCATCGATGGCCTGGAGCGGCCCTTGGCGGTGGAAGTCCGGCATCCGGAGTTCTTTGCCAAGGGGGATGCCGAACGCATGCTCAATCGGCTGTTGCGCGGTCGTGGTGTCGAACGTATCTGCTTGGACCCGCGAGCCTTGTTCAGTTGTATCTCGACGAATCCTGCAGTGCTGCACGCGCAGTCAAAGAAGCCCAAGGTGCCGCCACGTCCAGCCGCTTTCACCCAGTTTCCCCAGGTGCGTTTCATTGGTCACCCGGAGCTTGAGGCCAATGATCCGTTTCTCGTTCCCTGGCTCGACAAGGTCGCCGGCTGGATCGAAGAGGGGCGCACGCCCTACGTCTTTTTGCACACCTCGGACAACCGTCTGGCGGCTGAACTGGCTCGGCGCTTTCATGCCCAACTGATGCAACGTTTGCCTGGCTTGCCCGCGTTGCCTGAGTTATACAGAGAGCCCGCCGCGGAGCAGCTCGGCTTGCTCTGAAGCGCTTTCTTGGCCTTCTCCAGGAGCAAGCAAATGGACGCGCAGACCCTTCGAGCCAACACCTTCAAGGCCTTGCATGAACGTGCCGGGGCCTTTGTCATTCCCAACCCTTGGGATGCCGGCTCCGCGAAGATGCTGGCCAGCCTTGGCTTCGAAGCCCTGGCCACCACCAGTGGCGGATACGCGTTCTCCCTGGGGCGTCCGGATGCCGAGGGCGCGCTCAGCCTGGAAGACACTCTGCACAACGTGCGCGGGATAGTCGGCGCCAGCAGCCTGCCGGTGGCGGCGGACCTGGAAAACGGTTTTGCCGACAACCCCGAGGACTGTGCCCGGGCCTTGTTGTTGGCGGCAGCCAGCGGTGTGGTGGGCGGCTCGATCGAGGATGCCAGTGGACGCGCCGCTGAGCCGATCTATGAATTCAATCTGGCCGTGGAGCGCATCGAGGCCTGCGTCGCGGCGGTGCGCAGCCTGCCGTTCCCCTTTACCCTGACGGCCCGAGCGGAGAATCTGCTGCACGGTCGTGACGATCTGCCGGACACTATCCGCCGCTTGCAGGCCTTTGCCGAGGCCGGTGCCAATGTGCTTTATGCCCCCGCTCTGCGCAACGCCGAGGAGATTCTGCAGGTGGTGCGGGCGGTGGCGCCCAAGCCGGTGAATGTGCTGATGTCCGGCGGCCTCAATCTGAGCGTGGCGCAATTGGCGGAACTGGGGGTCAAGCGCATCAGTGTCGGTTCGGCCCTGGCCCGTGCCGCCTACGGTGCGTTCTATCGGGCCGCGGAGGATATCCGGGAGCGTGGCCGCTTTGATTTTGCCGATCGCGCGATGCCGTTCGGGCAGATCAACCAATTGTTCAAATTGTCATAAAAAACGGAGTTTCTGTGCGGCGGGTAAAAATTTTCGGCGCTTTGCTGTTGCTGGGTGCCCTGTTGTTGATCGGCGTGCGCCTGGGCTGGTTGCCGCTGGCGGATGCCTGGAACCCCTGGGCGCCACTGGATGTGCGGGCGCAGCCGAATCTGTTGACGCGCTTCAAGCTGGCGCGGCTGCGGGACGATCCGCAGTTGTGCGATGAAGTGCTCGGACGCTCCGGTTTGCGCACCAGCCGTCAGCCTGACAGTCGTGGCGATGTGGCGTGTCCGTTGAGCAATACCTTGCGCGTGCAAGGTGGGGAGGTGGCCTTGAGCAGCAGCTTCCTCGCCAGTTGCCCGCTGGCGGTGGCTTTTGCCATGTATCAGCGCCATGGCCTGCAGCCGGCGGCGCAGGCGGTGTATGGGCAGTCAGTGGTGCGTGTCGATCATCTGGGCAGTTTCGCCTGCCGCAATATGTACAGCCGCGAGAATGGCTCTCTCAGTCAGCACGCCAGCGCCAATGCACTGGACATCGCCGGCTTTCGCCTGGCGGACGGGCGCAGCATCAGTGTGCTCAGGGATTGGCCGAAGGACAGCAATGAGGGACGTTTTCTAAGGTTGGCCCGGGATGGCGCCTGCGATGCGTTCAATGTGGTGCTGGGGCCGGATTACAACGTGGCCCATCGCAATCACTTCCATCTGGATATGGGGCCCTGGTGGGTGTGTCGCTGAGGGGCGGGCTCAGGCGGCGATGCGCAGGTTCTGCAAAATCAGCGGGCGCGCCCAGCCGATGTCGTAGTCCATCTGCTTTTGCTGCTCGATGAGTTCTTCGGGCGGGAACGGCTTGGCCGGTTTGTCCAGCAGGTCCAGCTCGAACTCGGCGATCGGCAGGTGCAGTGGACGAGGCTCCGGGGCAGGACCTGGATCAGGCAGCGGTTGACCGGCGTTGAGCACGATCGGCCGAACCCAGCCACTCTCGAAGTTCTGCTGGCGTTGCTGGGCAATGATCTCTTCCGGCGCAAAGGGCGGAGCCGGTTTGTCCAGCAGATCCATCTCGAATTCGGCAATTGGCAGGAACAGTGGATCGGGCGGACGGATCTCGGTGTCCTGCACATCGCAATGGCGCTGATTGACGATCTGTGTCAGCAGGTCGGTGCCGCCGACCGGTTCTACTGGGCCGTCGATGGCCACTGCAGGCAATGCTTCAGCGTTCGCACCCGCGCCCCGTTGCTCGGCCAATGCCTGGGCAAAGAAGTCCTGCCACAGATGGCTGACGCCGCTCAGTGCCTGGGAATTGCGTAGGCCATAGTCGCCGTGGGGCGAGATATAACCTATCGATGTGCGTTGAATGTCTGACATTGCTCTCGGTCGACGCTGAGCTCTGGCAAAATGGCCGATAGTTCTGTTATCGGCAGTTTTTGCCGATCATTAATTTTTTGAGTGTGTTTTCAGATGAATGAGCAACCCGCGGCCTGCCGCATCAAAGTCGAGGCCTTGGGCGCTGGATTCGAATCCGAGGCTCAACAATGGGCCGAGCGCCTGGGGCTGCCATTGCAGGTCGACGACGCCGAGTTCGCCCTGCAGGTGGGTGAGCAGGGCCTGCAGCTGCAACAACTGGGTCCGGACGCGCCGGGACCGGTGCGGGTGGATTTTGTTGAGGGCGGTGCGGCCCACCGACGGCTGTATGGCGGCGGTAGCGGGCAGATGATCGCCAAGGCGGTGGGGGTTGCCCAAGGTGTGCGGCCGCGGGTGCTGGATGCTACGGCGGGGTTGGGCAAGGACGGCTTCGTGCTGGCGACCCTGGGTTGTGAGATGAGCCTGATCGAGCGTCAGCCGCTGATTGGCGCGCTGCTGGAAGACGGATTGGCCCGTGGTGCGCGGGATGCCGAGGTGGGCCCGATTGTCGCGCGCATGCACTTGCTCAAGGGCAACTCCATCGAACTGATGCGCAATTGGGAAGGTGAACCGCCCCAGGTGATCTACCTTGACCCGATGTTTCCTCATCGGGAGAAAAGCGCCCTGGTGAAAAAGGAAATGCGTCTGTTCCGGCCGTTGGTGGGGGACGACAACGATGCTCCGGCATTGTTGGCGGCGGCCTTGGCCCTGGCCAGCCACCGGGTGGTCGTCAAGCGCCCGCGCAAGGCGCCCTGCATCGAGGGGCCGAAACCCAGTCATGGATTGGAGGGTAAATCCAGTCGCTATGACATCTACCCGAAGAAGGCGCTCAAGGCTTGATGACCGCTGCGTAGAGCGGGCCGTCTCACAGGTCTCTTCACTGTAGGGGCCGGCTTGATGGCGAAGGTCGTCTCAAGGGCGCTTCGTTGGCAATCCAGCCCTGCATAAGCTGTTCCTGCGCAACGCTCGCTTCAATCCGGCTCCGGACGGTAGGCGCGCATGAACAGCTCCACCACTTCCTGTACATGTTCTTCCGCAGCCGCGCCCGCCAGCGGTTCGCCATAGCCGTAGAGCAGGCGAAAGTTCGCCCCGCCCTTGAGCATGCAGAAGAAATGCTCGGCGGCATTGCGCGGTTTGTCGATGTGCAGGGTGCCCAACTGATTGATCCTGCCCAGCAGCCGCTCCATGCCTTGCAGCACGCGCTCGGGACCAGCCTCGATGAAGATCTGCGAGAGCTTGGGATCCTGGCTGCCCAGCGCCATGATCAGGCGATGCAGGTTTACCGACTCGTTGCTGTTGATCAGTTGGTGAAAGCCCCGGGCGATGTTCAACAAGACGCTTGCCACCGGCGTCTCGGGTGTCAGCTCGTAGATCAGCGTGGGCAGTTGTTCTTCGCACTTGGCCACCACGGCAGCGGTGAACAGGGTTTCCTTGTCATTGAAGTGGCTATACACCGTGAGCTTTGAAACGCCGGCTTCGGCGGCGACCGCATCCATGCTGGTACTGGCATAGCCGTTGCTCAGAAACAGGTTTTTCGCTGCTTCGAGAATGGCCTGGCGTTTGGCCAGATCCTTGGGCCGGCCTGGCCCAACGTTTGCGGAATTATTGTCGGACATTTTTTTCGCTGTTAATACTGGACTGGTGAGTTTGCTATTAATAACATGCCCACCAGTATAATTATTCCAAGCACCATTAGCGAAAGGTCGCCGCCATGTTCCGCTATGCCTTGCCAGTCAGCCTGGCTTTTTTTCTGTCTGCGTGTGGGCACGAAGAGCCCGTCCAAATCGGTGTCCGGCCGGCGATGGTGGTTCAGCCAGAGCCTTCGGCGCGGGCTTCAGACAGTTATCCGGGTGAGGTACGGGCCCGTTACGAACCGGACCTGGCGTTCCGTATCGGCGGCAAGGTCAGTCGACGGCTGGTAGAGGAGGGGGAGCGAGTCAAGGCTAACCAACCCCTGGCCGAACTCGACCCGCAGGACGTGCGCCTGCAGCTTGAGGCCTCCCGGGCCCAGGTCACCGCTGCCAGTGCCAACCTCAATCTGGTGCGTGCCGAGCGCGATCGCTACAAGACGCTGTTGGACCGGCAGATGGTCAGCCACTCGCAGTACGACAATGCCGAGAACCTCTATCGCTCCGGCGAAGCCCGCCTTAAGCAGATCAAGGCTGAGTTCGATGTGGCCAACAATCAGGCCGGCTACGCGGTGCTGCGTGCGCCACAGGATGGCGTGGTGGCCAAGCGCGCGGTGGAAGTGGGGCAGGTGGTGGCGGCCGGGCAGACAGTGTTCACCCTGGCCACCGATGGTGAGCGCGAAGTGTTGATCAGCATCCCCGAGCAGAATTTCGGCCATTTCAAGATTGGCCAGCCAGTCTCGGTGGAACTCTGGACCCAGCCGGGCCAGCGCTTCGACGGGCGTATTCGCGAGCTCTCTCCTGCTGCCGATCCGAAGTCCCGGACCTTTGCCGCACGCATTGCCTTCAGTGCCGGCAAGATCCCCGCCGAACTGGGCCAGAGCGCCCGGGTGTTCATCCAGAGCGGTGATGCGGTGCCGCTGTCGGTGCCTTTGTCGGCGCTGTCTGCCGAAGGGGGGGCGACCTATGTCTGGCGGGTGGATGCCAACAACACCTTGCACAAGACGCCCGTGCGCGTCGGGGCGTTCGGCGAAAAGACCGTGCCGGTGCTGGAAGGCCTGAATGCCAACGACTGGGTAGTGGCTGCGGGGGTGCATGTGCTCCATGAGGGCCTGCAGGTACGCCCGGTGGATCGCTCCAATCGTGTGGTCAATCTGGCGGCCAAGGAGTAATCCCCGATGGGTTTCAACCTTTCCGCCTGGGCGTTGCGCAATCGCCAGATCGTCCTGTTCATGATGCTGTTGCTGGCCATTGTCGGGGCGTTGTCCTACACAAAGCTGGGACAAAGCGAGGACCCGCCTTTCACCTTCAAGGCCATGGTTATCCGTACTAACTGGCCAGGGGCCACGGCCGAGGAAGTCTCGCGCCAGGTCACTGAGCGCATTGAAAAGAAACTCATGGAAACCGGCGAGTACGATCGCATTGTTTCCTTCTCCCGCCCCGGGGAGTCCCAGGTCACCTTCATTGCCCGGGACTCGATGCATTCCAATGAAGTCCCCGAGCTCTGGTATCAGGTTCGCAAGAAGATCAGCGACATTCGCCAGACCTTGCCGCCGGGCATCCAGGGGCCCTTCTTCAACGATGAGTTCGGCACCACCTTCGGCAATATCTATGCGCTGACGGGGAAGGGTTTCGACTACGCGGTGCTCAAGGATTACGCCGACCGGATCCAGATCCAGCTGCAACGGGTCAAGGACGTAGGCAAGGTCGACCTGTTGGGCCTGCAGGATGAAAAGATCTGGATCGAGCTGTCCAACGTCAAGCTGGCTACCCTGGGGCTGCCCCTGGCGGCGGTACAGCAGGCTCTGGAAGAACAGAATGCGGTGTCCACCGCGGGGTTCTTCGAGACGCCCAGCGAGCGGGTGCAACTGCGTGTGTCCGGTAACTTCCAGAGCGTGGAGCAGATTCGCAACTTCCCGATCCGGGTTGCCGGACGCACCTTCCGCATCGGTGATGTAGCGGATGTACGACGTGGCTTCAACGATCCACCAGCGCCGCGCATGCGCTTCATGGGCGAGGACGCCATCGGCCTGGCGGTAGCGATGAAGGAGGGCGGCGACATCCTGGTGCTGGGCAAGGCTCTAGAGGGCGAGTTCGCTCGTCTGCAGCAAAGCCTGCCGACAGGGATGGAGCTGCGCAAGGTGTCCGACCAGCCGGCGGCGGTGAAGACTGGAGTCGGCGAGTTCGTCCGGGTGCTGGCCGAGGCCTTGATCATTGTGTTGCTGGTGAGTTTCTTCTCCCTGGGCGTGCGCACCGGCATGGTGGTGGCGCTGGCGATTCCGCTGGTGCTGGCGATGACCTTTGCCACCATGTATTACCTGGGGATCGGCCTGCACAAGATCTCCCTTGGTGCCTTGGTGCTGGCCCTCGGGCTGTTGGTGGATGACGCGATCATTGCGGTGGAGATGATGGCGATCAAGATGGAACAGGGCTTCGACCGGATCAAGGCGGCGAGCTTTGCCTGGACCAGCACCGCCTTCCCCATGCTCACCGGCACTCTGATCACCGCGGCGGGTTTCCTGCCGATCGCCACCGCGCAGTCCGGTACCGGCGAATACACCCGCTCGATCTTCCAGGTGGTGACCATTGCCCTGGTGGCCTCGTGGATCGCCGCCGTGGTGTTCGTACCTTACCTGGGGGAGAAACTGCTGCCTGACCTGGCGAAGATTCACGCCGCCAAGCACGGCGCCGAGTCCAACCCCCACGGCACGCCGTTCTATCAGCGCGTGCGCCGGGTGGTGGGCTGGTGCGTGGAGCGGCGCAAGACCGTTATCGTGTTGACCATCCTGCTGTTTGTCGGCTCGGTAATGCTGTTCCGTTTTGTGCCGCAGCAATTCTTCCCGGCCTCCGGACGACTGGAACTGATGGTCGACCTGAAACTGGCGGAAGGTGCTTCCCTGAGCAACACCGCCGATGAGGTCAAGCGCCTGGAGGCGATGCTCAAGGATCACCCGGGCATCGATAGTTACGTGGCCTATGTGGGCATTGGCTCGCCGCGTTTCTACCTGCCGCTGGACCAGCAATTGCCGGCCAACAGCTTTGCCCAGTTCGTGGTGCTGGCCAAGAGCATCGAGGAGCGCGAGAGCCTGCGCAGCTGGTTGATCGAGACCCTCAACGAACAGTTCCCGGCCTTGCGTTCGCGGGTCACACGGCTGGAGAACGGCCCGCCAGTGGGTTACCCGGTGCAGTTCCGGGTCACCGGCGAGCACATCGAGGAAGTCCGCGCCCTGGCGCGCAAGGTGGCGGCCAAGGTGCGGGAGAACCCTCATGTGGTCAACGTGCACCTGGACTGGGAGGAACCGAGCAAGGTGGTCTACCTGAACATCGATCAGGACCGGGCCCGTGCGCTGGGTGTCAGTACCGCCAATCTGTCGAAGTTCCTGCAGAGTTCGCTGATCGGTTCCACCGTCAGCCAGTACCGTGAAGACAATGAACTGATCGAGATCCTGCTTCGTGGCACCCGTGAAGAGCGTACCGAACTGTCGTTGCTGCCGAGTCTGGCGGTGCCGACCGAAAACGGTCAAAGCGTGTCGCTGTCCCAGGTCGCGACCCTGGAATACGGCTTCGAAGAAGGCGTGATCTGGCACCGCAACCGCTTGCCCAACGTCACAGTGCGTGCCGACATCTACGGTAAGGAACAACCCGCGACCCTGGTGCAGCAGATCCTGCCGACCCTGGAAACCATTCGTGCCGAACTGCCGGACGGCTACCTGCTGGACGTAGGCGGCACCGTCGAGGACTCGACCCGCGGCCAGAACTCGGTGAAGGCCGGCGTGCCGCTGTTCATCGTGGTGGTGCTGACCTTGCTGATGATCCAGCTGCGCAGCTTCTCGCGTACGGCCATGGTGTTCCTCACGGCCCCCCTGGGGTTGATTGGCGTCACCTTGTTCCTCCTGGTGTTCCGCCAACCGTTCGGGTTCGTGGCGATGCTCGGGACTATTGCCCTGTCCGGGATGATCATGCGCAACTCGGTGATCCTGGTGGATCAGATCGAACAGGACATCAAGGCGGGTTTGAAACCCTGGGATGCAATCATTGAAGCCACGGTACGGCGTTTCCGGCCCATCGTGCTGACAGCCCTGGCGGCGGTGCTGGCGATGATTCCGCTGTCGCGCAGTGTGTTCTTCGGACCGATGGCGGTGGCCATCATGGGCGGGCTGATTGTCGCTACGGCTTTGACCTTGCTGTTCTTGCCGGCGTTGTATGCGGCATGGTTCAAGGTCAAGAGGGACTGAGAAGGGGCGGGAGCCGCCTGGGCGGCTCCCGCAACAGCGCGGGTCTTACAGAGTACCGAAGACTTTCTTGGCCAGGCTGGTGGCCGCAGCTGCCGGGTTCTGGCGAATGGTTTCTTCCTGCTTGCCGATCATCTCGAACAGGCCATTGAGCGCCTGCTCGGTCACGTAACTCTCGATATTGGCGCTCTTGGCATCCAGTACACCCAGGGTCGCGGCCTGGCCGGCGAAGGAGTTGTACTGCTTGGCCAGGCCCACCTGGTCAGTGGCCTGCTTGACGATAGGCAGGAATTTGGCGCGGATCTGCTCGCGGCTGCTCTTGTCCAGGTACTGGGTGGCGGAATCCTTGCCGCCGGCGAGAATGCCCTTGGCGTCAGCCACGGTCATTTTCTTCACCGCATCCACCAGCAGCGCCTGAGCTTGCGGTACCGCAGCCTCGGCGGCCTTGTTCATGCTGGCTTCCAGTTGATCGACCTGATCGCCCATGCCGAACTGCTTCATCTTCTTCGCGACTTTGCCGAGGTTGCCCGGCAGCTCGATGCGCACATCGGGGTTGTTGCTGAAACCACCGGGAGTCCCCAGTTGTTTGACGGCGATCTGCGCGCCCTGGGTCAGGGCATCCTTGAGGCCGCCGCTGGCGTCCCCCTGGGACAGATCGCTCAAGGACAAGGCCAGGGCACTGGCGGAGATCATCAGGCCAGCGCACAGGCTGGTGAAACGGAGCGAAGTACGGAGCATGGCGGCTTCCTTGGGCAATGAAATTTAACGGGCAGAGTCAACACGGAGTTTCAACGGCTGCGGATCGCTGCCGTCGAGATTGACCCCATTGTGCTCGGTGGTGATGAACATCAACTGGCCATTCACTTCAATCCGTGCACTGACCGAATAGCGGTGGCCGGGTTTGACCTGGGCCGGGTCGTAGCTGAGGTGGAAGGGCAGCGGCACCTGGCCTTTGACCGGCCCGCTCTGTTCGGCCAGGACCACCGCCGGTGCATCAGCCAGGGACACGTCCTGCAGGCTCACGCTCAAGGTGGCGGCAGGAGGCAAGGCGATGCGTTGCAGGTAGAAGACTTCGCCGTCGAGGCTAGCCTTGGCTGCAGGCTGCATGGATTGGCAGGCCCCCAGCAGCGCGGTGGCGGCTAGCAGGGTGAGTTTCTTCATCAATGGATCTCCGTATCGAGGGCGCCGGGGGGTGTCCGGCGCCGATAAGAATCTAGTTGGTTTGCGTCGGTGCCGCGAGCTGCTCGGCGGCATCTTCGCTGCGGTGCAGGGCAACCTGGCGGATCGACAGGCGAATCTCCGCCGGCAGCACGCGTTTGGCCGCGCCTTCGGCCAGCTCCCCCAGTGCTTGGTGGTAGCTCAACTTGCCGGCTTCATCGCGGCGCAGTACGCCCTGGTCCAGCAGGGTCTGGATGAAGTGCCGGAACAGGCTCTTGTCGAAGAACTCCGGGGCGTTCAGGCCATGCAGGATCGACAGGCGCTGGGCCATGACGGTGCACAGGTCCTCCAGCTCTTCGGCACTGATACTGTTCTGGCCGCTATTGAGCAGCAGGGAAATGGCCATGTAGAAGCGTTGCAGGGTCTGGGCGATGCTCTTGGACAGCAGGGTCAGCAGGACAAAATGCCGCGAGCTCGGCGCCGGACGCAGGTACAGCTCTTTTTCGAAGCGCAGCAGGCCTTGCTCGACGAAAGCCTCCAGCCACTGATCCACCACCGCGTCCAGCTCTTCCTGGGACCAACGGATGAACAGCTCCGCCTGCAGGTAGGGATACAGCGCGCGGGTGTAGCGCAGGATCTGTTCGCGGCTCATGCGCGACGAGCTCTGGAAGAAGCTCGCCAGCAGCGCCGGCAGGGCGAAGATGTGCAGCACGTTGTTGCGGTAGTAGGTCATCAGAACAGCGTTCTGCTCGTCCAGGTAGAGGATCTTGCCCAGCGCGTCGCTTTGCTCGGACAGTAGATCCATATCCTTCACATGCTGGATCAGCCCCTGGCCATCGCCTTCCGGCAAGGTGGTGTGAGGCGAGTAGGGCACGCGGCGCAGCAGCGCCAGGTACAGGTCGAGGACCCGGGCCATGGCGCGATCGTCCAGGGCCAGGCGGCTGGTGGAGAGCAGGGCCAGGGCCACCAGATTCACCGGGTTGATCGCTGCGGCCTCATTGAGGTGCTGGGCCACCCGCTTGCCCAGGCGGTTGGTGGTTTCGTTGAGCCAGGATGGACGGTACTGCGGGCCCAGGTCCTGGGCGCGCCAGTCCGGTTGTTCCTGGTCGAGGAATTGCGCCAGCTTGATCGGCTCGCCGAAGTTCACCGCCACCTGGCCGAAGCGCTGCTTGAGGGCGCCGATGACCTTGAAGATGTCGAAGATCGATTCTTTCTTCTTGCTCGCGCCACGCAGCTCGCCCAGGTAGGTACGGCCTTCCAGCACCCGCTCGTAACCGATGTACACCGGCACGAAGACGATGGGCATGCGCGAATTGCGCAGGAAGCTGCGCAGGGTGATGGCCAGCATCCCGGTCTTGGGCTGCAGCATGCGCCCGGTACGCGAGCGTCCGCCTTCGACGAAGTACTCCACCGGGAACCCCTTGGTGAACAGGGTATGCAGGTACTCGTTGAACACCGAGGTGTAGAGCGGGTTGCCCTTGAAGGTACGGCGCATGAAAAACGCCCCGCCGCGGCGCAGCAGGCCGCCGATCACCGGCATGTTGAGGTTGATCCCGGCGGCGATGTGCGGCGGAGTCAGGCCGTTGCGAAACAACAGGTAGGACAGCAGCAGGTAGTCGATGTGGCTGCGGTGGCAGGGCACGTAGATCACTTCATGGCCCGGGGCGATCTTCTGTACGCCTTCCAGGTGGTTGACCTTGATCCCATCGTAGATCTTGTTCCAGAACCAGCTCAGCACCACTTCCAGGAAACGGATCGCGGTGTAGGTGTAGTCCGAGGCGATCTCGTTGCCGTAGCGCAGGGCCTGGGCCTTGGCTTTTTCCGGGGAGATCTTCTCGCGCTCGGACTCCTCGAGGATCGCCTGTTTCACCAGGGGTTGGTTGAGCAGGCCCTTGACCAGGTTGCGCCGGTGGGAAATGTCCGGGCCGATGACCGCGGCCTTGAGGTTGCGAAAGTGCACCCGCAGGATGCGCTGGGCCATGCGCACGGTGCGCTCGTGGCCCTTGTTGTGTTCGATCAGCTCCCGCAGGTTGATCGGTGCCGAGAACTGCACCCGGGTCTTGCGCCCCAGGATCATGATACTGAGCAGGCGGCGCAGGCGTCCGGTGACCGCCCAGCTATCGGCAAACAACAGTTTCCAGGGACTCGATTCGCTTTGCGGGGACTGGCCCCAGAACACGCTGACCGGAATGATCTGCGCGTCTTCGGCGGCGTTCTGGCTCAGGGCGCTGACTAGCCGAGTCAGGGTCGGCGGCGCGCCGCGCTTGTCCTGGCGGCCAAGCCAGTCGGGCTCCGGGGTCAGGTAGAAGAACGCCGCAGGCTCCAGCAGGTTACCCACCGACACCGGCAGTACCGGGCGCGGCAGGCCGGCCTTGGAGCATTCGGTATCCACCACCGCGAGGTCGGTCAGGGAAGGGTTTTGCAGGACGTAGAACACCGGCCGGCTGCGATCGAGGTCGAGGGTGAAGGACGACTGGTTGATGGTTTCCGAGCGCACCCACAGGTACAGCAGGCGGCGCAAGGTGCCAAACACAAGACGGCGGATCGGGGAGCGGGTCATACGGCTTCTGCGTGAGTGAGTAGAAAACCGAGCAACTGCTCGGGAGCGGTAGTGTGCCGGATTCGTCGAAAATCGGCAAAAAAGCGCCGAAACAAGATTGAGTTGAGAGTTTTTGCGCCTGTCATATACTCGGTCGGCTCTCCAGCAGTCGTATCGCCTTCACTCATAGAGAGGCACGCCGTGGGAGAGTTCTCAAGGTTTGGTTGCAGTGCACCAATCCAATAATAAAAAAATGAGGTATGGATTCATGACTACTCGTGAGACCGGCAACGTGAAGTGGTTCAACGACGCCAAGGGCTACGGCTTTATTCAGCGTGAAGGTGGGGCGGACGTGTTTGTCCACTATCGAGCGATCCGTGGCGAGGGCCACCGCTCCCTGACCGAAGGCCAGCAGGTGGAATACGCTGTGGTCGATGGCCAGAAAGGTCTGCAAGCCGAAGACGTCGTCGGCCTGTAACCGACTCTGTAGGAGCTGGCTGCCAGCGAAAGGGCGACGCTGGCGATGCTAGGCTCAAGGGCCTCTTCGCCGGCAAGCCGGCTCCTACAGGTACGCAGTGTTCAGGCGGTGCGCCAGGTAATCTCTTCCTCACCATCGGTGCTGATACGCATCCAGCGATCGGCGGTTTCCTCACCTTCTTCCTCGACCCAACTGCCCGGTGCGCAGCGTACTTCGACATTCAGCGCGGCAAAGGCGGCGCGGGCACAGGCGATGTCGTCGTCCCAAGGAGTCTGGTCGCTCTCCAGGTACAGGCTGTTCCATTTGCCCACGGCCTTGGGCAGCCAGGTCACTGGTACGTTGCCGGCCTTGCACTTGTAGGTCTGGCCTTTCTGCACCCAGTCGCTGCATGGGCCGAGCACGGCGCCCAGCCAAGTGGCGATGGCCTTGTAGTCGACGTCGGCGTCTTTCAGGTAAATCTCGATATCGGGCTGGCGCATGGATGTCCTCATTGCCGGTCTGAAAAATCCATTCGCGGATTTAATCGACCTCGAGCCCATGCCCGAGGTCTTGGGTTAAGTGGGGTTATTGCAGCACGAAGTAATCGTAGAGCATCGATACGCTGACTTCGAAAGGCTCGGTCTGTTCGATCACTGCAGTCCGGCGTTCGGCACTGGCGCGCCAGCCATGGGGCGTCATGGCCAGCAGGTTGGCACGATCTTCCGGCCGCTCCAGGCGCAGCTTGAAGTCCAGGGTTTCGCTGTGGGCCAGGAACATGCCTTCCGGCACCAGGGCCAGGTGCTTGTCGTCGCTGTACTCACGCACTTCGTCGTAAAGACGTTCACGCAGCTCCATCAAGTGGCCGTTGGTGGGGCCAACCTTCATCAGACCGCCACCGGGGCTCAAGAGGCGCTTGGCTTCCAGCCAGTCGAGGGGGCTGAAGACGCTGGCGAGGAACTGGCAGCTGGCGTCGGCCAGGGGGATCCGCGCCATGCTGGCGACCATCCAGGTCAGTTGCGGGGCGCGGCGGCAGGCGCGTTTTACCGCTTCCCGGGAAATATCCAGGGCGTAGCCATCGGCGTCGGGCAAGGCCTCGGAGAGCTGCGCGGTGTAGTAACCCTCGCCACAACCGATGTCCATCCAGCGCTGGGGTGCGCGTTGCGCCGCCAGCTCTGCCAGACGCTTGGCCACCGGGGCGTAATGCCCGGCGTTGAGGAAGTCACGACGGGCCTCGACCATGGCCTGGTTGTCACCCGGGTCGCGGCTGTTCTTGTGCTGCACCGGCAACAGGTTCAGGTAACCCTGGCGCGCACGGTCGAAACGATGCCCGGCCGGGCAGACAACGCCGTTATCCACGGCGTTCAGCGGAGCGCTGCAAAGAGGGCAGGCGAGCATCAGGCGAGCAACTTGATCAGGGTCTGATAGTAGATTTCGGTCAGCACATCGAGGTCGCTGGCCAGAATCCGTTCATTGACTTGGTGAATGGTGGCATTGACCGGCCCCAACTCCACCACCTGGGTGCCCAGGGTGGCGATAAAGCGTCCGTCGGAAGTGCCGCCGCTGGTGGATGCCGTGGTTTCACGCCCGGTGATCAGCTTGATACTGGCCGATACCGCGTCCAGCAGGGCTCCGGGTTCGGTGAGGAACGGCAGGCCGGACAAGGCCCACTCCACGTGCCAGTCCAGGCCGTGCTTGTCGAGGATCGCCGCGACCCGCTGTTGCAGGCCTTCGACGGTGGATTCGGTAGAGAAGCGGAAATTGAACACCGCCACCAGTTCACCGGGAATCACGTTGGTGGCGCCGGTGCCGGAGTTGAGGTTGGAGATCTGGAAGCTGGTGGGCGGGAAGAAGGCATTGCCGTCGTCCCAATGCTCGGCTGCCAGTTCCGCCAGGGCTGGAGCCACCAGGTGGATCGGGTTCTTGGCCAGGTGCGGGTAGGCCACGTGGCCTTGTACACCGCGCACGGTGAGCTTGGCGCCGAGGGAGCCGCGACGGCCGTTCTTGACCACGTCGCCGACCAAGGTGGTGCTCGACGGTTCACCGACGATGCACCAGTCCAGGCGTTCCTTGCGTGCTGCCAGGCGCTCGACCACGGCCTTGGTACCGTGGTGCGCAGGGCCTTCTTCATCGCTGGTGATCAGGAAGGCCACCGAGCCTTGGTGATCCGGGTAGTCGCTGACGAAACGTTCGGCAGCGACCAGCATGGCCGCCAGGCTGCCTTTCATGTCTGCCGCGCCACGGCCGCAGAGCATGCCGTGCTCATCGATCAGGGCCTCGAACGGGTCATTTTGCCAAGCCTGGAGCGGACCTGTGGGCACCACGTCGGTGTGCCCGGCGAAGCACAGCACTGGACCCGGGTGCTTGCCGTGGCTGGCCCAGAAGTTGTCCACGTCCTCGATACGCATGGGTTCGAGCTTGAAGCCGGCATCCCCCAGGCGCTGCATCATCAGCTTCTGGCAGTCGGCGTCGACCGGCGTCACCGAAGGGCGGCGGATCAGATCACAGGCAAGTTGCAGGGTCGGCGAAAGCTCGGCATGGGCCGTCATGGGGGAACTCCGGTGCAAGGCGTTGTGTAGGAGCCGGTTTGCCGGCGATGGCGGTTGAGCAGTGGCACCGCGTGGTTTTGATCGCTGCTAAGCCAGCTCCTACCTGTTATGGGCAAGGCGCGCAAAATGGCGGATATCTTAAAGCAAAACGGCGGCCAGAGGCCGCCGTTTAGTCGTGTGCGTCGATTTACGCAGCCGGGGCCGGCTCTGCTTGCACTGCCGGTTTGGGCAGCGAAGACAGGAAGGCCATGATCAGCGCTGCCAGATACGGCAGCGACTGCACCAGCAACATCGTCACCCAGAAGCGTATGTCGTTGCTCGGCAGGCCTTGCACCAGGAAGATGCCCAGCGCCGCGCCCCACAGCAGCAGCATGATGAACAGCTCCTCACGGGCTTCCGAGATCGCCACCCAGAAACCGTGGTTGTCGGCGTTCTTCGGAGTGCGGAAGAACGGAATGCTGCTGGTGAAGAAGCCATACAGCACCGCCTTGGCGATGGTGTGCGACAACGCCAGGCCGGCCAGTGCCGCGCAGAACGCATCTTTCAGGTTGACCCCCACCGCGCGGCGGTAGAGGAAGATGATCTTGCCGACCTTGAACACGAACAGCGCCAACGGCGGGATCGCGAAAATCAGCAGCGGCGGATCGACCCGTTGCGGCACGATGATCATCGCCGCCGACCACAACAGGGCGCCGACGGTGAAGAAGATGTTCATGCCGTCCGCCACCCACGGCAGCCAGCCCGCGAGGAAGTGGTAGCGCTGGCCACGGGTCAGCTCGGTGTCCTTGCCGCGCAGCAGGCTGGCGGTGTGGCGCTTGATGATCTGGATCGCGCCGTAGGCCCAGCGGAAACGCTGTTTCTTGAAGTCGATGAAGGTGTCGGGCATCAGGCCCTTGCCGTAGCTGGTGTGGTAGTAGGCGGCCGACAAGCCTTTCTCGAACACCCGCAGGCCCAGTTCGGCATCTTCGCAGATGCACCAGTCGGCCCAGCCCAGCTCTTCGAGCACCGAGCGCCGGGTCATGGTCATGGTGCCGTGCTGGATGATCGCGTCACGGTCGTTGCGGGTGACCATACCGATGTGGAAGAAGCCTTTGTACTCCGCGTAGCAGAGCTTCTTGAAGGTGCTTTCGTTCTGGTCGCGGTAGTCCTGGGGCGACTGCACGATGGCGATCTTCGGGTCGGCGAAGTGCGGCACCATGTGCTTGAGCCAGTTGCGGTCGACGCAGTAGTCGGAGTCGATCACCGCGATCACTTCGGCATCCTTGGCGGTATGCGGCAGCAGGTAGTTCAGCGCCCCACCCTTGAAACCGGCCAGGGGCGCGACGTGGAAGAACTTGAAGCGCGGGCCCAGGGTTTGGCAATAGGCCTGCACCGGTTCCCAGACCGCCGGGTCCTTGGTGTTGTTGTCGATGATCAGGACTTCGTAGTCCGGGTAATCGAGGTTGGCCAGGGCGTCGAGGGTCTGTTTGACCATCTCCGGCGGCTCGTTGTAGCAGGGCACGTGGATCGAGACTTTTGGCCGGTAATTGGATTCGCCCTCAACGGGCAGGAATTCACGCCGGCGTTTGTGGGTCCACACCGCTTCAGCCAGTTCATGGGCCTCGGTCAGCAATACGATAAACACCCCGAGCGCGCCGAGGGCCAGCAGGAAACCCACCGTCAGGCTGAACCAGGTGCTGTATTGCTGGCTGTAGTCGTAGCCGATCCACACCAGCACCGAACCGCAGAGGAACGCGGTGAAGGTGAGGAAGGTCCGGCCGCGCTGGCGCAGGGCCGAGCCGTCGATCATCAGCAGGGTCAGGGACAACAGGGCCAGGACCACCGAGCCGATGGCCAGTACTCGCCACTGAGGGATCGCTACTACCGGGCCTTCGAAGTTGAATTTCTGCTGGCGCGCAGCGTTAAACACGCCCCAGTACGCGCCCACCGAACCTTCGTCACTGGCCTTCCACGGCTGGTCGAAGGCTTCGATGACGAAATAGTTGTAGCCCTGGCGGTTGAGTTTGTTGACCAGGGTGCGCAGGTAGATCGCCTGGTCCGCCGGGCTGGCGTCAGCCCCGCCGCGCATACGACCGTTGCTCGGCCAGCCGACCTCGGACAGCAGCAGCGGCTTTTTCGGGAACATCTTTTTCAGGTCTTTGGCGCGGTCGAGGACAAACTGTCCGGCCTTGTCCACTGGGATGAACTCCCAGTAGGGCAGAATGTGCGCGGCGATCAGGTCGACGTGCTTGGCCAGTTCCGGGTGCTCTTCCCAGACGTGCCACTGTTCTGAAGTGGTCACTGGCACTTTCACTGCGGCACGGACCCGGTCGAGGATCACCGACAACTGGTCAGCGGTGATTTCCTTGCGGAAGATCGCTTCGTTGCCCACCACCACGCGAACCACACTGCGGGAACTGTTGGCCAGTTCGATGGCGCGCATGATCTCTCGTTCATTGCGCTCCAGGTCCGGGCTGATCCAGATCCCCAGGGTCACCCGCAAACCGAACTCTTCCGCCAGCTTGGGGATGTCGCCCAGGCTGCCATCCACCGAATAGGTACGGATGTTGTCGGTCAGCTTGCTCATGATCTCCAGGTCACGACGCATTTCATCGTCGGACGGGTACTGGTCCTTCTGCGGGAATTGACCCTGCTGGAAAGGCGAGTAGGAAAAACCGGAGATCTGTTCCGGCCAGTCGGGGGCCGAGACCGGGCGATTGATCAACGCCCAGAAACCGGTGAATAGCGCGGCAATGGCCAGCACTATCACCAGATTGAGTCCAAATTTACGCGATGACATAGCTATTTCGGGTTCCAAAAGGTGTGGAACGAGGGAAGGGTTGGCAGGCGCCAAACGGCGGGCATCCTACACTGGCCCCCAACTGAGCGTACAGCGCACAGAGGAAAGCCAGACCTTGGGCACTGTATTTGCGTTTAAGTTCTTAACTTGTAGCTTGCGGCTTAAAACTTGTCGCTGCCTGGTCCTATAATACGCGCCGGTTTTTTAGGTGATGGTCATGAGTACAGAAGATCCACGGTTTGCCGGCGTCGCTCGTCTATATGGCATTGAAGGCCTGGAGCGGCTGCGGGCGGCCCATGTGGCGATCGTCGGTGTCGGCGGAGTCGGTTCCTGGGCGGCGGAAGCCATTGCCCGTTGCGGAGTGGGGGAGATTTCGCTGTTCGACCTCGATGACGTCTGCGTCAGCAACAGCAACCGGCAACTGCATGCCCTGGACAGCACCGTGGGCAAAGCCAAGGTCGAGGTCATGGCCGAGCGCCTGCGGGGCATCAACCCCGCTTGCACGGTGCATGCAGTGGCAGACTTCGTCACCCGTGACACCATGGCCGAGTACATCACCCCGAACATCGACTGCGTGATCGACTGCATCGACAGCGTGAATGCCAAGGCGGCACTGATCGCCTGGTGCAAGCGCCGCAAGATCCAGATCATCACCACTGGCGGCGCGGGCGGGCAGATCGATCCGACCCTGATCCAGGTCTGCGACCTGAACCGTACCTTCAACGACCCGTTGGCCTCCAAAGTGCGTTCCACCCTGCGCCGCGACTACGGTTTCTCGCGTACCGTGACCCGGCACTACAGCGTGCCTTGCGTGTTTTCCACCGAACAACTGCGTTATCCGAAACCGGACGGCAGCATCTGCCTGCAGAAGAGTTTTGTCGGGGATGGGGTGAAGCTGGACTGCGCCGGAGGCTTTGGTGCGGTGATGATGGTCACCGCGACCTTCGGCATGGTGGCGGCAACCAAGGCCGTGGACAAGATCGTTGCCGGCGTGCGCCGCCCGTCCGAGCGCAGCAAACCCGGCGCATAAGGCCGGCTCGCACAGACGCAGGCCGTTGTAGGAGCTGGCTTGCCAGCGAAAGGGGCCCAGAGGGCGATGCTCGGCTTGTGGCCCTCTTCGCCGGCAAGCCGGCTCCTACCGGGTTACGGAGGGGGGGCTGGCCAGTTCGCTCATGCGTTGCAAGACGGCGTTCAGGCCATTGCTGCGCGAAGGCGAGAGTTGGCGTGACAGGCCCAGTTGGTTGAACCAGTCGGCCAGGTCCACTTCCCGCAACTGCTCGGCCGTCAGGCCATTGACCCGCGCCAGCAGCAGGGCCACCAGCCCGCGAATCAGCCGCGCATCGCTGGCCGCGGCAAACTGCCAATGACCGTCAACCAGAGTCGCCACCAGCCAGACCAGGCTTTCACAGCCATGTACCTGATTGCTGTCGACCTTGTCCTCTTCGCTCAGGGCCGGCAGGCGCTCGCCCCATTGCATCAGCAGGCGCGCCCGCTGTTCCCAGCCGGCAGCCCCCTGGAAAATCTCCAGGGCGGCGACTGCATCTGCCGGCAGGCTCATCGCAGTAACTCCAGGGCCTGGTCCAAGGCTTCGAAAAAGCGCTCCAGGTCCTCGGAGTCGTTGTACAGCGCCAGGGAAACGCGTATCGCCCCGGCCAGCCCCAGGCTTTTCATCAAGGGCATGGCGCAGTGATGACCGGCGCGCACGGCGATGCCTTGCTCGGTCAGCAGATGCGCCAGGTCGGCGTTGTGCACACCGTCCACCACGAAGCTGACCAGGGCCAGTTGCGGGGTGCCCAGCAGGCGGATGCCGTTGCGCGCCTGCAGGCCGTGCAGCAGGTAGGCGTGCAACGCGGCTTCATGGTCGGCGACGGCTTGCTGATCCAGGCCGGTGAGATAGTCCAGGGCCGCACCGAGGCCGATGACCCCGGCAATTGGTGGCGTACCGGCTTCGAAACCCAGGGGCGCGGGGCGGAAGCTGGCGTGCTGGTAGTCGGCGTCCTGGACCATTTCGCCACCGAACTGCCAGTGACGCAGGCCCTTGAGCGCCTGATGGCGGCCGAATAGCACTCCGACCCCATCCGGGCCATAGAGTTTGTGGCTGGAGAACACATAGAAGTCGCACCCCAGCGCTTGTACATCATGCCGGCCATGGACCACGCCCTGGGCGCCGTCGATCACCGTCAGCGCCCCTTGGGCTTTGGCCATGGCCAGTAGCGGGGTCAACGGCTGCCAGGCGCCGAGCACGTTGGACAGTTGGCTGACCGCCAACAGGCGGGTGCGCGTGCCGATCAAGCGGCTTGCCGCGTCGATATCGATCAGGCCGTCGCCATCCAGGGGCAGGACGATCAGCTTGAGGCTGCGCCGCTGGGCCAGCTGCTGCCAGGGCAGCAAGTTGGCGTGGTGTTCCAGGGCACTGATGACGATCTCATCGCCCGTTTCGAATTGGTGTTCCAGGCCATAAGCCAGGAGATTGAGTGCGCAAGTTGCGCCGTGGGTAAAGACGATCTGCCCGCTGTCACCGATATTCAGCCATTGGCCGACCTTGCTGCGGCTGTCCTCGAACGCCTGGGTGGCGTGGGCGCCGGGCAAGTGCTGGGCACGGTGCACGTTGGCTGCACCATTGGTGTAGTAGTGCGCCAGGGCATCCAGCAGGGCTTGGGGTTTTTGCGTAGTGGCGGCGTTGTCCAGGTACGTCTGGTCCTGGCGTTGCAGGGCGGCGATGGCCGGGAAATCGGCGCGCCAGGGGGAGGCTACAAGCATGGTGGCAGAACTCGTTTGAACAGGCCGGGCGCCGATGATAAGCGCCCGGCAGGTTCCTGTGGAACCGAATCGCTGCTTAGTTGTGAGCGTGCAGCGCTTCGTTCAGCTCGATCGCCGACTTGTGGGTCTTGCATTCCACGGCGCCGGTTTCCGAGTTGCGACGGAACAGCAGGTCTGGCTGGCCGGCCAGTTCCCGGGCCTTGAGCACTTTCACCAACTGGTTGTTTTCATCCAGCAGCGCCACCTTGGTGCCGGCGGTCACGTACAGGCCCGACTCCACGGTGTTGCGATCACCCAACGGAATGCCGATACCGGCGTTGGCGCCGATCAGGCAGCCTTCGCCGACCTTGATCACGATGTTGCCGCCGCCCGACAGGGTGCCCATGGTCGAGCAGCCGCCACCCAGGTCCGAGCCCTTGCCGACGAAGACGCCCGCGGAAACGCGGCCTTCGATCATGCCCGGGCCTTCGGTGCCGGCGTTGAAGTTGACGAAGCCTTCGTGCATCACGGTGGTGCCTTCGCCTATGTAGGCGCCCAGGCGGATCCGTGCGCTGTCAGCGATACGCACGCCACTCGGCACCACGTAGTCGGTCATTTTCGGGAACTTGTCCACCGAGAACACTTCCAGCAGCTCGCCGCGCAGGCGCGCTTCCAGTTGCCGCTCGGCCAGTTCGCCGAGGTCGATCGCACCCTGGCTGGTCCAGGCCACGTTCGGCAGCAGTGGGAACACCCCGGCCAGGCTCAGGCCGTGCGGCTTGACCAGGCGGTGGGACAGTAGGTGCAGCTTGAGGTAGGCCTCTGGAGTCGAGGTCAGTTGCGCGTCTTCGGCCAGCAGGGTGGCGACCAGAGGCTTGTGGCTCTCGGCCAGGCGGGTCAGCAGGGCTACCTGGGTAGCGTCGATGCCTTTCAGGGCATCGGCCATTTGCGCGGCCTGGGCGGTGGTAAAGGCGATGGCCTGGTTGCCTTCGCTGTAGCCGAGGATTGGAGCCACGGCTGCCAGGATTTCGGCAGAAGGCTTGAGCAATGGTGCGGCGTAGAACACTTCCAGCCATGCACCTTGACGATTCTGGGTACCGACACCAAAGGCCAGGCTGAACAGAGTAGTGGACATGCAGTTACCTCTTGCGAAATTGAGTGAGCAGGCTTACTTGAGCGCCGCTGCGTAAAGGTCTGGCTTGAAGCCAATCAGGGTCTTGTCTCCGAGATCGAGCACCGGGCGCTTGATCATCGAAGGTTGCGCGAGCATCAGTTCAACGGCTTTCGCCTGGTCGAGATCGGCTTTGCTTTCGTCATCGAGTTTGCGAAAGGTCGTGCCCGCGCGGTTCAACACCACCTGCCAGCCGTGCTCGTTGCACCACTGATTCAGGTGCTCACGGTCAATGCCGGAGGTTTTGTAGTCATGGAAGTCATAGCTGACAGCGTGTTCATCAAGCCAGGTGCGCGCCTTTTTCATGGTGTCACAGGCTTTGATGCCGAAAAGGTGCAACGTTTTACTTGAAACGGTCAAGGAATTGCCCCCTTTGGAGATGCTGGAGTTGGAAGGTCACGGATTATGCCACGACCGCAGCGGTTCGGCGTCGGCTGCTGCGGGGCTTTGTCGCATTGTATTTCAGCGTAGTCAGGGCCTTGCGACCTTTGTGCAGCGGCGAAACCTTAGCTTAAGTGGCTAATATGGCACTTCTGCGGTGAATGATCGCCGTCGTTGCATGTCTGCTTTGAAGGTTCAGATCGGGAAATCCGCTTTATGCAAACCGCCTATACCGTGCTCATCATGCTGATGCTGGTGAGCCTCTCGCGTCTCGTCGGCCGGGTCATTCCGTTGCCGTTGCCGCTGGTGCAGATTGCCGCTGGAGCCCTGTTGGCATGGCCGACCCTGGGGCTGCATGTGGCCCTGGATCCGGAGTTGTTTCTCTTTCTGTTTCTTCCGCCATTGCTGTTTTCTGATGGTTGGCGCATGCCCAAGCGCGAGTTCTGGCGCTTGCGGGGGCCCATCCTGACCCTGGCAGTGGGCCTGGTGCTGTTCACCGTGGTGGGTGCCGGTTATTTCATTCACTGGCTGTTGCCGAGCATCCCCTTGCCGGTGGCCTTTGCCCTGGCGGCCGTGCTATCGCCTACTGACGCCGTGGCAGTGTCGGCGATTTCCCAGAATCGCTTGCCGACTCCGCTGATGCACATGCTCCAGGGTGAGGCGCTGATGAACGACGCCTCGGGTCTGGTGACTTTCAAGTTCGCCCTGGTGGCGGCCATCACTGGCGTGTTTTCCCTGGCCAACGCCAGCCTGACTTTTGTCCTGGTGGCCGTCGGTGGGCTGGCAGTCGGGGTGGCCCTGAGCTGGTTGGTGGGGCGCTTGCGGGCCTGGATGATCGCCCGGGGCTGGGATGATCCGGCGACTCACGTGGTGTTCATGTTACTGCTGCCATTCGCCGCTTATGTTCTGGCCGAACGCCTGGGCGCCTCGGGCATTCTTTCGGCAGTGGCGGCGGGGATGATGCAGAGCTGGCTTGATCTGTTGCCGCGCCAGACCAGCACTCGACTGCTCAATCGCAGCGTCTGGTCGCTGCTGGAGTTCGCCTTTAACGGTCTGATCTTTCTGCTACTGGGGCTGCAACTGCCGGACATCATCAAGGCAGTGGTTAGCCACGAGACGTCGCTGTGGCCGACCCTGTTTTACCGCTGTCTGGATGTGCTGGCGATTTTCCTGGTGCTGCTGGTGCTGCGGTTTATCTGGGTGCAGAGCATCTGGCGCCTGTCTGGGCTGCTGCGGCGCTGGCGCGGCAAGGGCGAGCTGACCCTGGTGCCCACGGCGCGCTCCTGCTGGCTGCTGACAGTGGGTGGGGTGCGTGGGGCGGTGACCCTGGCCGGTGTGATGTCGGTGCCGCTGTTTCTCGGTGCCGGCGAAGCCTTCCCGGAGCGCGACCTGCTGATCTTCATCGCCGCGGGGGTGATCCTGCTGTCCCTGGTGGCTGCTTGCATTGCCTTGCCGCTGCTGTTGCGCGGCATTGTGAAGAGCCCCGACGACAAGCGCCGTGGGGAGGTCCGCGATGCCTGGCGCAAGACTGCCGAAGCGGCGATTCATGCCCTGGAGGCCGAAGAGGTGGCTGACACCGGCGAGACCCAGGATGCCGCCCAGGCAGCCCTGGCAACCGAGCTCAAGGGGCGCTTGATGGCTGAGTACCGGCATCAATTGGAGGTCTACAACGATTCCGCAGAAGCCCAGGCCCTGGCGTTCCAGATGGACCTGCTGGAGCGGCGCCTGCGGCTCAAGGCATTGCGAGCGCAGCGCCTGGAGTTGTACCGCCTGAGTCGGCATCACCAGATCGGTGACGATGTGCTGCGCGAGGTATTGGCGGACCTGGATTTGAGCGAGGCGAATCTGGGGCAGGTGAAGTGAGCGAATAACGCTTTCGCCGGCAAGCCGGCTCCTACAGGGAGGGTGTAGGAGCCGGCTTGCCGGCGAATGGCCTCAAGCGCGACGCAATACGAAATCGCGAATTCGCTCGGCGGCTTCCACGCACTCCGCCAGCGGCGCAACCAGCGCCATGCGCACACGCCCGGCGCCTGGGTTGGTGCCGTCCACATCCCGCGACAGGTAGGAACCCGGCACCACGGTCACGTGTTCCTGCTCGAACAGGTCGCGGCAGAACGCCGCGTCATCGCCGGCTACATTCGGCCACAGGTAGAAGCTGCCATCCGGCCGCCGCACATCCATCACCGGTGCAAGAATCTCCAGAACCGCATCGAACTTCTCGCGGTACAGGGCACGGTTGGCCCGTACATGCACTTCATCGTTCCAGGCGGCGACGCTGGCCAGTTGGGTTTGCACCGGCATGGCGCAACCGTGGTAGGTGCGGTACAGCAGGAAACCCTTGAGGATGTCCGCGTCGCCGGCGACGAAACCGGAGCGCAGGCCCGGCAGGTTGGAGCGCTTGGACAGGCTGTGGAATACCACGCAGCGCTTGAAGTCCTTGCGGCCCAGTTCGGCGCAGGCAGTGAGCAGGCCCGGCGGCGGGGTCTGTTCGTCGAAGTACAGCTCGCTGTAGCACTCGTCGGCGGCAATCACGAAGTCATGCTCGTCCGCCAGGGCGATCAGTTTCTTCAGGGTCTCCAGTGGTATCAGCGCGCCAGTGGGGTTGCCCGGCGAGCACAGGAAAAGGATCTGGCAGCGCTGCCAGATCTCGGCCGGCACGGCGTCGAAGTCCGGGTTGAAGCCGTTCTCATCCAGGCACGGCAGGTAGTGCGGTTTGGCCCCGGCGAGGAAGGCTGCGCCTTCGTAGATCTGATAGAAGGGGTTGGGGCTGACTACCAAGGCGTCGTCGCCGCGGTTGACCACGGTCTGGGTGAAGGCGAACAGCGCTTCACGGGTGCCGTTGACCGGCAGTACGTTGCGCGCCGGGTCGATCCAGCCGGTGGGAACGCCAAAGCGCCGTTCGCACCAGCCGGCGATCGCTTCACGCAGCGCCGGGATGCCCAGGGTGGTGGGGTAGACCGCCATCTGGTCGAGGTTGCTGGCCAGGGCTTCGGCGACAAAACTCGGTGAGCGGTGCTTGGGTTCGCCGATGGACAGGGCGATCGGGCGCTTGTCCGGGTTGGGCGTCACGGTGCCGAGCAAGGCGCGGAGCTTTTCGAACGGGTAGGGCTGCAGCTGGTTCAGAGCGTTGTTCATCGGTGCGGTATCTCACTCAAAGCGTCGGTTCAGACCGGTCAGATGCTCAGTCGGGTCATCTCGATAGTCGGTTCGTGGCTGACGCTCAACTGTTCGACGATCGCATCCTGCAAGCGGCTGCACAGCTGGGGGTCGGAAAGGGGCTGGTTGTGTGCGTCGGTAATGAAGAACACGTCTTCCACGCGCTCGCCCAGGGTGGCGATCTTGGCGTTCTGCAGCGACAGGTCGAACTCCAGGAATATCTTGCCGATCCGCGCCAGCAGGCCGGGGCGATCCGGGGCACTGAGCTCCAGCACGGTCACGGGGCGCTGGGCGTCGTTGTGGATGGTCACCTCGGGGGCGAAGGCAAAGTGCTTGAGCTGGCGTGGCACCCGGCGCTGGATGATGTTCGGGTAGTCGTCGGGATTGCGCAGGGCTTCGGTCAAGCCCTTGCGGATCTGCTCGACCCGCCGCGGATTGTTGCCGATCGACTCGCCGTCGTTGTCCAGGACGATGTAGGTGTCGAGGGTGAACTGGCTGCTGGAGGTGATGATCCGTGCGTCATGGATGTTCAGGTTGAGCTGGTCCATGGCGGCCACGGTCACGGCGAAGAAGTCGTGCTGGTCCGGGGCATAGATGAAGATCTGGGTGCCGCCCTCGAACTCGCGCTGGGTGATTTCCTTGATCAACACCAGCGGCCCGCCGTCGGCCGGCTGCTGGAGGATCGCGTCGCTGTGCCAAGCGACGTCGCCGGCGGTGTGGCGCAGGAAGTAGTCGTCTCCTAGTTGCGACCAGAGTTGTTCGACTTCATCCGGGTCGGTGCCGCCGCGCACCAGGATATCCAGGGCGGCGCTCTGGGTCTGGCGAATCTGCTCTTCGCGGTCCACCGGGTTTTCCAGGCCGCGGCTCAGGGCGCGCTTGGTCTCGGTGTAGAGCTGGCGTAGCAGGCTGGCGCGCCAGGAGTTCCACAGGGTCGGGTTAGTGGCGTAGATGTCGGCAACTGTCAGTACGTAGAGGTAGTCGAGGCGGGTCTGGTCGCCCACGATCTGCGCGAAGTCGTGGATCACCTGGGGGTCGGACAGGTCCTTGCGCTGGGCGGTGGTGGACATCACCAAGTGGTTCTGCACCAGCCAGACAATCAGTCGGGTGTCCCACTGTGGCAACTGGTGGCGCAGGCAAAAGGCCTCGGCATCCACCGCACCGATTTCCGAATGGTCGCCGTGCCGGCCCTTGCCGATGTCGTGGTACAGACCGGCCAGGTAGATCAACTCGGGCTTGGGCAGCTTGCCCATGAGTTTGCTGGCCAGCGGGAATTTCTCGGAGATCGGTGTGTACTGCAGCTTGCGCAGGTGCTTGATCAGATTCAGGGTGTGGGCGTCCACCGTATAGATGTGGAACAGGTCGTGCTGCATTTGCCCGACGATGAAACCGAACTCTGGCAGATAGCGCCCGAGGATGCCGTAGCGGTTCATCCGGCGCAGGTTGCGGTGGATACCGATCTCGCACTTGAACAGCTCGATGAACAGGCTGGTGTTGCGGATGTCGTGACGGAAATCGTCATCGATCAGGTGCCGGTGTTCTCGCAGCAGGCGAATGGTGTCGGCCCGCACGCCCTTGATCTCCGGGTGCTGGGCCATCAGTACGAAGATCTCCAGCATGGCGAACGGCGTGCGTTTGAACACGTTGTCGTTGATCGCCTCGATGTAGCCGTCGTGCAGTTGGAAGCGCGGATTGATTGGCTGCGGTGGCGCTTCGTCCTCAGGGGCGAGGATCACCTCCTCAAAGTGCTGGATGATCAGGTCGCTCAACTGCGCGATGCTCATTACCACCCGGTAGTACTGTTGCATGAAGCTTTCAATGGACTGCTTGGCATCCTCTCCTTCGAAACCCAGCAGGGTGGCGATGGAGCGCTGATGGTCCAGCAGCAAACGGTCCTCGGCCCGCCCGGCAAGCATCTGCAGGGCGTAGCGGACCTTCCACAGGAACTCCTGGGACGAAGCCAGCAGGGCATTCTCGCTTTCCACCAGAAAGCCTTCGCCAGCCAGGGCGCGCAGGTTCAGGGTGCCGTATTGCCGGCGGGCAACCCAGAGAATGGTCTGGATGTCCCGCAGGCCACCGGGGGAGCCCTTGACGTTGGGTTCCAGGTTGTATTCGGTGTCGTTGTACTTGTGGTGGCGGGCCTTTTGCTCGGTGCGCTTGGCCAGGAAGAAGTCCTTGCTCGGCCACATGTGCTCGGTGCTGGTGACGTCGAGCATGCGCTGGCGCAGGCGTTCGGGGCCAGCGATAGTGCGGCTCTCCATCAGGTTGGTGATTACCGTCAGGTCGGCTCGGGCTTCCTCGACGCATTCGTCCACCGAACGCACGCTTTGCCCGACCTCCAGGCCGATGTCCCAGAGCAGGGTCAGGAAGCGCTCGATGGAGTCGCGGAAGATTTCATGATCGGCGCTTTCCAGAAGAATCAGCAGATCAATATCGGAATAGGGGTGAAGCTCGCCGCGACCGTAGCCGCCGACCGCCACCAGGGCAATGTCGGCGTCCTCGCTCCAGTTGAACTGGTCCCAGGCCTTTTGCAGGATGTTGTCGATGAACCAGGCACGGTCTTCGATGAGCCGACGGATCTCCCGTCCGCTGCGAAAGCGAGCGTCGAGCACTTCTCGTGCCTGACGAATGGCTTTTTTGAAGGCTGCGATCGGACTGGCCTTCAGGGCCAGTTCCGCCTGGAACTGGCCGCGGTCGAACAACTCGGGATCCACCTGCGGCATCGATTGGCTTTCCTATCTATCTATAAGGTCGGGACGCAGTGTTGCGGATCAGGCAGAAACCCGCGGGATGGTGTCATCGCTGCGCAGGGTGAAGATCTCGTAACCGGTTTCGGTCACCAGCAGGGTGTGTTCCCACTGCGCCGAGAGCTTGCGGTCCTTGGTGATGGCAGTCCAGCCGTCGCCCAGCACTTTGGTGTCGGCTTTGCCCTGGTTGATCATCGGCTCGATGGTGAAGGTCATGCCGGCCTTGAGTTCCATGCCGGTGCCTGCGCGGCCGTAGTGCAGGATCTGCGGCTCTTCATGGAACACTTTGCCAATGCCGTGGCCGCAGAACTCGCGAACCACCGAGAAGCCGTTCTTTTCCGCGTGCTTCTGGATTACTTCGCCGATGTCACCCAGGCGGCAGCCCGGCTTAACCAGTTCGATGGCCTTGTACATGCATTCTTGGGTGATTTGCGACAAGCGCTCGGCCCAGACCGGCACGTTACCGACGTGGAACATGCGGCTGGTGTCACCGTGGTAGCCGTCCTTGATGACGGTTACGTCGATGTTCAGGGTGTCGCCATCCTTCAGCGGCTTCTCGTTGGGAATGCCGTGGCACACCACGTGGTTGATCGAGGTGCAGATGGATTTGGGGAAGCCTTTGTAATTCAGCGGGGCTGGAATAGCGCCCTGCACATTGACGATATAGTCGTGGCAGATGCGGTCCAGCTCTTCGGTGGTGATGCCGGGTTTGACATGCTCGGCAATCATTTCCAGAACTTCGGCGGCCAGTTTGCCGGCGACACGCATTTTTGCGATGTCCTCGGGGGTTTTGAGGGTGACGGTCATACAGGCTCTCTTGACGCTCAGTAGCGCGATAAACACGGAATGGCTTGAAAACCCGCATTCGCAAGGCTCGACCTACGGTGGGTCGGCCAGGTTTTCAGAAGCCGCAAAGGTACGATTCTAACAGACGTACAGCGCAAATCTGAGGTTCTGCTGGCGTATGTCTCTATACAAGGGTGCATTCTGGACCGATTCCAAGGGCGGGGCAAAAAGCGCACGGATCACCGGCTGTGAATCCGGGTTTCGTTTTTGCCCTTGCTGTGGTATAAAATGCGCCGCTTTCCGGGGATGCCCTGAAAAGCCCAAACCCACACACGTGTCGACACGATGACCTGGGTGCCCTCAGCACAAGCTGTTGGTTGGTCATTGGGATACGTGGAGGCCTAACCCGACTTATTAAGGAACTATCATGTCCCAAGTCAACATGCGCGATATGCTGAAGGCCGGTGTGCACTTCGGTCACCAAACCCGTTACTGGAATCCGAAAATGGGTAAGTACATTTTCGGCGCGCGTAACAAGATTCACATCATCAACCTTGAAAAAACCCTGCCAATGTTCAACGAAGCTCTGACTTTCGTAGAGCGTCTGGCCCAGGGCAAAAACAAGATTCTGTTCGTCGGCACCAAGCGTTCCGCTGGCAAGATCGTTGCTGAAGAAGCAGCACGTTGCGGTTCGCCGTACGTCGATCACCGCTGGTTGGGCGGCATGCTGACCAACTACAAAACCATCCGTGCTTCCATCAAGCGTCTGCGTGACCTTGAAGTGCAAGCAGAAGACGGCACCTTCGCCAAGCTGACCAAGAAAGAGGCGCTGATGCGCACTCGCGATCTGGAAAAGCTGGATCGTTCCCTGGGTGGTATCAAGGACATGGGCGGCCTGCCTGACGCGCTGTTCGTGATCGACGTTGACCACGAGCGCATCGCGATCACCGAAGCCAACAAGCTGGGCATCCCGGTCATCGGCGTTGTCGATACCAACAGCAGCCCGGAAGGCGTTGACTACATCATCCCAGGCAACGATGACGCCATTCGCGCCATCCAGCTGTACATGGGTTCGATGGCTGACGCTGTGATCCGTGGTCGCAACAACGTTGCTGGCGGCACCGAAGTGTTCGAAGAAGCTGCAGCACCGGCGGCTGAAGCCTGAGTAACTGACGCTTAGCGTTTACTCAGTACGCAAAAAGGGGGCTTGGCCCCCTTTTTGCCAACTCGAAAATCATTTCGTTGTCGTGCCCCTCTGCAGTTTCTGTAATGCGGGGCTGTTATGAAATGAATTCGGGGCAGTGCCCAAGAATTGAACGCCCGTTCGGTCGGGTGGAATGGTTGAAAACCTATCCAAGAGGATTTTGAAAATGGCAGAGATTACTGCAGCGTTGGTCAAAGAACTGCGCGAGCGTACCGGCGAAGGCATGATGGATTGCAAAAAGGCCTTGACCAAGGCTGGCGGCGACATCGAGAAAGCTATTGATGACATGCGTGCTTCCGGCGCGATCAAGGCTGCCAAGAAGGCTGGCAACGTTGCTGCCGAAGGCGCCATCGCCATCAAAGAAGACGGCAAGGCTGCCGTGATGATCGAAGTCAACTCGCAGACCGACTTCCTGGCTCTGCAGGACGATTTCAAGAACTTCGTCAACGCCTGCGTTGAAAAGGCTTTCGCTGAAAAACTGACCGACGCAGCTCCGCTGATCGCCGCTCAGGAATCGGCGCGTGAAGCCCTGGTCGCCAAAGTGGGCGAGAACGTCAATATTCGTCGCCTGGTGCGTGTCGAAGCTGACGTGCTGGGTTCGTACCTGCACGGCAACAAGATCGGTGTTGTGGTCGCTCTGAAAGGCGGCAACGCTGACCTGGCTAAAGACATCGCCATGCACGTAGCTGCGAGCAACCCTGAGTTCCTGCTGCCTTCGCAAGTTTCCGCAGAAGCCATCGAGCGCGAAAAAGCCGTGTTCCTGAGCCTCAACGAAGACAAGATGAAAGGTAAGCCGGCCGAAATCGTCGAGAAGATGATTGCCGGTCGTATCAGCAAGTTCCTGGCTGAAGCCAGCCTGGTTGAGCAAGCCTTCGTCAAGAACCCAGAAGTCACCGTTGGTACTCTGGCCAAGCAAGGCGGCGCTGAAATCGTTTCCTTCACCTACTTCAAGGTCGGTGAAGGCATCGAGAAGCCAGTAGACAACTTCGCTGAAGAAGTTGCTGCTCAGCTGGCCGCCAGCAAGCAATAAGACAGTTCTCCAACTGTCGCCCAGAAGAGGCTGCCCGCTCACGCGCGCAGCCTCTTTTCAAATGGGCAGGGTAATTTAGTTGTTGATCCTCGGAACCGGCTTACAAAGTCGTGTTCTGATGGCGCTGTGACAGCGTCAAGCTAGAGTGAACGCAGGCTGTAAACAGCTGCAAAGAATTTTTAAAATACGCCGCAGGAGAGATTCGCAATGGCTCAGCAGGGCAGTGGTTATCAAGCTCGCTATAAACGCATTCTACTCAAGCTTAGCGGCGAGGCCCTGATGGGCTCGGAAGAGTTCGGCATCGATCCCAAGGTGCTGGATCGCATGGCGCTGGAAGTTGGCCAGTTGGTCGGCATCGGCGTCCAGGTAGGCTTGGTGATTGGTGGTGGCAACCTGTTCCGTGGTGCCGCATTGAGCGCCGCCGGGATGGATCGGGTGACGGGCGACCACATGGGCATGCTGGCCACTGTGATGAACGCCTTGGCCATGCGCGATGCGCTGGAACGTGCGAATATCTCGGCCATCGTGATGTCGGCTATTTCCATGGTCGGCGTGACCGATCACTATGACCGCCGCAAGGCCATGCGCCACCTGAACTCCAAAGAGGTGGTGATCTTCGCGGCCGGTACCGGCAACCCGTTCTTCACTACCGACTCCGCAGCGTGCCTGCGAGCGATCGAGATCGATGCCGATGTCGTGCTCAAGGCAACCAAGGTGGATGGCGTTTACACTGCAGACCCGTTCAAGGACCCGCATGCCGAGAAGTTCGATCATCTGACTTACGATGAAGTGCTGGATCGCAAGCTGGGTGTGATGGATCTGACTGCTATCTGCCTGTGTCGCGATCACAAGATGCCGCTGCGGGTCTTTAACATGAACAAGCCCGGCGCCCTGCTGAATATCGTGCATGGTGGCGCTGAAGGAACCCTGATCGAGGAAGGCGAACAATGATCAACGAGATCAAGAAAGACGCTCAAGAGCGCATGAAGAAGTCCCTGGAATCCCTGGTGCATGCATTCAGCCGCATTCGTACCGGCCAGGCCCACCCGAGCATCTTGGCGGGCGTTATGGTGCCTTACTACGGCACTGATACTCCGATCAATCAGGTGGCCAACGTCACTGTGAAAGATTCTCGTACCCTGCAAGTGGTTGCGTTTGAACGCAACATGCTGGCTGCTGTGGACAAGGCGATCCAGAGTTCCGGTCTGGGCTTCAACCCGACCAACCTGGGTGAGTTGCTGTTGATCGGCATGCCGGCCCTGACCGAAGAAACCCGCAAGGGCTTCACCAAGCAAGCCCGTGAAGCGGCAGAAGATGCCCGCATTGCAGTGCGCAATGTGCGTCGTGACGCGCTGAGCCAGCTCAAGGACTTGGTCAAGGAAAAAGAAATCAGCGAAGACGACGAGCGTCGTGCGGCTGACGATATCCAGAAGCTGACCGACAAGTTCGTGGCTGAAATCGAAGTGGCCGTGAAGCAGAAAGAAGCCGACTTGATGGCTGTATAAGGGTCGGGCGTTTTCATGGAAAAGACCAAACAGCCTGTACCATCTTCGGTGCCGCGACATGTCGCGATTATCATGGATGGTAATAACCGCTGGGCTAAAAAGCGCTTTATGCCGGGTGTTGCCGGGCATAAGGCGGGCGTCGATGCGGTACGTGCCGTCATTGAGGTGTGTGCTGAGGCCAAGGTCGAAGTCCTGACCCTGTTTGCCTTTTCCAGTGAGAACTGGCAGCGCCCTGCAGATGAAGTCAGTGCCTTGATGGATCTGTTCTTCAAGGCGCTGCGCCGTGAGGCCAAGCGTCTCAACGAAAACAACATCAGTCTGCGGATCATTGGTGACCGTTCGCGCTTTCATCCCGAGTTACAGGTGGCGATGCGCGAGGCGGAAGCCATTACCGCGGGCAGCGGTCGTTTCATTTTGCAGATCGCCGCCAACTATGGCGGGCAGTGGGATATCGCCCAGGCCGCCCAGCGCCTGGCGCGCGAGGTTCAAGCCGGTCATTTGCGTCCCGAGGATATTACTCCGGGGCTGTTGCAGACCTGCCTGGCGACCGGCGACTTGCCGTTGCCGGATCTGTGCATCCGTACTGGCGGTGAACATCGCATCAGCAATTTCCTGCTTTGGCAGCTGGCTTATGCCGAGCTGTACTTCTCCGACCTGTTCTGGCCGGACTTCAAACACGAAGCCATGCGTACTGCGCTGGCCGATTACGCATCTCGCCAGCGGCGTTTCGGTAAAACGAGCGAGCAGGTCGAGGCTGGAGCCCGGGTTTAATGCTTAAACAACGAATCATTACTGCGCTGATCTTGCTGCCGATCGCTTTGTGCGGTTTTTTCCTGCTCGAGGGTTCGGGGTTTGCCCTGTTCATCGGGCTGGTGGTAAGCCTGGGTGCTTGGGAATGGGCGCGACTGGCGGGTTTTGAGGCGCAGCCGGCTCGGGTTGCCTATGCACTGTCAGTGGCAGCTCTGTTGTTCCTTATGTATCTGATTCCTGGCGTCGCCCCCTGGGTTCTGGGGGCTGCGGTGTTGTGGTGGGGCTTGGCGACTTTCCTGGTGCTCACCTATCCGCGTTCCAGTGAGCAATGGTCCGGTGCTGCGCCCAAGCTGTTGATCGGTTTGCTGATCCTGTTGCCAGCCTGGCAAGGGCTGGTATTCATCAAGCAGTTGCCGCTGGGCAACTGGCTGATCATGGCGGTGATGGTACTGGTCTGGGGGGCGGACATCGGCGCCTACTTCTCCGGCAAGGCTTTCGGCAAGCGCAAGCTGGCGCCGCAGGTCAGTCCTGGCAAGAGCTGGGAGGGCGTGTATGGCGGTCTGGTATTGAGTCTGGTGATCACCGCGGTAGTGGGGTTGGTCCGTGGCTGGAGTCTTGGGCAAATCGTTCTGGGGCTGCTTGGGGCGGCCATCGTGGTCTTCATCTCAGTGGTCGGTGACCTGACCGAGAGCATGTTCAAGCGCCAGGCCGGGATCAAGGACAGCAGCAACCTGTTGCCTGGTCACGGTGGTGTTCTGGACCGGATCGACAGCCTGACAGCGGCAATTCCGGTATTCGCGGTGCTGTGGATGGCCGCGCAGTGAGCCGTGTGCAGCAGATCACGGTTCTCGGGGCTACGGGTTCCATCGGTCTGAGTACTCTGGATGTGATTGCCCGTCATCCAGATCGCTATCAGGTATTCGCTCTTACGGGGTTCAGTCGTGTAGCTGAGCTGCTGGCACTGTGCGTACGCCATGTACCTCGCTTTGCGGTGGTGCCAGAGGCTGCCGCTGCCAGTCGCCTGCAGGAAGGCCTGCTGGCCGCAGGCTTGTCGACGCAGGTGCTGGTCGGTGAGCAGGGGTTGTGCGAGGTGGCATCGGCCCCTGAGGTCGACGCGGTGATGGCGGCAATTGTCGGGGCGGCGGGCTTGCGTCCGACCCTGGCGGCAGTCGAGGCTGGCAAGAAAATCCTCCTGGCCAATAAAGAAGCGCTGGTGATGTCCGGTGCGCTGTTCATGCAGGCGGTGGGTAAGAGTGGCTCGGTGCTGCTGCCTATCGACAGTGAGCACAACGCGATTTTTCAATGCATGCCCGCGGATTTTTCCCGGGGGCTGAGTCAGGTGGGTGTACGGCGGATTTTGTTGACCGCGTCGGGTGGTCCATTCCGTCAGACGCCTCTGGCCGAGCTTGAGCATGTTTCGCCGGAGCAGGCCTGCGCTCATCCGAACTGGTCCATGGGGCGCAAGATCTCGGTGGATTCGGCGAGCATGATGAACAAAGGGCTGGAGCTGATCGAGGCGTGCTGGCTGTTCGATGCCAAGCCTTCACAGGTCGAGGTGGTGGTGCATCCGCAAAGCGTGATCCACTCGCTGGTGGATTATGTCGATGGTTCGGTGCTGGCGCAGCTGGGTAATCCGGATATGCGCACCCCCATCGCCAATGCCCTGGCCTGGCCGGAGCGCATCGACTCCGGTGTGGCGCCGCTGGACCTGTTTGCAATTGCCCGCCTGGACTTCCAGGCGCCGGACGAGCAGCGGTTCCCATGTCTGCGCTTGGCTCGCCAGGCTGCCGAGGCGGGCGATAGCGCTCCGGCGATGTTGAATGCAGCCAATGAAGTGGCGGTTTCGGCGTTTCTCGAACGGCGCATCCGTTATCCGGAGATCGCGAGTATCATCGACGAAGTTTTAAGTCGTGAGCCGGTGTTTGCAGTCAATGAGCTGGGCGCTGTATTTGCGGCAGACGCCAAGGCTCGGAGCCTGGCTGAACAATGGTTGCAGCGTAACGGACGGTAGGATTCGTGACCCGCGCGAGTGGCGGCGAATAGGATTGCGGAGAAAGTAGATGAGCGCGCTCTATATGATTGTCGGCACCCTGGTAGCCCTGGGCGTGCTGGTCACCTTCCATGAATTTGGTCACTTCTGGGTCGCACGTCGTTGTGGCGTCAAGGTGCTGCGGTTCTCCGTGGGCTTCGGTATGCCCCTGTTGCGCTGGCACGATCGTCGTGGCACCGAGTTCGTGATCGCCGCCATTCCCTTGGGCGGTTACGTGAAAATGCTCGATGAGCGTGAAGGCGAGGTGGCAGCCGAGGAATTCGACCAGACCTTCAATCGCAAGTCCGTTGGTCAGCGCATTGCCATTGTCGCGGCAGGCCCGATTGCCAACTTTCTCCTGGCACTGGTGTTTTTCTGGGGCTTGGCGATGCTGGGTAGCCAGCAGGTACGGCCGGTCATCGGCGATGTCGAGGCGGGCAGTATCGCCGCCAAGGCTGGGCTCGGCGCTGGCCAGGAAATTGTCGCTATTGATGGTGAACCGACTTCCGGCTGGGCAGCGGTGAACTTGCAGTTGGTGCGACGCCTTGGCGAGTCCGGCGCGTTGCAGGTGCTGGTGCGTGAGCAAGGCACGACAGTGGATTCGCCACGCCAGCTGGAGCTGGACAAGTGGCTCAAGGGGGCTGACGAGCCGGACCCGATTCGCTCTCTGGGCATTCGCCCATGGCGTCCGGCGTTGCCGCCGGTATTGGCTGAACTTGACCCTAAGGGCCCGGCCCAGGCGGCTGGCCTGAAAACCGGCGACCGTCTGTTGGCCCTTGATGGTCAGTCGCTAAACGACTGGCAGCAAGTGGTTGATTGGGTGCGTGTGCGCCCCGATACCAAAATTGTGCTGCATGTCGAGCGCGATGGTGCTCCAATCGATGTCCCTGTGACCTTGGCCAGTCGTGGCGAAAGCAAAGCGCCAAACGGCTACCTTGGGGCGGGAGTGAAGGCCGTGGATTGGCCGCCGGAGATGCTGCGCGAGGTCAGTTACGGGCCTCTCGAGGCGATTGGCGAAGGCGCCCGGCGTACTTGGACCATGAGTGTCCTGACCCTCGAATCACTGAAGAAAATGTTGTTCGGCGAGCTCTCGGTAAAAAACTTGAGTGGACCGATAACCATTGCTAAAGTGGCGGGCGCTTCTGCCCAGTCGGGCATTGCTGATTTCTTGAATTTCCTTGCTTATCTGAGTATTAGCCTGGGTGTTCTGAATTTGTTGCCCATCCCGGTACTGGATGGGGGACATTTGTTGTTTTATCTGATCGAGTGGGCGCGTGGTCGTCCCTTGTCGGATCGGGTGCAGGGTTGGGGGATACAGATCGGTATCAGCTTGGTGGTCGGAGTCATGCTGCTTGCTCTGGTCAACGATCTGGGTCGTCTGTAACGCTTCGCTGAATTGCGAATCTGCCGCATTTTGCGGCAGTTTGTTTATTGCCAGTTGGAATAAGAAAGGACTTCATGAAACGTCTGCTGCTAACTGCGGTTCTCACCGTATTGATGATCGCCGAAGTTCACGCCGAGTCCTTCACTATCTCCGATATCCGGGTCAACGGCCTCCAGCGCGTTTCCGCGGGTAGCGTCTTTGGGGCCTTGCCGTTGAACGTCGGTGAGCAGGCGGACGATCGTCGCCTGGTGGAATCCACTCGTGCGCTGTTCAAAACCGGTTTCTTTCAAGATATCCAACTGGGCCGCGATGGCAACGTTCTGGTCATCACGGTAGTCGAACGGCCGTCGGTTGCCAGTATCGAGATCGAAGGCAACAAGGCGATCTCTACTGAAGACCTGATGAAAGGCCTCAAGCAGTCCGGTCTGGCTGAAGGTGAAATCTTCCAGCGTGCGACCCTCGAAGGCGTGCGTAACGAGCTGCAGCGTCAATATGTCGCTCAGGGCCGTTACTCGGCTACCGTTGAGACCGAAGTGGTGCCGCAGCCACGTAACCGGGTTGGCCTGAAGGTCAATATCAACGAAGGCACGGTCGCTGCCATCCAGCACATCAACGTGGTGGGTAACACGGTCTTCCCTGATGAAGACTTGATCGGCCTGTTCGAGCTGAAGACCACCAACTGGCTGTCGTTCTTCAAGAACGATGATAAGTACGCCCGTGAAAAACTCTCCGGTGACCTGGAGCGTCTGCGTTCCTATTACCTGGACCGCGGCTATATCAACATGGATATCGCTTCGACCCAGGTGTCCATCACCCCGGACAAGAAGCACGTCTACATCACTGTTAACGTCAACGAAGGCGAGAAGTACAGCGTTCGTGACGTGAAGCTCAGCGGTGACTTGAAAGTGCCTGAAGACCAGGTCAAGGCGTTGCTGCTGGTGGAAAAGGGCCAGGTGTTCTCGCGCAAGCTGATGACCACCACTTCTGAACTGATCACCCGCCGTCTGGGTAACGAGGGTTATACCTTCGCCAACGTCAACGGCGTGCCTCAGCCACACGACGAAGATCACACAGTGGACATCACCTTCGTGGTGGACCCGGGCAAGCGTGCTTACGTCAACCGCATCAACTTCCGTGGCAATACCAAGTCCGAGGACGAGGTATTGCGTCGTGAAATGCGTCAGATGGAAGGCGGTTGGGCGTCGACCTACCTGATCGACCAATCCAAGACCCGTCTTGAGCGCCTGGGCTTCTTCAAGGAAGTCAACGTCGAGACCCCGGCTGTTCCGGGTGTCGATGACCAGGTTGACGTGAATTACGCCGTTGAAGAACAAGCCTCCGGCTCGATCACCGCCAGTGTCGGTTTTGCCCAGAGTGCTGGCCTGATCCTCGGAGGTTCGATCACTCAGAACAACTTCCTGGGTACCGGTAACAAGGTCAGCATCGGCCTGACCCGCAGCGAATACCAGAGCCGCTACAACTTCGGCTACGTAGACCCCTACTGGACTGCCGATGGCGTGAGCCTGGGTTACAACGCCTTCTATCGCACCACTGACTACAAAGACCTCGATGTCAACGTCGCCAGCTATGCGGTGGATAGCCTGGGTGCCGGCGTCAGCGTGGGTTACCCGATCAGTGAGACTTCGCGTCTGACCTTCGGTCTGACTGCGCAACAGGACAAGATCAAGACTGGCCTGTACACCGTCGACGAAATTTTTGACTTCGTGAACCAGCAGGGCAGTAACTACCTTAACTTCAAGGCTTCCGCCGGCTGGTCCGAGTCGACCCTGAACAAAGGCGTGCTGGCCACTCGTGGCCACTCTCAGAGCCTGGTTCTGGAAGCAACCACTCCGGGTAGCGACCTGTCGTTCTTCAAGCTCGACTACCGTGGCCAGTTGTTCCAGCCGCTGACTGAAAATTACACCATGCGCTTCCACACCGAGTTGGGCTATGGCGATGGCTATGGTTCTACCAATGGCTTGCCGTTCTACGAGAACTACTATGCTGGTGGTTTCAACTCGGTTCGTGGTTTCAAAGACAGCACCTTGGGTCCGCGTAGTACCCCAAGTCGTGGTGTTAATGCGACCGGCAACGCTGGCACTGCAGCTGACCCGGATCAGGATCCGCTGCCGTTCGGTGGTAACGTGTTGATCCAAGGTGGTGCTGAATTGCTGTTTCCACTGCCATTCGTCAAGGATCAGCGTTCTCTGCGGACTTCGGTGTTCTGGGATGTGGGTAACGTATTCGACTCCAAATGCTCGAACGTAAAAAATACCAACGGCGTTTCCTCCAATACGCAGTGCAACGACATCAGTCTCAGCAATTTGGCCAGCTCCGTGGGTGTTGGTGTGACTTGGGTCACCGCCCTGGGCCCACTGAGTTTTGCCCTGGCAATGCCAGTGAAGAAACCGAATAACGCTGAAACTCAGGTGTTTCAATTCTCCCTCGGTCAGACTTTCTAATAGCCTGATCCAAGATAACGACAATGGATTTTGTAGGAGTGCATCGTGCGTAAGTTGACTCAATTGGTTCTCCTGGCCACCGTTCTGGTCGCGAGCCCGGCATTTGCCGACATGAAAATTGCTGTACTGAACTATCAGATGGCTTTGCTGGAATCCGACGCTGCGAAGAAGTACGCAGTGGACGCAGAGAAGAAGTTCGGCCCGCAACTGACCAAGCTGAAAACGTTGGAAAGCAGTGCCAAGGGCATCCAGGATCGCCTGGTTGCCGGTGGCGACAAGATGCAGCAAGGCGAGCGTGAGCGTCTGGAACTCGAGTTCAAGCAAAAGGCCCGTGATTTCCAGTTCCAATCCAAGGAACTGAACGAAGCCAAAGCCGTGGCTGACCGTGAAATGCTCAAGCAGTTGAAGCCGAAGCTGGACAGCGCAGTTGAAGAAGTCATCAAGAAAGGTGCTTTCGATCTGGTCTTCGAACGTGGCGCAGTGATCGATGTCAAGCCTCAGTACGACATCACCCGCCAGGTTATCGAGCGCATGAATCAGCTGAAGTAAACCATGACCGCGACTATGAAGCTCGGCCAGTTGGCCGAGTTCCTCGGCGCCACCTTACGTGGCGACGCGGAGAAGGAAATCACTGGGCTAGCCACCTTGCAGGAGGCTGGCCCAGCTCAGTTGAGCTTTTTGGCAAACCCTCAATACCGCAAGTATCTGCTGGATAACCAGGCCGGCGCGGTGCTGTTGAAGGCCGCCGATGCCGAGACCTATGCCGGTGATGCACTGGTGGTGGCTGACCCTTACTCGTCCTATGCACGGGTTTCCCATTTGTTCGACCCCAAGCCCAAGGCTGCGGCTGGCATCCATCCTTCCGCGGTGATTGCTGCTGATGCGTTGGTGGATCCTGCGGCGAGCATCGGTGCGTTCGCGGTGATCGAGAGTGGTGTGCGAATTGCGGCTGGGGTGACCATCGGTGCCCATTGTTTCATTGGCGCCCGCTGCGAAATCGGCGAAGGCGGTTGGCTGGCCCCGCGGGTAACGCTGTACCACGATGTGCGCATCGGCAAGCGTGTGGTCATCCAGTCGGGGGCGGTGCTGGGCGGTGAAGGCTTCGGTTTCGCCAATGAGAAAGGCATCTGGCAGAAGATTGCGCAGATCGGCGGCGTGACCATCGGTGATGATGTGGAGATCGGGGTCAACACCGCGATCGACCGCGGTGCGCTGGCTGATACCCTCATTGGCAATGGCGTGAAGCTGGACAACCAGATTCAGATCGCTCACAACGTGCAGATCGGCGATCACACTGCCATGGCGGCTTGTGTGGGGATTTCCGGCAGTACCAAGATCGGCAAGCACTGTATGCTCGCCGGCGGTGTGGGCCTGGTGGGCCACATTGAGGTTTGTGACAACGTATTCCTCACCGGGATGACCATGGTGACCCACTCGATTACCGAGCCGGGTGCCTACTCTTCCGGTACGGCCATGCAGCCTGCTGCCGAGTGGCGCAAAAGCGCGGCACGCATCCGCCAGCTCGATGATCTCGCGCGGCGTCTGCGTCAGTTGGAAAAGCGCGTTGGGGACGTGACCCCTGGCGGCAATGCTTCATCTGATGGCTGATACCATTTCCATATCAAGTGTGCTCAGCCGCTAGACGGCCTCCTTGATTTGCTAGAGGAGCGTGCGTTAGTCGCACGCTCCCACTCTTTACTACAGGCTTCCCCCCGAAATGATGGACATCAACGAGATTCGCGAATACTTGCCTCACCGTTACCCTTTCCTGTTGGTGGATCGGGTAGTGGACCTGGATGTTGAGGGCAAGTGCATTCGTGCCTACAAAAATGTCAGCATCAACGAGCCATTCTTCAATGGTCACTTCCCTGCGCATCCGATCATGCCGGGCGTATTGATCATCGAAGCCATGGCTCAGGCTGCGGGCATTCTCGGTTTCAAGATGCTCGACGTGAAGCCGGCCGATGGCACCCTCTACTACTTCGTCGGTTCCGACAAACTGCGTTTCCGCCAGCCGGTGCTGCCGGGCGACCAGTTGATCCTTGAAGCCAAGTTCATCAGCTGCAAGCGTCAGATCTGGAAGTTCGAGTGCCAGGCGTCGGTGGATGGCAAGCCAGTATGCTCCGCTGAAATTATCTGTGCGGAACGCAAACTGTGAGTTTGATTGACCCTCGCGCAATCATCGATCCGACGGCCGTTCTGGCCGACGGCGTTGAGGTTGGCCCGTGGTCGATCATTGGTGCCGGTGTGGAAATCGGCGAGGGCACCGTGATCGGGCCCCACGTGATTCTCAGAGGCCCCACCCGGATTGGGAAGCACAACCGCATCTACCAGTTTTCTTCGGTAGGTGAGGACACCCCTGATCTGAAGTACAAGGGCGAGGAAACCCGCCTGGTGATCGGTGACCACAATGTGATCCGCGAAGGCGTGACCATTCACCGTGGCACCGTCCAGGATCGTTCCGAAACCACGCTGGGCGACCATAACTTGATCATGGCCTATGCCCATATCGGCCATGACAGCGTTATTGGTAACCACTGCATTCTGGTTAACAACACGGCGTTGGCTGGCCATGTGCATGTGGATGACTGGGCGATTCTCTCCGGTTTTACCCTGGTGCATCAGTATTGCCATATTGGCGCTCACAGCTTTTCCGGCATGGGCACGGCTATCGGCAAGGATGTGCCTGCATTCGTCACGGTGTTCGGCAATCCTGCTGAGGCCCGCAGCATGAACTTTGAAGGCATGCGTCGTCGTGGTTTCAGCGAAGATGCGCTCCATGCACTACGGCGCGCCTACAAGGTGGTTTACCGCCAGGGGCTGACGGTGGATCAAGCCTTGGCCGAACTGGCCGAGCCGGCTGCACAGTTTTCCGAAGTCGCGATATTTCGTGACTCGATCCAGTCTTCGACTCGCGGCATCACCCGTTAATCATGAACACTCTGTGTATTGCGCTGGTGGCTGGCGAAGCCTCCGGCGATATTCTCGGCGCCGGTTTGATGCGCGCGCTCAAGGCTCAGCACCCGGCTGTCAAATTCATTGGGGTCGGCGGTCCGTTGATGGAGGCCGAAGGCCTGAAATCCTACTTCCCGATGGAGCGCCTGGCGGTCATGGGCTTGGTGGAAGTGCTTGGACGCTTGCGTGAGCTATTGGCTCGCCGCAAGAAGCTGGTCCAGACCCTGATCGCTGAAAAGCCGGATGTATTCATCGGTATCGATGCTCCTGATTTCACCCTGAACATTGAGCTCAAGCTGCGCCAGGCCGGCATCAAGACGGTGCATTACGTCAGTCCTTCCGTCTGGGCCTGGCGGCAGAAGCGTGTGCTGAAGATTCGCGAAGGCTGCGACCTGATGCTGACTCTGTTTCCCTTCGAGGCGAAGTTCTACGAAGAGAAAGGCGTTCCGGTGAAGTTCGTTGGCCATTCCCTGGCCGATGCTATTCCGCTGCAAGCCGATCGGGCGGCAGCGCGTGCAGAGTTGGGCTTGCCCGAGGGGCCGCTGGTGGCCTTGATGCCTGGCAGCCGAGGCGGTGAAGTAGGGCGCCTGGGCGGCTTGTTCCTCGATGCTGCTCAGCGCTTACGGGCCATGCGTCCTGGCGTGCGCTTCATCATGCCGTGCGCCAGTCCGGAGCGACGCGTCCAGTTGGAAGAGCTGCTGGCCAGTCGTGATTTGCCGCTGACCTTGCTCGATGGTCAGTCGCACAAGGCTCTGGCCGCCTGTGACGCGGTGTTGATCGCCTCTGGCACCGCGACCCTGGAAGCCTTGCTCTACAAGCGACCGATGGTGGTGGCTTACCGCCTGGCGCCGCTGACCTTCTGGATTCTCAAGCGCATGGTCAAGAGCCCTTATATTTCCTTGCCGAACTTGTTGGCTCAGCGTTTGCTGGTGCCCGAGTTGCTGCAGGATGACGCTACCGCAGAGGCTTTGGCTCAGACCTTGTCACCGCTGATCGAAGGTGGTGAAGAGCAGACCCGCGGTTTTGACCAGATCCATCGAACCTTGCGTCGTGATGCGTCCAACCAAGCGGCGCGAGCGGTACTTGAACTGATCGGAACCCACAGTGAGTAACTCGAAGATGCAGATGGGCCTGGATTTCTCTTTGGTGGCGGATGCCGAAGACCTGGTGGCCGGTGTCGACGAAGTCGGCCGCGGGCCCTTGTGTGGCGCGGTGGTCACTGCGGCGGTGATTCTCGATCCGAATCGGCCGATTCTCGGCCTCAACGACTCGAAGAAACTCACCGAGGCCCGTCGTGAGAAGCTGTTCGACGAGATCTGCGAAAAAGCCTTGAGCTGGTGCATTGCCCGGGCCGAAGTCGAAGAGATTGATGAGCTGAACATTCTCCACGCCACCATGTTGGCCATGCAGCGCGCGGTGGAAGGCCTGAGCGTGACCCCGAAGTTGGCAATGATCGATGGCAACCGTTGTCCGAAGCTGGCGATGCCGGCAGAAGCGGTAGTCAAGGGTGATAGCAAGGTTCCGGCGATTGCCGCCGCATCGATTCTGGCCAAGGTCAGTCGTGACCGTGAAATGGCCGCGTTCGAGTTGATTTACCCGGGCTACGGCATTGGCGGTCACAAAGGCTACCCAACTCCGGTGCACCTGGAGGCCCTGGCACGGTTGGGGCCGACGCCAATTCACCGGCGTTCCTTTGCCCCTGTGCGTCAAGCCTACGAAGTGCGTGAGGCGCAGGGCGAGATTCAGTCCTGAGGCTGATGTTTTAGTTAAGGCCCGGTACAATCCGGCTGCTTTAAAGACTGAAGAGTGACGGTAAGACAAGGCGAGCGATGGCGATAAAGTGCAGTTGATGTCAGTCAATGAGCATTTCTAGCTGTTGTTCAACGATGTTTACCGAGCTCGCTGCCTTTAAATCGCCTGATTTCCGGGCCTTGTTGTTTTCGCGCTTATTACAGGATCACTATGCCGGCTTCATTCGTTCACCTGCGCCTGCACACTGAATACTCCCTGGTCGACGGTCTGGTGCGGATCAAGCCGCTGGTCAAGGCGCTGACTGGCATGGGCATGCCGGCAGTGGCGGTTACCGACCAGAACAACATGTGTTCCCTGGTCAAGTTCTACAAGACCAGCATGGGCGCCGGAATCAAGCCGATCTGCGGTGCCGACCTGTGGCTGTCGAACAAGGACCCGGATAACCCCCTGAGCCGCATCAGCCTGCTGGCGATGAATGCCTTGGGTTATCGCAACCTCACCGAGCTGATTTCCCGCGGCTTTATCGATGGTCAGCGCAATGGCCAGATCATCATCGAGCGCGAATGGGTGGCAGAGGCCGCGGAAGGTCTGATCATGCTCTCGGCGGCCAAGGAGGGCGAGATCGGCATGGCCCTGATTGCCGGCGACCTAGAAGTGGCCGAAACCCTGGCGCGCGAATGGATGGCGGTGTTCCCGGAGCGTTTCTACCTGGAAGTACAGCGCACCAACCGGCCCAATGACGAAGAGCAACTGCACGCCGCCGTGGCCCTGGCCGACAAGATCGGTGCGCCGCTGGTGGCGACCAACGATGTGCGCTTTATCAAGCAGGAAGACTTTGCCGCTCACGAGACCCGAGTATGTATCGGTGAAGGCCGAGCCCTGGATGACCCGCGCCGCTCGAAAAACTACAGCGATCAGCAGTATCTGAAAAGTGCCGAGGAGATGGCCGAGCTGTTCAGCGATCTGCCCGAGGCGCTGGAAAACACCGTCGAAATCGCCAAACGCTGCAACATCGAGGTCAAGCTGGGCAAGCACTTCCTGCCCGACTACCCGATCCCCGATGGCATGACCATCGATGAGTATTTCCGCAAGGTTTCCTTTGACGGGCTGGACGAGCGCCTCAGCGTGCTGCTGCCCAAGGACACCACCGAGGACTATGAAGCCAAGCGTCAGGTCTATGTCGACCGGCTGAATTTCGAGCTGGATATCATCATCCAGATGGGCTTCCCCGGTTACTTCCTGATCGTTATGGACTTTATCCAGTGGGCCAAGAGCAATGGCGTGCCGGTAGGTCCGGGCCGAGGCTCGGGTGCTGGTTCCCTGGTAGCCTACGTGCAGAAGATCACTGACCTCGATCCGCTGGAATACGACCTACTGTTCGAACGTTTCCTTAACCCGGAACGGGTCTCCATGCCCGACTTCGACGTCGACTTCTGCATGGACGGTCGTGACCGGGTGATCGACTACGTGGCCGAGAAATACGGCCGCAACGCGGTGAGCCAGATCATCACCTTCGGTTCCATGGCGGCCAAGGCTGTGGTCCGTGACGTGGCGCGGGTGCAGGGCAAGTCCTACGGCCTGGCCGACCGCCTGTCGAAGATGATCCCCTTCGAAGTCGGCATGACCCTGGAAAAAGCCTATGAGCAGGAAGAGATCCTGCGGGACTTCATCAAGGTCGATGAAGAGGCGGCAGAAATCTGGGAGATGGCGCGCAAGCTCGAAGGCGTAGTGCGTAACGTCGGCAAGCACGCCGGTGGTGTGGTGATCGCGCCAACCAAGCTCACCGACTTCTCGCCGATCTATTGCGATGAAGAGGGTGGCGGCCTGGTTACCCAGTTCGACAAGGATGACGTCGAGGCTGCCGGCCTGGTGAAGTTCGACTTCCTCGGCTTGCGGACCCTGACCATCATCGACTGGGCTCTGAAGACGATCAACCGCGACCGTGCCAAGGTCGGTGAGGAGCCGCTGGACATCGCCTTCATCCCTCTGGATGACAAACCGACTTACAGCCTGCTGCAAAAAGCTGAAACCACGGCGGTGTTCCAGCTGGAATCCCGTGGCATGAAGGAGCTGATCAAGAAGCTCAAGCCCGACTGCCTCGAAGACTTGATCGCACTGGTGGCCCTGTTCCGACCGGGCCCGCTGCAATCGGGCATGGTGGATGACTTCATCAACCGTAAGCACGGTCGCGCCGAACTGGCCTACCCGCACTCGGACTACCAGTACGAAGGGCTCAAGCCTGTGCTGGCGCCGACTTACGGCATCATCCTGTATCAGGAACAGGTGATGCAGATTGCCCAGGTCATGGCCGGTTACACCCTGGGTGGTGCGGACATGCTGCGTCGCGCCATGGGTAAGAAAAAACCCGAAGAAATGGCCAAGCAGCGTGGTGGCTTCATTGAGGGGTGCGTCTCCAACAATATCGACCCGGACCTGGCGGGTAACATTTTCGACCTGGTGGAAAAATTCGCCGGTTATGGCTTCAACAAATCCCACTCCGCTGCCTACGGCCTGGTGTCGTACCAGACTGCCTGGCTGAAGGCGCACTACCCGGCGCCGTTCATGGCGGCGGTACTTTCCGCGGATATGCACAACACCGACAAGGTCGTGACCTTGATCGAGGAAGTGCGGATCATGAAGCTGCGCCTCGATGCACCGGACGTGAACACCTCCGAGTTCAAATTCACGGTGAACGACGAAGGTCGCATCGTGTATGGCCTGGGTGCGATCAAGGGGGTCGGTGAGGGGCCGGTGGAAGCCATCACCGAAGCCCGAGCGGAAGGCCCTTTCAAGGACCTGTTCGATTTCTGTGCCAGGGTCGACCTCAAGCGCATCAACAAACGGACCCTGGACGGCCTGATTCGCAGTGGCGCCCTGGACCGCCTCGGTCCGCACTTTTTCGATGAGCCCAAGGCCTACCAGGCCAACATCGACCAGAACCGCGCGGTGCTGCTGGCGGCCATGGAAGAAGCGATCAAGGCTGCGGAGCAGACCGCCCGTACCCACGACAGTGGCCACGCCGACCTGTTTGGCGGGGTGTTCGTCGATGAGGATGCGGATGTCTACGCCAACCATCGCAAGGCCAAGGAACTGACCCTCAAGGAGCGCCTGAAAGGCGAGAAAGACACCCTGGGGCTGTACCTGACCGGGCACCCGATCGACGAATACGAAGGCGAGATCCGTCGTTTCGCCCGTCAGCGCATCATCGATCTTAAGCCGGCCCGGGATACCCAGACCGTAGCGGGAATGATCATTGCCCTGCGGGTAATGAAGAACAAAAAGGGCGACAAGATGGGCTTCATCACCCTCGACGACCGCTCGGGGCGGATTGAAGCCTCGCTGTTTGCCGATGCGTTCCACTCGGCGCAGTCGCTGCTGCAGACCGACGCGATGGTGGTGGTGGAGGGCGAGGTCAGCAACGACGACTTCTCCGGCGGCCTGCGCCTGCGGGTCAAGCGGGTGATGAGCATGGAGGATGCGCGGACCAACCTGGCGGAAAGCCTGCGCCTGAAAGTCCACAGCGATGCCCTGAAGGGCGATCAGCTACGCTGGCTGGGTGATCTGTTCAAGCGCCACCGCGGTGCGTGCCCGATTACCATGGAATACACACGGGATGACGCCAAGGCCCTGCTGCAGTTTGGCGAGAACTGGCGGATCGACCCGGCGGACAGCTTGATTCAAGCCCTGCGTGACCAGTTCGGGCGAGACAACGTCTTCCTCCAATACCGTTGACGGTGAGGTGCCATCATTGCGCCTCATCGCCACTTGAATTTTTAATCTCGACCTCAACGCGTCCGTCCCTTAAGGTAGGGCGCGAATAGACAACCGGCCGGCCCAAGCCCCCTTGGACGTCGAGCCCAGACGGACGCCTATGAACCCGAATTTTCTTGATTTCGAACAGCCGATCGCCGACCTGCAAGCCAAGATCGAAGAGTTGCGCTTGGTCGGTAATGACAATTCGCTGAATATCGGCGATGAGATTTCCCGCCTGCAGGACAAGAGCAATACCCTGACCGAGGACATCTTCGGCAAGCTCACCAGCTGGCAGATCGCACGTCTGGCGCGGCACCCGCGTCGTCCGTACACCCTGGACTACATCCAGCACATCTTTACCGAGTTCGACGAGCTGCACGGCGATCGCCACTTCTCCGACGACGCCGCGATTGTCGGCGGGATTGCGCGCCTGGACGAGCAGCCGGTGATGATCATCGGTCACCAGAAAGGCCGTGAAGTGCGCGAGAAGGTCCGCCGCAACTTCGGCATGCCGCGTCCGGAAGGCTACCGCAAGGCCTGCCGCCTGATGGAAATGGCCGAACGCTTCAAGATGCCGATCCTGACCTTTATCGACACCCCGGGCGCCTATCCAGGCATCGACGCAGAAGAGCGCAACCAGAGCGAGGCGATTGCCTGGAACCTGCGGGTCATGTCGCGTCTGAAGACCCCTATCATCGCCACCGTGATCGGTGAGGGTGGTTCCGGCGGCGCGTTGGCCATCGGTGTCTGCGACCAGTTGAACATGCTGCAGTACTCCACCTACGCGGTGATCTCGCCGGAAGGCTGTGCCTCTATCCTGTGGAAAACCTCGGAAAAGGCCCCAGACGCGGCTGAAGCGATGGGCATTACTGCTGAGCGCCTGAAGGGCCTGGGGATTGTCGACAAGGTGATCGGTGAGCCGCTGGGCGGCGCCCATCGCGATCCAGCCACTGCTGCCGCGTCAATCCGTGCCGAACTCAGCTCGCAACTGGCGATGCTCAAGGAGATGGATAACGACACGTTGCTGGCTCGTCGTTATGACCGTCTAATGAGCTACGGTCTCTGATCGACCGTCGTTCTCCCTTGTAGGAGTCGCCGGGCGGCGCTCCGTTTGCTAGCGACCCTGGCGCTGTTGATCGATCCGATTACGGCGCCATCCTTTATCGTGGGCAAGCGCAACACCGCCTAGCCGCTCCTATAGGTCTTGATCGGTTGATGAACCTTCTCTCTGCCAAATTGCTGCAAAACCTGGCGCCCTGGCGTGAAGCCTCGACCTGGCGCATCGCTTTCTCCGGTGGCCTGGATTCCACCGTTCTGCTGCACCTCCTTGCCAATCTGGCGCAACAACACTCCCTTCCGACTCTGACAGCTGTGCATGTCCATCACGGACTGCAAGCGGCTGCGGATGCCTGGCCGACCCATTGTCAGGTGTTCTGTGATGCCTTGGGTGTCCCTTTGCAGGTGGTTCATGTCCAAGTGCAAGCTGGTGCCAGCCTGGAGCGCGCTGCCCGAGATGCGCGCTATGGCGCCTTCGAGCGCGTGATTGGCGTCAATGAAGTGCTGCTGACGGCGCAGCATCGCGACGACCAGGCTGAAACCCTGTTGTTTCGTCTGTTGCGCGGTGCCGGGGTCAGAGGATTATCAGCGATGCCGGAAACCCGGCCTTTGGGAAGGGGACATCTGCTGCGGCCTTTGCTGGACGTGTCTCGCGCCGATCTTGAGAGCTATGCCGCGGAGCATCGGCTGAGTTGGGTCGAGGACCCTTCCAACGCGGATCATCAGTACTCGCGCAATTACCTGCGGCATCAGGTCATGCCGTCGTTGATTGCTCGCTGGCCCCAGGCGGCGGCGAGCATGAGTCGTAGTGCTGCGCATCTCAGTGAGGCGAAGGGCTTGCTCGATGAACTGGCGTTGTTGGATCTGGCGGTTGCTGAGAGTTCGAGCAACTTCCCCTGGTTGGGCCTGCCTTCACTGGCTTTCGCACCCTTGCAGCAGTTGTCCCCGGCACGCCAGCGCAATGCCTTGAGCCACTGGTTGAGCAGGTTTACTCGCTTGCCGGATACCGATCATTGGCTGGGTTGGGAGAACCTGCGCGATGCGGGAGGCGAGGGACGGCCGCTTTGGCGTTTGGCCGATGGCGAGTTGCACCGTGCTGCAGGGCGTATCTGGTGGTTGTCCGGCGTTTGGCTGCAGTCGGTCGGGGAGGGCGTCGAATGGAGCGATCCGCAGAGTCCGTTGCAATTGCCGGGTAATGGCCGGGTTGCCTTCAGTGGCCCGGCACCGAGCGGGCCGTTGCATATTCGTTACCGCCAGGGCGGTGAAATCATGCAGGTAGCTGGGCGCGGCCATCGTGACTTGAAGCGTCTGCTCAACGAAACCGGGCTGCCGAGCTTTGCCCGTGGCAGATTGCCGCTGCTGTATCAGAATGACCGGCTGCTGGCGCTGGCGAACCTGCCAGCACTTGGTGCAAACCCCCGGGGAGGCTGGCAATTGCACTGGGTGCCACCGACCAGCGATCAAGGTTTGAGCTGAAAGGGGCTTTCCGGTAGACTACGCTCCCTTCTTGATACAACTTCTGTGGATTCGCCTGAATTGCAGGAGTTGCCGATTACCAAGCAGTCTTTGCTGGGCGATTCCAAAAAATGTGTAGCGAGCAACGTACCGGTGTTATTGCACCCGGTCTGTCACAACGCGGCGGTTTTTTTGAAAGGTGCACTGTGATTAATGCAGGTGATCGGGGGCTTCGGCCTTCCTTCGCTTTCCCCGGCGGCACTGACCGCTTTAACGCAGACTTCTAGGGTTTTTCATGACGCGCTACATATTCGTCACGGGCGGTGTTGTTTCTTCATTGGGGAAAGGCATTGCCTCCGCTTCATTGGCGGCCATCCTGGAGGCGCGGGGACTTAAGGTCACCATGCTCAAGCTGGACCCGTACATCAACGTCGACCCGGGCACCATGAGCCCGTTCCAGCACGGTGAAGTGTTCGTCACCCACGACGGCGCCGAGACCGACCTGGACCTGGGCCACTACGAGCGGTTCATCCGCACGACCATGACCCAGAACAACAACTTCACCACCGGCCGTGTCTACGAGCACGTGCTGCGCAAAGAGCGCCGTGGTGACTACCTGGGTGCAACCATCCAGGTGATTCCGCACATCACCGACGAAATCAAGCGCCGCATCATCAAGGGTGCCGGCGACGCTGACGTGGCAATGGTCGAAATCGGTGGCACCGTGGGTGACATCGAATCGCAACCGTTCCTGGAAGCTATCCGCCAACTGCGCTTCGAAGTCGGCGCCAAGCGCGCGATGCTGATGCACCTGACCCTGGTTCCGTACATCGCTACCGCTGGCGAGACCAAAACCAAGCCAACCCAGCACTCGGTCAAGGAACTGCGCTCCATCGGCCTGCAACCGGACGTGCTGGTATGTCGCTCCGACCATCCGATCGACATCTCTTCGCGTCGCAAGATCGCGCAATTCACCAACGTTGAAGAGCGTGCGGTGATCGCCCTGGAAGACGCTGACACCATCTACAAGATTCCGGGCATTCTGCACTCCCAGGGCCTGGATGATTTTGTTGTCGAGCGTTTCGGCCTGCAATGCACCGGTGCCGATCTGTCCGAGTGGGAAGCTGTGGTCGATGCCAAGCTGAACCCGGAACACGAAGTCACCATCGCCATGGTCGGCAAGTACATGGAGCTGCTAGACGCCTACAAGTCGCTGATTGAAGCGATGAGTCACGCTGGCATCAGCAATCGCACCAAGGTCAACCTGCGCTACATCGATTCCGAAGATATCGAAAACCAAGGTACCGCGCTGCTGGAAGGTGTCGATGCGATCCTGGTTCCAGGTGGCTTCGGTCTGCGTGGCGTGGAAGGCAAGATCACTGCCGTGCAATACGCTCGCGAAAACAAGGTGCCGTACCTGGGGATCTGCCTGGGCATGCAAGTGGCGGTCATCGAGTTCGCTCGTAACGTCATGGGTTGGAAAGATGCCAACTCCACCGAGTTCGATCGCGCTAGCGGCCACCCGGTCGTGGGCCTGATCACCGAGTGGGAAGACGCTACCGGTGCTGTCGAGACCCGCACCGAAACTTCCGATCTGGGCGGTACCATGCGTCTGGGCGCTCAGGATTGCCTATTGGAGCCGGGCTCCAAGGTGCACGATTGCTACGCCAAGGACGTGATCGTCGAGCGTCACCGTCACCGCTACGAAGTGAACAACAAGCTGCTGCCGCAACTGGTTGACGCCGGCCTGAAAATCTCCGGTCGTTCCGGCGATGGCGCGCTGGTCGAAGTGGTCGAGGCTCAGGATCATCCTTGGTTCGTCGCGTGCCAGTTCCACCCTGAGTTCACCTCGACGCCACGTGACGGTCACCCACTGTTCAGCGGTTTCGTCAAAGCAGCATTGGCTCAACACCAGAAGAAGGCTTGAACCTGATGGCGCAGAAGATCATCCGCGTAGGCAACATCGAGATCGCCAACGACAAACCGATGGTGCTGTTCGGCGGCATGAACGTGCTGGAAAGCCGCGACATGGCGATGCAGGTCTGTGAAGAATACGTACGGGTTACCGAGAAACTCGGTATTCCCTACGTGTTCAAGGCCAGTTTCGATAAGGCCAACCGCTCGTCGGTGACCTCATACCGTGGCCCGGGCCTGGAAGAGGGCATGCGGATTTTCGAAGACGTGAAGCAGGCCTTTGGCGTGCCGATCATCACCGACGTCCACGAACCGGCCCAGGCCGCCGTGGTCGCCGAAGTCTGCGACATCATCCAGCTGCCGGCCTTCCTTTCGCGGCAGACCGACCTGGTGGTGGCCATGGCCAAGACCGGTGCGGTGATCAACATCAAGAAAGCCCAGTTCCTCGCGCCCCAGGAAATGCAGCACATCCTGAGCAAGTGCGAAGAAGCCGGCAACGATCAGTTGATCCTTTGCGAGCGCGGTTCCAGCTTTGGCTACAACAACCTGGTGGTGGACATGCTCGGCTTCGGCATCATGAAGCAGTTCGAATACCCGGTATTCTTCGACGTCACTCACGCCCTGCAAATGCCGGGTGGTCGTGCCGATTCGGCCGGCGGTCGCAGGGCTCAGGTCACCGACCTGGCCAAGGCCGGCATGAGCCAGTCCCTGGCAGGCCTGTTCCTTGAAGCCCACCCGGATCCGGACAACGCCAAGTGCGACGGTCCCTGCGCCCTGCGCCTGGACAAGCTCGAGCCGTTCCTGGCCCAACTCAAGGCCCTGGACGAGCTGGTCAAGAGTTTTCCGACGGTAGAAACCGCGTAAAACCGATTTCTCCGGTAAAGTACCGCACGATTATTGCTCAGGCCCCCGGGCCTGAGCCTTATTGTCTGCAAGACTGCCCACTTTCCCCGCCTTGCCGACGGTAAAAGATTTCCTACAGCTGCGTCGTTTTCGTCAACTTTGGAGTGTTTACAACAATGGCAAAAATCGTCGACATCAAAGGTCGTGAAGTTCTCGACTCCCGTGGCAACCCCACTGTCGAAGCGGACGTGCTTCTCGACAATGGCATCATCGGCAGTGCGTGCGCGCCGTCCGGTGCTTCCACTGGCTCCCGTGAAGCATTGGAGCTGCGTGATGGCGACAAGAGCCGTTACTTGGGCAAGGGTGTGCTCAAGGCGGTAGCCAACATCAACGGTCCGATCCGCGACCTGTTGTTGGGTAAAGACCCGATCGATCAGAAAGCCCTGGACCAGGCGATGATCCAGCTGGACGGTACCGAGAACAAGGCGACCTTGGGCGCCAACGCGATCCTCGCGGTGTCCCTGGCTGCCGCTAAAGCCGCTGCCCAGGACCAGGACCTGCCGCTGTACGCGCACATCGCCAACCTCAATGGCACCCCGGGTGTCTACTCGATGCCAGTGCCGATGATGAACATCATCAACGGTGGCGAGCACGCCGATAACAACGTCGACATCCAGGAGTTCATGGTGCAGCCGGTTGGCGCCAAGTCCTTCTCGGAAGGCCTGCGCATGGGCACCGAAATTTTCCATCACCTCAAAGCCGTGCTGAAGGCCCGTGGCCTGAACACCGCTGTGGGCGACGAAGGTGGTTTCGCGCCGAACCTGGCGTCCAACGAAGACGCGCTGAAAGTGATCTCCGAAGCCGTGGCCAACGCTGGTTACACCCTGGGTACCGACGTGACCCTGGCTCTGGACTGCGCCGCCAGCGAATTCTATGAAGACGGCAAGTACAACCTGTCCGGCGAAGGCCAGGTGTTCACTTCCGAAGGTTTCGCCGAGTACCTGAAAGGTCTGACTCAGCGTTACCCAATCATCTCCATTGAAGACGGCCTGGACGAGTCCGACTGGGCTGGCTGGAAAATCCTCACCGACAAGATCGGCGAAAAAGTACAACTGGTGGGTGACGACCTGTTCGTAACCAATACCAAGATCCTGAAAGAGGGCATCGACAAGAAGATCGCCAACTCGATCCTGATCAAGTTCAACCAAATCGGCACCCTGACCGAAACCCTGGAAGCCATCCAGATGGCCAAGGCTGCCGGTTACACCGCAGTGATCTCGCACCGCTCCGGCGAAACCGAGGATTCGACCATCGCCGACCTGGCCGTGGGCACTTCGGCGGGCCAGATCAAGACCGGTTCCCTGTGCCGTTCCGACCGGGTCTCCAAGTACAACCAATTGCTGCGTATCGAAGAGCAATTGAACGGCAAGGCCAAGTACAACGGCCGCAGCGAGTTTCGCGGTTAAGCGGTAAATGGTAAAAAGACAGCAGATTGTGTCGGGAAAGCCGCTAAAGCGGGTTTTTTACCACTAATCTGATGCCTTAAGAGCACAAGCCTGGTTCTTCCAGGCTTCGTGCTATCAGTAGGTCCGAAGTTGTTGGCATGGCTGTCTTTTTTCACTGGATACCCGATATTCGATGCGCAGTCCCAATTGGTTGTTCCTGGTCTTGCTCTTGCTGCTGGCTGGCTTGCAGTACCGCCTGTGGGTGGGGAACGGCAGCTTGGCCCAGGTCGCTGACTTGACTCAGCAGATTGCTGACCAGCACGCTGAAAATGAGCGTCTGCTGGAGCGAAATCGCGTACTCGATGCGGAAGTCATGGAGCTGAAGAAGGGCATGGAGACCGTTGAAGAGCGGGCTCGCCATGAGTTGGGCATGGTCAAGGAGGGCGAAACCCTCTACCAGTTGGCCCAATGAACGAAGTATTGCCGGCCTTCTGGGCCGTGATTCCTGCCGCGGGCGTTGGTGCCCGTATGGCTGCGGACCGTCCCAAGCAGTATCTGCAACTGGGCGGGCGCACTATTCTCGAACACAGCCTTGGCTGTTTTCTCGACCACCCTGGCCTCAAGGGGCTGGTGGTCAGTCTGGCGCTTGAGGATCCTTACTGGCCGACTCTGGCCTGTGCCCACGATGCGCGGATACAGCGGGTCGAAGGTGGTGCGGAGCGTTCCGGATCGGTGCTCAATGCCTTGCTTCATCTGCACGCCCAAGGCGCTGCCGATGAAGATTGGGTGCTGGTTCACGATGCCGCGCGTCCCAACCTGTCCCGGGATGACCTGGACAAGCTGCTGGGCGAATTGATGGACGACCCTGTGGGCGGCCTGCTGGCGGTGCCCGCTCGTGACACCCTGAAACGGATCGACAAGCACGGCCGAGTCCTGGAAACCGTAGATCGCAGCCTGATCTGGCAAGCCTATACGCCGCAGATGTTCCGCCTCGGGGCGCTACATCGCGCTCTGGCCGACAGCCTGGTGGCTGATGTGGCGATCACCGATGAGGCTTCGGCGATGGAATGGGCCGGGCAGGCCCCACGCCTGATCGAAGGGCGTTCCGACAACCTCAAGGTCACTCGCCCTGAGGACCTGGAGTGGCTGCGCCAGCGCTGGTCCAACCGGCGCTGACCGTCGACCGCTGACGTGCGCTGAACCTTTTAGCCGCAGCCTGCAACTGCGGCTACAAATCGCGGTATTCCGGGCGTTCGGCCAGGCCCTGCTTGAGATAATCCACCAACTTGCGCACTTTGGGCGACAGGTGTCGCTGCTGTGGATACAGCGCCCAGACTGCGGTGTTAGGCGGTTGGTGGGCCTCCAGCAGAGAAATCAGTGTGCCGTTCTGCAGGTGTTCCAGTACGTAGTAATCCGGTAGCTGGCACAAGCCGATCCCTTGCAATGCCGCATCCAGCACCGCTTGCCCGCTGTTGCAGCGCCAGTTGCCCTGCACCCGCTGCGAAAATTCCCGCCCATCTTGTTCCAGTTGCCAGATGTCCGTGCTGCCCACCAGGCAATTATGGCGGCTCAACTCCGAGAGGCTGTGGGGACGTCCATAGCGTTCGAGATAGGATGGGGAAGCGCACAGGTACATGCGTCGCGGTGCGAGGCGGGCGGCGACCAGGCGTGAGTCCTGCAAGCGTCCGAGACGAATCGCTAGGTCGAGCCCTTCATGCACCAGGTCCAGCGTGCGGTTGCTCAGTTCGATGTCCACCCGCAATTGCGGATAAAGCCCCATGAAACTGGTCACCAGCGGCACGATGAAGCGCTCGCCATAGGCTACGGCACAGGTCATGCGCAGCATGCCCTTGGGTTCGCTGGTCAGGTCCCCCACCGCTCGCAGCGCCTCCTCGCGACCATCCTGCAAGCGCTGGCAATGCTGGAGAAAGGTCTGTCCAGCCTCGGTCAGGGTGACCCTACGGGTGCTGCGATACAGCAGGCGAGTCTGCAGGCGTTCTTCAAGGCGCACCACCTGTCGGCTGATATGGGACGAGGACACTCCCAGACGCTCGGCCGCGGCGGTGAACTGGCTGCATTCGGCGACGGCGACAAACTCGTCGATACCTTCCCAGCGGTTTTCGCTCATGGATTGTCCCTGTGTGGCAATAATGTTTTGCTTTGGCCTGGATTATTCATCGCATTGCACTGTTTTACACTCACCGTCTCGTTTTTATTCACTGGAGAGTCAGGATGATCAAGTCGCGCGCCGCCGTAGCCTTCGAGGCCAAGAAACCCCTGGAAATCGTCGAAGTGGATGTCGCCATGCCCAAGGCGGGCGAGGTGCTGCTACGGATTGTTGCTTCCGGTGTCTGCCATACCGACGCCTACACCCTGTCGGGCGCGGATCCGGAAGGCATCTTTCCGTCGATCCTCGGCCATGAAGGCGGTGCCGTGGTGGAAGCGGTGGGCGAGGGCGTGACCTCGGTGGTCGTGGGTGATCATGTGATTCCGCTGTACACCCCAGAATGTGGCAAGTGCAAATTCTGTCTGTCGGGCAAGACCAACCTCTGTCAGGCAATTCGTGCGACCCAAGGTAAAGGCTTGATGCCTGATGGCACTACGCGCTTTTCCTACAAGGGTCAGCCAATTTTCCATTACATGGGCACCTCGACTTTCTCTGAGTACACCGTGTTGCCGGAAATCTCCGTGGCCAAGATCTCCAAGGATGCACCGCTGGAAAAGGTCTGCCTTCTGGGCTGTGGCGTGACGACCGGGATTGGTGCGGTACTCAACACCGCCAAGGTCAAGGCAGGTGACACCGTGGCCATTTTCGGCCTGGGCGGTATCGGTCTATCGGCGGTGATTGGCGCGGTCAAGGCCAAGGCGGGGCGAATCATCGCTATCGATATCAACCCGGCCAAGTTCGAAATTGCCAAGCAGTTGGGCGCCACTGACTGCGTCAATCCTAAAGACTTCGATCGTCCGATCCAGGATGTCATTGTCGACATGACTGATGGCGGCGTGGACTTCTCCTTTGAATGCATCGGCAACGTGCAACTGATGCGTGCCGCGCTGGAGTGCTGCCACAAGGGCTGGGGCGAGTCGGTGATCATCGGTGTGGCTGGCGCTGGCCAGGAAATCTCGACCCGACCATTCCAATTAGTTACTGGCCGCGTATGGCGCGGTTCGGCATTCGGCGGTGTACGCGGTCGTAGCGAGTTGCCTAGCTACGTGGAAATGTCCCAGACCGGCGAGATCCCTCTGGATACCTTCATTACCCACACCATGGGCCTGGAAGACATCAACAAGGCTTTCGATCTGATGCACGAAGGCAAGAGCATTCGTTCGGTCATCCACTTTTAAGAGCAGCTGCAAGCGTCGGTCTCAAGCTGCGCGGGGAAGCTCCGCAGGCGGCCAGGGACTTGCAGCTTGTGGCTGGAGGTCTGTCATGAGTCTGGAAAACCTTTCCTGCCAGAAAAGCTCCGGCGGCTGGCACAAACGCTACAAACACCATTCCCAGGTATTGGGCTGCGAGATGGTGTTTGCGGTCTATTTGCCGCCACAAGCCGAACAGGGCAACAGGCTTCCGGTGCTGTACTGGCTGTCCGGCCTGACCTGCACCGACGAGAACTTCATGCACAAGGCCGGTGCCCAGCGCATGGCCGCGGAGCTGGGGCTGATCATTGTTGCTCCAGATACCAGCCCCCGAGGCTCCGGTGTGCCCGGCGATCCGGAGGGTGCCTGGGACTTTGGCCTGGGAGCAGGGTTTTACCTGAACGCCACCCAGGAACCCTGGGCCCAGCACTACCGGATGCACGACTATGTGGTGAATGAGTTGCCTGCGTTGGTGGAGGCGCATTTTCCCGCTTCGCAGAAGCGCGGTATCAGCGGGCACTCCATGGGTGGCCACGGGGCATTGGTCTGTGCATTGCGTAATCCCGGCCGCTATCAGTCGGTGTCGGCTTTCGCGCCCATCAGTAATCCAATGGACTGTCCCTGGGGGCAGAAGGCGTTTTCCCGGTACCTGGGAGACGAGCGTTCACGCTGGCGGGAATGGGATGCCAGCGTGCTGATTGCCGAGGCGCCCGAAAAGTTGCCGCTGCTGGTGGATCAGGGTGACCGTGATGATTTTCTTGCCACTCAGCTCAAGCCCGAAACCTTGCAGCAGGCAGCAAGGAATGCTGGCCATGAGCTGACCTTGCGCTTGCAGCCTGGTTACGACCACAGCTACTTCTTTATCGCTAGTTTCATTGACGATCACCTGCAGCACCATGCTCGCGCTCTGAACGCCTAGGGGCTGGACTCAAACGGTTTCAGCGTTCGAGTGGGGTTAAGGCAGGCTTGTACGCGAGTCCGATCGGAATGCTTGCTCAGGTTCCAGGACTCTGCTTCCTCGTCTGTTTTGGCTCGCTACGTTCTTCCTTCGGGCCCACCTTGGGCTATTACTCCCGTTGGTCGTTTGACCTTGGCCGGGCTTCGTTCGCCGAGCTTTTGTTCAGGCCCTAACAGGCGCCAAAGCAGGTAGAATCACGCCCTGACTTTTTCGGGGCGTTTTTTTATGCGTATTGGCCACGGCTACGATGTGCACCGTTTCGCTGAGGGCGACTTCATCACGCTGGGTGGTGTGCGTATCGCCCATCATTTCGGGTTGCTGGCTCACTCCGACGGCGACGTGCTGCTGCACGCGCTCAGTGATGCCTTGCTGGGTGCCGCCGCACTGGGGGATATCGGTAAGCATTTTCCGGATACCGACCCGCAGTTCAAAGGTGCCGACAGCCGCGTATTGCTGCGTCACGTTGTCGCGCTGATTCATGCCAAGGGCTGGAAAATCGGCAATGTCGACAACACCATTGTTGCCCAGGCGCCGAAGATGGCCCCCCATATTGAAACGATGCGCGCCTTGATCGCCGCGGATCTGCAAGTTGAGTTGGATCAAGTGAACGTGAAGGCTACTACCACCGAAAAACTCGGTTTCGTCGGTCGCGAGGAAGGCATCGCGGTGCACTCCGTGGCCTTGTTGCTACGACCATGAATGAACTGCAACTCTTGGGCCCGCGGGCCTATGGCGATGCCTTGGGCAGCGCCGTACTCAAGGCCACGGCTGAAGACTTCCAGGTCGATGAGGTCCTCGATATCCCGCTGAGCGGTGAAGGCGAGCACCTGTGGCTGTGGGTGGAAAAGCGTGGATTGAACACTGAGGAAGCTGCGCGGCGAATTGCCAAGGCGGCTGGTGTGCCATTGCGTACCGTCAGCTACGCCGGGCTCAAGGATCGGCAGGCACTGACTCGCCAATGGTTCAGTGTGCAATTGCCCGGCAAGGCTGACCCGGACCTTGCAGCGGCGGAAAACCACACCCTGAAAATCCTCAAGGCCACCCGCCACAAGCGTAAACTGCAGCGCGGTGCCCATGCGGCCAACGGTTTCACTCTGCGCTTGACGGCCCTCAAGGCTGATCAGACCGCTATCGATGAGCGTCTGAAGTTGATCGCCCAGCAGGGGATTCCCAACTATTTCGGTGCTCAGCGTTTCGGCCATGACGGCGGTAACTTGGTGGATGCTCGTGACTGGGCAGCGCGCCAGGCACTTCCGGAGCAACGCAACGTACGCTCGAGGTTGCTGTCCACGGCCCGCAGCTATCTGTTCAATCAGGTGCTGGCGGCGCGAGTGGCGGATGGCAGCTGGCAGCGGGCCCAGGTAGGCGATCTGCTGGCGTTTACCGACAGCCGCAGCTTTTTCATGGCCGGGCAGGCTGAATGCTCTGATCCGCGCCTGGCGATTCTTGATCTGCATCCTACCGGTCCATTGTGGGGTGAGGGCGAGTCTCCAGCAGGTGGTGCGAGCCATGACCTTGAGCAGGAAACCGCCACGCGTGAGACAGCGTTGTGTGATTGGCTGATAAAAGCCGGCATGAGCCACGAACGACGCATCCTGCGGCTGCCCATTGGCGGTTTGACGTGGCATTATCCCGAGCCTGACATTCTGCAACTGGAATTCGTCCTGCCGGCCGGATGCTTCGCCACCGCATTGGTGCGTGAACTCGTCGATCTGGTGCCGGTGGGGCAGACGGACAGCCCATGCGTATTCTGATTTCGAACGATGATGGGGTAACTGCACCCGGTATCGCCGCGCTGCATGCTGCGCTGGCGGATTACGCCGAGTGTGTGGTTGTCGCACCGGACCAGGACAAAAGCGGCGCCAGCAGCTCGCTGACGCTCGACCGTCCGCTGCATCCGCATACCCTGAGCAATGGCTATATCAGCATCAATGGCACGCCGACCGACTGCGTTCATCTGGGGCTCAATGGCCTGTTGGAGCACGAGCCGGACATGGTGGTATCGGGCATCAACCTGGGGGCCAACCTCGGGGATGACGTGCTGTACTCCGGGACTGTCGCTGCCGCATTGGAAGGGCGTTTCCTGCAGCGCCCGGCGATTGCCTTTTCGCTGGTGTCGCGGCAGGTGGAAAACCTTGCGACCGCCGCCTATTTCGCGCGCAAGCTGGTGGAAGCACAGGGCTTGCTAGAGTTGCCACCACGGACGGTGTTGAACGTGAATATTCCCAATTTGCCACTTGATCACATCCGCGGTATCCAACTGACCCGCTTGGGCCATCGTGCCCGTGCCGCTGCACCGATGAAGGTTGTCGATCCTCGCGGCAAGTCGGGTTACTGGATTGCCGCCGCCGGCGACGCCGAGGATGGCGGGCCCGGTACCGACTTCCATGCCGTCATGCAAGGCTACGTTTCCATTACGCCGTTGCAGTTGGATCGCACCTTCAATGATGCGTTCAGAAGTCTGGATGGCTGGCTGGAGGGGCTGCGCTGATGGCTCGTGAGCAAGATGATTTGCTGCGACGGGGCATCGGCATGACCTCCCAGCGCACCCGCGAGCGCCTGATTCAGCGGCTCTACGATGAAGGCCTGTCCAATCCCCAGGTATTGGAAGTCATCCGGCGTACACCGCGGCATCTGTTCGTCGATGAGGCACTGGCCCATCGTGCCTATGAAGATACAGCGCTGCCCATTGGCCATAACCAGACCATCTCCCAGCCTTACATGGTGGCCCGTATGAGCGAGTTGCTGCTCGCGGCCGGCCCATTGGACAAGGTGCTGGAGATCGGCACTGGCTCCGGCTACCAGACGGCGGTGTTGTCGCAACTGGTGGAGCGGGTGTTCTCGGTGGAACGGATCAAGGTCCTGCAGGATCGGGCCAAGGAACGCCTGCAGGAGTTGAATCTGCGCAACGTGGTGTTTCGCTGGGGGGATGGTTGGGAAGGCTGGCCGGCTTTGGCGCCATACAATGGCATCATCGTCACCGCCGTGGCCACTGATATCCCTCAGGCGCTGCTCGATCAACTGGCGCCTGGCGGACGTATGGTGATTCCGGTAGGCGCTGGGGAAGTGCAGCAATTGATGCTGATCGTTCGGGAGGAACATGGCTTTGCACGGCATGTTCTGGGAGCGGTACGTTTTGTGCCGCTGCTCAATGGCCCACTGGCCTGAACATTTATCGGGCCTGGGTGAATTCTGTTTGATTGGCTGTGTCTTAGTGCCGTATTGATCGTCAATGAATGGGGTAGCGATCGGTGGCTGACTCTTGCGGCGGTCTCTTGCGCTTTGCCGACGGTAAAGCGTCGGTGTCCAGTTATACTTGCGGCACTTCATGCCTGAGCCAGGCAATCTATATCGTCAACCAGCACAAAGGGAGCGGCGGGTGAGTCTCACAGTCATTGCGCAGCGTATGGGTATATCAAGCTTTCAGCGACTGATGATTGGCCTGGTCTTGAGCTCCTTGTTGGTCGGTTGCTCCAGTAGCAAATCCAGCAGTGTGGGTGTGGTTGAGCGTAACAATAATGTGGCGCCACAACGTGCTGCCGTCACGACTGGGCAATATGTAGTGCGTCGCGGGGATACGTTGTTCTCCATTGCCTTCCGTTATGGCTGGGACTACAAGGCACTGGCCGCCCGTAACAACATTGCCGAGCCCTACACCATTCATCCTGGGCAGACCATTCGCTTTGACGGCCGCACTGGCGCGGTGCCGACCACCGTGGTGACGAGTACCCAGTCCGGCGCTTCTTCATCCAGCAAGACCACGATTATCCGTCGCCCTGTAGGCGCTGCCAACACGCCACCAGCAGCCACCACAGCAGCACCTGCAGTGGGTACTGCGAGCAAGCCGGCAGCGGCTCCGCTTCCGCCAGCAGGCCCCGCTCCAACCGGTTGGGGGTGGCCATCCAACGGTGTTCTCATTGGAAAATTTTCTTCAAACGGTAGTTTGAATAAAGGCATTGATATCGCCGGGGATTTGGGACAGCCTGTTTTAGCTGCGTCTGATGGGACGGTGGTTTACGCCGGGAGTGGCTTAAGGGGCTACGGCGAATTAGTCATCATCAAACACAGCGAAACCTACGTCAGTGCTTACGGCCACAACCGCAAGCTATTGGTTCGGGAGGGACAGCAGGTCAAAGTCGGACAGACAATTGCCGAGATGGGATCAACTGGTACAGACCGGGTGAAACTGCACTTTGAGATTCGCCGACAAGGTAAACCTGTAGATCCGCTGCAATTCCTGCCACGTCGTTGATCCGTTACCAGCCTGTTCCACTCGCGTAGAGGGAACAGGCTCCAGTGTTGCCAAGGATAAAGGCGACGCTTGAGCCTGAGGTCGAACTCACCAAAGGACTATAACAATGGCTCTCAGTAAAGAAGTGCCGGAGTTTGACATCGACGATGAGGTTCTCCTTATGGAGAGCAGCATCGATATGGATTCGATGTCGAATAATGAGGGGGCAACTCCACCTTCCGTTCGCGCCAAATCCAAAAGCTCCGCTTCACTTAAACAACACAAGTACATTGATTACACCCGCGCGCTCGACGCGACGCAGTTGTACCTCAACGAAATCGGTTTTTCTCCATTGCTCTCTCCTGAAGAGGAAGTGCACTTTGCGCGCCTGTCGCAAAGTGGCGACCCGGCGGGGCGCAAACGCATGATTGAAAGCAACTTGCGATTGGTGGTGAAAATCGCCCGACGCTATGTCAATCGCGGATTGTCGCTGCTGGATCTGATCGAAGAGGGCAACCTCGGCTTGATCCGAGCGGTTGAGAAGTTCGATCCGGAACGTGGCTTTCGCTTCTCGACCTATGCCACCTGGTGGATTCGTCAGACCATCGAGCGGGCAATCATGAATCAGACCCGGACCATCCGGTTGCCGATTCATGTGGTTAAAGAACTCAACGTTTACTTGCGCGCCGCTCGTGAGTTGACGCAAAAACTCGATCATGAACCTTCTCCCGAAGAAATCGCCAACCTGCTGGAGAAGCCGGTGGCTGAAGTCAAACGCATGCTCGGCTTGAACGAGCGGGTGTCTTCGGTCGATGTCTCGCTGGGCCCGGATTCGGACAAGACCCTGTTGGATACTCTCACTGACGACCGTCCAACGGATCCTTGTGAGCTGTTGCAGGACGATGATCTGTCACAGAGTATCGATCAATGGTTGTCCGAGCTGACCGAGAAGCAGCGTGAAGTGGTGGTGCGCCGCTTTGGTCTGCGTGGGCATGAGAGCAGTACCCTTGAGGACGTTGGCCTGGAGATCGGTCTGACCCGTGAGCGGGTTCGGCAGATTCAGGTTGAAGGGCTCAAGCGCTTGCGGGAGATCCTGGAGAAGAATGGATTATCCAGTGAGTCGCTGTTTCAGTAGCTTCTGGAGTTAACCCGCAAAAGCCCCGATCAACTCGGGGCTTTTTATTGCGTGGACGTAATATCTATTGATTCTCCTATTCTGATTACTCTCGGGATTATTCTTAACTTGTGTGTAAGCCAAAGATTACTTTTTCGTAAGTATTCGGTTCTCGGCTACTTCTAACTTGCCCAAATCTTCTTAAGAGTTTTTTTATCTATTTGATTTATAAGGTTTTTTGTATTTTTCGATATTGTGTTGGACAAGAAGTCCTGCAAATAGTGCGATTGCTCTCGCCTGGGAACTCTTTAATATCAGCCTTGTGTCGACGGATAGACACAACCATCAAGGAGGATGGTCAGGACATCGCAGGACGCGATTCATCAGGACGATGAAAAGGAACACAGGGACTAGGGAAAATGTGGGCGGGTCATACCGCCCCTTTTTTTTGCCTGTCAAAAAGTCCCGAGAGCAAATCCCGGATTCCAGAAACGCAAAAGGCCCGCAAGGGGCCTTTTCAGGAGCTCGGCGGCAATCAGCGTTCGAGGTCTTTGATCTTGCCTTTGACGCCATCCCACTCTTCGGCATCGGGCAAAGATTCTTTCTTTTCAGTAATGTTCGGCCAGATCTCAGCCAGCTCGACGTTCAACTGAATGAACTCTTGCATCTCTTCCGGGACTTCATCCTCGGAGAAAATCGCTACAGCGGGGCATTCAGGCTCGCACAGCGCGCAGTCGATGCACTCATCCGGGTGAATCACCAGGAAGTTCGGGCCTTCGTAAAAGCAGTCCACCGGACAGACTTCTACGCAGTCGGTGTACTTGCACTTGATGCAGTTGTCGGTGACGACGAAGGTCATTTCTAATTCTCTCCTCAGGCGGCGGCAGCGGAGCCCCTACATGACGGGGTCGCCAGGTTTGGGAGCGATAGTCTGCGAACCAGGCTAATAGTCCGCAGCATCCCAAACCGCGCGAGATTCTAACAGCTTGAAGGCGTTCGCGTTAGATGCGTGTCTTCAATGTATAGAGCATTTCCAGTGCCCGACGTGGTGTCATGTCATCCAGATCCAGCTTGGCCAGGTCATCGAGTACCGGGTGGGGCAGGCTGGCGAACATGTCGCTTTGTTGCGGAACCGAGGTTTTACCCGGTGCTGGTTGCGGTATGTCGTGGGGCAGACTAGTGGTTTCCAGGCGGCTCAAATGCTCACGGGCGCGCAGGATGACAGGGCTGGGAACCCCCGCCAGCTGGGCTACTGCCAGGCCATAGCTTTGGCTGGCAGGGCCGGGCAGGACATGGTGCAGGAAGACGATACGCTCATTATGCTCAGTGGCATTGAGGTGCACGTTGGCTACCAGTGGCTCGCTTTCTGGCAGCACGGTCAGCTCGAAGTAGTGGGTGGCGAACAGAGTATAGGCGCGCAAATGGGCGAGACGTTCTGCCGCAGCCCAGGCCAGAGAAAGTCCGTCAAACGTGCTGGTACCACGACCGACTTCGTCCATCAGCACCAGGCTGCGCTCTGTGGCGTTGTGCAGGATGTTCGCGGTTTCGCTCATTTCCACCATGAAGGTCGAACGACCGCCCGCCAGGTCGTCGCTGGAGCCGATCCGGGTAAAGATCCGGTCCACCAGGGACAGCTCGCAGCTCGCAGCCGGAACAAAGCTACCAATATGCGCCAGCAGTACGATCAGCGCGGTCTGCCGCATATAGGTGGATTTACCGCCCATGTTCGGACCGGTGATCACCAGCATCCGGGTGTTGTCGTCCAGGCTTAGGTCGTTGGCCACGAAAGGCGTGGTTAGCACCTGCTCCACTACCGGGTGACGACCCTGGGTGATGCGCATGCAGGGTTCGCTGACAAAACGTGGGCAGTTCAGGTCCAGGTTCAGTGCGCGCTCGGCCAGGTTGCTCAGTACGTCCAGTTCGGCCAGGGCCCCGGCGGTGTCTTGCAGTGGCGGCAGGTGGCTGATCAGATTTTCCAGCAGGGCGTCGTAGAGCATCTTTTCGCGAGCCAGGGCGCGGCTCTTGGCGGACAGTGCCTTGTCTTCGAAGGCCTTGAGCTCCGGGGTGATGAAGCGTTCGGCACCTTTGAGGGTCTGACGGCGAATATAGTCCGCGGGCGCCTGCTCGGCCTGCTTGCTCGGCAGCTCGATAAAGTAGCCATGAATACGGTTGTAACCGACCTTGAGGTTGGCCAGACCGGTACGGGCCTTTTCCCGGGCTTCGAGGTCGATCAGGAACTGTCCGGCGTTCTCACTCAGCGATTGCAACTCGTCCAGTTCGGCGTCGTAGCCGGTCTTGAGCACGCCGCCATCGCGGATAACCGCTGGAGGATTGTCGATGATCGCCTTGGCCAGCAATGCGGCGAGTTCCGGGTAGGTGCTGGTGGTGACCGCCAGTTGATTGAGGTGAGTTGCCTCCAGCTCGGTCATTGCCTCTTGCAGTTCTGGCAGCGCAGCCAGGGCGTCGCGCAGGCGGGCCAAGTCTCGCGGACGGGCATTGCGTAAGCCGATTCGCGCAAGGATCCGCTCGATATCGCCGATTTCCTTCAGCTGTGGCTGCAGCCGTTCGAAGCGATACCCGTCCAACAGGCAGGTGATCGACGACTGACGCGCCTGCAGGACCTTGAGGTCCCGCAGGGGGCGATTCAGCCAGCGGGTCAGCAGTCGGCTGCCCATGGCGGTCTGGCAGCGATCAACTACCGATTGCAGAGTATTGTCGCGTCCGCCGGCCAGGTTGGTGTCCAACTCCAGGTTGCGACGGCTGGCGCCGTCCAGCACCACGGTGTCGTCCAGGCGTTCGTGACGCAGGCTGCGCAAGTGGGGCAGGGCAGTGCGCTGGGTTTCCTTGGCGTAGCTCAGCAGGCAACCGGCGGCGCCGATAGCCAGGGTCAGGTTCTCGCAGCCGAAGCCCTTGAGGTCCTGAGTGGAAAACTGTTGGCACAGGCTCTTGTGCGCCGAGTCGCGCTCGAAATCCCAGGGCGCGCGACGCCGAACACCACGGCGTTTTTCCGCCGGCAGGCCTTGTGGCCAGTCGTCGGGGATCATCAGCTCGACCGGATTGATGCGCTCCAGCTCGGCTAGCAGGTTCTCCCAGCCCTTGATTTCCAGCACGCTGAAGTTGCCGCTGGTGATATCCAGAACCGCCAGGCCGAACAGGCGCTCATCACCCAGCACGGCAGCGATCAGGTTGTCGCGGCGTTCGTCCAGCAGGGCCTCGTCGCTGACGGTACCCGGGGTGATGATGCGCACTACCTGACGGTCTACAGGACCTTTGCTGGTAGCGGGATCACCGACCTGCTCGCAGATCACCACCGACTCGCCAAGTTTCACCAGCTTGGCCAGATAGCCCTCGGCGGCATGGTAAGGGATGCCGCACATGGGAATCGCCTGGCCTGCCGACTGTCCACGCGCCGTCAGGGTGATGTCGAGCAATTTGGCGGCCTTCTTCGCGTCTTCATAGAAGATCTCGTAGAAGTCGCCCATGCGGTAGAACATCAACTGGTCAGGGTGCTGGTTCTTGAGGCGCCAGTACTGTTGCATCATCGGCGTGTGGGAGGACAGATCGGAGGTATTTTTACTCATTGGTATTTAGGCGGGTTCGTTGAATGGGTGACGCAAAGGAGCGCTGGGCTCGGCTTTTTGCAGATGGCGGCAAGGTTACCATGGGCGCCCTGGCCTCGCAGGCACCAAGGCGCTACTGCGTTTGTCCGGTAAATGCATTACATCTATGCAAAACAGCATTTGTCATTGACTAAAAGATCGAGCAATATGCGTTCTATGCAAATACGCAATGTTTCTACCGTCCTAAGAGAGCTACTGGATCGCGATGGAATCTCCCCCACGGAGCTTCACCGTCGCACCGGTGTGCCTCAATCCACCCTCTCGCGGATTCTCAGCGGGAAGATTGTCGATCCCTCGGATAAACACATTTCGCGGATCGCCGAATACTTCCAGGTGAGCACCGATCAACTGCGTGGGCGCGTGGGCATCACGCCTGCCCGGTCCGCAGCCCCCCGTGACGAGATTCATTCGGAACTCAAGGATATAAGCCTGTGGGACGACGACACCCCGATCGATGATGACGAGGTGTCGGTTCCCTTTCTGCGTGAGGTTGAATTGGCTGCTGGATCAGGAAGATTCGTCATCGAGGAAAGCGAGCGCTCCAGCCTGCGATTCGGCAAGCGCAGCCTGCGGCACAACGGCGTGCAGTTCGATCAGGCCAAGTGCGTCACGGTGCGTGGCAACAGCATGTTGCCGGTGCTGCGCGATGGTGCCACGGTCGGGGTCAATGCCGGCAAGTGCGCGATTGGCGATATCGTCGACGGCGACCTGTACGCAATCAACCACAATGGTCAGTTGCGGGTGAAGCAACTGTATCGTCTGCCCACCGGGATTCGCCTGCGCAGCTTCAACCGCGATGAGCATCCTGATGAGGACTACAGCTTCCAGGAAATCCAGGAAGAGCAGATCAGCATCCTCGGTCACGTCTTCTGGTGGGGCATGTACGCCCGCTGACCCATTACCGTCAGGCAAAGCCCGCTCTTGAGCGGGCTTTTTTTTGCCTCCGAAAAGTATCCCGGCCCTTTGTTTATGCGCTCTCTATGCGTTTCAGCAAACTCCTTGCATAAATAAATGCATTTACGCATTGACTACATATGCATTGATGCATAATATGAGTCCCAAGCCGCGCAACAGCGGCTGCAGCGACGCTCTTTAGTGGCAAAGCAAAGGCAGCGATGAACCGGCCTCGACGGTTCAGAGGGTTGGCAACTGACCCGGGTGTGCAGCGTAAAGCACCAGAAGCAGTTATCCGGCGGACAGGGTCGCGGTCGGAGGAACAATTTAAATGGGTCCGTACCGCGCCAGTAGCGCCGAAAGACCAAGGATTGCATTACTGAAAAGCCCGGGCGACCGGGCTTTTTGGAATGCCTACCTAATGTGGGCCGCCGACAGACAGGGACCCTTTGAAACATCGTTATCAGCCTTCTATCAACTGGCCATTTCGCTGGCCTCAATCCGCACGGGAGACGTGAATGACAAACGAGCAACAAGCGTTGCTGGACATGCCGATCTGGCTGGTCATCGTCCTGGCGCTGGTCGGTGGCGTTTCCGGCGAAATGTGGCGCGCCGACAAGGAGGGCGCCCGTGGCTGGTCGCTGTTGCGGCGCCTGGCACTGCGCTCTGGAGCCTGCGTGGTCTGCGGGGTCTCGGCAATCATGCTGCTGTATGCCGCCGGCGTTTCGATCTGGACCGCCTGCGCCTTCGGTTGCCTGACTGCCATGGCCGGCGCCGACGTCGCCATCGGCCTCTATGAGCGCTGGGCAGCCAAGCGCATCGGGGTTTGTGAGCCACCTTCCCGTGACTCCCACTCGGATCAGCCTTGACGCCCTGATCAGCTCCAGCCTTCAACGAGGTCTACCGGTTCGTCCCCGACAGGCGTGGCCGCATGGACCTGATTCTGGAACTAGACAATGAACGAACTGACGCAGCTACAAGCCGCCATCACGTCCACGATTAAGGCGGCTATGCCGCATCTCCATACTGTTGAGGCATTCCCCAAAGCACTGGATGGCTCCTCTGAGCCGGCGATTTACCTTGCAATCATCGGCCTGGACCAGGGCCCGGACCCTGGTGACGGTCGCAGTTGTATGCGGACAACCTTTGAGGCCCGTGCGCTGGTTGATCCAAGCCTTGCACAGGCACCCTTGCAGGCGGCGATTCTGGCGGCGCAGCTAATCGAGCTGTTGCGTTGTCAGCATTGGGCACTCGACTTTGTCGAAGGCGCGACAGCGGTGTCGGCGAAGCCTGCCGGCACTTCTGCGGAACCCGTGCAGAGCGCCGAGTGGATCGTGCAATGGCAGCAGCTTATCTATCTTGGCCAGGAACAATGGCCATGGCCGAACCAACCTCCGGGAACGCTGGTGTTGGGCTTCAGTCCCGATATCGGTCCTGGTCACGAGGCTGACTATCAGTCACCGGAGCAAATGGAGTGAGTTACGTTTCTGCAACCCACGACCGCATGATCGCCGGCCTGATCATCCCTTGCAGCGTGGTCGCGGTGGATCTCGCTGCTGGCACTGTGCGTGTTTCCGATGGTGCCGGCTGGAGCAGCGCCTGGGTCCGCTGGCACAGCCAGGCAGCCGGCAAGGCCCGTCACTGGCGGGTGCCGAGCCTGGGAGAGCAGGGGGCCTTGATCAGCCCCAGCGGTGAACCGGCGCAGGGCACCTTCGTCCCCGGCCTGTATGGCAATGCCGGTGCCCAGCCCGACAACCGCGAGCATGTCGAGGTCTGGCGTTTCGATGATGGCGGCTCGCTGGTCTATGACTGGCAGGCCAGGAGCTACAGCATCAGCCTGCCCAGCGGCACGGTGACTATTCAGGTCGGCGGCAGTTCGGCGGTGGTGACGGACAGCGCCCTGACCGGTAGCGCCGCCAGCATCACGCTGACCGGAGCGATCACCTTGAATGGCGATGTGCAAATCAATGGTGGGAGCTTGAAGCATAACGGGGTCAATGTCGGTTCGACCCATACCCACCCGGGTGTGATGCCAGGCCCCGGTTCAACAGCAACGCCGCAATGATTCTCGGCGGCCACCGCACCCACGACTCACCTCCCACCGATCACCCAATCAACCCGCTCAAAGCGGCTTTTTTGTACCCGGAGAATTCTATGGCTACCCCTAAGAAAACCCCCGGTCGCCCAACGGGCACCGGCGCTGTGGTGTTTCGCGACACCCTTTATACCTCACGCATGTTGATCCTGGCGGAGGGGCGCCAGTTGCTGGTGACCCAGGGACAGGTGTCGGTAAAAGCCGATGACCACCGCGCCCTGGACTATCTGAACAGCCACCCGGATCTGCAAGCGCAGGAGTAACGCGATGATCGGAATGGATCGCCGTACCGGCCTGTCGCTGTCCGGCATCGAGCATGTGCGGCAGTCCATCGAGGACATCCTGACTACCCCTCTGGGCAGCCGGCGGATGCGCCCGGAGTACGGCAGCAACCTGCGCCGCTACGTTGACTTGCCGGTGACCGGAGGGTGGAAAAGTGCCGTGCAGGCCGAAGTGGCCCGGGCGCTGTTGCGCTGGGAGCCACGGCTGAAGCTGGAGCAGGTGCGAGTGGTAGCGGTGGTGGCTGGCCAGGTCAGCTTTCAGCTGACCGGCCAGTACCTGGGCAATAGCGCGGTTTTGGAGGTGACGGCATGAGTACGTTGGACTTGTCGGCGCTGCCGGCGCCGCAGGTGCTTGAGGCCCTGGATTTTGAGGAGCTGTACCAAGGAAAACTAGCAATTTTTCGCCGGTACATGGGCGACAACTGGACGGCCAACCTGGAAAGTGACCCGGTTACCAAGCAACTGGAGTTGTCTGCCTACGGTGACATGCTGTTGCGGGCCAGGGTCAACGATGCGGCCAAGGCGCTGCTGTTGGCTCATGCCCAGGGCACGGATCTGGATCACCTGGCGGCCAACGTCAAACTGCAACGCCTGGTGATCCAGGCAGGTGATCCGCAGGCAGTACCGCCGGTGGAGGAGGTCAAGGAGTCGGACGACGCGTTGCGCGAGCGCATCCAGTTGGCCTACGAAGGGCTGACCACGGCGGGACCGCGTAACAGCTACATCTTGCATGCGCGCAATGCTTCGGCCCTCGTGGCGGATGCCGAAGCCGAAAGCCCGTCGCCGGCTCGCGTGACGGTCACGGTGTTGAGCCTTGAAGGAAATGGCACGGCCGGTCCTGAGTTGCTAGCGATTGTTACTGCAGCCCTCAACGATGAGGATGTTCGGCCGCTAGGTGATCGGGTCACGGTGCAGAGTGCCCAGGTGCTGCCCTATCGCATCGATGCGGTGCTGCACATGAAGGGGCCAGGGCCGGAAAGTGATGCGGCCCTGGCCGAGGCCGAGCGCAAGCTCCTGGCCTGGATGAACCCTCGCAAACGCCTTGGGGTTGAGGTTGCCCGTTCGGCGATCGATGCTCAACTGCATGTTGCCGGGGTCGGTCGAGTCGAGTTGCCCGGCTGGCAGGACCTTGCCCCAACCAAGGCCCAGGCAGCGTATTGCACCGGTTACAGCATCACGCTGGGGAGCTGAGATGAGCAGTCTACTGCCGATCAACAGCACGTCGCTGGAGCGCGCCCTTGAGGCGGCCAACGCCGGCGATACCGCGATCATGCTGCGCACCCTGTACAACCCGTCGACCTGCCCGGTGCATCTGCTACCGCAACTGGCCTGGGCCTGGTCGGTGGATCGCTGGGACCCGCGCTGGTCTGAAACGATCAAGCGCAACGCGATCCGGGCCTCGTACTTCATCCACGCACGCAAAGGCACCATCGGTGCGCTGCGTCGGGTAGTGGAACCACTGGGTTACCTGATCGAGGTGGTCGAGTGGTGGCAGACGGTTCCAGAAGGCGAGCCGGCCACCTTTGCCCTGAAGGTCGGCGTGCTGGATACCGGCATCACCGAAGAGATGTACCAGGAACTGACCCGGCTGATCGACGACGCCAGGCCCGTCAGCCGGCACATGAGCGGCCTGGCCATCAGCCTGGAAACCTCTGGGGTGATCGGTTACGGCGTCTATGTGAATCAGGGCGAAGTGATCGACGTTTACCCCCCGACACCCCGCGATATCGAAGTGACCGGCCGTTATGGCCAGGTCATGTGTATTGATGAAACAGACACCCTGGATGTGTACTCATGATTGATTCCAACAGTCAGTTCTTCGCCATCCTCACGGCGGTGGGCGAGGCGAAACAGGCCAATGCCACGGCCCTTGGCACTCCCTGGACCTTCAAGGAGATGGCGGTAGGGGATGCCAACGGCACCGACCCCATTCCCAGCAAGACCCAGACCAAGCTGGTCAATGAATGGCGTCGCGCACCGGTCAACCAGGTGCGCACCGACCCGGCCAACCCCAACATCATCATCACCGAGCAAGTGATTCCGCCCGATGTCGGTGGTCGCTGGATTCGTGAGATCGGTTTGTTCGATGCCGATGGCGATCTGGTGGCGGTGGCCAACTGCGCACCGAGCTTCAAGCCCCTGCTGGCTCAGGGCACCGGCAAAACTCAAGTCATCCGCATGAACTTTATCGTCGCTAACACCGCGCAGATCGTGTTGAAGATCGATCCAGCGGTGGTTTTGGCGACCCGTGAGTACGTTGATAACGCCGTGGCCGGAGCAGCCCTACCCGCGGACAAAAAGCCCGGTGCCTATCGACAGGTGACGATTGATAAAAGAGGGATCGTACTGTCTGGCGCTAATCCGACCACGCTAGGGGGATATGGGATTACCGATGCGTATTCAAAAGTTGAAGTAGATCAGCTCATCTCCTCCGTACCAAAACAGGCGACAGAGGCTGTTTTGGGCATGGCAAAAGTTGCGACCCAGGCTCAAATAGATGAGGGCGTCGACAACACGACGTTCATTACCCCGCTCAAACTGTCCTGGCGAGTTGCAACAGAAACTATTGGGGGGACAGCAAAAGTCGCGACTCAGCTTCAAGTGCTAGCAGGAACAGATGATTCCACGATCGTCACACCCAAGAAACTACATGCAGCGTTGCCATCTCAGGCTACCGAAGCCATCGCGGGCGTTGCGAGAGTGGCAACTCAGGCACAGATAGACGAGGGCACTGACAACACGACGTTTATTACTCCGCTCAAACTGTCCTGGCGAGTTGCAACAGAGACAGTGGGAGGCACGGCAAAAATAGCGACTCAGCTTCAGGTACGAACTGGGGCCGATGATTCTACGATTGTCACACCTAAGAAGCTGCAGACTGCATTTTCAGGCCGTTTTATCCATTCTGCTCTTGCTCCTAAACCAACTGACGGCTCGGTTGGTACGCTTTGGCTACAGTACGAGGAGCCCTAATGAACTTCCACGTAAAACTGGATGGCGGTTACCGGCCTGGTGTCATGCCTTATGTAAAGCTTGCAGAGGGCTGGCGAGAGGGGGCGGAGTTGTTCATCAAAACCGAAAGTGGGTGGCGCACGGTCTGGCGGCGAACTTTTGTGTTTATCAACACAGTAGAGCGAGCCGGTGCGAGCATTTTTGACCTCATGGGCAAACCGACCAAGGCGCGAAATTACCTCTTTATCAACCGTGCAATGATCTACGGCAGTGGTGCGGGGTATTCATTGAGAACGGGTGTTTTTCCACCAGGTTCCACGCTGAAAATCGTCAATGAACACCACATCCGTGGTGCTGGCGGTGCGGGAGCCTATCCTCCCCGCCCCTTGCCTGGCGCCACAGCCTTTGTACTTGACTACCCAGCAACGCTGGATAACCGCAACGGTTACATTTTCGGTGGCGGCGGCGGTGGTGGGGATGCCTACTGGCCCAACGTACTGCATACCGGTGGCGGTGGCGGTGCAGGGCGTCCTGGCGGCGTAGGTGGTGGCATGTATCAAGTTTCGACTTACGGATATGGCTATCCAACAGCGGGCAGTCTGGATGCCGGTGGCGCTGGTGGCTGGTATACGGCTGGATGGAATGGTGGTGCAGGTGGTGCGCCGGGTAGCCCTGGCGCTGCGTCGACCAATCCGGCGGGGGCCGGCGGCTATTCGATTGAAAAAAATGGCAACAACTTGATCTTTGAAGGGGGCAATAGCCCCGATCGAGTAAAGGGGAATATCTTGTGAGCGGATTTAAAGTTCTCTCGGTGTCGGCCAGCGCCGGCACCATGCTTGTCGACTGGGGCAATGTGACGCTGAACCACTATATCCCCCAAGAAATCTTAACTACTCCCGACATCGATGCATTGGCCTTGGCGAATGTGATCGAGGGCATGCGTCCGGCTCCTGCGGTCGCCCTGGAACTGCCACCAGCACTTCAGGCAATAGTCGAACCCTTCAACCTGAATGATGAACGAGCCTGGCGCCTGGCCGAGCTGGCGGCGGTGATCTGGTTGCGCGATCGTCACCGTGATCAGCTTGAAATTAAGGCACCCACCAACCTCTCGGATCAGCAATTCAACGAGCTGCTTGTATACCTGCAAGCCCTGCGCGACTGGCCACAATCCCCGGACTTCCCACAAACCGAACACCGCCCAGTGGCACCATCCTGGATCATCGAGCAAACCCCATAAACGCCCCGCACCGCCGGGGCGTTTTCTTTCCCGCTTCCCATTAACCAAACATCCCTTACAGCCCCCTTCACCCGGGGCTTTTTCATGTCTGGAGTTTATCCATGAGTGGTTTTTTCCACGGCGTTACCGTCACCAACGTCGACACCGGCGCACGCACCATCTCGCTGCCGACGTCCTCGATCATCGGCCTGGTGGACACCTTCACCGAGGCTCCGGCCTTCAGCGCCAAGGCCAATGACCTGCTGCTGATCACCAACGAGCGCGAGGCGATTGCCGCCTGGGGCCCGGATGCGGCCATCACCAAGGCTTGCCAGGCCATCTACCAGCGAGCCAAGGCGGTGATCGTTGCCTGTGGCGTGGCCAAGGTGGCGGACACGGCAGAGCAGACCTCGGCGATCATCGGCGGCGTGCTGGCCAACGGTAAGCGCACCGGCCTGCAAGCGCTGCTGGACGGCAAGAGCCGTTTCAACGCCCAGCCGCGTTTGCTGGTGACCCCCAAGCACAGTTCGACCCTGGCGGTCGGCACTGCCCTGGTGGCCCTGGCCGACAAGCTGCGCGGCCTGGCGATCCTCGACGGCCCCAACACCACCGACGAAGCGGCCATGGCCTACGCCAAGAACTTCGGCGCCAAGCGCGCCTACATGGTCGATCCGGGTATTCAGCACTGGGACAACGGCGCCAGCGCCACCGTCGATGCGCCGGCCTCGGCTTGGGTCGCCGGTCTGTTCGCCTGGACCGACAACGAGTACGGCTTCTGGGCCTCGCCGTCGAACAAGGAGTTTGTCGGCATCACCGGCACCACGCGGCCGATCGAGTTCCTCGACGGCGATGAAACCTGCCGCGCCAACCTGCTGAACAACGCCAATATCACCACCGTCATTCGTGACGCCGGCTTCCGCCTGTGGGGCAACCGCACGTTGGCCAGCGATCCGAAGTGGGCCTTCGTCACCCGGGTGCGGACCATGGACATCGTCATGGACGCGATCCTCTACGGCCACAAATGGGCCGTCGACCGCTCGATCACCGCGACTTACGTCAAGGATGTCACCGAGGGCCTGCAAGCGTTCATGCGTGATCTGAAGAACCAGGGCGCGATCATCAACTTCGAGGTCTACGCCGACACCGAGCTGAACACCGCCAGCCAGCTGGAGCAGGGCAAGGTGTACTGGAACATCCGCTTCACCGACGTACCACCGGCCGAAAACCCGAACTTCCGGGTCGAGGTCACCAATCAATGGTTGACCGAAGTCCTCGAACAAACCGCTTAAGGAGCAGCAGCAATGGCAATGATTCCCGAAACCCTGGCGAACATGAACCTGTTCGTCGATGGCATCAGCTTTCAAGGCGATGTGCCGAGCCTGACCCTGCCCAAGTTGACCCTCAAGACCGAGGAACATCGTGTCGGCGGTATGGATGTGCCGGTGGAACTGGACATGGGCATGGAGAAACAAGAGGCCGGCTTCACCACCACCGGTGTGCGCCGCGAGTCGCTGAAGATGTTCGGCCTGGCCGACGGCAGCGGTTTCAATGGTGTGTTCCGTGGCGCCTTCAAGGGCCTCAAGGGCAAGGTCACTCCAGTGATCGTGACCCTGCGTGGCCTGCTCAAGGAGGTCGACATGGGCGACTGGAAATCCGGCGACAAGGCCGAGGTCAAGCACAACGTGGCGCTGACCTACTACAAGCTGGAAGTCGACGGTCGCCTGATCTATGAGATCGACGCCCTGGGCATGAAGCGTGTGATCAACGGCGTCGACCAGCTCGCCGCTCAACGTTCGGCCCTCGGCCTGTAAGGAACCCCCCGCATGTCTCAAGCAATCAACACGATCCCGACCTGGATGACCCTGAGTGCGGAAAACGTCGTGATCAGCCTCAGCAAGCCGGTGGAGATGAATGGCGTGGTCTGCGACAAGGTCACCTTGCGCGCCCCCACCGTGCGCGATGTGCGTGCGGCCAATGCCGGGGCTGTTGGCGATGATGAGCAGCGCGAGCTGATGCTGTTTGCCAGCCTGGCGCAAATCAGCGCCAAGGACCTGGAGGGCATGGCGCTCAAGGACTACCAACGCCTGCAGGCTGGCTATTTTCGCCTGGTGCAAGACGACGAGCTTTGATCCTGCGGTGATGAAAATGGCGGCGAAGCGGCTCGCCAGCGAGCTGCATTTCGCCGCCGAGGAAATCATGACCATGAGGTTTTCCGACATGGTCTGGTGGCTCACGGATTGAGCCCGTCACCCAAAGAGCAGGAGAAACAGATGGCGAGCAAGCAGGTATCGGAGCTGGTGGTGATAGGTACTGCCCTCAGTTCGACGTGGGACGCCGCCTTCAAGACGGTGGAAGGCCGGATCAAGCAGCTGGAGGAGCAGGGCAGCAAGGCCAGGGTGCTGGAAAAGACCATTGGCCAGACCCTGCGCCTGCAGGATGAATGGAAAAAGGCCCATGACACCGGCGCTGCTTCCGCCGCCGGGCTGTTGCGCCGATTGGAAGAGAGTCGGGACGGGCTGCGCCAGCAGGGTGTGCAGGTGCATAAACTGCGTCAGGAATATCAGGCGCTGGGTAATGTGGCCCGGGGCTCGGCTCTGCAGGCCCGAGGGCTGCAGCAGATCGGCCAGGGCAAGGCTGATTTCAAGGAAGCTTATGGCCTGGCCAAGGCCGGTATCGGCAAGCTGGCCGTTCCGGTCAAGGTCAGTGCCGACTATCAGGCGTTGATCCGCGACATCGCGATCAAGGCCGGTGTGGCCAACCAGCCTCAGGAAGCGCAACTGAGTCGTACCGTCATTCAGACTTCACGTGACACGGGAATGGCCCGCAACGAGGTGGCCGCGCTGGTGGGCCAGATGACTGCCAACGGCATGTCGCTGGACAAGGCGCAAGGTTACGCCTCGTTGGCAGCCAGGTTCGCGGTGGGCCAGGGCGCGGGTGTTGAAGACACGGCGAACCTGATGCGGGCCCTTGAGCTGAAGGCCGGGATCAGCGATCCCAAGGTCATGGAGAAGGCTCTGGAGGCCATTGCGCTGCAGGGGCAGGCGGGCAATTTCGAGGCCGCCGACATGGCGCGCCTGCTCCCGGCACTGCTCAAGAGCGCGGGCGGGGAGGGGCTCACCGGTCTGGATGCGGTGAGCCAGCTGGGGGCGATGCTGCAAGTACAGATGAACACCGCTGGCAGTGCAGATGAGGCCGCCGGCCAACTACAGAACTGGATAGGGAAAATCGGTTCCAGTGAGGCAGTCAAAGCCTACGAGGATGCAGGCATTGATTATCAGGCTTCGCTGAACACCGGTATCCAGAAGGGCATGTCGAGCCTGGAGGCGAGCTTTGCCCTGGCCATGCGTTATGTCAGGGCCATCGACCCGGCCAAGGCGGCGAAGATGGCCGAGGCCCAGGCGCAGATCAGCAAGGAAACCGACCCGGCGAAGGCCAAGGCCATGCTTGAGGCTCTGGAAGAGTCCCTGCGCACCGGTGACCTGTTCACCGATATGCAGATCAAGGCGGCCTTGCTCGCTCACACCCAGGGCCGGCAGCAGTACGAGCAAGTGAAGAAGGATTCGTTGAGTGCTTCGGGGGTTATCGACAAGAACCTGGCCGAGCGTCGGCAAGCCTCCGCGCAGTTGTGGAAGGAAACCGAGCAGGCAGTCGACGGTGGCATGCTTGCCGTGGGGGAGGCCTTGCGCCCGGCCACGGATCTGGTGGCCCAAAGCATCACGGTGGTGGTCGGCAAGCTGACCGAGCTGGCGGAGAAGGCCCCGTCATTGGTGCTGGGGGTGACCGCCCTGGGCGCCGCTTATGTGGCGGTGAAAAAACTGATGGCCGTCTACACCATGGGCAAGGGCCTGCTGAATGTCTTGCGAGGTGGGTTGAAGATCGACCCCAAGTTTGTACAGCGGGTATTTGTCACCAACGCACTGGGAATGGGAGCGGGCGATTACGACATCAACGGCGGTAGGAACAAGAAGCGCAACACGGGTCGCAATCGCCCCGGTGGCGCGAAGGCCAAGCCCGGCATGTTCAGTAGGATTTTCCAGACACTGAAAAGTGCATTAAGCCCGGCTCGTATAAGCCGTGTTGCCAATGGCGCGCTGAGCATGGGGCGGACAGCGCTGAACTGGGTCGTGTCACGGATCAGGAACATAAAGCTACCCAAGATCGGTGGGCCCTTACTGTCGGTGCTAGATGCCGGTATTCAGGTGGCAGATACCTACCAGAATGCCAAGACCCGCGACGAGAAGGCTGAAGGCTATGGTGGCGCGGCAGGAGGGTTAGCGGGCGCTTGGGTCGGGGCCAAAATGGGTGCTGCTGCCGGGGCGGCTATTGGCTCTGTCGTACCTGGGCTTGGAACCGCCTTTGGGGGCGCTGTAGGTACCGTCATCGGTGGCGCTCTTGGTTACTGGGGCGGCGGCGCTCTGGGTTCTTATGCTGGCAAGGCAATGTTCGGCTCCGACGAGTCGCTCAAGCAGCTGCCCGCAGCCGGTCCGCTGATGATGCGCAACGCCGGGCAGAACCTCCCGCCGGTCATGGGCGACATCGCCAAGTCCTTCCAGAAAGGCCAGACACCCCCGCTGATGGGGCAGGCTGTGCGTTCGATGGCCAGTCCATCGTCGTCCACCGCAGCGCCGGCCACGATCACCGCGCCGGAGTCGTTCAAATCCCAGGTACCACCGATGATCGAGCAGCAGTTCAGCTTCGCGCCCAACCTGTCGATCTCGGTCCAGGGCGATGTGCGCGACCCTGCGCAACTGGCTCGGGAACTGGAACCGCATCTGCGCTGGCAGTTCGATGAGTTCAGCCGCCAGGCTGCCGCTCGCCAGCTGTTCGACGCGGCACACGTTTAAGGAGAGGGCATGGCCTACATGGAACAGCTGCAATCGGGGCTTGGCTCCCTGGTGGCAGCAGCTGAGGCGGGGCGGCGCAGCGCCGATGAAATGCTGGGGCCCATGAACGGCGCCATCAGCGACATCAGCGGCGCCGCCCTGGAGCTGGAAAACCTGCCCTTTGTCGGGCCGGCGCTGGGCGCCAAGCTGCAACGCACGATGCGCAGCATCAGCTCCGCGCAGTCGGTGGTCGGTGAGGTGGCGGCCAAGTACAGCCAGGCCGTGACGGTGGCCGGGCAGGTCCAGCAGCGTCTTGGCGCGCTGCAGGAACAGGTCGCCAAGGCCGGCGCGGCGATCAATCGGATTGGTGGGCAAATCAGCCCATCCCTGGGCAACATTTTCCCCAGCGCGGCACTTGCCGACCAGGACACTCCGGCGGCCGAGGCGGTGAAGCCATTCCCGCACCTGCTGATCCTGCAGCCCCTGGGTGCCGGCGCGCAGCCTTACTACTTCAACCTCGATACTGCGGCCTTTGATGAGTTGCGCCGCCAGAGCGGGTTTCGCTGGGCGGGCCAGGAGCGTTTGACCCGCGGCGTTGCCCAGCAGGCAGTGGGCCTGGGTGAAGAAAGGATCTCGCTCAAGGGGGCGGTCTTTCCAGGATTCAAGGGCGGGCTGGGCCAGTTGCAGACGTTGCGCAGTATTGGCCGTCGCTTGCTGCCCCTGAGCCTGACCACGGGCTATGGCGAGGTGCTGGGTACTTGGTGTCTCACCAGTATCGATGAGGACCAGAGCCACCTGCTGGCGGGCGGCATTCCACGCAAACAAGGCTTTTCACTGGAGTTTGTGAGCTATGGCAACGACCTGCAGAACCTCTGACGGTGATCTGCTCGACACCCTGTGTCATCAGTATTACGGGCACCTCAATGGCAGTGTCGAGGCGGTGCTGGACGCCAACCAGGGCCTGGCCGATGAGCCACAGCCGTTTCGCGCGGGGGTACTGATCCTGCTACCGGACCTGCCGATTCGTACAGAGGCGATGGTTCAGCTATGGGACTGACTTTGCCTCCAATCAACAGGCCCCGGCGCGTACAGGGGCTTCATTTTCTGGAGCACAGGTCATGACCCCAGTCTTTCGAATCCTTGCCGATGGTCGGGATATCACGGCGCAGATCAACGACCGGCTGCTGACACTGCGCACCTCGGACAAGCCCGGGATGGAATCGGACGAGTTTGAACTGCGTATCGATGACCGTGACTCGGCAGTAGCGCTGCCCAGTCGTGGCGCCAGCATTGAAATCTTCCTCGGCTACGCTGGCCAGCCGCTGACCCGGCTGGGACGCTACACGGTCGATGAAGTGGTGGTGAACGGGCCGCCGGACTCCATCGAGATCCGCGGCAAGGCCAGCGATATGCGCGGCAGCGGCAAGACTACCCGCAGTGGCAGTTGGGAAAACGTGGCGCTGGCGCAGATTGTCCGCGACCTGGCGGCACGCAACGGTTGGGCGCCCATCTGCCCAGTCGCCACCAAGGTGCCGCGGATCGATCAGCTCAATGAGTCCGACTTCAACTTCATCACCCGTCTGGCCCGGCAGTACGACTGCACCGCCAAGGTGGCCGAAGGCAAGTTGCTGGTCCTGCCCCGTCAGGCCGGGTTGAGTGCCAGTGGCAAGGCCCTGGGCGTCGTCACTCTCAGCCGCCGCGACGTCAGCCGTTATCAGTTTCGCCTGAGTGACACCAGCACCCACAAGGCGGTGCAGACCAAACATCAGGACAAGAAGAGCGGCAAGCTCAGGGTCATCGACCTGAGCAACAGCAACTCCCCGGACAGCGTACCGGCGGTGCACACCGAACGGCACCTGTACCCGAACAAGTCCGCCGCCGAGCAGGCGGCCAGTGCCCGTTTGGCCGCCTTCAACCGCAGCAACGCCAGCGTCCGCCTGGAGATGCCGGGGCGCACCGACCTGTTCGCCGAGCGCCTGATCAATGCCCAGGGCTTCAAGGCCGGCCTGGATGGCGAATACCTGGTGGACTCGGTGGAGCAGATGTTCAACCCGTCCGGGTGGAGCACCACGGTCGAGTGCAACGGCGGCAAGCAAGGCAAAGCCAAGGCCAAGGCCAAGAAAAATACTGCAAAAAAACCGCTCAGAGTGGTGCCGCTTTAACTCATCAACGGCGTCCGCCGGCCACCTTCGCAAGATGCTCAATCGGATCGATCTTGATCCCTGACTCTGTTCCTTCCCAGCCATGCGGCAAGCCCGCAGGAGTATTCATGAACCCAGGTATCAGCATGCCGGCCTCGATGACAGGCATCCGGCATTTTTTCCATGCTTTGATCGCTAGCTGCACCCTGTTGCTGGCAACCGCAGTCCATGCCAGGCCCTTTGTCCTGGCCTACACCGATGGCCAGGTCGAAGCGTCCTACGGCAATCTGCAAGCCTTCTACCGCAACCTTTCCGCCGTCGGTCTGGGCAGCACTTACGGTTTGACGGTTACCGGCAAGTTGCACCAGGACGGGATGAACGAAACTACCGAAAACATCATTCGCTTTGCCAAGTCCAAGTCCTTGCCGCTGTATCCGACCGTCTCCGACTACAACGAAGGCATTGGTGATTTCGACCCGGCCATTTCCCACTCCATTGTCAACGACAAGAGCTTGAGTGCCGACAGCATCAAGCAACTGGTGACGCTGGCCAAGGAGGGCGGTTTTGCCGGTATCAACCTGGACTTCGAAAAGGTCGAACCGAGGAATGCCAAGGCGTTTTCCGCCTATGTCAAAGCCCTGGGCAACGCCCTGCATGCCAGCAACAAGAAGCTGATCATCAGCATCCCGCCCAAATCCAGCGACCGCGAGCCCGAGTACCTGCAAGGCTACGACTACAAGGCCCTGGGCGCGGCGGTGGATTACTTCCAGGTCATGACCTACGACCAGGTCGGGCCGGGCTGGAGCAGCGGTGGTTTCCACAATGAAGTCTGGCCCGGCCCGGAGTCGGGTGCCGACTGGCAGCGGGCCCTGCTCAGCTATGCGGTTTCCCGAGTCCCGGCGAGCAAGGTCCTGGCCGGGCTGCCGGCTTACGGTCAGGACTACAGCATTGGCAACCGGGTGCACTGGTCGGCTTACCAGGAAGTGATTGCCGAACACCGCGCCGTCACTCATCTGGACGCCGTTTCCGCCACTCCGTACGCCACCTGGGGGCCGGTCAAAAACTTCGCCGATGGCGTGGAGTGGACACAGGAGCGCGCGCAACCGGTGCTCTGGTATGACGACGCCGCGAGCATCAAGACCAAGACCGCACTGGTGGCCAAGCTGGGCCTGGGCGGCACCAGCGTCTGGGCGGTGGGCTATGAAAATGCCGAGTTCTGGACGGCGCTGCAGTCCGGGCTCAAGGCCGGTAGTGAACTCTTGCCTGCGGGGCATGAGTGAGCCAGGCAGATGGCCCAGGCCTGAGCGCCGAAGGCGATTTTCCGAGGCATTTTGAAAGCCCCACGCCATAAATCTGCGGCAGCGATTCCAGGCCACTTTTCTGAAACCCGTCTCGACGGGTTTTTTCATGCCCCGGAGAAACCTATGACCACCGCTTCCCGCGGGGGCAGCGCTGGAGCCTGGTCGCCCTGAATGGGCACTGGACGGCGCCCAGGTTTTCGTTCCTCAACGTCAGCACGAAGAGGGTGGCAGAAGCCTTGCCAATACCTTGGTGAATTCAGTTCCAGGAGTCTTGTGATGAAACTCACGACTGTTCTTGATCAGCTACAAGCTCAGTGCCCCAGCTTTACGGGGCGCATCGTTGTTGGCACTTATCCCGATTCTGCTTCAGGCGCTAGTGCATCAATGCCGATTGCCTATCTGGCGCCAATCAACGACCTGGCCACCGCCAGCGTCGGGCAAAACATCATTCGCCAGACCATCCGCGATCGTTTTGAAGTCGCCCTGGCACTTGGCGCCACTGACCCTACAAAAGCGCTGAATCCGTTGCACGACCTGCGCGCCGAAGTCTGGCGCGCCTTGGTCGGTTTCAAGCCCGGCGCCGAGTACAACCTAATCGAATACGACGGCGGCGAGCTGGTGTCCCTCGACGCCACACGCTTGCTCTACCGCCTGCGCTTCTTCGCCGAGTTCCAGTTGGGACGCAACTTGCCCAGCCAGCCGGCGGAAACCTGGCATGAACGTGAACTCGACGGCTTGCCGTCCTTTACCGGGGTCACGGTGCGGGTCGATGCCATCGATCCGGCGGACCCCAATCTGCAACGCCCAGGGCCCGACGGGCGCCTGGAGCTGACTTTTTCAGGAGAGCTGAAGCAATGAGCAAACGCATCACTGTGCTGCCGGTCGCCGGCCGTGCCGTACCAGACCCAGAGGCCGGCGATCTGCTGCCCGCCTCCGGCCGTGAAGTGCCGGACAACGCCTGGTGGCGCCGGCGTCTGGCCGATGGCGATATCACTAGCAAGGCCGTGAAAGCGGCGAAATCTCAAGGAGCCAAATAATGGCGATCGGTTTCAGCAATATCCCGGCGGACATCCGTGTTCCGCTGTTCTACGCCGAGATGGACAACTCGGCGGCCAATAGCGCGTCCTCGGCCATGCGCCGTCTGATCGTCGCTCAAGTCAATGACAAGCAGACCGGTGACGACCTCGGCAAGCTGGTGCTGGTGTCCAGCGTGGCCCTGGCCAAGAGCATTGGTGGCCAAGGTTCGATGCTCGCTTCGATGTACGAAACCTGGCGCAAGACCGACCCGGCGGGCGAAATCTGGTGCCTGCCGTTGCACAGCACCGAAGGCAGCGTGGCCAAGGCCGAGGTGAAAATCACCGGCAGCGCCAGCGAAAGTGGCCTGCTCAACCTGTATGTCGGCGGTGTGCGGGTGCAGGCGTCCATCGTCAGCGGCGCGACTGCCGCCCAGGCCGCCAGCGCCCTGGCCTTGAAGGTCAACGCGGCGGTGGATCTGCCAGTGACCGCCACCGCGGCCGAGGGCACTGTGACCCTGAACGCCAAATGGACCGGCGACAGTGGCAACGACATCAGCCTGCAGCTCAATCGCCTGGGCAAGAGCTATGGCGAGCAGACTCCGGCCGGCCTGACCCTGGTGGTCGGCAAGCTGGCCGGTGGCACTGGTGTGCCGGATCAGGTTGCGGCGCTGGCGGCCCTGGGCGACGAGCCTTTCGAGTTCATCTGCATGCCCTGGACCGACACTGCCAGCCTCAATGCCTGGCAAGCAGTGATGGATGACAGCACCGGTCGCTGGTCCTGGGCCAAGCAACTGTTCGGTCACGTCTACAGCGCCAAGCGTGGCACCGTCGGCACCCTGGTGGCGGCCGGTCAGGCACGCAACGATCAGCACATCACGATCCAGGCCCTGGAAACCGGCGTGCCGCAACCGGTCTGGGTCCAGGCCGCAGCCCTGGCTGCACGGACGTCGGTGTTCATCTCCGCCGACGCCAGCCGTCCGACCCAGAGCGGTAGCCTGCCAGGCGTTGATCCCGCTCCAGCCAGCGAGCGTTTCACGCTGACCGAACGTCAGTCGCTGCTGAACTACGGCATCGCCACCGCCTACTACGAAGGCGGCTACCTGCGCATTCAACGGGCGATCACCACCTACCAGAAAAACGCCTACGGCCAGGCCGACAACTCCTACCTGGACAGCGAAACCATGCACCAGTCGGCGTTTATCGTGCGTCGCCTGCAAAGCGTGATCACCAGCAAGTACGGGCGCCATAAGCTGGCCGCCGATGGCACTCGCTTCGGCGCCGGCCAACCGATCGTCACCCCGAGCACCATTCGCGGTGAGCTGATCGCCCAGTACGCCAAGCTGGAGCTGGAAGGCCATGTGGAGAACGCTGAGCTGTTCGCCGAGCACCTGATCGTCGAGCGCGACGTGCAGGACCCGAGCCGGGTCAACGTGCTGTTCCCGCCGGACTATATCAACGGCCTGCGGGTGTTCGCGCTGCTCAACCAATTCCGCCTGCAGTACGACGCCGCGGCCTGAGCCGAACCAGCATCACTGCGCTTTTTCAGCCCGCCTTGAGCGGGCTTATTTTTTGGGAGAAACATCATGGGTCAACTGATTGCGGGCACCTGCTACGTCAAAGTGGACGGCGCTCAACTGACCATCAGCGGTGGCTGCGAAGCGCCGTTGATGGCCGTCAAACGAGAAACCGTGGTGCCGGGTTTCTACAAGGAAACCGACCTGACGCCGTCGTTTAAAGTGACGGCGCTGCACACCCCGGACTTTCCGCTCAAGCAGCTGATCGCCGGTTCCGACATGACCGTCACCTGCGAGTTCGCCAACGGCAAGGTCTACGTGCTGGCTGGCGCCTACCTGGTGGACGAGCCGGTGGCCAAGGGCGACGACGCCTCCATCGAGCTGAACTTCGAAGGGCAGAAGGGGACCTGGCAATGAGTAACCTGGTCAAGCTGCAGGTGCCCATCGAGGCCCACGGCGAGCCGCTGGCTGAACTCGCTCTGCGCCGCCCGACGGTGCAGGAAGTACGGGCGATCAAGGCGCTGCCGTACAAGATCGACAAGAGCGAAGAGGTCAGCCTCGACATGGATGTCGCGGCCAAGTACATCGCGGTCTGCGCCGGCATTCCACCGTCCTCGGTGAACCAGCTGGATCTGGCAGACCTCAACGCCCTGAGCTGGGCGGTGGCGAGTTTTTTCATGAGTGCGGCATCGCAGCCATCGCCGACCTGATCGCTGTCGCCTATGACCTGGCCTGGTTCTGGAAGGTCGACCCCGAACAGATGATGGCCAGGCCACTGGATGTGCTCCGGGAATCCCTGGAGCACGCGCAACGGATCAATGCGATGCAGCAGGTGCAGTGATGGCGAAGAAACAAAAAAAAGCCAACGTGAGTAAAAACCGGCAAGCCAGCAATCCGGTGGCGGAGGTCGCGACGGGGGTTGCTGTTGAGGCCAAGGCGCTGGACGGCGAATTGACAGGGGTGCGTCTGCAAGTCAGCAAATTCAGGGAGCAGATGGAGAGCAATGGTCTCGGCAACCTGAATTTTTCCTCCTTGGTGGCGGGTGCAGGGTTGCTCACTCCTTTCGTCAGTGGTGTTCAGGCGGCAATCAATGTCGAGAACGAGTTGGCGGTGATACACGCTCAGACCATGGGAGCGCTGGATGCTGAGGGTGCTGTGGGCAACACGGCGAAGAACCTCAAGCTGTTCGATGAGTCGGTCGAGAAAATCTCACAGAACCTGGGAGAGGTCTTGTTACCGACGGTCAACAATGTGGTGACGAAGTTGCAGCCAATGCTCACCTTCATTGGTGAGTTTGTGGCTAACAATCCAGGATTGGTGGAAGGACTGGCCGCAGCGGCAGTGGCGTTTACGGTGGTGACCGCTGCTGCTCTGGGCGCGGCCACAGTCTTCGGTGTACTGGCTTCGCCCTTAGGGATCGCCGCAGCAGTGATTGCGGTGGTCGCAGGGTTGATCGTGGCCAACTGGGACAGGATCAAGAGCGTGCTGAACTGGAGTCCACGCGAGGCCTTGGCCAAGGGGTGGGCTGCTATCGGAAGCTTTTTCTCTGAGTTGTGGAGCTCAATTAGCAATTATGCAGAGGTACAGTGGCTGCGCTTCAGGTCGATATTCGACTGGTCGCCGAAACCTCTGCTCAGTAGTTTGTGGGCAGGTGTGACGGACTTCTTCGCGAATCTCTGGCTGGCGATTATAGGGGCAGCTGCAAAGACTTGGGGTGGCATAAAACGGCTATTCAGTTGGAGCCCATTGACGTTGCTGATCAACAATTGGGATGCCGTCACGGGTTATTTCAGCGGTTGTTGGGAACGTATGAAAAGTGGCGCCCTGAGTTGGTTCCAGGATTTGAAAGCGGTGTTCGCCTGGAATCCTCTGGAGATGCTCAGTTCTGTCTGGAGTCCTCTAGAAAACTATCTTTCCGGTCTTGGGGGCTCACTTAGAAAATTGGCCTCAGAGATTTTGGCGCAGTTCAAATCTCTATTTGATTGGTCGCCTCTGGACATGGTGAGCGAGCTTTGGGATGGCCTTCCCGATTGGTTTGCCAAATGGGGGGAGCGGCTCCGCATTGTCATTGCCCCCATCAAGGAATTGCTCGGCAGCATCGGCAAGGTGATCACGTCGGCTTCCGAGGGTGTTCAGGGCTTCTTTGGCCTGGACTCATCCGCTTCTGAAGAAGCCCCCCGGCTTTCTGGCTTTTTCGGCCAAGGGAGGGATCAGTTCGGCGGTGTTTCACTGCTGTCCGGGAACTTGAGTCAGAGCTCTAGCTCCCTACTGCAACAAACCGCTGCCAACAACCGAACCCAGCTTGAAGGTGGCCTCACTGTGAGCTTTGCCAACGCTCCTGTGGGCTTGCGGGTGGATCAGGCCAAGACTAATCAGCCAGGCCTCAATGTGGACTCGACCATCGGCTATCGCTCACTTTCTCTAGGAGGTTCCTATGCCTGATTCCTGGCGTGATCGTTTGTTGCCGGCGTCTTTTCGTGGTGTTGCTTTCTGGGTCGACCAGGCGAAAACCCCGGTGGGCCAGAAAGGCCAGTTGCACGAGTACCCCCAGCGCGACCAGCCGTTTTTCGAAGGACTTGGCCAACAGGCAAAGATCCACGATCTGACGGCCTTCATCGTCGGCGCCGACTGCCTGGAGCAGCGTGACAAGCTGCTCAAGGCCCTGGAGGAGGGCCGTGGTGAGCTGGTTCACCCCTGGCTTGGGCGGATGCAGGTCAAGGTCGGTGAATGCGAGATGACCCAGAGCCGCCAGGATGGCGGCCTGGTGACCTTCAGCCTGAAGTTCTACCCGGACCAGCCGGTGCGCTTTCCAGCGGCGGTGGTCAACACTCAACAGCAGGTGCTGGTGGCCAGCGATACGTTGCTGGGCGCAGCAGTGCTGCGTTTTGAGTTCGCGACCAACCTGATCAAGCAGGCTCGCCTTGGCGTGGCGTCTTTGCGCCAGGGCCTGACGGAGGTGTATCAGGTCATCGAGCACGAGTTCAAACCGCTGATCGAGTTTTATGGCGACCTCAACACCCTGGTCAAGGCGGTCAAGGAAATACCCAAGGAGCTGAGCGCGGAGTTCAAGGGGTTGCTGGAGGATGTGCGCGGGCTTGAGGATTTTGCCCGCAGCGGCTATCGGCAGATGCTCGCCGATATTTCCCAACAAGTGGAGGCGGCCAGGCGCATCGATGCGCCGAAGCTGACCACCGGCAAGGACACCACGGCGGCGGCCGAGGCGGTGGCCAACCTGGTGCAGGATGCCTTGCTGGTGCAGATCGGCCGCTTGGTATCGGCCTTGCCGGTCGCCACGCCGGTGGTGAAGCTTACGAGCACGCCGCCCTTGACGCAGCAGGCCAGTCAGCCGGTGCAACGCCTGGAAGTGCCGGTGGCCGACGATGTGCTGGCCCTGCGTGATCAGCTCAACGAGCTGATCTGGCAAGCCTCGCTCAAGGCCGATGCGGTGCATTACCAGGCGCTCAACACCCTGCGCCAGCAAGTGCAGGGGCACCTGAATGCCGTGGCCTCGTCGGGAGTGCGCTTGATCAGCCTCAGCCCTAAAAGCAGCATGCCGGCGCTGGTCCTGGCTTATCAGCGGTTTGCCGATGCCACGCGGGTGGGTGAAGTGGTGCAGCGCAATCGAGTGGCCCACCCGGGCTTCTTGCCGCCGGCCGACCTGCAAATCGCTCGGGAGTGACCCATGGACGAACTGGCAAACATTGTCACCCTGACGGTGGACGGGCTGGATTACAGCGGCTGGAAAAGCGTCGAGATCAGCGCGGACCTGGAGCGTCAGTTCCGCACCTTCAACCTCAACATCACCTGGCAATGGCCAGGGCAGGATCAGCAAGTGCGGATCCGCCCCGGTGCGCGCTGCCAGGTGCGTATCGGTTGCGACCTGGTGCTCACCGGGCATGTCTACAAGGCGCCGATCAGTTACGACGGCAAGCAGATCAGCCTGAGTATCCAGGGCAGCTCGCTGACCCAGGATCTGGTGGATTGTGCGGCAATCAACCGGCCGAGCCAGTGGCGCCAGCAGGATGTGCTGAGCATCGTTCGAGCCCTGGCCGGTTCCTATGGGGTCGGGGTACGCAGTGAGATTGCCCCCACCAGCAAGCTGCACACCCACAGCATCGTGCCGGGGGAGACGGTGTTCGCCTCCATCGACCGTTTGCTGACCCTGTACCGGGTGTTCTCCACCGATGACGCCGACGGGTATCTGCTGTTGGCGGCGCCGGGCAGCGGCGGGCGGGCCAGCGACACACTGGAGCTGGGCAAGAACATCCTCTCGGCCAATGCCACGATGGATTTTTCCGCGGTGTTTTCCGAATACCGGGTGATTGGCCAGCACAAGGGCAGCAATCAGAGCAGCGGTGTCGCGGTCAGCGAAATTTCTGGCCAAGCCAACGATGCCAGGGTTTCGCGCAAGCGGGTGACGGTGATCAACGAAGCCGCGCAACTGAGTGCCGAACTGGCTCAGCAGCGGGCCGACTGGGAGTGCGGCACCCGCACCGGCAAGGCCCTGACCACCACCTACCAGGTGCAGGGCTGGCGCCAGAGCAATGGCGACTTGTGGAAGCACAACACCCTGGTGCGGGTGATCGATCCGGTGCTGGATTTCGACCGCTACATGCTGATCTCCAAGGTCACCTGGTCGCTGTCCGAGCAGGGCTCGATCACCACCTTGCAGGTGGCACCGCCGGACACCTTCGACGCTAACCCGACACCACCGAAAACCTGAAACCCGCGCCCACCCGTAGGAGCCGGCTTGCCGGCGAAGGCGTCCTGCCTGCAACCGCGCAAATCCGGTTCGCCGGCAAGCCGGCTCCTACACCCCAAGGAAACCAGCATGAGCCTACTGACACGCCTGTTGGCGCGAGGCACCGTGGTGCTCGCCAACTCGGCCAACAAACTGCAATCGCTGCAAATGCGCCTCACCGCCGGCGAGGTCAATGACGATATGGAGCACTTCGAGCCCTATGGTTTCACCAGCAACCCCCTGGCTGGCGCCGAGGGCATCGCGACCTTTCTCGGTGGTGACCGCTCCCACGCCGTGGTGCTGGTGGTGGCTGACCGGCGCTATCGCCTGCAAGCCCTGGCCGCCGGCGAGGTAGCGATCTACACCGACGAGGGCGACAAGATCCACTTCAAGCGCGGCAGGATCATCGACATCGACACCGCGACCATGAATATCCGCGCCAGCAGCAGCGTCAATATCGACACGGCGGCCCTGAATGTCCGCGCCAGTAGCGGCGTCAGTATCGACACACCGACCCTGACCCAGAGCGGCAAGATTGTCTCCCAAGGAGATCAGATCGCCGCTGGCATCAGTCAGATCAATCACGTCCACAGCGGCGTGCAACCCGGCCCGGGGCAGACCGGCGTACCTGTGGGAGGTTAAGCATGTTCGCCACCTATGACCTGAAGAACGCCCTGACCCGGGCTGTGGAAATCAGCCTGTTCACCTGGCGCCGTGCCGCCGATGACGATGCCCTCGACGATGACCAGCGCTATGGCTGGTGGGGCGACAGCTTCCCCAGCGTGGCCGACGACCGCATCGGTTCGCGGTTGTGGCTGCTGCGCCGGGTCAAGCTGAGCCGACAGACTCAGCTCGACGCCGAATTCTATGCCCGCGAGGCCCTGCAATGGCTGATCGACGATGGCCACTGCAACGCCGTCGAGATCCTTAGTGAGCGCCTCGACGCCCAGCGCCTGAACCTGCGCACGGTACTGATCCTGGCCGACGGTGAGCGCCTGGACATCAACCCCATTCACAGTTGGCAGGTGACCTATGCCGTTTGAAACGCCTTCGCTGCCGGTGCTGATCAAGCGCACCCAAAGCGACCTGGCCAGCGATTCGCTGCGCCAGTCCGATGCCCAAGTGCTGGCCCGAACCCTGAGCGGCGCCGCCTTTGGCCTGTATGGCTACCTGGATTGGATCGCCGAGCAGATCCTCCCGGACAAGGCCGATGAGTCGACTCTGGAGCGTATCGCCGCCTTGCGCCTGAACCAGCCACGCAAGACCGCCCAGGCGGCCAGTGGCAGCGTCAGCTTCAACGCGGCAGCCGGTGCGGTGCTGGACCTCGATACCCTGCTGCAGAGCAACGATGGTCGCAGCTACAAAGTGACTGCCGCCCGTACCACCCACGCCGGGCTCAACAGCACCACGATCCAGGCGGTCGACGGCGGCGCCCTGGGCAATGCCGACGCCGGCTTGAGCCTGATTGCGGTGCAGCCAGTGCAAGGCATCAGCAATCCCTTCACCGTTCTGTCCCCGGGCCTGAGCGGTGGCGTGGCCGAAGAAAGCCTTGAGTCCCTGCGGGCCCGGGTGATCCGTTCATACCGGATCATTCCCCACGGCGGCTCGGCGGACGACTACGAAACCTGGGCCCTGGAATGCCCGGGGATCACCCGTGCCTGGTGTCGACGCAATTACCTGGGGCCGGGCACTGTGGGCCTGTTCGTCATGCGTGACGACGACCCGCAGCCGATCCCCAATGCTGAGCAACTGGCGCAGGTTCTGGCCCATATCGAAGCCCTGCGTCCGGTGACTGCCGAGGTGTATGTGCTGGCGCCGGTGATGCGGCCGGTGGCTTACAAACTTCGCCTGACTCCCGACACCAGCGCGGTACGTGCCGCGGTCGAGGACCAGTTGCGGGACCTGCACAGCCGCGAGGCCGGCCTTGGGGAAAGCTTGCTACTGAGCCACATCAGCGAGGCCATCAGCAGCGCCACCGGCGAGCACGATCACCGCTTGCTGGCGCCGCTGGCCGATGTACCGGCGAGCAACAACCAGTTGCTGGTGTTTGGAGGTTGCGAATGGCAGCAATAAGAAGCGCCGCCCAATACCAGGACCAGCTGCGCAGCCTGCTGCCCAGCGGCCCGGCCTGGGACCCGGAGCGGGTGCCAGAGCTTGAACGCGTGTTGCAGGGCGTATCCCAGGAACTGGCACGCATCGACGCCCGGGCCGTGGACCTGCAAAACGAAATGGACCCGGCCAACGTCAGCGAGCTGGTGACGGATTGGGAAAAGGTCATGGACCTGCCCGATCCCTGCCTGGGCCTGACTCCGTTATTCGAAGACCGGCGCCTGGCCGTGCGCCGACGCCTGTTGGCGGTGGGCAGCCAGCGCGCCGCCTACTTCGTCGAAATCGCCCGCAGCCAGGGTTATCCCAATGCCAGCGTCAGCGAACTGAGCACCCCGCGCATGGGGCGTTCACGCTTTGGCCACGCGCACTTTGGCACCTGGCGGGCGAACTTCATGTGGACCCTCAACACCGGCGGCCGCCTGCAACTGGGCCGGCGCTTCGGCGCGAGCTATTGGGGCGAACGTTTTGGCATGAACCCGGGGAGCGCTCTGGAATGCCTTATCCATCGCAGTACACCAGCGCATACCCAGGTGTATATCAACTATGACTAGAGAGGATTAGACAACGTGGATTATCCGAAGAGTGTTGCCAGCGTAGGGCTGGTGAACGGAAAGTTTGTCGATGAGAACCCGGTGACTGGGCAAGTCGGCTCGCTGATTTCCTCGGAATGGGGAAACGCGGTTACCGACGAAATGCTCAATGTGATTCGTGCAGGTGGCAAGGCGCCGGCCGAGGCCGAGCATGATCAGTTGCTGGCGGCGATCAAGGTGATCGTCCGTGATTCTATTCCGCCGGAAAAAATTCGCAGCACCTTGGCCGAGTATGGGATCACCGATGCCTATACCAAGTCGGTGACCTACACCAAGGCGGAGATCGAAGCGCTGCTGAAGAACATGTCGGCCTTGCCGGTGGGGGCCATGGTGCCGTTTCCCAAGGGCACGGTGCCGACGGGGTTCCTGGAGGTGGATGGCAGTGTGCAGAGCGCTGCGACCTATCCGGACCTGGCGGCTTATTTGGGGACGACCTTCAACACCGGGGGCGAGGGCGTGGGGAATTTCCGTCTGCCTGAGTCGCGGGGGGAGTTTCTGCGGGGTTGGGATCATGG
>NZ_JAAARM010000137.1 GCF_009908285.1 Pseudomonas sp. Fl4BN1
GTGTTGACCAGAATCGCGCCGGGCTTGAAGCAGCTGAACGCGTCGCGGTTCAGCATCTTGCGGTTCTCGGCGGTCAACGGGCCGTGCAGCGACACCACATCGGACTGTGCGTACAACTCGCCAAGGCTCACCAGCTTGACGCCTGCGGGCGCTTCCTTTGCGTACGGGTCGAATGCGATAACGTGCATACCGAACGCCAGCCCGATCACGGCAGCCCGGCGCCCGATCGCACCCAGACCGACCAGGCCAAGCGTGCGGCCATCCAGTTCGACCGACTTGTGCGTCGCCTTGTCCCAATGCCCGGCACGCATGCGCGCGTCGAGCTGCGGGACGGACTTTGCGCATGCGAGGATCAGCGCCCACGCATGCTCGGCCACAGCAGCCGCGTTGGCCCCCAC
>NZ_JAAARM010000138.1 GCF_009908285.1 Pseudomonas sp. Fl4BN1
CTACAGCCCCTATGTCTACGTCGTTCATAAGGACAGCAAAGCCAAATCGAGCGCGGATTTGAACGGCAAGACCATCGGTGTCGAGACGGCAACGACGTCAGAAGATTTTATCCGTCGTCAGCTTGAGATCGATGCTCCGGGCCTGCCACCGGTCGAGTATAAAGTCGAACCAGGTGAAGTTCGTACCTTTGCCGATTCAATGCTGCCATTTGACGATCTTCGCCTTGGCGACGGGGTCCGTCTGGATGCGGTCATCGCCCCGGAGCAAACAGCACAGAACGCAATCAAGAACGGATATCCCGTCCGAATTCTTGATGGCGGCTATGCCTTCCGTGAACCGCTTGTCGTGATCGCCGAAAAAGGTGATCCTGAGTGGACCGCCAAGATCGGTGAAATC
>NZ_JAAARM010000139.1 GCF_009908285.1 Pseudomonas sp. Fl4BN1
ACCCGATCCGTCGCCGATCCTGAAGACGCGGCGCGCGTGGAAGGCGAAGCGTTCGTCCCGCGCTGCAAGGATCGCGACGACCAGAAATTTCTCGCGCTCGCCGATGCCGCCGACGTTGCCTATCTCGTTTCCAAGGACCGCGCCGTGCTCAAGCTCAAGCGCCGCATGGCCAAGTATTGCGACGTGGCGGTGTTGCCGCCCAAGCAGTTCGTCGCGCTGGTCCAGTTGGAAAACGCGTCCCTTGCTGCAATCCCAAATCAAGCCTGAAGCCGTCTTGTCATGACCACTGTTGAATCGCTCGCGCCCATCGCCCCGCCGCCGTCGCGGCTACCGAATGTCGGCACCACCATCTTCACCGTGATGTCTGCGCTGGCCGTAGAAAAGCAGGCCGTCAAC
>NZ_JAAARM010000140.1 GCF_009908285.1 Pseudomonas sp. Fl4BN1
CCTTGCGGATGTAGATGTAGCCGCGTCGCGCGCCTACTGCGTGTGCGGCAATCGCAGTGGCCTCAATGAGGCGAAACGGATCGTCCTCCAGCAGGAACCGATCAGAGAACGCGCCCGGGTCACCTTCGTCGGCATTCACGACCACATACTTGGTTTCGGCGCATGCGCTGGCAACGGCTTGCCATTTGATGCCTGCGGGGAATGCGGCGCCGCCTCGCCCTCGCAATCGGGACGCCGCCACCATGTTCACCAACGCTTGTGGCGCCATCCGTCGAGCTTTCTCGAGCGCTGCCCCGCCGCTGCAATAGGTCGGCAGATCGCGCACGCCACCGCGCAGCACGTTGCCCAACAACACGGCTCGGCTCGCATGTTCGCCCACGTGCGGTCGAATATCG
>NZ_JAAARM010000141.1 GCF_009908285.1 Pseudomonas sp. Fl4BN1
CCCCGCCGCGGTTGATATCGGCGATCAGGATCACCGGGCAATCCACGGCTTCGGCAAAGCCCATGTTGGCGATGTCACCGGCACGCAGGTTGATCTCGGCAGGCGAACCCGCGCCCTCGACCATCACCACCGGGTACTCGGCACTCAAACGTCGATGCGAGGCCAGCACCGCCTGCATGGCAATGGCCTTGTAGTCGTGGTAGGCCACCGCGTTCATGCTGGTCACCGCACGACCATGGATAATCACTTGCGCGCCGGTGTCACTGTTGGGCTTGAGCAGCACCGGATTCATATCCGTGTGCGGCGCCAGGCCGGCCGCCTGCGCCTGAACTGCCTGAGCCCGGCCGATCTCGCCGCCCTCAGCGGTTACGGCACTGTTGAGTGCCATGT
>NZ_JAAARM010000142.1 GCF_009908285.1 Pseudomonas sp. Fl4BN1
GCAGAAGGCTGCCGCGAGCGGCGCGGCACCCGGCGCAAACAGGAAACACGGGCACGTCTGCTTCACGCGGCGCTGTTGCTGCTGTCTGAGCGGAACATTGAGCGCGTCGCCATCAACGAGATCACCGAAGCCGCCGATGTGGGCTTCGGCTCGTTCTACAACCACTTCGAATCGAAGGAAGGGCTCTTTGCCGCCGTGATCGACTGGGCGTTTGAGGACTTTGCTGACAAGCTGGATGCCATTGCGCATGGCCTGACCGATCCGGCCGAGGTCATCGCTATCGCGGTCCGTCACACGTTGCTGCGGGCGCAGCGCGAACCGGCCTGGGGCCGGCTGCTGATGCGCGAAGGCGTGTCTACACGCGCCCTGACGCGCGGCCTGGGCTTGCGC
>NZ_JAAARM010000143.1 GCF_009908285.1 Pseudomonas sp. Fl4BN1
CCAGCCCGTAGGAGCTGGCTTGCCAGCGAAGGCGTCGGCAGGATTTGCGCAAAATCCAAGGGCCTCTTCGCCGGCAAGCCGGCTCCTACAAGAGCACGTCGTTCACCAGCCTGTAGGAGCTGGCTTGCCAGCGAAGGCGTCGGCAGGATTTGCGCAAAATCCAAGGGCCCCTTCGCCGACAACCGACGCCTACAAGAGCACGTCGTTCACCAGCCCGTAGGAGCTGGCTTGCCAGCGAAGGCGTCGGCAGGATTTGCGCAAACCCAAGGGCCCCTTCGCCGGCAAGCCGGCTCCTACAAGAGCACCCCGTTCACCAGCCCGTAGGAGCTGGCTTGCCAGCGAAGGCGTCGGCAGGATTTGCGCAAAATCCAAGGGCCTCTTCGCCGGCAA
>NZ_JAAARM010000144.1 GCF_009908285.1 Pseudomonas sp. Fl4BN1
TCCTCGAGCAGCGTGGTGAGGACGTCAGCCGGCGTCTTGTTGATCAGGTCCATGGAAGATTCCCACATTCGGTCGGACTCCGGGGAGTCGATTTCGTAGTCGCCGGTCAGCCCGCGGTACCGGCCAGCTCACGCCTTTCGTACAGCGCTCGGATCTCCCGCTGGTACCGCTCGGCGACACCCTTGCGCCGGATCTTGAGCGTCGACGTGATCTCGTTCCCGCCCGGCTTCCACGTCTCGGTGACGATATGGAAGCGTTTGATCTGCTCGACCCGTGCCAGGTTGGAGTTGGCGGCCTCGACATCCGCGGTGACGACGTCGATGACGCGCGGGTCGGCGGCAAGTTCCTCGAGCGGAGCGGGCTCGATGCCGTTGGCCGCGCAGTAGGT
>NZ_JAAARM010000145.1 GCF_009908285.1 Pseudomonas sp. Fl4BN1
CTACTACTCTGCTCCGTGAATCCTGTTACCAATGGCTGCTGCCAGTGGCGATAAGTTGTGTCTTTCCGGGTTGGACTCAAGTTGATAGTTACCGGAAGAGGCGCAGCAGTCGGACTGAACGGGGGGTTCGTGCATACAGTCCAGCTTGGAGCGAACTGCCTTCCCGGAACCGAGTGTCAGGCGTGGAATGAGATAAACGCGGCCATAACAGCGGAATGACACCGGTAAACCGAAAGGCAGGAACAGGAGAGCGCACGAGGGAGCCACCAGGGGGAAACGCCTGGTATCTTTAAGTCCTGTCGGGTTTCGCCACCACTGATTTGAGCGTCAGATTTCGTGATGCTTGTCAGGGGGGCGGAGCCTATGGAAAAACGGCTTCGCCGTGGCC
>NZ_JAAARM010000014.1 GCF_009908285.1 Pseudomonas sp. Fl4BN1
TGCTCAAGGATATCTGGGGACCGACCCACACCGAGGACAGTCACTATCTGCGCATCGTGGTTGGACACTTGCGCCAGAAACTGGCGGACGATCCGACCCAGCCGCGTTTCATCGTCACTGAAGCGGGGGTTGGCTACCGTCTAGTGGGTGGGGATTCCTGAGCCTTCCGGCTCAGGCTTTCAGGGCTAGCTACTGTTCCTGTTCGTAGCGGTCCAGGGTGTCACTGGCGATTTCCCGGCCCAGGGCGATCAACTCCGGTGCCTTGTAGAACTCGAAGAATCGACATACGCGCTTCGGTACGTTGATCAAGATATCCGGCGGATAGCCAGCGATCTTGTACTGCGCCAGGGAGGTCTGCATGACCTCGAAGCTCTGGTTCACCAGGTCCAGTAGCGAGGCTGGGCCGACGTTGTCGATGATGAATGAGCCGCTGGCGGACTTGGGGGCGCCGTCGGACTCCGGCGCTGCGGCCGGCTGCTGGGATTCCGGCTCAGCGCCCTCGACCCAGGGATTGATCTCGGCCGCTTCGCTCCTGAAGGCTTCTTGTTCGAGCAGCAATAGTTGCTCGGCCTGTTTGCGCCGGAACGGCAGGTGCGAGCCAAGGGAATTGATCAGGCTGTCGAAGCGGCTTTTGAACGCAGGCGGGCGCTGGATCACCGGCAGTTGGTAATGACGCTGATTGGTCGAGTTGAGGTTGACCGCAATGATCAGGTCGCAATGACTGGAGACCACCGGAACGATTGGCAGCGGGTTGAGCAGGCCGCCGTCCACCAGCATCCGGTTGCCTTGCATCACTGGGGTGAACAGGCTGGGGATGGCGGCTGAAGCCCGCATGGCTTGATGCAGGCAGCCTTCCTGAAACCAGATTTCCTGCTGGTTGGTCAGGTCGGTGGCCACGGCCGTATAGGGAATGCGCAGGTCTTCGATGTTCACTTCGCCGACGATCTTGCGAATTTGCCCGAAGACCTTTTCGCCGCGAATCGCGCCCAGGCGAAAACTCACGTCCACCAGGCGCAGTACATCGAGGTAATCCAGGCTTTCGATCCACTCGCGGTACTCGGCGAGCTTGCCCGCCGAATAGATGCCACCCACCACTGCGCCCATTGAGCAACCGGCGATGCAGGCGATGTCATACCCGCGTCTTTCGATCTCCTCGATGACCCCGATGTGGGCATACCCGCGAGCGCCTCCTGAGCCAAGGACCAATGCGACACGTTTGTTCATGATTCATCCCTTCGCCAAACAGGCTGCAACAATGCACCCATAGCGCCTCGAGGTTCAATTGCTGATGCAGTGCAGGAACTGCCCGGTGGTTTTTCTAGGGCGTATCGGGCCGCGCGGCTATGCTCCTGCGGCTATATTTTCCAAGGGTTGGGTTTGGCACTTTTTGCTGTCGCCACCGTCTTAACCTGTACGACTGTTTCCTATTCTTGAGGTGTCATTGATGAAAGCCTGGATCTGCTTGCCCCTGATTGCATTGGTATTGACCGGTTGCGCGGGCAAGACCGCCTATCGCGACAGCTGTGGCACTCAGCTGGACGCCGCCTGGCATGAACTGGACCTGGCCAAGGCCGAAGGTTTCGCTGGCACCGTGAGTTACTCCAAGGCGTTGTCGCTGCTGACAGGCGCCAAGACCCAGCAGCAATTCGAAGCCTTTGAAGGCTGCACCAACAAGGCCGAGAAGGCGCGCTTCTATATTCGTGAGTCCCGTGCCGGGCGTTGAGCCGCTACAACCGCTACGCTGAAGCGACAATCATCACCGTGGGCCTGAATGACTTGGCGCAATGCCGGTCGCGGTCCAGCGGTGCCATTCTTGGAACTGGATGAGCCGAAACCAGGCTTGTGAGTTTTGTTGGGGAATCCGTGATGTCTGCCTTGGTCGACCGATTGGTGGCTCAGATCCTGAGCCTGGAAGTGAGTTTGTTGGCCTGTCAGGCACGATTGGCCGCCGCCACCGATGCTGAGGCCCTGCATGACTTACGTATCAGTGTGCGGCGCCTGCGCAGCTTGCTGCGTCCGCTGCGCGGGTTGCCCGGCGTCGAGCAGTTGGAGGCCGCCGTCAGTGAAGTGGGGCGCCTGACAACACCGATTCGTGATCGTGAAGTGTTGGCGGCCTATCTGCATCAGCATGGTCAGCATGCCGCCGCCGAGCACCGTACTGCCCAGTTGCTCGATGAATATTCGGCGGTGGCAGCGGGGCCTGAGTTGGCGCAGCTGTTTCTGGTGCTGGATGCATTCCCGCGATTTCTGCGAGCCTCCGGGCGAGAGGGGTTGCTCCGTGGTTTGCGTGGACGGATTGAAAAACGCTTGGCCAAACAGTGGAAAACCCTGGGTAAGGCGCTCCTGGACCCCGCCCATGACCGGCATCGCCTGCGGTTGTTGATCAAACGTGTACGTTATGCGGCTGATGCTTATCCCGAGCTGGATCGCTTGCCTGCCAAAGCCATGAGACGCCTCAAGGCCGCACAGGGTGCTCTGGGGGATTGGCATGACTGCTGGCAATGGCTGGCCCAGGCCGAACAGCAGGTGGATCTGCGGCCTTGTGTAGCACTCTGGCGTCGCACCATGCTCAAGGCCGAGGCGCGTGCCGACCAGGTGTTGGACCAGTTGCACAGAGATTGCTTCGGGCGCTGATCGCTGTTCGGCGGCTTATCTGTCCGCTGCTTTGGCCGGAATAGTTGCTGTACGGCTCTGCGACGCTGGTTAAGATTCCTCCGTCTATTTTCCCTTCCCCGAGGTTTTCATGCGTTTCTACGATTTGCTCGAAGCCGTTCGCGGCCAGCCCCAGTCGCTGACCATTCCGGCGGAGTGGGCTCAGGGTCGCGCCAGTTTCGGTGGTTTGGTGGTGGCCCTGCAGTATGAAGCGATGCGGGCCAAGGTTCCGGCGGAGCGGCCGGTACGCTCCCTGGCGATTACCTTTGTCGGTCCAGTGGCTCCGGATGTACCGGTCAGTTTTGAAGTGGACGTGCTGCGTGAAGGCAAGGCCGTCAGCCAGGTATTGGGGCGGGTCATGCAGGAAGGTCAGGTGGTGACTCTGGTACAGGGCAGCTTTGGAGCTTCCCGTGAATCTTGCGTAACAGTTGGCGCCGAACCTGCGCCGGAGATGAAGCATTGGGATGATTGCCAGGAGTTGCCTTATATCAAGGGTGTGACACCGGAGTTCATGCGTCATCTGGCGATGCGCTGGAGCATTGGCGGCCTGCCATTCACCGGTAACCGTTCTCGGGACATGGGCGGCTGGGTGCGTTTGCGCGGGGATGTCAAGGAGGAACCGGTGACCGAGGCGCACATTCTGGCGCTGGTGGATGCCTGGCCGCCGGCATTGCTGCCGCACCTGAGCAAGCCGGCGGCCGGCAGCACCCTGACCTGGACCATCGAGTTCGTCCAGCCGCTACTGCAGGTGAGTACCCTGGACTGGTGCAAGTACCGGGTGGAAGTCGAACATGCCCGAGACGGTTATGGCCACGCCGCTGCGGCGCTGTGGAGCTCCGATGGGCAGTTGATTGCCCTGAGCCGGCAGACGGTGACGATCTTCGCCTGAGCCTTCAGTGCCGGTGGCGTTGCAACCAGGCGCGCCACCAGTAGGTGTTGCACTGCATCTTTACGATTACTGAACGGCTCGGAGGTTTACGCCTCCAGGCTGTGGCCGTGACGCTGCAAGCCCAGAGCCGCCAGGATGCCGACCACGCCGATTGCCAGGCTCAGGAAGCTCAACGAAAACACCCCTGAAGCGACCAGCAGAAAACCGACGATGAACAGCGGCACGGCGATCAGGTGCAGTATCAGGTTGGTCGGATGCTGGTGGCTTTGCGGGTAGACGCGCCATTGCCAGGCAGGAAGGTTGGGGTGACGTTTGCCCATGTTGATCATCCTCTGGTTCATGGAAACTGATGAACCAAGAATAGGGCGCAGGCGGTCTTGCGGCGAATCGAAGCTGGCTATCGGGCTGATAGCCAGCGGGTAGGGGGCAAAGTGCTGGTGCTGAGCCTGTTGGGTGCGCTGCTCAGAGCTTCAACTGGCCGATGGCCTTGCTCAGCTCGCCGGCCAGGGTCGCCAGTTCACCGCTAGTGGTGGCAGAGGCGACGGTCTGTTGCACGGTGTTTTCGGTGACGTCTCGGATGCTCACTACTGCTCGGTTCATTTCTTCCGCCACCTGGCTCTGTTGTTCCGCAGCTACGGCGATCTGGGTGTTGCTTTCACGCATCTGTGCCACCGCGCTGGTAATTTCCGCCAGTGCCGCCCCAGCTTCCTGGGCCTGCTGCACGCAGTCGTCGGCCTTGAACGAGCTTTCCTGCATGAAGTCCACCGCGTCGCGGGTGCCCGCTTGCAGGGCAGATACCATGCTGGTGATTTCATCGGTGGAGGCTTGCACGCGTTTGGCCAGATTGCGTACTTCGTCTGCTACCACGGCAAAGCCGCGACCCATTTCTCCGGCCCGGGCGGCCTCGATGGCCGCGTTGAGCGCAAGCAGGTTGGTCTGTTCGGCGATGCTATGGATCACGTTGACCACACCGTTGATCTTTTGGCTGTCCTCGGCGAGTTTTTGAATCATCTCGGCGGTTTGCTGCACGCCATTGGAAAGCCCAGCGATGGACTTCTGCACCCGGCCGACTACTTCGTGCCCGGTGCCAGCCAGCGCGTCGGCGGTTTGCGACAGATCCCGGGTGGCGCCGGCATGCTGGGCGATGTGGTAGACGGTGGCGGACATTTCATTGATAGCAGTGGCGGCCTGATCGGTTTCGCTCTGCTGGCCGAGCATGCCATGACGCACGTCGTTCATGCTCGAGGCCAGGCGGGCAGCACCCTGGTCCAGCTGCCTGGCGGTGTTGGCCACGGTGTTTACCACTCGTTGATACCCGGCCTGCATGGCGTTGAAGGCGCTGGCCATCTGGCCCACTTCATCCTTGCAGGACAGCGGGACGCGGGCGGACAGGTCGCCAGTCTTTTCTACGTGCAGCATCACATCCTTGAGGGTGTTGAGTTGGCTGAGGAGAAAGCGGATCAGCAACTGAGAAGCACACAGCATGGCGAACATCAGGATGAACACGGCGACTGCATAGTGGGTGAAGCGATCACTGAAGACCTGAACGAGGCTTGGGGCGTGGGCCAGAACCGCGACCTGTTGGCCGTCGGCGCGATGGATGACTTCGGCGCCTAACAGTGGGTTGTCGCCGAACAGTGGCAAGTGATTGAGCTCGACCCAGCCATTGGCGCCGTTCAGCTCGGGCAATGCCTGTTCGTTGATGCTGGGAGTCTGCCCCCGGGCGAAGTACAGCAGGTGCTCGTCACTGGGCAGGGGCTGTCCGGCAGGCCAGGATCCGAGCAAGTGGGCCTGGGTCTGGGCAGAGGCCTGTGCTGCCTGGCCGCGAGCCTGTTGCTCCAGTTGCACTGCGTACAGCACTAATAACAAGGTGGTGACGAAGGCGACCGCATTGACTGCCCAGAATTTGTATTTCAGCGAGATGTTGCTAAGCCAGGCACCCATAAGAAGGTCTTCTCTGATTGAGCGGAACAGTATTGGCAAGGTGCCATTATTGTGCCGCCATGCTCTCGGAAAAATCTTGATATGAGTCAAGCAATCTCAGGCAAGTGGAAAAATGCTCTGGCACAGGCGGTGCTGTGGCTTGCCAGGTGTTCTGGCGTCTCTTCGCGGTGCCGTGCGACTTCGCGCAAGACTTCCGTCAGGTAGGCCGGTTCGTTACGGCCGTTTTTCGGTTTCGGCCGCAGGCTGCGTGGCAGCAGGTAGGGGGCGTCGCTTTCCAGCATCAGGCGCCCACGGGGAATATTGCGCACCAGCGGGTGCAAGTGCGTGCCCCGGCGCTCGTCGCAGATCCAGCCGGTGATGCCGATGTGCAGGTCCAGGTCAAGGTAGCGGAACAGCGCCTGCTGCTCACCGGTAAAGCAATGCACCACGGCTGCCGGCAAGCGGTCGCGAAAGTCTCGCAGGATGTCCAGCAGGCGCTGGCTGGCATCACGTTCGTGGAGGAATACTGGCAGTTGCAGTTCGACAGCCAGTGCCAGGTGTTCTTCCAGGACCTTTTCCTGTTGTGGCCGAGGGGAGAAATCTCGATTGAAGTCCAGTCCACATTCGCCCACGGCACGTATCCGGGGTTCGCTGAGCAGGGCGCGCAAACGTCGGACGCTGTCGGCATTCCAGTCGCTGGCGCAGTGAGGGTGCAGGCCTGCCGTGGCGAACAGTCGTTGCCCAGCGGTGTCCAGTTGCTGGCACAACTCCAAGGCCTGTTCACTGCCTTCGACGCTGGTTCCGGTCAGGACCAATTGGCAGACTCCCGCTTCATAAGCACGATCGAGAACGGCTTGGTGTTTTTCGGCAAAAGAGGGATTGGTCAGGTTGACGCCGATATCGATGAGTTGCATGGTGCTATCTCCGCCTGCGGCCGGAAAGCATATCAGAGCTGTAGATTTATAAGAAAAACCAAGAACTACAACGAGTTAAAGCGGTCTTTTGCTGCCGGAAGAACGTGGTGGCCGGGATTTTGCCGTCGCTACGATTGTCTTTCGCACCATGCCAGCGCTCAAGGCGCTCTGTTTCTGTCGATCAATCCTTCAAAAACGACGAAGGGTTGAACAGCATTCTTTGCGGAGAGCGGATGACCCGACCCTCGATATTGCTTGCGCTGTGCCTGTCGTTGCTGATGCCGTTGCCGGCCGTGGCGCGTTTGGCCGGTCCGCCGGAAACCTTGGCTGCTGCCAAGGTGCGCGATCTGGCGGAAATTCGCAGTAGTCGAGTGTTGCGAGTGCTGGTCAATCAGAGCCGTAATAGCTCTGGTGAAGTCCAGGGCCAGGCCATCGGTGTCGAATACCATCGCCTGCGCTCGTTCGAGCAGTACCTCAATGGGCATGCCCGTGATGGCCAGGAAATCAGTCTCAAGATCATTCCCAAGGCCAAGGATCAATTGCTGGGTGCCTTGCAGCGAGGAGAAGGGGATCTTGTGGCGCCAGGTGAGTTGTTGGAGGCTCAGCCAGGGCATGCGGTCAATTCCAGTGATCCAATTGTCAGCAATGTTCCTTTGTTGCTGGTGGGGATCAAGGGTGAGCGTCGCTATACGCGGATCGAGCAGTTGTCCGGCAAGACCCTGACCTTGACCACTGGCAGCGCTGCGGGGGAGGCGGTAAGCCAGATCAATCAGAAGCTGACGCTGCACAAACTCGCGCCGATCAAGGTCGAGTGGGTCGATCCCAGCCTGGCGGTGGAGGATGTGCTGGAAATGGTCCAGGGCGGCATATTCCACCTGACCATTGTCGAGCAGCCGATTGCCGAGCGCTGGAGCAAGATTCTGCCCAGGTTGCGTTTCGACAAGCAATTGAAGATCAGCGAGCCGGGCGAGGAGCATTGGTTTGTCCGGCGTGATGCATCGATGTTGCGCGCCAGTATCGATCGTTTCCTCAAGACCTATAAGGCACCCGCAGATCAGGATGTCGCATTCCTGCGCATCTATCGACGCCAGTATCAGGTGCATTACCCCTTGGCCCGGGCTGATCGCCAGCGACTGGAGAAACTGCGCCCGGTGTTGCAGAAGCATGCGGGGGAGCAGGGCATGGACTGGCTGAACCTTGCGGCCCTGGCGTTCAAGGAGTCGGCCCTGCAGCCTAGTGACAGGAGTGGTGGTGGGCCTACCGGGCTGATGCAGATCACGCCCTCCGCCGCACAACGAGTCGGGGTCAGCAATATTCAGTCCGTGGACAGCAATGTGCAGGCCGGAGCCAAGTACCTGGCGATGATTCGCCGCAAGTTCTTTTCCAGTCCCAAGCTCAACGAACGCGAGCGCATGGCTTTCGTCCTGGCGGCCTACAACATGGGGCCGGAACGGGTTCAGGGGATGCGCAGCGAGGCCCGACGCAGGGGGTTGAATCCCAATCAGTGGTTCTTCCAGGTAGAGCGTATCGCTATGGAGCAGGTGGGCATGGGGGCGGTCAGCTATGTTAATAGTGTCAACAAGTACTATCTGGCCTTTGATCGTGAGCGAGGCTCCCTGGAGCCTCCGGAGCGAAAAGTTGCGTCTCGAAAGTAATCGAAAATATTGATTGTTATGTCGGATAATTTCCGCTTTTAACATGATAAAAACTGATTAGTATGGCGACCAACTTCCCTACCTTACACAGGACTACACAGCATGAGCACACTGATCAAAAACCTGCTGGGCACTCGCGCCGGTTATGGCTTGACCGTTTTGCGAATTTTCGTCGGCATCATCTTCGCGGCCCACGGCTCGCAGAAACTCTTTGGCTGGTTTGGTGGTGGCGGTCTGGCAGGAACGGCTCAGTGGATGGAAAGCATTGGCCTCGCTCCTGGTTATCTGATGGCGCTGCTGGCCGGCGGCACCGAATTCTTTGCCGGGTTGGCGTTGATCGTTGGCCTGTTGGTGCGGCCGGCGGCACTGGGTCTATCGTTTACCTTGCTGGTGGCGATCTTCTCGGTGCATATCAGTCATGGCTTGTTCATGGCCGACAACGGTTATGAATTCGCCCTGGCATTGCTCGGCGGTACAGTGGCGGTTCTGTTTGAAGGTGCAGGCAAGCTGTCACTGGATGCAACGATTGCCAGGTAACTCGGCTGGCTCATTCAACTGGCCGGACACTTGTCGCCAGCTTTGGATCAACCGTTACGAAGATTTTCCAAGGCCTGCGAATGCAGGCCTTTTTCATTGCTACTGATTCTTGACACTGACCTGTCGGCTTCTCTAGGATGCTGCTTATGCGCCGATTTAAACAGCTACTTGCGGGGCGCCAAGTGAGTCGAAAGATCACTGATAGAAGCTATTTCCAGGCTTCGAAATACCGCTAAAGCGCTGGTTCGGTGTTGCCTCTCACCTGCCCGGCAGAAACTTGAGGTAGAGACACGATACGATGAATGCACCACGCCCCCTTGTACGTCTTGCGCCGATCACGGCGAGTCTATCCCCGCGCAATCCGAAAATACTTCTTGGTGGTAAACACCAACCCACCTTGTTGCGTTATCTCGATGGCTGGCCACGGCGTTCCGCAGGCCCGGCGGCATTTCTGATTCAATTTGTCGAAGATGGCGACTCCCTGGCGCGCTTTGCCAGCGACAGCTTTGATCTGGCGGTCATACCCGCTCCCAGTGCTGAAGCTGCCGCAGAGGTGATTAAACACCTGACTCGTGTTGCCCGACAGGGACTGATTATTCGCCGTTGAATGTGCAGCTAATCCGACGGAGCTGGACAGCATATTGCTGAACTGCGCCGTATTCGGATCAGCTTGGGTTCGTCCAGATACTGGCAACAACGCTCGCAGCTGTGGCTGCCACCGCTGTACCTGGGATTACCAGAGCTTGGGATTCAAACAACCGCGTTACGTTTTGCCAGTTCCGCCAGTGCCACCAGGTTGGAAATATTGAAGCGTTTGAGCAGTCGCACCTTATAGGTACTGACAGTCTTGTGGCTGATTAGCAGTGCTTCGGCTATCTGCTGGTTGTTCAGACCGGTAGCCAATAACTTCAAGACCGTTATCTCACGGTCAGTCAGGCGGGAAATCAGTACGCTTTCCTGGCTGGCGGCGTTGGTGTTCTGCTGCAGAATATTGATGGTGTCTTCCGGGAAGTAGCTGTATCCGGACAAGATGGCTTTTACGGCATTGCCCAGTTCGTGAAGGTTCTCGGTCTTGCACAGGAAGCCTGCGGCTCCTGCCTGCAGGCAGCGCAGGGCGAAGTTCTTCGAGTCACTGGAGGTTAGTACTAGGGTCTTGACATGCAGCTCGGCAGACTTGATATGGGCGATGACCGAAAAACCGTCCAGGTTGGGGATTCCCAGATCGAGGATCAGCAGGTCCGGCATGTGCTTGCGCACTAGTTGAACCGCGTCCGCGCCATTGTCAGCCTCGGCGACGATAGTGTGCTGATAGGGTTCCAGCACCGACTTGATGGCCAATCGGATCAGGGGGTGGTCATCGACGATAATGATATTGCCCATTTAATACATTCCCTTTGATTTTTAGAGGTATTGGTAGTGGTTGGCGAACTGTTTGGGGAAGTAGGTTTCAAGTAGCGAGGTTGCACTGATTACAAAAGCCGTGGTTGTAGAGGTGCCTGAGACAGTAAGCATCGACTGTTTGGCTCTATGATTAGCCGACCTCTCTGAAATCTAAATCGGACAAATCTGATAGTGATGTCACATAGAAGGACGGGATATCGTGTGCGCTTGCGCAGCGGCTGGAGCGAAGTGTGACTCGAGCCCCTTGGTCAACGGCCATGGCCGGGCAAGTCTTCGGTTCATTCAAATACAGAGCAGCCTGCACAAGGCTGGAGGGCGATTAGCCATTGAGTACCAAGCTCATTACACAGGATGGTTACGACGCTCTGAAACAGGAGCTGGATTATCTGTGGCGGGAAAAACGCCCGGACATCACGCAGAAGGTCACCTGGGCCGCCTCACTGGGTGATAGAAGTGAAAATGCCGACTATCAGTACAACAAGAAGCTCCTTCGAGAGATCGACCGCCGGGTGCGCTACATACGCAAGCGCCTGGAAGACATGAAAGTCGTGACCTATGCGCCAGAGCAGGAGGGGCGGGTGTTCTTTGGTGCGTGGGTCGAAGTTGAAAATGAAGCTGCCGAGATCAAGCGCTTTCGTGTCGTGGGTTATGACGAGATCTATCAGCGCAAGGATTACATCTCCATCGACTCACCCATGGCCAGGGCGCTGCTGAAGAAAGAAGTGGGCGATGAGGCCATCGTCCATACCCCTGCGGGCGAGACCTTGTGGTGGATCAACCAGATCGACTATGTGAAGTAGGCTCGTCGCTGCGAGTCGACGAGCCTATCGTCTTCAACCTTCGCGCAAGACGCTCAACGGACTGGCATTCAACGCCCGGCGGGTGCCGAAAACTCCGGCCCCGCCCACCAGCAGTGCGCCAATCAGCGGTAGCAGCAACAGCCAGGGATGTGGCTGCCAGGGTAGATCGAAGGCGAAACGGTAGAGCACCAAGCTGACCAGTTCGCAACCTAAGGCTGCCAATAGGCCGCTGACCGCGCCGAGCAGGCCAAACTCGATTCGCCGCGCCTTGACCAGCAACTGCCGTTCGGCGCCGAGGGCGCGTAATAGCGCACCTTGGCGAATACGCTCGTCAAGGGTGGCCTGCAGTCCGGAAAACAGCACCGCCATCCCCGCTGCCAGTACAAACAGCAATACATACTCCACCGCCAGGGTGACCTGGGCCAGGATGCTGCGCAATTGCTCCAGCAGGGCCTCTACCTGAAGGATGGTGACGGCCGGAAATGCCCTGGACAGCTCGACGATCTGCTGGTCGTGGCCCGGGCTCAGGTAGAAACTGGTCAGGTAGGTTGCAGGCAAGTCCTTCAATGTACCCGGCTGGAAAATCATGAAGAAGTTTGGCTGGAAGTTATCCCAGTTGATACTGCGCAGGCTGGTGACCCGGGCCTCTCGATTGACGCCAGCGACAGTGAAGGTCAGTTGGTCCCCCAGCTTCAGTTTCAGGCTTTGTGCCACTTTGGCCTCGACCGAGACGCCAGGTAAAGCATCATCTGCTTGCGCCGCCCACCAACTTCCTTGGGTGATGCTGTTGCCAGCGGGGAGTTCGGCTGCCCAAGTCAGGCTCAGGTCGCGCTGTACCGCGCGATCACCCTCTGATTCCTTGCTGACAAGCTCCCTGACAGGTTCGCCATTAATGCTCACGAGGCGGCCAGGAACAACCGGGTATAGAGGGGCAGAGGGGGCCGAGAGTTGTACCAGGCGATCGGTGAAAGCCTGTTTGTCAGCCGGCAGAATGTTCAGTGCGAAGTAATTGGGGGCATTTTTCGGCAGTTGGTTCTGCCAGGTGTCCAGCAACTCTCCGCGTAGAAGGGCAATCAACGCCATGGACAGCAGGATCAGGCCAAAGGCCAGGGACTGCCCGGCGGCCGCCAAGGGGTGGCGCAGCAGTTGGCCCAAGCCCAAGCGCCAGGGCAGGGCGGAACGAGCCAACAGGCGACGCAAGCTTTGCAGCACCAGCAACAACAATCCTCCCAGTGCCAGTGCGGCCAGCAGGCCGCCTCCGAGCAGGGCGAAGGTCAGTACCAGGTCCAGGCTCAAGCGCCACATGATCAGACCCAGGGCAAACAACGCGGCGCCGTAGATCATCCAGGTGCTGGAAGGGATCGGTAGCAGGTCGCGGCGCAGCACGCGCAACGGCGGGACCCGACCCAGTGCCGCCAGCGGCGGCAAGGCAAAACCGGCCAAGGCTACCAGGCCTGTGCCAATGCCGGCGATTGCAGGGAGCAGCCCGCCTGGTGGTACGTCACTGGGAAGCAGGTCATGCAGCAGATAAAACAGGCCAAGTTGCGCCAGCCATCCCAACAGGGCGCCGCTGAGGCTGGCGAGCAGTCCGAGAAGCCCCAGTTGCACACTGAACAGCAGCATCGTTTCCCGACGAGACAGGCCCAGGCAACGTAGTAGGGCGCTGGCATCGAAGCGCCGGGTGGCGAAACGGTTGGCCGACAAGGCCACGGCAACGCCCGAGAGCAGCACCGCTACCAGGCTGGCCATATTCAGATAGCGCTCGGCCTTGCCCAGTGCTCCCCCGATCTGCTGGTTGCCATCACGTGCATCTTGAAGTCGCTGGTTGGCTGCCAGCCCCGGCTTGATCAATTGGCGATAGGTCTCAAGTGCTGGTGCCGGACCACGCCAGAGCTCCTTATAGCTGACCCGGCTACCCGGCTGGACGACGCCAGTGGCTTGCAGGTCCTCCAGGCTGATCAGTACCCGTGGGGTCAGGCTGTAGAAGTTTCCGGCACGGTCGGGTTCGTAGGTCAGTACCCGGGTAAGGTGCAGGGTCTTCATGCCGACGTCGATGCTGTCGCCGATCTTCAGGTCCAGCGCAGTCAACAGACGAGGTTCGACCCAGGCTTCTCCGGGCTTCGGTCCGCCGCCGAGTACTTCAGTCGCGTAGGGCGCGGCTGCACTCTTGAGTTGTCCGCGCAGAGGGTAAGACGGGTCGACTGCCTTGATGCTTGAGAGCTGGATACTGTTGTCGGTGGCGATAACGCTGGAAAACTCGACAATTCGAGCGTGATCCAGCCCCAGTTCACGCCCGCTACTGAGCTGTTCCGGACGTGCAGGCGAGCTGCCTTCCAGCAGCAGGTCGGCACCGAGAAACTCGGTGGCCCGCAGCAGCATGGCGCCGTTCAGGCGCGCGCCGAAGTAGCCTATGGCAGTACTCGCCGCAACGGCGACCAGCAAGGCAAAGAACAACACCCGCAACTCTCCGGCGCGGGCATCGCGCAGCAGCTGGCGGAAGGCGAGGCTGAACAGGCGCAACAGCGGCAAACGTGCCATCAAGGCTCCAGAGGGGCGACCAGCAAGCCCGCTTCAAGACGGATCAAGCGCCGGCAGCGATGGGCCAGGCGTTCATCGTGAGTCACCAGCACCAGGGTGGTGCCGCGTTCCTTGTTGAGTTCAAACAACAGGTCGCTGATACGTTCACCGGTATGACTGTCGAGGTTGCCGGTGGGCTCATCGGCAAACAGTACGTCAGGTTCAGCGGCAAAGGCCCGGGCGATAGCCACTCGTTGTTGCTCACCACCGGAAAGCTGGCGTGGCGAGTGGCTCAGGCGCTGACCGAGGCCGACCCGCTGCAGCAGCTCGGTAGCGCGCTCGCGGGCGTCGCGGCGGCCGTCCAGCTCCAGGGGCAGCATGACGTTTTCCAGGGCGTTGAGGCTGTCGAGCAGTTGGAAGGATTGAAAGACGAATCCCACATGTTCGGCTCTGATACGTGCTCGCTGGTCTTCATCCAGGCCACTCAGGGCTTGTCCGGCGAGGGTGACTTCGCCGCTGCTGGGCAGGTCGAGCCCTGCCAGTAATCCGAGCAATGTGGATTTTCCGGAACCTGAGGCGCCGACGATGGCCAGACTATCGCCTTGATTCAGTTCCAGGCTGAGTTCGTGGAGGATGGTCAGTTCACCTTCCGCGCTGGGAACCACTTTGCTAAGGTTCCGCGCAGTGAGAATGCTTGCGCCCATGGAGAATCCGATGCGTGTATGGTTTTTGAGTGCCGGCCTGGCCTTGATGTGCATGGCCCAGAACGCAGCGGCGGGTACAGTCCTGATCGTTGGCGATAGTATCAGTGCGGCTTTCGGGCTGGATACCCGCCAAGGCTGGGTTGCCCTGCTGGAGAAGCGGCTCAAGGAGCAGGGTTTCAATGATCAGGTGGTCAACGCTTCGGTCAGTGGTGATACCAGTGCCGGGGGCCAGGCGCGGCTGCCAGCGCTGCTTGCAGAGCATAAACCCCAAGTGGTGATACTTGAGTTGGGGGGCAATGATGGCTTGCGTGGCCAGCCGCCCCAGCAATTGCAACAAAATCTTGCGTCGATGATCGACAGTGCCCAGGCCGGTGGCGCGAAGGTGCTGCTGTTGGGCATGCAGTTGCCGCCCAACTACGGTGTGCGCTATACCCAGGCATTCGCTCAGGTCTATGGCCAGTTGGCCAGTGACAAGAAGGTGGCTCTGGTGCCATTTTTTCTCGACGGGATTGGCGGTCATCCGGAGTTGATGCAGGCAGATGGTCTGCACCCCGCAGCGGCGGCTCAGGGCAAGTTGCTGGAAAATGTCTGGCCGACGCTAAAACCGCTGCTTTGATGCTTTTCTAGTAGCAGTGTTTCGGCTAATGTGGCGCCCCCTATTTGGAGCCCCCAATGCCGCGTCCCGCCTGGTCCCTGTTTGCCTATCAATTGATCGAGCCTGATGAACAGCTCGACCTGTTCGCCTGCCAGGAGGTTCGGGTGCATCTAGTGACGCGTCAGTTGGAGCTGGGAGGTTCCGCCGATCGGACCTTGTGTGGCACGTTGTTGCCTGCCCAGCCTCGTTGGTCGACTGTGGGTCGGACGATTTTCCAGGACCAACGACTCTGCCCGCTGTGCCGGGCGATTCTGGAGTCGCAAAAACGTGGCACGCCGCCGATCTGGCCGGAGTTGCGGTTCGAGCTGTAGACGGTCCGTAGCGGACCGTTTCGACAGGGATTTCATATGTCTATGTTTGTCTCTCCGGCCTGGCTGCCGCAGCCAAGGGGCGGGGTGTACAATCGTGTTCTTTCATTCGTTGTTCATGCGAAGGATTATCCGGATGTTGCCGCGCCTCCCTGTCGTCACCCGCTGCCTGACTCTTGCCGCATTGTGTGTGGCTGGTCCCGTTGCCGCATTGGAATTGCCTCTACCGCCGCCTGGTGAAGACATCGTCGGTCAGGTGCAGGTGATCAAGGCCAAGTATGAAGACACCTTCGCTGACCTCGGCACTACTTATGACCTGGGTTACCTGGAGATGGTGGCGGCCAACCCGGGAGTCGATCCGTGGTTGCCGGGTGCGGGCACCGAAGTGGTCCTGCCCACTCGCTTCATCCTGCCGCCGGGGCCTCGTGAAGGCATCGTGATCAACCTGGCCGAGTATCGCCTGTACTACTACCCGAAGGGCCGGAGCGTGGTTTACACGTTCCCTCTGGGTATCGGTCGTGAGGGTTGGGGCTCGCCGATTGCGCACACCAGCATCACCGCGAAAACCCCGAACCCGACCTGGACTCCGCCAGCGTCGATCAAGGCCGAGCATGCTGCCGATGGCGACCCGTTGCCGAACGTGGTGCCGGCAGGGCCGGACAATCCGCTGGGGCCGTTCAAGTTCACCCTGGGCACTCCGGGGTACCTGATCCACGGTTCGAACAAGAAGTTCGGGATTGGCATGCGTACCAGCCACGGTTGTTTCCGTATGTTCAACAACAATGTGCTGGAAATGGCTGGCATGGTTCCGGTGGGAACTTCCGTACGCATCATCAACGACCCGTACAAGTTCGGTGTCAGTGGCGGCAAAGTCTACCTGGAGGCGCATACTCCATTGGATGACAAGGGCAATCCTTCGGTGGTCGACAAGCACACTGCGGTGATCAATGCCTTGCTCAAACGTGCGGACCTGGCCAATAACCTACGCATGAATTGGGATGTGGTACGTGATGTGGTCGCGGCCGAAGATGGTCTGCCGGTTGAGATCGCTGTGCCAACCACGGCGTCCGCGGCATCGCTGTCCAGTACCCCCTACGATATGCAGCAGTAAGCGATACAACGACAACCCGCGGATACCGGTTGGTATGCGCGGGTTTTTTATTGCCCGAAGAAAATTTCAGGCAATAAAAAAGCCGATCCAAAAAATGGATCGGCTTGATAACAATCCCGAAGGATTATTACTTGCGGCTAGCTTTTTCCAGCATACGCAGAGCGCGCTCGTTAGCTTCGTCAGCAGTCTGTTGTGCTTTTTGAGCAGCAGCCAGAGCTTCATCAGCTTTACGGTAGGCTTCGTCTGCACGAGCCTGAGCACGAGCCGACGAGTCTTCAACAGAAGTCAGGCGAGCTTCGGTTTCTTTGGATACGCTGCTGCAACCGGTAGCCAGAACTGCGGCCAGAGCCAGAGCAGAGAATTTCAGAACGTTGTTCATCGTGTTCCCCTTCAAGGACTTTCTATTAATAGCTATCGCCTCAGAGTGAGGAAACAGCCGGCGTACATACTACCCATTACTTGTAGTAAGTAAACTGACGTAGCGCAAGAAGCAAAAAAAAGTCTAGGCGGTGAATCTTTTTCGAGCAACTTTTTAGCGGCTTGTATAAAAAATATTCAGCGGCAAGGCTCTGGCAGAGGGTCCTGCTTGCGTGCCAGCGCTGGCCTCGGGCTTTTCCAGGCGCAGTTTCTGAGTCTAGGCTAAAGTCGTTCTATATTGTGCCGATGACACTTTTGTTCAGATTTTGTACGGGTGTGGGCCTATCTTTATCCATCTTGCCGGTGACTTTAAGAGGCGAAGCTCGTCTTAAGTTTCAGCATCCGGCGATGTTTAGCTCCTACGCATTCTTACGCTCACCTTGGCGCGGCTTCAGTCGAGGGTTGGGCAAGGTTTTGCGCTGATCTGTGATGAGTGTGGCTTGAGCATTTATGCCAAGGGCGCCTACTATTTTGTAACGTGCTCGTGGTGACAAGAGCGATGGCTTCTACTCGGCGTCCTGCAGGTACGAGGTGGCGTAGTTGTTCCTTCGCCGGAAAAACATCGGTAAGGTAGGGGTCGGCATTCCAGACCCGCAAGGAGTAGTGATGAGCGAGGCGTTGTCCATCCACCATGACCAGGCTGGTCATCAGTTCGAGACCAATGTGGACGGTCATCGTGCCTACCTGACCTATATGGACCTGGGTAAGCAAACCCTGGATATTTATCGCACCTTCGTGCCCAACGCGCTGCGTGGACGCGGTATTGCTGCGGCGTTGACCGAGCAGGCGCTGGAGTACGCCGAGCGTATGGGCTACACGGTGATCCCGTCCTGCTCTTATGTAGAGCGCTACATGGAACGCCATCAGCGTCACGCTGCAAAACTCTGATCGGGGTGACCATGAAAAACGCCGGGCTTGGCCCGGCGTTTTTGTGGCTGTCGAAAAAGATCAGGCGCGATCGCGTTTCGGCAGCACGTCCTTGAGCTTGGCATGCATGCCGCGCAAGGTTTTCTCGGTGCTTTCCCAGTCAATACAGGCGTCGGTAACCGAGACGCCGTATTGCAGTTCCGAAAGGTCCTTCGGAATCGCCTGGCAGCCCCAGTTCAAGTGGCTTTCAACCATCAGGCCAATGATCGATTGGTTGCCTTCGAGGATCTGGTTGGCGACGTTCTCCATGACCAGAGGTTGCAGTGCCGGATCCTTGTTGGAGTTGGCATGGCTGCAGTCGATCATGATGTTCGGCTTGATCTTGGACTTGCTCAGGGCCTGTTCGCAGACGGCGACACTGACCGAGTCATAGTTCGGCTTGCCGTTGCCGCCACGCAGCACCACGTGACCGTAGGCGTTGCCTTTGGTCGTAACGATCGACACACCGCCTTGTGGGTTGATCCCGAGGAAGCGATGCGGGCTGGAAACCGATTGCAAGGCGTTGATCGCCACGGTGAGGCCGCCGTCGGTGCCATTCTTGAAACCTACGGCCGACGACAGGCCGGAAGCCATTTCGCGGTGGGTCTGGGATTCGGTGGTACGCGCACCAATGGCCGACCAACTGATCAGATCCTGCAGGTATTGCGGGGAGATCGGGTCCAGGGCTTCGGTGGCAGTGGGCAAGCCCATTTCGGCCAGGTCCAGCAACAGTTGGCGGCCGATATGCAAACCGTCCTGAATCTTGAAAGAGTCATCCAGGTAAGGGTCGTTGATCAGGCCTTTCCAGCCCACGGTAGTGCGTGGTTTTTCGAAGTACACCCGCATCACCAAGTACAGGGTGTCGGAGACTTCCGCCGCCAGGGCCTTGAGCCGCTCGGCGTACTCGTGGGCTGCCTTGATGTCGTGGATCGAGCAGGGTCCAATGACGATGAACAGACGATGATCAGTGCCGTCGAGGATATTGCGGATAACTTCGCGACCCTTGGTCACGGTGCGCAAGGCAGTGTCGCTCAGCGGGATGTCTCGTTTGAGTTGATCAGGGGTGATCAGGGTCTCGTTGGAGGCGACGTTAAGGTCGTTGATCGGTAAATCAGCCATCGTGTTACTCGTCAGGTCACGGGTGCCGGCCGCCAGCGATCCCCGCGCGGCGGAGCACAGCGGATTTGAGCGCGTCGGGGAGCGGAACCTTAGCGCGTTACCCAGTGACTCTACAATGGGCAGGCGGCGGTTTTATTGGGCTATGGCTGCACAAAAGCCTCGTGCACGCTGTCTTCGGAATAGTCCTCGGCGTGCTGCTCGACCCAATCCAGGGCCAGGGCCTCGATGCATTGCTGTTCGCTCTGAGGCTCATGCAGGCGGCAGTAGCGGGCAATCTGGCACACCTGTTCGCCCATGCGGGCGCCGAACAGCGTTTGTTCATCGACAAAGGCGATGCCAACTAGATAGCCGCGCTTGCGTTTCAGGCACCAGGCGACATAGCCGTTGTAGCGGGCATTTTCCCCCAGCGTCGGCATGTGTACCTCCAGCGCAGTGCCACGGCGCCAGGCACGGTGGTAATTGCATGCCATGCCGCCGAGACTGATAGTGTGCAACCGCTGGCGCGAAATACACGCGTGCTTGCGCAGGGTCAGTTCAACCGGAACTTCATCAGGATGAGGCAGAAAGCGTCCCATGACCGCAGACTCCAAGTGTCGTCCAATTGACATTGTCTCCACCAGTATAGTGGTCGAATTGGAACTGTCCGACTTCGATGTCGACCAGCAACTACTGGGCCTGGATGGTATTTCCCTCTTGGTTTTCACCAGTCCTGGCTGTTCCGGTTGTCGTTGGGCCCGGGCGCAATTGCCGAAGTTGGCGCTGCCGGTCGACCGTCTGTGCTGGATCGATGCGGGCGACAACGGCGGAGCGGTGGAGCGTTATCAGGTGTTTCACCTCCCGGCCCTGTTCGTGGTACGCGACGGTGAGTTTTATGGGGCCTTGGAGTCCCGTCTGACGTACAAGGAGCTCAGCGAGAGCCTGGGTCAGGCGCTTAATCGATTACCAGAGGAGTTGCCTTGATGGGTGCAGGCCGTAAACCGCGTTTGGGCATTATCGGGACCGGAGCGATCGGAGGTTTTTACGGGGTGATGCTGGCCCGGGCTGGTTTCGACGTGCACTTTCTATTACGCAGCGAGTTCTCGGCGGTGGTCGAGCAAGGGATAAGGGTTAACAGCACCCAGCACGGAGTGCTGAGCCTGAAGCCGGTGCAGGCGTACGCCAGTGCCGAAGAAATGCCCCCTTGTGACTGGCTGCTGGTGGGCGCCAAAGCCACCAGCAACGTCCAGCTGGCACCGTCGATCATCCAGGCGGCGGCACCTGATGCCAAGGTTCTGGTATTGCAAAATGGCCTTGATGTCGAAGATGCGTTGCGCGCTGTGCTGCCCGAGTCGCTGCATCTATTGGGCGGCCTGTGCTTTATCTGCGTGCATCGTGCGGGGCCTGGCCAGATCGAGCATCAGGCCTTGGGTGCTGTGAACCTTGGTTACCACAGCGGTCCGGCAAGTGCTGATCCGGCCTTGAGCCAGACGATTGTCGAGGAGGGCGCCGCTTTGTTTCGTGAAGCTGGGCTCGACTCCCAGGCCATGAGCAACCTGCATCAGGCGCGCTGGCAAAAGCTGGTGTGGAATGTGCCGTACAACGGTTTGTCGGTGTTGCTCAAGGCGAGCACCACGCCGCTGATGGGCGACCCAGCTAGCCGTGAGTTGATTCAGGATCTGATGCAGGAAGTGCTGCAGGGTGCAGCGGCTTGCGGGCATGTCATCCCCGTCGCCTATGCACAGCAGTTGTTCAAGTCCACTGAGCACATGCCCGACTACTGGCCGAGCATGTACCATGATTTCCTGCATCAGCGTCCTCTGGAGTTGGCGGCTATCTATGCCGCACCTTTGGCGGCAGCGCGGGCTGCCGGTTGTGAGTTGCCGAAAATCCAGGCGTTGTACCAAGCCTTGAGTTTCATCGACCGACGCCACGCTTGAGCTGGGCTCATCACCTGAAGGGGCGGAACATGGCAAAGGGCTTGGATGACAAACTGGTGGTGGCGATCTCCTCGCGGGCGCTGTTCGACCTGAGTGACAGCCACAAGGTCTATCTGGCCCAAGGCGTCGAGGCCTATCGGCAATACCAGATCGAGCATGAGGAGGAGATCCTCGAGCCGGGCGATGCCTTTCCCCTGGTGAAAAAGCTCCTCAGCCTGAACGCCAGCCTGGGGCATGCGCGGGTTGAAGTGGTGTTGGTCTCGCGTAACAGCGCCGACACCGGCTTGCGGGTATTCAATTCAATCCAGCACTACGGCTTGGCCATTTCCCGGGCCGCGTTCGTTGGCGGTCGCAGTCCTTATCCCTACCTTGCGGCCTTTGGCAGCGACCTGTTTCTTTCGACCCATGCCGAGGATGTGCGCAGTGCGCTGGACGCCGGATTTGCCGCTGCGACCATTCTCTCCGGCGGGGCCCGGCGTGCGGAAAATGGCGAGTTGCGCATTGCCTTCGACGGTGACGCAGTATTGTTTTCCGATGATTCGGAGCGGGTCTATCAGTCCGGTGGCCTGGAGGCGTTTCAGGCCAGCGAGCGGCAGGCGGCTCGGGAGCCCTTGCCAGGAGGGCCGTTCAAGGGGTTCCTGGCTGCGCTCAATCTGCTCCAGGGCGAGTTTCCCAACGATACCTGTCCAATCCGTACCGCTTTGGTGACCGCCCGTTCGGCACCGGCTCATGAACGAGTGATCCGCACGTTGCGCGAATGGGACATTCGTCTGGACGAGTCCTTGTTCCTGGGCGGATTGGAGAAAGCCGCTTTTCTCGAAGCGTTCGCCGCCGATGTCTTTTTCGATGATCAGCCCGGTCACTGCGAGTTGGCTCGCGAGGTGGTCGCCACCGGTCATGTACCCCACGGCATCAGTAACGAAGCTCGGACTTGAACCCTCAAGTTCGAGGTTTTGCGCTGAACCTCCCACAGTTCCAGGCACTGCTAAGCTGAATCAATCTCCGCCGTATTGGCAGTTGAGGAGGTCATATGATTCGTTCGATGCTGTATGCCACCGACCTCGGTCTGTATGCACCTTTTGTGATGCAGCATGCGCTGGAGCTGGCTCGAACGTTCAATGCCGACTTACATGTAGTGCACGCTGTAGAACCCATGGGCCTGTTCGCCGAATCGGTGTTGCAGAGTTACCTGGATGAGCAGTCGCTGAATGAGTTTCATCGCCAGGGCCTGAGTACGGTAATGGCCAATATCGAGCAGCGGGTGCTCGACAGTTTTCGCGAGGAGTTGGGGGAGGGCATGCAGGATCTGGTCTTGATCCAGTCGGTGCGTGTCCTTCAGGGGGATCCGTCACAGGTGATTCTGGATCAGGCGGCGAAACTCTCGGTGGATTTGCTGATCGTGGGAAGTCATAGCCACGGGGTCGGTGCTCAAACTCCTTTGGGGCGTACGGCAACCCGGGTTTTGCAGTTGGCCAAAGTACCGGTTTACCTGGTGCCTCTGGTGCAGCGCCGACGTCAGGGCGATGTCTGAGGACGGAATGGAAAATTTTGAATAAAAGTTCTAGATTTATTCTCCTGACCATTAATATAGTTATATACCGTCGCTGATACCCGTGGCGTCTACCTGCTTTGAGGGATTCATATGAAGCTTCAACAATTGCGCTACATCTGGGAAGTGGCGCACCACGACCTCAACGTTTCCGCTACTGCCCAAAGCCTTTACACCTCGCAACCAGGTATCAGCAAGCAGATCCGTCTGCTCGAGGACGAACTCGGCGTTGAGGTCTTCGCCCGTAGCGGCAAGCACCTGACCCGCGTAACCCCGGCCGGTGAGCGCATCATCACCACCGCCGGCGAGATTCTGCGCAAGGTCGAAAGCATCAAGCAGATTGCCCAGGAGTTCTCCAACGAGAAGAAGGGCACTCTGTCCATCGCGACCACCCATACCCAGGCGCGCTACGCCTTGCCACCGGTGATCAGTAGCTTTATCAAGCAATACCCCGACGTCGCTCTGCACATGCACCAGGGCTCACCGATGCAGATCGCGGAAATGGCCGCCGACGGCACCGTGGATTTCGCCATTGCCACCGAGGCTCTGGAACTGTTCGGTGATCTGGTGATGATGCCGTGCTACCGCTGGAACCGTTGCGTGGTGGTGCCGCAGGGTCACCCGCTGACCAAGCTGCCGAAGTTGACCCTGGAAACCCTGGCCGAGTACCCCATCGTTACCTACGTCTTCGGTTTTACCGGCCGCTCCAAGCTCGACGAGGCCTTCAGCCATCGTGGTCTGACGCCGAAGGTGGTGTTCACCGCCGCCGACGCCGACGTGATCAAGACCTATGTGCGTTTGGGGCTAGGCGTGGGCATCGTGGCCAAGATGGCGGTCGACACCAAGCTCGACAGCGACCTGGTGGTGCTGGATGCCAGTGAATTGTTCGAGTCGAGCATCACCAAGATCGGTTTCCGTCGTGGCACCTTCCTGCGTGGCTTCATGTGCGACTTCATCGAGAAGTTTGCTCCGCACCTCACCCGTGAAGTCATGGCCAAGGCAATTCAATGCCACAACAAGCAGGAGCTGGAAGAGCTGTTCGATGGCGTCGAACTGCCGGTTCACTGATTTTCAGCCAGCCTAGCGGACCTCGGTGACAGTGAACTGTTGCCGAGTCTCGGCCACCACGATTTCCACCTCATCCTCCTCGAACTTGCCCAGTAGGCTTTTGCCCAGCGGCGAGCGTGGAGTGATGACGGTCACCAACTGCCCCACCACATAGACTTTCAGGCCCGCCCCATCGGGACCCAGAAACAGCCATTGTTCGTGGCCGTTTTGATCTTCCAGCCCCAACAACGCGCCGACCTGAATTCCGGACTGTGAGTCGTAAGGGCGCAGGGGCAAATTTTGCCAAAGATTCAGCGCCTGACGGATCTCTTCGACCCGCCGGGCTTGGCCGGCCGCCAGGTAGGAGGCTTCCAGGCCCAAGGTGTCGTATTTGTTCTCGGCAATATTCTCTTCATGGGTAGCGGTTTCGTAGGCGGTTTGCGCGGCCCGTGACGCAACCTCCAGATCGTCCCGAAGTTGTTGCAGAATCAGTTGGCAGACAGACTGTTTATTCATGGTCAATTACAGAATTGCAGGACATTGGCCCGACTCTTTTCGCTTGGTGCGGTCTGGTCCTGTTGCAACCAGAACTGGCACTTGGGGTTGGACAAGTTGCGTGGGTTTTTGCGAGCACTATCCAGGGACTGCAGCTCTTCGTTCTTGCGCAGGTTCTCCTGATACTGTTCGAACAAGCGGTTCGGTGGCTCAGGTACGACCACCGGTGGTTTCGCCAGCTGCTGCACCGCTTGCGCCACGGGCGCCAGTTGTTGGTTGAAGAGAAAATGCGCAGCCAGCCAGCAGGTCAGGGCGATGGCCAGAAAACCCAGCCACAGGCCCAGGGCGATACTGCCGCTGAGGGCCAGAACGTTGAGGCTGATGCGCAGCGGTCGACGGGCGGGTGGGCGATAGGACATGGTTGCCTCCTGGCGGGCAGTGTTGGGCGAGGGCTGATTGTCGCACGAAGATAATCGCGGTTGGCTCTTCTGCACAGGCGCATTTATGCGGACAATCGGCGCCTTTGCCAATCGGGGACTGGAATGAAAGCCTCCTGGGACATTTTTTGCAGCGTGGTCGACAACTACGGCGACATTGGCGTGACCTGGCGCCTGGCCCGGCAACTGGTGGCCGAGCATCAATGTGTGGTGCGTTTGTGGGTCGATGACTTGCGCGCGTTCGAAAAAATCTGCCCGCAGATTGACGTCGAGCTGGCCCGGCAATACCAGGATGGAGTCGAAGTCAGGCACTGGCCGGCTGCTTGGCAGGCAGAAGTGGCGGCCGATGTGGTGATCGCCGCGTTTGCTTGTCAGTTGCCCCACGCCTATATGGACGCCATGGCCGACCGCGAGCGTGCGCCGCTGTGGCTGAATCTGGACTACCTGAGCGCCGAGGACTGGGTCAGTGGTTGTCACGGCCTGCCTTCGGTGAAGTTTCGTGGGGTGCAGAAGTACTTCTTCTTTCCCGGTTTTCAGGCCGGTACCGGTGGGCTCCTGCGCGAGGCAGGACTGCTGGAACAGCGGCATGACTTCCAGCGCAATCGCCAGGCCCAGCTGGATTTCCTCCAGGGACTGGGCGTTTCGCCCGCCGCTGATGCCCGATTGATATCGCTGTTTGCCTACGAAAATGCGGGCCTCGCCAGTTGGTTGGATGTTTTGGCCGCGGATGCCCAGCCGACCCATCTACTGGTGCCTGAAGGACGGATTCTGGGAGATGTGCAGCGCTGGTTGGGAGCCGAGCCACTGACTGTTGGCAGCCTGCGAGTACGCCAGGCCCTGACCATCCAGGTGCTGCCCTTTGTGCGTCAGGAGGATTACGACCGACTGCTGTGGTGCTGTGCTTTCAACGCGGTGCGGGGGGAGGACTCCTTTGTGCGGGCGCAATGGGCGGGGCGACCGATGCTCTGGCACATCTACCGGCAGGACGAAGACATCCACCTGGACAAGCTAGAGGCCTTTCTCTCCTTGTACACCCGGGCGCTTTCCCCGGGCGCCAAGGCTGCGGTCCTGGCCTTGTGGCGGGCCTGGAACACTGAGGCACCCATGGCCGATTCCTGGAAAAACCTGCTGCAACACTGGCCGGAAGTCACGAAACACACCGAACAATGGTGTCTGGAACAAGGCTTGCAAGCCGATCTTGCTGCGGCGCTGGTGCAGTTTTACCTAAATTGGATATGATACGCGGCCTAGATTTTTGTAAATCCCATCCAAATTCGGATATTCGCAATGAAAACTGGTAAAGAACTCAAACCCGGTACCGTGATCCGTATCGACAACGATCCTTGGCTGGTTCAGAAAGCTGAATTCACCAAGTCCGGTCGTAACAGCGCGATCATGAAGACCAAGCTGAAGAACCTGCTGACCGGTTACAAGACCGAAACCGTTTACGGTGCGGACGACAAGCTGGACGACGTGATCCTGGATCGCAAAGAAGCGACCCTGTCGTTCATCAGCGGTGACACCTACACGTTCATGGACACCACTGACTACACCATGTACGAGCTGAACGCCGAAGACATCGAAGCGGTTCTGCCGTTCATCGAAGAAGGCATGACCGACGTTTGCGAAGCTGTGTTCTTCGACGATCGTCTGGTTTCCGTTGATCTGCCGACCACCATCGTGCGCCAGATTGACTACACCGAAGGTTCCGCTCGCGGTGACACTTCGGGCAAGGTGATGAAGCCTGCCAAACTGAAAAACGGTACCGAGCTGAGCGTTGCAGATTTCATCGAAATCGGCGATTGGATCGAGATCGATACCCGCGAAGGCGGTTCCTACAAAGGCCGCGCCAAGGTTTAAACCTGGCTCGACTTTGCAGATGAAAAAGCCCGACCTTGAGTCGGGCTTTTTTATGCCTGGGATTTACTGTTTCAGACGCTGACGTGCAGGCGCACATCGACATTGCCGCGGGTGGCATTGGAGTAGGGGCAGACCTGATGCGCGGCGTCCACCAGGCTTTGTGCCTCGTCCAGTGCCAGGCCCGGCAGGCTGACATGCAGGTCGATGTCCAGACCAAAACCGCCCGGGATCTGGCCGATACCGACATGGGCAGTGATCGATGTGTCGTCCGGAATCGAGCGTTTGCTCTGGCTGGCAACGAACTTCAGGGCGCCGATAAAGCAGGCTGAGTAGCCGGCGGCGAACAGTTGTTCCGGGTTGGTTGCTTGTCCACCGGCACCACCCAGTTCTTTGGGGGTAGCCAGCTTGACGTCGAGAATGTTGTCGTTGGAAACCGCGCGACCATCACGGCCACCGGTGGCGGTTGCAACTGCGGTGTAGAGGGTTTGCATGGTGGGAAGCCTCGTTTCAGATTTATTTTGCGCTAATTATTTGCGCGCTAAGTAAGTGCGAAATAAATGTATCGCGCAATTATTTGGCGCGCAATATAAAAACCTCAAAGAGACTTGCAGCACATGCAAAATCAGATTCAGGCCTTTGATTTCAAATAAGATATTTTTTTGTGCTGAAGACGGTTGCCGCTCCTCACTGGAGCGGATTGCTCACCGATACCTCAGAGGTTCTTCTGCAAATGCCCTCGCAGCACCTGCAAGTCTGCTTGCAGCTGTTGCAATTGCTCTACAGACCGACCGCTGGCGCCAAGGATGCATTGTGGAATATCCCGGGCCTGATCCCGCAGTGCGCGACCTTGTTCAGTCAGCTCGATAATCACTACACGTTCATCTTCACGGCTGCGAGTACGGCTGAGCAGGCCCTCGGCTTCCAGGCGCTTGAGCAAGGGGGTCAGGGAGCCAGGATCGGTCAACAGACGCTGGCTGATCTCACCGACTGTCAGCCCGTCCTGCTCCCAGAGCACCAGCATCGCCAGGTACTGCGGGTAGGTCAGTCGCAGTTTTTGCAGCAGCGGTTTGTAGACCTTGGTCATCAGTAGCGAGGTCGAGTGCAGGGCGAAACACACCTGATTGTCCAGCAGCAACTGATCGCAAGGGGCCTGGGGGGTATGGTCGGTAGTCATCTGGGCAGCCTTGATCGTTAATGGTCCTGAATCTAGCGGGCGAGTCTTTAATGCGCCAGACAATTCTCGTCGTCAGTCAGTTCATCGCGCTCTGCAGCGCCAGGTCCCAGGGTGGAACCGGGCTGAAGCGGGTCTTCAGGTATTCCAGCAACAGGCGGCTGCGAGCATTGGGGTGCTGTTCCATGCGCAAGGCATAGATACCGGCGGTTTCCGGTTTGGGCAGCCCGGCATCGCAGAACAGTGGCACCAGTTCCCCGCGTAACAGATATTCGCTCACCAGCCAGGTGGGAAGATGGGCAATGCCGAGCCCGGCCAGGGCGCCGGAGAGCAGGGCCTCGGCATTGTTGGCGCTGAGGCGGATGCGTTGTGGGCGATAGCTGTGGACCCGGCCGTCGAGTTCGAAACGCCAGGCGAACAGCGGCGCCAGGCCATCCCAGTCAAGGCCGTCGTGCTCAATGAGTTCTGCGGGGTGGGTCGGGGTGCCACGGCTTTTCAGATAGGCCGGGCTGGCACAGGCGATCCGTACGATGCTGGCCAGGGAGGTGGCGACCATTCGCGTGTCCACCCTTTGCCCGGCTCGTAGTACCAGATCAACCTTGCCAAGGTGGGAACCTTGCATGTCGACGAAACTGTCGATCAAGTGCAGTTGCACATCCAGGCCCGGGTAGAGCCCTAGGAAATCGGCAATGGCCGGCGCCAGATGACGCCGACCGAAGGCTGCCGGCGCATCGATGCGGATCAGGCCTTCCGGCGCATGGCTCAAGGAGACGGCCTCGGCGCGGGCCAGTTGCAGCTCGGCGACGATGCGCCGGGCTCGCTCGGCAAACGCTTGGCCGGCAGCTGTGGCCACCACGGCATGCGTGGTACGCATGAACAGAGTTGTGCCCACGGCGCTTTCCAGGCTGTCGATGCGCCGGGCCACAGCCGAAGGGGTCAACGGATGGCGGCGGGCTGCCGCGGAGAAACTGCCGGACTCCAGCACGTCCAGAAACAGCCCGAGTTGTTCGGTGAGGGTGTTGGGATTCATGGTCAACATCGCTTATGCGAAAACGGCAAAGCCATTGTGCGTTGCTATGCGTTTCCGTGCCAGGGCGGACTGCGTAGCATGCAAGGCTTGAGGTGAGGAGAGCGGCGTTGATCGAGTTAGTGATGTATCTGTTGTTGGGCGCGGCCCTGGGAACGGTGGGCGGTCTGTTCGGCATTGGCGGCGGCCTGATCGCGATTCCCGTGCTCGGTGTGCTGTTCGGCCTGGATCAGCAGATTGCCCAGGGCACGGCGCTGGTAATGGTGGTGCCGAATGTGATGTTGGCGCTGAGGCGTTATCACCAGCGCAACCGTATCGAGTTGCGCCACGCGGTGCCACTGGCACTGATGGGCTTCAGTTTTGCCTGGCTGGGTTCGATCTGGGCTGTTGGAATTGATGCGCAGAAAATGCGTATTGGTTTTGTCGCTTTTCTCCTGGTCCTGTCCACCTACAACCTGTTGCGCATGTTCATGGCCAGTGCCCCGGCCAGTGACCAGATGCGTTACTCCTGGCCTTGGCTGGGCGTCCTCGGTGCGGCGTCCGGGACCATGGGCGGACTCTTCGGGGTCGGTGGCGCGGTGGTGGCGACGCCGGTGCTGACCAGCGTCTTCGGTACTACCCAGGTGGTGGCGCAAGGTCTGTCCCTGGCGTTGGCGCTGCCCAGTACCTGTGTGACCCTGGTGACCTATGGTTTTCACCATCAGGTGGACTGGATGATTGGCCTGCCCTTGGCGGTGGGTGGCCTGTTTAGCATCAGTTGGGGGGTTAAGGTCGCTCATGCCTTGCCTGAGCGACTGTTGCGCGGTTTGTTCTGTGGGTTCCTGGTGGTGTGTGCGGCAATGCTGGCCTTTAAAGTTTGAAACCTTCGACAATGTGTTCGGCCAGGCACTCGGTGATCGGGGAGGGGGTATTGAGATTGCGCAACAGCATGATGCTGGCCTCTGGCAGCTGAGGCAGCCCTTCGTTTTCGCCGAGGATGCGCATGTCCGGAGTGATCAGGCTTTCCAGTTGCGCAGTGACCGCCAGTCCGGCGCTGACCACCGCCATGATCGCCGACAGGCTCGAACTGTTGTAGGCAATCCGATAATCGAGGCCGACGGCGTCCAGGGCATTGCAGGCCCAGAGCCGGCAGAAGCAGTCGCTGTTGAACATCGCCAGGGGCAGGGGCGTTTGCTCATGGGCACTGAAGCACTGGGCCTGGGCCCAGACAAAGCGCTCCTTGCGCAGTAACTGGCCGATTTCGTTGCCCGGTTCGCGGGTGACGATGGACAGGTCCAGGTCCTGGCGTTGCAGCAACTGCTTGGACGATTCGCAATGCACTTCGATCTGGATCAGTGGGTAGCTCTGGGCGAAGCGCGACAGAATCCCCGGTAGAAAGCGCATCACGTAGTCATCTGGCGTGCCGATACGTACCAACCCCACCATGTGCGGTTCGCGCAGGGTATTGAACACCTCGCTGTGCAGTTTCAGGATGCGCCGGGCATAGCCCAGCAGCACCTGCCCCTCGGCAGTCAGCTTGACCTGGCGCCCATCGCGCTGGAATAACCGGCGTTGCAGCACATCCTCTTCGAGGCGCTTCATCTGCATGCTCACCGCCGACTGGGTGCGATTGACCCGTTCCCCAGCCCGAGTGAATCCGCCTTCATCGGCGATGGCGACGAAGGTGCGTAGCACTTCGGTGTCGATACTGGGGAACTGGGACAATTCATCAATCTCCGAGATGTACGGCATAAGAAACATTCGTTGGATTGATCTTATTCCCGGGAACACACTTTCGTCATCCACACTGGAGGGCAAGATGATGAAAGGTCAAAAAGGTTATGTGCTGGTCCACAAGCTGTCATTTCAGGCGTTGTCGCTACGTACGCTCTGGCACAGGGTGATCCGTTGGCATGCGTTGGGTCGGGAGCGCCGGATGCTTGCCGGGCTGAGCGATGAAGCGTTGAAGGACCTGGGGCTCACTCGGGCAGATGTCGAGCACGAGCGGGTCCGGCCGTTCTGGGATGACCCGATGCACAAATAAGCAGCGGACAGCTACACAAGTCGGTTCTTGGTGCGTTAGCGTGCGGGCAGACAAGGAGAACCACATGCCCGCAGAACGCTGTTTCTCTCTCAAGCAGGCTCGACGACTGGCATTGGCCGCCCAAGGGTTTGGCGGGCGCCCGCCGCCGGCGTCGATCAAGGCCGCTCGGCTCAATCAGCAGATAGAGCGTCTGGGGCTGCTGCAGATCGATTCGGTTAACGCCTTGGTACGCGCCCATTACCTGCCGCTGTTTTCCCGTCTTGGCAGTTATCCACAGCAACTGCTCGACCAGGCGGCCTGGAGTCAGGGGCGGCAACGTACCTTGTTCGAGTACTGGGGGCATGAAGCGTCGTTGTTACCGATGTCCATGTACCCGTTGATGCGCTGGCGGATGCAGCGGGCGCGGCAGGGGCAGGGCATCTATTCCCAGTTGGCGCGCTTTGGCCAGGAACAGCGAGTCACTATTCGCCGAGTGCTGGCGGCGGTTGAGGAGCAGGGCGCCTTGGGGGCCGGCAGTCTGTCCACTCGTGAGCAGCGGGCGGGGCCCTGGTGGGACTGGAGCAATGAAAAACATGCGCTGGAATGGCTGTTCGCCGCCGGTGAAGTAACAGTGGCAGGGCGTCGCGGGTTCGAGCGTCTGTACGATTTGCCGGAGCGGGTGATTCCGTCGGCGATCCTTGGGCAACCCTTGCTGGACGAAGCCCAGGCTCAGCGCCGACTGTTGGTGCAGGGAGCGACGGCATTGGGCGTGGCCACGGAAAAGGATCTGCGCGATTACTTTCGTTTCGAGCCCGGCGACAGCCGTGCGCGCCTGGCCGAGCTGCTGGAGTCCGGCGAGTTGCTGGCCTGCGAGGTACAGGGTTGGCGGCAGACGGCCTATTGCCTGCCTGAGGTCAAGGTGCCGCGCAAGGTCGAGGCCAGTGCGCTGTTATCGCCTTTTGATTCGCTGATCTGGGAGCGCAGTCGTACTGAGCGACTGTTCGATTTTCGCTACCGGCTGGAGATCTACACGCCCCGGCACAAGCGGATCTATGGCTACTACGTGCTGCCGTTCCTGCACAACGAGAGTATCGTCGCCCGGGTCGACCTGCGGGCGGAACGGGCGCAAGGGCGCCTGGCGGTGCACGCGGTACATGAGGAAGAGCCGGGCCTGGACGAGCAGGGGATCCAGGCACTGGCGGTGCAATTGCAGCAGATGGCCGACTGGCTGGGGCTGGCGCAGATCCAGCTCAATTGCCAGCGCGACGGGGCTCGGCGCTTGCGTCAGGTACTGCGGTAAAAGTTGCGCCGGCCAGGCCGCTCCTAGACCCGTCCTGTAGGAGCGGCCTGGCCCGCGAAAGCGATCTTCAGCGTTTGACCTGCTTCAAGGTCTCGGCAATCAGAAACGCCAGTTCCAGTGACTGATCGGCGTTCATCCGAGGGTCGCAATGGGTGTGATAGCGGTCCGACAAACCGTCTTCGGTAATCGGTCGCGCGCCACCGATGCATTCGGTGACATTCTGCCCAGTCATCTCGATATGGATGCCGCCGGCATAGCTGCCTTCCGCCTGGTGTACCTGGAAGAACTGTTTCACTTCGGTGAGGATCTGCGCGAAATCCCGGGTCTTGTAGCCGCTGCTGGCCTTGATGGTGTTGCCGTGCATCGGGTCCGAGCTCCACAGCACTTGCTTGCCTTCGCTTTCCACTGCGCGAATCAGCTGGGGCAGGTGATCGCCGACCTTGTTTGCGCCCATACGCACGATCAGATTGAGGCGGCCGGGATCGTTGTCCGGGTTGAGGATATCGATCAGGCGGATCAGCTCCTCGGTGTTCATGCTTGGTCCGACCTTGACCCCGATCGGGTTGTTCACCCCGCGCAGGAACTCCACATGGGCGCCATCCAGTTGCCGGGTGCGGTCGCCAATCCACAGCATGTGCGCGGAGCAATCGTAGTAGTCGTTGGTCAAGCTATCGCGGCGCACGAAGGCTTCTTCGTAGTTCAGCAGCAGCGCTTCGTGGGCGGTGAAGAAGCTGGTTTCGCGCAGTTGCGGCGAGCTGTCCATGCCACAGGCGCGCATGAAGGTCAGGGTTTCATCAATGCGATCCGCCAATTGGCTGTATTTCTCGGCCAGGGCCGAGTTGGCGATGAAGTCCAGGTTCCACTTGTGCACTTGGTGCAGGTCGGCGAAGCCGCCTTGGGCGAAGGCCCGCAGCAGATTGAGGGTGGCAGTGGCCTGGTGGTAGGACTGCAACAGGCGGTCCGGGTCTGGCACCCGACTTTTTTCATCGAAGCCGATGCCGTTGACGATGTCGCCGCGATAGGCCGGCAGGGTCACGCCATTGATGGTCTCGTCGTTGGCCGAGCGTGGCTTGGCGAACTGGCCGGCCATGCGTCCAACCTTGACCACCGGGCAACCGGCGGCAAAGGTCATGACAATGGCCATCTGCAGCAGCACCTTGAAGGTGTCGCGGATCTTCGCTGCGGAGAATTCGGCGAAGCTTTCGGCGCAGTCGCCACCCTGCAGCAGGAAGGCCCGACCCTGGGTGACCTCGGCAAACTGACGGCGCAACTCGCGGGCTTCACCGGCAAACACCAGGGGAGGATAACTGGCCAGGGTTTGCTCGACCTGCAGCAGATGCGCAGCGTCGGGGTAGTGGGGTTGCTGCTGGATCGGCAAGGCGCGCCAGCTATCGGGGCTCCAGGGTTGGCTCATCGCGGACTCGAGTGCTTTACGGTGGGAGGGGCATGTTAGCAGCAAATTAGTACGTGACCTGCTCCTCTCGCTTGGCCGACAATCGCGCCTTTCCCGCTCGCTGCCGAGCGGTTGTTTTTTCGCGCCGGCAAGAATTCAGGCCCGCGCGACTAGGAGATGAAATGACTGAGGAGCGCGTCGAGCGTGTGCTCGCCGAAGTTCACGACGAGTTCGGCATGATCCGCGTGCTGGAAGTGGCGGATTACCGCTTTCTCGAATTTGGCGACGCCATCGAGCAAAGCTGTGTGTTCACGGCCGATCCCAGTTGGCTGGAATACGACTACACCCGGGCCATGCTGATCGGTGCACTGTGCCATGAGGCTCCGGAGAGCGCGCTGTTTCTCGGGCTGGGGGCTGGCACCCTGACCCAGGCTTGCCTGAAGTTCCTGCCTCTGGAAGATGTCGAGGCTATCGAACTGCGTCCCGACGTGCCGCGCCTGGCTATCGAATACCTGGGGCTGGACGATGATCCGCGCCTCTATATAAGAGTCGGTGATGCGCTGGAATTGCTGGACAGTGCCGAGTCTGCCGACCTGATCTTCGTCGACCTGTACACCGATGTCGGACCGGGTGTCGGGCATCTGGCCTGGGGCTTCCTGGAGAACTGCCAGAAACGCCTCAATCCGGGCGGCTGGCTGGTGATCAACCAATGGGCCACCGATGACGGCAGGCCTCTGGGGGCCGCCTTGTTGCGTGGGCTGTATCACCGGCACTACTGGGAGCTGCCGGTGAAGGAGGGCAACGTGATTCTGATTGTGCCGTCCGACCTGGATCAGGAGCTGGACATGGCAGCGCTGACTGCTCGGGCCGAAGCCCTGGCGCCACGCCTGGGCTACTCACTGCAGGCTCTGATCAAGGCCATTCGCCCCGCCACCTGAGATAACAGTTGCAGGGGCCGGCTTGCCGGCGAAGGTCGCCGCCGGCCATGGCCTTCAACAGCCCTTGAAGACCCCTGGGCGTTTCTCGATCATCGCCCGTACACCTTCCTTGGCGTCCTCGCTGTTCATCAGCTTGTGCACCAGCGGCGGTAAGCCCTGAGCGGCCGCCGTCTCGCCTTCAAGGCGCGCCTGGCGCGCCGACATCAGCGTCGCTTGCACTCCCAGCGGCGCCTGCCGGGCAATCCGTTCGGCAAGCTCGATAGCCCGGGGCAGCAGGTCCTCGCTGGCCATGACTTCCTGCACCAGCCCCAGCCGCAGTGCCTCGTGAGCATCGAATTCATCACCGGTCAGCAACCAGCGCATGGCGTTGCCCCAGCCGGCCAGTTGGTGCAGGCGCAGGGTCGCGCCGCCGAAGGGAAAGATGCCGCGCTGCACCTCCATCTGGGCAAAGCGGGTGTTGCTGGCGCAAAGGTTGATATCGGCGGCCAGCATTAACTCGATGCCGATGGTCAGGCAGTAACCCTGCACGGCGACGATCACTGGCTTGCTCACCCGTGGTCCGGCGAACACCCCCCAGGGATCGCAGCCACCGGGCGGTGCCTGCCAGCCTTGAGCCAGGGCGGTGCCGACATTGGCCAGATCCAGCCCGGCGCTGAAGTGTTCACCGTGGCCGAACACCACTGCGATTCGCGCGTCGGCGCTGGCTTCGAACTCGCCATAGGCCAGGCTCAGCTGATTGAGCAGCTCAAGGTCGAAGGCATTGCGCTTAGCGACCCGGTCCAGGCCGATAAGGAACAGATGGCCGCGTTGCTCGCGGCTGACACGGCTGGCGCTGGGCTGATTCATGAAGGCGCTCCTTGGATGGCAAAAGGGACGTTTGAGAGAGCAGTTTCAAGCACAAAGGTGAACCGTTTAAGCGTTCCGACCAACAGCGGCGGGCCTGAGCAAAATAGTCCGTCGTCCGAGTCTGCGCAAAGCCCATGACAATCGGCTGTTCAGCGGTATTTTCCGATAAATAAAACTCCCTTTTTTGAGTTATTCCGGTATAGTACGCGCCGGCCTTTAGCCAGGCCACGTTATAGGTGATGCAATTCCCCGAAGTCAGCTTCGGCTGCTTGTCCGCTGCGCGGACTATCCTTGACGATCCATTCATTCAATCGTTTTCGCAAATCCCCGCCGACAAAGCTGCCAGGGCGACTCTTGAGTCTTACACGGCATGCGCAGCTTTGGAGCATGGGTCTTTGCGGATGCACTTAGAGGCAGACCCATGACCCAGGAAATCGGCGGCTTCGCCGCTCTTGAACTTCATCCCAATATTGTCGCTGCAGTAGTCGCTACCGGCTATGAAGAGCCTTCGGCTATTCAGCAGCAGTCGATCCCGATCATCCTTGCCGGTCACGATATGATTGGTCAGGCGCAAACCGGTACCGGTAAAACCGCTGCCTTTGCCCTGCCTATCCTGCACCGCATTGATCCGTCCAAGCGCGAGCCGCAAGCTCTGATCCTGGCCCCAACCCGTGAGTTGGCGCTGCAAGTTGCAACCGCTTTCGAAACCTACGCCAAGCAAATGCCGGGCGTGACTGTTGTGGCTGTCTACGGCGGCGCGCCGATGGGCCCACAATTGAAAGCAATCCGTAATGGCGCACAAATTGTTGTCGCCACTCCGGGCCGTCTGTGCGACCACCTGCGTCGCGACGAAAAAGTACTGGCCACCGTGAACCACCTGGTTCTCGACGAAGCCGACGAGATGCTCAAGCTGGGCTTCATGGACGACCTGGAAGTGATCTTCAAGGCCATGCCGGAAACCCGCCAGACCGTACTGTTCTCGGCCACCTTGCCGCAATCGATCCGTGCCATCGCTGAGCGCCACTTGCGCGATCCGAAGCACGTCAAGATCCAAAGCAAGACCCAGACCGTTACCGCGATCGAACAGGCTCACCTGTTGGTTCACGCTGACCAGAAGACCTCTGCTGTTCTGAGCCTGCTGGAAGTTGAAGATTTCGACGCCCTGATCATGTTCGTGCGCACCAAGCAAGCGACCCTGGATCTGGCCAGTGCCCTGGAAGCCAAAGGCTACAAAGCCGCTGCGCTGAACGGTGACATTGCTCAGAACCAACGTGAGCGCGTGATCGACTCCCTCAAGGATGGCCGCCTGGACATCGTTGTGGCGACCGACGTTGCTGCTCGTGGTCTGGACGTACCGCGCATCACCCACGTATTCAACGTGGACATGCCGTACGACCCGGAATCCTACGTGCACCGTATCGGCCGTACCGGCCGTGCCGGTCGCGAAGGTCGTGCGCTGTTGCTGGTGACTCCACGTGAGCGCCGCATGCTGCAAGTGATCGAGCGTGTAACCGGTCAGAAGGTTGCCGAAGTTCGCCTGCCGGACGCCCAAGCTGTTCTCGATGCGCGCATCAAGAAGCTGACCAACAGCCTGTCGCCGCTGGTGGCTGACGCTGAAGCGACCCACGGTGAGCTGCTGGATCGCCTGACTGCTGACATCGGTTGCAGCCCGCGTGCCCTGGCCGCAGCTCTGCTGCGCAAGGCTACCAACGGTCAAGCACTGAACCTGGCTGCTATCGAGAAGGAGCGTCCACTGGTGCCGAACAATGCACCGCGTGGCGATCGTCCAGAGCGTTCCGGTGATCGTCCTGATCGTGGTGACCGTGAGCGTCGCGCTCCGGTTCCATTGGCTGAAGGCCGTGCTCGCTGCCGTACCGCGCTGGGCGCGCGTGATGGTATCGCCGCCAAGAACCTGCTGGGCGCTATCCTCAACGAGGGTGGCCTGGCACGTGAAGCGATCGGTCGCATCCAGGTACGTGACAGCTTCTCGCTGGTAGAGCTGCCGGAAGATGGTCTGGAGAAGCTCCTGACCAAGCTGAAGGACACTCGTGTTGCTGGTAAGCAGTTGAAGCTGCGTCGCTATCGCGAAGATTGATCCGCTCTCGGGCTGATTGATCGAACATAAAAAATCCCCGACTGGTTCGGGGATTTTTTTTGCCTGTCATTTACCCAGCCGTCCTGTTCGCCGCAAGCCGGCTCCTGCGTGAGGATCTTGCAGGCGCAGGCGTCTCGGCGAATCATCATCCAAACCGGTAGATATCCATCCCCAGGGCGCCCATGGTGAAGCCCTGGTGGGCAACACTGAAGTCACCACCCGCCCCGCGGGCGAAATACAGCGGCAGCAGGTGTTCATCGCTGGGGTGACTGCGTACGGCATGGGGGGCCAGTTGCCGATAGTCATGCAGGGCCGCCTCATCGTTGGCAGCCAGTTTCTCGATCATCCAGTCACGAAAAGCCTTGGCCCAGGGTTCGATGCTTTCCGGGCCGGCACGCCAGTCCAGCTCCCGCAGGTTGTGGGTGATGCTGCCGGAACCGATCAGCAATACGCCTTGCTCCCGCAAGCTGGCCAGGGCATGACCGACGCGGGTCTGCAGGGCCGGCCCTTGACGACTGGGCAGCGATAGCTGAACCACCGGAATGTCTGCTTGTGGGTAGATCAATGACAGCGGCACCCAGGTGCCGTGGTCAAACGGACGCTGGCTGTCTAGCTGCGCCGGCAAGCCATCAGCCTTGAGCAACTCCAGCACCTGCGCCGCCAGTTCGGGATCTCCCGGCGCCGGGTATTGCACGGCAAACAGCGCGGCGGGGAAGCTGCCGAAGTCGTGCCAGGTTTCCGGGTGCGGATGGGAGCTGATCCGCAGATCCGCGCTTTCCCAGTGCGCTGATACCACCAGAATAGCCTTGGGTCGTGGCAGCTCTGCTGCCAGGCGAGCGAGCGCGGGGCCACTGGCGCCGGGTTCCAGGGCCAGCATGGGAGAACCATGGGAGATGAACAGGCTGGGGAGCATGAAGGAGGTCCTGAAGGTTAAGATGAGCCATCTTCAATCAGATCATTGATCTAAATCTAATATAAGTTTTAGGGCTTTTTGATCGAATTATAAGGACTTGGCATGCAAGCGGACTTTTGGCAAAAGCGTTGGGAAAGCGATCAGATCGGCTTTCACCTGGCAGAGGTCAATCCGTATCTGCAGCAGTATTGGCCGGCCCTGGGCCTGCCTGCGCAGACCCGGGTGCTGGTGCCGTTGTGTGGCAAGAGCCTGGACCTGATCTGGCTCGCCGACCAGGGGTATCAGGTGCTGGGCGTCGAACTGACGGAGAAGGCCGTGGAGGACTTCTTTCGTGAGCACAACCTGCAACCGCAGGTCAGCCAGCAGGGGGCTTTCAAGGTCTATGCTCAGGGGCCGCTCCAGCTCTGGTGCGGCGATTTCTTTGCCCTGACAGCCGAGGACATCACTGGTTGCGCAGCCTGGTATGACCGTGCCGCGATGATCGCCTTGCCGCCCGAGATGCGCCAGCGCTACACCGCTCACTTGAATGACCTACTGCCTGATGGCAGCAAGGGGCTGTTGATTACCCTGGATTATGACCAGTCCCAGTTGGACGGGCCGCCGTTTGCCGTGCTTGATGATGAGGTCAGATTGCGGCTGAGCGATGCCTGGCACCTGGATGTGGAAATGGAGCGCGACATCCTCGGCGAAAGCTGGAAGTTTCTTCAGGTTGGAGTCACCCGGCTGGTGGAGCGGGTCTATCGACTGGACAAACAGGGCGGGTGCTGACCAGGTTTTTCCTGCGTTCATGCAAAAGGGCGACTCGCGTCGCCCTTTTGGGTGTTTCCGTGTAGCTGATCAGCCGCGACGACGCAGGGCGTCGATGCGCTCTTCCAGCGGCGGGTGGCTCATGAACATGCGAGCCAGGCCCTGTTTGATGCCACCGTTGATGCCGAAGGCGTTCAGGGTGTCAGGCATGTGCACCGGCAGGCCTTGTTCCGAACGCAGGCGCTGCAGGGCGCTGATCATTGCGTTGGTACCGGCCAGACGGGCGCCGGCTTCGTCGGCGCGGAATTCGCGCTTGCGCGAGAACCACATGACGATGGCGCTGGCGAGGATGCCCAGGACCAGTTCGGCGAAGATGGTCGCCACGTAGTAGGCCATGCCCTGGCCTTCTTCGTTCTTGAAGATCACTTTATCGACGAAGTTGCCGATGATCCGCGCGAAGAACATCACGAAGGTGTTCACCACACCCTGGATCAGCGCCAGGGTCACCATGTCGCCGTTGGCGACGTGGCCGATCTCGTGGGCCAGCACCGCTTTCACTTCATCCGGCGAGAAGCGCTCCAACAGGCCCTGGCTGACGGCTACCAGGGCATCGTTCTTGTTCCAGCCGGTGGCGAAGGCGTTGGCCTCGTAGGCCGGGAAAATGCCCACTTCGGGCATCTTGATACCGGCTTCGCGGGACAGTTGCTCAACGGTCTGCAACAACCATTGTTCATGGCGGGTGCGCGGTTGAGTGATGATCTGCGTGCTGGTGCTCATCTTCGCCATCCACTTGGAGATGAACAGCGAGAACAGCGAACCGGCAAAACCAAAGACCGCACAGAAAATCAGCAGCTGATTGAGGTTCAGATCAACCCCATTGGCCGCCATGAACCCGTTGAAGCCGAAAAGGCTCAGGGTGATGCTGGCAATCAGCACGACCGCAAGGTTAGTGGCCAAAAACAGCAGGATTCGCATCATGGTTGTAGAAATCTCCTCAAGCTAAATATGTAGCGTACTGCGGGCTATATAAGGTGCGGCAACGGCCTATTCAATACGGCTTCTATTTCAAACTGTGTCGCACAGGCCGAGTCTAGACGCTTGCGTTGCAACTCTATGAGCCATCGCCCGGCGCTGCGACCACCCGGTCGGGTTGTAAGCCTTGTGACAGTGGGTGTGACGGAAAGTGCAAGCTTATAGAAGGGGGATGGAGCAGGGCAGTGAAGATGTGTTGCTGAATTAATCGCAGTGCGATCGGAAAAGGATCGCACTGCGTTTTAGGGTTTACTGGCGGTAGGACTTGAGGAAGTTTCCAATTCGACCAATGGCCTGCTCCAGGTCATCCACCCGTGGCAGCGTCACCACGCGGAAGTGGTCCGGCCATGGCCAGTTGAAGGCCGTGCCTTGTACCACCAGGAGTTTTTCCGAGAGCAGCAGGTCGAGGACGAACTTCTCGTCGTTGTGGATCGGGCAGACTTTCGGATCGATCCGCGGGAAGGCATACAGCGCGCCCATGGGTTTTACGCAGCTGACTCCGGGAATGTCATTGAGCAACTCCCAGGTCCGGTTGCGTTGTTCCAGCAGGCGACCCTGCGGCAGCACCAGGTCATTGATGCTCTGGTAGCCACCCAGTGCGGTCTGGATCGCATGCTGGCTCGGCACGTTGGCGCACAAACGCATGTTGGCCAGCATGTCGATGCCTTCGATATAGCTCAGGGCATGCTGCTTGGGACCGGAGATGGCCACCCAGCCGGAGCGGAAACCGGCTACGCGATAGGACTTGGACAGGCCGTTGAAGGTCAGGCACAGCAGGTCCGGGGCCAGGGATGCGGTGCAGATGTGCACGGCGTCATCGTAGAGGATCTTGTCGTAGATCTCGTCCGAGAACACCACCAGGTTGTGCTGGCGAGCCAGTTCCAGCATGCCCAGCAGGACTTCCTTGGGGTACACCGCGCCGGTCGGGTTGTTCGGGTTGATGATTACCAGGGCCTTGGTGTTCGGGGTGATCTTGGCCTTGATGTCAGCGAGGTCCGGCCACCAGTAGGCCTGCTCGTCGCACAGGTAGTGCACCGGGTTGCCGCCGGCCAGGCTGACCGCAGCGGTCCACAGCGGGTAGTCCGGAGCCGGGACCAGCACTTCATCGCCGTTATTGAGCAGGGCCTGCATGGCCATCACGATCAGTTCGGAAACACCGTTGCCCAGGTAGATGTCTTCAATGCCGATGCCTTCCACCTGCTTTTGCTGGTAGTACTGCATCACCGCCTTGCGCGCACTGAACAAACCCTTGGAGTCGCTGTAGCCCTGGGCAGTGGGCAGGTTGCGGATCACGTCCTGGAGAATTTCGTCCGGCGCTTCGAAACCAAAGGGTGCTGGATTGCCGATGTTCAGCTTGAGGATGCGATGGCCTTCCTCTTCCAGGCGTTTGGCGTGCTTGAGCACTGGGCCGCGAATGTCATAACAGACGTTGGCGAGCTTGTTCGATTTGCTGACCTGCATGGCGATGTGTTCCCGAGAATGAACGATCCAGGCGGAGGATGAACTACCGTACTGGGAATCCTGCCGTGTCATACCGGGCTGTAACCCGCACCGGCTGCGGCAAAATCCGTTTGAATGGGTGTAACGCGGCTGCCAGACTGGCGTCTGACGAGGCGCAATCATACGTGCCGCCCGATCCGTGGAAAAGATCCAGATCGGGCTTTTTCCGTTGCAGAGGATGGACCATGGAAAAGCTGGAGAAAACCCTGGAAGAATGGCGGGCGATGCTCGATCCCGAGCAGTACAACGTCTGCCGGCTCAAGGGCACCGAACGGCCCTTCTCGGGCAAGTACAACGGGACCAAGACCGATGGGGTCTATCACTGCATCTGCTGCAATGAGCCGCTGTTCGACGCCAAGGCCAAATTCGATTCCGGTTGTGGCTGGCCGAGCTTCTACGAGCCCATCGCCGACGGCGCGATGATCGAGATCCGCGACGCGAGCCACGGCATGATCCGCACCGAAGTGGTCTGTTCAAAGTGCGACGCTCATCTGGGTCATGTGTTCCCGGACGGTCCGCCGCCCACCGGTCTGCGCTACTGCATCAACTCGGTGTGCCTGGATCTGGTGCCGCGCTAGGCATCAGGACGATTCTTCGGAGTCGTCTTTCCATTGATTAAATTGCACACGATTTAGTTGCGCGCTATTTTTATCGCTTCTTACTCATGAATGGAGTGACTGCCATGACCGACGCGCTGTTGACGATTCCCTGCACCACCATCAAGGGTGAGCAGAAGACCCTGGCGGATTTTGCTGGCAAGGTCGTGCTGGTGGTCAATACCGCCAGCAAGTGTGGCTTCACTCCCCAGTACAAGGGACTGGAAGAGCTGTGGCAGGCCTACAAGGACCAGGGCCTGGTGGTGCTGGGGTTCCCATGCAACCAGTTCGGCAAGCAGGAGCCGGGCAGCGAAGGGGCGATTTCCGAGTTCTGCGAGCTGAATTACGGCGTGAGCTTTCCGCTGTTCAAGAAGATCGAGGTCAATGGCGCTGACGCCCACCCGCTGTTCGTCCAGTTGAAGAAGCGCGCGCCCGGAGTTCTGGGTTCCCAGGGCATCAAGTGGAACTTCACCAAGTTCCTGATCGGCCAGGACGGCAAGCGGGTCAAGCGTTTCGCCCCGGCGACCAAACCCCAGGACCTGAGCCGTGAGATTGAAGCCATGCTCAAATGAATGATCTGTCCGTGGATTCACTGCGGCTCGACAGCCAGCTGTGCTTCAAGCTGTACGCCGCCTCGCGGGCCGTGGTCCGAGGCTACAAGCCGATGCTCGACCGTCTGGGCCTGACCTACCCGCAGTACCTGGTGATGCTGGTGCTGTGGGAGTGGCAGGCCGTATCACCGCCCTTGCCCACGGTGAAGGCCCTGGGAGAGCGCCTATCTCTGGACTCCGGCACCTTGACGCCGCTGCTCAAGCGCCTGGAGCAGTTGCAGTTGGTGCAACGTCGACGTTCCGCGCGCGACGAGCGCGAAGTGCACTTGAGCTTGAGTGACGCGGGTTTGGCTCTGCGCGACCAGGTAGCACCGCTCAAGGCGGTGCTGCTGTGCGAAAGCGGGGTCGATCTCAACAGCCTGGAACCATTGCACGACAGCCTTGATCAACTGCTGCGTCAGATCAGAGCTTTGTCGTAGTCGGTACCCAGAGATCCAGCAAGGCAATCAGTTCTTCACGGCGAAACGGTTTGGCCAGGTAGTCGCTCATGCCGGCGGCACGACAACGCTCGCGCTCCTCGGGCATCGCGTTGGCGGTCAGGGCGATGATCGGCAGGTCCGGCCAGCGGCCGCTGCGGCGAATCTGCCGGCTGGCCTCGTAGCCGTCCATGACTGGCATGTTGCAGTCCATCAACACCAGATCGAAGTGATTGTGCTCCAGCTGGTTGAGGGCTTCGGCGCCGTGGGCAGCTACGGTCACTGTGCAACCGAGCTTGCTCAGCATGCCTTTGGCCACCAGTTGATTCACCGGGTTGTCTTCCACCAGCAGTATATTGGCCCGCCGGACCTGCACTGGCATTTCCAGTTGGGCGTCGTTGAGGGTAATGGTTTCCGTCAGCAGCGCACGGCGCAGGGTTTGATACAGGGCATTGCGCGCCAGCGGGCGGGCCTGTTGTTGCAGCGGTGCCAGGGCACTGGCCTCTTCGCTGGGCAGGAAGCTGCCATAGGCGGTCACCAGCAGGATCGGTGCGGTAATGGCCGGGCGCAGGCCAAACAGGCATTCGGGACAGTCGGTGATCAGCAGGTCGGGGTTCACTCCGGCCAGGGAGTCCTCGATATCGAAGCGCTGATAGTCGAGCCCCCAGGTCGGTAGCAGGGAGCCCAGCAGTTCAGCCAGGCCGCTACCGGCGTCGGTGATGCCGATTATCTTGCCGGACAGCGCGGGCGGAGCGCTGCTCGGGGTGTGGCAAGGCAGCGGCAGGTCCGCGCAGAACCGACTGCCAAAGCCGACTTCCGAACTGATGCTCAAACGCCCGTTCATCGCTTCGCACAGGTTGTTGGTCAGTGCCAGTCCCAGGCCGGTACCGCCGTACTGGCGGGTAATACCGGCGCCTGCCTGGGTATAGGGCTGGAAGATCTTCACCTGGGCCTCTTGGGCGATGCCAATGCCGGTGTCGCAGATCTCGATGCGGACCCCATCGCCCAAGCTGCTCAGGCGCACATCGACCCGACCGAAGCGGGTGAACTTGAGGGCGTTGGACAACAGGTTGCTGACAATCTGCCGCACTCGGGTCGGGTCTCCCAGCACCAATGCTGGAAAGTCCGGGGCGATCAGGCAGGCCAGTTCGACGCTGGCCGCGGCGTTCTGCGACAGCAGGTTGGCGGTGTCTTCCACCAGCACCCCAAGGTCGAAGGGAATGCGCTCCAGTTCCAGTTGCCCGGCGTCGAACTTGGACATGTCGAGAACATCGTTGAGCAGTTCCACCAGGACCTTGCCGGAGTCGTGAGCGATGGATAGCTGTTGGCGTTGCTCGGGGTTCAGCGGGCTGTCCAGGGACAGGGCGATCATGCCCAGCAAGCCGTTGAGCGGCGTGCGGATCTCGTGGCTCATGTTGGCCAGGAACGCGGCGCGAGCCTGGGCCATGTCCAGGGCGGTGCGGCGTGCGGCTTCCAGTTCCTCGTTGGACTGGCTGAGCCGGGCGTTGCTGGCCTTGAGCTCGGTGGTGCGCGCCGAGACGATGTTCTCCAGTTGCCCGAGGTATTCGGTCAGGCGGTTCTCGGCGTTGCGCCGTTGCTGAATCTCGGTGGCCATGATCTCGAATTGCTGGTTGGCGACCTTGACCAGCACCCCGACTTCGTCGTTCTCGTGGCCGGGAGGGAAGTCCAGCTTGGCCTGTTTCGGACTGCGCGGATCCCGGCTGCTGAGTTCACGGATAACCCCTACCAAAGGCTTGGTCAGCATGACGTAGAACAGCGCCAGGAGAATCCCGGTAAGGATCAGGCTGCGGGCGAAACCGTTGATCAGGGTGACTTCGGCGCGACGCAGAAAGCGGCTGCCGAACGCGTAGGTGTCCACGTCCAGGTGCAGGGTGCCGAGGGATTCCTCAGGCAGGTGGCTGAGGTACAGGCGGTCCTCGAACTGCCGGTCGGCGCCGAACAGGAAGTCGCTGACGGCCCGGTAGCGGCTTTGTTGCGCAGGGCGTTCGACGTTGGCCAGTAGGGTATTGTTGTTATCGATCAGTTGCGCGCGAATGATCGCCGGGGAGCGCAGCAGGCCCAGGGTCAGTTCCTGGGCCAGTTCGGAATCGATGTTGTAGGCAATGCGCGAGGCCGGGTTGTGACTGATTTCCAGCAGCGAGTGGATTTCACGATTGATGGAGGCGTCTTCGCTGGCATAATCGATGCCGATTTGCAGCAGACTGAGCGCGGTCCCCAGAATGAAACCCACCAGTACGGTGAGCCGGGCCTGTTTATAGGACAGGCGGTTGGTGAACTTGATATCCATGGGGGGCTGAACCACTTTCGTTTCCCTTCGCTGCGCAAGCATAGCTGATCATCTTTGGTTGCCGGCTTGACCTGGCAGCAGCTGATAAGGCGATAGACCCCTGGATCAGGACTGCGTTTCGTCTGTGTGCCGCATCATTACCTTGAACGTGCCTGAGGAAAAGTCGTGGATGCCCGATTGAATGCATTTCTTGAACGTGCCGATGCGGTCCTGGCCCGGATCGAACCGCTGTTGCCCGCCCTTCGCCAAGCCATCGACTGGAACCACTGTCTGGCGGCTCGCTGGCAGCGCGAGGGACGCAGCGGCTTCCTGCTGCCCCTGGAAGTCAGCCTGGACATGCGCTTGAGCGACCTGATCGGGGTTGACAAGCAGCGCGAGCAATTGGCACGTAACACCCAGCAGTTCCTCGACGGCCTGCCCGCCAACCATGCCTTGCTCTGGGGGTCGCGTGGCACCGGTAAATCCTCCCTGGTGCGGGCCTTGCTGGCCGAACATGCCAAGGGTGGCCTGCGCCTGATCGAGATCGAGCGTGATCACCTGGCGGACCTGCCGCGGGTGGTGGAGCAACTGGTCAAGCTGCCCCAGCGTTTCGTACTGTTTTGCGACGATCTGTCCTTCGAGTCCGGCGAGGGCGATTACCGGGTGCTCAAGAGCGTACTTGACGGTTCCCTGGAACAGGCTCCGGAGAATGTCCTGCTGTACGCCACATCGAACCGCCGGCACCTGGTGCCGGAAAAGGAAAGCGACAACGAGAACTGGAAACGCGTCGATGGCGAGTTGCATCCCAGCGAGGCCGTGGAAGACAAGATCGCGCTGTCGGACCGCTTTGGCCTGTGGCTGTCGTTCTATCCGTTCACCCAGGAGCACTTTCTCGATGTGGTGGAGCATTGGATCGGCGAGCTGGCGAGCAAGGCCGGCTTGAGTTGGCAGCGTGACGACGCCCTGGACATCCTGGCAGTGCGCTGGGCCACGGGTCGGGGTAACCGTAATGGCCGTTGTGCCTACCAATTTGCCCGCTACTGGGTGGGCTTGCAGTTGTTGGAGCAAAAAGCATGATTGATTTGCAAAGCACCGGCCAAGGCCTGGATGGCTACGGGCTGTTGTGTGCCCAGCTGGAGTCGCTGCTGGCCGATGAGCGCGATTTCATCGCCAACGCGGCGCAGTTCTCGGCGTTCCTGTTCAGCCAGCTGGACGACCTGAACTGGGCGGGGTTCTACCTCAATCGCAACCAGGAGTTGGTGCTCGGCCCGTTCCAGGGGCAGATCGCCTGCGTACGAATTCCCTTCGGCCGTGGCGTCTGCGGCACCGCAGCGGCGACTCTGCAGACTCAGCGAGTGGAAGATGTGCACGCCTTTGCCGGGCACATTGCCTGTGACAGCGCCTCCAACAGCGAGTTGGTGGTGCCGCTGGTCAAGGATGGCCGGCTGATCGGCGTACTCGACCTGGACAGCCCCAAACTCGCGCGCTTTGGCGTTGAGGACCAGGCTGGTATCGAGCGTCTGGCGGCAATCTTCCTGCGCTTGAGCGACTGCTGAGCTTTCAGGCACGCAACCCGGCCTTGTCCAGCAAGGTCGCTTGATCCACCGGGTCGATCTGCTGCGGGGTCAGGAAGCGTTCGGCGTACTGCTGGTAGATCCGTTGCTGGATAAACAGCTCGAACAGCTCCGGATCGATATGTGCATCACGGCACATCATGGCCATGATGTTCAGCGCTTCGCTCAAGGTCTTGCCCTTCTTGTAGGGGCGGTCAGCAGCGGTCAGGGCCTCGAAGATGTCGGCAATGGCCATCATCCGCGCCGGCAAGCTCATCTGTTCGCGCTTGAGCTGTTTCGGGTAGCCGCTGCCGTCCATTTTCTCATGATGGCCGCCGGCGATCTCCGCTACGTTCTGCAAGTGGCTGGGGAACGGCAGGTGTTCGAGCATGATGATGGTCTGCACGATGTGGTGGTTGATCACATAGCGCTCTTCGGCGGTGAGCGTGCCTCGGGGAATGCTCAGGTTGTACAGCTCGCCTCGGTTGTACTTGTGCACGGGTACCTGGAGCTTGAAGCCCCAGGGGTTGTCCGTGGCAAAGATTTCCGCAGTCTTGCGCTCCAGCAGATGTTCGGGTTTGTCGGCCAGGAGCTGCTCCATGACTGGCAGGCTGGGTGCCGGCAGGCGTTCCTGACGCTGGTTTTCCTCCCAGGACACCCCCAGGCGATCGTCCAGGGTCCGGCTCCAGGTGCGCAGGGCGATCTTCTGCAGCCGCTGTTGATCGGCCTCGGCCATGAATTCCACTCCCAGGTTACAGCGGGCGACAAAGGCAAAATCCTCATCCAGGGCCTGCAGGCAGGTCTCGCGCTCGGCTGCCAGGAGGGTTTCCTCGGCGCCTTGGGACAGGGCCCGCCAGTAGTCGATCCAGGTATCGCGCTTGAGCACTTCGAAGCGGGTGCGGATCTCGTGGATCCGGTCGTTGAGAGTTTCCAGCTTGGTGGCCTTGTCCACCACGTATTCAGGCGTCGTGACTTTGCCGCAATCATGCAGCCAGGCGGCGATGTGCAAGGCTTCCCACTCGTCTTCGCTGGGTTGGTAGGCGGCAAACCTCGGGTCCTGGCTGGCCGCGGCGGCCTCGGCCAGCATCAGGGTCAGGGCCGGTACCCGCTGGCAGTGGCCGCCGGTGTAGGGACTCTTGGCGTCGATGGCTCCAGCCAGTAACTGAATGAACGAGTCCAGCAACTGCTTTTGCTTGTTCTGCAGGCGCTGGCTTTCGATGCACAGCGCGGCCGTGGCGGACACCGCCTGGATAAAGGCGATGCGGTCTGCGCTGAGTTTGTCCAGATCCGCTTCGGCGCCACTGTCCACCAGAAATAGCAGGAGCATCCCGACAGTCTCGTTATGCCGGTTGCGTAGGCGGATTCCCAGCAGATGCGCACTGGGGCTGTCGAGCGCCAATAGCACAGGTTGCAGATTCCCCGCCTGTTCGAAGCCCAGGGTAGTGACCACGTTGTCGCTGCTGGCCAGTTGTTGCAGCCAGTCAGGGGTTTGTGGGTCGCTCAGGTCCTGGGTGGAGATGTTGAACAGCGGCAGGTCCTGGGGTTGGCCGTCAATGATCAGGCCGTGGGGTTCCAGGCGCGAGCCCTTGCTTTCACAGAGGTAGATCAGGCCGGCCTGGGCCTGGGCGATTTTCACCGTCTCGAACAGCACCCGTTGCAGCAGTGGATCAAAACGGGTTTCGGCAGACAGGCTGGCGTTGATTTCAAAAAAACTGGCCAGGGTGTCTTTCATCAGGGCCATGGAAACGCTCAGTTGATCCACCTCCAGCACTGGCGAACGACGTGACACCGGGTAGTCGAAGTCGAAACTGCGGATGGCGTCGGCCTCTCGCACCAGAATGCGCAGCGGCCGCACCAGAATGCGCGAGATCAACCAGCCCAGGGGCAGGCACAGCAGCAAGGTGCTGAGGGTGATCAGTGCGCCTTGCCAGCGCAGGCGATAGGCATCGGCCAGCAGTTCGTCCTCGGGCACCAGCAATGCCAGTTGCAGCCCGCCGGGGCCACCCTCGGCGATATGGCTGCTGGCGACTATCCAGTTGCGTCCCAGGACCTGCAAGTGGCCGTCGGCGGTCTGGCCGTGCAACAGGGCACTCAATGCCGGGTTCAGATCGTCGCCCCGGATCAGGCGTGCAGTGCGTTGTTCCAGCAATAGCTTGTGGCTGTCGGGATAGGCCACGACGTTGCCCAGGTCATCCAGCAGAGCGACTTCGGTGGCAGGGGTGACCCGGTGTTTGGCCAGGGTCGAGGACAGCTGTTCCAGGGTCAGGTCGGCGGCTATCACTGCCATCTTGCCGCTGCGCCGGGCCAGGGTGGTGCCGACATTGAGGGTGGAATAAAACACGTAGGGGCGGGTAGTGATCTGGTCGGCGCCCCCTCGAGCGTTGGAGAACCAGTCGCGGGTTCGCGGATCGTAGCGCTCGTCGGGATGCTCCAGGCGATCGATCAGTGACAACTCGGCGTCATAGAACAGCGATTGTGAGTGGAGCTTGCCCGTGCTGGCATCGCGCTCGATGCTCCAGACTTCGTAGGCGCTGTTCTCCGGGGCCTGGCGCTTGTCCCTGAGCGCGGCGTTACGCAATGGCCGCACCATGAAGAAGTCACCATTGGCATACCCCAGATACAACGAGGCCAGGTCCGGGTTGTCCATCAGTGCCTGGCTGAAGGGCCTGAGCAGGGCCAGGCGTTGTACCAGATCCGGCGCCTGGGCCGCTGGAGCAACCGCCAGCAGGCTGAGCAGGTGGCGCATGGGCTCGTAGGTGGACCTCAGGTCGCTGCGCACATCCTGTTCAATACGCTGGAAAAGTTTTTCGCTGCTGCCAAGGATGATGCGCGTGGTCTGCTGGTAGTGGTAGATGCCCAGCACCACACCAGTCAGGAGCAGCAGCAGGGTAAACATCGCACTGATATGGATATGCAGCGGAAAGCGACGTTGTACGGGCGCTGGCGAGCTTGGCATTCCAATTCTCTCCAAAGACACATGGGCATGGCTCAGGCCCCAAGCATAGTTTAAGGCAGGCAGTTCCTACCTTGGCCTTGCCGGGATCGAGGTATTGAAGACCTCGTTGGCACAGGTTGCGTGGATGTGACTGACGGCGGGGGCAATACTGGCCTTTTGATATTTTCCTGGCAAGAGGGTAAGTCGTCCCGTCTCCGTGAGACTGAGCAATACCGGGTTGAGTGGCCAAGGAGGGCTATTCAGGATGATTGAGGTGGCGATGCAGGGATTGGACAAACCGTACCAGCGCTAGATCCAGGGTCTGCACGGCGGCGCTGATCAGCTCGATTCCGACGTCGTCCAGGCTTGCCTGTTCCAGGGTTTCGCAGGCGGTTTGCAAGGCGTCGGCGCCCACCATCAACGCTGATCCCTTGATCTTGTGGGCCAGTGTCACCAGGGCCATGGGATCGCTGGTGGGGATCAGTCCCAGCAAGTGGCGATCTTCGGTGCAGCACCGGACCAGCTCATTGAGCATGCGTTGGGCGAACAGCGGCTCGCCACGGGTCAAGGTAACCAGGGTCGCGATGCTGAAGCTTTCTGCCCTGGGCAGCGGCTTGAGCGTAGACAGTTTGTGGCTCAGCAGATTCAGGCCCAGGGGTTTGCACAGGCAATCGTGCATGCCGGCGTCCAGGCCGCGCTGGAGAGCCTGAGGTGCGTGGTCGGCGCTGTAACCGAACAGAGTGACGGCAGGCCGTAGTTCGAACTGTTCGCTCTGGCGGATGGCCTTGGCCAGTTGATAGCCATCCATTACGGGCATATTGCAGTCGACGATCAGCAGGTCGAAATCACCTTCACGCCATAACTCGTAGGCCTGCAGCCCGTCCTCGGCGCAGGTGACCCGGTGCCCGAGATATTCCAACTGCTCCCGCAACAGCATCAGGCTGGCGGAGTGATCGTCTGCCAGTAGTACATCCAGAGGCAGGCGAGTCACTTGCGGCATGGGTTCTTCTTCCGCCGAGACGAGAGCCATCTGGCCGGCCAGGGTCAGCCTGACCCGCGCTTCGCTGCCAGGGCCGGCGCGGCCATGCAGGCTCAGGCTGCCGCCCATTTTCTGGCACAGCTGGTGGCTGATGGGCAGTCCCAGCCCGGCACTGTCCCTGGGCGACTGGCTGCCTGGGTCAGCCTGGGCAAAGGGTTGTAACAGGCGTTGGCGCTCTTGCTCGGGGATGCCGATACCGCTGTCCAGCACCTGCAATTGCAGGTCGAAGTAATCCGCACGCGCCGCCGGCTGCAGCTGCAGCCTGATCTCAATCGCACCCTGGTGGGTGAACTTGATCGAGTTGCTCAGCAGATTGCCCAGCACTTGCTTGAAACGCAGGGCGTCGATCAGCACCCGGGGTTCAGGGATCGGTGCATTGAACTCAAGGTTCAGGTTGAGATGCTTCTTTTGGGCCAGGGCCTGGAACACCCCGACCACCGCATCGACGCTGTCCCGCAAGCTGACCCATGCCGGGGTCAGTTGCAGGTGTCCGGAGTCGATTCGGCTGATGTCCAATAGGTCCCCAAGCAATTCCCGCAGGTCGTTGGCGGCGTTCAGGGCCAATTGCAGTGAGGCGTGATTTTGGCTATTGGCCGCAGTGCGTTGCAGCACCAGTTCCAGCAGGCCGATGAAGGCATTCAGCGGTGTACGAATTTCGTGGCCGAGGTGACCGAGGAACTGGCCTTTGAGTTGATTGGCCTGTTCGGCCTGCTGTTTGCCGGCATCAAGGGTCGCGACCGTCTGCCCAAGTGCCTGTAGCGCCTTTCGACGTTGGTGCAGCTGTCGGTACAGCCAGGCGATCTGCACAGCGGCGAGCAACAGGGCAATGACGCACAAAGGGTGTAGCAGGGCGTTGGTCATCGTCGGTGCTTCCGGCAGGGCAACGGTATGGCGTGCGTGCGCTTCATATCAACTCATTGCGCTTGGCCATATCCACCAGTTTACTCATCGAGGTGGTTGCCATTTTTTGCATGATGCGTTTCTTGTAAGTGCTGACGGTTTTATTGCTGAGAAACATGCCGCTGGCAATTTTATTATTGGTCTGGCCCATGGCAAAAAGTTGCAGGACCATCAATTCGCGATCATTTAACGAATTGAATTGTGCCAACTCTAAAGTTAAGCCATGACCCGTTCGATCGACTTGCAGCGCCTGGCTGGGAAAGTAGTTGTAGCCACTGCAGATCGCCTTGATGGCGCTGAGCAGTTCACTCAGGTCCTTTTGTTTGCAGACATAGCCGCTGGCTCCGGCGCGCATGCAGCGATTGGCGAACAAGGCCGCGGACTGGGCTGTAAGAACCAGGGTGTGCGGGGGTCTTGGCATGTTGCTGAAGCGTTCCAGAAGCTCCAGTCCGTCGAGCTTGGGGATGCAGATGTCGAGGATGATCAGGTCTGGTTCGCATTCTCTGACCATTTGCAGTGCATCGACTCCGTTATCGGTTTCACCGACGATTTTATATTCTTCATGCTCCAGCAGAATACGAATGGCCAGGCGTATGACGGGATGATCATCGACGATAAGTACTGAGCCCATACTGGTTTCCTGCCAATAAATAGAAGGCCCAGACAGTAGCTCAGCCGATGGGGGAGATATAATTGCCAAAGTGCTGAAAGACCCAATCTAAGACAGGTCTTACAACGAATAAGGGGAGGGATTACAGTCAGTTGGCAGTTAAGGGAAGTAGAAGAGGGCAGGGCGGCTATCCGGCCGCGGTCAGGAGTCGTCAGAACAGTTGGCGCAGGCCACTCAAGGCCGCCCTCCGAACAGGAGGGCGGCCCAGGCCTCATGGTGTTTGCTGGTCGATGCCGGCTTGCAGCAGTTGACTGTCACTATGGCCGCCGACACGCAGCGGGCCCAGGTTGAACAACTGGTCCTTTTGAGTGGCGTCGTCCTGTTTGCGGGTCAGTTCGGTACCGCTGGCGAGCGCTACGTTGACCGGGGATTTCGACAGGTTGACCCCGGCGTCGACGCGATAGTCCGAACCGGCCAGGGCCGTGCTGCTGACCTTGGAACCGCCCAGCTCGACATGGCCCTCGCTGGCACCGATGCGTGCACCGGTGAGCTGGGTTGCGCCGTTCACCCGCAGGTTGACTCCTTGTTGACCACTGATGCCCGAGGCTTGCTCCACGCTGTTCTTGCCCGCGTGGCTGAAGCTCAGGTTCAAGGTCGGGGTGTAGGAGGTCTTGCCGCTCTTGTCGCCGAACAGCACGCCTTCGGCAGTGTTGGCCACCTGGCTGCCGGTGCTGTTCTTCTCGCTGACCGAGTAGCTGTCGCTGGTTTTTGGCCAGAAGCGCTCCTTCAGGCTGGAGAAACGATTACCCACGGCGTCGGCTTTATCGGCCAGGTAGTTCTTGGCCTTGTCCACGCCATTGCCGAAGGCGCCACGGGGCTCCGGATTGACATCGTAGCTGCCGCTGCGGCTGAGTTTCTCACCCAGACGCTCCTTGGCGTCGCTGGCCTTGGCAACCACTGTGTCCTTGGCCGAGCTGAGTTTGTCCACGCCCTTGTCGACGGCGTTTTCCAGCTTCTCGCGGTGCTTGTCGAAGCCTTTCTCGGCCTTGGCCTGCAAGCTGTCCTTGAGCGGGCCGGCAGGTTTGCTCAGCTTGCTCACCAGGCCCGGCTGGTTTTTTGCCACGTCCAGTTTGGCGTCGATATTGACCTGGGTGCTGCGCGACTGGTCCTGACGGCTTTCGACATTGAGGTCGCCGCCGATCACCCCGTCGACTCGCTGAGCGTCGATGCGGGCACCGGCCAGATGCACGTCACCGGCACTGTTGAAGGTCACCTGATCGGCTTTGATCAGACTGTTGTGCTGGGTGGTGCTCTGACGCTGGTCGACGTCGATCTTGACCCGGGCATTGATCCCGCGGTCGATCTTCGGCGAGTCGTGTTCACCGGCATCGGCCAGGGTGGTCTTGCCCAGGTTTGCCCCTGCGCCCAAGTTCAGGCCCCAGTTGTTGTGGGCCAGGGTGGACTGCGCCGACTCCTGATAGATGCCGCCCTGGGCTGCATCCAGGACCACCTTGGCGGCGTCGATCCGCGTGCCCTGCAAGTGAATCGCACTGTCGCCGCTGGCGGCGCTGCCCAGGAGGACCGTGCCCTGGCTATAGAGTTGGCCGCCGTGCTGGCTCTGGTCATTTTCAGAGACCCGGCCAATGTTGAAGTTGGCGCTGAAGTTGGCGCTCTTGCCGCTGCTTTGTTCGCTGCTGGTTTTGCCGCCACCTGCCGTGAGGCCGCCGCCCAGGTTGCTGCCCTGGCTGCTGTGGGTGTCGACTGCGGCCTGCAAGTCGAGCTTGCCACCGGCGTTCAGACTGATATCGCCGGTGGGGCGCGCGGCGTTGCCGATCTGTGTGCCCTGCAGCGTCATGCCGGCGCCGCTGTGCAACTGAATCGGTCCCTGGCCCTGGATACTGGCAACTCGCGCTTGGCTGTCCTGCTGGTCCAGGGTCTTGTGATCCAGTTGCAGCCCGGCGCCGAGGTTGAAGTTGGTACCGCTGCTGCCTGGCATCGTGCCCAGGCTCAGCGAGGCATCGCCACGCAAGCTGGAGTTGCTGCTGCTTTGGCGGTCATTGGCCTGGTTCAGCGCCAGCTCACCACCGGTCTTTATGCTCACCCCGGCTTGGCCGCCATTGAACTGGCTACCTTCGAAGCGCCCGTCGCCCGCGAGCTTGATGTCCACGCCTTGGCTGCCAGCGTAGCTGCCCACCTGGGCTTTTTCGCTGCTGCTGGTGACGGTGCTGCTGCCGCCGGCACCGCTGCCGCGGATATTCAGGTCCTCACCGGTATTGGTGTAGACCCGTACGCCGGCCTTGGCGTCCACGGCCTGTTCGCTGCTGCTGTGGGTATTGCTGGCGGCACTGGCCAGCAGGCTGTCGGCGCTGATCTTCACGGCGCCGTCGGTGGCGCTGTACTGGGTGCCTTGATCACGCAGTTGTCCGTCGACCTTGACGTCGACCTGGCCGCCGCTCAACTGGCTGACCACGGCATTGCTGGTGCTTTCGCTGCGCTGGCGGTTCTGGTGGCTGACATCCACATCGAGCCCGATGTTGGGCTGTTCCAGGGCATCAAGCACTCCGGGCTGGTGGAACTTGCGCTGTGCCACTCCCTGGATGGCTTTCTCGATCGGCCGGGTGACACCCTTGTATTCGACATTGGCGCCGACATCCACCGCCCAGTTGTTCTCCTGGTGCTGGCTGCTTTCGCTGTTGTGCGCGGCCTTGTTATCGATCTCGGCGGCGTTGACTTGCAGCGCGCCACCGGCCTTGACCTGGGCACCTTCAGTGCTCAGACGGTTGCCGGCATTGATGGTCAGGTTGCCACTGGCGGCGACGCTGCTGGTCTGGGCGGTGGTCTTGCTGCTGCTGTCCTGGCTGCTGTTGTGAGCCACTTCCACGCCATTGCCGGCCCGGTCCAGGCCGCCGGTGTAGTAGAAACCGCCGCCGGTGGTGGTGCTGTCGCTGCGTTTCTCTTGGGTGTTGTCCGAAGCCAGCAACTGCACATTCTTCCCGCTCAGGCTGACATCGCCAGCCGTTGCCGCCAGGTTGCTGCCCTCGACACGCAGATCGGCGCCGGCGCTGACCGCCAGGGTGCCGCCGCTGAGGCTGGAGGCCTGCTGTCGGGTGCTGTCAGTGCTCTCGTTGCGCTGTTCATCCTGGTAGCGCACGCCGGCCCGGTACTGAGTGGTGCCCGGGGCATTTTCCTTGGCGTAAGCGTCGAAGCCGCGGGTTTGGGTGCTGGTGTTGCTGTGTTGGGTATCTTCGGCTGCCGCGACTTTGACGGTGCCGTCGGCGCTGGCGTCGAGGTGGCCCTTGGCAGTGACCTGGGAACCGCTGATGGTCAGGTCCTCGGCACTGTGCAACTTGAGGTTGCTGTCCGAGCGCAGTTGGCTGCTGACGGTGCTGCTGCCCTTGTTCTGCTGGCGGCTCTCGTCCTTGGCGATGCCGAAGAACTTGCTGTCTTTGCTGTGGTTGTTGCTGTGGGAGGTGTCTTGCACGCCATCGATGGTCAGTGAGCCCTTGTCGCTGACGACGCTGGCCTCGGTACCGCCGCGGACCTGGCTGCCGCTGACGCGGACGCTGTCGGCGCGGACGATCAGCTTGCCGTCGGCATTGACCTTGCTGCCTTGGTTTTCGATCTTGCCCTGGTCGCCGTCGGCGTTCTTGCCGAAGAAACCACCACCCACCAGGTCGCCGGAGTAACGCTGGTTGCTCTGGCTCTGTTGACGGCTGGCGCTGTTGATGTCGACGTCCTTCGCGGCCAGCTCAATGTCGCCTTTGCTGTGCAGATCGGCACCTTGCAGTTGCAGCGTTTGCTCACTGCTCAGTTTCAGCTGACTGCCGGCCTTGAGTTGGCTGGTGACGCTGCGTTGCTCACTGCTGGCGGTGTCCCAGTTCTCCTTCCACAGGTGCTTGCGATGCTGGCCCTGGTCGCGCTGGGTGTGGGTTTCGGTGGCTGCCGTCAGCCGCAGATCGCCGCCGCTGTTGGCTTTCAGGCGATTACCGGCTTCGACGCTGCTGCCCTGGATTTCTGTATGGGCACCGGAATTCAGCTCGGCATCGTGCTGTGCCACCACTTTGTTTCCGTGCTGGCGGGTGTCGCTGTCGGTCTCGGTGCGGTCGTAGGTTTCCCAGGTAATGCCGATAGTGCTTTTGTCCCACTGTTGGCGTTTTTCCTGGAGCTTGCGGCTTTCGATGCTGCTCAGGGTCAGGTTGCGCCCAGCATCGAGCTTGACGTTGCGGCCGCTGACATCGGTAGCTGCCAGGGTCAGATCCTTGGCTCCGTGCAGCTCGATATCGCCCTGGCTGCGAACGCCGGCGCGGATGGCGTCGAGGCTGTTGTCCACAGCCTGGCCGCGGATGTCGAGGTCGCCGGCGGAACTCAGCTTGACCCCGTCACGACCGTCCACCTGGACCGCGCCGACGCGCACTCCGGCGCCTTCGGCGGTGCTGACGATGTTGATCCGTCCGGCTTGCATTGCGCCGAACAGACTGGCGTCGATGCGTTGCTCCTGGGCGCGACTGCTCGGATCGACATTCAGGACCTTGCCGCTGGGGTAGTCCAGCTGGTTACGGCCAACGGTCACATTCAACTGGTCGCGGGCCTTGAGCTCGCCCTTGCTGTCGATACGTGGCGCGATCAGGTTGATTGAACCTTCGGCATTACGCAGTCCGCCGGCGTGGATATTCAACTGGCCCTGGGCGCCCTGGGTGTTGAGTCCTTGCAACTTGCCGTCCTGGAGTTCCGGGCGACCGACCACCAGGCTGGCGTTCGGGGTGTTGATGAAGCTGCCGCCGTTGACCGAGATACCGTTGGGGTTGGCCAGCACGAAGTCGGCGGCACGGCCGAAGATTTCCTGGGCGCCGTTGAGTTGCGAGGCGTTTTGGCTGATCACCTCGTTGAGAATCACGCTGGCCGCCTGGCCCTGGAACTGCGCGTTGGCCGCCAGTTGCCCGGCCAATTGCGACTGCCCGGCCTGCAAGGCATTGTTCAGTACCACACCCTGCTGCCCGACGTTGTAGTCGATGAATTGGTTATGGGACAGGCCGCCGGCATTGGGCGCGACGATATTGACGATGGGCACGCCGCCCTGGTTTTGCAGGATCGGGGTGCCGCCGGGGCCTCCCACCACGGTGATCCCGCCGGCAAGCGCCAGGGGCAGATGGGACGCCAGCAGCAGGCCGGCGATGGTCCAGCGCAATGTACCCTGGGGTGAAAGGTGAAACCTATGAGTGTTGTCAGGCATGAGAACCTCGTTCTAAGTGGGTGAGCCGAGCGTTGCTTTATCGGGTGCAACGGCGCGTGGTGCTCAGGTTCGTCGGTTGATTCAGGCTAAGCAGCGGTGGGTCAAATCTGCAGGCTGATCCTGGCCAGCCAGACTTCCGGTTCCGGGCGAAAGTGTTCCGGGGTGTTCAGGCTGCGTTGGTAGTCGAGGTCGAGCTGGAGGTTTTTCCAGGCCAGGTTGATTCCGGCGCTGGCGCCGCTCAGGTGTTGGCTTTGGGCTCCGTGCTTGGCCTTGATCCAGCCGTTGTCCAGGCCCAGGCGTGGGGTGATCTTCACTGGCAGATCGTTGCTCAGCGGCAGGCGCAGGGTGTTGCGCCAGACCCCGCCGATGGCGCCGGAGGCACTGTTTACGCGGTAGCCGCGAACCGCCGAATCGTCGGTGCCCAACAGCTGTTCGATAGCCGGCAACGGGTCCGGGCTGTACTGCAGGGACAACTGGCTCTGCCACTGCCAGCGTTGTGCGCCCCACTGGCCATTGCGCCACTGGCTGAGACCCGCGCGGTACTTGCGAAATTGCGCCTGGGGCAGGTTGCGCTGCACCTGCTGCGAATCACGGTCGGCACCGAACCAGGTCAGGCCCTGGGCGTAATTGACATCCAGGTTCCATACCGCGCTGTTGAGCCAGAACAGGTTGAGCCCGGCCTCGGCCACGGTCAGGGTAGGGCTCTGGATCTGCAGGTGGGCTTTTTGCAGGTAGCTGTCGACGTCCTTGTAGGCCAGTTGCAGGTTGGCGCTGAGCTGGTGGCTCTGATCGCGCCACAGCACCCGGTCGGCGCGGCCGCTGACCATGTCGGTACGGCCGCTGTTGTACAGGGTGGTGCGAGCCAGCTTGAGCGGCGCGCGGTATTCGGCGTGGCTGGCGAACAGGCTGTAGGTCCAGTAACCGTAGGGCACCGAATAGAACAGGCTGCTGCTGCGGCTGTAGCGCGGGCCGTGGTTGAGGGTGTCGCTGTAGTTCAGGTTCAGCGCGTCGTTGATTTGCAGTGGGCTGTCGAAGTTGAGGTTGACCGATTGCCGATCACGGCCGGTGCCGGCGCTGCCGAGGTTATCCACGCCGAGCCCAAGCCCCCAACGGGCAGCGCTGCTGCGCGAACGCAGAATGATCCGCGAGGCTCCAGGTTCGCTGCCGGGAGCGATGTCGGCGGTCAGGTCCAGGGAGCGCAGGCGGTTCAACTGGTCCAGGCCCTGTTCCAGGTCCCGCAGGTTCAGGGGCTCGCCGAGCATGCCCGGGAACGCTCCGCGCAAGGAGACTGGCAGGCTCTGGTCAGCCAGCTCGATGGCTTCGACGTAGCCTTCCTCTATCAGGATATCCAGGCTGTGTCCGGCCACCGGGGTGCTGGCCAGGTACGGGCGGCTGGCGATGTAGCCGGCTTCGACATAGAAACGGGTGATGGCCGCCAGCAGTTGGTTGATCTGATTGATCCCCATGCAGGGTGCCACGTATGGCTTGATGTAGTCGTTGAGCCGGGTTTTGCTGAACAGGCTGACGCCGCCAATGCGGGTGCCGCTGAAGGGCCAGCAACGCGTATCGCTAGTGGTTTGTTCCGGCAGGCTCGGGGTGGCGGGGGTGCTGCTGAAACTGCCACGCTGCATCTGCCGCTGGCGCTGTTCCAGTTGCAGTTGTTGCAGGTCTCGTTGCTGTTGCTGCTGCAGGCGCAGGGCTTCCTGTCCTGGTTGCAGGTCGTCGCCCAAGGCTGACGGCAAGTAGGTCAGGCCAAGCAGCAGTCCCAGGCACCAGCCGCTGGTGTGGGTGAGAAGGGAGCGGTCAGTGCGTAATGAATAGGGCACTTGGCATCCTTACTGTAAAAAAGACCAAGTGACGAACAACCAGGAGGCCGGTCATGGGGCTCAAGTAGTACGTCGCTTTTAGTTCTGCTCTGTGAACATGAGATGCCGTCGATATGTATATCGGTGGGTCAGTGTTCAAGTGCGCGAGAGTGACAGTTCCTGAGTAAGTGCCGGGTAAGTCAGTGCAAATTCAGGTATGACAAAAGGGTTGAGTGGGTTGAGTTGGAAACGTTACAGCGCAGAGCAAAATTAATTTCCGGAGGGGGCGGCTAGCGGGGAAATATCCTGTTGAAATCGAGACTATCTGAAACTAAAAACTCAATTTGTACGTAAATTGTAAATGCATAGAAGGCTAACAAAGTTTGAGCGGTGTCCTTGATTGGCAAGGGGTGTAGCGAGGAGTGTGGGTTTTTGAAAGGTAGGATGTTTGGTTGAATGATCAATGAGGTGTTTAATTCTGTGATTGCATGCAGTTATTTCGAACCAGAGTTATTTTGATTTTTGCTAGTTGGTTTCATTAACTGAGTTGTTGCTCTATTTCTTGATTCTCTAGTTTGATCATTGTTGATAAGGGTTTTCCTTAGATACGTAATGCCGAACTATTTCTATGTTTTTCTCAGTGTTTTCCCAGTGAAGGCCCACTCGTCATTAGTTTGAAGGCGGGTGCGTCGACTGCTGGGGGTAGGGGAATCCCTTAGTGCTGGATTGGATGTCGCAGGACATATCAAGCACCTGGCGCAGTGGCCAGGCGCTTGAGTTCCAAGGGTTACTGCGGGCTTGAGCGCCCGGTCATTTCCCGGGCCATTTCGCTGGCGTAGCTGTCGGTCATGCCGGCGATGAAGTCGATCATCCGCAGGAACGAGGTGTGCAGCGGCCAGTGTGGATCCGGTGCGTTGTTGCCCAGCAGATCGAGAATCCGTCGGTTCTTGAACGACGGGGTTTTGCCGCCATGCTGTTCCAGCGCTGCGCCGCAGAAGGAGTTCAGCAGGATCTCCAGGGTGGTGTAGGCGCCGATCTCGTGCAGGGTCTTGCGTTTGTCCTGGAAGATTTTCTTGCGCGCAATGTCCTTGGCGTTGAGCACGCAACGCTTGGCCGGGCCGTGCATATGCTCCACCAGGTCGCCATGCAGGGTGCCGGCCAGCAGGGCGTCCTGCTGTTCGACGAAGGCCCGGGCGGCGGCGTTGGTCAGGTGTTCGATGGCCTTGCCCCGGAGGATCGCCAAGCGTCGCCGGCGAGAATCCCCCGGGCCCAGCTGGCGATAGGTTTCCGGCAGGTCGTCGCCCACCAGTCCCAGCAGCAGCGCCTCGACTTCGGCGTACTCCAGCAGCTCCATTTCCAGGCCGTCTTCAAGGTCGATCAGGGCGTAGCAGATGTCGTCCGCAGCCTCCATCAGGTACACCAGCGGGTGCCGCGCCCAGCGCTGTTCCTCCAGTTGTGGCAGGCCCAGCTTGTGGGCGATCTGTTCCAGCAGTGGCAGTTCGCTCTGGTAGCAGCCGAACTTGTGCTTCTTGTAGCCCAGGGAGTCGGCATGGCGCGCGGTCCAGGGGTATTTCAGGTAGGTACCCAGAGTGGCGTAGGTCAGCCGGGTACCGCCGTCGAACTGATGATATTCAAGCTGGGTCAAGACCCGGAAACCCTGGGCATTGCCTTCGAAATTGAGGAAGTCCTGGCGTTCTGCCTCGCTCATTGCATCCAGCCAGCCACGCCCGGCGGCCTGCTGGAACCAGTGTCGGATGGCGTCCTCACCGGAGTGACCGAAAGGCGGGTTGCCAATGTCGTGGGCCAGGCAGGCAGATTGCACCACCATCCCCAGATCGCTGGGCTCGCACCAGTCGGGCAGGGCGCCGCGCAGGGTCTCGCCGACGCGCATGCCCAGTGAGCGACCGACGCAGCTGACTTCCAGGGAGTGGGTCAGGCGGGTGTGGATATGGTCGTTGCTGGACACCGGGTGCACCTGGGTCTTGCGCCCCAGGCGGCGGAAGGCGCCGGAAAATATGATGCGGTCATGGTCTTTGTGGAAAGGGCTACGGCCAAGTTCTTCCGGGCTGTGCACTGGCTTTCCGAGGCGTTCGCGGTTGAGCAGGGTCTGCCAATCCAAGGCGGGGTCTCTCCGAAAAAAAACTGAGGCGCCCAGCTTCCGGGTTCCCGGGCGTGGCCGCAAGAGGGGCGTTGCCCGCGCTGGTGCATCCACTTGGCCGGCGCCTTCGCTGGCAAGCCAGCTCCTACATGGAAATGGCCTGGCCTGCGCCTCACCGGTAGGAGCCGGCTTGCCGGCGAAAAGACCCGATGGTCGTGCATCCATCTGGCGAACGCCTTCGCTGGCAAGCCAGCTCCTACACGGAAATGGCCTGGCCTGCGCCTCACCTGCAGGAGCCGGCTTGCCGGCGAAAAGACCCGATGGTCGTGCATCCATCTGGCGAACGCCTTCGCTGGCAAGCCAGCTCCTACATGGAAATGGCCTGGCCCGCGCCTCACCTGTAGGAGCCGGCTTGCCGGCGAAAGGGCCCGATGGTCGTGCATCCATCTGGCGAACGCCTTCGCTGGCAAGCCAGCTCCTACACGGAAATGGCCTGGCCTGCGCCTCACCTGCAGGAGCCGGCTTGCCGGCGAAAAGACCCGATGGTCGTGCATCCATCTGGCGAACGCCTTCGCTGGCAAGCCAGCTCCTACATGGAAATGGCCTGGCCCGCGCCTCACCTGTAGGAGCCGGCTTGCCGGCGAAAGGGCCCGATGGTCGTGCATCCATCTGGCGAACGCCTTCGCTGGCAAGCCAGCTCCTACACGGAAATGGCCTGGCCTGCGCCTCACCTGCAGGAGCCGGCTTGCCGGCGAAAAGACCCGATGGTCGTGCATCCATCTGGCGAACGCCTTCGCTGGCAAGTCAGCTCCTACACGGAAATGGCCTGGCCTGCGCCTCACCTGTAGGAGCCGGCTTGCCGGCGAAAGGACCTGATGGTCGTGCATCCATCTGGCGAACACCTTCGCTGGCAAGCCAGCTCCTACACGGAAATGGCCTGGCCCGCGCCTCACCGGTAGGAGCCGGCTTGCCGGCGAAAGGACCTGATGGTCGTGCATCCATCTGGCGAACACCTTCGCTGGCAAGCCAGCTCCTACACGGAAATGGCCTGGCCCGCGCCTCACCGGTAGGAGCCGGCTTGCCGGCGAAAGGGCCCGATGGTCGTGCATCCTTCACGTCGCCGCGTTCGCCGGCAGATGGGGTGGGGTTACAGGCCGGCAGCGTCGATATCGATCAGCAGCAGGCGCTGGCCGTTGTCGAAAAACTGGCCAGCCGTCAGGCAGTACTGGTTGCTGGTGGCGTCGCGGTAGGTGTTGGACAGGGTCAGGCGGCGCTCTTCCCAGCCTTCGGCCAGCAGGTGATAGAAGTACGGGCGCCAGGACCAGTTGTGGCCCACATAGCTACTGTCGGCCTGCCAGTGGTTGTGGCGCCATTCCAGGTTGGGCGTCAGTTGGGTGCCATGGCGGTCGCACTGGTAGAAGCGCAGCAGCCAGGGAAAGGCCTCCACTGCGGGCAGTTGGCTGATGGGAGCCCGGGCTTGCGCCCAGGCCTGCAGCAGGTTCATCAGCTCTGCCAGTTGCTGGCGCATGCGCATCAGGCAGTTGCGTTCGGCCAGCTTGTGGCGCACATAGCGCTCCCGCAGGCGGGCGAAGGGCTGGACAAAGGCATCGCTGGCAAACAGCTGTTCCTCGGCCCGGGCAAACAGGAAGCCCTGCACGTAGCGGGAGCCGCACTCCAGGGCAAAATCCAGTTCGGCCTCGGTCTCCACGCCCTCGGCGATGATCCAGCAGCCGGTTTTTTCCGCCATCTGCGCCAGGGCCTTGACCACATCGCTGCTGGGTCCGCCGCGGGCGGCGGCCTGGAACAGGCGCATGTCGAGCTTGAGGATGTCCGGTTGCAGCGCCAGTACCCGGTCCAGTTGCGAGTAGCCGGCACCGAAGTCGTCGATGGCGATTCGTGCCCCGGCCTGGCGGTAGCGCGCCACCACCTCCGTTAGGCGCTGGCTGTTGCCCCCCAGCTCGGTGATCTCGAAGACGATGTGTCGAGGATCGACATCGTTTTGCTGCAACTGCCTGAGGCTGGGCAAAGGCTGCCCGGGCCGCAACCGACTGATCCAGCGTGGGGAAATGTTCAGGCTCAGGAACCAGTCCGCCGGGGCTTCGTGGAGGCGGCGCAAAGCATCGTCACGGACCAGGCGATCAAGACGGCGCAAGGCGCTGGACGGGGTACGGGGATCGGCGAACAGTGGCCCCACCGACGCCAGTTGCCCATTGCCCTGGCGCAGGCGGCCCAGAGCTTCGACCCCGGCGATCCGCCCGGTGGCGGTATCGATGAATGGCTGGAAGCAGGCGAGCGGTTGCCCGTCGATCACAGGGCCTCCTTATCAGAGTCTTGTTGGTAGGGAGCTGTGGCTGTCGGTTGGACAGACAGGAGTCCAGGCTGTGTGAACACTGCGGCGTTCGGCAATACGGCGTTTTCACACACCCTTGGTCGGCCCCTTGGTAAAGGGGCCGATCCGGGTTGCTTAGCAAGAATGCAGCCAGATCAGCAGATGCCGGTTGCAGGCCGGTTGCGGCCGCTCGCTCAGGGTTTGCGCGAGGCGCCTTGCAGCGCCAGCTTGATCAGTGGCAGCAGGCTGGTGCCCAGGCGAACCAGGCGCGTGAGGCTGCTGACGCCACCGCTCTTGGCGCCCTTACCGGTGAGGAACCCCAACAGGGTCACCACCGCCACGCCCCAGAGTGGGGCGTGCTTGATGCCAAACCCTTCCTGCCAGCTTTGCCCCAGGCCGCGGACCCGTTGCAGGGGCTGCAGCAATTGCTGGGATTCGTGGCGGATTTCCTGGCGGTGCATTTCCATGCGCAGGCGGATCAGTACCTTGCGCATTTCCCGGCGTGAAGTGTTCTGCGGAATCTCGGGCAGCTTCATGGCAGCAGGCGCTCCCGATCATTGGCCAACTCTTCGAGAGTGGCGTGGAAGGGTGAGGACTCATCGAAGATCGCGGCCTTGAGGCGCAGGCCGCAGAAAATCGCAGCCAGGGTGTAGAACAGGCACAGGCCAATGATCCCGGCCAGGCGATAGCTGTCCCACAGCAGGATCAGCACCAGTGTCGACAGCCCCACCAGCAACAGCAGGGCAAACACCAGGGCCAGCCCGGCAAACAACAGCAGGCTCACGGTGCGCGCCTTTTGCTCCTGCAACTCGATGCCGAACAGTTCGACGTGGCTGTGCAATAGCCCCAGGACCGCAGCCCCAAGGCGCCGTGAGGAAGCGCTCGGGCCGTTGCCGGACGCAGCGGATTCGCCGATAGCCATATCAGCGCCGCGTCGCCAGCAGGCCGATCAGGAAGCCGACCCCGGCAGCGATCCCGACCGATTGCCAGGGGTTGGTCTGCACATAGTCTTCAGCTGCGGTGACCGCCGCCTGGCCACGCTGGCGCAGGGATTCCTCGGTCAGTTGCAGGGTTTCCCGGGCCTTGAGCAGGCTGTCGTGGATCTGTTCGCGCAGCTCGTCGGCCTGGTCGCCGGCCAGGGTCGCGGTGTGTTCCAGCAGACGCTCCGTGTCACTGACCAGTGCCTGAAAATCCGCCATCAGTACTTCTTGAGCCGTCTTTGCCGTTTTGCTGGCCATGCTTGTTTCTCCGTTGGTTGCTTGTGTGAGCTATGAGTGTGAGGCCCCAGTGAAGGTTCACTGTAATTGCCTGGTACAGCTTTTGCTTTGTCCTGGTGCGCCGGGCTTGACGCCTGCGCCGAAAACGAGCGAGGGAGGCGGTGCGAACCGCGTAAACCCTGGCCAAATAAATCACCACCTCAGGTTATTCACTTCTGTGCTGTTTCGCGCCCGAGGCCTGGCGCGCCAAAACGGTTCACCGATTGCGCTCGATGGAGCGCCTCGGAGCCAACTTGGTGCAGGGCTTGCGGTGCATCACGCATTGAAACAGATGGCCAATGCCGGATCTGCCAGCCTCATGGAAAATCTGCAAAGCGCTGTGGACACCCTGGTCCACGGCTCCAACACCTTGTTCATCCTGATCGGTGCGGTCATGGTCCTGGCCATGCACGCCGGTTTTGCCTTCCTCGAAGTGGGCACGGTCCGGCAGAAGAATCAGGTCAACGCGCTGTCGAAAATCCTCAGCGACTTCGCGGTCTCGACCCTGGCCTATTTCTTTATAGGCTATTGGATCTCCTACGGTGTGAGCTTCCTGCAGCCGGCGGCGGTGATCAGTGCCGATCACGGCTACGGCTTGGTGAAGTTCTTCTTTCTGCTGACCTTCGCCGCGGCCATCCCGGCGATTATCTCCGGTGGTATCGCCGAACGCGCGCGTTTTGTTCCGCAGTTGTGTGCCACGGTGCTGATCGTGGCCTTCATCTACCCGTTCTTCGAGGGCCTGGTATGGAACGGCAACTTCGGTGTGCAGGCCTGGTTGCAGCAGCGCTTTGGCGCCGGCTTCCATGATTTCGCCGGGTCCGTGGTGGTGCATGCCATGGGCGGCTGGCTGGCGCTGGCGGCAGTGCTGTTGCTGGGGCCGCGCAACGGTCGTTATCGCGACGGCAAGCTGGTGGCCTTTGCGCCGTCGAGCATTCCGTTCCTGGCCCTGGGTTCGTGGATCCTGATTGTCGGCTGGTTCGGTTTCAACGTAATGAGCGCCCAGACCCTGCAAGGCGTGAGTGGGTTGGTGGCGGTGAACTCCTTGATGGCCATGGTCGGGGGCACGGTGGCGGCGCTGATCGTCGGTCGCAATGACCCGGGTTTCTTGCATAACGGGCCGCTGGCCGGGTTGGTGGCGGTGTGCGCTGGCTCGGACCTGATGCATCCGGTGGGCGCCCTGCTGACCGGGGCGATTGCCGGGGCCTTGTTCGTCTGGTGCTTCATCGCTGCTCAGAGCCAATGGAAGATCGATGATGTACTGGGGGTCTGGCCACTGCATGGCCTGTGTGGCGTGTGGGGGGCATTGCCTGCGGGATTTTCGGCCAGAGCGCCCTGGGTGGGTTGGGCGGTATCAGCCTGATCAGTCAACTGCTCGGCACCGGGCTTGGGGTAGCGGTGGCGCTGTTGGGGGGCTTTGCCGTGTATGGCGCGATCAAGGCCACTTGCGGGCTGCGCCTGACTCAGGAACAGGAGTATTACGGCGCCGATCTGTCGCTGCACAAGATCGGCGCGGTGAGCCAGGACTGACACCACTCCGACCGGTTTCAAGGCCCTGACAGTTGGTTGTTCAGGGCCTCTGCGGAGCGCGTTCAACCGCCTTGCAGACGCGCTTCGCAGGCTTCGATCGCCGCTTGCTGGCCACAGACCAGCACCCGGTCGCCAGGCTGCAGGCGTGGGCCTGGATTGAGCGGCAGGTCGTTGCCGTCACGCTGCACCCCACGGACATCGACTCCTAGCTCTTCCAGTCCCAGCTCTTGCAGCAACAGGTTGCAGGCGTGGGCATCGGCGTCGAGTTTCACCGCGTGCATCTGCACGGCAGGCGGTTCGTGATTGTCCTGGGTGCTGCTTTGGGTGCCGTGGTAGAAACCGTGCAGCAGGCGATAGCGGCTGTGGCGCACTTCATCCACCGTGCGCTGTACCCGCTGCTCCGGCAGGCCGAGCATGATCAGCGCGTGGGACGCCAGCATCAGGCTCGACTCCAGCAGCTCCGGCACGACTTCATTGGCCCCGGCGGCCTTGAGCTCGGTCAGTTGGCTGTCATCCCGGGTGCGGACCAGGATCGGCACTGTCTTGTCCAGGCTGCGCGCTGCCTTGAGCACACTCAGGGCAATGTCGGTTTTATCCACGGCAATCACCAGCAGCCGCGCCCGCCCGATGCCCACCGCCGTCAGCAGATCAGCGCGCCGGCAATCACCGTAGTGCACGCAACTTTCTGCTGCCGAGGCTTCCTCGACCCGCACTGGATCATCATCCAGAGCTATGTAGCGCAATTGCTCGTGGCGCAGAAAACGCCCGATGGACTGGCCGACCCGGCCATAACCGCAGATCAGCACATGGCCCTGCAGGGTGGCGTTCTGTGCGCTGATCTCCTCCAGTTGCGCGGCTTGGTTGGGCTTGCGGTGCAGCCTGGCGGTAATCAGTGGCGCGGCGCGCAGCAATAGCGGGGTCAACAGCATGGAACAGAAGGTGGCGGCCAGCAGCAGGCTGCTGATCTCTGGCGGGATCATTTGGCTGAGCTGCATCTGCGCCATCAGGGCGAAGCAGAATTCACCGCCCTGGGCCAGGGCCAGGCCGCTGCGCCAGGCCGTCTCGCCGTCGCTGCCGCGCAGTTTGAGCAAGACAGCCACCACCGAGCCCTTGATCAGCAGCAGGGCCAGGGTCAGGCCGAGAATCAGCGGGGCATGATCGATGAACAACTGCAGGTCGATGAGCATGCCGATGCTGACGAAGAACAGCCCGAGGAGGATGTCGCGGAACGGACGTATATCGGCCTCGATCTGGTGCCGGTAATGACTTTCTCCCAGCAGCATGCCGGCGAGGAAGGCGCCCAGAGCCGGTGACAGGCCCAGCAGGTGGGTGAGCCAGGCGGTCAGCAAGACAATCACCAGGGCCAGCAGCACGAACAGTTCCGCGGAGTGCGAGGCGGCAACTTCATGGAACAGCCGGGGTAGCAGCCAGCGACTGGCCAGCAGCAGGCCGAAGAACAACACCAGGGTCTTGCCCAGGGTCACGGGCAGGGCCCAGTACCAGGCCTGGTCGCTGCTGCCGGCGAAGACCGGGACCAGGGTCAGCAACAGCACCGCCACGATGTCCTGGAACAGCAGCACGCCGATGGCGTTCTGCCCATGGCTGCTGAAGATCTCGCCGAGGCTGGTCAGCTCCTTGCTGACGATAGCGGTGGACGACAGGGCCAGGCCCGTACCGAGCATCAGCGCAGGAATCAGCGGCATGCCGAACAAGGCCAGGAGTGCGCCGAGGATCAGGCCGCTACAGAGAACCTGCAGGCTGCCCAGGCCAAACACCACGCGGCGCAGGGCCAGCATCTTCGACAGGGAAAACTCCAGGCCCAGGGAGAACAGCAAGAAAACCACCCCCAGCTCAGCCAGATCCGGCAGATCCTCACTGTCGTTGACCCAGTCCAGGGCGGTGGGGCCCACCATCAGCCCGACGGACAGGTAGCCCAGCACCGGCGGCAGGCTCAGGCGCCGGAACAGCGCGATGACCACCAGTGACGAGGCGAGAATGATCAGTAGATTGGCAAACAACGGGCATCTCCGGACAAGGGGCAGGCTGGGTAAAGCCTGGAGGCAAAAAGGCCGCGAGGATCACCCGCGCGGCTGAGAACCTTCCTGACTCATGTCATTCTTTGTCGAGAATGTCTCATATTCACGAGCCTTCGCTATGCTCAGAAACTGTCGATAAACGCGTTGCCCGGGTTGTGGGGTTATCCACAGGACCCAGCCAGTGAGTAGCCGGAGAGGTATATGGAGCGTCTGTATTCACTGCAAGGGTTGCGTGGGGCCGCGGTGTTGGGGGTGGTGCTGTTCCACATGATGTCGGTGGAAATCAAATACTCCGGTGGCGACATCCTATTGCCGATTTTCCTCAATTTCTTCCAGCTCGGGGTCGACCTGTTCTTTGTCATCAGCGGCTTTGTGATGGTCATTGTCAGTCGTGGACGCTTTCAGAAAAGCGTCGAGACCCAGCGCTTCCTGTTCAATCGGTTGTCGCGGATCTATCCGACTTACTGGTTGTATTTCTTCATCACCCTCGGGGTGTACCTGTGGCAGCCGGGACTGGTGAACACCTCCCATGGCGGCTCGAACCTGTGGATGTCGTTCCTGCTGTTGCCCAATGATCGGGTATTGCTGGTGATGGTGGCCTGGTCGCTGCTGTTCGAGTTGTGGTTCTACCTGATGTTCACGCTGTTCCTGTTTTTCAAGGAGAAGCGCCTGCCGCTGATTTTGCTGCTGTGGGCGTTGGCGCTGGTGGTTTTCAACCTGTTGCAGGACTGGCAGGACTATTCCCCGGCCCTGAAGATCATCCTCCATCCCTATGCTCTAGAGTTCATCGCCGGCAGCGCCCTGGCGCTGTTCTTCTATGGGCCCTATAGCGCCAAGGTGCCCACCGTACTGGTCTGGGGGGCTCTGGCGGCGTCGCTGTTGGTAGGCTTTCCGCTGATCTATACCTATCAATTGTTCTTTACCGAAGGCTTGCCGAGGATGCTGGCGGTGGGGCTGACATTCGGTACCCTGACCTTGTCCCTGGCCTTGTTGGAGCGTCGGCAACTGATCCGGATGCCGGCCTTTCTTACTGCTACTGGTGATATGTCCTACACCATCTACCTGTCTCATCTGCTGGTGCTGGGGGTGGTGGGGCGGGCCTGGCTGGTGATCGGTGCCTGGCCCTCAAGTTATGTGGATAACCTGGTGTTCATCGTTCTGATGATGGCCGCGGTAGTCTGCTATGGCTGGGTGGGGTATCACTTTTACGAGAAGCCGATCCTCGATCGCGCCACGGCCTACTGCAAGCGCCGTTTCCGTTCTGCCCCCAGCCACAAACATTGCGATCCGGCGTAGTTGCCTGTGTCCTTACTGCTTATTCGGGTAGTCATCGATGTCGAAAGTCCTCAACGGAAACCTTGACGCCATGAAAGTCCTGCTGGCGGTGATGGTGGTGGCGCTGCACTGCAAGCTGCTGGGCGGCAACTACACCTGGGCGGGTTACTTGTTGTGCAACGGCCTGTTCCGGGTGGCTGTGCCGACGTTTTTCATCATCAATGGTTATTACCTGTACCAGACCCTGAGCGGCGGCCACTCCTTTGCCCAGTGGTTCAAGCGGGTCCTGCTGATCTACTTGTTCTGGATGCTGGTCTACAGCCCGCAGTATGTTGATCCGGCGACCATTGCCAGCATTGGCGGGGTGCTGGGGGTGTTGAAGAGTCTGCTGATCGGTTATTTCCACCTGTGGTACCTGATGGGCATGCTCGGCGGCGGGGTGATGTTGCTGGTGCTGCGTCACTGGCGCTCGAGCGTCCTGATCGGTCTAGCCCTGGTGGCGTTTCTGATCGGCCTGGGCCTGCAATACGCACGGGTCTATTTCGAGTTGCCCAATGGGTTTCTCCAGCATTTCAATCAGAACGACTATACGGCGCGCAATTTCCTGTTCATGGGCTTTCCGTTCATGGCCATTGGTTTCCTCTGTGCCCGGCATCAAATCGCGCAGCGCGTCGGTCGGCGCGGTATCTGGTGCTGGTTGTTGCTCGGGCTGGGGTTGACCCTGGCCGAGGCCGGGCTGAATTTCGCCTTGCGCGCTGACGTCGAGCAGAATTTCGATTTCCTCGCGTCGTTGCTGGTGATCACACCTGCGCTGTTCCTGTTGCCGATGGTTTACCCCCGGGCATCCGAGAGTAATTTTGCGGCGAAGCTGTCTTCGGCGGTGTATTACGTGCACCCCTGGTTCATTCTTGGCGCCTTGTCTCTGGGGATGTCCTACGGCAATTCGATGGCGGGGCTGGTGCTAGCGCTGGCCTTTGGAGTGGCACCGTTGTTGATTCTGGCCAGTCGCCGGGTCCGGTTCATTCTTTGATCGTGCCTTGGTCGACGGCTTTTTCTCCTGGGCCTAGAATAACCACCTGTTCCTCAATGGTTACTTCGTCATGCCCCCTGAATGCCAATTGTTCGGCACCCTTGGTTGCCACCTGTGCGAACTGGCCGAGGCCGAGTTGATGCCGCTGGTGGAGCACGGCCTGATGGTCGAGCTGGTGGACATCGCCGACACACCGGAATTGTTCGAAACCTATGGTCTGCGCATCCCGGTGTTGCGCCGCGCAGACAATGGCGCCGAACTGGACTGGCCCTTCGACGCCGAGCAGGTGGTGGCGTTTCTGCGCTGACGCCTGGTCCGATACAGGATTACTTCCGCCTGTCGCTCGCGGTTGGAATTCATTGGCGAGATCCGTCGATTCGGTTACTGTATGCATATACAGCTATCGAGGAGTCTCGCCATGTCTCTCACTTTCCTCACCGGTACCGAACGCTCCAAGCCGTCGCCAGCCCGTTTCCTGGGGCTGGGAGACAGTGACTGCGCCTCCTGGGCCAACGAGCCCAGCGGCAGCGGGTTTTCCCTCGATCGGACCCTGGGGCTTGGTGCTCCACAGATCCACGGTTTGCTGGTCGATGATGACAACCTGCTGGGGTTTGGCATCTACCCTGGAGACCGCCTGATTGTCGATCGCTCGGCCACGCCGGTGGTTGACCAGTACCTTGTAGTACGCCCTCAAGGCAGCCTGGAATACTCGCTGCGCCTGCTGGCGCCCGACCCCCGTGGCGGCTTGCTGCTCAAGGCGGCGCGCCCTTCAATCTCTTCCATCGTTCTGGATGACCTGGGGTCTATGGAGATCTGGGGCGTGGTGTTGTGGGTGGTCAGTTATGTGGGGCGCAAGCAACCCTGATGGATGTGGCGGACGCTTCAAACCGATAAAGGAATAGAGATGGTCAATGTCGAACAACTGAAAAACAGCGTGAACAACATGTCCAGTGATGTAGTCCGTGAGGCGGTGCTTGAGTTGCGCCTGGATGGATTGGTCACCGAGGGCAAGACACCCTTCAACAAGCTGCACTTCAATACCTGCTTCGCCGAGATCGAGGCTCTGTTCCAGCGCGCGGGTTACCACCGGCAACTGGATGTGGTGGGTTACCAGGGGTTGCTTTATGCACTTTATGACCCGGGGCGCTGGGAGGCGGTGGATGTGCTGCGCTGGCTCAAGGAGTTCACCGAGGCGGCGGCCCAGGCCAAGCAGTCTTGCGCTTGATGTCGAGGAAACTGTTCCCTAGGCTCCTGGAGATTGCTGTTGGATAATGCCGCCTTGCATTGATCCCTCGAGTTTCTGTATGTCTTCTGCGAGTTTTTCAGCTGCACAGCATCAGGCCAGCACCTTGTACCTGCCCCCCGGTTCCTGGTCGACGGTACTGGAATGTCTGTGTGATCACTTCAAGGCCATCAGCCGTGAGCAATGGCTGGACCGTATTGCCCGTGGCCGGGTGCTGGACGGGCAGGGCCAGCCCATCAGCCTGGAGTTGGCCTACCGCGAAGGCCTGCGGATTCATTACTTTCGCGAGGTGCCGGACGAGAAAGTGATCCCGGTGCAGGAGACGATCCTGTATGCCGACGAGCATCTAGTGGTCGCAGACAAACCGCACTTTCTTCCCGTCACTCCGGCCGGCGAGTATGTCGAGCAGACCTTGCTACGACGGCTGATCCGCCGCCTGGATAACCCACATCTGGTGCCCTTGCATCGTATCGACCGGCATACAGCGGGGCTGGTGCTGTTTTCCGCTGATCCCGGTAGCCGCTCGGCCTATCAGGCGTTGTTCCCTACCCGGAAGATAGAAAAACGCTACGAGGCCATTGCCCGGGCCTTGCCGAACCTGGACTTTCCTCGGGTCCACAAGAGCAGGCTGGTGGACGGTGAACCCTTCTTTCGCATGCAAGAGGGGGAGGGGCCGAGCAATACCGAAACTGCCATCGAGGTCAGGGAAAAACACGCTGACCTGTGGCGCTACGCCTTGTATCCGGTAACGGGCAAGAAGCATCAATTGCGGGTGCACATGAGTGCTCTGGGAGCGGCAATCTGCAATGACCCGTTCTACCCCGAGGTACTCAAAGACGCTGAGGACGATTATGCCAACCCGCTGAAATTACTGGCTCAGGGCCTGCGTTTCATCGATCCGCTGACCGGGGAGGAGCGCGAGTTCGAAAGCGGCATCAGTTTGCAATGGTGAAGTTCCACGGGGCAGAAACGATAAAACCCGCACCAGGCGGGTTTTATTGCTTTCAGATCGACAACCGTCAGGCTTACAGCTCTTTGACGGTACGGATCTGATCCTTGTTGATGCGAGTCTGCTTGCCGTCCAACTGCTCAAACTCGTAGAAGCCGGAGTCCTTGTCGTATTTAGGGGTGTCGACGGCCTGGATTTCGCGACCGTCATTCAAGGTGATCACTGTTGGCGAGGCGCAACCGGCGAGAGTGGCCAGGCCCAGTGCGAGCATGAGAGTGGCGAGGGTCCGTTGAGTCATTGTGTGTCTCCGAAATGAGTACTTTGAGTGCTGGTCTTCAGACGTATACAACGTCTGCAAGTTCCTTGGCCAGGGACATTCTGCCACGTTGCCAGACAGATCGCAGGCGTTCGAGACGGCAGATGGAATCTTCGTGCAGCATGGCCTCAGTCTGCATTCGTTGGCGTGTGAGGTGCTATCACAAGCCGTGTCGGGGATGGCCGGCTCCGCAGCGGCGGCGGATGAGAGCGCTGTGATATAACACCGGGCTGTTCCTCCTACCACGGACCGAGCCTATGAAAGCCAAGGCTGATGTGCCTTTTGCCCCACTGAACATCGCGGTGTTGACTGTCAGCGATACCCGCACTCTGGAAACCGACACTTCTGGACAAGTCTTCGTCGAGCGCCTGAGCGCCGCAGGTCACCGTCTGGCAGCACGAGTCCTGCTCAAGGACGATCTGTACAAGATCCGCGCCCAGGTTGCCACCTGGATTGCTGATGACGTGGTGCAGGTGGTGTTGATCACCGGTGGCACCGGTTTCACGGGGCGTGACAGTACTCCGGAAGCGGTGACTTGCCTGCTGGATAAACAGGTCGACGGCTTCGGCGAGCTATTCCGGCAGATTTCAGTCGCGGACATTGGCACCTCCACTGTGCAGTCCCGTGCTTTGGCAGGGTTGGCCAACGGCACCCTGGTGTGCTGCCTGCCAGGCTCCACCAATGCGGTGCGCACCGGCTGGGACGGAATCCTCGCCGAGCAACTGGATTCGCGGCATCGCCCGTGCAACTTTGTGCCTCATCTGAAACAGGCGGCACCCTGTGAATCCCGTGGGTAAGCCGGGCAAGCATGGCGCCTTGATGCCGGTGGAGGAGGCTCTGGAGCGTTTGCTGGCGATGGCTGCAGCGGCGCCTATTGTCGAGTGTGAGCGATTGCCGTTGGCGGCCACTGACGGCCGGGTGTTGGCCGAGGCGCTGATCTCCAACCTGGACCTGCCACCCTGGCCCAACAGTGCCATGGATGGATACGCCTTGCGCCTGGAGGACTGGAAGGGTGAACCACTGCCAGTCAGCCAGCGGATCTTTGCCGGACAGGTCCCCGAACCATTGCAGGCGGGAACCTGTGCGCGGATTTTTACCGGCGCTCCGGTACCGGCGGGCGCGGACTGCGTCGAGATGCAGGAAAACGCCCAGGTCCAGGACGATCAGCGGGTGCTCTTTACCGAGCCCTTGAAGGTCGGGCAAAACATCCGGCCCCAGGGACAGGAGACCACTGTGGGCGAGCAAGTGCTGGCGCCCGGCACGCGTCTGGGGCCGATCGAGCAAGGCTTGGCCGCTTCTTTGGGGTGTGCGGAACTGGAGGTAGTGCGTCGGGTTCGGGTCGCCGTGTTGTCAACCGGTGACGAATTGCTGGAGCCGGGTCAGCCTCTGGGACCGGGACAGATCTACAACAGCAATCGGGTGTTGTTGTGCAGCTGGTTGCAGCGCCTGGGTTGTGAAGTACTGGATGCCGGGATTCTGCCTGACGATTTGCCGGCAACTCGCCAGCGTCTGGCGGAGCTGGAGGGGGTCGACCTGATCTTGTCCACTGGCGGTGTGTCGGTCGGCGAGGCGGACTTTCTTGGTGTCGCATTGCGCGAAGCCGGCGAGCTGGGCTTGTGGAAGCTGGCAATCAAGCCAGGCAAGCCTCTGACCTTCGGACATTTTCGCGGTGTGCCGGTGATCGGCCTACCGGGCAACCCGGCATCGACGCTGGTCACCTTTGCCTTGTTGGCGCGGCCTTATCTGCTGCGGCGCCAGGGTGTGCAGCAGGTACAGCCATTGCGCTTCCAGGTGCCGGCGGGTTTTGTCTGGCCACATCCCGGCAACCGCCGCGAGTACCTGCGCGGCCGCCTTGAAGGTGGGCGGGCAATCATCTACCGCAACCAGAGTTCCGGTGTCTTGCGCAGTGCAGCCTGGGCGGAAGGCCTGGTGGAGGTACTGGAAGGGCGGACCCTGGTCGAAGGCGATTGGGTCAGTTTCATTCCCTTGAGTGAAGTGCTGGATTGACCCCGGTGTGGTGAGCCCGGTCGGGACCGGGCTCACAGGTCGCCGTTCAGCGCAGCAGCAGTAACAGCAGCAGGCCGAAACGGCTGTGGAAACCCCAGGTCACCAGGCCAGCCAGCATGGTCGCCGCCAATACCAGCCAGGCCAGGCGCTTGAGTGTCGGCAACAGCCTGGAGTGGCGTAGGGACGGTTCGGACGAGAGTGGTCGATCGAGTTGTCGAGCCGGGTTGCCGGTCAGCCATGAGTTGCCTGTCATGCGGTTGAGCGAAGAGTACGCTCGCGGATAAAGCCCCTTGTCGTTCATGACGGTGCACTTCCCTGTATGAGGCGTCAGCGCCTGACATGCACAGTCACTGATTGGCTCCGTAGGGTCAATTCAGGCAATTCTCTTTCTTCAGTCAGAAAAATCACTTTAAGTCGGGCGCGGCTGTTCAGGCGTAGGGGCTGTCCCAATAGCGTTTGTGCATCCCCAGGTTTTTCTTCAAGGCCAAAGGCAGGTAACGCTCCTGCTGGCTGAGTTTGTAGGCGAGCAATTTCAGCGCATTACGCAGCAACGATCCGGGCCATTCCATCATTCGTCCGAGGCCGAGGAACTTCAACTCGGATTTGACGTAGCGCAACCCCTCACCGCCGGCGCCACCAAAAGCCTGGCGAATCCAGGGTTCCCGGGCATGGAACACGCCGATGTCGAAGTAGCGGCGAAACTCTTCCTTGAGGCTGTAGTTGTGCGAATGGCGGCAACAGGCGCTGCCTTCGTAGGCGACCTTCCAGCCCGCCAGGAGCATCTTGGCGCCGACGTACATGTCTTCGGACAGAATCACGTGGCTGGGAAAGCCGCCAACCTGCATCAGCGCCTCGCGTCGATAGGCAGAGAAGGAGTTGGACATGAAGGCGGTCTTGATCCCCAGTGCCGGCACATCGGCCAGGCTTTTCACCTGGGAGGTCGGCGGGTAGTTGAACCGCCGTGCATGGCTGGCCAGGGGACTGGCATTCAGGTGTGGCAGTTGGCGCCCACACACGGCCCCCACTTGCGAGTCGGCGAAGGGGGCAATGATGTGGGCGATGCCATCGGCGTCATCCAGGTAGGCATCCTGGGTCATGAACACATAGACATCGTAGTCGGCATGGCGCTCTACCATCAGTTGCCGGGTACCACCGTGATTGAAATCCCGGCTGTCGATGCGCAGCACATTGGGGCAGCGGGACAGGGCCAGCTCGTAGGTGCCATCGCTGGAGCTGGAGTCGACGATCAGGGTATCGAATGGGGTGCTCTGGATCGCCAGGGAATCCAGCAGCCGGGCCAGATCCTGGCAGCCGTTGTAGGTTGGGATCACACACGCTACGCGTAGTGTCGCCATGTTCGATATCTCCGGTTCCAGTCAGGTTCAGGTCAGGTTTTGGCGCCAGGGTCGCAGCCAGGCTGCGAGGATCAGCAACAGCAGCAGACCGCAGGCACTGCTCAGTCCCAGTTGCCACCAGATAGAAGTCAGCGGGTGCAGGAACAGCGCCGCCAGTACCATGCCGCCGATACCGATCAGCCAATGACTGCGCCATGGCACCAGGCCCAGCAGTTGCTGGCGTCGCATCAACAGCAGGCCGGTGAGGACAACGCCGCAGATGGCTGCCAGGGCTATCCCGATCAGGCCAAAGACGTACGGCAGCAGGGCCAGCAGCAATGCATTCAGCAGACTGCCGGCCAACTCGCAGTTGAGCGGCATGCGGGTGTCCCCTGCGGCGTAGGCATAGCGCGCCAGCAGGGCGTTCCAGGCGCCGAACATCAACGGTACGGAGAACCACGCCAGCAGTGTTGGTAGAGGGCTGTCGGCGGCCTGATTGGGCAGCAGCAGGTGCACCAGCGCCGCCGCCGCACCGATCAGGCCGACCACTGCCGGAATCGTCAGCAGGGTGGTGGTACTCAAGCCTTTACGCAGCAAGCCCAGGCGTTGTTCGCCGGAGCTGCCGCTCATCAGCCCGAGCAACACTTGATTGAGGCTCATCAGGGCAATCAACGGCAGATTGATCAACTTGCGTGCCAGGTTGATCCAGGTGACGGCCCCTTCCCCCAGCAGCGATGCGGCCATACGCTCCAACAGTGCCAGGCCCTGGCTGGCCAGGTTGCTGCTCAGCAATGGGCCGATACGCTGCAGCAGCTCGCGCCCGGCCCCGGGTGCTGCCTGGAAGCGCCATGGGCGCCAGCCGTCCCGCAGCAGGCTTGGCAGCAACACGGTCGGCATCAGCAGGCTGCCTAGTACACAGGCGGCCGCCAGTCCGCCGGGCGTGGCGTCATGATGAAAACTGGCCAGGTAGATCACCGGCGGCAGGTTGAATAGCAGTGAACCCAGGCCCGCCAGGACAAAGCGTGCGCGAGCCTGCAGAGGAACGCAGAACAGGCTGTGGAGGATGAACCCTGGCGCGCACCAAGCCAGCCAGTGCAGGCCGCCGCTGGCCAGGGTGTAACCATCGTTGCCCAGGCCAGGCCCGATCAAGCGCACCCATAAGGGGGCGCCAAGGCTGAGTACACCGCCCAGTACCAGGCCACACAGCAGCAGGCGCGGTGCCAGGGCACTCAACCAGGCCTGTTGCTCAGGGGCCGAGCGTTGCTGGTACAGCGGCAGCGCGGCAGCACTGAGCAGCCCGGCGGCCAGGGCCATGCGCAGGGCCTCGGGCAGGAACATCGCCACCAGGAAACCGTCGCTCTGCCCCCCGGCCCCCCAGGCCGCCACCAGCAGCCATTCACGGGCAAAGCCTGCGGCCAGCCCGGTCAGGGTGGCCAGGGTCAGCCACAGCGTTGCACCGAACATGGGCGCGGTTCAGTGGAATAAAGTGAACAGGCCTTTGCCGCCCACTTTGTAGTTGAGGTTGCGGCAGCGTTCGCCTTTGATCGCCGCGTCCGGCCCGCTGACGATGGCGTAAGGGGGGACCGGCTTGGATACTACCGACTGTCCGCCGACCACTGCGCCTTCGCCAATGTCGGCGCCAAAGGACAGCAGTGCGCGACTGGCGATCCAGGCGTAGTCATGGATATAGATCGGCCCGCCCACCGCCCAGAACTCCGGCGCCTTCAGGTCGTGGCCGCCGGCGATGATCAGCACGTGGGAGGCAATGGTCACATGGTCGCCGATGATCAGCCCGCCGCGGGCATCCAGCTGGCAGTGCCAGGCGATGGTGCTGTCCTGGCCGATGCGCAGGCTGTCGATGCCAAGCACTTCGGTATTGCGCCAGACCGTGGAGCCCTTGCCGATCTTCGCCCCGCCCATGCGCAACCAGAGCAGCCGCAGAGTGTGGCTGGGGATCTTGCAGATCAGGATGTTGTAGATCTGCTCCCAGGTCCGCAGCATGCGGTCGCGCAGGGTTGGCCAGTTGATGCCATACATGGGAATCAGCGCACCTTTGACTTCACGGCCGAGCAATGCATAAAAGCGTCGGGGCAAGGGCGGCTCGATCTTCGATTCGATATTCAGGTAGCTGATATAGGTCAGCACATTGTCCTTGAGCGGCTGCTCGAACAGCACGTCGTTTTCCAGCATCCACTGATAGGCCGCCTCCAGCTCCTCGAGGCTCACGCCCATTTTTTGCGCATATTCAGGCAATGCCTGTTTCAGGTTCTGCGAGTGAAAGATGCGATGTTTCATGAGCGGATTCCTGAGGGAAGTGAGTCTGAAATAACCCTTGATGGCGAAGGTTTGGCCTTGAGCCGCAGGCGCCTGGCCTCATGCAGGTTGAGGCCCAGCAGCAGCCAGAACAGGGCAATCAATACTTGGGTAAAACTGAAGTAGTGGTCGAACAAGCCGCTGATCAGGGCGGCGCTGAGGCCTGCGCTGCTGCCGAGCCAGAGGGCGTTGTCACGGGTCAACTTGACCTGTAGACCGGGGCCCCGGGTTTCCCGCCACCAGCTCCAGATCACGGCGATGAACAGCAACATGCCGGGTAGGCCGATCTTGTAGATGTAGTTCAACCACAGGTTGGAGATCCCCCACAGGCCTGTGCCCGGTACCGGGGGATCAACCTTGAAGCCGATGCCGAAGGGAAACATCGCCATGGCCGCGGGGAAGTGTGAATACTCGTCGACCCGTACGCTGGTACTGGCGTCGTTGGAGCTGAACAAGGTCAGCAGACGATCCTGCAGCGGTGGGTAGGACATCAGCAACAAGGCTCCGAGAACAAACCCGCCCATGAGCATGCGCCCGGTATAGGGCACCCGCTGACGAGCCATCCAGATCAGTACCAGCAACAGGCTCAGCAATGCCCCGCGGGACCCGGAAAGCAACAGCCCGACCGCTCCCAGCAGCGCCACACACAGCCCCAGCTTGCGTTCCCAGCCACTGCGGGTCAGGCCAAAGCAGAAGGCCAGGGGCAGGATCAGCGCCATGGCCCCACCAGTGACGTTCGGGTGCATCCAGGGCGAGCCCATGCGATCGGCCAGGGCGCTGAGGCTATCACCTAGGGTCGCGATACCGCCGTATCCAAGTTTCTCCAGGATCGGCGTCATGGCGGTGGCACTGCCGTTTTTCAGGAACACCGGAATCGACAGCAGCAGGAGCAGCAGGGTCCCCAGCAACAGGCCGCAGACCAGTTGCTCCCGGGCCTTCTGTTCCTGCAGTAGGCGCGGTACCAGGAATAACGCCGACAGATTGAGCAGCCAACGTACCCAGTTCACCGGCCCGTTGCCCTCGGCGTTCACCGTCAACTGGCCAATGATGAAAGGCAGGGCACTGAAGGCCATCAGTGCCAGCAGCAGTTTTTCGGTGCGCAACAGCTTGGGCGGGCGCGGCAGGTTGGAGAACAGGCTTTGCGCCAGAATGCTGACCCAGACCAACAGCAGCAGTGCTTCCGAGACCGTGGTGCGGATGCCGATCTGCACCGTTGAATAAGGCAGGAAAGTCGCCAGCACGGCGAACAGCAACAGCCCGCGCAAGGGCTGGCGGACCACCGTCACCGCGGCCGCGAGGCCGACCATCAGCACCAGCACCGTGAGCGGCGGCAGCAGCCAGATCAGCACGCCGAACACCAGGCTGAAGATCAGCGCCAACGGCAGAGCGATGGGCATTACTTGAGCTCCTCGAGCAATTCATTGAAGCGTTGGCGATAGGCGTTTTCGGCGTAGCCGGTGGCCCAGGCCTTGAGCGCCTCTGTGTTGTCCTTGGCAGCACTGGCCAACTGCACCATCAGTTGGCTCAGCGCGCCGCTGTCGCTGGGTGAGAAGCGCGGGCTGTCGGTTGGGGTGATCTCATCCAGGGCCGAGCCGCTGGCCACCGCCACCGGGGTGCCAACACTCAGGGCCTCGATCACCGGCAGGCCGAAGCCCTCGGCGTAGGACGGCTGCCACAAACGCTGGGCCTGGAGGTACACGGCATGTAATTGGCTCTCGCTGAGATCACTGAGAAAATGCAGGCCATGCAGCACCCGCAACTCGCTGGGCAAGTGCTCGGGTGCACCGACCAGCACCAGTTCCGGCACCTCGGAGGATTGCTGGCGCGCGGCCTGCCAGGCAGCGACGAACCAGGGAATGTTCTTGCGTGGTTCGCGGGTGCCCACCGCCAGCCAGTAGCGCTCGGGCAGTTGTAGATCGGCGATATCGGCGGGCTCGCCGTGAAAGCCGTTGACCAGGTTGGGCAGCACCCGGACCTTGTCCCGGGCCGCGGGGAAGAGCTTCACCAGTTCATCGGCGGTGTACTGCGAGGGGGTCCAGATCCGGTCCGCCTGTTTCACCGAGTGGCCGATGGACAGCTTGTCACTGAGGCCATAGACCCGCTCCTTGAGCCTGGAGCCGTGGCTGTTGGTCAGGGTCAGTTGGAACAGGTCATGCAGTTGCAGCACATATCGCAAGTCCTGGGGTTTCTTGCCCAGCGGCAGACCCATGTTGAAGTTGCAAATGTACAGCTCGACCCCTGCCTCGCGCAGGGCGCCAGGTAGAAAACCGCCCTCGAAGCGCAAGCGACTCGGCAAACGGTGGATTGCCTGCAAGGGCGCGCCCCAGCGTGGACAATGCACGTGCCGGCGCAGGGGATGGTCCTCCGGGGCCACGCCGAACAATTGCAGGCTGACATCCGGGTGGGCACGCAGGGCGTCTTCCAGTGCCAGGTTCTGCCGGCCGATTCCAGTGTTGCTGTAGCCCGCGGCGGGGCGGTAATCCAGACCTATGCGCATACGGACACTTCTTCTTTGACAGAGGGGAGTTGGTGGTAGACCGCTTCCAGCTGGGCGGCGGCGGCGGTCCAGTCATGTTCGGCCAACACGTAATCGCGTCCGGCCGCGCCAATGCGCTGCAGGCGCGCAGGGTCGGCCAGGGCTTCGGCAAGAATCTGCGCCAGGGCGCCGGGGGTCTCGCTGCCCAGGTAGTGCCGGCCGTTCTCCACCTGCAGGCCCGAGGTGCCCTGGGCAGTGGTGACCACCGGCAAGCCGGCGGCCATGGCCTCCAGGACTTTGAGCTTGGAGCCGCCGCCCTGGCGTAGCGGGGCGAAGAACAGCGCCGAGCGCCGTTGCAGGTCCCGCAGGTCAGGGACAAAACCCTGCCACTCGATGCGCGGGTCCGGCCAGCGCTGGCGGAAACTGTCCGGCAGGGCGTAGCCGCAGATGGCGAAGCGCACTTCGGGATTGAGGGCCCACAGGCGCGGCAGGATTTCCTCGAGGGCCCATTCCACAGCGTCCAGATTGGGGCTGTATTCGTAGTTGCCGATAAACAGCAGGCGCTGGCTGGTGAGATCCGGCTGCACCGCCGCGTAGTGTTTGCAATCCACGCCGTTGACCACCACTGCCGCAGGTTTTCCGCTCAGCCGGGCCAGGGTCAGGGCATCCTGCTCGGTCACCGCAATGACTCTTGCGGCTTGCTGGAACACACGGCGCTCCCAGCGTCGGTAGCGCCATTGATCATAGCGGGTGAAGGGTTTCGACCAGGTCGGCAGGCGGTCGTAGCTCGCGGCGCCCAGGGCTGATTCGACATTGTGTTCGGTAAGAATGAAATCCCGCTGCAGTTGCTGCAGAGGCTGCTCGAAGGGCTGGAAGCTGTAGCTGTGTTCGATCTGGATCACATCCCAGGGCTCGTGCAGCAACTCACGAAAGCGTTGCTGCAGCGGCCCCGCCAGGCCGTTGATGTCGGCCAGCATCGGATAGGGCGCGAACAGCACCGAAAGAAGGGTCTTGAGGCTGCGCAAAGGCCGTCGTGGCAGCACGATCAGGCGCTCCAGCCAAGGCTCCAGGGCGGCGCGAGTGGCTTCGTCCAGCGGGGTCTTCGACTGCACCAGCAAGGTGATTCGATGGCCCCGGGCCGCCAGCGCCCGCAGCAGATGGTATTGCCGGGTCTTGCCACCGCTGGTGGCGGGCCAGGGCAGGTAGGGCAGGGTCCAGAGGATTTTCAAACTCACCACTCCAGAAGTTGCAGGCTGGTTTTCAGCGGGACGCTGAGGCCCTGCGGCCCGCTCAAGTTGGTTTGGGTGCCGGCCAACGGGTCGTGCAACACTGCGGCATTGAGCCCGGGAACTTGCAGGCTGCTGCCACTGGCACTCCAGAACATCCACACATGGGAACCGTTGGGGCGGGTCCAGGCGATGCTGTACAGGTCATTGGGGGCGTTGCTCAACGTCGGTGGATCATCTGGAATCAGGCTGGGACCGGTGGTGTCGAGAAAGTACTTGAGGGCGTTGTACACCGGCTTGGGTTCGCCGCTCAGGTCCACCAGGCCATAGGACTGATCACGGTTGCTGGCACGGGCATCGAGGTCGCTCAAGTTGAACAGGAAGATCCGCTGGTAATCCATGGTTGCCATCAGTGCCAGGCGCCGCAAGGTGTAATCGGCCTGGCCATTGAGGCCGATCATCGCCTGCATCTCGCGGGCGCCGGTGGTGTAGCTCGACCAGCCCCACTCGGTGGCCCACACCTGCTGCACGCCGCGGCTGTGCAGGGCGTTGTTGAGGAAATTGCCGCGAACCAGGAAGTCTTTTGCCGCGGCATCATCGCCTTCCGGGAACTCTGAATAAGGGTGGTAGGCAGCGATCAGGTTCTCGGAGCCCAGGCCCTGTTCCAGCAGGTCTTTGAGCATCAGTCCCTGAGTGCTGCGCATCTGGCTGTAATAGGCCATGCCAGCGGTGGCCACGGGTTTGTCGGGAATGGCTGTACGAATGGCGCTGGTGGTGGTGTTGAGCAACCGGTCGTAGGCGTTGGGGTCTTCTTTGGGCAGCCAGACGATATTCGGTTCGTTCCACACCTGCCAGGTGTTCACCTGGGGATAGCGCAGGGCGAGCATCTGCATGCGTTGGGCGAAAACGTTGAAGTCCTTGGGCGGGTACTGATCGGAGGGCGTCGCACCGTTCGGAACGTTGGCGGCAAAGGGGGCCGAGCCGACCATGTAGGCCAGGATGTTGTACTGGTGGCTGTGCATGGCATTCATCGCGCCATCCAGGGCGTCGAGTTGCAGGTTATTTTCGCTTGGCTCGATCATCGCCCAGTGAATGGCCAGGCGGACCCAGTTCAGGCCGAGGGCGTCGAGCCGGTTCATCTGCTTTTGATAGACGCCCGGATCGAAGTACTGGAACTGCGCGTTGACCCCGAGGAAATCCTTCCACACCACCGGGTGCGAGCCGCGCAGGCTGTTGTCCGCCAGAACCGGCCCGCAGAGGCTGCCCAGCCCTAGCAGCAAGGCCAGCAGGATGTTCGCTTTACGCCACATGTGCCGCCCCTCCACACGCTTGTGCGAAGACCTGGGCAAAGCGTTCGGCGGTATGGCTCCAGACCCTGCGGGAACCGATCACGCCAGCGTGCTCGGCCCAGCGCTCCACTCGTTCGGGACTGGCGCACAAATGGCTGAGTTCAGCTGCCAGGGCCGCGACATTACCTTGAGGAAAGATCACGCCGTTGTCTTGGGCCACTTCCTCGGCGAATGAGCGGGCATCGGAAGTGATAGCCCCACGACCGCAGGCCACGGCCCATGACAAGGCGCCGCTGGTACCCCGCAGTTTGCCCAGGAGCTTGAGTTTGCTCGATTCGCGGTAGGGCAGCACCATCACATGGTGGGCCTGGATCAGCTTGGGGATATCGTTGGCTGGCAGGTCCAGCTGCCAGTCGATGCTGTCTTGCAGATTCAAGCGCTGGATGTGCTGGCGCAATTGATCGAGGTAGCTGCCGGCGGTGCCGAAGGCCATCTCCGGCTCGCTGCCGCCAGCCAGGGTCAGGCGCATGCGTTGGCGCATTTCGGGCTGCTGGGCAAAGGCCATGGCCAGTGCATCCAGCAGGTCTTCGATGCCCTTGCCGCGATAGATGAAGCCGAAATACAGCAGCCTCAGAGGCAACAAAGGTGGCAGGGGTTGGGCGGGGATCGCCAGGTTGCCGTGGGGGATCACCATCATCTGCTCGGCCCGCAACCCCATGCGCTGGCGCAGGCAGGCGCTACCGGCTTGGGTCAGGGTGATCAGCCGGGTAAGGCTGCGAGCCAGTTGCTGCTCCTCGTACAAGCAGATCGGATCGCTCAGCACCGTGGCGATTTGTGGCAAAGGCGAGGGCAGTCGCGCGGCCCACGACAGTGGCCAGGGCAGTTTGGCCCGGCGCCAGACCAGGCGCTCCGGATCGTGCACCGTGGCGCTTAGCGGCAGCTGGGGAAAGCGTTGGCGCAGGGCTTTGAGCGCGTGAAATTCCGCGAGTCGTCCACCGCCCAGTTCGGCATGGACCAGGTCGATGCCCTGCCAGTCGGTTTGCGCTACGCGTTCGATGGCCCGATCGGGATCGTTGCCAATCCCGGCCAGAGGCGTGCTGATCCGCAGCCCCAGACTCTCCAGTGCGGCCCGCAGATGCCCTGCATAGTCGGCAATACCGTTCTGCTCGGGGGCCATGGGGGCCAGCAGCGCGATATGCATCAGCTGTTGCCCCTGACCCGCGCCATGAAGCTCAGCACGTTCTCCGGAATCCCAAAGCGCCGACGGTTAATGATGATGCCATCGACCCGCTTGAATGCGGTATTGAGGATCGACAGGGCATTTTGCAGAACCGGTACGGTGGTGGTTTCGGCCTCGACGATCAGGGCGATCAGGTTGGCCTCGCGCAGGCTGACAAACGCCTCCTGATTGGAGAAGAAACCCGAGGCCTCCAGCAGCACGATTTCACCGGCAGCGGCCTTGGGCGCGCCGTTGATCCGCACGTTATGGCCGCGCTCCTGCAGCAGGTCGCGCAGATGGCTGGTGACGAAACTCACTCCTTCGCCATGGCGCGCCGAAGTCAGGCCGATCACCAGCCCTTGTTCCGCCACCTGTTCCAGGGGCAAGACGCCGTACAGGCGATAGAGGCTGGCAGTGAAGGCACTGTTGCGTTGCGGCAGGTGGCTGTCGAGGTCCTGCAGGCTGCTCCAGACCTTGACCCCGAAGCGCTCTTCGATCTGGTCGCCATCATGGATGCGTTGATCCAGCAGGTAGAAGAAATACAGGGCCAGCAAGCCCACGGCCAGGCTCAGGGGAATGGCCGCCAACAGCATAGTCAGGCTTTTTGGAAAGACTCGGCTGGGCTTGAAGGTGGCTTCCTCGATCACTGCGATGTTGCTGATCTGGCTCTGATCCAGCTCGCGGTCGATTCGGGCTTTCTCGGTGCTGTCGCTATACAGCGCAAAGCTTTTCTCCGCCGCGTTGAGCTCGCGCTGCAGGCGCGCCAGTTCGGGTTCCATTGCCAGCGCCTGGCGCCGGTCCTGCTCCAGCTTGAGCAATTGGGCTTGTTGCTGGGCGGCCTGGGTTTGCAGGCGGCTGAGGCTCGCCTGCTGGTCGGCGAAACTGTTTTGCAGGCGGGTATAGACCGGGTTCGGGGCCAGGTTCTCACTGCGCTGCACCGTGCTGTTTTCCGACTTGAGCAACGCTTGCAAATTGGCGATCGCACTGTCCATGGCCCGCACCGGTGGAGCGCTTTCCTTGAAGGTGCGGAGCATTTCCTGGCGTTCGATCTGCTTGGCGTTGATCCGCTGCTGCAGGTCCTGCCGATCAGGATTGAGGCTCATCTGGCGGCCGATGCTGATCTCTTTCTTCATGCTGTTGAGCTGCTTCTGGATGGTTTCCAGGCCGCTCTTGGTGGACGCCACTGCACGGGTGGTATTGAGGTGTTCACCCTTGAGGTTGTTGAGGTTGCGCGAGATGTCGTTGAGGCGCTCTTCGATGCTCACCGCACCCAGTTGGTTGAGGTAGTCGGCGATCTGTTGCTTGTAGCCGAGTATGCGCTGGTTGGTGTTGGCGCTTTCGCTTTCATAGAAGGCATACAGGCTTTTGCGTCCGAGGGTTTGCGCGCGCTCCTGCTGGTATTGTTCGATCCAGCTCTTGACCACTGTCTGGGCCACTTGCGGGTCGTTCCAGGTGAAGCTCACCTCCATCACCGAAGAGCCTGGCGTGTGGGTCACGCTGAAGTTTTTCAGCATGCGTTCGGTCAAGCGCTCGACCGCTGTCTGCTTCTCCAGCAGGCCCACCAGTTGCAAGGCCCCGCGCAGTAGATCGACGATGCCTTCCAGGGCGCTTTTCAGGGCGTTTTTTACCGTACTCAGAACACCGCCAGGCTGGGGTTGGCGGGAGAGGTCGTCGAGGTACTTTTCCGCTACTTTGCGAGCAATGGGTTCGCCGCCGAGGATGCGTTCCTCATCGATGATCGGGTCACGCTGGGCGCTTGGAATCACCACCGCCTGGCGATCGGCAATCTCGATCGGCAGGGTGCTGGTGTCACGCCCCGGCTTGACCAGCAGCAACGCCGTGGATTCGAAGCGGTTGGGCAGCAGGAAGGCCCCCAGCACAATGATGATGAAGGTCACCAGCACGGTGATTTTGACTTCGCGCTTGAAGATGAAAAACAACCGCAGCAAATCGCGAAAGGAACGGATATTGATCATATGGGCTGTCCTTGGCGATCAATTGGTGGATTGGCGATTGATTTCGTAGCTCGCCCCGATACCGATCGACTTGGTGAACGGGATCAACTGGTTAAGGTACAGGTCCACCCACTCAATGCCGTTGCCGACGCTGGACTTGGGTACGAATACCACGTCGCCTCGCTGCAACAGCACCGGCGCCGCTCCGGCGTTGCCGGCGATCATGAATTTGCGGTAGTCGAAGAAGTAGGTCTTGTAGCGGCCGTCCTCGCCCTCGCGCAGCAGGGCGATGTTGCGACTGTCGCCCACCGATAGCAGCCCCCCGGCGCTGACAATGGCTTGCTCCAGGGTGGTAATCACCGTCACCGATTGGGGCGCCGGGTTGCGCACCGAGCCGCCGACGAACACGGTGTTGCCTGGTGCCTGGTTGATGTTCACGGTCAGCGCCGAATCCTGATAGATGTTCTTCAGGCGGTTTTCCAGGACCTGGGTCAGTTGTTGCGGGGTCAGCCCCGCGGCCTTGACCTGCCCGGCATAGGGGTAGGCGAAGGTGCCGTCGTTGAGCACGGTGAACAGCGTCAGTTCATAGATCGAGTTGGCGGTGAAGGCCGAGATCGATGGTGCCTCGCCGGTATTGCGGACGATGCGCAGGGTGTCTCCCGGACGAATTTTCTGGGCTGGCAGCGGCTGGCCCGCCAGGGCATCACCGGCGCGATGAGCGGCCTCAAGGTCCTGGCTTGGAGGCAGCTCGACTTTCGCCGGTATGGAACAGGCGCAGAGCATGAGAACACTGGATATCAGCAGGAGTTTTTTCATCGAGCGGTCTTCCTGGCGTGCATAGTCACAACTCCCTGTCGGGCCACATTACTGCGTGAGGTCTAACTCAGGTCTTGCTGGTGTCGGCGGGAACCCGCCCATAAATGTCGTTGAAGCGCACGATGTCGTCTTCACCGAGGTACTCCCCGCTCTGCACTTCGATCATCACCAGATCAATCACCCCGGGATTGACCAGTCGATGGGTGCGGCCGGGTTTGATAAAGGTCGATTCGTTGGTGTTGAGCAGGAACTCGTCCTCGCCGTTAGTCACTCGGGCCATGCCGCTGACCACGATCCAGTGCTCACTGCGGTGGTGGTGCATCTGCAGCGACAGCGACGCGTCGGGCTTGACCATGATGCGTTTGATCTTGAAGCGTGGCCCTTCTTCGAGCACGGTGTAGGTACCCCAGGGCCGGGTCACGGTGCGGTGCAGCTTGTAGGCGTCGTGGCCCAGGCGCTTGAGCTCCTGGGCGATCAGCTTGACGTCCTGGCTGCGATTGCCATCGGCCACCAGCAGTGCGTCCGGGGTGTCGATGATGATCAGGTTGTTCAGGCCGACGCCGCCCACCAGGCGCCTGCGTGAGTCGATGTAGCAGTTGCTGACATCGTGCAGCACGGTTTCACCGTTGCACTGGTTGCCGTGCTCGTCGGCGGGGGCTAGTTCGCGAACTGCCTGCCATGAGCCGATATCGCTCCAGCCTAGTTGGCAGGGCACCACGGCGACTTTGTTCGAGCGTTCCATCACCGCGTAGTCGATGGAGATGTCCTCAGCCTGGGCGAAGCTGCCGCCGTCCAGTTCCACCTGCAATTCATGCTTGCCTTCTTTGCGATGGCTCAGTTCCAGGCACTGCTGGACGGCGGTCACTACGTCGGGCACGAGTTCGCGCATTTCCTGCAGGATGGCGTCGGCGCGCATGCAGAACATACCGCCGTTCCACAGATGCTGGCCGCCCTCGACATAAGCCTGGGCAGTAGCGGCGTCGGGTTTTTCAACGAAGCGGCTGACCTGGAAGCTCTCGGTGTTCAGGGCCTGGCCCTTTTCGATGTAGCCGAAGCCGGTTTCTGCGTGTGTCGGTACTATGCCGAAGGTTACCAGCCAGCCCTGCTCGGCCAGTTGCCGGGCGCTGTCCACCGCGGCGGCGAAAGCTTGCACATCCTTGATCAAGTGGTCGGCGGGCAGGACCAGCAGTTGCGCGTCTTCACCGTACAAGCGGCTGACGTGCAGGGCGGCTGCGGCGATTGCCGGCGCCGTGTTACGGCCAAAAGGTTCGAGGATGAAGTCCAGGTCGATGTGGGTCTTGTTCAGCTGGCGGTAGTCGTCCAGGGTGCGAAAGAACACCTCGCGGTTGGTCACCGTCAACAGGCGACCGACGTCTTTCAGGGCGGTGGCGCGGACGAAGGTCTTCTGCAGCAGGCTTTCGCCGTCCGGCAGGCGCATGAAGGGCTTGGGCATCGCTTCGCGGGATACTGGCCATAGCCGGGTGCCGGCGCCGCCAGCAATGATGCAGGGAATGAGTGTGCTCATTCAGAAGGCCTCGCGGGTCATGATGACGGACGGAATAGTGCGGAACAGGATGTACAGATCAAACCAGACTGACCAGTTTTCGATGTATTCCAGGTCGAACTCGACACGTTTCTCGATTTTTTCCAGGGTGTCGGTTTCGCCTCGATAACCGTTGATCTGCGCCAGGCCGGTAATCCCCGGCTTGACCCGGTGGCGCGAGGTGTACTCCTTGACCGCCTCTTCGAACAGGATACCAGCGGCCTTGGTCGCGGTGGCGTGGGGGCGCGGTCCGACCATGGACATACTGCCGCCGAGCACGTTGAACAATTGTGGCAGCTCGTCGAGGCTGGTCTTGCGGATGAAGCGCCCGACCCGGGTAATGCGCGGGTCGCCGCGGGTGGTTTGGTTTTCGGCATTGGCGTCGCTCAGATGCTGGTGCATCGAGCGGAACTTGTAGACCTCGATCAGTCGGTTGTTGTAGCCATAGCGCTTCTGCTTGAACAGTACCGGGCCTTTGGAGTCCAGCTTGATCGCCAGGGCCACCAGCAGCATCACCGGTGATAGCAGCACCAGGGCAATGCTGGAGAGGATCATGTCCTCCAGGCGTTTGAAGAACGGCGACCAACCGCGCAAGGGCACTTCCGAAGCGTTGAACATCGGCAGGTTGGCGACTTCAGTGATGCGGTTGTGAGCATGTCGGAACGCCACCATGTCGGGCACCAGCAGCACGTTCACCGGCAGCCGGCGCAGCTCGCGAATCACGTAGGCCATGCGGTTTTCCGCCGACCAGGGCAGCGCCACCAGGACCTGGGTGACTTTCTCCTCGCGGATCAGCCGTTCCAGGTCGCTGGAGTTGCCCAGCAGCGGCAGGTTGCACAGGGTCTTGGGCAGGCGGCCGATGCGGTCGTCGATGAAGCCTATGACTCCGGAGCGGATGTCCTGATGCTGGGCCAGGTATTCCGCCAGGCGCTGGCCGTTTTCCGTGGCGCCGAGGATCACCGCGTTCTGCAGGAAAACCCCGCGTTGCATCAATTGCTGGAATAGGGTCAGGAGAATCAGGCGCTCGATGCCGAACAATACGAAACTGCCGAAAAACCAGGCGAACAATTCGGTGTTGCCGATACTGTCGAACATCTGCATCGAATGATGCATGAACAGCAATACGCAAAAGGAAGATGCCCAGGCAAACAGGGTCAGCTGAAAACGCAGTTGGTTGCTGAAGATGGACTCGGCGTAGACCCCCAGCGCCTGGAAGATCAGCACGCTGATGACGCCAAAGAACACGAGGATGGTCAGGTCGCTCTTGAGCACGGCCAGGTTCTGGTCCGTGAGCAGCAGAAGCAGCAACAGCCCCGGAACGATGGCGGTCACGCCATGTACCACTCGGATTCCGAAGAGAAAGTACTCGACCATGCTGGGTCGAGTCAGTAGCAGGCTGTCTACAGGTTGCAACCGCATAAGATCAATTCCCTCGACCCAAGGCTATGTTGACTGGAAATACAATCAGTCAGGACGTTGGAGAAGGCCCCCTGTAACGACCTGTCCATGACATGAAAAAGCCACGTCGAATGATCCCTCGGGTGACTGGCGGATAGCCGGAAGGTGGGCAGTTGATGCTTTCAGGTGGGTTCCCCCCGCGCCCGACAAGCTTGCTGCTGACACCCCCTCATCTACTCGACAAGGGTCAGTAAAGCTCATGAAACACAGGCTGGCGAATCGAAAGCAGGCCTGGGATGGAAGATTTTTCCAGCGCCCCTTCAAGCCGCCTGATTACTGGCGGAGCGCGGGTTAGGCCCGCTCCCGGGAAAAAATAAATCACAGCGACAGACTTTTTCCTGTCTGTCCGGGGTCAATACGTTTCACCAATCTGCAACAGCAGGAGTCAGGGCTGATGAGTGAACGCAAGGCACTGTTGATACTGCACGGCAAGCAGGCCCTCAACGAGGAGGTGCGTGCTGCGGTCCAGGCCAAACGCGACGCCGGCTGGGAGCTGGCGGTGCGCCTGACCTGGGAGGCCGGGGATGCCCAACGGCTGGTGGGCGAAGCGCTGGCCGCCGGGTACACCCGGCTGATTGCCGGAGGCGGCGATGGCACCTTGCGCGATATCGCCGAGGCCATGGCCAATGCCTCCAGTGAGGCCAGCCTGGTACTGCTGCCCCTGGGCACGGCCAATGATTTTGCCCGGGCTGCCGGTGTGCCGCTGGAGCCTGCGGCGGCATTGGGTTTGCTGGATGTTCCGGCGCAGGCGATCGATCTTGGCGAAGTCGGTGGGCAGGTTTTCCTCAATATGGCCACCGGTGGTTTTGGCAGCCAGGTCACCGCCAACACCTCTGAGGAGCTCAAGAAGGTCCTTGGCGGTGCTGCCTATCTGTTTACCGGCCTCTCGCGCTTTGCCGAATTGAGCGCGGCTTATGGCGAGTTGCAGGGGCCGGACTTCCATTGGCGTGGTGAACTGCTGGCCTTGGGAATAGGCAACGGCCGGCAAGCCGGTGGTGGTCATGAGTTGTGCCCGGATGCCCTGGTCGATGACGGGTTGCTGGATATCAGCATCCTGCCGGCGCCCCAGGAGCTGCTAGGCACCCTCAAGAGCCTGCTGTCCGGTGGGCTGGGAATCGATAATCTGTTTGTCCGGGCACGGTTGCCCTGGGTGGAAATCAAGGCTTCACAAGGTCTGGACATCAATCTCGACGGCGAGCCATTGCAAGGCGACACCTTGCGTTTTACCGCTCGTCGCGCAGCCTTGCGGGTGCATCTGTCGGCCGACTCGCCGTTGCTCGGCAGCGGCGGCTGAGTTCAGTCGTCGAGGCTGATGATGCGCTCGCGCACGGCGAACAGCACCAGCCCGGCGACGTCGAAGATTTGCAGGCGCTTCATGATTTGCGAGCGGTGGGTTTCCACGGTCTTGATGCTCAAACCCAGCCCCAGGGCAATCTCGCGGGTCGATTTGCCGCGGACGATCAGCCGCAGGATTTCCAGTTGGCGGGCTGTCAGGTTGTGGTTCTCAATCGGCAGCGGCTGGCTTTTCTGGGCTCGGGTCAGTGCCTGGTTGATCACCGTGTGGGCGATGGCCGGACTCAAGTAGCGCTCGTTGTTGCGCAGGGCTTCAAGGGCATGCTCAAGCTCGACGGCGGTGGTGTCCTTGAGCAGGTAACCGTGAGCGCCAGACTCCAGGGCCTGCATGATCAGGCCGGGATCGGTATGCATCGACAGGATCAATACTTTGCTCTGGGGGTGCATCGCCTTGAGCCTTCGCAGGGCATCGAGGCCACTGGTGCGCTTCATCGACAGATCCAGCAGGACGATATCCGGGCGTAGTTTCTCGACCATTTCCAACAGGTGCGCGCCATCATCGGCTTCACCGATCACCGCGTAGCCGGGAATGTCCATGACCAGGGCGCGCACGCCAGCCCTGATGAGCGAGTGGTCATCCACCAAAAGTAAATTACAGGTCAATGTAAAACCTTATTCGTACTGGCCCGCTCCAGAGTGCGAGGGGCCCAGGGAAAGAGTGCTTCGATCTGAGTGCCTTGGTCGGTCTCGCTGGTGACCTTCAACAGGCCACCCAGTTGGCTGATGCGTTCCTGCATCCCGGCCATGCCACGCTGGCCCTGGGCGCCAGGATCGGCAGCCGGTGCAAAACCCTGGCCATCGTCGCTGATGAACAGCGAAAGACCTTCCGGCAATCGTTGCAGGCGCACCAGCAGGTTTTTCGCCTGGGCGTGACGCAGGATATTGGTCACGGCCTCCTGGGTAATGCGAAACGCCGCAACGGCCATTTCCTCGGAAATCCCTGCCAGGCGCTGGTGGCATTCCAGGCTCCAGTGCACCGAGGTGTTTTCCAGGGTCTTGAGCAAGTGGGCGCGCAGGCTGGCTTCGAGCCCGAGGCTGGCCAGTTGCCGGGGATTGAGGATGGCCGATACGTCACGGACCTTGGCCAGGGTTTCTTCGAGCGTGGTGCCGAGCGCCGTGCAGTGTTCCTGCAAATCGTCCGGCAGGCGGCGCTTGAGCCAGTCGGTCTGCAGTTTTGCTGCTGTCAGCAACTGGCCGATGTCATCGTGCAGTTCGCGGCTGAGGCGATGCCGCTCATTCTCCTTGACCTCCAGCAAGCGCTCGGCCAGTTCCTGAGGCTGGAAGCGGATGGAGTTGCGCGAATAGCCATACTGCACCCAGATGCAGGCCAGGGCCGCGATACTGAGGATCAGCAGGGGCAGAGGCAAGGGCTGGTCCAGGCAATAGATCAACACATTGCCCAAGGCCGAGCCGGAGAACAGCAGCAGGCTGAGCCAGCGCAGATGATCTCGGGAAAGGGGCCATGAGAGGAGTGACTTGAGGCTGGCGTACATAGCGGATGGAGCCAATGAATGTTCGCTGCGAAGAGCCTGGTCAAGGGTGGATGACGGGGCTTGTGTGAAAAGCGGTGCTCTTTGAATATCAGGTTGTAATCAACACTGTCTGTTTGTCATGTGCAGGCCAGGTAGTGACCGCTGACATTGGAGTCAAAGTGCCATTAATGGTGTCTATTAATGCGCGACATAATACCACCGAAGATACCGTTGGTCGCGGTTATACGCTCAGTTATATATGTCTTTGGAGTCAGGAATAGGAGCGTTTCGGTACACCTGTCCGATTTTTGCTGTCAGTGGCGAGGCACAGCAAATACTAGGGGAAAGGAGGTCTTGCGAGCAGGTGCAAGTCTTGGAACATAAAGTCCCAGGATGGATACAAGTTGGAGTTATTTAGTCGACGATGTCGTTCTCGGGTATGAAATACTCAATAACGACGGTGCGCTGGACAGTTGAGCGGATGTTTATTGATGTTCTACCCGGCTTCCTGCGGGATAAACGCAACTTCAATGCCGGCAAGATGGATATGTACAGGTGCAGTTCTGCGCCACTTGCTCAGCCAACTCCTCAATCAGCATCACTTGTTCGCTGTCATCCAGGTTTAGCTGGCCGTTGTTCGGGTCGATCAGCTCCAGTTGCCAGGCCATCAGTGTCAGGCAGCTCTTCAAGGCATCAAGGGTCGATTCATTGAGGTCCAGCGGGTGAGCTGTGCGTTTCAGCAGGCCATGGATATGCAGGGAAAACTCTGATAGTGGGCTGATGGCATGACGCATTGCAATCTGTGCCAGGCGCTGCAGGCTGACGAGCAGGCAATTGATGGCCTCTTCGTCATTTCTGATCAGGAGCAGATGATTCAGGCAGTCTTCCGACTTCGCCAGTAGGGCATGGGCTTCAAACAGGAATTCGGGCAGTGGGGTCGTGCACTCATGGCCGTCCTTTAGCATGCTTATCTCCATGACTTCGTGTCCGATGGTGGGATAGGGCGTTGGCTAAACGGTTTCAAGGTAGAACGTGATTTTTGCAGTTGTATATCAGATAAATCTGATTTTTTATCGGCGATCACAGTCGGCCGCGAGAGTGGGCTTTCATCACTTTCTGACGCTGCCCAAATGCCGGCCACAGCCATGCTGCGCGCGGACGCAGGGGTTTGATGGGCGAGGGTATTTAGGCTTGAAAGGCTGCTAGGCCACCTTTCTGCGATCAAAAACAAAAGCCTGACTCCATTCATGCAATGAGAATGGCGTCACATTAATGGCTATTGGATATCGCGAATATCAGGCTGATCCTGATTGTTGCTAGGGGATTCCCCTAGATATGGGAACCTACCGCCGAGATAGAGGTCTCGCCGTCGCAGAGTTGCGGTGCTGAATTGACCGTCTCAGTAAAGCATGATGTTAATGTGACATCAATGGCTTTGTATGCCAATTTGCATGCGGGTCAAGATACGGCGTATCCGGCCGATATCAGTCTTTAGTGAATTCATCAGAACAAGCCCAGGAGTCTTTAATGGCCGGCATTCTCGACACGGTAGATCAACGCACGCAGCTGGTGGGTGAGAATCGCCTGGAAATCCTCATGTTCCGGCTGGCCGGTCGACAGCTGTTCGCGATCAACGTGTTCAAGGTGCAGGAGGTGCTGCAACTGCCGAAGTTGACCCTGATGCCCCAGCGCCATCCGTTTGTCTGTGGTGTGGTCAATCTGCGTGGCCAGACTCTCCCGGTCATCGACCTGTCCCAGGCGATCGGCATGCGGCCGCTGATTCCGGGGCCCAACAGCACCATCATCGTTACCGAATACAACCGTTCGGTGCAGGCGTTCCTGGTGGGCGGAGTGGATCGCATCGTCAACATGAACTGGGAGGCCATCATGCCGCCGCCAGCCAGTGCCGGGCGCCAGCACTATCTGACAGCCATCAGCAAGGTCGACGACCAGCTGGTGGAAATCATCGATGTCGAAAAAGTCCTGGCGGAAATCGTGCCGTACAACGCCAAGGTATCCCGCGACAAACTCGATGATCCGATCCTGGCTCGTGCCCGTGATCGTGAAGTGCTGCTGGTGGACGACTCCAATGTGGCCCTGTCGCAACTGCGCGACACCCTTGGCCAGTTGGGGGTGAAGATGCACATTGCCAGTGATGGCCTCAAGGCGCTGAACATGCTCAAGGCCTGGGCGGATACCGGGGTCAATATGACCGAGAAGCTATTGATGGTGTTCACCGATGCGGAAATGCCAGAGATGGACGGTTATCGCCTGACCACCGAGATCCGCAATGACCCGCGGCTGCGTGGGCTCTACGTGGTATTGCACACGTCCTTGTCCGGTAGCTTCAACGAATCCATGGTGAAGAAGGTCGGTTGCGACAACTTCCTCTCCAAATTCCAGCCGGACAAACTGGTGGATGTGGTCCGTCAGCGTCTGCTGCTGGATGAAGTCAGCGCCTGAGTGACAGGGGTGTATCCGGCACTGACGCGCTCCTTTGTTTCATCGGGGCGCTGGTATAGGGTGAGGGTTTTGCCCATACAGGGAGCTGGACATGCGTCTTAGCGCGCTATATCGATACCCGTTGAAATCCGCCATGGGCGAAACCCTGCAACAGATCGGCCTGGATAAACTGGGCCTTGAGGGGGATCGCCGCTGGATGCTGGTGGATGAGGCCAGTGGACGTTTCCTGACCCAGCGTGCCGTGGCGCGGATGAGTCAGCTGTCAGCGTTGTGGAATGATCAGGGTGGCCTGACCCTGAGTGCTCCCGGATATGCCACCCTTGAAGTGCCGCTGCCGGATGTCGATTCGCCGTTGCGCGGCGTGACCATCTGGCAGGACACCTTGCGCGTGCCCGATGCCGGGGACGAGGCGGGTGCTTGGGTCAGTGAGTTCATCGGCAAGCCGACCCGCCTGGTACAGGTCCCCCAGGAGCGCGCACGGACCACTGCCGCCGGTTATGGCAAGGACGATGACCAAGTGGCGTTTGCCGATGGCTTTCCCCTGCTGCTGATTGGCCAGGCATCGCTTGAAGACTTGTCGTACCGCGTCGGACGGCCCCTGGAGATGCTGCGTTTTCGTCCCAACCTGGTGATCGAGGGCAGCGAGGCCTTTGCCGAGGATAACTGGAAGCGTGTGCGTATCGGCGATGTCGAGTTTCGCGTGGTCAAGCCCTGTGCCCGCTGCATCCTCACGACCATCGATCCGCAAACCGGCGAACGCAGTGCTGATCGCGAGCCCCTGGCCACCTTGCAGAAATACCGTGCCCGGGAAGAGGGGGCCATGTTCGGCCAGAACCTGGTCAACGACAGCAACGGGCGACTGCAAGTAGGGATGTCGGTGACGGTCCTCGAATAGCCCGCCGGGAACCGATCCTGGCTGCACTATGAAAAATGCCCGTCTCCTGGGAGACGGGCATTTTTTGTCAGCGATAAAACTGCAGCGGATCGATCAGCCGCGGTATTCGCACAGGTAAGCGGTGTCCACCGCGACTTTCAGCTGGAACTTGCTGTTGGCCGGTACGTTGAACTGGCTGCCGGCGGGAAAGGTTTCCCAGTTGGCGCTGTCGGGCAGCTTGACGCTCAGGGCGCCGGAAACCACGTGCATGATTTCCCGCTGTGCAGTACCAAACTCGTATTCGCCCGGGGCCATGACGCCAATGGTGGCGGGACCTTCGGCCGTGCCGAAGGCAATCGACTTGACGGTGCCGTCGAAGTACTCGTTGACTTTAAACATGGGCGATTCCTCAAGAAAGGGTCAAAAAGGTCGGCCAGTATGCACAAGGCCTTCAGGGCCGTCACCTGTCGCCATCAAGGAAGAATCAGCGGTAATAAACGCGCTGTATTGCGTGCATCTTCCAGGGCTCGATGTTGCTGGCCATTGAACTGCATGCCGGCCAATTGCAAGGCTGCGTTGAGGCCCAGCGGGCGCTCCAGGCGTCGAGCCTTGGCGAAGCGCTGCTTGAGGTTCATGTGTGGGACGTCATTCAACAGGCTGTGCAATTGCTGGTTGTGCCACTCCAGTTGCAGCTGCTTGCGATCGTAGTCCCCCCAACTGGCCCAGCCTTCGAGGCGCGGTTGATGCTGGCCGAGCCAGCGCTCGAACAGGCTCCAGACCTCGCTCAGGGGCGCGGCGCTGTCGATGTTGGCCTGGGTGATGCGGGTCAGCTCACGGCAGAACGGCGTTAGCCGGGGGCGTCGCAATGGTCGGACGAAACGCTGGAAGTGGTCCTGTTCCCGGCCTTGGCGGTTAACCAGGGTGGCGCCGATTTCAATAATCTCCATCTCGCTCACCGGCCAGCCCCCTTCATCCGTCGTGGCTTCCAAATCTATTACCAGCCAGTGGGGCATCACAAACTCCAGCCTTCAACATCCTGATGAGGCTTGAGCGTAGCCAAAGCCGAGGCATCCGCCTAGTGCTCGAGTTCATGAAGCAGGGCGGCACTCAGTTCGATACTCAGTCTCGCCGTCTGCCTGCCGGGAATATGAATGCCTTTTTCCTTCAGGCGCAGCAGTTGCTGGCTCAGTCGCGTTGCAAAATCCGCAGCCAGCAACTCAGGTTGCAAGGCGATGATCAGCAACCCCGCGCCTGGGCACTGCGAACCTTCGATGAAGGACGGGGCATCCAGGGACCAGTGGGCACCGCTCAACCCCGCGGCGAGTACCTCCACCATCAGCGCGATGTTCGCCCCGCGCGCGCCACCGAAGGCCAGCAGCAGGCCGTTGATTGCTTCCCGAGCGTCAGTGGTGGGGCGCCCGTGGCGGTCCAGGGCCCAGTCGGGGGGAATCGGCGTGCCGTTTTCGGCGGCCTGGCGCAGGTTGACGAAGGCAGTGGCGCTGGAGGCCTGGTCGATCACCAGGGGCGAACCATCGACGACCGGAGCGGCAAAGGACAGCGGGTTGGTGCAGTACACCGCCTCTCGGCAGTGGCCGGCACCCATCAGGGCCGGGCCATTGGTGGCGGCGAAACATACCAGCCCGGCATCGGCCAGGCGCCGAGTGTAATAACCCAGCTCGCCGCAGGTGTAGCTGTTGTGCTGGGCCAGCAGGCTGATGCCGTAGTGGCCGGCGCGCTGGCACAGCTCGTCGAAGGCTCGATCGAAACCCAGCTGGGCAATGCCGCCCTGGGCGTCCACGCGAATCAGTGCCGGCGCCGGGAACTCCAGCAGCGGCTCGGCGCCAGGGGCTATCCGCCCGGCCCGCATGGCCCCCAGATAATCCTGCAGATGGCTGAAACCCACTGCGGGACGGCCCGCAAGCTCGGCGGCCACGGTGGCGGCGGCCAAGGCATCGGCTACTGCCTCACTGGCGCCCACACGGATTGCCAAGCGTTTTGCCAACTGATGGGCCTGTTGCGGGGTATAGCGCATTCTCGTGCTCCGCGACCTGGCTCCAACCCCGGCAGGTCGGATCGCCGTCTGTCTGTATAGAAGGCGCCGCCGACTTATTCCACTTCCACGAGAATCTGCCGGTTTTTCACCTGGTCACCAAGGTTGACCTGGACCCGGGTGATCACCCCGTCGATCCCGGCCTTGAGTGGGTGCTCCATCTTCATCGCCTCCAGCACCAGCAACAGTTGGCCTTTGCTGACGCTCATGCCTTCACTCACCAGCACATCGACGATAGCCCCATCCATGGGCGCCTTGAGGGTGCCCGAGTGAGCTCCCAACTGACTCTTGACCGGTGCATGGGTGCGATCCTGCAGGTGCAGGCTGCCGCCGGCGCAGCTCAGCCAGAGTTCCCCGTCCTGCAGATGATAGGGGTAATGACGGCGAATACCGTCGATCTCCAAGGTTGCCCGGCGACCATCGGCACTGTGTACCTTGAGCTCGAACTGTTCCTGCGCCTGTCGCACCTGTACCACGCCCGATGCCAGCGCCGTCAGTTCCAGCGCCCATTGGCTGTCATGCAGTCCGAGGCGGTAGCCCAAGGGCACGCTGGCGTGGTTGCGCCAGGTACTCAGCGCAGAGCTGTGTGCGCTTGCACTGTGGTGATAGAACAGCGCAGTGGCAATCGCCAGTTCTTCACTGCTGGGCACTTGGGGCTGCAGGCTTGGGTCCTGGGCAAAATGCTCGGTGATGAAGGCCGTGCTGAATTGGCCGCTGGCGAACAGCGGGTGCCGGAGCAGATTGGCCAGCAACCGGCGATTGCTTTCGAGCCCCAGCAGCACGCAATCCTCGACCCCCCGCAACAGCTTGCGCCGCGCCTCTTCGCGAGTCGCACCGTAGGCAATCAACTTGCCCAGCATCGGGTCGTAGAAGGGGCTGATCCACTGGCCTTCCAGCAGGCCATGATCGACGCGTATCCCCGGTGCAGGCTCCCAGCGCAGGACCTGGCCGGTCTGCGGCAGGAAGTTCTGCGCCGGGTCTTCGGCGTAGAGTCGCACCTCGATGGCGTGGCCGTTGAGCACCACCTGCTCCTGGGTCAGGGGCAGAGGCTCGCCGGCAGCCACTTGCAGTTGCAGGGCAACCAGGTCCAGGCCGGTGATCAACTCGGTGACTGGGTGCTCCACCTGCAAGCGGGTGTTCATCTCCAGGAAATAGAACTGCCCGCGGGCGTCCAGCAGAAATTCCACGGTGCCGGCGCCGACATAGTTCACCGCGCGCCCGGCCTTCAGGGCGGCTTCGCCCATGGCTCGACGCAGCGCCTCGGTCATCACTGGGCAGGGTGCTTCCTCGATGACCTTCTGATGCCGGCGCTGGATCGAGCAATCCCGCTCACCCAGGTAGATCAACTGACCCTGCTGGTCGCCGAACACCTGCATTTCCACGTGCCGTGGCTCGATCAGAGCCTGCTCCAGAATCAGCTCGTCGCTGCCGAACGCATGCAGGGCTTCGGAGCGCGCGGTACGGATCTGCTCCAGCAACTGCTCTGGCTGCTGCACCAGACGCATGCCGCGTCCACCGCCACCGGCGCTGGCCTTGATCATCAGCGGATAGCCGATGCGCAGGGCTTCGCGTTGCAGGGTGAGGTCGTCCTGTGCTTCGCCCTGATAGCCCTGGATGCAGGGCACGCCGGCTTCGAGCATGGCGATTTTCGAACGGCGCTTGCTGCCCATCAACTCGATGGCGGCGGCGCTAGGGCCGATGAACACCAAGCCGGCGTTTTCACAGGCTGCGGCGAACTCGGCGTTTTCTGAAAGAAAGCCATAACCCGGGTGGATCGCATCGGCACCGCTGCGCCGGGCCGCCTCAAGGATTGCCGCACTGTTGAGGTAGGACTGCTGCACCGCCGAGGGGCCGATATGCACGGCTTCGTCAGCCATTTGCACATGCAGGGCAGCGGTGTCGGCGTCACTGAACACTGCGACGGTGCGATAACCCAGGGCCTGGGCGGTGCGCTGGATCCGACAGGCGATTTCGCCACGGTTGGCGATGAGGATCTTGTTGAAGGCGGGCATCGGTGGCTCCCAGAAAGCGGTGTGATAGCGGCTCGCGTATTCGCAGCTGACAGGCTTCAGTTGGCCCAGGCCGGTTTGCGTTTTTGCACGAATGCCAGGGTCCCCTCGATGCCTTCCTCACTGCTGACGGCATTGGCAAAGTCTTCTGCCGCCTGATCGAGCAAGGGCCCCAGGGGCTGGTCGACACTGGCCAGAAGCATGGCCTTGGTGGCGGCGTTGGCTCCCGGCGCGCAGCGCAGCACCAAGGCGACTTGTTGCTGCAAACGTTGTTCCAGAGCCTGCGTGCCATGCTCGACAAAGTGCACCAGACCCAGGCGCTCGGCCTCGCTGCCGTCGAAGCGCGCGGCGGTCAGGGCCAGGCGCCGGGCCTGGGTCAGGCCGATGCGCCGGACCACGAACGGAGCGATCTGCGCCGGCAGCAGGCCGAGGCTGGTTTCCGGCAGGCCGAACTGCGCCTGGGCCTCGGCAATCGCGATATCGCTGACGCAGGCCAAGCCGAAACCGCCGCCCAGGACCGCGCCCTGAAGCACACAGATCAGTGTCTGGGGTATCCGTTGTGCTTCTTCCAGCAGCGTGCCGAAAGCCCGGTTCAACTGGCGAAAGGCGCTGCTGCCATGGGCCCGGGCACCGGCCATGTCCTTGATATCGCCGCCTGCGCAGAAGTGCCCGTCGCTGCCACTGATCACCAGCACGCGCAGGTGCTGCTGGTCGCGCACCGCGGCGAGCACTGCACGCAGTTCGGCGACCATCTGCAAGCTCATGGCGTTGCGGCTTTCAGGGCGGTTGAGGGTGATATGCAGGACGCCGCCAGCCGGTTTCAGCAGCAGAGTTTCGCAGGAGGGCAGGCTGATCATTTTTTCTTCCCCGGCAGGATGCCCATGAGTTTGCAGATGATCCCCAGCATGATCTCGTCGGCACCGCCGCCAATCGACACCAGGCGCACGTCGCGGTAGGCGCGGGCCACCGGGTTGTCCCACATGAAGCCCATGCCGCCCCAGTATTGCAGGCAGCTGTCGCTGACCTCGCGGCCCAGGCGCCCAGCCTTGAGCTTGGCCATGGACGCCAGGCGGGTCACGTCCTGGCCGCGCACGTACTGCTCGGTGGCTTGATAGACCAGAGCCCGCAGGCATTCGATCTCGGTGGACAGTTCGGCCAGGCGAAAATGGATCACCTGGTTGTCGATCAGCGGGCTGCCGAAGGTCCGGCGTTCCTTGCAGTATTCGATGGTGCTGTCGACGCAGTATTCCAGGCCCTTGAGCATGTTCGCCGCGCCAAACAGCCGCTCTTCCTGGAACTGCAGCATCTGCATCATGAAACCGGCGCCTTCATGGCCGATGCGGTTGCGCTGGGGCACCCGCACGTTGTCGAAAAACACCTGGGCGGTTTCCGAGCTGCGCATGCCGAGCTTGTCCAGGTGCGAGCTGAGGCTGATCCCGGGGCTATTCATCGGCACCATGATCAACGACTTGTTGACGTGGGGCTTGTCCTCCGAGGTGTTGGCCAGCAGGCAGATGAAGTCGGCGCTGGGGGAGTTGGTGATCCACATCTTGCTGCCGTTGATCACGTAGTCGTCGCCGTCCTTGCGCGCATGGGTCTTGAGCCCGGCGACATCGGAACCGGCACCGACCTCGGAGACGCCGATGCAGCCCACCTGCTCGCCGCTGATGGCCGGGCGCAGGAACTCGTCGCGCAGCTCATCGGAGCCGAAGCGCGCCAGGGCCGGGGTGCACATGTCGGTCTGCACGCCGATGGACATCGGGATGCCGCCGCAATGGATGGTGCCGAACTCTTCGGCAGCAACGATGGAGTAGCTGTAATCCAGGCCCATGCCACCGAATTTTTCCGGTTTGGAGATGCCCAGCAGCCCCAGCTCGCCGGCCTTGCGGAAGATGTCGTGAATGGGGAAACGCCCGGCCTTTTCCCACTCATCGACGTGGGGGTTGATCTCGCGGTCGACAAAATTGCGCACTGTGCGCCGCAGTTCTTCGTGTTCCTGGGTGAAGATCATTGTTGTTCTCCTCAAGTTGGCTCACACCGCGAAATTCCATTGCTAGCCGCTGCCGAAGGCTTGGGCTGCGTTTGCACGACAAGGTCCTGCGGCGACCGGAAGGGCACCTGCGCTTGATCGCGCGGTTAAAAGCGTGCCACGCCGAAACTGTTGGGTTGCAAGGTCCGCACCTCTGCCTCATGGCAGATATCCAGCAGATAGCCGAGCAGGGTCCGGGTATCCCGCGGATCGATCAGGCCGTCGTCCCACAGGTTGGCGCTGCCGTACAAGGCGGTGGACTGGCTGTCGAGTTTCTGCGCGGTGACCTGCTCGAGCATGTCGAGCATCTTCGGGTCGGCTTCTTGGCCGTTCTTCGCATGCTTGGCCTCGGTGACAATACGCAGCACCTTGCCGGCCTGGGCGCCGCCCATCACTGCGGTGCGGCTGTTGGGCCAGGCGAAGATGAAGCGCGGGTCCAGGCCGCGGCCGCACATTGCATAGTTGCCGGCGCCATAGGAGCCGCCGACGACGATGGTCAGCTTGGGCACTCGGGCATTGGCCACCGCCTGGATCAGCTTCGCCCCGTGCTTGATCACCCCTTGCTGCTCGGACTCGGTGCCGACCATGAAACCGGTGGTGTTGTGGAAGAACAGCAGCGGCGTGCGGCTCTGGTCACACAGCTGGATGAACTGCGCCGCCTTGCTCGCACCCTGGGGCGTGATCGGTCCGTTGTTGCCGATGAAGCCGCAGGGCCGACCCTGGATCTGCAGCTGGCCGCAGAGGGTCTGTGAGTCGAACTCGCCCTTGAACTCCAGGAACTGCGAGCCATCCGCCAGGCGGGCGACGATTTCCCGGGCGTCATAGGGTTTTTTCGGATCTTCGGGAATCAGCCCCAGCAGTTCTTCGATGGGGTACAGCGGCTCATTCCAGGTTCTGGAAGGTGGCACCGGCAGCAGGGCGTTCCACGGCAGCAGGCCAACGATTTCGCGAACAATGCGGATGCCGTCGGCGTCATTTTCCGCCAGGTACTCGGCGGTGCCGGCGATCTGGGCGTGCATCTCGGCACCCCCCAGCTCTTCGTCGGTGGCCACCTCACCGGTGGCAGCCTTGAGCAGCGGCGGCCCGGCGAGAAACAGCTTGGCCTTGCCGCGCACCACCACCACGTAGTCCGACAGGCCGGGCTGGTAGGCGCCACCGGCAGTGGCCGAGCCATGGACCACAGTGATCTGCGGCAAGCCCATGGCCGACATCCGCGCCTGATTGGCGAAGCTGCGTGCGCCTTCGACGAAGATCTCTGCCGCGTAGTTGAGGTTGGCGCCACCGCTTTCCGCCAGGGTCACCACCGGCAGTTTGTTCTCCATGGCGATCTGTTGCAGGCGCAGGGACTTCTTCAAGCCGCTGGGGGAAATGGTCCCGCCCTTGATCGCACTGTTGTTGGCCACCACCAGCATGCGCACCCCGCAGACGTAGCCGATGCCGGCGATCAGGCCACCGCCGGCCTGGCTGCCGTCCTTGTCGTCATGCAGCTTGTAGCCGGCAAGGCTGGCCAGTTCAAGAAACGGCGCACCCGGGTCCAGCAGCAGGTTGAGGCGTTCCCGGGGCAGCAACTGGCCGCGCTGGTCGAACTTGGCCTTGGCCTCGGCGGCCTTGTCCAGCAGGTTCTGCTGCAGGCCTTGCAACTGTTGCAGGCCCACCAGCATGGCCGCGCGGTTCTGTGCGAACTGCGGGCTGTGGGGGTCGAGTTGGGAGTGAATCAGCGGCATGGCTTAGTCCTCGCCCTTGAGTACGTCTGGCAGATAGGCACGGTGAAAGCCGTTGTACGACTCACTGTTGCGCGCCTTGCCCAGGGGCCAGGCACGACTGCCAAGGCTGGCGGCGCCGTCGATGCGCAAGGTGCTGCCGCTGACAAAGGCGGCGCCAGGGCTGAGCAGAAAGACAATCGCTGCGCTGACTTCCGACTCGGTGCCAATGCGCTTGAGCGGCACGTGCTCGCGCAAGGTTGGAATCACCGCCTTGAATGCGCCTTCGTAGGTGTCCATGCCGCTGGAGGCGATCCAGCCCGGCGCCACGGCATTCACCCGGACCCCGGCGTGGCCCCATTCATAGGCGGCGGTCTTGGTGAAGTTGTCCATGCCTGAACGCGCCGCGCCGGAGTGGCCCATGCCGGGCATGCCGCCCCACATGTCGGCGAGCATGTTGACGATGCTCCCGCCATGCTTGCTCATGGACTGGTTGAACACTTCCCGGGCCATCAGGAAGCCACCCACCAGGTTGGTGCGCAACACGGTTTCAAAGCCTTTCTGATTGATCGAGGCCAGCGCTGCCGGATACTGGCCGCCGGCATTGTTCACCAAGCCGTGAATCGCTCCGTGGCTGGCGATCAACTGGCCTACCAGGGCCTTGACCGCCTCCTCGTCGCGAATGTCACAGGCCTGCCAGTCGGCCTTGCCGCCGTCCTCGGTGATCTCGTCGGCGACCTTCTGCAGTTTTTCCGCCTTGCGGCCCACCAGCAGCACGTGAGCCCCCAGCGCCGCCAGTTCGTGGGCGGTGCAACGGCCAATGCCGCTGCCGCCGCCGGTGACGATGATGGTCTGGCCGACGAACAGTTGGGCTTTGAAAATCGACTCGTACACCACGGCAGCTCCTTAATTGAAGGCGTCGGCGATGCGCTGGGGCACCGGAATCTGGATTTCCAGCAACTGCTGGGCGAAGGCTTTGCCTTGCGGGTCGATGCGCAGGCTGGCGACACCGCCACCGCCCAGGGCGTTTTCCAGCAGGAAGTTGAGGCTGTGGGTGCCTGGCAGGTACCAGCGCTGTACCCGGCCCTGGACCGGGTCGAGCACATGGCCCATCCAGTCCACCAGCACCTCAGGGGTCAGGGCTTCGGCGATCCATGGCAGGTAGTCGGGATGGCGCGCGAGCACACCGATATTGCTGTGATTGCCCTTGTCCCCGGAGCGTGCCACCGCCAGCTTGACCAGGGGCACGCTGGCATCGGCGCGGCCTTGGGGCGTGGGCAGCGGATGCGGGGCGGGCAGGGCGCTGGAGTCCAGGCGGTCCACCTCGGGCAGAGCGCAAGGATGGCGCTGGCCGGCAAAATCGATCGCCAGTTGGCAAGCGTCTTTATCCAGCAGGAAGGAGAACAGTCGTATCACCGGATACACCGTCGGCCGTCCGCCGACGATCCCGGTCAGCCCTGGGGCCATACCGGTGGCAGCTTGGGCGATCTCCCGGGAAAACAGCACCAGGGCGGACTTGTTCGGATGGCGCACCGCCAGTTTGATCACCACTTCGCGGCTGTCCTGGCGCTGGCCGTGAGGGCCGTAGGTGGCCTCGCTGCCCAACAGCTCGATATTCACTTCGCTGTAGGGCCCCCAACCGCGTTGGGCAAACATCTCGCTGGTCTTGTCGATGATCGCCTGGCTGACCCGGCGCGCCTTGGCCACCGCATCGATCCCGGCCATCAGGCAACTGGCGGTGCAGCGAAAGCCGTCCGGGTAGGTGGCGCTGACCTTGTACTGGTGGCTGGGAGGCAGGCCTTTGGCACCGCGGACGCTGACTGCATCCGGTGCCCGCTGATGCAGCTGCACCTGGGAAAAATCGCACACAACATCTGGAAGCAGGTAAGCCCTTGGATTGCCTATTTCGTACAGCAGTTGTTCGCCAACCGTCAGCGTGCTCACCAGCCCGCCGGTGCCGGGGGTCTTGCTGACCACGAACTGGCCATCGCTGTCGACTTCCACGATGGGAAAGCCGATGTGTTCGTAGTCCGGCACTTCGCGCCAGTCGGTGAAGTTGCCGCCGGTGCATTGGGCCCCGCACTCGATGATGTGCCCGGCCAAGGCGGCCTGGGCCAGGCGATCGTAGTCCTGCCAGGACCAGGCGAACTCGTGCACCAGGGCGGCGCTGACCACCGCGCTGTCGACGCCGCGTCCGGTGATCACGATGTCCGCGCCCAGGCGCAGGGCCTCGACGATACCGGGAGCGCCGAGGTAGGCGTTGGTGGAGACGCACATCGGCGGCAGCGGCGCGCCGCTGAACATTTCCTTGATTCCGGCGCTGCCCAGTTGCTTGAACTGCGGTTGCAGGTCGTCCCCCAGCAACACGGCGATCTTCAGTGGTACCCCGGCCTGCTCGCAGGCGGCCCGCAGCGCACTGGCACAGGCCTGCGGATTGACCCCGCCGGCGTTGCTGATAACCCGGATGCCCTGTTGATGAATCGAGGCCAGCAGTGGTTTGAGCACCTCGACGAAATCCGTGGCGTAGCCCGCCGCCGGGTCTTTCATACGGGCCCCGGCCATGATCGACAGGGTGATCTCGGCGAGGTAGTCGAACACCAGGTAATCCAGGCGGCCACCTTCCACCAGTTGCCCGGCGGCGCTGCTGGTGTCGCCCCAGAAGGCGCTGGCGCAGCCGATTCGTACAGTCTTGGTCATGACAGGGCTCTCGAAGAAAGAACTGCGAGGAGGCTACCAAGCAAGCGCTTGGTTTGTAAATGGGCGGATGGATTCTTCTAGTCAAGCGCTTGCTTGGTGATCCCGAGGGGCTTAAATTGCGCGCGCCACGGCCGGTGTTGCCGGAGTACGCTGGCTCTTGATGAAGTGAATGTAGGAGAACACCGGTGGACGAGCAAAAAGCCTTGCAGGTAGTACGCGAGCTGATCGCCAGCGGGCAAGTGACCGATCCCGAGAGCGCCCGGGGCAAGCTGCTGCAGACGGCGGCGCACCTGTTTCGCAACAAGGGTTACGAGCGCACCACGGTGCGTGACCTGGCCGGTGCGGTGGGCATTCAATCCGGCAGCATCTTTCATCACTTCAAGAGCAAGGACGACATCCTGCGGGCGGTGATGCAGGAAACCATCCACTACAACACCGCCTTGATGCGCGCCGAGCTGGCCGAGGCCGGCAGCGTGCGCGAGCGGGTGCTGGCGCTGATCCGCTGCGAACTGCAATCGATCATGGGCGGCAGCGGCGAAGCCATGGCGGTACTGGTCTATGAGTGGCGCTCGCTGTCCGCGGAAGGGCAGGCCGCAGTGCTGGCGCTGCGCGATATCTACGAGCAGATCTGGCTGCAGGTGCTGGGAGAGGCCAAGGATGCCGGGTTCATCAAGGGCGATGTGTTCATCACGCGGCGTTTTCTGACCGGTGCCCTGTCCTGGACCACCACCTGGTTCCGTGCGCAGGGTAGCCTGACCCTGGAGCAGTTGGCGCAAGAGGCTTTGTTGTTGGTGCTCAAGGATCATTGAGACACCGACTAATTCTGTGCCGCAACATTGTCGAAGTGGCGGAATGCGCCTAGCGTTATGGCATTACTTTTCTTTTATCCGAGGTGTGTTGCCTTGATGTCCTTGCCGCTGCGGTCGGCCTTGCGAATGCTCTTGCTGACTCTGGCAACACTGTGGCTTTGTCCGGCTTCATCGGCGCAGTTGGTGCGGGTCGCGGCGGCGCATTTTCCGCCTTATACCGTACGCCCGGAAACCGGCGCCGACACCGGTTTGCTGCCGCAACTGGTGGAAGCCCTCAACCAGTCCCAGAGCGATTACCAGTTCGTCCTGGTGCCGACTTCGATTCCCCGGCGTTTCCGTGATTTCGAGCAAGGCCGGGTGGACCTGGCGATCTTCGAAAACCCCGCCTGGGGGTGGCAGGATATTGCCCACACCAGCGTTGACATGGGGCTGGAGGATGCAGAGATTTTCGTCGCCCAGCGCGAGCCTGAACGCGGCCAGGAGTACTTCGCCGAGCTGACGGGCAAGCGCCTGGCGCTGTTCAGCGGTTACCACTACGCCTTCGCCCAGTTCAATGCCGACCCCAAATACCTCGCCGACACCTACAACGCCACGCTGACCTACTCCCACGACAGCAACCTGCTGATGGTCCTGCGGGGCAGGGCGGACATTGCCCTGGTGACCCGCTCCTACCTCAGCGACTTCCTCGCCCGCAACGTCGAGAACACCGACCAACTGCTGGTGTCTGAACGTATCGATCAGGTCTATCACCACTACACGCTGATCCGGCCCAAGGCGCCCATCACGGCGGCGGACTTTGCCGGGATTTTGCAAAAGCTGCGGGACAACGGCCAGATGCAGAAGATCTTCGATCCCTACCGGATTACCGTGATGCCCGTCCCCCGCGCCTGAGCGCCTGTTCACCGAGCCCGGTTCGCGCCGGGCTAAATTTCCTTCGGCGGCCCACGTCACTTGGTTGAATGCCCAACTGACAGTGAGCCCTGCCATGTCCCTTGTGAATCCGCTGAGTGTTGACGCCATGCCTAAGGGCGCGGCTGCGGGGATCGATGCGATCGCCGCCCGGCAGGTGCTGTTCGAGGCATTGCGCGCCGGGGGCCTGGGGCCAGCGGCGAGCGATCCCCAGGCGGCTGAAACGGCCCGGCAGGACCGGTTGGCGTTCTGGTTATCGGCACAGGTGCATGCGCTGTACCTGGATCAACCGGGAGCTGAACGGCCCCCGGCGTTCGCCCACACACCGGTCTGTGCTGCACATGACCGTTGTCGGTACTGTCAGCAGGAATTCGATCTGTTGCACAAGCGTGCGGCGTTGCTGGTACTTGGCCAGAGTGGCCTGCTTGAGGTGTGAACACTGCCCAAGCCGGGTGTTGCACGGCGCCTTGGCTCGGCGCCGGTCGCGGGTCAGCGACGGGCGAAGGTATCGGGGCGGTTGCCCGAGACTTTGCGGCAGTGCACCAGGGCATCGCGAATCATGAAGTTCACCAGGGTCGGCGAGACTCCGAGCTCCTTGGCAATGTCCTTTTGCGGGACGCCATGCAGGCGATACATCTCGAAGGCATAGCGCGTGCGGCTGGGCAATTCGGTCAGCGCGTCGGCGATGTTTTCCAGGGTGGAGAAGTTCATGTGCGAGGTTTCAGGTGACGCGCCATGAATGACCACATTCAAGCCTTCCTCTTCAGTGCCTGAATACTTCTGCTCCAGCGCCTGCTTGCGATAGTGGTCGATGGCCAGGTTGCGCACGATCTGGAACAGATAGCTGAGCTGGGCCTTGAACGAGGAGGTGATTTGCGGCGCCGATTGCAGGCGGAAAAACGCATCTTGAACCACATCTTCAGCCCGGGATCGGCAGCCGGTAATACGGGCTGCGATCTTGACCAGGATCAGGCGGTTGTCGACAAAAGCCTGGAGTAACGGTGAATCGCACCTGCTTGTGGATACTTGTTCCGTCATGGAAATCACCTTGTAGCAAAGAGGTAAGTGGGACGTCAGAAAAATCCGACCGGTCCTACACATCGAGCGACAAATTAGGCTGAATGATAATGATTGTCAATTGAGAAAAAGAACTAATCCTCTCGGTTGATGAAGATTGAGAACGGCTGCTCGTTCAGGGGCTGGATCAGGGCCTCCCAGGCAGGATGCGGACTAATTATTTCAAGACGTCATCCGTTCTCATTGGAGAAAGATTCCGGGCAGCAGCCCCGGCCGCGGCGCCTTCCGGATGCCCATGATTTTCTTATAACTATTTGATTTATCGATAGTTATAAAAGTTATGGCAGAGCAGGGCCCGATCTCCATTGCATGCACTCTCCTGGCAGGAAACCCCATGACGGACGCGTTCGAACTCCCCAGCACCCTGGCCCAAGCCCTGCAACGCCGGGCGGCCCAGACCCCCGATCAAGTGGCCTTGCGCTTTCTTGCCGAAGAGCAGGATCAGAGCGTGGTGCTGAGTTATCGGGACCTGGACCTTCGCGCGCAGAGCATTGCCGCCGCCTTGCAGGCCAATGCCGCATTGGGCGATCGCGCGGTACTGCTGTTCCCCAGTGGCCCGGATTACGTCGCGGCGTTTTTTGGCTGCCTGTACGCCGGGGTGATCGCGGTGCCGGCCTATCCGCCGGAATCGACTCGGCGCCATCACCAGGAGCGGTTGATCTCGATCATGGCCGACGCCGAGCCGCGCTTGCTGCTGACCAGCGCCGGGTTGCGGGACTCGCTGTTGCAGATGGACGAACTCAAGGCCGAGGGCGCGCCGCAACTGCTGTGCGTGGATACTCTGGAGGCCGGGCTGGCCGAAGGCTGGAAAGCCGTTGACCTGCAAGCCGACGACATTGCCTTCCTGCAGTACACCTCCGGCTCCACTGCCTTGCCCAAGGGCGTGCAGGTCAGCCACGGCAACCTGGTGGCCAACGAACTGCTGATCCGCCGCGGCTTCGGCATCGATCTCAATCCGGACGACGTGATCGTCAGCTGGCTACCGCTGTACCACGACATGGGCCTGATTGGCGGCCTGCTGCAACCGATCTTCAGTGGCGTGCCCTGCGTGCTGATGTCGCCGGCCTACTTCCTCGCCCGGCCACTGCGCTGGCTGGAAGCTATCAGCGAATACGGCGGCACCATCAGCGGCGGCCCGGACTTCGCCTACCGCCTGTGCAGCGAGCGGGTCAGCGAGTCGGCCCTGGAGCGTCTCGACCTGAGCCGCTGGCGCGTGGCCTATTCCGGTTCCGAGCCGATCCGCCTCGATACCTTGCAACGCTTTGCCGAGAAGTTCGGCGCCTGCGGTTTCAGTGCCGACAATTTCCTGGCCTCCTATGGCTTGGCGGAAGCCACCTTGTTCGTTGCCGGTGGCGTGCGTGGCCAGGGCATTGCGGCCCTGCACCTGGACGACCAGGCCCTGGCGCAGCACCGTGCCGAGCCGGGGGCGGGCAGTGCCATGATGAGCTGCGGCTTCAGCCAGCCGGAACACGCAGTGCTGCTGATGGACCCGCAGCAACTGAGCGAATTGCCTGACAACCACATCGGCGAAGTCTGGGCCACTGGGCCGAGTATCGCCCACGGCTACTGGCGCAACCCCGAAGCCACGGCCAAGACCTTCGTCCAGCACGCCGGCCGCACCTGGCTGCGCACCGGCGATCTGGGCTTCTTGCGCGATGGTGAGCTGTTCATCACTGGCCGCCTGAAAGACCTGCTGATCGTGCGCGGGCACAACCTGTATCCCCAGGACATCGAAAAGACCATCGAGCGCGAAGTGGAAGTGGTGCGCAAGGGGCGCGTAGCAGCCTTCGCGGTCAGCGACCAGGGCCAGGAAGGCATTGGCATCGCCGCGGAAATCAGCCGCAGCGTGCAGAAGATCCTGCCCCCCGAAGCGCTGATCAAGGCGATCCGCCAAGCCGTGGCCGAAGCCTGCCAGGAAGCGCCGAGCGTGGTGGTCTTGCTCAACCCCGGCGCGCTGCCGAAAACCTCCAGCGGCAAGTTGCAGCGTTCAGCCTGCCGTACGCGCCTGGCGGATGGCAGCCTGGATTACTACGCACTGTTCCCGGATGCATCGGCCAGCGAAACCGCCGGCACCGATGAAGCCTCCGGCGACGAACTCCAGGCCCTGATCGCCCGCATCTGGCAGGAACAACTGCAATGCGCTGCGGTGGTGGCCGACGATCACTTCTTCCTCCTGGGCGGCAACTCCATCGCCGCGACCCAGGTGATGGCGCGCTTGCGCGAAGAATTGGGCCTGGAGCTGGGCCTGCGCCTGTTGTTCGAAGCGCCGACCCTGGCGGCCTTTGCCGCCGAAGTGGCGCGCCAGCAGCAAGATGGCGGCGTGGCCCAAGGCAGTATCCAGGCCTTGTCGCGCCAGCAGCCGCTGCCGCAATCCCTGGCGCAGAACCGCCTGTGGATCACCTGGCAACTGGATCCACACAGCAGCGCCTACAACATTCCCGGCGGCCTGCGCCTGCGCGGCGAGCTGGATGAAGAGGCCTTGCGTGCGAGCTTCCAGCAACTGCTCCAGCGCCATGAGGCGCTGCGCACGCGCTTCTTCGAGCGCGATGGGCAGGCCCTGCAACAGGTTGAGCCGGCCGCCGAATTCAATCTGCAAGTGATCGACCTCGGCGACCTGCCAGCGGCCGAGCGCGAAGCCCGGGCGCGGCAGATCCGCGAGGATGAAGCCCGCACTGTGTTCGACCTGGAGCAAGGCCCGCTGTATTGGGCGACCCTGGTGCGCCTGGACGACGAAGAGCATCAACTGCTGCTGACCTTGCACCACATCATCGCCGACGGCTGGTCGCTGAATGTGCTGATCGACGAGTTCTCACGCCTGTACGCCGCAGCTGCCCAGGGCCAGCCTCTGCAGCTGGCGCCGCTGACCCTGCAATACGCCGACTACGGCAGTTGGCAGCGCCAGTGGCTGGCCCAGGGTGAAGGTGCGCGCCAGCTGGACTACTGGAAGCAGCAACTGGCTGACGAAGCGCCGGTATTGAGCCTGGCCACCGATCACCCACGTTCCGCGCAGACCCAGCACAGCGCTGCGCGCCACAGCCTGCGTTTGAGCGCGACCCTCAGCGCGGCGATCTGCCAGGCGGCCCAGGCCCAGCAGGCGACGCCGTTCATGCTGTTGCTGGCGGCCTTCCAGACCCTGTTGCACCGCTACAGCGGGCAGACCGATATCCGCATCGGTGTGCCCAACGCCAACCGTCCGCGCCTGGAAACCCAGGGCTTGCTGGGTTTTTTCATCAACACCCAGGTACTGCGCGGCCAACTGGACTCGCGCCAGTCGTTCGCCGACCTGCTGCAACAGACCCGGCGTTGCGCGCTGGAGGCCCAGGCCCATCAGGACCTGCCGTTCGAACAACTGCTCGAAGCCTTCCCCGAGGCTCGGGAGCAGGGCCTGTTCCAGGTCATGTTCAACCACCAGCAGCGCGACCTGAGCGCCTTGCGCCGCCTGCCCGGGCTGTTGGCCGAAGAGTTGCCGTGGCACAGCCGCGAAGCCAAGTTCGATCTGCAACTGCACAGCGACGAAGACCGCAATGGCCGCTTGAGCCTGGCTTTCGACTACGCCAATGAATTGTTCGACGCCAGCACCATCGAGCGTCTGGCCCAGCACTTTGTCAGCCTGCTGGAGCATGTCAGCCAACAGCCGGACAGCGCCCTGGGCGATCTGCCGTTGCTGGCCAAGGCCGAAACCGCACAACTGCAGCAGTGGGGCGTGGCGCCGTGCGCGGTTGCCGAACACTGGCTGCCGGAGTTGCTCCACGAACAACTGCGCCAGACCCCGGAGCGCACCGCGCTGATCTGGGACGGCGGCCAGTTGAGCTTTGCCCAACTGCATGCCGAGGCCAACCGCCTGGCCCATTACCTGCGGGACAAGGGCGTCGGCCCGGACGTGTGCGTAGCCATCGCTGCCGAGCGCTCGCCGCAATTGCTGATCGGCCTGCTGGCGATCATCAAGGCCGGCGGCGCCTACGTGCCGCTGGACCCGGATTACCCGGCCGAACGCCTGGCCTACATGCTCAGCGACAGCGGCGTGCAACTGCTGTTGACCCAGACCCACTTGCTGCAGCAGATGCCCCAGGCCGAAGGCGTCAGCGCCATCGCCATGGACAGCCTCAACCTCGACAGCTGGCCAAGCCACGCGCCGGGCCTGCACCTGCATGGCGACAACCTGGCCTATGTGATCTACACCTCCGGTTCCACCGGCCAGCCCAAGGGCGTGGGCAACACCCACAGCGCCCTGGTGGAACGTTTGCAGTGGATGCAAGGCAGCTACCAGTTGCAAGCCGATGATGTGCTGATGCAGAAGGCTCCGATCAGTTTCGACGTATCGGTGTGGGAGTGCTTCTGGCCCCTGATCACCGGCTGCCGCTTGCTGATCGCGGCCCCCGGTGAGCACCGCGATCCTCATCGCATCGCGCAACTGGTACAGGAATACGGCGTGACCACGCTGCACTTCGTGCCGCCGCTGTTGCAGCTGTTCGTTGATGAGCCATTGAGCGCCGAGTGCCACAGCCTGCGCCGGGTATTCTCCGGTGGCGAAGCCTTGCCCGCCGAGCTGCGCAACCGGGTGCTGGAACAGTTGCCCAACGCCCGGTTGCACAACCGCTATGGCCCGACCGAAACCGCGATCAACGTCACCCACTGGCAGTGCGCCACGGAGGACGGCGAGCGTTCGCCTATCGGCCGGCCATTGGGCAACGTGGTGTGCCGGGTGCTCGACGCCGAGCTCAACCCGCTGCCGGCCGGCGTTCCCGGCGAGCTGTGCATCAGCGGCCTGGGCCTGGCCCGGGGTTACCTGGGCCGCCCAGGCATGACCGCCGAGCGTTTTGTCGTTGACCCGCTGAGCGCGGAGGGCGCCCGCCTGTACCGCACCGGCGACCGTGTGCGCTGGTGCGTCGATGGCGCCCTGGAGTACCTCGGGCGTCTAGACCAACAGGTCAAGCTGCGGGGCTTTCGTGTCGAGCCGCAGGAAATCGAAGCACGCTTGCTGGCCCAGGACGGTGTGGCCCAGGCTGCGGTCCAGGTACGGCAGACCGTGGCCGGCGCGCAACTGATCGGCTACTACACGCCGAGTGCCGATGACGAGGATCAAGAGGCACAGAACCAGCGCCTGAAAACCGCCCTGGCTGCCGAGTTGCCGGAATACATGGTTCCGGCGCAACTGGTGCGCCTGGATGCCATGCCCCTGAGCCCCAGTGGCAAGCTGGATCGCCGGGCACTGCCCGAGCCGCAATGGCAGGTGCGCGAGCACATCGAGCCGAGCACCGAGCTGGAGCAGCAGATCGCGGCCATCTGGCGCGAGGTGCTGGGCCAGCCACGGATCGGCCTCAAGGATGATTTCTTCGCCCTCGGCGGCCACTCGCTGCTGGCCACCCAGATCATTTCCCGTACCCGCCAGGCCTGTGATGTCGAGCTGCCGCTGCGGGCGTTGTTCGAGGCCAGCGAACTGGGGGCCTTCGCCGAACAGGTGCGGCTGATCCAGGCGTCCGGTGAGCGTAACCAACAGCCACCGATTGCCCTGGTCGACCGCAGCCAACCGGTGCCGTTGTCCTATTCCCAGCAGCGCATGTGGTTCCTCTGGCAGATGGAGCCGGACAGCCCGGCCTACAACGTCGGCGGCATGGCGCGTTTGAGCGGCGTGCTGGATGTGGGCCGTTTCGAAGCGGCGTTGCAGGCGTTGATCATGCGCCATGAAACCCTGCGCAGCACCTTCCCCAGCGTCAATGGCGTGGCCCAGCAGCGGGTGCATCCCGACACCGGGCTGCGCATGGCCTGGAAAGACTTCTCGGCGCTGTCGCCAGAGGCCCGCCAGACCCGCCTGCAACAACTGGCGGACAGCGAGGCGCACCAGCCCTTCGACCTGGAGACCGGCCCGCTGCTGCGTGCCTGCCTGGTCAAGGCCGGCGAGCAGGAACACTACTTCGTCCTGACCCTGCACCACATCGTTACCGAAGGCTGGGCCATGGACATCTTCGCCCGCGAGTTGGGCGCGTTGTATGAAGCCTTCCTCGACGACCGCGAATCGCCCCTGCAACCGCTGCCGGTGCAGTACCTGGACTACAGCGTCTGGCAGCGCCAGTGGCTGGAGTCCGGCGAGCGCCAGCGCCAGCTGGATTACTGGACCGGGCAACTGGGCCGCGAGCACCCGTTGCTGGAACTGCCCAGCGACCGGCCACGGCCGCCGGTGCAAAGCCACCAGGGCGAGCTGTACCGTTTCGATCTGAGCGATGAACTGGCGGCTCGGGTGCGCGCGTTCAACGCCGAGCATGGCTTGACCCTGTTCATGACCATGACCGCCGCGCTGTCGGTGCTGCTGTACCGCTACAGCGGCCAGACCGACCTGCGCATCGGCGCGCCGGTGGCCAACCGTATCCGTCCGGAAAGCGAAGGGCTGATCGGCGCCTTCCTCAACACCCAGGTGCTGCGTTGCCAGCTCGACGGGCAGATGAGCGTCGGCCAGTTGCTGGAGCAGGTGCGCCACACGGTGATCGAGGGCCAGTCGCACCAGGACCTGCCGTTCGACCACCTGGTGGAAGCGTTGCAACCACCGCGTAGCGCCGCCTACAACCCGCTGTTCCAGGTGATGTGCAACGTCCAGCGCTGGGAGTTCCAGCAAAGCCGGCAGCTGGCTGGGATGACCGTGGAATACCTGGTCAACGATGCCCGGGCCACCAAGTTCGACCTCAACCTGGAAGTCACCGACCTGGACCATCGCCTGGGTTGCTGCCTGACCTACAGCACCGACCTGTTCGACGAGCCACGCATTGCGCGCATGGCTGTCCATTGGCGCAACCTGCTGCAAGCCTTGCTCAGCGATCCGCAACGGCGCCTGTGCGAGTTGCCGCTGCTGCAGGCCGAGGAACAGCAGCACCTGCTGGACAGCTTGAGTGTCGAGCCCGGCGAGCAACGCCTGGACCAGTGCATCCACCACCTGTTCAGCGAGCAGGCCCTGGCGCGCCAGGACGCGCCGGCCCTGACCTTCGCCGGGCAGACCCTGAGCTACAGCGAGCTGGACAGCCGTGCCAATCGCCTGGCCTGGATGCTCCGCGAGCGCGGCGTGGGCCCGCAGGTGCGGGTCGGCCTGGCCCTGGAGCGTTCCCTGGAAATGGTCGTCGGCCTGCTGGCGATCCTCAAGGCCGGTGGTGCCTACGTGCCGCTGGACCCGGAATACCCCCTGGACCGCCTGCACTACATGATCGAAGACAGCGGCATCGGCCTGCTGCTCAGCGATACGCGGATGTTCGAAGCCCTCGGCGAGCTGCCGGCCGGTGTCGGTCGTTGGTGCCTGGAAGAGGACGGCGCGTTGCTGGCCGACTACCCGGCCAGCGAGCTGCCGTTCATCAGCCTGCCCCAGCATCAGGCGTACCTGATCTACACCTCCGGTTCCACCGGCCAGCCCAAGGGCGTGGTGGTGTCCCACGGTGAAATCGCCATGCACTGCCAGGCGGTGATCCGCCGTTTCGGCATGCGCCCGGACGATTGCGAACTGCACTTCTATTCGATCAACTTCGACGCCGCCACCGAGCGCTTGCTGGTGCCGCTGCTCAGCGGTGCGCAAGTGGTACTGCGGGCCCAAGGCCAGTGGGATGCCGAGGAAATCTGCCAGCTGATCCGTCAGCACCGCATCAGCATTCTCGGTTTCACCCCCAGCTACGGCAGCCAACTGGCCCAGCACTTGGCAACGCAACAGCAGACCCTGCCGGTGCGCATGTGCATCACCGGTGGTGAAGCCCTGACCGGTGAACACCTGCAACGCATCCGCGCGGCCTTCCAGCCGAGCCTGTTCTTCAACGCCTACGGCCCCACCGAAACCGTGGTCATGCCCTTGGCCAGCCTGGCGCCGGAGCAACTGGCTGAAGGCGTGGCCAGCGTGCCGATCGGCAGCATCGTCGGCGCACGTGTGGCTTACATTCTCGACGCCGATCTGGCCCTGGTGCCGCAAGGCGCGACGGGTGAGCTGTATGTCGGCGGTGCCGGCCTGGCCCAGGGTTACCACCGTCGTCCGGGGATGAGCGCCGAACGTTTCGTCGCCGACCCGTTCGCCACCAATGGCGGGCGCCTGTACCGCACCGGCGACCTGGTGCGCCAGTGCGCCGACGGCCAGGTGGAGTACATCGGCCGGGTCGACCATCAGGTGAAGATCCGCGGTTTCCGCATCGAGCTGGGGGAAATCGAAACCCGCCTGCTGGATCATCCATCGGTGCGTGAAGCCGTAGTGCTGGCCTTGGACACGCCGGCCGGCAAACAGCTGGCCGCTTACCTGGTCAGTGATGTCGCCGAGCAGAATGAGGTGCAGCAGGCCAACCTGCGTGAAGCCCTCAAGCAGCAGCTGAAAACCCAGCTGCCGGACTACATGGTGCCGACTCACCTGATACTGCTCGGCAGCATGCCGCTGACCGCCAACGGCAAGCTCGACCGCCGCGCCTTGCCGCTGCCAGATCCGGAGCTCAATCGCCAGCAGTACGTGGCCCCGAGTAACGAACTGGAGCAGACCCTGGCTAGGGTCTGGGGCGAAGTGCTGAACGTGCAGCAGGTGGGCCTCAACGACAACTTCTTTGAACTGGGCGGCGACTCGATCCTGTCGATCCAGGTGGTCAGCCGCGCCCGTCAGCTGGGGATTCACTTCACCCCGCGCGACCTGTTCCAGCACCAGACCGTGCAGAGCCTGGCTCGGGTGGCCAGCCATAGCCAGCGCATCACTGCCGAGCAGGGCCTGCTCAGTGGCGAAGCGCCGCTGACGCCGATCCAGCATTGGTTCTTCGACAGCGCCATTCCCCAGCCGCAACATTGGAACCAGGCGTTGCTGCTGGAGCCGGTGGGCGTGCTGGATGCCCAACGCCTGGAGCAGGCGCTGTTGGCAGTGGTGGAGCAGCACGACGCCCTGCGCCTGCGCTTCAATCAGGTTCAAGGCCAGTGGCACGCCGAATACCTGCCGCTGTCCGACGCACCGTTGCTGTGGCAAGTGCGGGTGCCGTCCATGGACACCTGCGCATCGCTGTTCGCCGATGCCCAGCGCAGCCTCGACTTGGAACACGGCCCGCTGCTGCGCGCGGTGCTGGTGGACGGTCCGGAGGGCCAGCAACGCTTGCTGATTGCCATTCACCACCTGGTGGTGGATGGGGTGTCCTGGCGGGTGCTGCTGGAAGATCTGCAGAACGCTTACCGCCAACTGGAGTCGGCACAGGCCCTGCGTCTGCCGGCCAAGACCAGCGCCCTGCGCGATTGGTCGAGCCGCCTGCAAGCCTATGCCGGCAGCGAATCCCTGCGCGAGGAGCTGGACTGGTGGCAGCAGCAACTGGCGGGTCCGGTCGCGCAACTGCCGGGGTTGAACGCCAGCGGCGGCCAGCAACACCAGCATGCGAAAACCCACAGCGTGACCTTGGATGCCGAGCGCACCCGACAGCTGCTGCAACAGGCGCCAGTGGCTTATCGCACCCAGGTCAACGACCTGCTGCTGACCGCCCTGGCCCGCGTGCTGTGCCGCTGGAGCGGGCAGCCTTCGGCGCTGGTGCAACTGGAAGGCCACGGCCGCGAAGCGCTGTTCGACGAGATCGACCTGACCCGCACCGTGGGCTGGTTCACCAGCGCCTATCCGTTGCGCCTGACCCCGTTGCAAGTAGAAGAAGCGGCCGGGCAGGGCGCCTCGATCAAGGCCATCAAGGAACAATTGCGCGCCGTGCCGCACAAAGGCCTGGGTTATGGCGTGCTGCGCTACCTGGCGGATGAAAGCTGCCGCGAGGCCCTGGCGGCCCTGCCGCCGGCGCCGGTGACTTTCAACTACCTGGGGCAGTTCGACCAGAGCTTCGGCGCCGATGCACTGCTGCGGCCGCTGGATGAATCCGTCGGCCCGGCTCATGCACCTGAAGCACCATTGCCCAACGAACTGAGCATCGACAGCCAGGTCTATGGCGGCGAGCTGGTGCTGCGCTGGACCTACAGCGCCGAGCGTTTCGACGCCGAGCTGATCGGCGACCTGGCCGAGGCCTACCTAGGCGAGCTGCAGAGCCTGATCGGCCATTGCCTGAAGGACGATGCCGGTGGCCTGACGCCGTCGGACTTCCCTCTGGCCTCCCTGACCCAGGCCCAGCTGGACAGCCTGCCGGTACCGGCGGCGCAGATCGAGGACGTCTACCCGCTGACGCCGATGCAGGAGGGCATGCTGCTGCACACCCTGCTGGAACCGGGCACCGGCCTGTACTACATGCAGGACCGCTACCGCATCAACAGCGAGCTGGACCCGCAGCGTTTCGCTCAGGCCTGGCAAGCGGTGGTCGCCCGTCATGAAGCACTGCGCGCGTCCTTCTGCTGGAACATCGGCGAAGACATGCTGCAAGTTATCCACAAACCAGGCAGCACCCCGATCGAGTTCCTCGACTGGAGCGCGCTGCCCGAGGCCGAGCAGGAACCTAAACTGCAAGCCCTGCACCAGCAGGAGCGCGAAGCCGGTTTCGATCTGCTCAACCAGGCGCCGTTCCACCTGCGCTTGATCCGCGTCGGCGCCGCGCGCTACTGGTTCATGATGAGCAACCACCACATCCTCATCGATGCCTGGTGCCGTTCGCTGCTGATGAATGACTTCTTCGAGATCTACACCGCCCTCGGCGAAGGCCGTGAGGCCCAGCTGTCGGTGCCACCGCGTTACCGCGACTACATCGGCTGGCTGCAGCACCAGAGCCTGTCGGAGGCGCGGCAGTGGTGGCGGCAGAACCTTCAAGGTTTTGAACGCACTACGCCGATCCCCAGCGACCGACCTTTCCTGCGGGAACACGCCGGTGACAGCGGCGGGATGATCGTCGGTGACTGCTACACCCGCCTCGATGCCCGGGATGGCGCGCAACTGCGCGAGCTGGCGCAGCAGCATCAACTGACCATCAACACCTTCGCCCAGGCGGCCTGGGCCTTGGTGCTGCGGCGCCTGAGCGGTGATCGCGACGTATTGTTCGGGGTCACTGTGGCCGGGCGCCCGGTGGCAATGCCGGAGATGCAACGCACCGTCGGCCTGTTCATCAACAGCATCGCCCTGCGGGTCAAACTGCCCCAGGACGGTGAGCGCTGCAGCGTGCGCCAGTGGCTCAGCGGCTTGCTCGACAGCAACATGCAACTGCGTGAATACGAGTACCTGCCGCTGGTGGCGATCCAGGAAACCAGCGAACTGCCCAAGGGCCAGCCGCTGTTCGACAGCCTGTTCGTGTTCGAGAACGCGCCGGTGGAAGTCTCGGTGCTGGACCGTGCGCAAAGCCTGAATGCCACGTCGGATTCCGGCCGTACCCACACCAACTTCCCGATCACCGCGGTGTGCTACCCGGGGGATGACCTGGGCCTGCACCTGTCCTACGACCAGCGCTACTTCGAGCAGGCGACCATCGAGCGCATGCTCGGCGAGTTCAAGCGCCTGTTGCTGGCGCTGATGCAAGGTTTGCATGGCGACATGGCCGAGCTGCCGTTGCTGGGTGAAGAAGAGCAGGACTTCCTGCTGGCCGGCTGCAACCAGAGTGAGCACGAGTACCCGCTGGAGCGCAGCTACGTGGAGCTGTTCGAGGCCCAGGTGGCGGCCCACCCGCAACGCATCGCCGCCAGTTGCCTGGATCAGCGCTACAGCTACGCTGAATTGAACCGCTGCAGCAACCGCCTGGGGCATGCCTTGATCGCCAATGGCGTGGGCTTCGACCAGCCGGTGGCCTTGTTGGCCGAGCGCGGCCTGGAACTGCTGGGCATGATCATCGGCAGCTTCAAGGCCGGGGCCGGCTACCTGCCCCTGGACCCGGGCCTGCCGGGCCAGCGCCTGGGCCGGATCATCGAGCTCAGCCGCACGCCGCTGCTGGTGTGCACCGCGGCCTGTCGCGAACAGGCCCAGGCCCTGCTGGACGAATTCGGCTGCGCCGGTCGGCCGCGACTGCTGGTCTGGGAAGAACTGCAAGCCGCCGGGCATGCCGAGAGCAACCCGGGCCGCTACAGCAGCCCGGACAACCTCGCCTACGTGATCTACACCTCCGGTTCCACCGGCTTGCCCAAGGGCGTGATGGTGGAGCAGCGTGGCATGCTCAACAACCAATTGAGCAAAGTGCCGTACCTGCAACTGAGCGAGACCGACGTGATCGCCCAGACCGCCTCCCAGAGCTTCGACATTTCGGTCTGGCAGTTCCTTGCCGCGCCGCTGTTCGGCGCCCGGGTCGACATCGTGCCCAACACCATTGCTCACGATCCCCAGGGCCTCCTGGCCCACGTCGAGGAGCAGGGCATCACGGTGCTGGAAAGCGTGCCGTCGCTGATCCAGGGCATGCTCGCCCAGGATGCGATTGCCCTCGATGGCCTGCGCTGGATGCTGCCCACCGGCGAGGCCATGCCGCCGGAGTTGGCGCACCAGTGGCTGCTGCGTTATCCACAGATCGGCCTGGTCAACGCTTACGGCCCTGCCGAATGTTCCGATGACGTGGCCTTCTTCCGGGTGGACATGGCCTCGACCCGGGGCGCCTACCTGCCGATCGGCACGCCCACCGACAACAACCAGCTGTACCTGATGGACGAGGCCCTGGAGCTGGTGCCCCTGGGCGCCGTCGGCGAGCTGTGCGTGGCCGGCACCGGTGTCGGCCGTGGCTACGTCAGCGACCCATTGCGCACCGCGCTTGCCTTCGTGCCCCATCCGTTCGGTGCTGCGGGCGAACGCCTGTACCGCACCGGCGACCTGGCACGCCGGCGCAGCGATGGCGTGCTGGAATACGTCGGCCGCATCGACCATCAGGTGAAGATCCGCGGCTACCGCATCGAACTGGGGGAGATCGAAGCGCGCCTGCACGAACAGCCGGAAATCCGCGATGCCGCCGTCGGTGTGCAGGAAGGTGCCAACGGCAAGCACTTGGTCGGCTACCTGGTGGCCAGCGATTCGGGCCTGAGCCCGAGCGAGCGCCTGGAGCGGATCAAACCGCGCCTGCGCGCCGAGCTGCCGGAGTACATGGTGCCGCTGCACTGGCTGTGGCTGGAGCGCCTGCCGCTCAACGCCAACGGCAAGCTCGACCGCAAGGCCCTGCCGGCGCTGGAGATCGGCCAACTGCAGAGCGAGGACTATCAAGCCCCGGGCAGCGAGCTGGAGCAGACCCTGGTGGAGATCTGGGCCGAGGTGCTCAAGGTCGAGCGAGTGGGGGTGCGCGACAACTTCTTCGAGTTGGGCGGGCATTCCCTGCTAGCCACGCAGATCGCCTCGCGGGTGCAGAAGACCCTGCAACGCAACGTGCCGCTGCGGGCCATGTTCGAATGCAGCACGGTGCAAGAACTGGCCGCCTACATCGACGGCCTGGGTGCCAATGAAATCAACGAGGAGAAGGTCGATCGGCTGAGTGACCTGATGGCCGAGCTGGAGGGGCTGTGATCGACGGATGAGCGGTGGGGCGTTGTTCGCGCAGCAGGAGGATCGACATCTGGCGTAGGAGCCGGAGGATCAATAGCCAAGGCCTGCGCTCGGCCTCCAGAAGGGGCAGCAAGATCAAAAGCCAAAGCCCAAGCGCGTTTTCCGCGCTTTCGTAGGAGCCGGCTTGCCGGCGAAGAGGTCCGCAAGCCTTGCATCGCCCTGGCCGCCGTCTTCGCTGGCAAGCCAGCTCCTACGGAGCCGGAGGCTCAATAGCCAAGGCCTGCGCTCGGCCTCCTGAAGGGGCAGCAAGATCAAAAGCCAAAGCCCAAGCGCGTTTTCCGCGCTTTCGTAGGAGCCGGCTTGCCGGCGAAGAGGTCCGCAAGCCCTGCATCGCCCTGGCCGCCGTCTTCGCTGGCAAGCCAGCTCCTACGGGTGAAGAGGCCCGCAGGTCCTCTGCTATGATCGCGCCCGGCCCAGGTCCAACCGACCTGCGCCGGGCGTTTTCATTCAAGGACCGGAACCATGGCAGAACCGCTTTACTGGCACGACATCGAAGACTCCCTGGGCAACTGGAGTGGCCTCGGCGTTGAAGTGGAACCGGGCGCCACCGACAAACCGCCGCTGTACCTGCGCACCGGCAGCAATGCCACCACGACACGCCACTGTTCTGGGCCACGATGGCCCGGGACCACGGCGGTGTCTGGCTGGTGCGCAACCCGCTGGCCGAGGGCGCCGAATGCCGGCTGCTGGCGCCCATCGATTCACCCACGGTCGAACAGCACGCCGCCCTGGCCCCCGAGCAGCGGATCAAGGCCTGGAGCCGCTACTTCGTCAGCCGTCTCAGCGACAGCGCCCGGCACTTCCTCACCCCCGGTTTCTGGCTGGCCCAGAGCCTGTTGCCGGAACCCTCCAGCACCGCGAACGGCCTGGACAACTGGCGCTTCAGCTCGGTGAGCGATCCCCTGACCCACGTGCCCAATTGGCACCTGTACGGCGAGGACTTTCTCGACAACCTGCAACCCCAGGCCCTGGAGTGGATCGACTGGTGGCACGGCGGCGGCAAGCTTATCGGCCTGCATCGCGTCGATCCCCTGGCCGGGCGTCTGAAGTGGTGGCGCAAGAAAGCCCGGGAGGGCAGCCTGCCGCCGGTGCTGCTGTGGTATGTCGGCGGGCTGGCGTCCTATGTGGTGATCGATGGCCATTACCGCTTGCAGGCAGCCCTTGCGGAAAATCTTGCGCCGTCGTTTATCGTCCTCAGCGCTACCCGCGAGCTGGATTTCACGCCGAGCACCGAGCACCAGCAGCGGGTCATGGATTCATTGCGCAAGCGCGGCGACGCGGTGCCGCGCAACAAGGCCCTGAGCACCGAGCACCTCAACCGGGTGCTGATCCAGGCTTTCGATGACCGGCCCCACTACCGTAGCGCTACCCCGGCCTGGGCCGGCACCGAGCCGGAGTCGCAGTGGTGTGATGAGGTGCGCCAGTGCCTGAGCGGGCAGGGGCTTGCGGATGAGGTGGACGCGGTCATCGCCCGGCGGGGGTAGGGCGTTGGCCGCCTTCGCTGGCAAGCCAGCTCCTACAAGCGAATGCGTGTTCCGGCCATCTGCTATATTCGCGCCCGGCCGCCGCAGGGCCGGTCATTGTTGAAGGATTAGGGACAATCGTGGAACAGATTTTCTGGCGTGATATCGAGGATTTGGCCGGCCACTGGAACGGCCTGGGGCTGGACGTCAAAGGTCCGGCCAGCGGCAAGCCGAACCTGCGCCTGCTCAGTGGCAACAATGAGCGCATGCAGCTGGTGTTGGGGGACCAGACCCTGCTCTGGGGCACCATGTCGCGCTGCCTCTATGGTGTGTGGCTGGTGCGCAATGACCTGCTGCAGCAACTGCCGCAGACCCTGGTCGACCCCATCGATTCGCCCCTGGTGGAACAACAGGCGCGCCTTGATCCGGCCCTGCGCCTCAAGGCCTGGAGCCGCTTCTTCGTCCAGCAGCTGATGCAGCACCAAGCGGATTTCTTCTACCCCGGTTACTGGCTGGTGCGGGCGCTGCGTCCGGAATCCCAGAAGCCGCTGCGACCCATGCTCAAAGGCGTTGACGCCTGGTACTTCAAGGGCGGCGCAGACGCCCAGAGCCATATGCCGCAGTGGGCGATCTACGGCCGCAACATCCTCGACAACCAGCAGCCCGGCGCGGCGCGCTGGGTCGAGTTGCACGAGGGCGGCGGGGCGGTGGTCGGCCTGCATGCCGTGGACCCGCATTCCGGGCGCTTGAAATGGTGGCGCAAGAAAGCCCGCGAAGGCAGCTTGCCGCCGATTCTGCTGTGGTACGTCAGCGGCCTGAGCTGCTATCTGATCCTCGATGGTCATTACCGCCTGCAGGCGGCCATCGATGAAAACCTGCCGCCGGAGTTTCTGGTGCTCAGCTCGCCGCGGCTGCGTCGCTATCGTCCCAACCCGCAAGAGCAGCAGAAGGTGCTGGGGGCGCTGCAAGTGCAGATCCAGCGCAAGAACCTGGACATCGGGCGCTTCAACCAGCTGCTGATCAGCACCTTCGATGACCGGCCGTATCACGGCTTTGGCAGCCAGTCCTGGGCCGGGATTGCTTCGGAGCAGGTGTGGATCGATCAAGTCAGCGGCATTCTCAAGGCGCGCGGCGACCTCAGCGATCTGGAGGAAGTCCTCGAACGCGAGGGGCCGGCGGAGTACTACTGAGCGCTAGCTCACAGGTTCGCCGTGGCAACTTGGAGTTTTGCCGCGACGAACATTGATTTCCGTGACCGGCCAACTGGATAATGATAACAATTACCATTAGCGTGCCGATCTCGATGCACAGTCCCGTAGACACCAAAGCCATAGTCGCCAACCTCTACAGTGAGAATTACCGCTGGTTGCGGGCCTGGCTGTATCGCCGATTGCAGTGCCCGCAGGATGCCGCGGACCTGACCCAGGACACCTTCGTGCGCACCCTGACCGCCGGCCAACTGGCCGATCTCAACGAGCCACGGGCCTTTCTCGCCACCGTGGCCAGGCGCTTGTTGAGCAACCTGTTCCGGCGCCGTGCCCTGGAGCAGCAGTACCTGCTGGAGCTGGGCCGGCTGCCCCAGGCCTTCAGCCCCTCCGAAGAGGACCTGGCACTGGTGCGCGAAGCGCTGGAGCTGATCGATCGGCTGCTGGAAGGTTTGCCGCAACGGGCGCGCCAGGCTTTTATCCTGCATCGCCTTGAGGGCTTGTCGCAGCCACAGATTGGCGAGCGCCTGGGGGTGTCCCTGGCGACCGTCGAGCGTGACCTGCGGCGGGCCTTCCTGCATTGCCTCAGCGAGGGCGCCCCATGAGCCGTAGCGCCATCGACCAGGCCAATCGCGCCGCTGTGGATTGGCTGCTGAAGCTGGAATCCAGCACGCCGGGGGATGCCGTGCAGCAAGCGTTTGCCCACTGGCTGGCGCAGAGCGGCGAGCACGCCGCTGCCTGGCAGCGGGTCAATGCCGTGCTCAGCCAGCCCTTGCAGCAACTGCAGGGCGCCGGGCAGTTGCAGGCGGCCAGCCGGGCCTTGCGTTCGCTGCCTTCGCCGGCGCGGCGCAAGGTGCTGGGCGGCGGCCTGGCGTTGCTGGTGCTGGGGGGCGGTGCTGCCGGGCTGGTCAACCGCGTGCTGCCCCTGGGCCAGGTGCTGGCCGACCTGGATACCGCCACCGGCCAGCGCAAGTCCATGACCCTGGCCGATGGCAGCCGCATCCACTTGAATGCCCGCAGCGCGGTGGATATCCGCTTCGATGCCGGGCAGCGGCGCATTGTCCTGCGTGAAGGCACGGTGCAGGTCGAGGTCGCCGCCGACCCGGCGCGGCCGTTTATCGTCGAAAGCCGCGAGGGTCGGGTGCAGGCCCTGGGCACTCGTTTCATGGTCAGTCGCAACGACCTTGGCAGTCTGGTTTCGGTGCAGCAGCACAGCGTACTGCTGAGCACGCCCCAGGGCCGCCAGCAGCGTGTCGAGGCCGGTGAAGCCTTTGCCTTCAACGCGCAAGGCATCGAGCGCCAGGCGCCGTCGCTGCGCACCCGGGTGGACTGGCTCGACGGCCGCATCGATGTGCGCAACGAGCCCCTGGGCGAATTGATCGAGCTGTTGCGGCCCTACCGCAGCGGCCTGTTGCGCATCAGCCCGCAAGCGGCGCGGGTGCGGGTCTACGGGGTGTTCCCCCTGGATGACAGCGATCAGGTGCTGCTGTCTCTGGGCGAAACCCTGCCGATCCAGGTGACCCGCTATGGCTTCTGGCTGACCCGCATCGAGCTGCGCTGATTCTTTTCAAAAAAAAGCCGGGACGGTGAGGGGGTTGGGCTTTTCCCGTGTCCTGGTTATGGAAAGCCAACCTACAACGAGCCCTTTCCATGCCCCAGATTATTTTCCGTCCCAGCCTGCTGGCGATGGCTGTCGTTCTGAGTTACGCCGCTCTGCCCGCTGTCGCCCACGCCACGGCCACCGCGCAACAGGCTGAGGCCAGCCGGTCGTTCAATCTTCCCGCCGGTGACCTGGGCGAGACCTTGAGCCGCATCGCCCGGGACAGCGGCCGGGTGCTGTCGGTGGCCCCGGAGCTGCTCGTCGGTAAGCGCGCCAGCCGGGTCAGCGGCCAACTGACCCCCGAGCAGGCCGTGCAGCAGGCCCTGGCGGGCAGCGGTCTGGGCTTGACCACGACCCCCAGCGGCACCTGGAGTCTCTACCCGTTACCCGAAGGTTCGGCGTTGCAATTGCAACCGACCCATATCCAGGGCCAGGGCCAAGTCCAGGAGCAGGCCTGGGGCCCGGTGGATGGCTACGTGGCCACCCGCAGCGCCACCGCGACCAAGACCGACACACCGATCCTGGAAATTCCCCAGACCATCAACGTGGTCACCGCCGACCAGGTGCAGACCCAGGGTGCGCGCAACCTGACCCAGGTGCTGCGCTACACGCCGGGGCTGAGCGTCAACGGCTACACCGACCGCAACACCATTGCCGACGAGATCACCAGCCGCGGTTTCACCCCGACCCCGCTGTACCTGGACGGCGCCTACCTGCCCTATGCCGGCAGCCTGGGCGGGGCGCCGCAGATCGATCCCTACACCCTGGAACGCATCGAGGTGCTCAAGGGCCCGTCGTCGGTGCTCTACGGGCAGAACCAGCCCGGCGGCCTGGTCAACCTGGTGTCCAAGCGCCCCAGCAGCACGCCGCAACATCAGGTCAAGTTCGGCCTGGGCAGCTACAACCGGGTCAACGGCGCCCTGGACAGCAGTGGCCCGCTGGATGACCAGGGGGAGTTCTCCTACCGCCTGATCGGCGTGGCGAAGAAGGGCAACGAGCAGGTCGCCCACACCAACAGCCAGCGCACCCTGCTGGCGCCGAGCCTGACCTGGAGCCCGAGCGACGCCACCCGCCTGACGCTGTTCGCGCAGATCCAGCGCGACGATGGCCTGGCCGACTACCAGGCGTTGCCAAAGATCGGCACCCTCGAACGCAGCCCCGACGGGCGCAAGATCGACCGCGATTTCTTCAACGGCGATTCGCACTACAACAATTACAAGCGCGACCAGTACATCCTCGGCTACGAGCTGAGCCAGGCCTTGAACGACGACCTGAAGTGGCGCTCCAGCGCCCGCTACATCGACGTGCGCGACCGCTACACGGGCTTCTACCTGCGCGGCTTCGTCACCGAAGCTGGCGGCGCGACCGACTACACCCGGGCCACCCGCACCAAGCTCGACTGGCAGCAGCACAACACGGCCTACACCCTGGACAACAACCTGGAGTACCGCTTCAACACCGGCGCCCTTGAGCACACTGCCCTGGCGGGTGTGGACTATCGCCACTTCAACCGCAAGTACACCGGCTACAACGCCTACGGGGTCTTGCCGGTGGAGCTGTACGGCAAGAACAACTACGACACCCGCAGCGTCACTCCCCAACTGACCACCCGCTGGGACAACACCGTCAGCCAGACCGGCCTCTACGCCCAGGACCAGATCAAGCTCGACCAATGGCTACTGACCATCGGCGGCCGCCAGGACTGGGCCGAAGTGGAAAACAAGGACCTGCTGGCGCGCAGCATTGTTGAACAGCGGGACCACAAGTTCACCGGCCGGGTGGGCCTGACCTACCTGACCGATTTCGGTCTGGCGCCCTATGTGAGCTATTCCCAGTCCTTCCTGCCGACCGTGGGCACCGGTGCGCCGGAGCGTGGCGCCAAGGCCTTCAAGCCGACCGAGGGCGAGCAGTATGAAGTGGGGGTGAAATACCAGCCCCTGGACAAGACCCTGATGACCGCGTCGGTGTTCCAGGTCAAGCAGAAGAACGCCCTGACCAGCGACATCCAGTACCCCGAATACAGCGCGCAGCAGGGCGAGGTGCGTTCCCGGGGCATCGAACTGGAAATCAAATCCAGCCTGGACAACATCGATCTGATGGCCGCCGCCACCTACATCGACTCCTTCTATACCAAGGCCAATGACGCCACCAAGGGCAACCGCAATGAAGCCCAGGCGCCGGTCTCGGCCAGTGCCTGGGTCGACTACCACTTCACCCAGGCGGCGCTCAACGGCCTGACCTTCGGCGTCGGCGCGCGCTACACCGGCAAGAAGCCGGGGGATTCGGGCAACAGCTTCAGCACGCCGGCCTATGTGGTGTACGACACCACGGTCAGCTACGACCTGGGCAAGCTCGACCCGAGCCTGCGCGGGCTGAAAAGCAGCCTCAACGTGCAGAACCTGTTTGACCGGGAATACGTCTCGGACTGCAACTACAACTTCGGCTGCTATTACGGCCAGGAGCGGGTGGCCTCGGTGGAAATGAGCTACGACTGGTAACGCCGGGCAGGGGCAGTGGCTGGTGTTGCCTGCGCCTGCTTCCCTGGCATGGAGTGGATCTGAAGGCCGTGGAACAGCGTCTGAAAGTAAGGCAGTTCGCTTTCTTTTGTAAGGCAAATCCGAGAAACTGCTGGCCGCTTGAATGCGTCTGGTGGGCGGGCTAGGGTGCTGGAGCCATCGTCAAATCGATGGCTCGGATGTGCAAGTCCGGACTGTTACCAGACGCATAAACGCTCAGTCATGCCTGAGCGTTTTCATGTTCGCCGTGTTATGGCGACCGTGCGCGGGAGATCTTCGGATCTGCCGGGGTTCTGGTAACTCGGTCTTGCACACCCGCGTACGGCTGCCACCTTTATTCGTGTGCAAGCGAACGGTGTCAGCTCCTTTTCATTACCAGGAGTTTGACCATGAAAAAGCTTGTCCCCGATCCACCCACTTCCTATCGCGACCCCGAACTCAAGGCTGCCAACGCCACCTTGCGCGTGGCCCTGGCCCAGCAACCGCTGGACCCCGGGCTGTTCCAGCGCAATACCCAATCCAAAGCGGTTTCTCCTGACTCCCTGTTCAGCGTGCGCGAAGGCGTCAGCGCCGAAGAGGCATTGGTGCATGTGGCGCTGCTGCTCAAATGCGCCGAAGAGGTCTGCGATGAGATCACCCAGCAGGGCAGTGGCCTGGAGCGCGGGCTGATCTGGTCCATGGTGCATTCCGTAGAGATGGCCCGGGCGGTGGTGGAAGCCTTGCTCGACGGCCAGCACGCGCCGGTCGATCGCTAACCGCCATCGACCGCACGCAGGGTCATCCGTTGCAAGGAACATCCGCGAAGCAGCGGACTGCGCGAGTGCGCCTGAAGGGCGCACCCGTGTGTTGCAGGCTTGGCCTGATCGATGGCTCGGCTGTGCAAGCCCGGTCATGTCGGCGCATCGTTGTTTCTGCGTCATGGCAGCGGTGCATGGCAGGCTTTCGAGTCCGCCGGGTTCCGAACGGCGGTATTGCTCGACGGGCGTCTGGGCGCTGCGTTCGACTCAGGGCTTCAGTGGGGCGCTGCCGGGTCGCAGGTTGCCATCGTCGTCGACACGGCTGAATTCAACCGTGGTGGCGCCGCGGGTGAAGCGCTCAGGTTGCGAGAGCGGCAAGGCGAGCTCGGCAAAAGGCGCAATCATGGTGCCTGGCACGGCCTGGCGGGTGGCGCCGTGTTTCAGCTGGATCTCGCTGAGGGTGGCGAAGTACGGCGTCGGGTTCTCGATGCGCAGCAGGGGGCTGTCCGCGCTGTTATCCAGGGTGAACCGCAGCTGCTGATTGAGGCTGTCCGGGCTGCCGGGCAGGTGCTCCGGGCGCACCAGCACTTTCATCTGCGTGCGCAGGGTCACGGTCAGGCGTGTGGTGTCCGGTGGCAGGGGCGTGTTGGGGCGGGGAGGGATCTCGTAGAGATTGAGCCAGAACAGCGACTCGCGATCCTTGGGTAGCGCTTCGCCGGTGTAGATCAACCGCAGGTTGCGCTGCTCGCCCGGCTCCATGCGAAAAATCGCCGGCAGTGGGAGGATCGGCGCTTGGGTCGTGTCCGGTGTCGAACCCGGCTCGCCGTCATCGACCCAGGTTTGCACCACCACCGGGTAGGGGTTCTGGTTCATCACCTGCAGGGAGGTTTCGGTGGTGTTGGCGGCAAACACCACCCGGGTTTTTTCCGCCGTGACCCCGGCGAGGGCGACGCCGATGGGCGCCAGCAGGCCAAGGGCAAGGAGTAATGGGGCCAACAAGGGTTTACTGGACACGAATGATCACCTGCGCGGTGGCTTCTATGCGCCCGGCCGTTACCGTCTGGCCCGCCAGTTTTTCCAGGGTGGCGCTGAAGGTTTCCCGGTAGCGCCTGATTCCGCCCTGGGTATCGAGCAGCACCGAGGCCGGCCCTTGGGCGGGATACCAGCCACCGCTGTTGTTGCTGCCGGTATTCAGGCTGGTCAGCAGCTTTACATTCTGATTGTTGCGCTGGATGCGGATGCCCACGCCTGAGGCGATGCCCGCGCTGCCGTAGCGGTCGGACAGCAGGTAGGACGCGCCGCCGCCACTGACCAGCCCCAGGCGCTCGGCCGCTGCCAGGCTGCCGGCAGATACCAGGATGCCCATGGCCGTGGCATTGGTTGCCACGCCGGAGACCGCGGTTGCTTCGCACTTGAATTCGATGTCGAAAGGCAGTTTTCGGCTGCTGCCGGCGTTCAGTTCGGGAATGGAGATGGTGCCGAAAGTCACCACCGGGGTGACGTTGTTCACCGAGCAAGTGGCAGAGCGGCGAATGCTCACCTTGCCGTACAAGCCGATGGTACCTGGCCAGTAGTCGGGCCAGCCCGGCCAGTTGTTGAGGTGGTTGGTTCCGACGATCGGACCACTGATGCCAGGTCCGGTGAACGCGATGTAGGCATTGGGTTGGGTGTAGCCATACATCCCGGGGTCGGTGACACCGATGCCGTTGGGGACGGCGACACGATAGAGCTCGGTGCGTATCCGGCTCAGATTCTTGGCCTTGACCAGCAGGAAGCCTCGCGAGTCGACATCCAGGCCGGTGAGGCTGCGGGCTTTCCAGATATTGGTGAACACCTCGCCGGTTTCCAGGTTGGTCAGGCGGCTGATCACGTCTTTCCAGACGGTGGCGAAGCCGCCGGATACGCCGATGCTGGTGCCGTATTCGTAGTTCTGGTGGCCGCTGTAGGCGTTATCGCCGTTGGTCGAGTACATCTCGAAGAGTTTGCCGGCGTCTTCGGGGGCGCAGCGGTAAAACACCATGTCCGGATTGTCCTGTACGTTGTTTCCGTACTCCATGAACGTGGCCACTCCCGAGGCCAGCAGGGTCCCGGGTGGCTGGAACTCGGGGCTGGTGACGTTGATCACGTTGGGCAGCCCCAGCGAGCCATTGCAGGTGTCACAGGCGTAGATCCGCCGTGCGGAGCCCTCGCCTGGACGGATCTCGTAGAGGTTGGTGGTGGTGGCGGTACCCACCCTGGCGACCCAGTAACACTGGGCCCGGGCGCTTTCACTCAACGCCAGCATGAGCATCGAGCCGAGTATCCAGGCCAGGGTGTGCCGACGGACTCGGCGTGTGTGAACGGGGGGCATGGCAGTCGTACCTTTCATATGGCGGGGCCTTGCTGGCAGGTGGCGTTGAGGCGGATCAAGGCTTGTTCGGCGACACTGTCGGTGAACTCATAACGCAGGTCGCAGCCATGGTCCGGGTCATCGCCCCACTTGATGTGCAGCGCGCCCTGGCGGTCTGCAACACGGGCATAGATCTGGCTGGCCTGACCCACCATGCCGATGACGTTGCCTTGGTCGTCCATGACGTTGGCGCCCAGCGGCAAAGGTTCGCCGTCGGCGTGCGTCGCCTTGATCAACAGGGCATGGCCGACCAGGGTGCGGAACTGCACCTTGACCGCGGCGCCGGCATAGGGCGCCACGCGGCGTTGATTGTCTTGCAGTTCGGCGTTGCGGTTGATGCCGGTGGAGTTGAGGCCGATGTCGTTGTAGCGGTAGGCGCTTAACGACGGAATCAAGGCGTAGCCGTCCGGGTTGATTGTCGCTCCCTGGCCGTTGCGCACCTCGGCGCCGCTGGCGCCCTTGGCTTCGATCAGGCCGAAGGTGTCGCTGAGGTAGGGGCCCAGGGTCAGGCCGTCGCTGTGCAGGACCGCCGAACCTCGGGCGTTGGCGCTGGCCTGCCAGTAGTTCTTGCCCTTGGAAAAGTTGCCACCAATGGTGGCCAGTGGGCGGCGTTGCTGCAGGCTGCCGCCCCAACTGGTGACCTTGTCCTGATCGTTGCGCGAGGCATCCACGCCGTAGCTGAGGTTCTGGGCCTCGTCCAGGGTGCCGCTGATACTGGACTGATAGGTGTTGCCCCCCGCGGAGTTGCGGGTGACCGAGCTGAACAGGTACGGCGAGCGTGGGCTTGAGCCCAGCGGCATCGACAGGCTGAGCATCAGCAGATTGGTCCGGTTGTTGGTGTTGCGGGAGTAAACGTACTGCGGTTGCTGGCCATCGTCGCTCAACTGAGTCTGCCGGGATTCCTGGCGGCTGACTGAAAGGTTGTAGTTGAGCTGTCGCCAGTTGTTGGAGTAGCCCAGTTGCAACTGGGTATCCCGGCTGTTGTCGCTGTAGTAGTCGCTGGTGGAAGCGGACAGGTAGAACTGGCCGAAGTCCCCCAGCGACTGGTTGATGTTGGCGGTCAGCTGGGTACGTTGCTGGTAGCTGCCGGAGCTCCAGGTTTGGTTGTTCTTGAAACTTTTGCGCACCCCGAAGACATCGCTGAGATCACGATAGCCCTCGGTGGAGTAGCGGTAACCGGCCAGTGATACGGTGGTCGAGGTGGGCTGGAAGGTTTTGCTGTAAGTGCTTTGCAGGCGCCATCCGGAACTGCGTTGATCGTTCTCGATGCGAGCGGTGGAGAAAGTGCTGTTGAGGCCGAAGGCACCGTAGGCGGTAGCCAGTACCCCACCCGCCAACAGGGCCAGGTAGTCGTCCGCAATCCGCACGCCACTGTTCAGCGTCAGGTTGTTGTTCAGGCCGTGTTGATAGGTGAGGTCCGCAAACAGGTCGTTGGCGCCGATGTCGCGAGCCTGACCCAGGGTTGCGTTGTAGCGCGAGGCACCGGGGCGCATGGAGTCCGGTACGGCGGTAAAGGGTACGGTAAAGCTCGAGAGGCGACCGTCCGCTTCGATCACCTCGACTTCCAGGTCACCTTGGTAGCTGGTGCCATAGAGGTCATCGATGATGAAGGCGCCTGGGGCTACGTTGGTTTCGTAAATGGTGCGGCCATTCTGCTTGACCAGTACGCGCGCATTAGTGGCAGCTATGCCCCGTACTTGGGGGGCGTAACCGCGCAGGGACTCGGCTTGCATGCGGTCGTCGGTGCCCAATTGCACCCCGCGAAAGGCCATGCTGGCGAACAGGTCACCGGCAGTGAAGCTTTCGCCCAGGGTCATTTCGCTGTCAAGGGCCGGCAGGGCGCGTTGCGCGTAGGTGCGCAGGTTGCTCCAGTCCGTTCGCGACTCGCCGCTGCTGGTGTAGCGCGCGCTGGACTGTTGACGCAGGCGCCACAACCCCAGGTTGATCCCGGAGTTGAGGCCAAGATAGGCGTTGTCGCTGTTGCCGGTGCGGCCGCTGGAGTAGGCGGAGTGGTAGTAGTTGGTGTTGTAGTTGAAGAACGCCATGCTGTCGCCGGCGTCCCAATCGCTGGGGGCGACGTGGTCGCGTGGCACTTGGGTCATCAGGCTTTGGGCGATCGAGATATCCAGGCGCAAGCGCGAAAGATCGAAACGGCTGCTGGCGACACCGCCCAGGCGCTGGGACAGCGGCGCGCAGTTGGGTTGCGCGGCCTGTAGCGTCGCTTCCGGCGGCAGCGCTCCTGGGGGCGTCTTTGCGCTGGCGTGGTCATTCAGGCGGTTGGGCTTGACCCCTGCATCGAGGAGAAACTGATCGCTCAGGCACGGCGCGACATCGGCGTCGTTGACCGATTGAAAGTCCACCACGGAGCGCGTCACGAAGTTGTTGTTCAAGTAGATGTCGACTTGATAGCGCCCAGGCTCGATGGCCTTGGCCCGGTTGAAGCGCGAGAGGCTGGCTTTTGCCCGCTGGCCGAGGGTCAGTTCGTCGTCGAAGCTATAGCTCGATGGCGGCTGCTGTTCATCGGACCACGCCGTGGGGGAAAGGCAACAGGCCGTCAGCAATGCCGCCATGTGCCCGTACCTGAAGCACAAAAGCAGGTTCATCTCAGCGTGCAATCCCGTACTCGCGCAGGACCTGTCCGCCGAAGTCGTTGACCAGGGCTGCGCTGATGCGCAACGGGCCACTTGGCAGGGTTCCGGCATTGACCAGGCGCCATTCGGCCTGACTGAACGGGGCCAGCATTTCGGTTTTGAACGGTACCGCACGTTTTTCGGCCAGTACTTGTCCTGCCGTCAGCGTGGCGAAGTAACCGGTAGGGTTGTGCGCGGTTATCAGCCAATCCTGACCTTGCTGGGCGATGTGAAAGCTCAGCTGGGATTCTATGTCGCTGGGCTTTCCGGTGATCTGGTTAGGGCGATAAAACAGCTTCAAGCGGTTGCGCAGGGTCAGTTGAATGCGATTCTGATCACTGTACTCGGGGGCCTTTGGCGGTATCTGCAGGGTGTTCAGGTAAAACACCGATTCGCGATCCTGGGGCAAATGGTCAGCGGTCAGCATGATGCGCACGGTCTGCCCGGATTTTGCTTCCATACGAAAAATAGGCGGCGTGACGATAAAGGGCGCATCGGCGTTTTCTGGATCGGACTGCGGGTTGTTGATGTCCGCCCAGACTTGGATGAGGTTGGGATGCGCATCCGAATTGCTCAGTTGCAGGCTGACTTCCCTGGCATCGGCCGGATAGATGATTCGGGTTGCCTGCACGATCACGCTGGCCGATGCAGGAAGTATCAGGGCGCAATAACTAAGGAGCGTACCCCGGAGGAGTACTCTTATTGCTCTATTTGAAAGGCTGTGTCGTGATGTCATGACATTGACCTCATCTGGGTTGCGGAAACAATGTTGTCGGGCCCGACACAGGCACGTCGATTGAGAAAGTGCACGGCAAGGTATTCACAGTCGTAGCGAGTGCGCTGAACTTCGAAATGAAATTTTCAGCTCTTGGGGTGGGGAGTTGCTGGCCATCAATAAGATAACGATCCTACTGATGGCGCTTGTTACTTTACTTGTCCCGGTGCAATGCTTGGCGGTGAGTTGCCATTGCTGGTTACGGATAACTAATGGAGTACTGCATCGACCCTGTCACGCTGCCCACACTGGCAACACCCGTGGCGTAGTAGCGTACGAAGTAGTCACGCTCGGCACTGGTGGTATTGGCAGGCAATGTGATGCCATCCACCGCAGATTGCGAGGTCCAGTTGTTCAGGTTCAGGATGGTGCCGTTGGACAGGTTCGATACCACCAGTTCGACGTTGGCAGCGGTGCCGGAGTTAACCAGGTGGCCTGTGGCGTTGACGTTGTTACCGACGAAGCCGACCGTCAGTACTTTGTCGTTGGCATCGCTAGGGCAACCTGAAACACCGACGGTGAAGTTGGTCTCACCGGCGGTAGTCCCGAGGGTGGCCAGATCGGCAGCAGCAACCGTGGGCAGCACTACCAGAGCGGTGGCACTGTTGTTTACGGTAACCGAACAGGTCGAAGTGTTGACCAGCCCCTGAAACTTGATGGTGTTGGATGCCATGGCCAGACCCGGCATGCCGATGATGCCAAGGGCAAGTAAAGCTGTCTTGAATTGCATAGTGTATTTAGTCCTTTATGAGAGATTTCGGTGTTGCTGCTAAGTGGCTATGTAAAGCTGGGCGGTCATGGCGTTGATGTGAAAACTTGTTGCTGATTAATTGAAGTTCATGCCATTTACATGTCTTGAGCAATGGCGCGGCCTATCTCTTGAGAAGCGCTGCGTTGGAGTTTATTCAGGGCTTTTACATGTGATGGATAGGCGGTGGGTTTCGTGCTTGTCGACTTGATTGTTTCTGTGTTTGGTGGGGGTTGCTGTAGTGTTTAGATGTTAACAAGCAGTCGTTGGTGTGGGTTTGAGAGTTTTCCTAAAGTTCAAATAAACACTGTCTAGAAAAATCCGGAGTAACTTTTTTCAACTACGTTGCAAGTTTTTATCTCTGTGGTGTTCCAGTCTATGTTCCGTGAAACAGCCCTTGCACAGTATCTTGCCGGACTGTTCAGCCCCTTTCCTGCAGCCGGGCGACGACATTGAGTGCGGCCTGATTTGCTTCATGTTGCATGCCATGGACAGTGGCGGACTGCGCTGGACTCCCAGTTGTACGGGGATGTGGATACTGCTTCCGGGTACTTCCTGAAACGTTTTTGTCGGTCGGGTCCGATTGACTGAGCCGTGTTGCACGGCACAGTCTGTCGGACCTTTTTTGTCATCCCTGTACAGGAATCCCCTAATGCCTTTCGCCACCCTCGATGGACAAACGCTGCACTACCTCGATCAGGGGCAGGGGCCCGTGGTGCTCCTGGCCGGCAGCTATTTGTGGGACACCGGCATGTGGGCGCCGCAGATCGAGGCATTATCGGCGCAGTACCGAGTGATTGCCGTGGACCTGTGGGGCCATGGCCAGTCCGGGCCGATGCCGCAAGGCACGACGTCCCTGGATGATGTGGCGCGGCAGATGCTGGCGTTGCTGGATCATTTGCACATCGAGCGGGTGACCCTGGTGGGGCTGTCGGTGGGCGGCATGTGGGGCGCGCGGCTGGCCTTGGCGGCGCCGCAGCGGATCGCCGGGTTGGTGCTGATGGACACTTATCTGGGGGCCGAGCCGGAGCCGACCCGGCAGTACTATTTCTCGCTGTTCCAGCAGATCGAAGACAGCGGCGTGATCGCCGAACCGCTGCTGGATATCGTGGTGCCGATCTTCTTCCGGCCGGGCATCGATCCGCAGTCGGCACTGTTCCAGGATTTTCGTGCGAGCCTGGCGGCGTTGCCCACCGAGCGTTTGCGCCAGAGTGTGATTCCCATGGGGCGCATCACGTTCAGCCGGGGCGACCTGTTGCCTGAGCTTGCCCAACTGGATGCGCAGAACACGTTGCTGCTCTGCGGCGAGCAGGACAAACCTCGGCCTGTGGCGGAAACCGTCGAGATGGCCGAGCGCATTGGCTGCGCTTATCAATTGATCCCCGAAGCGGGGCATATTTCCAGCCGGGAGAACCCCGAGTTTGTCACCCAGGCGCTGCTGGACTTTCTGGCGGCGCGGCATTCGCGCTGAGGGCAGGGCGCCCGTGGAGCACGGGCGTCTTTAGGCATTGCCGGCGGGGCTATTTGGCGCCGAGGATCTGCGTCAACTTGCCCGGCGCCGGGGCGCCTTGCTGCTGTTGCAGTTCACCCTTGTCGTCGAGGTAGAAGATTGCCGGGGTCGCTGACAGCTCCAGCTCCTCCATCAGTTTCATGTTGGCGTCGAGCTTGGTTTGCACGGCCTTCGGAATGCTATCCAGGGCCTTGAGGCTGCTGCCCTTGCCAGCCTTTTCATGTTCTTCCAGGGCTTGCTGCGGGTCCTTGGCGGCCAGCAGGGCGGCGGATTTGCCCGGGCTGTCTTCGCGAATGATGCCCACCATGATGTGCCGCAACTGCACTTTGCCGGCTTTCACCCAGGGCCGTGCCTGTTCCCAGAACATGTTGCAGTAGGGGCAGTTGGGGTCGCTGAATAGGTAGACGATGCGTGGCGCATCGGCCTTGCCGTCGGCGATCCAGTTGCTCTTGTCCAGATTGCCCCAGACTTCCTTGGCCATCGGTGCGTAGACCAGTTTCTGCAGTGGTTCGGCGCTCAGGTCCTTGCCGTTGGCGTCGTACAGGTTGCCCAGCAGCACGTGCTTGCCATCGGCGGTCAGGTACAGGGTCATGCCGCGATTCTGGTATTGCGCGGCGTAGCCCTTGAGGCCATCGGGGGCGTCGAAGCTGCCGATGATCTTGGCGCCTTTTTCCTCGATCTTGCGGATCGGTGCAGGCAGTTCTTCGGCCTGCAGCAGTGGGGCGTTGAGCAGCGCCGCGCCCAGGGACAGGCTCAGCAGGTGGCGGATGAAGGGCATGGCAGTTTCCTTGAAGGGGCGACCGAGGTCGGGTGTGCGCCGTCGAAGTTTTCCAGGGCCCGGGCCAGGCTGGCCTCGGACAACTCTCCCAGGTGGCTGCCCAATAGGCGGCCATCGGCGCTGTAGAACAGCGTAGTCGGCAAGGCCATGGAGCCCACGGCTTTGCCCAGGCGGCCGCTGCCATCAAACAGCACGTTGTTCAGGTTCAGGTCCTGGGTGGCGAGAAAGGTGCTGACGCTTTGCATGCTTTCAGCCTGGTTGACGAACAGGAAGGTCAGGTCCGGGCGTTGCTGTTGGGCCTTTTCCAGCACCGGCATCTCGCGTCGGCAGGGCGGGCACCAAGTGGCCCAGAGGTTGATCACCAGGGGCCCGCCCTGGTAGTCGGTGAGTTGCACGGTTTCCCCGGCGGCATTGCGCAGGGCCACTTCCGGCAGGCGGGTGCCCTGGTCGTAGAGGGTCAGCGACAGGGTCGCCAGCAGCCAGAAGGCCAGCCCGGTGCCGACTCCGGCTGCCAATGGACGCCGCAGCGCCGGGCGCTTCCAGCCCCAGGCCAGGGCTGCCAGCAGCATCACGATGACCCCCGGCCAAGCGAGGAAACCGCCGTCGCGCAGGTCGATGATCATCCACGGGTCGTGCTGGTAGTGGCGCCAGTAGGCGATGACGAAACAGATGCGGGCGGTGAGCATGCCCAGCAGGAACAGCGAAAACAGTACCGACTCGGGGTTGTCGCCACCGCGCTTGGCCACCCGCCAGCCGACCAGGGTGGCGAGTGCCAGTGCACTGATCAGCAGCAGGTGGTTGAGGGCAATGGCAAAGGTGCCGATGGTAAACGTCAGCATCAACGAGCTTCCCGGGTCTGGGTCCAGCGTTGCAGGAATTGCGCGGCATTCACTTCACCGGTGATGCGTTGGCTACGGCGCTCACTGCCATCAGGGCCGATCCACAGCATGCTCGGAGGCCCCGGCACTTGGTAGCGACTCAGCAGTCCGCGGCCGTCGGCGTTGTCCAGGGTCACGTCCAGGCGCAGCAGGCGCACATCCTTCAAGGCATCGAGCACTTGAGGCTGACCGAACACGGTTTTTTCCATGATCTTGCAGGACACGCACCAGTCTGCGTAGTAGTCCAGCAGCACCCACTGGCCCTGGGCCTTGGCGCTGTCCAGGGCACTCTGCAGCTCGGCAGGCGATTTGACCGTAGTGAATGCATCGTGGGCGGTGACGTTACTGGCAACCCCGCCACCGCTGTAGACCTTGAGCGGCTGCCAGGGGTCGTCGCTGCCCCCGGCGGCGCCCAGCAGCAGCATGCCGCCCCAGACACCGAAAAGCAGCGCGCCGGCACCGAACAGGTGCAGGAAGCGGCCGGCAATCGCTCGTTGCTGCCAGGTGCAGTAGGCCAGCACCAGGGTCAGTGCGCCCCACAAACCGATCCACAGGCCGGCGCTCAGTACCGGGCGCAGCATGTAGATGGCAGTGCCGAGGAACAGGAAGCCGAACACGCCCTTGAGCAGGTTCATCCATGGCCCGGGTTTAGGCAGGAAGCGGTTGCCCACTGTCACCAGCAACAGCAGCGGCAGGCCGATGCCCAGGCCCAGGACGAACAGCGCCAGGCCACCGAGCAGCGCGTTGCCGGTCTGGGCGATATACAGCAGCCCTCCGGCCAGGGGCGCGGTCATGCACGGGCCTACCAGCAAGGCCGACAGGGCGCCAAGAACACCGCAGCCGATCAGGCTGCCGCCCTGGCGCTGGCGGCTGGCGCCCTCCAGGCGGTCGCGCAGCAGCGCGGGCATCTGCAGCTCGAAGAAGCCGAACATCGGCAGCGACAGCAGGACGAACAGGCTGGCGAAGCTGCCCAGTACCCAGGGCTGTTGCAGCCAGGCCTGCAAGTTGCTGCCGAGCAGGGCGGCGATCACACCCATGCCGGCGTACACCAGGGCCATGCACAGCACATAGCTGCTGGCCAGGGCCAGGCCGCGGCGTGGGCTGGCGCCGCTGCCGACGACCATGCCGGCAAGGATCGGCAGCATCGGCAGCGAGCACGGAGCGAAGGCCAGCAGCAGGCCGAAGCCGAAGAACGCCAGCAGGCTCAAGCCCCAGGATTGATGTTCCAGGCCACTGGCCAGGAGCTGGTCCTGGGCCGCGCCAGTGGCGTTGTCGCCGGTGCTGGCCGCAGTCGCCGCTACGCCGCCCAGGTCCACTTCCAAGGTTTGTGGCGGATAGCACAGGCCGGCATCGGCACAGCCCTGCCAACCGACTTTGATCTTACCGCTGGCACCGGCCGGCAGCTTCAGTTCCAGGCCCTGGCGATACACCGTCTGGTCGCCGAAGAATTCGTCGCTGTGGTCTTCACCGGCGGGCAGGACTGGATGCTGCTCCTGGGGCAGGCCGTCGAATTTCAGGCGTTTCTGGTACAGGTAGTAGCCGTCGGCGATCTGCCAGAACAGCTGGGTTTCCCCCGAGGCCAGGCGTTCGGAGGTAAAGGCGAAGGCCTTGCCCACCGGCAGGAAGTCAGGCTTGACCTCGAACGGGTTGTTGCCGGCGTGTGCCAGGGAGGTGAACAGCATGAACAGCAAAATCAACAATCGACGCATGGCCAAGCCTTAAACCGGTGCAAGTAGCGAGCACAATGGCGGGTCCTGATTAACCGATGATTAACCCTACTTGGCTTGTGGCCAGGCCAGGGCGGGCATAATGTCCGCTTAATCCGCAGCCTGCTTAATCAACGCCTTTGTTACAGGACCGACCATGCACGTACTTGTCTGTGAAGATGATGAGCTGATTGCCAGCGGGATAGTCGCCGGCCTCACGGCCCAGGGCCTGACGGTCGAACATGTGGCCACCGCTTCAGCGGCGCGGGCCATGCTCGGCGTGGCCGAATTCGACGTGATGGTACTGGATCTTGGCCTGCCGGATGAAGACGGTTTGAAGTTGCTCAAGCAGCAGCGCCAGCAAGGCCTGGAGATTCCGGTGCTGATCCTCACCGCCCGCGACTCGGTGACCGACCGGGTCGATGGCTTGCAAGCCGGTGCCGACGATTACCTGCTCAAGCCCTTCGACCTGCGGGAACTGGCCGCGCGCCTGCACACCCTGTTGCGTCGCGTGGCCGGGCGCAGCGTCAACCTCATCGAACACGGACGCCTGACCTACGATCCGAGCACCCGGGAAACGATGCTGGGCGGCCAGCCGGTGGACCTGTCGCGGCGCGAGCAGTCACTGCTCCAGGCGCTGCTGCACAACCGTGGCCGGGTACTGTCCAGCGAGCAATTGAAAGACAGCGTCTACGGTTTCAACGATGAACTGGAAAGCAACGCCTTGAATGTGCACATCCACCACCTGCGCCGCAAACTCGGCAACGGCATCGTCGAAACCGTGCGTGGCCTGGGCTATCGCCTGGGCCCGGCAGATGGCGAGGAGAACCCGTAAGTGAGGAGCCTGCGCCTGCGCCTGAGCATGACCCTCGGCGCCGCCTTCATCCTGATCTGGGCCCTGGCTGCGGCCTGGATGCTCAGTGACCTGCGTAACCAGATGATGTTTTCCCTGGACCAGCGCCTGGTGGCTTCGGCGCGCATGGTTGCCGGGCTGCTGGAACAGATGCCGGCACTGCCGTCCCACGGCCCGGGCAACCAGATCAACAGTGCGGCCCTGACCATTCCCGGGGGCATGGCTTGCCAGGTCAGCTCCCTGCGCGGGCAGATCCTGGCTCGTAGCCACAGCTCCCCGGAGCATCCACTGGAAGCCGAGAAGCTGGGTTTTCACGACCAGATGATCGACGGTGCGCCCTGGCGCACCTTTACCCTGGCGCGCGGTGACGTGCGCATCACCACCGCCGATCGACAGGTCGAGCGCGAGGCCCTGAACCTGTCGGTGCTGCTGGCGGCCTCGGTGCCGGTGGGTGTGGCCCTGCTGGGTTGCCTGTGGTTGCTGTGGCTGGGCATCGGCCAGAGCCTGGCGCCGTTGAACCGGATTCGCGATGCGCTGATGCGCCGCAGTGCTGATTCCCTGGAGCCGCTGCAGATCCAGCCGATGCCCAGCGAGTTGCGGCCGCTGTTGGAGACCCAGAACCAGCTGTTCCAGCGCATCGCCAAGACCATCGAGCGCGAGCGCCGGCTGACCGGCGACGCGGCCCACGAACTGCGCAGCCCGCTGACGGCAATCAAGACCCACCTGCAAGTGGCGCGCATGACCGAAGGCGCGGCCCGGGATCAGTCCCTGGCCCGGGCCGAGGAGGGCGCCGACCGCATGCACCGGACTCTGGAGCAGTTATTGTTGCTGGCGCGGGTCGAGGGCAGCCTGTCGTTCGATGACGGTGTGCACTGCAACGCCGAGCAGGTCGCGCGTCTGGCGATCCAGGACGCGGCCGTCGGTGCCCGCCAGCGGGTCAAGCTGCACCTGGGGGACAAGGCTGGCGAAGCCCCGGTGGAAATGCCTTCGACCCTGGCCATTGCGGCCCTGCGCAACTTGCTGGACAACGCTCTGCGGCATACCCCGGATGAATGTCCGGTGGAGTTGAACCTGGAGATTGTCGGCGGCCGTGTGCGTTTCCAGGTGCGCGACCATGGCACGGGGATTCCCCCGCAAGACCTGCAACACCTGACCCAGCGCTTTTGGCGTGACAGCCAGAGCAGTGGCTGCGGGCTGGGCCTGGCGATTGTCCAGGCAATAGTCCAGCGTTGCGATTGCGACCTGAACTTCGACAGCCACCCCGACGGCCTGCGGGTCGAGTTGACCCTGCCTGCCCACCGCGCCTGACCCATCACCGCCCCCTGTAGGAGCGGGCTTGCCAGCGAAGGAGCCGGAAAGATCGCCTTCGCCAGCAAGCGGGCTCCTACGGGGCGATATGTGCAATTTCATCGTCCCGGGGTGTAAATCCTGACCTCGCTGATGCGTTTCCAGAACAGGAAAGCCTGTCAGTGCGCACCCTCCTTCGGCTGCGCATCCGGCCGGTGGCCGTTTTGCTTAAATTGCAGCGTGAGGGTTCGAGACATGTCAGCCGTTACCAGCCTTATGGAAGATCAGCCGGTGGGCCTTGCCCCTACATCGGCGGAGACCCTTTACCAGTTCGACGAGTCGCCTCTGCTGGCCCGTCAGAACCGTCAGGAATCCAATGCCCGCAGCTATCCACGGCGGATTCCCCTGGCCCTCAAGCGGGCCAGCGGGATTCATGTCGAGGACGTTGAAGGCCGGCGTTTCATCGATTGCCTGGCCGGTGCCGGGACTCTGGCCCTGGGCCACAACCACCCGGTGGTGATCGCCGCGATCCAGCAAGTGCTGGCCGATGAGTTGCCGCTGTTGACTCTGGACCTGACTACCCCGGTCAAGGATCAGTTCGTCCAGGACCTGTTCGGCCTGTTGCCCGAGGCCCTGGCCGCCGAAGCCAAGATCCAGTTCTGCGGCCCCACCGGCACCGACGCGGTGGAAGCGGCGTTGAAACTGGTGCGCACGGCCACCGGACGCAGCACTGTGCTGTCGTTTCAGGGCGGTTACCACGGCATGAGCCAGGGTGCCCTGAGCCTGATGGGCAGCCTTGGGCCCAAGCGTCCGTTGGCCGGTCTGTTGAATAACGCTGTGCAGTTCCTGCCCTTTCCTTATGACTACCGTTGCCCGTTCGGGCTGGGTGGTGCGGAAGGGGTCAAGGTCAACCTGCACTACCTGGAAAACCTGCTCACCGACCCGGAAGCGGGGGTGGCCCTGCCGGCGGCGGTGATCGTCGAGGCGGTGCAAGGCGAGGGCGGGGTGATCCCGGCGGACCTGGATTGGCTGCGAGGTGTGCGGCGCATCACCGAACAGGCCGGCGTGGCGTTGATCGTCGATGAAATCCAGAGTGGTTTCGGCCGTACCGGCAAGATGTTCGCCTTTGAACACGCCGGGATCATTCCCGATGTGGTGGTGATGTCCAAGGCCATCGGCGGCAGCCTGCCGCTGGCGGTGATGGTCTATCGCGACTGGCTCGACACCTGGCAGCCAGGCGCTCATGCCGGCACTTTCCGCGGCAATCAGATGGCCATGGCCACCGGTTCTGCGGTGATGCGCTACCTCAAGGAACACCAGGTGCCTGAACACGCAGCGGCCATGGGCGAACGCCTGCGTGAGCATCTGTTGATCCTGCAGCGGGATTATCCACAACTGGGGGACATCCGCGGCCGTGGGCTGATGCTTGGCGTCGAACTGGTGGACCCGGCCGGCGCGGCGGATGCCCAGGGCCATCCGCCGCAGCACGCGCGCCTGGCGCCGCTGGTGCAGCGTGAATGCCTCAAGCGCGGCTTGATCCTGGAGTTGGGCGGGCGTCACGGCAGCGTGGTGCGTTTCCTGCCGCCGCTGGTGATCACCGCGGCCCAGATCGACCAGGTGGCGGAAATATTCAGCAAGGCCGTGGCTGCGGCGGTGGCCAGCGTTTAATTTTCTGCGCGGTTGATTCGTTCCTTCTACACAATCGCCGCGTCCTGGGCGCGGCGATCCTTATCAGTGATGGAGACAAGCAATGACTTCAGTATTCGACCGTGAGGACATCCTCTTCCAGGTGGTGGTCAACCATGAAGAGCAATACTCGATCTGGCCCGACTACAAGGCTGTGCCGCAAGGCTGGCGTACCGTGGGCAAGAGCGGTTTGAAAAAGGACTGCCTGGCCTACATCGAAGAAGTCTGGACCGACATGCGTCCACTGAGCCTGCGCCAGAAGATGGACCAGCAGGCGCTGGCCGGCTGAGCCTCGGCACAAGGTCGGTGGCCGCTGCCGAGCCCGCGAGGCTGCGAAAAGGGCGGCAGGACCTTCAGCAATCCTAGCGACGGCGCTTCCTGCGCAGTCGTTCGCCGCCTCGATCCCGAGCACAAAAAGCCCGCTGAACGCCAAGGTTCAGCGGGCTTTTTATGCCCGGCGATCAGGCCCTGCGCTTGACGGCTTGCAGGGTGTAGCTCAGCGGTAGGCGCCACGGGGCTTCCTTGAGCCGCCATTCGCCACGCTCATCCACCTCCATCTGCCCGGGCAGGGCTTCCCAGGGAATGCTCTGGTGCTCCACCAACCCGGTGATTTCCAGGCCCTGGGCCAGCAGGGCGCTGATGATTTCCCCCAGGCCGTGGTTCCACTCGTGGGTCACCGTGGCCTTGAGGCTGCTGTCGGTTTCCACGTAGGTGGCAGCATCGTCCCAGACCAGCGGCTCGCTGCGTTCGAAGTAGGGAAACGCCACCTGCAGCGAGTCGCTGTGACCTTCATCGAGAGCCCAGAGCATCGGATGCCCTTCGCGGATAAACAGCCGGCCACCGGGCTTGAGCAGGGCGCCGACGGTGTGCGCCCAGCGCTCGATGCTCGGCAGCCAGCACAGCGCGCCGATGCCGGTGTAGACCAGGTCGAACTCGCCGCAGGGCAGTGCTTCGGTGGCCGCGAACACGTCCGACTCGTGGTAGTCGATGGCGGTGTTGCAGCGCTGGGCCAGGGCCTGCGCTTCAGCCAGGGACGCCGAGGAAAAATCCAACCCGCTCATCTGTGCGCCGAGGCGCGACAGCGACAGGGTGTCGGTACCGATATGGCATTGCAGATGCACGCCACGCAGGCCCTGGATGTCGCCCAGCAGGGGGCGGTCGAACTGCACGACTTCGGAGAGAAACTGCGGGTCGTCGACAAAGCGCTGCACCGCGTAATCCGCAGAGGCGGCGTGCAAGGGCGCGCGTTCGTCCCAATTGGTCTTGTTGAGTTTCAGGTATTCGCTCATGGCGTGGGTTTCCTGTCTGGGCATTTTTGCGAAGCGCAGACTAGCACCGGGAAATGGCCACAATCTTGAGGGAATATGTAAGCGGCGCCGCTGCCGAACAGCCGGCAGCGGCGATAGGGGCGGGCTTAGCTTTTCGGGGCCAGGGCCTGGGTGACTTTCTGCAGGTTGCCTTCCAGTTCGCTCAACGGGTCGGCGCTGTCGGTTTCCAGGACCAGCAACTGGCTGCCGCCGGCGCTGATGGCGGCCTTCAGCGCCTCGGACGGCTGGCGATGATGCAGGACAATGGCCACGTCGTTGTCCTTGAGCTGGGCCTGCAGTTTCTTGAGCGCCTCGGGGGTCCATTCATTGTCGGCCCGGGCATCCACCTCCAGCAGCTCCAGGTTCAGGCCGCTGACCAGATAGCCAAAGTGCTCGGAGAGGCTCAGCACACTGAGGTTGTCCGCCTCGGCCAGGCGCGCCTCGCTGTCGGCGCTGAGTTTCAGCAGGCGCTGCTTGAGCCCCGCCAGGTTGCTCTCGATCCTGGGCTTGGCCTCGGGGGCCAGGCGCACCAGGTCCGCCGCCAGCACGTCGGCCATGCGCCCCAGGTTGTTGCTCGACAGCCAGGGCTGGGCGTTCAGCCCGTCGCTCTTGCCCGGCTGCAGGGCCACCCCGGGCAGGGCGCCATCCACCGGGCGCGCAGCGTCGATCTCGACGATACGGATATTGCTGCGCCGGGCATTGGGGTACAGCGGGTCGTCCGGCCAGATCGAGCGCAGGCCGATCACCGCGTCGGCATTGAGCGCCAGCTTGTGCAGCGCCGGGGCGCCGCGCCCGGTGAAGTAGGCGGTCTGCCGCGAGCCTGGCAGGTTGGCCGGGGCCGCCCGTTCCAGCTTGGCGTCGGTGCCCTGCAGCAGGATCTGCCCCAGGCCGAAGGTCACCGGCAAGGAAGCCAGCACCGTCAGCGGTTTGCTTGCGGTGGCGCTGTGCAGCGCGGTATTGCCCATGCCGTGGCTGGCCACCACGCGCATCGGTTCGAAGTGGTCGCGCTCGGCCAGGGCCGGGGTGCTGATCAGGCCGCCGAGGGCCAGGGCCAGGCTTAGGCGACGCAGGGGCAGGCGACGCAGCGACAGGTGAGGCAATGAACTGTGCATTTATCCGATATTCCCTTTCAGGCTGGGGACCGTGCCGCGAGCGATGGCGGCCAGGGCGAAGGCGACACCGGCCACCAGGATGATCGCGGCGCCGGAGGGCACCGGCAGGTCGAAAACGATGGGCAACAGGATGCCGCACAGGGTGCTGACGGTGGCGATGCTCACCGAGATCCAGAAGAACCCCTTGAGCGACTGGCTGAGCAGGCGTGCCGCGGCCGCTGGAATCACCAACAGTGCGCCCACCAGGATCGCGCCGATGACCTTGACCGCGGCCACGGTGATCAGGGTCACCAGGATCACGAACAGGTAGTCCAGGGTTTTCACGGCCACCCCGCGCACCGCCGCCAGCTGTGGGTTGAAGCTGGCCAGCATGATGCGGTTGTACAGCGGCAGGCTCAGGCCCAGCACCAGGGCGCCGACAACCAGCAGCACCAGCAGGTCACTGCCATTGACCGTGAGCACCGAGCCGAACAGCACGTTCTCCAGGATATGCACGTTGATCTTGCCGGCGAGGATCAGCAGCAGGCTCGCGCCCAGGGCCAGGGATACCGAGAGGAACACCCCGATCAGGGTGTCCGGGGCCAGGCCGGTGCGGTTGCGCAGGTAGTTGAGCAGGATGCCGAACAGCAGGCAGTAGCCGAACAGGCTGCCGTAGGGGCCGGTGTAGGGTTCGCCGAGGAGGATGCCGATGGCGACCCCCGTGAGGGCGGCGTGGCCCACGGCTTCGGAGAAGAAGGCGAAGCGTTTGACCACCACCAGGGTGCCCAGGCCGCCGAGCACCGGGCCGATCAGCAGGCCGGCCAGCAGGGCGTTGACCACGAAACCGTAGGCCAGGGCTTCCGGCAGGTAACCGGACGAGGCCCAGCCCTGGATCATCAATCGGAAAGCTTCATAACTCATCAGGCAGTACTCCCACTGGCTCGGTCCGCTGCTCGCGGGTGAGTGGAGAACAGGCTCAGCAGGCGTTCCGGGGTCAGGGTCTGCTGCGCCGGGCCGTCGAACAGCACGCGCCGATTGAGCCCGGTGACCCGATCGGCCAGGCGCCCCACGGCCTCCAGATCGTGCTCGATCCACAGCAGGGTGATACCGCTCTGACGCCAGTCGTGGAGCAGGCGTTCGAAGACCTGGATCCCGGCTTCGTCGAGGGCCGACATCGGTTCGTCCAGCACCAGCAATTGCGGGGCCGGAATCAGCCCCTGGGCCAGCAGTACCCGCTGGCGCTCACCGCCGGACAGGGCGCCCATGCGCCGCTTGCGCTTGTCTTGCATGCCGACCCGTTCCAGGGCCTCGCCAATCGCCTTGGCGTAATGCCGGCTGAGGCCGAGAAAGGCCGGGCGGCGCTGGCACATGGCGGCCATGAAGTCGTCCACGGTCATCGGCAGGCCCCGGTCGAACTCCAGGGCCTGGGGCACATAGCCGATGGTGCCGGGTGTGCCGGGCCATTGCAGGCGCAACTGACCCTGGTGAGGCATCTGCCCGAGCAGGGTCTTGATCAGCGAACTCTTGCCGCCGCCGTTGGGCCCTACCAGTGCGTGCACGCTGCCGGGCTGCACTTGGAACTCGACCCGATCGAGGATGGTGGTACGGCCCAGGGTCAGGCTGACCTGCTCGAACTCGATGGCCGGGCCTTGCAGCAGGGTTTCCAGGGCGGTCATGCGCCCGCCTCCTGGATCGCTCGGACCACGGTGTCGAGGTTGCCTGTCATTTCCTTCTCGTACTTGTCGGCGGTGTATTCGCCGTAGGAAATGTGCGACAGCGGGTAGAGCTTGACCCCGGATTCACGCTGGATGGTTTCAACGTAGGTGGAGGGGAAGTCCATCTCCGAGAAGATCACCTTGACGTCCAGTTCCCGCAGTTGGTCGATGGTCTTCTTCAACTGGCTGGGGCTCGGCTCGATACCGTGGGCCGGCTCCACCACGGCAGTGACCTGCAGGCCGAACTCGCGCAGCAGGTAGTCATAGGCCGCGTGCACCGTGGCCACCCGCAGGTCGGCGTTGGGTGCCTGGGTCAGCTTGGCCAGGGCATCGGCGCGCATCTGCCGCAGGCGCTTGCCATAGGCGCGGGCGTTCTGGGTATAGGTCTTGGCGTTGGCCGGGTCCATCTTGCCGAGCTCGCGGGCGATGTTGTTGACCTGGGCGATGGAGGCACTGATGGACAGGAAGGTGTGCGGGTTGACCACCTTGCCGGCGCCACGGGCGGCGACCCCGGTGGCGGCCAGCAGCGGTACGTTTTCGTTGGCTTCGATCACCGGGATGTCCGGGCGCTCGCTGGCGGCGATCATGCGGTCGGCGAAGTCATCATGGCCCACACCGTTGAGCACGATTACATCCAGGGTGCCGATGCGCTTGATGTCTTCGGCCCGGGGTTCGTAGGCATGAGGGTTGAAGCCGGCAGGAATCAGCGGCACCACTTCGGCCTTGTCGCCGACGATGTTCGCCACGTAGCTGTAGTAAGGGTGCAGGGTGATGCCGATGCGCAGGCGCTTGGCCTGTTCGGCGCTGGCCAGGGGGCTGAGCATCAGGGCCAGCAGGCTGATCAGCAGCACCCGCAGGAAGGGGCGGGGTTGAGATGAAATAGGCATGGGCAAGCGGTCTTCTCTCGGATGAGTGCGTAGGTTCAGTGGCGATGCTGACGGGTCACTCCGGCATCGAATTGCGCGACTATCTGTTGCCAGCCGGCAGCGGCCAGTTTCTGCTCGTCAAGATCGCTGGGCAGCACCACCGACGGGTTGCGGCTGAGCCAGATATCGACCTTGGCCCGATCTTTGGCATCGATGCGCATCAGGAACGAGCCGGCCACTTGCGGGTTCTGGCTCTGGCCCAGGTAGGCCTGCTCCTGCAAGTGCCAGACATGGCCGCCACGGCTCACCGAACTGGCGTCCTGGGCGAAGGGCGCGAAGCCTTCCTCGGCCAATTGCTCCGGGCTGGGCAGGGCCTGGTTTTCGGCCTGCAGCAGGTGAATCTCGTCGAGCGTCACCCGCAGGTCGGCGTAGATCCCCTGTTCGCCGGCGCTGAGGTCGCGGCGGGCGTCCAACTGGTGGCTGGCAACACTGCTGGTGACGGTTTTCTCACCGCGCCACAGCACCACGCTGGCCGCCACGCTGAGGATCAGCAGGCACAGCAGCAACACATAGAGGGTTTCGTGGCCAGCGCCGGCGGGGCGTACGACCTGGGTGGTGGCTGGGTTCATGGGGCCTCGATATCCGCTTGGTCGATTTCCACCACGTGGCCGGGGCCAGCGTCGAACAGCACGTAGAACTCGGAGGAGGGTTTGTTGAAGGTCAGGGTCGAGTCGGCGCCGAGCTTGCCCGGCACCAGGATGGTTTCGTCGTAGCCGATCACGTCCAGGGTCACCCCAGGCGCGCCGCTGCCGTCGGAAAAACCGCCGGTGCAGCGGATCTGCTCGGCGTCAATGGCCTTGCATTCGCACATCGGGTTGTGGGCCTGGGCGCTGGTGCTGAGACCGGCGCCCAGCACCAGCAGGACGCTGGCGCCCAGTCGCCGCAGGCGAAACGTGGATACTGCACGGGTCATCATTTGCCTCCTTGTTTTTCGAGCCAGGCTACGGTTGCCGGAGAGGCCTGGCTCAGGGGAATGGCTGCCTGGTGCATGCTGCCGTCCCAGCCTTCCATGGTGATCCACAGTTCGGCGTCGGCCCGGGTTTTTTCCGGGATCGGCAGGCTGGCGCCCATGCGGTACGGGCTGCCGAAAAAGATCACCCCGGCGGCCCGCAAGCTGCGGGGCTTGCCGATGCGCAAGTAGGTGGCCTTGACCGGGTCGATACAGGCCTGGCACAGGGCGGCGTTGAAGCTTTTCATGTAGCCGACGGGGTTTTCGAAGCGGGGGGGGGCGTTGCGCATTTCCGCCAGGCGCAGGCTCCAGGGTCCTACCTGGACTTCACCCACTTCCCGTTCGCCGAGGCCGCTGTCACCGCGAAACAGCGCCCGGTCGGCGAAGTACTTGGGCATGAAGCCCAGGGGAATCAGCAACAGCAGGATGTTCAGGTGGAAACGCCACTTGTGCCAAAACCGGCTCAGTGTCGAGCCCGAGGTTGCGGTGCTGGTCTGGCTCACGAGTGGCTCTCCGAAGTTTCGATGCTCATTGCCGGGGTGGGCGTTGCTACGGGTTGGCTGGCAGGGCGGGCACGGGCGGCCTTTTCCTCGCGCTTCAGGGCGTTGGCGGTGGCCAGGGCGGTGCGTTTGGTCCAGATCAACAGCCCGCTGAGGACCATCATGCTCAGCACCAGGCCGAAGAAGAACCAGATCAGCTTGATCCAGATGCCGCCGAAGTCACCGGTATGCAACGGACGCATCGACTCGGTGACGAACTCCAAAGGGTTGCGGTCGCCCAGCAGGTAGGAGGTGTCCAGGGAGCCGGTATAGGGGTTGATATTGGCGGTCTGGTACATCAGCGGGTACCAGCCACGGCCGCCGATCACCAGGTGGCTGTAGGCGTTGCCGGGCAGGCTGACGAAACTGATGTCGAAACCGGGGATTTTTTCCGTGGCGGTGCCGATCGCCTGTTCCAGGCCAATCATGGGGGCCGGGCTGCCGTCAGCGGAGCGTGGCACCTGCTCGCGGGCGATCACCGGAACTATGGGTTCGCTGGAGATGCTGATGTTGTAGTCCGCGAGGATCGCGCGAATCAGGAACCAGATGCCGGTGATGGATATCACCGCGATGAACCAGATCGACCAGATGCCGCTCAGGCGGTGGAAGTCGCCCCAGAAGATCCGTGCACCGTGGCGCACCCGCAGGGTCGGCTTGAGAAAGCCCTTCCAGAATTTCTTGTAGACCACCAGTCCCGTGATCAGTGAGATCAGCATGGGCAGGCCGAGGAACGACACCAGGTACCAGCCCCAGCTGAAACCATTGGTGAAGGGCACCAGCCACCAGCCGTGCAGGGCGCGGGTGAAGCCCTGGAAGTCGAAGTTCGGGCTGGTGCCCTGGATCGCCCCGGTGTAGGGGTTGACGTACAGCGTCGGGGTGCGGCCGTCGGGGTAGCTGACGCTGACATTCAGGGCGAAGTGGCTTTCGTCCGGGGTGACGATGGTATCCACCTGGGTCTGGGGTTCGGCGCGCTTGATGGCCTGGACGATCTGGTCGTAGTTCAGCGGTTGGGCATCATCGGAGGGTTTGCTGGCGCGGATATCCGGGTTGGCCAGCCACACGATTTCCTGGCTGACCACCGCTAGGGTGCCCGTCACGCAGACGATCAGCACAAAGAACCAGATGGGCAATGCCAGCCAGCTGTGCACCAGAAACCAGATTTTTGAACGGGACTTCTTCGACATTGAATGGGCGTCTTGATTCGAGGAATGGAGCGGCACTGGAACCCTGGGCCGGTCCCGGAGCACAACCCCCCGGGCATAGCCATGGCCAACGCGGCCTGCTGCATCTAATTAAGACGAATGAGAATCGTAAATCCTGAAGGGCGATATGAAAGTAAATGTTACCAAGCTGCCGGAGCCCTTCTGGATCGGGCTTTTCGTGCATTTCTCCAACCCGAAAAAAGGCACGGATCATTCGCGGCGGCTGACCGTCGCTGCACCTCGTAGGGGCTGGCTTGCTAGAGAAGGGATCGCCGAGATCACTGACGCTGGAGGAGGTTTTCGCTGCTCGTTGGCGATGTTCCAGCTTCGATTATGCGGAAACCACTCCCGCGCCTGCCAACGGCGCCGCTCCCGCCACCTTGCACAACTCAACCCCCGCCGCGGCGAAGCGAATCGCACTGCGCATGTACATGACTCCGCTGGTGGCGCTGCATACGACCTGTGTGGTTCCGGAGATCGGATCGATGAGATGCACCACTGGATCGTTGCAGTTGATCCAGGTGCCGGGCGGGTGCAGGAACACCACCAGGCCGGCGCAAGGAGCATGCAGGGTCAGTGAGCCACTGAAAGGGGTGGCTGGCTGGAGCAAGGCAGGTAGGGGAGGTGGTGTGCCGGCGAGGATGCCTCGGTGTTGCAGGAACGCGTAGAGGGCTGTGGCATCGCTGGCCGCTAGAGCATGCTCGACATCTGCTTCACCCCGTAATTCGACGGTGGCCGCGATACAGCCGGTGGGGATGGCAAAGCGCCCAGCGAACTGTTCTGCCAATCGCCACCACGGCTGGCCACAGGCTTCGTCAAACGAGCCGGCACCGGTACCGGTGGCCAGCAAGGTGGCGCGTGCGCCGATGTAGCGCGCCAGCGGCTCGATCTGCGGCCAGCCGGGTGTTTCGCCGTACAGGTGAACCACTGCCTGGGCATCGCAATGCAGATCGAGGACAACGTCGGCGTCGTGGGCGAGCAACAGCTGGGTGCGTCGCAAGGACTCGATTTCACTGGTGGGTTGCATCTGCTGCAACGCGTGGGACATGGCATGGCGGATGATTTGTCGATTCGCCTGACGGTCGTCGCCCAGTTCGTCGGCGAGCCGCTCCTGGATCAGCTCGGCCAGATCGGGGTAGCGCCGGTTGAAGTTCTCGCCGCTGTTGAAGTCAAAACGGCCCATGGCATCGTGCATCAACGTCTGTTCCAGGCCGATCGGATTGGCGATGGGCACCAGCACGATCTCCCCTAGCACTTCATTGCGCGCCTCGGCGCCGTCCAGCAAGTGCCGCAAGTGATGCAGTGCCAGCATGCCGGGCAGCTCGTCGGCGTGCAGGCTGGCTTGCAGGTACACCTTGCCGGCAGCGGCAGGCTGGCCGTAATGCAGGCTGATCAGCTGGCGCTGGGTGCAAGGACTGCGAGTGAGCAGGGGATGGTGTTCGACGCGCATTGAGTCGTCCTTGTGGGAGTATGAGGCGAGTCCTGGATGGCCCCATCTTTATGAAAATAGCCGACGCCGACTATTGAATAATTCCCCTGTCGCTGTTGAAAAAAATGATTCAGTAGCCCTCATCCCTGCCCAGGGAAAGGAAGCTGAAGGCGCAATAAAATTTGCTATTGATGCAAATTTAAATCGATTGATCTAATCGTGTGCTCACCAATACTGAGGCCTCGGTTTCGGCATGCCCTGTGCAACAGTCCCGGCAGTGGCTGCTGATGCAGGACAACTGCGGACGACCCTCCGCGAAGTGTTCACCCTCGATAACAACAATCTGAAAGAGGCGTCACACGATGAAAAAAACCTTTCTGCTGGTGCTCCAGGCCTGCGTGCTGGCGACGCTTGCAAGCTCAGCGTTGGCGGCTGAAAAACTGGTATTCGGTATCGCGCTGGAACCCTATCCGCCCTTCTCGTTCAAGAGTGGCAAGGGCGACTGGAGTGGTTTTGAACCAGAGATCATCACCGCCGTTTGTGCACGCATGCAGGCCGACTGCAGCCTCAGTGAAATGTCCTGGGACGGTCTGATCCCGGCGCTTAAATCGCAGCAAGTGGATGTGGTGCTCAACTCCGTGACGATCACCCCCGAGCGTCAGCAGGTGATCGATTTCACTCAGCCGTATTTCTATACCCGGGCCTTGTGGGTGGAAGACCGCAGCCTCGAACTCGAGCCGACGCCGGCCGGCCTCAAGGGCAAGATCATCGGCGTGCAGGGATCGACCACTCACGCGGCCTTCGTCAAGAAATACTACGGCGAGATATCGACGATTCGTTATTACACCACCCAGGACGACTTGCTCTCCGACCTGCGTAGCGGTCGTATCGACATCATCCTGGCGGATCAGTTGGTGCTCGAGCCGCTGCTGGATATGCCCGACAACGCAATCCTGGGCAGCAAGGGGGTGGCACCGCTCGATCCGTTGTTCGGAGAGGGCGTGGGCGCCGGTGTACGCAAGGGTAACGACGCGCTGCGTGAACGCTTGAACGTCGCTCTGCAATCGCTGCGTGCCGACGGCAGCTACGAAAAGATTCGTGAGCGCTACTTCAAGAGCGGTATCGCAACGTCTTCTGCAGAACCAACCGCTGATGTTGGACACTGATCCGCGAGTTCAGAAACCGGCCTCGGCGCGGAGTATTGCCGCCGTGTGCCAGTTCATATTGATCCGCCATAGCGCTCAGATCGCCCCCGGCGGCTGACTGCCGCCCCTTCGCAGGCACTGGTCTGCCGGCGAAGGGAGCGCTGAGATCACCTTTGCTGGCAGGCTTGGCGGTCGCTCAACTGCGCTGTTGCAGTGTCTGCCGATGTGCCTCCGGCGTTGCATCCAGCAGCACTTCCTTGAGGGGCACCGCGCCTATGTCCAGGGCTTTTTCAATGCTCAGGTCATCTCCTTGGGAGGCCAGCAGGGCTTGCAGGCGCTGGAACTCGCCACACCAGATGGTCTCGATGTCCTTATCGCGCTGTGGGTCGTGCTGGGCACTGAGGGCCACGGCCCGTACTTGTAAACGAGCGTTTTCGGCATTGCCTCCGACTTCCACGCCGTATCCCGGTGTTGCGCTCTTGCGCAGGACTACCCGACCATCCTTGGCCCAGGCGGTGGCCATGCCTTCACGGACTTCGTAGCCCAGGCTGCTCAAGCCTTCGAGCAGCGCCTGGCGCCGGGACAGGGCGGCCCGTTGCTGCAGTTCGGCGTCGATCAGCGCGGTAAAGCGGGCAATCAACTCCTCCACTGGCGCCATATTGGCCAGGCTGCATTGCTCGGCCTGGGCCACCGCTTCAGCGGCGGCGCTGCCGAGCAAGGTCGCGGCTTCGCTCGCCAGCTCTTGCAGACGGGTCAGGCGCGCGCGACGTTGCAGGCTGTCGCGGGTGGCCTGGGCCAGTTCCAGTACCAGGCTGTCCAGCAGCAGGTTGCGCTGCTGGGGGCGGGTTTCGCTGTCGATCTGGCGCAACTTGGCCAGGTAAGGCTCGGCACAGGCCTGTTGGTCGAGGGTCAGCAGTTGCGCGATGTGCTGCTCGATGCGTGCCAGTCGCGGCTCAGGCTGTTCATGGGCGGCCCGCCATTGCGCCAGGGTCTGCGGTGCAGCCTCGCTTTGCAGGCTCCGCGCCAGTTGCTGTTGGGCCTCGCTCAGGCCCGGCTCCACCGGCGCGGTACTGAGGCTGGCGAAGCCTTGGGCGAGCAGTGATTCGACGCCTTCGACGGCCTGCCCGTCGGCAATCGCCTGCAACTGTTGCAGCAGTTCGGCGCTGGCCGCTCGGTCTTGCAGGGCGTTCAGCAGGGTCGCGGCGTTTTCCCGCTGGCGGCGCTCCCGCTGGCGCTGTTCTGTGGCCAGCTGGACCGCCCGGATCTCCCGCTGTTGCAGGTCGTTCTTGAGGAACTCGATTTCGATCGGCACCTGATTCTGCAGGCGCCGCAGGCGATCCTCTTCGATCAGCTGGCGCAATTGCTCGAAGCGCGCGTGGGTCGCCGCCCGTTCCTGTTCAGTCAGTTGTCCCAGGCGTTGGGCCTGGCGTTCCCAGTGGGCAATCGCCTGTTCCAGGCGACGCAGGTGGCCGGCGCAGATTTCGAGGATTTCTTCGCGGGTGACGATCCGCACCACTTTTGGGCCGCTCATGGGGTGTTCTCCGTGTCCAGCAGCGCTTGGGATTGGGTTGCCGTGGCGAGGTCGGCCATCGGGATCAAGGCCTGTTCGATGGCCGCTCGCAAGCGTCCGCGCTCGGCTTGCGCATCGTGGTACCAGCCCTGTGACGAGACCCGATGCAGATGGGGAATGGCCCGGCGCAGCACCGACGGTCGCCAGATTTCCCGAGCACGAGCACGGGCCAGCAGGCCGTGGCGCGGGGTGTCGCATTCGATGCCCAGGGCATAGAGCCCGGTGTCGGGGTGTTCGATGGCGAAGTCCAGGCCGAAGGCGTCGCCTTCGTTGGCGCTGACCGGGTTCCAGCCCAGGGTCCGGATGAAGGCCGCCACCGCTTGGGTGAAGCCATCGCTGTGGGCGCTGTGCTGGATCCGGGTGTCTTGGCGTTCGGTGACCAGGCGCCCAAGCAACTGCTGGCCGCTGGCGAATTCCCCGGCCGACAGGGCGCGGGCGTACTCCAGGTAACCCTGCAGGTAGTCTCGCGGGGTGGCGGGTGGCCGTTGGGTGGTGAGCATGTCGGAGATGTCGGCAATCGGCATCGAGGTGATCATCACCACTTTGCGCCGGGCCCGGGTCACCGCGACATTGAGCCGGCGTTCGCCGCCGGTTTGCCCCAGCACCCCGAAGTTGCGGCGGAAACTGCCCTGGCTATTGCGGCCGAAGGTCGAGGAAAACACGATGATGTCGCGTTCGTCGCCCTGGACGTTCTCGACGTTCTTGACGAACACCGACATGTCTTCGCCGTCCTCGCTGCGTTCGCGCTCCTGGCTGTAGGCGGCGCGAAACAGCGGCTCTTGTTCGGCCCGCAGCTCCAGGCGCTCCTCGATCAGGTCAGCCTGCTTGCGGTTGAAGGTCACCACCCCCACCGACGGCCGTTCGGCATACGGCGTCAGCCAGAGTTCGGCCAGGTAGTCGACTACCCGCTCGGCTTCCTCGGGGTTGCTCTGTTGCTGGTAGATACCGTCCACGCGGATCAGCTCCAGTGGCTTGATGGCGAGGATATTGGCCTGGGGATGGCGCACCGGGATGCTCAGGCGGTTGCCATAGAACGAGGCGTTGGAGAAACCGATCAGTTCGCGGTACGCCGAGCGATAGTGGATCTGCAACGTGGTCGTGGGCAACGCGCTGCGGGCCAGTTGCAGCAGGTCCGGACAGTCCTTGATTTCGCGACGGTTCCAGGTGTCTTCAAAGGCTTCCCGTTGCTCTTCATCAGCCTCGGCATCCGGCTGGTCGCCGTCGAACAGTTCGGCCTCGTCGCTTTCCACCCGGCTGGAGAAGAATGCGGTGGGCGGCATCTGTTTCTCGTCGCCGCTGACCACCGTGACCCGGCCCCGGTACAGGGTCGGCAAGGCGAACTCCACCGGCATCTGCGAGGCTTCGTCGTAGATCACGATGTCGAACAGCCCGGGCTTGAGCGGCAACACGCGGCTGGCCACGTCCGGGTTCATCAGCCACACCGGCCGCAGGCTCATCAGCCCCAGGCCGGCGCCCATTTCCATGAATTCCCGCAGCCGGCGCGAACGGCGCCCGGTGAGGCGGGTGACGTCTTCCCATTGCTTGCGGGTGCCCAGGCGCGTGAGGTCGATGCCTTCGCTGAGCAGTTGGCGGTTGAGGGCGCGCATCTGGGTATCGGCTTCACCCAGGCTGGCGATCTTCGCCGCGGTTTCGTTCTGCTCCAGCAGCAGTTCCGGATGCTGCTGTTCCATCTGCCGTTTCCAGCCCAGCCGGGCTTCACGGTTGAGCATGTGTCGGACTACGGCTTCCAACTGCTCAGCAGGGATCGTGTCGAGGCTGGTCTGGTAGTCGCGCAGCACGCTCAGCAGTTCCAGGTCCGGCGCCGACAGTTGCCCGGCCCGGGCGCGGAAAGCCTGGTAGGCCGGCAGGGTCGGCAAGGCCTCGTGCAGGCGGTTGAGGACGGCCTGATTGCCCTGGTTGAGGTCCATGCGCTGTCGCAGTGGCTCCAGTAACTCGGGTTGCAGCCAATGGTTGAGGCGCTGCAAGGCGTTCAGGCTGTCCTGGCGCACGCTGTGGCGGATAAACGCGGCGTCATAGCCGGCCAGCAGGCCGTCGAAGGATTGCCGCTCACCGGTCAGCACCACGGCATCCACTTGCGCCACTTGTGGCGCCTCGGCCAGGGCCATGGCCAGGTCGCGAATGTTCTCGAGTTGGCCGAGGTCTTGCTGTACCTGCGCCAGCAAGCCTGGGCCACAGTCGTCGGCGACATCGCCAAGCGCCAGTTGCTGATGCAGCTGCTGCAACTGGCTGCGCAACGGCCGCCACTGGCTTTCCAGCAGGGCCGCCGCGAGCAGTTCAGGCACGCGCTGCAGTTCGCCGGGCTGACCCTGGTCGGCGAGGAAACCCAGCACTTGGCGCTGGCTGATCAGGCGCAGCGGGTTGAGGCGGGCGAGCCAGGAACGCCCCTGGATAACTCGGCGGGCGCGCTGTTGCAGGGCGCGCAGTTGCGCGCTGGACAAGGCGCTCAGGCCCGCAGTCAGGCTGGCCTGATGCGCTGTGACGTCGCACTGTTGCAACTGTTGCCGGAGCGCTTGCAGGGTCAGGAGCAAGCCGTCGCCCGCAGGCTCTTGGCCGTTGTTGCGGCGAAACAGTGGCAGCCAGCGAGCCAGCCGTTGGCGCTGGCTATCGTCCAGCTCCAGCAGGCTGTGCACGTGACGTTCGAGCCAGCGGCGATAGGGCGCCGGGTCGTCCACTTCGAAACTCGCGGGGTGTGCTTGCAGGGTGTCCAGGCGCTGCTCTTCGCAGTGCCGCAGGCGCTGGAAGCCCTCGGTGAAGGCTTGCAGGGTGGCCGGGTCGGTGGGGAAGGCCTGGAGCAGGGCCAGGGCGCTTTGCTCGTAGCGTGCCGGCAGCCACAGGCGGATCAGCGGCGCGCAGGCTTCTTCCAGGCGCGTCAGGTCAGCGATGTCCAGGGCTGCCAGGTGCTGGCGCAAGATCGGCACATCCAGTGCCGGCGCTCCTTGTTCCAGGCCGATCAGTTCGCCGATCAACTGGCGGTAGCTCAGGCCACAGTGTTCATCGACGCGATGCAGGCCCTGGTGGAAACGATCGAGTTCGCCTTCCAGGGCTTCGATGCGCGCCGCCAGGCGTTCGCGCTGACGTAGCCACGGTTGCTCGGGGGCAGGGTCCTTGAACAAGGCTTCGAGCTGTTCGCGGACACTACGGATCACCGGCTCACGGTCGCGGTTGATGTCGTTGAGCATCACCACCCGGTTGCCCAGGCCTTCAGCCACCAGGCGCTTGTGCACCACTTCCAGGGCTGCGTGTTTCTGGCAGACGATCAGCAGGCTGCGCTGGCGGCCGATGGCATCGGCCACCATGTTGACGATGGTCTGGCTCTTGCCGGTGCCGGGCGGACCTTCCACCAGCAGGCCGGGGGCTTGCCGGGCCTGGAGTACCGCGGCTTCCTGGGAGGGGTCGCTGGCCACGGTGAAGAACCGTTGCAGCTCCGACACGCCCTGGGCCTCATCGCCGGGGGCAGTGGCGTTGTCCTGTTGCAGGCGCAGGGCGGTTTCCAGGCCGGTGCCGCCTGGCGGCAGGGCCTTGAGCTGGCGCAGGTCCTCGCCGATAGCCTGGCCCATGAAGGCGACATGGAACAGCACCCCGGCACAGGCCAACTGATCCTGGTAGGGCAGTACTTCGGTGGTCGCCGGCGGCAGGCTGCCGAGCACCCGGGAGCGCGCGGTGGCCAGCATGCCGAAGGCATCCATGACGTCCGCGGCCTTGAGCGCCGAACGCCCCAGCAGCTCGTCGGCAGCCTGGCGCCAGAGCTTGGCGGCGTCGATGCCGAGCAGGGTGTCGAGCCCCGGGTTGAGGCGTACTTCCTCGCGTTCGCTGTCGAACACCAGGGCGACCTGGCCGCGGCTGCCGACTTCCAGCAGCAGCTTGACCGGCCATAACAGCAGCGGCGCGATCCGCGTGCGGGTGGTGCCGCGCGGGTCACGGGTCAAGAGGAAGGGAAAGCCCAGGTACAGGCCATCGATCCCGGTGTCGCGCTTGTACAGCGAACTTTGCCGGTGCAGGCTGTTGAGCCGAGCCTCTCGCAGCGGGTCCTTGGCGAAGCAGGCCGGATCGAGGCTGATGGGCTGGGCGTTGCGCGCCACCAGGTGGTCCAGCAAGGCCGGGGCCGGGGTGCGCTTGCTGTGCAACTCTTTGAGGTCGACCCGGGCAGTGGTCTTGCCGATGCTCATGCGCACCAGCGGGCCGCGCAGCACCACGCTGGCGACCTTCTTCTCGAAGAAATCGAGGATCTGCGAAACGTACTGCTGCTTTTGTGGCTCCAGCCACTGCTCGGCGCCGATCGCCAGCAGCACCAGGGCCTTGGCCAGCGGCATGCGCCGTTCCAGGCGGAACTGCTCGGCCCAGTCATCGATACTGGGGACGCCGCAGCGGGCGAAACCGCTGATGCGTTCATCGACTTCACGGTACAAGGCCGGGCGTGGCAGGCCGAGGAGGGTGCGGGCGCTGCCGGCATCGAAGCTCAGGACCACGGCTTCGCGAGCCAGGCTCGCGGCTTCTTCGAGGATCGCGTCCACCGAGCGGAACTGGCCGATGGCGGCACTGAGCAGCACGATCAGGTCTTCTTCGCTGATGACGCGACGATCGGCCAGGGACAACACACCGTTGTGCTCGCTGTCAGGCAGCAGGCGCTGGCGCTCCTCCCACTGGGCTGCCAGGCGAGCCCGGGAACTGGACAGCAGATAGATGCGCAGTTGCGCCTCGTCCAGTTCGATGGCCTGGTGCTGGGCGCGCTGGCGTACCTGCTCCGCCCGCAGCTTGAGGCGTGACAGCCAGTGTCCGGTTTCCACGCGGGCCAGCAGGTCCGGAGCGGGGCCGCTGATCAACCGATAGCCGTCCAGGGGATGCTCCAGCAGCCAACCGGGAGTGACGATCTCGCCCCGCTGGATCAGCGGCATCTGCGGGTTCAGCAGCTTCAGCGCGAGCATCAGCCGGGTGTCGTCTTCCAGCCCTTCGTGCTGGGCCACTTGCCGCAGGCCGGCCAGCAGTCGGGGCGCCAGTCCGGTCTGTTCGGCCCAGGTGACGATCACCCCGCGCAGCAGATGATCCAGTGCCTGGGGCCAATGCTCGGCCTCGGCGGCGGCCAGGGCGAATGGCCCCGGCCGGCGGAAACGTCGACTGCCCAAGGCAATGGTCGCACCTTCTTCGAGGTCCTCCTCGACGCTCGCAGGCGCTGCGGCGCTGGGGCTTTCCCCCTGGAGCCAGGCCTGCACCTGGGGCCATTGCCAGCGTTGGTGCCGGTCCCGGGCGAGCAGGCCGCGTAGCAACAGTTCCAGGCGTGGGTCGAGGTCGTCCGGCAGCAGCACGCCGTTGGCCAGCACGTGAATCAGGTAGGCGTTGGCGTTGATCCCGGCAAAACAGGCGCCCTGGGTCAACTGCTCCAGCAGGATCATCCCCAAGCTCCACCAGTCGGAGGCCGCGGCGACGCCTCCGGCGATGGCTTCGGGGGCCATGTAGCGGCTGGTTTCCAGGGGGGCGACGATGTCCAGGTCGAACTCCGACAAGCGTGCCGAGCCGAAGCCGCTGATCACCAGATCCAGGGGCTCGCGACTGCGCACCAGCAAGGTCGCGGGGCGCAGGTCGCGGTGGCGCAGCCCGGCCTCGCTGAAGGCGTGCAGGGCCTGGCCCAGTTCGCGGACGATGTGCTGCACCGCGGCCACGTCATTGACCACCATGCCGAGGTCCGCCAGGGTGCCGCCGGTGAGTTCCTCGGCAACCTCGAAGGCCCGTTCGTGCCAGCGGCCGGTGTCGATGATCTCCGGCACATGCTCCCGAGGCAGGCGCTTGAGGGCTTCATATACCGAGGTGTCGGGTTCGGCGCCGGCCAGGTACAGGGTCAGTACTGCCTGGAGTCCGCTGGTAGTGTGCTCAGCGACAAAACGCTCGCGTACCCCGGTGCTGCTGATCTGTCGCAGCAAGCGCCAGCCTTCGATCACGGTTTCGCTGTCTGCCACCGCCGGTTCGACGGCGGCCGGTGCCGGTGCCAGTGTCGGGGCAGGCTCGGAGGCCGCCGGATCTGCGCCGCAGACCAGGCACATCAAGTCGCCGCTGGCCATGGCGTGACCGTTGTCGCAGAGCAGTGTTGCGGTTGCGGGCGTCGCGGGTTGTTGTCCCAAACCTTCCTGGGTGACCACGGGCTGTGGCCGCCAGCCCACTGGATGGATCGCTTCCGCGGACAGTTCCCAGCCGCAGGTGCGGTTGTCCACCTGGCCTTCGCAGAAGATTTCGGCCAGTGAGCGTTCAGTCTGGCAGTTGGGGCAAAAACGAATCATCGGTAACGGTTCCGGTTAACGGCGGCGTGAAGTGTGGGCGCTGATCTGCAATTGGTGGCCCTGGCCATGCAACAGGTCGCGCAGGCGCAGCAGGTCGTCACGTCGAGGGATTCCAGCCATCCAGACGCTGCCATCGTCGTCGAACATCAGGTCCAGGGCCTGGTCGTCGGGCTGCAGCGGGCGCTGGTAGGTGGACAGGCGTTGGCGGCCCAGTTCGGTCAACAGGATCAGGCGCTGATTGTCGCTGCCTCGTAGGACCAGCGTTTGCGCCTGTTGTTGCTCGAACGGGTCACAGATCAGCGCATCCAGTAGCCCTTCGGCGGTGTGCAACAACGGTTGCAGGGTCTCCAGGGTATGGCCGCTGTAGACCAGGATGTCGACCTGGGTCCGCTGGCGCAGTCCCTGGAGCAGTGCCAGCAGGGCGTCGGGCTGGTCGAAGGGCTCGCCACCGGACAAGGTGATGCCTTGCGCTTGCTCCAGCCAGGGTTGCAGGTCGTGCAGCACCTGCTCCAGCGGCAGCGATTGCTTGCCCGGTCCCCAAGTGTCGGCGGAAATGCAGCCGTCGCAGCGGATGCTGCACCCCTGGAACCAAATACCCAGTCGCTGTCCCGGCCCCAGGGTGGTAATCGGGAAGTGCACCCGTGAAAGACTGATGTTCAAGGCGTGCGAACCAACAGTGACAGGCCACCGGCCTGCAGTTGGCGGATTTCGAAATGTTGGCCTGGCTGTGCGTCCTGGTCGAACAGGGCGCGGGCCAGCGGGTTGAGCAGGTGCGCTTCGAGCTGGTTGCGAATGCCCCGGCCGCCATTGGACAGGTCGTCCAGGCACAGCTGCCGCAGGTTGTGCCGGGAGTCGTCATCCAGTTGGATGTGCAGCGACTGGGCCGCGAGGTCGGCGAGGATGTTGCCGACCATCTGCTGGAAGATCTGCTCGGCGATGTCCGGGCGGATGAAGTCGAAGACGATGATGTTCTCGCCGATCCGGTTGAGGATTTCCGGACGGTTGAGCACCAGCTTGAAGTAGCGTTCGATTTCCCCCTGGACCTTGCCTTGCACTGCTTCGAAGGCTTCGCCGGGCTGCACGTTGGCCACTCGCTCGCCGTTGTCGCCCTGGCGGTAGATGCCCAGGTTGGAAGTGAAGACGATCAGCGCCTCGGAGAAATACACCCGGTCGCCACGGCCGGAGGTGAGCACGCCGTCATCGAGGATCTGCAGGAACTTGTCGAGGATGCGCGGGTGGGCCTTTTCGATTTCGTCGAACAGCACCACGCTGAAGGGCTTCTCGCGGATCGCGTTGGTCAGCTCGCCGCCGACGTCGTAACCAACGTAGCCAGGCGGGGCGCCGACCAGACGCTGGTCGGCATGTTCGGCGCTGAACTCCGACATATCGAAACGGATGTACGCGCTTTCGTCGCCAAACAGCAAGCTGGTGATGGTTTTCGCCAGTTCGGTCTTGCCGACGCCGGTGGGGCCGGCGAGAAACGCCACGCCTCTGGGACGGTTGCCCTTGCGGCTGGCGCCGACCCCGGTCATCGCCCGTTTGACGATGTCCAGCATATGGGTCACGGCATGGCCCTGGCCCTTGACCCGCTGGCGGATGAAGTCGTCGGCCTGACGGATACGCTGGCGGTCGATCTTCAGCCACGGGTCTTCGGTGACCCCGACTTTATAGCGGCGCACGGCGTCGGCGATGCGCTCCAGGGTCAGGCCTTCGACCCGGGCCAGTTGGACGATGGCATTGAGGTCGAGCAGGAGCAGGCCTTCGGTGTTTTCGACGAACGCGCGCAGTGCCTTGTCGCGCACTTCCTCGCTGGCTTCCTGGGCGCCGGGCAAGCCCCGTAGCAATGCCGGAGCCAGGGCCTGGCGGGCCTGCTGATCCGGCTTGGACACCGGGATGGGACGTAGCCGTGGATTGTCGATGAGCATCCAGTCGGGCAGGTCGCCTTCCTTTTCCACCACCCAGAGGATGCTGTTGAAGAAGGGCGCTCGCTGTTCTCCGGCGGGGCGGCTGCGAGCTTGATGGGAGAGTACCAGCGCCTGGGTGAACAGCTGGTGTTCGGCGGCGCTCAGGGCATCGTTGCGGACCACCAGCCGTGAGGCAAAATCGACCATCAGCGCCAGCGGTTCGCCCTGGCGCTCCACCAGCCGCGGCAAGGTCGCCGACAGCAGGTCGAGGCCTGCTGGTGCGGCGCCTTCCACCGGGGTCAGGCCCAGCTCCCGCAGCAGGCTGTCGGCCTGGGCCGGATCGCTGCCCGGGGGCTGGAGCACGGACAGACCTTTGAGTGGGTCCCAACTGAGTACGTGGCTGTAACCGGCGGCCAGTAGCTCGTCACGCAGATTGAGGTTGAAAGGCTGGGGCGTAATCACCCCGGGGGCGACTTCACTGGCTTGCAGGTCGCGGACATTACCGCAGAGAACAAACTGACTTTTCAGGGGCAGAAAGCGCAGCAGGTCGCGAAGCCAGCGGGGCTTTTCGTAGGAGGCAGTCCTTGGCATGGAAGCGGAGCTCGTCGTAGGAAGCAGGGCGCGACATTAACATAGGGAAGTTTTTACTTACGATCCTCCGCGAGCTTTCTTACCCGCTAGAACTCTTCTGTAACAGTGGACTCACCGGGCTCCAGCAAGCGCGCGCCTGGGCCGGCTTCTCCGAGGATGTCGTCCTGATTGCGCAACGGGCAGCCCTCCATCGACAGGCAGCCGCAGCCAATGCATAGGTTCAGACGCTCGCGCAGCAGGGTCAGTTGGCGGATGCGCTCGTCCAGTTCGCGGCTCCATTGTTCCGACAGGCGCCGCCAGTCCGCAGCACTGGGCACCCGGCCTGCGGGCAGGGTCGCCAGGGCCTGGCCAATTTCCGCCAGAGGAATGCCCAGGCGCTGGGCCACTTTGATCAAGGCCACTTGGCGCAGCACCGAGCGCGGATAGCGCCGCTGATTGCCTTGATTGCGATTGCTCTTGATCAGCCCCTTGGTTTCATAGAAGTGCAGTGCGGTGACGGCTACGCCGCTGCGGGCCGACAGTTGGCCAACGGTGAGTTCTTTGCACACAGCGTCGTGTTCGATCATCAGCAGCTACCCAAAGTGAAAAACAGACTTGACCTTGACTTAACTAGAGGTTTTACCCTGCAGCGCATTCAATCGCAAGATTCTGTTTGACGACAGCGGGGAGTTATCCATGGCAACGTTTGAGAAAAACCGCAGCTTCACCCAATTGATCGAATTCGAGATCGAACCTCACCAGCAGGAAGCCTTGGTATCGGCGCTGTCCGAGCAGACCGAGCGCCTGGCCCAAGGCTACGGCGGCTTTCTCAGTGCCAGCGTGCAGGCCAGCGATGACGGCCGGCGGGTGCTCAACTACCTGCAATGGCAATCTCGGGAGGCCGGCGAGGCGGCCTTCCAGAGTTTTGAGAGCGGTGAGCAGGATTTCTGGCAGCTGATCCTGGCCCACCAGGCGAAGACCGTGACCTTCGGTTCGTTCCAGGTGCTGCGCAGCATTGCCCGCAGTCACGACAATGCCTTGCACTGCAACCTGCTGGGCTAGATCGACAGTTGCAGGGTGCGCTCGTTTGGCAGCGCTGCCGGGCGTCGTTTGTTCACCGCCAGTTCGCCGATCTTGATCAGCCGGGTGCGGGTGACGTTGCGGCTCAGGCCCAACAGGTTGGCGGTGTGCACCTGGTTGTAGTGGCTGAAGCGATAGGCCGCGCGCAGCAGGGCGTCCTCGACCTTTTCATGCAGGGCCCCGGCTTGTTCCGCGAAGAGTTTCTGAAAGGCCCGCTCCAGCAGCGCTTCAGCAGAGTCGTCGGGGCTTGGATGGCTGTCGTCGCTGCGCTCGATGCGCATGTTCGAGAGGCGCAGGTCGTCCCGTTCAATGACGCCGTTGCGGCAGATCAGCAGGGTGTGATGGATGACGTTCTCCAGCTCGCGAATGTTGCCCGGCCAGCTGTAGTTCTTGAGTTTGAATTCGGCCTCCTGGCTGATGCTGATGCTGCCGTAGCCCAGGCGTTGGCTGTAGGCCTCGATGAAGTGCCGGGTCAGTGGCAGGATGTCGCCGGGGCGTTCGCGCAGCGGGCTCAGTTCCAGGCTGACCACATCCAGGCGGTAATACAGGTCCTCGCGAAAGTGCCCGGCGTTGATGGCTTTTTCCAGCTGCACGTTGGTGGCGGCCAAGACCCGTACGTCGATGGCAATGCTCTTGCGCGAGCCCAGGCGCACCACTTCCCGCTCTTGCAGGACCCGCAACAGCTTGACCTGGATGGGCATGGGCAGATCGCCGATCTCATCGAGAAACAGGGTGCCGCCATCGGCTTCTTCGAACCAGCCAGCCTTGGCGCTGAGGGCACCGGTGAAGGCGCCTTTTTCATGGCCGAAGAGTTCGGCTTCCACCAGGGATTCAGAGAAGGCGCCGCAGTTCACCGCCACAAACGGCCGGTTACGTCGGGCGCTGAGGTTGTGGATGTGGCGGGCCACCAGCTCTTTGCCGGTCCCGGTTTCACCGATGATCAGCACGCTGGCTTCGCTCGGCGCGACCTGCTGCAGGTGCGCCAGCAGGGCCTGGGATTTCGGGTCCTCGAAGACCTGCGCGGTGGCGCGGATCGAGGTCGCCAGGGCAGGCGAGGCGGGTAGGGTCAGAAGCTGCATCGGCACTCTCCGGGAACACAAGGCTAGGAATAAAAGGTCGGCGTCGGCAGGCTCTGGTTCAGTGCCCAGTCGCCCAGTTCATGGAGCTTGTAGTCCAAGGGGTCGTGCAGGGTCTGGGTCCGCAGGTTGCGCCAGTGGCGATCCAGGCGCAGCGAGGCGTGGGTCGAACGCGCACCGGTGACTTCGAACAGGCGGCTGCACAGCTCCAGGCCCTGGCGACTGGCGGCGACCTTGGCGGTGGCGATGGCTGTGGCCAGGTGCCCGCGTTCTTCGGCGCTGAGGTTGGGGCCCTTGGCCCAAGCCTGGTCCAGCAGCCTGGCGGCCCGCTCCACCAGCAGGCGGATGCCTTCCAGGGCGACCCAGAATTCACCGTAGTGGCTGAGTACGTAAGGGTCCTGGCGCACATCCTCGGCGCTGGACTTATGCCAGGCCCGGGTTTCCGTGAGGGTGTAGTGCCGGGCTTCCTCAAAGGCGCCTTCGGCGATCCCGAGGAACATGTGGCTGAAGGTCAACTGGGCGATCAGCGGCCGCAGGCAGGCGAACGGTGTGCTCAGCGGACCCGGGTCCAGCAGCAGCTCCGATTCTTCGACCCGTACTCGTTCGAAGGTTGCGCTGCCGCTGTCGGTCTGGCGCTGGCCGATGTTGTTCCAGTCGTTATGCAGGGTGATGCCGCTGCGGCCGCTGGGGATGGCGGCGATCAGCAGCTTGCCGCCGTTGTGTTCATCCACTGCCGAGGCGATGAGCATTTGTGAGTCGGTGGCGCCGGAGCAGAAGCTCTTCTTGCCGGAAAACTCGCGCCAGCTGCCGAGGTTCTTCACCACGGTACGAGTATCCAGCGGGTTGAGGGCGTTGCCCCAGAACCAGTTCTTGCGTGCGGTCTGTTCGAACCAGGGTTGCCATTGCTCGGGTTTGGCGAACAGGCGCACGGTGGCCAGCATCAGGTGGTGAAAACCGAAGACGTGAGCGATAGAGCTGTCGACCCTGGCGAACTCGCGGACGATGTTCAGGGTTTCGCTCCAGGGCGCGCCGAGGCCGCCGAACTGGCTGGGGATGCTCAGGGCCAGCAGGCCACTGTGGCGCAGGGCGTCGCGTTCGGCCTTGGGGGTGCCGCCGCGTTCATCGCGCTCGACAGCGCTCAGGGCAAACTCGGCGGCCAGTTGCCGGGCGGTTTGCAAAGGGGTCAATAGGGCGCTTTGCGGTTTGGCAGTCACGCGGTGTTCCTCGTTCGGGGCCATGCAGGTGGCCGGGGAAGGGTGGATGTGCGCCGTTGCAGGGGTTGGCTTGCCAGCGAAGAGGGTGCAGATGGTCTTCGCCGGCAAACCGGCTCTTGCCTGGGGCGGTGCAAGCCTCAAGGCCGGTTGGGCAGTACGTCGTTGGCGATCATTTCGCCGAACGGCCCGGTCAGGTTGGTGACGCCGCGGCCGGCGAGGCTGGCATAGGGTTCCGGCAGCAACGGGAACACCAGTTCGGCGAAGCGATAGGCCTCTTCCAGGTGTGGGTAGCCGGAGAAGATGAAGCTCTCGATCCCCAGGTCCGCGTACTCCTTGATCCGCTCGGCCACTTGTTGCGGGTTGCCTACCAGCGCAGTGCCGGCACCTCCGCGTACCAGGCCGACTCCGGCCCAGAGGTTGGGGGCGATCTGCAGGTTGTCACGGCGACCGTCATGCAACGCGGCCATGCGCCGCTGGCCTTCGGAGTCGAAGCGCGAGAAGGATTGCTGGGCCGCGGCGATGGTTTCGTCGCTGATGTGTTCGATCAGCTTGTCCGCGGCTTTCCAGGCTTCGTCCTCGGTCTCGCGGACGATCACATGCAGGCGAATGCCGAACTTCACTGTGCGTCCCTTGCGTGCGGCGCGCTCGCGGACGTCGGCCAGTTTGTGTGCCACTGCAGCCGGCGGTTCGCCCCAGGTCAGGTAGACGTCCACCTGGTCGGCGGCCAGTTCATGCGCCGCCTCGGAAGAGCCGCCGAAGTACAGCGGTGGATAGGGCTTCTGCACCGGTGGGTACAGGGCCTTGGCATTCTGTACGTGCAGGTGCTTGCCCTCGAAGTCCACGGCTTCGCCTTGCAGCACGCGGCGCCAGATCTGCAGGAACTCGTCGGTGACTTCGTAGCGCTCGCTGTGGCTGAGGAAGCTGCCGTCGCCACGGTTTTCGTCCGGGTCGCCACCGGTGACCACGTTGATCAGGAGGCGGCCGTTGGACAGTCGGTCCAGGGTCGCGGCCATGCGTGCCGAGACGGTGGGCGAGATGATGCCTGGACGAATCGCCACCAGATAGCGCAGGCGTTCCGTCAACGGCACCAGGGCCGAAGCGATGACCCAGGAGTCTTCGCAGGAGCGCCCGGTGGGAATCAGCACACCGTGGTAGCCCAGGCTGTCTGCAGCCTGGGCTACTTGCTTGAGGTAGTTGAGGGTGACTGGACGGGCACCCTGGGTGGTGCCCAGGAAGTGGCCGTCGCCGTGGGTCGGAAGAAACCAGAACACATCCATGACAGGTCCTTAGGCGATTTTCAGCAGGTTTTTCGGCTGGGCACCGAGCAGCGGCGCGGCCCGTTCAGCGGCCAGCTGGATGCGGGCTCGCAGCAGTTCACTGGTGATCTGGTAGTTGTTGAAGTCAGCTTCGGTGGCGTACACGCCAATCGGCAGGGTCAGGGCCTGGAAGAAGCTGAACAGCGGGCGCAGTTGGTGATCCAGCACCAGGGCATGGCGTTCGCTGCCGCCGGTGGCAGCCAGCAGCACCGGGGTGTCGATCAGGGCGTTGAGGTCGATCAGGTCGAACAGGTGCTTGAGCAGGCCCGGGTAGGAACCGCGGTACACCGGGGCGGCGACGATCAGCAGGTCGGCGTTTTCGATGGCCTGGAGTTCGGCTTCGACCTCGGCCGGCAGTTCTTCGCGGGACAGCGCTGCACCGATCGGCCGGGCGATGTCGCCCAGTTCGATCAGGTGGCTGTTGATCGGCAGGAGCCCGGACAGTTCGCTCAGCAAGGCCTGGGTCAGCACCAGGGTCCTGGATGGGCGCCAGGTTCCACCGGAGAGAGCAACGACGTTCAAGGGGCGGGACATGATCAGTTCCTTTTTAAACAGGGGCTCAACGAGCAATGGCAGGTGCCAGGCTCAGGAGCAAGAGCTGTACCAACCGCTGAAAGCCTTGTGCTGCGTGGCTCTGCCCTACTGCGACGGTTACCGGGCGCTGTTGCACAGGTACTGTTTTGTTGATCGGCTGTTGCCTGGCCAACAGTTGCCCAGGCAACAGTTGGGCAACGGGGTGCAGTTGTTATAAAGGCTTGCTGTTATTCCTCAAAAGAGCTTGTTTCCATATTTATAGGTCTTTATGGAATATGAGGTGCGAAGTCCCAAGTCCTTTGAACAGTCGATAGCGACTATCGAGCGGGATGATTTTTGCCACTGTCGGCGCGCGCGTAGCCTGTGTTCATTGTTCGCAATCTGCTCCAGGTGCTCGCCATGAAGGCTTACTCGGTTGTTCTGTTGATCTTGGTTTCCAGTGTTCTGGCCGGGTGCGCCAGCCCGGGCGCTCCTGAACTGCGTCCCTACACCGCTCAGGAAACTCGTGAGCTGGCACTGGAAGCCTTGAGTCGGCGCGGCCTGTCATTCGATGAGTACCAGCAGAAAAAGGCCGAACTGCTGGGTCGCCCCACGGCGTTTGATACGCAGGGTGAAATGAGTGCCCAGCGCAATTTCAGTCGTCACCACCCAGCCAGTTGAAGGCAACTGTACGGGTCGAAGTTTTCCTCAACTGTCCGTGAGTTCCAGGCCGCTCGTGAGTTAGGGTCGAAGCTTGATCGACCTTGCTCGGGACCTTGCATCCATGACCCTTTCTGTTGACCTGCTGTTGGCATTTGCCCTGTTTGCCCTGGTCACCTCGATCACGCCCGGCCCGAACAACACCATGCTGCTGGCCTCGGGGGTGAATTTCGGTTTCAACCGTTCGATTGCGCACATCCTCGGTATCAGCAGCGGCTTCTTTGTGCTGGTGCTGGCGGTTGGGCTGGGCCTGGGGGCGGTGTTCGAGGCCTATCCGCTGCTGTACCGCGTGCTGCGTTATGTCGGTGCGGCGTATTTGCTGTACCTGGCGTGGAAGATCGCCCGCTCCGGCCCCCTGTCCGATGAGCAGCAGGGCCAGGGACAACCCTTGGGGTATTGGGGCGCCGCGGCGTTTCAGTGGGTCAATCCCAAGGCTTGGGTCATGGCGGTGGGGGCCATCAGTACCTACACCCCCTTGCAGGGGTACTTCACCAACGTGCTGGTGATCGCGGCGGTGTTCGCCCTGATCAACGCACCTACGGTAAGCCTCTGGGCTGCTTGCGGCAGTCTGTTGCGCAATGTCCTGCGCAACCCGCGCTGGCTGCGCCTGTTCAATCTCGGGATGGCCGCGTTGCTGGTGCTTTCCCTGGCGCCGTTACTCCTTGAAAACATCCGTTGAGTGAACCTTCAACGCCTTGCCCCGAGCCTGTTAAGCTGCGTTCCAGGAGCGTTCCTACGCACTTTTAAACGAAGTTGTCCTTCTTTAACGGCATCCGATCGGGTATTGCTTCAGTGCTTGCTGTTGGCGCGCCGCGTATACATGGCGCGTTCGGGCAGCATTCCTTTTGAGCCAATCCCGGTCCTGGAACAAGCTCTGCGGGTCTTCAGTTATGAACAAACGTCCTCTTTATTTCGACTATGCCGCCACCACGCCGGTGGATGAGCGGGTCATCCAGGTGATGCTGGAGTGTCTGGGTTTCAACGCCAATTTCGGCAACCCGGCATCCAGTTCCCACGTCTTCGGCCAGGACGCGCGGCGCAGTGTCGAGCGCGCCCGGCAGCAAGTGGCGCAGTTGGTGGGGGCACTGCCTGAGCAGATTGTCTGGACCTCTGGTGCCACCGAATCCAACAACCTGGCACTCAAGGGAGTGATGCAGGCCCGGGGTGTGAGTGGCGGGCACATCGTTACCAGCCAGATCGAACACAAGGCGGTTCTCGACACCGCCCGGCAGTTGCAGGAAGCGGGTGTGGCGGTGACCTACCTGGCGCCGGACGCGGACGGGTCGATCAGTGCGCAGGCCGTCAGTGAAGCCCTGCGAGATGACACCTTTCTGGTATCGCTGATGCTGGTCAACAACGAACTGGGTACCCTCAACGACATTCCGGCGATTGGCCAGGTGGTGCGTGAGCGTGGGGCGTTGTTGCATGTCGACGCAGCCCAGGGTGCCGGCAAGGTGGCCATTGATCTTGGGCGGTGGCCGGTAGACCTGATGTCGTTTTCCGCCCACAAGCTGTATGGCCCCAAGGGCATCGGTGCACTTTATGTCGGCCCACGGGCACAGCAGCGGCTGTTGGCGCAGATCCATGGTGGCGGGCACGAGGGCGGCTTGCGTTCCGGAACCCTGGCCACCCACCAGATTGCCGCCATGGGCGCAGCCTTTGCCCTGGCCGGTGAGTTGTTCGAGGAGGAAACCGCGACCATCATCCATCTGCGCCAGCGTCTGTTGGAACAGTTGGCGGGTATTGCCGGCCTGCGCTTGAATGGCAGTGTTACCCAGCGTATTCCCCACACCTTGAGCCTGACCTTCAGCGACGGTGGGCTTGATGCGGCGGCACTGAGCGCGTCCCTGGCGTTTTCCGCGACCTCGGCCTGCAACTCGGCGAGCAATGCGCCTTCCCATGTATTGCTGGCGTTGGGACTTGATGCGCAGCAAGCCAGCCGGACCATCCGCTTGAGCCTCGGGCGTTTCACTACCGAGGAGGATGTGGACCGGGCTGTGCAATTGATCAAGGCGTCAACCGCCACAGCTCCGGCGTTCTGGGCCGGAGCCTAGTCTTGAGGGTTGAGTGATCTCGACCTTACATAACAATTATTTAGCCGGTTAAGGAGACACAATGAGTACCCAGCCTTCGACCAATGGAGTGGTCCCCCAGCGCCTGGCGCACGTTCGTCAACTGATGAGTCGCGAGGGCATTCATGCCTTATTGGTGCCTTCGGCCGACCCGCACCTGTCGGAGTACCTGCCAGGTTATTGGCAAGGGCGTCAGTGGCTGTCGGGTTTTCATGGTTCGGTGGGCACTTTGATCGTGACCGCGGATTTCGCCGGGGTCTGGGCCGATAGCCGTTACTGGGAGCAGGCTGCCAAGGAGCTCAAGGGCAGTGGTATCGACTTGATGAAATTGCAGCCGGGGCAGCCCGGTCCGCTGGACTGGCTGGCTGAGCAAACGCCGGAAGGTGGCGTGGTGGCGGTGGATGGTGCGGTCATGGCCCTGGCTTCTGCGCGTACCTTGGGCAGCAAGTTGCTGGAGCGCGGGGCCAGCCTGCGTACCGACATCGATCTGCTTGAGCAAGTCTGGGGTGATCGCCCTTCGTTGCCAAATCAACCGATCTACCAGCACCTGCCTCCGCAGGCCACGCTGAGTCGGGGAGAGAAACTCGAGCAGTTGCGGCAAACCCTGAAGGAGTGCGGAGCGGACTGGCACTTTATTGCCACCCTCGACGATATCGCCTGGCTGTTCAACCTGCGTGGCGCGGATGTTTCCTTTAACCCGGTGTTTGTATCTTTCGCCCTGGTCAGCCAGCAGCAGGCCACCTTGTTCGTGGCCTTGAGCAAGGTCGATGAACAGCTACGCGGGCTGCTCGAAGCGGATGGCGTGAGCCTGCGCGACTACTCGGAAGTGGCGGCGGCGCTGCGTGCGGTGCCTGAGGGAGCGGCCTTGCAGGTTGATCCGGCTCGCGTCACGGCAGGTTTGCTGGAGAATCTGAACCCCGGTGTGAAATTGCTGGAGGGGCTCAATCCCACGACCCTGGCAAAGTCGCGCAAGAGCCTGGCGGACGCCGAGCACATTCGTCAGGCCATGGAGCAGGACGGCGCGGCGCTCTGTGAGTTTTTCACCTGGCTGGACGGTGCCCAGGGACGTGAGCGCATCACCGAACTGACCATTGATGAACACTTGACCGCCGCCCGTGAGCGGCGTCCGGGTTATGTGTCCTTGAGCTTCAATACCATCGCGGCGTTCAATGCCAATGGGGCGATGCCTCATTATCACGCGACCCCGCAAGAACATGCGGTGATCGAGGGTGACGGCCTGTTGCTGATCGACTCTGGTGGCCAGTACCTGGGGGGCACTACCGATATCACGCGGATGGTGCCGGTCGGGACGCCCAGTTCCGAGCAGAAACGCGACTGCACCCGGGTGCTCAAGGGCGTTATCGCGTTGTCCCGGGCGCAGTTTCCGCGGGGCATTCTGTCGCCATTGCTGGATGCCATCGCGCGTGCGCCGATCTGGGCCGAGGGCGTGGATTACGGGCACGGTACCGGGCACGGTGTCGGCTATTTCCTCAATGTGCATGAAGGTCCTCAGGTTATTGCCTATCAGGCGGCGCCAGCGCCGCAGACCGCGATGCAGCCTGGGATGATTACCTCTATCGAGCCGGGGACTTACCGTCCTGGGCGTTGGGGGGTGCGGATCGAGAACCTGGTCTTGAACCGTGAGGCTGGCACCACTGAGTTCGGTGAGTTTCTGCGTTTCGAAACACTGACCCTGTGCCCGATTGATACCCGTTGCCTGGAGCCGTCGCTGCTCACTTCAGAGGAGCGTGAATGGCTCAACGCCTACCACGCCGAAGTGCGTCAGCGTCTCAGTCCGTTGCTGGAGGGCACGGCGCTGGAATGGTTGCAGACCCGAACCGCGGAGATCTGAAGGGAAGCATCAACCGCGCAAGGTGGTTGATGCTGGTGAACCTGTCCCTGGCGCTGAAGTCTCTGCCGCCAGGGACGCGGGTGATTATTGCTTGCTCAAGGCTTCACGGACGAAGTCCAGGCGGTCCTGGCCAAAAAACAACTGGTCGCCCACGAACATGCTGGGGGCGCCGAATACACCACGCTTCAATGCTTGCTCGGTCTTGTCCTTGAGGTTGGCCTTGACCTCTTCGTCGTTGCTCAGGTCGAGGATCTGTTGCGGATCGAAACCACCTTGCTCCAGCACCTGGGTGATGGTGGCTGGATCGTTCAGGTTGCGCTTGTCGACCCAGAGCGCGCGGAACAGGCAGTCGATGAACTCGATGAAACGCTCTGGCAAATGCATCTGTACCCCGGTAACAGCGCGCATCAACAGCAAGGTATTGATGGGGAAGTGCGGGTTGAAGTTGAGCTCCACCTGATAGCGCTGGGCGAAGCGCGCCAAGTCCTGGAGCATGTAGCGCCCTTTGGCGGGAACGCTGATGGGCGAGGCGTTGCCGGTAGTCTTGAAGACGCCGCCCAGAAGCATGGGTTGATAAACCAGTTGGCTTTCGGTCTGGGCGCAGATTTTTGGCAATTGGGTGTAGGCCAGGTACGAGGTCGGGCTACCCAGGTCGAAGAAGAACTCTACTTTCTTGCTCATGATTCAGATTCCCTGATTGTTTTTATGAGGGGGATTACCAGCGCTCGTTCCAGGGGCGCAGGTCCAGCTCGAAGGTCCAGGCGTCCCGGGGCTGGCTGTGCAGGTACCAGTAATTTTCGGCGATATGTTCGGGGTTGAGGATGCCGTCCTGGTCCTTGAGGGCGTATTTCTCGGGAAAGCTGGTGCGGATGAAGTCGGTGTCGATGGCACCATCAACAATGATGTGGCCGACATGAATGTTCAACGGCCCCAACTCCCGGGCCATGCTTTGGGCCAGGGCACGAATGCCGTGTTTGGCTCCGGCAAAGGCAGCGAAGCCGGCGGCGCCGCGAACCCCGGCGGTAGCGCCGGTGAACAGGATGGTGCCGCGTTGGCGCGTGACCATGCGCTTGGCCACCTCGCGGGCGTTGAGAAAGCCCGAGAAACAGGCCATTTCCCAGATCTTGAAATACTTGCGCGCCGTCTCTTCAAGAATGCTGCAAGGCACATTGGCGCCGATGTTGAAAACGAATGCTTCGATCGGACCGATCTGGGTTTCGATCTGTTCGATCAGGGCGATCACTTCCTCTTCCTTGCGGGCGTCACAGGCAAAACCATGGGCTTCGCCACCGGTCTGCTGGATGCTCTCCACTAGGGGCTGTAGCTTGTCCGCGCTACGGCGGGTCACGCAGGCAACAAAACCCTCTGCGGCGAAACGCTTGGCAATGGCACCACCGGTAGCATCACCGGCGCCGACCACCAATACCACTTTCTTCTTGTTCAAGGCTGTAGTCATGGGAGGCTCGCTCTTAAGTAAACGATCGTTAGCTAAACGAACGTTATGCTATGATTTTTCGATCGTCAAGAGAACTCGGGAGCTCACCAGGGGATGCGTTATTCAGTCGGTCACAAACAGGAAACCCGTGAACGCCTGTTGCAAAGCAGCGCGGTACAGGCCAAGAACGAAGGTTTTTCCACGGTGGGTGTTGATGCCCTGATGAAGGCCATCGGCCTGAGTGGCGGGGCTTTTTACAGTCACTTCGCTTCCAAGGACGAATTGTTCGGCTCGATTGTCGAGCGCGAGTTGAGTCGGAGCCTGGAGCGTCTGGGCGGTGAAGAGCAGCAGAGTCAGGAAAGGTTGCGTCGTTGCCTGAAGCAGTACCTGAGTGTTGCGCATTTACAGGAGCCCGGCGCGGGGTGTGCGCTACCGGCTCTGGGAGCGGAGATCTCCCGGGGGAGCATCGAAGTGCGCCAGGAGGCGCAGGACTGGATTTGCCGTTTGCATCAGGCTTGGGCGCAGACCCTGGGCAGCGAGAGTCTTTCCTGGTCGATTCTGTCGCAGTGTGTCGGCGCACTGGTGGTGGCGCGAATGCTGGTGAGTCCGAGCCTTCAGCGCCAAGTGCTGACATCGAATCATGAGCAGATCATTGGGCAGCTGGAGCGGCTGCCTGCAGATTGACCCGTAACGCTACTTGCAAATGACGATCATGCTGCGGCTGGTATAGCCGGCAGGGTTGAGTCCGAAGGGGTAGTCTCCCGGATCTTCTACCGCGTCACCGGACTTGGCGATGACCTTGTAGCCTTTGGGCCCGCAGGACTCGGTCGCCTTGGTGTAGCACTTGTCCCAGGATGAGGACAGGCCCGAGCAGTTGATGTGGAGTCCTTTCTTACCCCGTTTTACTTCGGTCTTCGCAGTTGCCGCGCAGCCTGCAATGGCAAGTACGGCCAACAGTATCAAGAATCGTTTCATCCCCGTCCTTATCGCTAGCCTCGGATCTAATGCCCGAGTGTGACTGCATTACTTGTCGTCTTTTGCGTTTGCGATATCCCTGTCTGACAACTTCCTGGGTGACGTTGCGCAGCGGGCTAAACATGGCCTAATTGAGCGCTAATTACCAGAGTTGAGTCTCAATCAGCTGCAACTAATGGTTTGGATTCTCGGCGCATGGTCATGGTCGCACCTACAGAGGCAAGGATGATGCAGGCAATGGCCATCCATTGCGCAAGGGACAGGTATTCGTGCAGGAACAGGAGTCCGGAGAGGGCGCCGATAGCCGGTTCAATGCTCATCAACGTACCGAAGGTGCGGGTTGGCAGGCGTGTCAGGGCTACCATCTCCAGGGTATAGGGAAGGGCGGTGGAGAGAATGGCGACACCCAGGGCTATAGGGATCAAGGAGGGGGTGAGCAATGCCGCACCGGCGTGGACGATGCCTAAAGGAGCGACGAAGAGTGCTGCGATCATTACCCCCAGCGCTGCGGTCTGAATACCGTTCTCGGCGCCGGCCTTTTGGCCGAACAGGATATACAGCGCCCAGCAGACCCCAGCGCCCAATGCATAGGCTGCGCCTACCAGGTCAATGGATGTCCCTGTAGCTCCGGTAGGGATCAGTAATAAGAGTCCGGCAATGGCCAAGGCGATCCATAGGAAATCGATGGCCTTGCGTGAGGCATAGATGGCCACTGCCAGTGGGCCAGTGAACTCCAGGGCAACCGCGATTCCCAGGGGCACGCTTCTCAGGGACATATAGAAGAGGAAGTTCATGCCACCCAGGGCCATCCCGTAGACAATCACCGTGTGCAGCGTCTTGGCGGTGAACTTGGCGCGCCAGGGTCTTAATAGCAGCAGCATGATGATGCTGGCGAAAACCAGTCGAAGGGTTGTTGTGCCTTGCGCACCAACGACTGGGAACATGCTCTTGGCCAGCGATGCACCTGATTGAATCGAGGCCATGGCAATAAGCAGCAGTCCTACCGGAAACAAGGTCGAGGCAAGACTGCGCGGTTGGTCGTTCATGCAGGGCATCCAGAGTGTTGGAGGAAAAGAAGTGTGGCACTCGGATCATGATGCTTAACTAATGAGGAATGAGCAATATAGTGCGCATAGTCTTTTTTGCTCTTCTATATAGAGGCTGCGTAAGAGGCAATTTGCGTTAAGTCATAGAAAATTCAAATTAAGTGTTGACGGCAGATTCTACACGTCTATAATTCGCCCCACTTCCGGCGCAGTCGAAACGGAAAACTCCTTGAGATTCAACGAGTTACGCAGTTTTCGGCAGCGGTTACGCTTCAGTTCATCGAAGCCAGAAGGAGTTGGTAAGGCAGTGAGTTTTAGCCTTATTAACGATTCGATCCTCTCGGTCGAAAGCGGTGAAAAA
>NZ_JAAARM010000146.1 GCF_009908285.1 Pseudomonas sp. Fl4BN1
GTGAAATAGGGAGTACCTATTTCTATGATCTGGTCGACCTGATGGATTATTTTGGTCCGGGCTACAGCTTTGACTACGACTGCGGGGATGTGACTGCCGAGCCGAACCACCCGGCGTTCGTAAAAAGCCGCCCGATCAAGAACAGCTCCCATAATGGCATTCTCTTGAAGCTCGACGCCATCCGGCATTTTTCGCTGGCATGCGACCCCATCGATTTCCAAGACAAGAAGCCCATGGCGGTCTTTCGGGGGCCGTGCCATCAGGAACACCGCAGGGCGTTTGTGGAGCGATGTCATGACCTGGCAAACGTTAACATCGGGGATACTCGAAAATCAGAACTTGGGAAAGCGACTTACAAATCGCCGATGACGATTGCGGAGCAATTGC
>NZ_JAAARM010000147.1 GCF_009908285.1 Pseudomonas sp. Fl4BN1
CAGCAGTTCCAGCACCGCAGGCGAGTGGGTATCGCCGCGTTCGATCAGAGGGACGAGGCCGTAGCCGGGCTGGCTCAGCACCTTGCAATCGCCAGAGGCACCCGCCAGCAGGCGCGCAAATTTCTCGCTGCGCAGCGTGCTTTCGGTCGCGAGCACGCCGACCACACGGCTCTTCGACGTCGCAACTGCCGGCTTTAAGCCCGGCTCGACGCCAATCACCGGCACCGCGAGCTTTTCGCGCAGCACGTGCACGGCCTGCGCCGTGGCGGTGTTGCACGCGATCACCAGTGCCTTGCAGCCCTGGTCGACCAGCCATTCGCACACACGCAGCGTGCGATCGGCAATGTACTCGGGAGATTTTTCCCCGTACGGGGCATGGCGGGAATC
>NZ_JAAARM010000148.1 GCF_009908285.1 Pseudomonas sp. Fl4BN1
CTTCCAGCGCTTCATGCAGGTTGCTGGTGGAGTTATCAGTCCAGTCAGCATCCTCCAGTTGACGTGCCGGATCGTACCGGTGGTCTTCCAGGTAGTTGGCTGGCGACTGGAATGCACTGTCGTCGTCAGCTTCGGCTGCCGGGTCGAACGCCATATCATGGCCAGTCAGACGGCTTTCCATCTCGCGAACTTCGCGAGGCTCTACACCGAGGCTTTCAGCCACACGATGAACTTCATCATTGTTCAGCCAGGCCAGACGTTTTTTCTGGCTGCGCAGGTTGAAGAACAGTTTGCGCTGAGCCTTGGTGGTCGCAACTTTCACGATCCGCCAGTTACGCAGAATAAACTCGTGGATCTCTGCCTTGATCCAGTGCACGGCGAACGAC
>NZ_JAAARM010000149.1 GCF_009908285.1 Pseudomonas sp. Fl4BN1
TCAGTTCACGCAGGTCACTCGATACCACCACCAGCGCCCTGCCCTGACGGGTCAGTTCACCAAGCAGACGGTAGATATCAAACTTGGCACCGATATCGATGCCACGGGTGGGCTCATCAAACAGCAAAACCGTACAGTCGCGTTCCAGCCAGCGGCCGATGACCACCTTCTGCTGGTTACCTCCGGAAAGTTGCGACACCACTTGCCCGGGCCCTGAACTGCGGATGCCCATCGCGTCGATCTGGCGTTGCGCCAGCGCAGCCTCCTGCACACCGCTCACCAGCCCCAGACTGGAAACCCGGTGCATATTGCCCAAGCCTATGTTGGCACTGATCGACTGGGTCAATAGCAGGCCCTCACCTTTGCGGTCTTCGGTAATCAGGGC
>NZ_JAAARM010000150.1 GCF_009908285.1 Pseudomonas sp. Fl4BN1
ATCCACCAGCGTACGCCCGCCCACCTCGAAGGGCGCGAACAGCCCCGGCACCGCCATGCTGGCCCGCATCGCCAGCGGCAGCGAGCCGTGGTCGAGAATCACTCCGTCGCCCGTGGCCAGATCCGTCGCCATGGCCTTGAACGGAATGGGCAGGCGCGAGAAGTCGATGTTGTCGGGCCACTGCGCCGTCCAGTTCTTGAGGAGCGCGAGCAGGCGGTTGCCCTGCACCAGCCCGGCCGGCAGCTTGAGGTTGCCGTTGCCATAGCCGGCCGACAGGCCGATCGGATACTGGAAATCATCCTCGCGCAGCGACTGCGGCAGCTTGGCGCGATCGTTGCGATCGAAGGCGATGTCGCTCAGGTCCACCTGTGAGAGCTTCTGCTC
>NZ_JAAARM010000151.1 GCF_009908285.1 Pseudomonas sp. Fl4BN1
GTCAGAAAGTGATGCGGCGCGTCGGATGCCACCGACCAGACGCCGCGTATTTCCCGGATCAGGCCGGCAAGATCGGGCGAAACATCGAGCATGGTCTGCGGCCGCGCTACATTGATGCGGGCCGTCATCGTCACGTCGAGCGTCTCGTGCGGATTGCGGTAGACGATGGAGGTCACCGTATTGGCGAAGAAATCGGTAAAATCGGAGCGTTCCGCCGCGGCAGGGTCAAAGGAGAGACTCGAGGCGACCACGCGCTGAATACCCGGCAGGGTCTGCGGCATCACCCGGATGTGGTGGCGCCCGCCCGCTGCGGAGCGCTCATAGTCATAATGCAGGTGGAGGCGGATGTTATAGAGCATTCCTCACCCCCTCAGGCAAAATAC
>NZ_JAAARM010000152.1 GCF_009908285.1 Pseudomonas sp. Fl4BN1
ACATAGAGGAAGTCATCCGTTGTTGGCTGATGTGGCGTGCCATCATCATTCTTTCTCTTTTCCGGCAAATAGTTCTTGCCGTAATCGTTCTTACGATCGTTGTCGTTCTTGTTGTCATAGACGGTAAACTTGAGGCCAGTCGTGCTGGACAAGTTAACACTGCCTGTAGCGGTTGATTCGAAGCAGATGTCGCCAGCTGGTTCTGTAGTAACCGTTTCAGTTGCTATGTTGATGCACTTGTTGAGCTTGGTGTTTACAGAAACGCTGAAGCTCTTGAGCGGAGCACCCGGAACGTCAGGAGGTGCGGAAGAAGAGCTTTCCGGTTCCCTGCAGTTTTCTTCGCTACGTGTGAACGGAATTCTTGTCGTTGCATTGGTCTGAAT
>NZ_JAAARM010000153.1 GCF_009908285.1 Pseudomonas sp. Fl4BN1
CTCATCGACGGCGGCGGCCGCACGCACAGCGCCCATGCGCAGGGGCCGACCACGCTCGTCCTGCTGGGCAGCGCGGCGTTTGCGCGTGTGGTGTCAGCCTACCCGGCCGGCATGTGGGCGCTGATGCAGCAGCTCTGCCAGCGCATCCGCCTGATCTTCGACGAGTTCGAGCACGCCAGCGAAATGCCCGCCGATGCGCGCCTTGCCCAACGCCTGCTGCAGCTCGCCCGCGCCGGTGATGGCCGCACCGTGGCCGCCAGCAATGAAGAACTGGGCCGCATGCTGGCACGCTCGCGACAGACGATCTCGAAGTACCTGCAGGCCTGGCAGCGTGCAGGCTGGATCCGCTGCCATTACCGGACAGTCGAGATCGTCGACGCG
>NZ_JAAARM010000154.1 GCF_009908285.1 Pseudomonas sp. Fl4BN1
CTAGGAACCTCCTTGTGAATATCGTCATCCTGGCTGCAGGCATGGGCAAACGCATGCGCTCCGCCCTGCCGAAAGTGCTGCACCCCCTGGCCGGCAAACCGCTGCTGGCGCACGTCATTGAAACCGCGCGCACCATGTCGCCGACGCGCCTGGTGGTGGTGGTCGGACATGGCGGTGATCGGGTGCGCGAGATGGTTGGCGCGCCCGACATCGCCTTCGCCACGCAAGACAAGCAGCTTGGCACGGGCCACGCCGTCATGCAGGCCGTCGACCAGCTCGACGAGAGCGTGCCCACCCTGGTGCTCTACGGCGATGTGCCGCTCACCCGCGCCGAAACGCTGAGCGCGCTCGTAGGCGCCGCCGGCAACGACCACCTGGGCG
>NZ_JAAARM010000155.1 GCF_009908285.1 Pseudomonas sp. Fl4BN1
GATAAGATGCGTCAAGCATCGCATCATGCATTGTGCACCAATTGCCGGATGCGGCACCGGTTGTAGGCCTGATAAGACGCGTCAAGCGTCGCATCAGGCACAAATGTCTAATGCCTACGACTACAGCGAAATACAGGTCCCCGCTTCGCCCGCCAGCGTCTATTCAATTCGCGATAACGCCCCAATCCACGCGGGTTTACCACGGCTTCTGACATAACCACTCACCGCCGTTACATTCGGCCCCATCGAACCATCGGCTTTGGCAAATGGCGCTAACTCATCCGGTGTGGCATGGCGAATGGCACGTTGCTGCGGCGTTCCCCAGTTTTCATATACCGCATCAGCATCGGTGAGGATCACCAGTCCATCTGCATTAATC
>NZ_JAAARM010000015.1 GCF_009908285.1 Pseudomonas sp. Fl4BN1
GGGTCAGAGAGACTGGATCAGCTGCTTGGGTGGGTGGGGAAGCCAGGGTCAGTCCCAGCAAAGTGATGGTCAAGCCGCGCAGAAGGGATGTTGGAAGGAGGGTATTTCTGAACATCATTCGCAGGTTTCCTCACTGTAGCGTCGCAAAAACTTGTAACAATCATAAACGATATCGTTTCTCATGTGGGTTTTGCGGAGGTAGCAGGAGGCGGAGAGATATAGGGAGGGCGTAAACGCAAAAACCCGCTTTCGCGGGTTTTTGTGAGACTTGAAAGCGCTGCTTTCAAGTTTTGAATTGGTGCCCAGAAGAAGACTCGAACTTCCACGACCTTGCGGTCACCAGCACCTGAAGCTGGCGTGTCTACCAATTTCACCATCTGGGCAGTATCGACGTTGTCGCCGTGTCGATGGAGCGCACTATACGGAGAGCGTTTTGATCTGTAAACCCCTGTTTTGGTTTTATTAAATCAAACACTTAGAATGCAAAAACCCGCTTTCGCGGGTTTTTGTTTGAGCGTTGAAATTGTTCTAATCTCAAGCTCTTGAATTGGTGCCCAGAAGAAGACTCGAACTTCCACGACCTTGCGGTCACCAGCACCTGAAGCTGGCGTGTCTACCAATTTCACCATCTGGGCAGCATCGCTGACGTCTCCGTCGTCGATGGCGCGCACTATACGGACGCTCTTTTAAGCTGTAAACCCCAAGGATCAAAAAATCTTGAAAAAAGTTGATGGGATCATGCTTAAGGACGTTTCTGGAGTGCTACGGAGGATTTTCCAGCGTTGTCTGAGCCTGAAATTTCCCGTTTCAATACGCGTATGCCAAACTAACCCGCATATAGACAAGGTGAAATTTATCTAATGGCCGATTGGCAGTCCCTCGATCCCGAGGCCGCTCGTGAAGCGGAAAAATACGAAAACCCTATTCCTAGCCGCGAACTTATCCTCCAGCACCTTGCTGATCGGGGTTCGCCTGCTAGTCGCGAGCAGTTGGTAGAAGAGTTTGGTCTGACCACAGAGGACCAGCTCGAAGCCCTGCGCCGCCGCCTGCGCGCCATGGAGCGCGATGCTCAACTGATCTACACCCGTCGCGGTACCTATGCGCCGGTAGACAAGCTCGACCTGATTCTCGGCCGCATAAGCGGTCACCGCGATGGCTTTGGTTTCCTGGTGCCGGACGACGGCAGCGACGACCTGTTCATGAGCCCTGCGCAAATGCGCCTAGTGTTCGATGGCGATCGCGCTCTGGCCCGGGTTTCTGGCCTGGACCGCCGTGGTCGTCGCGAAGGCGTGATCGTCGAAGTGGTGTCCCGTGCTCACGAAAGCGTTGTTGGTCGTTACTTCGAAGAAGGCGGTATCGGCTTCGTGGTGGCGGATAACCCGAAGATCCAGCAGGAAGTGCTGGTGACTCCGGGGCGCAACGCCAATGCCAAGGTCGGTCAGTTCGTTGAGGTTAAGATCACTCACTGGCCGACGCCGCGCTTCCAGCCGCAAGGCGACGTGGTAGAGGTGGTGGGCAACTACATGGCCCCCGGCATGGAAATCGACGTTGCCCTGCGCACCTACGATATTCCTCATGTATGGCCTGAAGCCGTGCTCAAGGAAGCTGCCAAGCTTAAGCCGGAAGTGGAAGACAAGGACAAAGAGAAGCGCATCGACCTGCGTGATCTGCCGTTCGTCACCATCGACGGTGAAGACGCCCGCGACTTCGATGATGCGGTCTTCTGCGAAGCCAAGCCTGGCAAGCTGCGCCTGTTCGGTGGCGGCTGGAAACTGTACGTGGCGATTGCCGACGTCTCCAGCTACGTGAAGATCGGTTCGGCCCTGGACGCTGAGGCTCAGGTGCGCGGCAACTCGGTGTATTTCCCTGAGCGGGTGATCCCGATGCTGCCCGAGCAGTTGTCCAACGGACTGTGCTCGCTGAATCCGAAAGTCGATCGTTTGGCCATGGTCTGCGAAATGACCATCTCCAAGTCCGGCGAGATGACCGACTATCAGTTCTATGAGGCGGTGATCCACTCCAAGGCGCGTCTGACCTACAACAAGGTCAGCGCTATTCTCGAACAGCCGAAAACCACCGAAGCCAAGCAGTTGCGTGGTGAATACGCTGACGTCGTGCCGCACCTCAAGCAGCTGTATGCGCTGTACAAGGTCCTGCTCGGTGCCCGGCATGCCCGTGGTGCCATCGACTTCGAAACCCAGGAAACCCGGATCATCTTCGGTTCCGAGCGCAAGATTGCCGAGATTCGTCCGACCACGCGCAACGATGCTCACAAGCTGATCGAGGAATGCATGCTGGCGGCCAACGTGGCCACTGCCGAGTTCCTCAAGAAGCACGAGATTCCGGCTCTGTACCGGGTGCACGATGGTCCGCCGCCGGAGCGTCTGGAAAAGCTCCGTGCTTTCCTTGGCGAACTGGGCTTGTCCCTGCATAAGGGCAAGAATGGTCCAACGCCGAAGGACTATCAGGCTCTGCTGGAAACCATCAAGGACCGTCCGGATTACCACTTGATCCAGACCGTGATGCTGCGCTCCCTGAGTCAGGCGGTGTATAGCGCCGATAACCAGGGGCACTTCGGCCTGAATTACGAAGCCTATACCCACTTCACCTCGCCGATCCGTCGTTACCCAGACCTGCTGACCCACCGGGCCATTCGCAGTGTCATCCACTCCAAGCAGGACACGCCACACGTGCGTCGCGCTGGAGCAATGACGATTCCGAAGGCGCGTATCTATCCGTACGATGAGGCAATTCTGGAGCAGCTCGGCGAGCAGTGCTCGATGAGCGAGCGCCGCGCCGACGAGGCTACTCGCGACGTGGTGAACTGGCTCAAGTGCGAGTTCATGAAGGATCGCGTGGGTGAGTCCTTCCCGGGTGTGATCACGGCCGTTACCGGTTTTGGTCTGTTCGTCGAGTTGACCGATATCTACGTTGAAGGCCTGGTGCACGTCACCGCCTTGCCGGGTGACTACTACCACTTCGATCCTGTGCATCACCGCCTGGCGGGCGAGCGCACCGGTCGCAGCTTCCGCCTGGGTGACACCGTGGAAGTGCGGGTGATGCGCGTCGACCTCGACGAGCGCAAGATCGATTTCGAGATGGCAGAAAAAACCATCAGCGCCCCGATCGGTCGAAAAAAACGCGGCACTGCGGATGCGCCAGTGAGCAAAACTGTCGAGGCGTCTGCTCCGGCCAAGGCCGGACGTCGCAGCTCCACCAAGGAAAAGGCCGGTGAGGCTTATCGTCCGAGCGATGCTGCGGCGAAAAATGCCGAACTGCGCAAAAGTCGTGAAATGAAGCAGGCGCTGCTGACTGAAGCGAAAAGCGGTGGCAAGGCGGCTTCTGGTGGAAAGTCCGGCAAGTCGGCTCCTGCAAGAAATAGCGACAAGCCCGCCAAACCGAGCAAACATCGTAAAGGTCCGCCCAAGGCGGGCTCCGCTTCCGGTGCGAAAAGCTCTGGGGCGCGTAAACCTAAGGCCAAGTCATGAGTCAGTTGGAAAAGATCTACGGCGTGCATGCTGTGGAAGCATTGCTGCGTCACCATCCCAAGCGGGTCAAGCAGATCTGGTTGGCTGAAGGGCGCAGTGAGCCTCGGGTTCAGGCGTTGGTGGATCTGGCGGCGCAGAACCGGGTTTCTGTCGGTCAGGCCGAGCGGCGTGAAATGGACGCTTGGGTTGAGGGTGTGCATCAGGGCGTGGTGGCGGAGGTCAGTCCGAGCCAGGTGTGGGGCGAAGCCATGCTCGATGAGCTATTGGATCGCACCGAAGGCGCGCCGCTGTTGTTGGTGCTCGATGGCGTGACCGATCCGCACAACCTCGGCGCTTGCTTGCGCACCGCCGATGCGGCAGGTGCCTTGGCTGTGTTGGTGCCCAAGGACAAGTCGGCAACCTTGACGCCGACCGTGCGTAAAGTGGCCTGCGGTGCTGCGGAAGTGATTCCGTTGGTGGCCGTGACCAACCTCGCGCGCACCCTGGAAAAACTCCAGCAGCGTGGTCTGTGGATCGTCGGCACTGCCGGCGAGGCTGAGCAGGAGTTGTACGATCAGGACCTCACTGGCCCGACCATCATCATCATGGGGGCGGAAGGCAAGGGCATGCGTCGCCTGACTCGTGAGCATTGCGACTACCTGGTGCGCCTGCCAATGGCTGGCAGTGTCAGCAGTCTCAACGTGTCCGTGGCCACTGGCGTGTGTCTCTTTGAAGCCATGCGTCAACGCAGCGCCAAGACCAAGAAGTCCTGACGCTCTTCTATAGGAGTCGGCTTGCCGGCGGACCGCATGCTACCGTCCATCGCCGGCAAGCAGGCTCCTATAGGTTGTTGTTCAAATAATCACCAATTGCCTTGCGCCGCTGTTCCCCCTTCTCTACAATTACGCCCCTTGCCGTGACGGCAGGCGCATATGTGCCTATCTCTGGCAAGACACACCAGTGTCATTCACTCCTTGTCTGACCGCTTATAGGCGGCAGGCTACAACCCGTAAGGAGCATTCATGCGTCATTACGAAATCATCTTTTTGGTCCACCCGGATCAAAGCGAGCAAGTCGGCGGCATGGTTGAGCGTTACACCAAGCTGATCGAAGAAGACGGCGGCAAAATCCACCGTCTGGAAGATTGGGGCCGTCGTCAACTGGCCTACGCAATCAACAATGTTCACAAGGCTCACTACGTGATGCTGAACGTTGAGTGCACCGGTAAAGCCCTGGCTGAACTGGAAGACAACTTCCGTTACAACGATGCAGTGATCCGTAACCTGGTCATCCGTCGCGAAGAAGCCGTTACCGGCCAATCCGAGATGCTCAAGGCTGAAGAAAACCGCAGTGAGCGCCGTGAGCGTCGTGACCGTCCTGAGCATTCTGACAGCGCCGATGGCGATGACAGCGATAACAGCGACGCCAGCGATAACGCTGACGAGTAATCCACGGACCTTTTGAGGAGCCAATTACATGGCACGTTTCTTCCGTCGTCGTAAATTCTGCCGCTTCACCGCTGAAGACGTGAAAGAGATCGATTACAAAGATCTCAACACTCTGAAAGCTTATGTATCCGAGACCGGCAAAATCGTTCCAAGCCGCATCACCGGTACCAAAGCTCGTTATCAGCGTCAGCTGGCCACCGCTATCAAGCGCGCCCGCTTCCTGGCCCTGCTGGCCTACACCGACAGCCACGGCCGCTGAGACCGGGCAGTCGACAAGTAGTAAGGGATTGAATGCATGCGCGCCTTAGCTGAGTTCATCATGCGCGGTCGTGTGCAGGCCACGTTAGTCGTGGCCGGATCTGCGGCATTGCCGCTGTTGTTCTGGTTGAGTGCCGCTGCGGGTTGCCTTGTGCTCCTTCGGCGCGGTTCGGACGCCCTTGGCGTCCTCGGAGTCGGGGTGCTTTCAGCATTGATTTGCTGGCACTTCCAGAAAGACCCCAGTGCACTGTTGGTGCTGCTTGGGTCTTGCGGTCTGGCGCTGGTGTTGCGCGCCGGCCACTCCTGGAATCGTGTGCTGTTGGCGAGCGTGGCGATTGCGCTGTTGTGTGTAGCGATATTGGGGACGTTGTTCAGTCCCTTTGTCGATGCGGTGACGCAGGAACTTGTAAAGGTCCTGCCACTGATGTTGGGTGAGGTCTACCAGCAGCTTTCGGTAGATCAGCGAGCCAACCTCGCCTCACTCGTTGCACCTATGGTGATCGGTTCGATTGCGATGATGTTCCAGGTCTTCAGCGTGCTGTGCCTGATTCTTGGGCGCTACTGGCAAGCGTCGTTGTACAACCCCGGTGGTTTTGGTCGCGAATTTCGCCAGATCAGAATCCCCAAGGGACCCTTGATGTTGCTGCTGGCATTGATGTTTGTGGGGCCGATTCTGAGCCCGCAAATGTGGATTCTGGTGCCGTTTTGCAGCGTACCACTGGTCCTCGCCGGGCTGGCCCTGATGCACGGGCTGGTGGCGCAGAAAAGACTGGCCAATTTCTGGCTGGTCGGGGTTTACGTCACGCTGCTGCCTTTGATGCACCTGCTCGTCCCGTTGCTCGTGGTCCTGACCATTGTTGACAGCCTGATTGATTTTCGCGGTCGTTTGGCGCCGAAAGACGCCGATGACGGCTCTGCGAACGGTGAAGGTTAAAAGTTAAGAGGATTTTCACATGCAACTGATCCTTCTGGAAAAAGTCGCCAACCTGGGCAACCTGGGCGACAAAGTGAATGTTAAGGCTGGTTACGGCCGTAACTACCTGCTGCCTTACGGCAAAGCCACTGCTGCGACCGCTGCCAACCTGGCTGCGTTCGAAGAGCGTCGTGCTGAGCTGGAAAAACTGGCTGCAGACCGTAAAACTTCGGCTGAAAGCCGCGCTGCCCAACTGGCTGAGCTGGAAGTGACTATCACTGCCACCGCCGGTGACGAAGGCAAGCTGTTCGGTTCGATCGGTACCCACGATATCGCTGATGCACTGACCGCCTCTGGCGTTGAAGTTGCAAAAAGCGAAGTTCGTCTGCCGAACGGCACCATCCGCAACGTAGGCGAATTCGACGTAGCCGTGCACCTGCACGCTGAAGTTGAAGCAACCGTACGCGTTGTTGTGGTGGCTGCTTAAGCAGCACTTGTCGGCTGGCACCCTCGGGTGCTTGTCGGTAACATCGGGCACGATCCTGTTTACAGGTCGTGCCCTTTGTCTTTCTGCTGATCCTGATTTCCACACCCCCCCGAATTCCAAGTGGCCATGAACGATATCTCCGCTCCCGAGCAATACGATCTGCAAACCGCTGCCCTGAAGGTGCCGCCGCATTCCATCGAGGCCGAACAGGCCGTGCTCGGTGGTCTGATGCTGGACAACAACGCCTGGGAGCGTGTGCTTGATCAAGTCTCGGACGGCGACTTCTATCGGCATGACCACCGCCTGATCTTCCGCGCGATCGCCAAGCTGGCCGATCAGAACATGCCGATCGACGTGGTCACCCTGTCCGAGCAATTGGACAAGGAAGGCCAGACGTCCCAGGTGGGTGGCCTGGGCTACCTCGGCGAGCTGGCGAAGAACACCCCGTCGGTGGCCAACATCAAGGCCTATGCGCAGATCGTGCGTGCGCGGGCAACCTTGCGGCAATTGATCGGCATCGCTACCGAGATCGCCGACAGTGCATTCAACCCCGAAGGCCGTACGGCGGAAGAGATTCTCGACGAAGCTGAGCGACAGATCTTCCAGATCGCCGAGGCCCGGCCAAAAACCGGCGGCCCGGTGAGCGTGAATGACCTGCTGACCAAGGCCATCGACCGTATCGACACCTTGTTCAACACCGACAACGCGATTACCGGCCTGTCCACCGGCTACACCGATCTCGACGAGAAGACCAGTGGCCTGCAGCCGGCCGACCTGATCATCGTTGCTGGCCGTCCGTCGATGGGCAAGACCACCTTTGCGATGAACCTGGTGGAGAACGCGGTACTGCGCAGCGACAAGGCGGTGCTGGTGTACTCCCTGGAAATGCCAGGTGAATCGCTGATCATGCGTATGTTGTCGTCCCTCGGCCGTATCGACCAGACCAAGGTCCGTTCCGGTCAGCTGGAAGATGACGACTGGCCGCGCCTGACCTCGGCGGTCAACTTGCTCAATGACCGCAAACTGTTCATCGACGATACCGCGGGCATCAGCCCGTCGGAAATGCGCGCACGGACCCGGCGCCTGGTCCGCGAGCACGGTGACGTCGGGCTGATCATGATCGACTACCTGCAATTGATGCAGATCCCGGGTTCGGGCGGCGACAACCGGACCAACGAAATTTCCGAGATCTCCCGTTCCTTGAAGGCTCTGGCCAAGGAATTCAATTGCCCGGTGGTGGCGCTGTCACAGCTCAACCGCTCCCTGGAGCAACGGCCGAACAAGCGCCCGATCAACTCCGACTTGCGCGAATCCGGAGCGATCGAGCAGGACGCCGACGTCATCATGTTCGTCTACCGGGACGAGGTCTATCACCCGGAAACCGAGCACAAAGGCATCGCCGAGATCATCATCGGCAAGCAGCGGAACGGCCCCATCGGCTTTGTCCGCCTGGCCTTCATCGGCAAGTACACGCGCTTCGAGAACCTCGCGCCGGGCAGTTACAACTTCGACGACGACGAATAACCCGTCTGGGCTCTCCTGGTGCCGGCATGCCGGTGCAGCGGGTCACACTGAATTCCGACCATTGCGGTCGGAATTGGTTATTTTTTGTGCTATATTCCGCGCCCGCGAATTTCCCGTAAATCCACGCGTCCTCTTCTACGCCAACACCGGTCATCGACATGCAAGCAGCCAAGCCGTTATTTGACTATCCAAAGTACTGGGCCGAATGTTTCGGGCCAGCGCCATTCCTGCCCATGAGCAGGGAGGAGATGGATCAGCTCGGCTGGGATTCATGCGACATCATCATCGTCACCGGTGATGCCTACGTCGATCACCCGTCGTTCGGCATGGCGATCATCGGCCGGCTGCTGGAGTCCCAGGGCTTTCGCGTCGGGATCATCGCCCAGCCCAACTGGCAGTCCAAAGACGACTTCATGAAGCTCGGCGAGCCGAACCTGTTCTTCGGCGTCGCCGCCGGCAACATGGACTCGATGATCAACCGCTACACCGCCGACAAGAAGATCCGTTCCGACGACGCCTACACCCCGGGTGGCCTGGCGGGCAAGCGTCCGGATCGCGCCAGCCTGGTGTACAGCCAGCGCTGTAAGGAAGCCTACAAGAATGTGCCAATCGTCCTTGGCGGCATTGAGGCTTCCCTGCGCCGCATCGCCCACTACGACTACTGGCAGGACCGGGTTCGCAACTCGATCCTGATCGATGCCAGCGCCGACATCCTGCTCTACGGCAACGCCGAACGGGCGATTGTCGAAGTCGCCCAGCGCCTGTCCTACGGCCACAAGATCGAAGACATTACCGACGTGCGCGGTACGGCTTTCATTCGCCGCGACACGCCTAAAGACTGGTACGAAGTGGATTCCACGCGTATTGACCGTCCGGGCAAGGTCGACAAGATCATCAACCCCTACGTGAATGCCCAGGACACCCAGGCTTGCGCCATCGAGCAGGACAAGGGACCGGTTGAAGATCCTCAGGAAGCCAAGGTGGTGCAGATTCTTGCCAGCCCGCGGATGACTCGGGACAAGACCGTGATCCGCCTGCCGTCCATGGAGAAGGTGCGCAACGATCCAGTCCTGTACGCCCACGCCAACCGCGTGCTGCATCTGGAAACCAACCCGGGCAACGCCCGCGCGCTGGTGCAGAAACATGGCGAGGTCGATGTCTGGTTCAATCCGCCGCCGATTCCCATGACCACCGAGGAAATGGACTACGTGTTCGGCATGCCGTATCAGCGCATTCCGCACCCGGTCTATGGCAAGGAAAAGATCCCGGCGTACGACATGATTCGTTTCTCGGTGAACATCATGCGTGGCTGCTTCGGTGGCTGTACTTTCTGCTCCATTACCGAGCACGAAGGGCGGATCATCCAGAACCGTTCCGAAGAGTCGATCATTCGCGAGATCGAAGAAATCCGCGACAAGGTCCCGGGTTTTACCGGGGTGATCTCCGACCTCGGCGGCCCGACCGCGAACATGTATCGCATTGCCTGCAAGACCCCGGAAATCGAATCCGCGTGCCGCAAGCCGTCTTGCGTGTTCCCTGGCATCTGCCCGAACCTGAACACCGACCACTCGTCACTGATCCAGCTGTACCGCAGCGCCCGTGCGCTGCCGGGGGTGAAGAAGATCCTCATCGCTTCGGGCCTGCGCTACGACCTGGCGGTGGAATCGCCGGAGTACGTCAAGGAACTGGTGACCCACCACGTGGGTGGCTACCTGAAGATCGCCCCGGAACACACTGAGGAAGGTCCACTCAACCAGATGATGAAGCCGGGCATCGGCAGTTATGACCGGTTCAAGCGGATGTTCGAGAAGTACTCCAAGGAAGCCGGCAAGGAGCAGTACCTGATTCCATACTTCATCGCCGCCCACCCGGGCACCACCGATGAAGACATGATGAACCTGGCCCTGTGGCTCAAGGGCAACGGTTTCCGTGCCGATCAGGTACAGGCCTTCTACCCGTCGCCGATGGCCACCGCCACCGCCATGTACCATTCGGGCAAGAACCCGCTGCGCAAGGTCACCTACAAGAGTGGCGAAGTGACCATCGTCAAGAGTGAGGAACAGCGTCGCCTGCACAAGGCGTTCCTGCGTTATCACGATCCGAAAGGCTGGCCGATGCTGCGCGAGGCCCTGCTGCGCATGGGCCGTGGCGACCTGATCGGCCCGGGCAAGAATCAGCTGATTCCGACCCACCAGCCGGCGACCGATAGCTACCAGAGCGCCCGGCGCAAGAACTCGACGCCGGCCGGCAGCCACAAGGTGGGCAAGGAAACCAAGATCCTTACCCAGCACACCGGCCTGCCGCCGCGGGCCAGTGACGGCGGCAACGCCTGGGACAAGCGTGAACAGGCCAAGGCTGCGGCATTTGCTCGTAACAAACAGGCCGCTAAAGAGCGTGCCGACGCGGCCAAGGGCAAAGGCAACAAGCCGACCCGCAAGCCGGTGGTACCGCGCTAAACCCCCAAAACGCCAGCCGCAGAGCTGGCGTTTTGCCGTTATGGCGACTGGTTTTATTTGCCGGCGGGCGGTCAACAAACACCCTGAGCTTTGTTAAGGTGGCGCGGTTTTTCAACAGGCTACCGCCAGGTTGGTGCTTGGCACCGGTGGTAGATGTCTTCTTCAGTTCAAGGATGAATAGCGTGACCAGCCTGTTAGCCGGCATCGGCATGGATTCCAATCGCTCGCAGTTTTTCGCCCGCCAACGCATCGAAAGCGAGATTGACCTGCCACGGCTGTTCGCCGCCATCGATTCCGATCCGGCGATTGTCGGCGCCGGGGTGGTGTACATCGACGCCGACTTCAATGTGGTGACCCTGCGCGAGTTCAAGCCGATCTGCAGCATTACCCCCAAGCGGCTGATCCTGCGTGAGGCCAAGAAGTACATCACGCCCCAGCAGTTTATCGAACAGGTGAAGAAGAACCCCCGCGAGTCGCGGCTGACCACTGAGGCGGTGAATACCACGCTGTCCTGTGGCGCCGCGCTGCTGGGCTGGATCGTGGTGTTCAGCGGCAGCATTGCGGTGCCGTTCACGGCGGGGGCCAGTGCGTTCATGGTCGGCCTGGGGATTGCCGCTGCGTCAGCCGGTACCGCCCAGTGCGGAATCGGTGGCCTGCGGGTGCTGAATGAAATCCACAACCCCGATGCCAACGACGAGATGGACGATGCCGAGTGGTACACCACCGTGTCACCGATTCTCGATGGAATATCCCTGGTGGGAGTGGGCGGCTCGGCGCTGACCACGGTCAAGCTGCTCAAGGCCAACAAGGCCTCCGGCATCGGCAAGAGCTGGTACCAGCTGCTGCGTGGGCTCAATCGCCAGGAGCGAGCCAAGCTCACCCGCGAACTGCTGACCCTGCGCGACCCTGGCCTGACGCCCAAGCTGCTGAAGCTGCGACAACGCGCAGGAGCGTTGCCCAAGCGCTACAGCTCGGCCGAGATCCGCCATGCCACGCTGACTCAGATCAAGGACTCCGTGGGCGCCGGCCTATCGGTCTGGGGCAGCAACAGGAGCGGCCTGCTGAAGGAAGGCAAGACCCTGGCCTTGGGCCTGTATGAGGAGTTCGACGAATGAAAATGCTCGGCGGCGGATCGATGCGGGCGTTCCTCGCGCGCTACTTCCCGATTTTCATGTTCACGGTGCTGTTGGGCTGTTTCAGCGCTTCGGCCTTGCTGTCCCTGGCGGGCACCACCTATTGGCGTGATCTGCTGCCAGCTCAGCGCACCGACTATCTGGGGATTGCCCTGATGGTGCTGATGCCGCTGCTGGTCCTTGGCAATCTGTTGATCATCCGTGGCCGCTCCTGGGCGGTGTGGGTGGTGGCCGGGTATTTTCTTGGCTGCCTGGCAATGACCATACCGATGATCCAGTACCGCCCTCATCAGGGTGTGTATCTGTTCGCAATCCTGCTGCCGTTGCTTGGGTTGCTGCTACTCAATAGCAAGCGGCACCGGGAAATGCGCGAGAAATTGCTGGAAGTCCGCCACGAGCGACAACGTGTCAAGAAAGCCGCCCGGTAGCGGCGCCGATGAGTCCGGCAGAGCCCGGTGCATTTGAGTGCGGCAGCTTGCACGCCGATGCACCGGTGCGCGATTTTAGTGCTGTACTGCGCTGAGTCGCTGAGCAAACCTGCGGACTTGTGCGCTGGCATAACTCTTGCGCGGGTTGCTCCACCGCTCAGGCCCGCAGGAGGCACGCCGTGTCGATTCATGTCGCATTGCACCATGTCACGCACTATCGCTACGACCGCGCCGTCGAACTGGGCCCGCAGATCGTCCGCCTGCGCCCGGCTGCCCACAGCCGCACGCGAATCCTCTCCTATGCGCTGAAGGTCCAGCCCGAGCAGCATTTCATCAACTGGCAGCAGGACCCCCAGGGCAACTATCTGGCGCGCCTGGTGTTTCCGGAGAAAACCGCTGAGCTACGGATCGAGGTGGATCTACTGGCGGAGATGGCGGTGTTCAATCCGTTCGACTTCTTCCTTGAGCCTTACGCGGAACAGATTCCCTTTGCCTACGCTGGCGATGAGCAGCGTGAACTCGCGCCGTATCTGCAAACCTTGCCCCTGACGCCGAGGTTCCAGGCCTACCTGGACGGCATCCCACGCACGCCGCTGCCGGCAGTGGACTTCCTGGTGGGCTTGAATCAGCGGCTCAGTGCCGACATCGCCTACCTGATCCGCATGGAGTCTGGCGTGCAGACCCCGGAGCAAACCCTGCTCAATGCTTCCGGATCCTGCCGCGACTCGGCTTGGTTGCTGGTGCAACTGTTGCGCAATCTGGGCCTGGCGGCGCGTTTCGTCTCTGGTTACCTGATCCAGCTGACGGCGGACGTCAAATCCCTGGATGGTCCTTCGGGCACCGAGGTGGATTTCACCGACTTGCACGCCTGGTGCGAAGTGTATCTGCCCGGTGCCGGCTGGATTGGCCTGGATGCCACCTCCGGGCTGTTCGCTGGAGAAGGGCACATTCCCCTGGCGTGTAGCCCCGATCCGTCTTCAGCGGCGCCTATCACTGGTCTGGTGGAGCCTTGCGAGTGCGAATTCAGCCATGAAATGAGTGTGGAGCGAATCTGGGAAGCCCCTCGGGTGACCAAGCCTTACACCGACGAGCAATGGCTGGCGATCCAGGCCCTGGGCCGGAAGATCGATGCCGATCTGCTGGAGGGCGATGTGCGCCTGACCATGGGCGGCGAGCCGACCTTTGTCGCCATCGACGACCCGGACAGCGCCGAGTGGAACACCGCGGCCCTGGGGGCTAACAAACGGCGCCTGTCCGGCGAACTGTTCCAGCGCCTGCGCCAGCACTACGCCCCCAATGGCCTGGTGCACTTTGGCCAGGGCAAGTGGTACCCGGGGGAACAGCTGCCGCGCTGGTCGCTGAACTGCCACTGGCGGCGCGACGCTGTGCCGATCTGGCAGAACAGTGCGTTGATCGCCGACGAACATGAGGATTACGGCGCCGACGCGCAGTTGGCCGAGCGCTTTCTCGCCAGCGTCGCCGAGCGCCTGAAGCTGCCAGCGCGCTTTGTGTTTCCCGCCTATGAGGACAACTTCTACTACCTGTGGCGCGAGGGCTGCCTGCCGTTGAATGTCAGCGCCGAGGACTCGCGACTCGAGGATGCCCAGGAGCGTCAGCGCCTGCGCAAGGTCTTCAGTCAGGGGCTGGACAAGGTCATTGGCCAGGTGCTGCCCCTGGCCCGCACAGCCCAGGGCGATCAATGGCAGAGCGGGCGCTGGTACTTGCGAGACAGCCATTGCCGCCTGGTGCCCGGGGACTCGCCGCTGGGTTATCGATTGCCCCTGGCTTCCCAGCCTTGGGTGACGGCGGCGGAGTATCCGTTCATTCATCCCACCGATCCGAACCAGGACTTCGCCGAACTGCCGGACCGTGCGCAATTGCACGCAGTCAGTGAACCGGCGGCGTTGGATGAGCGCGTGCCGCAGGTCGATCAATCTGCGGATTGGCTGACCCGCACCGCCCTGTGTGCCGAAGCGCGCGAGGGGCGGTTGTACCTGTTCATGCCTCCTCTGGAACGGCTTGAGGATTATCTGCAGCTAGTCGGCGTGATCGAGGCCACCGCCGACGAGCTGCGCTGTCCGGTGCTGCTGGAGGGCTACGAGCCGCCGGCGGACCCGCGCCTGTGCAACTTCCGGGTGACCCCGGATCCGGGGGTAATCGAAGTCAACGTGCAGCCCTCCGTTAGCTGGGACGAGTTGGTAGAGCGCACCGAGTTCCTCTACGAGCAGGCTCGGCAGACTCGCCTGACCAGTGAGAAATTCATGATCGATGGGCGTCATACCGGTACCGGTGGCGGCAACCATTTTGTTCTTGGTGGGGCAACCCCGGCGGACTCGCCGTTCCTGCGGCGCCCCGACCTGCTGCGCAGCCTGATCAGCTACTGGCACAATCACCCGTCGCTGTCCTACCTGTTTTCCGGCTTGTTCATCGGCCCGACCTCTCAGGCACCAAGGGTCGACGAGGCGCGCAACGATGCGCTGTACGAACTGGAAATAGCCTTCGCGCAGATGCCCGAGTCCGGAGAAGAGTGCGCCCCTTGGCTGGTGGACCGGCTGTTGCGCAACCTGCTGATCGACGTCACTGGCAACACTCACCGCGCCGAGTTCTGCATCGACAAGCTGTACTCGCCGGACGGCCCCACTGGGCGCCTCGGCCTGCTGGAACTGCGGGCCTTTGAAATGCCACCCCATGCACGTATGAGCCTGGTCCAGCAGTTGTTGCTACGGGCACTGGTGGCGCGTTTCTGGCGCGAGCCCTATGCCCCGGCCAAGCTGGCGCGCTGGGGCACCGAGTTGCACGATCGTTTCCTGCTGCCGCATTTCATCGAACAGGATTTCGCCGATGTGCTGGTCGAGTTGAACGTCGCGGGATATCCGCTGCGCGCCGAATGGTTTGCCGCGCACCTGGAGTTCCGTTTTCCCAAGGTGGGCGACTACGCGGTCAGCGGCATTGAATTGGAGTTGCGCCAGGCTCTGGAGCCCTGGCATGTGCTGGGGGAGGAAGGCGCGCCCGGGGGCGCCGTGCGTTATGTCGACTCTTCCCTGGAACGCCTGCAGGTCAAGGTCAGCGGGTTAGTGGCCCAGCGTCATGTGCTGACCTGCAACGGTGTGGCGCTACCGTTGCAGCCTACCGGGCGGGTGGGGGAATTCGTTGCCGGGGTGCGTTATCGCGCCTGGCAGCCGGCCAACTGCCTGCAACCGACCATCCCGGTGCATGCGCCGCTGGTATTCGATCTGCTGGATACCTGGATGCAGCGATCCCTGGGCGGTTGCCAATACCATGTGGCCCATCCCGGCGGGCGCAATTACCACAGCCTGCCGGTCAATGCCAATGAGGCGGAGAGCCGGCGCATGGCGCGTTTCTTCCGTCTCGGTCACAGCCCCGGCAGCTTGGCGGTGCCGCCCCTGGTGGTCAACGACGAGCTGCCCATGACCCTGGATTTGCGACGTTTCTAATCCACCTGCGACGCCTGAGAGATAGCCATATCCGGGCGTCATGGCTGTGCGTTAATCTGACTTTCCCTGCCGTCTGCACGAGTGTTCCATGCCTGACTTGCTAGACCGTTACCCGCTGACGGCGGGTCCCTACCACGAGCTGTTGGATCACCAGGGGACAGTCCGGGCGCACTGGCAGCGCCTGCTCGAACAGTTGCAGCGCAGCAGTCCCACACAGTTGGCCCAGCGCCAGGCACTGCTGACCCGGCAGATCCACGAGAACGGTGTCACCTACAACGTCTATGCCGACCCCAAGGGCGCCGACCGGCCCTGGGAGCTGGATTTGCTGCCCCATGTGATCCCGGCCGATGAGTGGCAGCGATTGTCCGCCGGGATCGCTCAGCGGGCCCGCTTGCTGAATGCCGTGCTGGCGGATTTGTACGGCCCGCAACGGCTGGTCCGTGAGGGCTTGCTGCCGGCGGAGCTGGTGTTCGGGCACAACAATTTTCTCTGGCCGTGTCAGGGCATCCAGCCACCAGAGGAGATCTTTCTGCACTTGTATGCGGTGGATCTGGCGCGTACCCCCGATGGGCGCTGGTGGGTCACCGCCGATCGCACTCAGGCGCCATCCGGGGCCGGTTATGCCCTGGAAAACCGCATGATCGTGTCTCGGGCCTTCCCGGATCTGTACCGCGACCTGCAGGTGCAGCACCTGTCTCGGTTCTTCCGTGCCTTGCAGGAAACCCTGGCCCGCCAAGCGCCGCGGGATACCGAGGCGCCGCTGATCGTGCTACTCACCCCGGGGCGCTTCAACGAGAGTTACTTCGAGCACCTGTACCTGGCACGACAGCTGGGCTACCCGCTGGTGGAGGGCGGCGACCTGACGGTGCGCGATGCCACGGTGTACCTGAAGACCCTTAGCGGGCTGCGGCGGGTGCACGCGATCATGCGTCGCCTGGACGATGATTTCTGCGATCCCCTGGAACTGCGCACCGATTCCGCTCTCGGGGTTCCCGGGCTGCTGGACGCCGTGCGCCAGGGGCGGGTGCTGGTGGCCAATGCCCTGGGCAGCGGGGTGCTGGAGTCTCCCGGGCTGCTGGGCTTCTTGCCGAAAATCAGCCAGTACCTGCTGGGTGAGGAGCTGCTCCTGCCCTCCATTGCCACTTGGTGGTGTGGCGAGCCAGCAGTGCTGCAACAGGCCCTGGAGAAGCTCCCGGAGTTGCTGATCAAACCGGCCTTTGCCTCCCAGAGCTTCACCCCGGTGCTGGGTCGCGACCTGAGCCCCGAGCAGCGTGCGAGCCTCGCCGAGCGTATGCGTGCGCGGCCTTACGCCTATGTCGCCCAGGAGTTGCCGCAGCTGTCCCTGGCGCCAGTCTGGCATGCCGAGGACGGCCTGTTGCAACCCCGGGCCATCGGTATGCGGGTGTATGCGGTGGCCAGTGATGAAGGCTATCGAGTGCTGCCTGGTGGCTTGACCCGGGTCGCTGCGGATGCCGACGCCGAGGTGGTGTCGATGCAGCGCGGCGGTGCCAGCAAGGACACCTGGGTGCTAGGCGAGCGAGCGCCCAGCGGCGAGCCATGGAAAGCCCAGCGCACCCTTGGCGTCTATGACCTGGTACGGCGTGATCCCTACCTGCCGTCGCGGGTGGTGGAGAACCTGTTCTGGTTCGGTCGTTACTGCGAACGTTGTGACGGCAGTGCACGGCTGCTGCGAATCATGCTGGCGCGTTACGTCGACGGCGACGATCCACAAGCCTTGTTGGCAGCAGTGGACCTGGGGGAAAGCCTGATGCTGTTGCCGGACGAGGGCGAGTTGCCCGAACGGCTGCTGGCAGCCCTGCTCGGCGAGGATTGGTCGTTCAGCCTGCGCTCCAACCTGCAGCGCCTGCAGTGGGCTGCCTCCCAGGTGCGCGGCAAGCTGTCCCGGGAAAACTGGCAGGCCCTGGTGGAGTTGCAGCGCGAGGCCCAGGAGCTGGATACGCCTGAGCCGGATTTCGGTGAGCTCCTGGATTTTCTCAACCGTCTGGTGATGTCCCTGGCGGCGCTTTCGGGGTTCGCTCTGGACGATATGACCCGGGACGAAGGTTGGCGTTTTCTGATGATAGGCCGGCGCATCGAACGCCTGCAGTTTCTCAGCAGCAGCCTCGCAGCGTTCCTGCGGGGCACCGCAGCCTTCGATCAGGCCGGCCTGGAATGGTTACTGGAACTGGGTAACAGCAGCATCACCTATCGCTCGCGTTATCTGGCGGTGGCGCAGTTGATCCCGGTTCTCGACCTGCTGCTGCTGGATGAGCAGAACCCCCATGCGGTGCTGTTCCAGCTCAAGCTGGTGACGCGCACCCTCAAGCGTCTCAACGACGACTTCGGCGTGCCCCGTGAGCTGACGCTGCCGAGGTTGGTGGAGCGCCTGGCGCATTTCGACCTCGGTTGCCTGGAGAACTCCCTGTTCGGCGAGGCCAGCGTGCGGGCCGCGCTGGATGGGCTGGCGGACCTGTTGCATGAGATCGCCGAGGTCAGCGGCCAGGTTTCCGATCGCCTGGCCTTGCGGCATTTCGCCCATGTGGATGATGTCAGCCAGCAAACGGTGTCGGTCTGATGAGCGCGCGTTACCAGATTTTCCATGACACGCATTATCGCTATGACAGCCCGGTGTCCCTGGCCCAGCAACTGGCGCACCTGTGGCCTCGGGCCTGTGCCTGGCAACACTGCACTCAGCGGCAACTGCTGATCAGTCCCGAGCCCACCACCCGCCGCGATGAGCGGGATGTGTTCGGCAATCCGCTGACCCGCCTGGCTTTCGAGCGGCCCCATGATGAACTGCTGGTCAATGCCCAGCTCAGTGTCGAAGTGCTGGATCGGCCGTCACTGGATTTCGCCGCCTCCCTGGCCTGGGATGCCGCTCGTAGCACCCTGACCTATAGCGGCCGGCCGCTGTCCATGGCCTTGCTGGAGGCCTGCCGTTACCGTTTCGAATCACCCTATGTGCACCTCAAACACAGCTTCGTAGCGTTTTCCGAAAGCTGCTTTGCCCCGGGGCGGCCACTGTTGCAAGGCGTCCAGGCATTGATGGAAAAGATTTTCAGCGAGTTCACCTTCGACGCCGAAGCCACCCAGGTGGCGACGCCGTTGGTGGAGGTGCTGGAGCGCCGGCGCGGGGTGTGCCAGGACTTCGCCCACCTGATGCTGGCTTGCCTGCGTTCGCGTGGGTTGGCGGCACGCTACATCAGTGGTTATCTGCTGACCCAGCCACCGCCAGGCCAACCTCGGCTGATCGGTGCCGATGCCTCCCATGCCTGGGTTTCGGTATTTTGCCCGGTGCTTGGCTGGGTGGATTTCGACCCCACCAACAACGTGCAGCCGGCGTTAGAGCACATCACTCTGGCTTGGGGGAGGGATTTTTCCGACGTCTCACCGTTGCGCGGGGTGATTCTCGGCGGCGGCAGCCATGATCCGGAAGTCCGGGTTACCGTGATGCCATTGGAATAACGCGGGAGCCGGCTTGCCGGCGAAGGGGGGATGTTGCGCAGGGCTTGAGGAGGTATTCGCTGACAAGCCAGCGCCTACCGCCACCCTGTGGGCCTGAGTGGATCCTCAGGCCCATTGCAGTCAGGCCTGGGGCGCCTGAGGCTCGGCGTCGTCGACGCTCACTTCACCTTCGGCATCCGAGGGCAGTGGGTTGGCTTCGTCGGCGGCGGCTTTCTTGCGTTGCAGCTTTTCCTCTTTCTTCTGTTCCTTGGCTAAATCGCGTTGACGTTTGGCGAAGGAGTAATTGGGTTTAGCCATGGGCGATCCTCTGGGGTCGAAGGTGAGGTTGAGCGGCGCGTATTCTGCCTGTTATCGGGCACGGAGGGTTAGTCGGGTTTACTCTCGGCCCATTTGGCCGGAACCGAAGGCTGCCAAGCGTCCAGGGCATCCAGCAGGCCTGCGGGCGACTCGCTCATTTGCAGCATGTCACGGTGCGGGGCTCGGACGAAGCCTTCGCCGACGATATGGTCGAGAAAACCGCTGAGTTTTTCATAGAAACCGTTCACCTCCAGCAACCCCAGGGGCTTGCGGTGGTAGCCCAATTGGCCCCAGGTCCAGACTTCGAACAACTCCTCCAGGGTGCCGAGGCCGCCGGGCAGGGCGATGAAGGCGTCGCTGAGTTCGGCCATGCGCGCTTTGCGCGCGTGCATGCCGTCCACCACCTCCAGGCGGGTCAGGCCACTGTGGCCGATTTCCGAGTCTTTCAGGCTTTGCGGGATGATCCCGATCACCTGACCGCCGGCTGCCAGGGCCGCGTCGGCAACGATGCCCATCAGGCCCACTGCGCCGCCGCCATAGACCAGGGTCAACTTGCGCTCGGCCAGAGTGCGGCCCAAGGCTTGGGCGGCTTCGCGATAAAGAGGGTTGGTGCCGGTGCTGGCGCCACAGAATACACAGACAGAAGTTAACGACATGCCTTACTCCGAGCTCATTGATGGCCTCAGAATAAAGGCTGAAACAACTGACTCCAAGTACTAAACCTCGCGTTGCGCGGTTGCATAAGTACCGCTGGCACCACAGGCGTAGGCGGCGAGCAAGCTGCGAAACAGGCTGTTGAACGGCATGACCAAAGCTCCAATAGAGGGGGACGGAGCGATTCTAGGGCGTGGGGCGGTGGGCGGCTGTTAGATTGTCTTGATCGGCCTGATAGCAGAGAGTTGTATACAGTTCTTTGATGCAAATCATAGGAACTTGGCGAAAATTCAGGCAGTCTTCCGTTCCATGGATTCAGATGGATTTTGTTAACCCTGCCTTGGAGATTCACCATGTTTGCCAAACTCGTTGCGGTATCCCTGCTGACACTGGCCAGCAGCCAATTGATGGCCGCCGAATGTAAGGTCGATGTCGACTCTACCGACCAGATGTCCTTCAACACCAAGGAGATCACCATCGACAAGAGCTGCAAAACCTTCACCGTGAACCTGACCCACTCCGGCAGCCTGCCGAAGAACGTCATGGGCCATAACTGGGTACTGAGCAAAACCGCAGACATGGCTGGCATTGCCACCGACGGCATGGCTGCCGGCATCGACAAGAGCTACCTGAAAGAAGGCGACACCCGCGTCATCGCCCACACCAAGATCATTGGTGCTGGCGAGAAAGACTCGGTGACCTTCGATGTGTCGAAGCTGACCGCAGGCGAAAGCTACCAGTTCTTCTGCTCGTTCCCAGGTCACAACTCGATGATGAAAGGCGCTGTGGTCCTGAAGTAACAGGTTGACCCGGCTGCACCAAGAAAGCGCCCCGAGGGGCGCTTTTTTTGTGTGCATCCGTAGGAGCGGGCTTGCCCGCGAAGAGGCCCTTGAGCCTTGTGCAGCATCAAGCTGCCCTTTCGCCGGCAAGCCGGCTCCTACAGAGCGAGGCGGGTCAGGGGGCGAAGGGCATCACGCGTTTGTGATGAGTCTTGCGGTAGGTGTCGCAGATGATCTTGAACGCTTCTTCACGCACCGGCTGGCCATGGAGGAAGGCATCGATCTCGGTGTAGGTGACACCGTGGGAGGCTTCATCCGGCTTGCCCGGCGACAGGTCTTCAAGGTCGGCGGTGGGGATCTTTTCCACCAGCGACTCCGGGGCGCCGAAATACCGGGCGATGGTTCGCACCTGGTGTTTCACCAGGCCACTCAGGGGGGCCAGGTCACAGGCGCCGTCACCGAACTTGGTGAAGAAACCCATCACCGCTTCGGCAGCGTGATCGGTGCCGATCACCAGGCCGTGGGCGGCGCCGGCGATGGTGTACTGGGCGACCATGCGCATCCGCGCCTTGGTGTTGCCGAGGACAAAGTCCCTGGACACCGCGTGCTGCCCTTCGAAGGCCGCCACTTCATTGGCCAGGGCCTTGACCGCCGGACCGATGTTCACCGTGTGGCGCTCGTCCGGGTTGATGAAGTCCACCGAGGCTTGGGCGTCGTGCTCGTCGAACTGGGTTTCGTAGGGCAGGCGCACGGCGATGAAGCGATACTTGTCATCGCCGCTGCGCTCGCGCAGCTCACGCATCGCCCGCTGGGCCAGCAGCCCGGCGGTCAACGAGTCGACACCGCCGCTGATGCCCAGCACCAATGACTTGAGCCCGGAATTGACCAGGCAATCCTGGATGAAACGGACGCGTCGGGCGACTTCCGCCTCCAGCGCCGCGTGGTCGGGAAAAGGTGCTTGGACCTTGAGCTGTTCAGCAATCTCACGCTGTACGGCTTGCATGATTCACTCCTTGCCAGGTTGGGCAGGTACTTGGAAAACGTGGCGCAAGTAGGCGACGAAGTTCGGATCCTTGCAATGGGTCTTGCCCGCTTCATCGGAGATCTTGGCGACGGGCTGGCCATTGCAGGCGGCCATTTTAAGCACGATGCTCATCGGCTCGACACCGGGAATATCGCAGGTCAGGTTGGTGCCTATGCCAAAGCTGACGTTGATCCGCCCCCGCAGTGCGCGGAATATTTCCAGGGAGCGGGATAGCGTCAGGCTGTCGGAGAACACCAGGGTCTTGCTCATCGGGTCGATGCCCAGTTTGTGGTAGTGGGCGATGGCCTTCTCCGCCCAGAGGATTGGGTCCCCGGAGTCATGGCGCAGGCCGTCGAACAGCTTGGCGAAGAACAGATCGAAATCACCCAGGAAGGCCTCGGTGGTGATGCAGTCGGTGAGGGCGATGCCCAGCAGGCCGCGGTATTCGCGGACCCAGCAGTCGAGGGCGGCGATCTGGCTGTCGATCAGCCGTGGGCCCAGTTGCTGGTGGGCCATGATCCACTCGTGGGCCATGGTGCCCAGGGGCTTCATGTTCAGCTCCCGGGACAGGTGCACGTTGCTGGTGCCGACAAAGCGCCCGGGGAAGTCGTGTTTGAGCACGTTCACCACTTCCTCCTGGACCCGGTAGGAGAAGCGTCGGCGGGTGCCGAAATCCGCCACCTGCAGCTCGGAAAGCTCTTCACTGCTGGCGTTGGCGCTTAGCCAGTCGAACTTGCGATACAGCTGCTCCCGGGCCTGCACCAGCTGGATTTCGCGGTAGCGATAGCGGTTGCGCACTTCACTGATGATGGCCAGCATCGGCACTTCAAACAGGATCACGTGCAGCCAGGGGCCGCGCAGGCGGATAAACAGCTCGCCGTTCTCGATGCCGGTGTGTACATAGCGCAGGTTGAAGCGGAACAGCCCGAGAAAACGCAGGAAGTCTGGCTTGAGAAAGCTGATGCGTTCGAGAAAGCCCAACTGGTCGGCGCTCAGGTTCAACTCCCCGAGGCGCTCGAACTGATAGCGGATCTCCGCCAGATAGGGCCGCAGATCCTCGCTATTACGGCAACGAAACTCCCATTCCACTTCCACATTGGGGTAGTTGTGCAGCACCGCCTGCATCATGGTCAGTTTGTAGAAGTCGGTGTCGAGCAGGTTCTGCACGATGCGATCGGCAAACACACTCTCGCTCATAACGGGAATCTCCATGCTGGCCGCAACAGACAGCGGCGGCTTCAGCTCTTTCTGTGAAGGCGCTAGTGGCGCATAGACGCCCGGCGCTTTGCCAGTGTTTTTTCGTGGTGGGTGATTGTCCGGCCGTAGGAGCTGGCTCGCCAGCGAATCAATCTTCAGCCTTGTGCAGGGCTCAAGGGCCTGTTCGCCGGCAAGCCGGCTCCTACGGGAGGGGGGAATCGTTGTGTTCGAGCATCCAGCGCACGAAGTCGCGAACCTTGGGCACCTCCGCCGAATGCTCGGGGTAGGCCAGGTAGTAGGCGTCCTGGCTGGGCATGGCGTGCTCCCAGGCGATCACCAGCTTGCCTTCGGCCAGTTCTTCCTCCACCAGGAACCTGGGCAGCAGCGCTACGCCACAACCAACCTGAGCCGCACGGATGCACATATAGAAGGTCTCGAAACGCGGGCCGTGATAGCTGTGCTCGGTCTGGTAACCCTGCTGGTCGAACCACTCGTGCCAGCCCTGGGGCCGCGAGGCGTTCTGCAACAGCACCAGGTCGGTCAGCTGCCTGGGGTCGGTCAAGGGCGTGGCGGGCAGGTTGTCGGGGGCGCAGACCGCCACCAGTTCCTCGCTGAACAATTTCAGGCTCTCGGTGCCGGGTCGCGAGCCCTGGCCGAAGTAGAACGCCAAGTCGCTGTGGCCCTGGAGCAGTTCGTCCGGTTCCTGCTCGTTGCACAGGTCCAGGTGGATATGCGGATGGCGCAGGCGCCAGCCCTTGAGTCGCGGCACCAGCCAGCGCGCGCCGAACGTGTAGGGCGTGGAGACCCGCAACACTTCGGTCTCGCCGCCGTAGGAGCGCAGGTAATGGGTGGACATCTCCACCTGGGTGAGGATCTTGCGCACCTCCACCAGGTACAGGTCGCCGGCCGGAGTCAGTTGCAGGCGCCGGCGCACCCGGCGAAACAGCAGGTGTTGCAGCAGTTCTTCCAACTGCGCGACTTGCTTGCTCACCGCACTCTGGGTCAGGTTGAGTTCCTCGGCCGCGCGGGTGAAGCTCAGGTGCCGGGTCACGGCCTCGAAGCACTGCAAGGCAGTGATCGACGGCAGGTAGCGTTTGTTCAGCATGGCTTGTCCTTGTTCTTATCGGTGCTGGATGCCGGCTCAGCATGAATAAACGGAATGATATCTCGCTTAAAGGTCGTTTGTTGGCAAGTCTCAGGCCAGCTACAACTACAGGCCTTGATGGCCGTCGCAGCGGTCGGGATTTTTCGCTTTTAACCTGTAAGGAGTGACCCCCATGGTTGCCGTATTGCTTGATCGTCTGGGTGTGAACCCGGCCCTGTACCAGTCGGGCTCCCAGCCTGTGCATTCGCCCATCGACGGCAGCCGGATAGCCGCGGTGAACTGGCAGGGCGCTGCCGAAGTCGAGCAGCAGGTCAGTCGCGCAGAGCATGCATTCGCCCTTTGGCGCAAGGTGCCGGCGCCCCGTCGCGGTGAGCTGGTACGGCAATTGGGTGAGGTGCTGCGCGAGTTCAAGGCCGATCTTGGCGAACTCGTGTCATGGGAGGCCGGCAAGATCACCCAGGAAGGCCTGGGGGAAGTGCAGGAAATGATCGACATCTGCGACTTCGCCGTCGGCCTGTCCCGTCAACTCTACGGCTTGACCATCGCCTCCGAGCGCCCAGGCCATCACATGCGTGAAACCTGGCACCCGCTGGGGGTGGTGGGAGTGATCAGCGCGTTCAACTTCCCGGTGGCGGTCTGGGCCTGGAACACCACCCTGGCGCTGGTGTGCGGCAACCCGGTGATCTGGAAACCTTCGGAGAAGACGCCGCTCACTGCCCTGGCTTGCCAGGCGTTGCTCGAGCGCGTGCTGAACAACTTCCAGGACGCCCCCGAGTACCTGAGCCAGGTGATCATCGGCGGCCGTGACGCCGGTGCCGCCCTGGTGGACGACCCGCGTGTGGCACTGATCAGCGCTACCGGCAGTACCCGCATGGGCCGTGAAGTGGCGCCGAAGATCGCCGCGCGTTTTGCCCGGAGCATTCTCGAACTGGGGGGCAACAACGCGATGATCCTCGGCCCGAGCGCGGACCTGGACATGGCCGTGCGTGCCATCCTGTTCAGCGCCGTCGGCACCGCCGGCCAGCGTTGCACTACCTTGCGCCGGTTGATTGCCCACGAATCGGTGAAAGAGGAAATCGTCGTCCGGCTCAAGGCGGCCTATTCCAAGGTGCGCATCGGCCACCCGCTGCAGGGCAATCTGATCGGCCCGCTGATCGACAAACACAGCTTCGATGCCATGCAGGATGCCCTGGAGCAGGCCTTGAGCGAAGGCGGCCGGGTCTTTGGCGGCCAGCGTCAGTTGCAGGACACCTTCCCCAACGCCTACTACGTGGCGCCAGCGATTGTCGAAATGCCGGAACAGAGCGACGTGGTCTGTAGCGAGACATTTGCCCCGATCCTGTATGTGATCGGCTACAACGACTTCGAAGAAGCGCTGCGCCTCAACAACGCCGTGCCCCAAGGCCTGTCGTCGTGCATCTTCACCACCGACGTGCGTGAAGCCGAGCAGTTCATGTCGGCGGTGGGCAGCGACTGCGGCATCGCCAACGTCAACATCGGCCCGAGCGGCGCGGAAATCGGTGGCGCCTTTGGTGGCGAGAAGGAAACCGGTGGCGGTCGCGAGTCCGGTTCCGACGCCTGGCGCGGTTACATGCGCCGCCAGACCAACACCGTCAACTACTCCCAGGAATTGCCGCTGGCCCAGGGCATCACCTTCGACTGAGCAGGCGGCCATTCGGGCTTTTACCGCGAGCCAGTCCGCCCCTGCAGAAGGACCTGTAAACCTTTGCAGGGGCGAGCTTGCTCGCGATCCGCGGTAAATGCGCTTCATCGTTTGTGGTTGGTTGATTTTGGAGTCCGGCAATGGCGTTACGAGAAGAGTGTCTATGGGAAAAACTGACCCCGCAAAGACCTGACAACGCACCGCTCAAGGGCGAGCTGACGGCGGATGTATGCATCATCGGCGCCGGTTTCACCGGGTTGTCGGCGGCCGTGCACCTGCTGGAGCAGGGCAAGCGGGTCTGTGTCGTCGAAGCTCACCGCGCGGGGCACGGCGGCTCGGGGCGCAATGTCGGACTGGTCAACGCCGGCATGTGGATCCCGCCAGACGAGATCGAAGCCGGTTTCGGCGAACAGGTGGGCAGCCAGCTCAACCGCATGCTCGGGGCTGCGCCGTCCCTGGTGTTCAGCCTGGTGGACAAGTATCAGATCGATTGCCAGTTGCGCCGCGAAGGCACCTTGCACATGGCTCACAATGCCCGTGGCGAGGCTGACCTGCGCAGTCGTGAACAACAATGGAAGCGTCGTGGTGCGCCGGTGGAACTGCTGACCGGCAGCGCCTGCGAAACCGCCACCGGCACCAAGAAAATTGCTGCCGCCTTGCTCGATCGGCGTGCTGGCACCCTCAACCCGATGGCCTACACCACGGGGCTGGCCAAGGCCGCAATCAAGCTTGGCGGCCAGTTGTTCGATCACTCCCCGGTCACCCGCCTGGAGCGCCAGGGGCAGCGCTGGTCGGTGCAGACCGCGCAGGGTTCGGTGCTGGCCGAACAGGTGGTGATCGCCTCCAACGCCTACACCGAGGGTGACTGGACCGAGCTGCGGCGTAACTTCTTTCCTGGTTATTACTATCAGGTGGCCTCCGCGCCGCTGACCGAAGAGGCGGCCCGGCAGATCCTCCCCGGTGGCCAGGGTTCCTGGGATACCCGCCAGGTCCTGAGCAGCATTCGCCGGGATGCCGAGGGCCGCTTGTTGCTAGGCAGCCTGGGCAACGGCAACCAGAAACCCCAGTGGTTCCTCAAAGCCTGGGCCGACCGGGTGCAGCAGCATTATTTCCCCTACCTCAAGCCTGTGGAGTGGGAGTGCACCTGGACCGGCTGCATCGCCTTCACCCCCGATCACCTGATGCGCTTGTTCGAGCCTGCGCCCGGCCTGGTGGCAGTGACCGGTTACAACGGCCGGGGCGTGACCACTGGCACGGTGGTGGGCAAGGCCTTCGCCGACTACCTGTGTAACGGAAATCCTCAGGCCCTACCGATTCCCTTCGCGCCCATGCAGCCCTTGGCCGGCGTGAGCCTGCGCAGTTGCCTGTACGAGGCCGGATTCTCCCTGTACCACGCAGGCCAGTGCCTGCGGATCGTTATCTGAAAGAGGAAATAAACGGCCAGCGACGACGCTTTTCGATGCAGCGACTAGCCTGTAATGGTGCGGCTCGTAGCAGTTGCGCACCAGCAGTGTGCAGTTCGGTGACGCGAGCTGTTACAGCAGGGTTGCACGTTGAATTGTGTCGCGGTTGCAATGATGGCACGCATGGGTTGCGCCCATTAAAAAGCAGGGTTTTACCTTCCGCGGTTTAGACGGTTGCACGCCCAATGAAAAAGGGCTCGAAACAGTCGAAATAACAATAAGACAGCGACTTTTTTCAGAATAAAAAACCACTGGCACGGCGCTTGCTCTGAGCAATTAAGTGAAGTCGCAGTGCCAACTAAAAAAACCTTGGAGCACCACCTCATGTCCCAGACGTTTTACAAGAAAGGCTTTCTGGCCCTCGCAGTGGCAACTGCGCTGGGTGTTTCTGCGTTTGCTCAAGCCGACCTGAAGATCGGTGTTGCGGGTCCCATGACCGGTGCCAATGCGGCATTTGGCGAGCAGTACATGAAGGGTGCACAGGCAGCGGCTGACGAGATCAACGCCAAGGGCGGGGTCAACGGCGAGAAGATCGTCCTGGTGAAAGGCGATGACGCTTGCGAACCCAAGCAGGCGGTGGCGGTGGCCAACCGCCTGGTGGACCAGGACAAGGTGGCCGGTGTGGTCGGGCACTTCTGTTCCTCGTCGACCATCCCGGCTTCCGAGGTCTATAGCGACGCCGGTGTGATTGCCATTACCCCGGGCTCCACCAACCCCCAGGTCACCGAGCGTGGCCTGAGTGCCATGTTTCGCATGTGCGGACGTGACGACCAGCAGGGCATTGTTGCCGGCGACTACATCGTCGATGTGCTCAAGGGCAAGAAAGTGGCGGTGCTGCACGACAAGGACACCTACGGCCAGGGCCTGGCAGACGCGACCAAGGCGCAGCTGACCAAGCGTGGCGTGGTTCCGGTGCTGTACGAAGGCCTGACCCGTGGCGAGAAAGACTTCAGCGCCGTGGTGACCAAGATCCGCGCCGCCGGTGCCGACGTGGTGTACTTCGGCGGCCTGCACCCGGAAGCCGGCCCGCTGGTGCGTCAACTGCGTGAGCAGGGCCTGAAAGACGTCAAGTTCATGTCCGACGACGGCATCGTTACCGACGAGTTGGTGACCACTGCCGGCGGTCCGCAGTACGTCGATGGCGTGTACATGACTTTCGGCGCCGACCCGCGCTTATTGCCAGACAGCAAGACTGTGGTCGACGCTTTCCGCAAAGCCGGTACCGAGCCCGAAGGCTACACCCTGTACGCCTATGCCTCGATCCAGGCCCTGGCTGCCGGCTTCGGCGGCGCCAAGTCCAACAAAGGCGAAGACGCGGCCAAATGGCTCAAGGCCAACCCGGTGAAAACCGTGATGGGCGAGAAGTCCTGGGACGCCAAGGGCGACCTGAAAGTCTCCGACTACGTGGTCTATCAGTGGGACAAGGACGGCAAATACCACCAGTTGGAAAAACAGAAGTGACATGAGTCCGAACGGGTCGACACTGCCCTCAGGTGTCGACCCGTACTCGTGCAGTACTTGCCTTTTCTCGTAGAGCTGCACAACGGACGTGTTGCGCGGACGGGTGATCCCTGTCTGGCGTTGACGCCCTGTGCCGTCTCTCAAGTCCGTGAGATTGCGTTATGGATGGTATTTTCCTGCAGCAACTGATCAATGGGCTGACCCTCGGGTCCGTCTATGGTCTGATCGCCATCGGCTACACAATGGTCTATGGCATCATCGGCATGATCAACTTCGCCCACGGCGAGGTTTACATGATTTCCGCTTACCTCGCGGCAATCAGTCTGGCTCTGCTGGCCTACTTCGGCATTGAATCCTTCCCGCTACTCATTCTCGGCACCCTGGTGTTCACCGTCGTGGTGACGGGGATCTACGGCTGGGTCATCGAGCGTGTCGCCTATAAACCCCTGCGCAACTCCACTCGCCTGGCACCGCTGATCAGCGCCATCGGCATTTCGCTGATCCTGCAGAACTACGCGCAGATCAGCCAGGGCGCCAAGCAGCAAGGGGTTCCGACCTTGCTCGCCGGGGCCTGGAAGGTCGACATCGGCACGGGCTTCGTGCAGCTCACCTACACCAAGATCTTCATCCTGGTGGCGGCGTTCGCCGGTATGGCGCTGCTGACCTACATCATCAAGTACACCAAGCTCGGGCGCATGTGCCGAGCCACCCAGCAAGACCGCAAGATGGCCTCGATCCTGGGGATCAACACCGACCGGGTGATCTCCTACGTGTTCGTCATCGGCGCGGCCATGGCGGCCTTGGCCGGGGTGCTGATCACCATGAACTACGGCACTTTCGACTTCTATGCCGGCTTCGTCATCGGCATCAAGGCGTTCACCGCGGCAGTCCTTGGCGGCATCGGCTCGCTGCCCGGAGCGATGCTCGGCGGGATCATCCTCGGCATCTCCGAGTCGCTGTTCTCCGGCTTGATCAACTCCGACTACAAAGACGTGTTCAGTTTCTCGCTGCTGGTGCTGATCCTGATCTTCCGTCCCCAAGGCCTGCTGGGTCGCCCACTCGTGGCGAAGGTATAAGTATGTCTGCTGCCAATAAACCGATTGATCTCAAAAAGAGTGTCATCGACGCCGTGCTTGCCGGGCTGATCTCGCTGATCGTGTTCGGGCCCATCGTGGGCGTGGTGCTGGATGGCTATAGCTTCAACCTGCAACCGGCCCGGGTGGGCTGGCTGGTAGCGATCGTGATGGTCGGCCGCCTGGCCCTGAGCCTGTTCCTGCAAACCCCCAAGGGCCTGAAGATTCTCCAGGGCTTCGAAAGCACTAGCTCCGGGGTGCACGTGCTGGCGCCGGACTACAAGTCGCAGTTGCGCTGGATCATCCCGGCGCTGATCGTGATTGCCATCGTGTTCCCGTTTTTCGCCAACAAGTACCTGCTGACGGTGGTAATCCTCGGCCTGATCTATGTCCTGCTGGGGCTTGGGCTGAACATTGTGGTGGGCCTGGCCGGGTTGCTGGACCTGGGCTATGTGGCCTTCTACGCCATTGGCGCCTACGGCCTGGCGCTGGGCTACCAGTACCTGGGCCTGGGGTTCTGGACGGTGCTGCCCCTGGCGGCGCTTGCTGCGGCCTTGGCGGGATGCATATTGGGCTTTCCGGTGCTGAGAATGCACGGCGACTACCTGGCCATCGTGACCCTGGGCTTTGGCGAGATCATCCGCCTGGTGCTCAACAACTGGCTGTCTTTCACCGGTGGTCCGAATGGCATGCCGGTGCCGTCGCCGACCTTCTTCGGCCTGGAATTCGGCCGCAAGGCCAAGGACGGCGGAGTGCCGTTCCATGAATTCTTCGGCATGGACTACAACCCCAACCTGAAATTCCTGTTCATCTACATCGTGTTGTTCCTGGTGGTGCTGCTGGTGTTGTACATCAAGCACCGGCTGACCCGGATGCCGGTCGGTCGCGCCTGGGAAGCCCTGCGTGAAGACGAGATCGCCTGCCGTGCCATGGGCCTGAACCACGTGTTGGTCAAGCTTTCGGCGTTTACCATCGGCGCCTCCACCGCCGGTCTGGCGGGGGTGTTCTTCGCCAGCTACCAGGGCTTCGTCAACCCATCGTCCTTCACCTTCTTCGAGTCGGCGCTGATCCTCGCCATTGTGGTGCTCGGCGGCATGGGCTCGACCGTGGGTGTGGTGATCGCGGCCTTTGTACTGACCGTGGCCCCGGAGCTACTGCGCAGCTTCTCTGAGTACCGGGTGCTGCTGTTCGGCGTGCTCATGGTGTTGATGATGATCTGGCGACCGCGAGGGCTGATCCGCATCAGCCGTACCGGCGTAACCCCGCGTAAAGGTGCTTTGACTGAGGGGAACGCGCCATGAGCGAATATATTCTGTCGGTCGAGAACCTGATGATGCACTTCGGTGGCATCAAGGCCCTCAGCGACGTCAGCCTGAAGGTCAAGCGCAACTCGATCTTTGCCCTGATCGGCCCCAATGGTGCCGGCAAGACCACGGTGTTCAACTGCCTGACCGGTTTCTACAAGGCCTCCGGCGGGCGCATCGAGCTCAACACCCGAGGCCAGCAGACCAACGTGATCAAGCTCCTGGGCGAGCCTTTTCGCGGCACTGACTTCGTGTCGCCGAAGAGCTTCGCCAGCCGCCTCTACTACAAGATGTTCGGCGGTACTCACCTGGTGAACCGTGCCGGGCTGGCGCGGACCTTCCAGAACATTCGCCTGTTCAAGGAAATGTCCGTGGTGGAGAACCTGCTGGTGGCCCAGCACATGTGGGTCAACCGCAACATGCTGGCCGGGATCCTCAACACCAAGGGCTACCGCAAGGCGGAGAGTGCGGCCCTGGACCATGCCTTCTACTGGCTGGAAGTGGTGGACCTGGTGGATTGTGCCAACCGCCTGGCCGGTGAACTGTCCTATGGCCAGCAACGCCGCCTGGAGATCGCCCGGGCCATGTGCACCCGGCCACAGATCATCTGCCTCGATGAGCCGGCTGCCGGCCTCAACCCTCAGGAAACCGAAGCGCTGAGCGCGATGATCCGGTTGCTGCGCGACGAGCACGGCCTGACCGTGGTGCTGATTGAACATGACATGGGCATGGTGATGAGTATTTCCGACCACATCGTGGTGCTCGACCACGGCAACGTGATTGCCGAGGGCGGCCCGGAAGCGATCCGCAGCGATCCGAAAGTGATCGCCGCCTACCTGGGTGCCGACGAAGAGGAGCTGGTATGACGCAAGCCATCCTCGAACTCAAGGACCTGGACGTGTACTACGGCCCGATCCAGGCCTTGAAGAAAGTCTCGATGCACATCAACGAAGGGGAAACCGTGAGCCTGATCGGCTCCAACGGTGCCGGCAAGTCGACCCTGCTGATGTCGATCTTCGGCCAGCCCCGGGCCGAGTCCGGTCAGATCCTCTACCGCGGTGTGGATATCACCCACAAGTCGTCTCACTACATCGCCTCCAACGGCATCGCCCAATCCCCGGAAGGGCGCCGGGTGTTCCCTGACATGACCGTGGAAGAGAACCTGCTGATGGGCACTATCCCCATTGGCGACAAGTACGCCAGCGAGGACATGCAGCGCATGTTCGAACTGTTCCCCAGGCTCAAGGAGCGGCGTACCCAGCGGGCCATGACCATGTCCGGTGGCGAGCAGCAGATGCTGGCCATCGCTCGGGCCCTGATGAGCCGGCCCAAGTTGCTGCTGCTGGATGAGCCGAGCCTGGGCTTGGCGCCGATTGTGGTGAAGCAGATTTTCGCCACCCTGCGGGAACTGGCGGCCACCGGCATGACCATCTTCCTGGTGGAGCAAAACGCCAACCATGCACTGAAACTGTCGGATCGGGCCTATGTGATGGTCAACGGCGAGATCCGCCTCAGCGGCACCGGCAAGGAATTGCTGGTCAATGAGGAGGTGCGCAACGCTTACCTGGGCGGCCACTGACCGCCCGCTCTGTGGATAAGCCATGCCCCGCCGGCGCCCGCCGCCGGGGCATTTTTATCCACAGCTCCACCCGCCCTGTAGGAGCTGGCTTGCCAGCGAAACGGTGTCTCCGATGGCCGCTTATGCAGATTCTGTTGTGCGTCCGGATTCGCCGGCAAGCCGGCTCCTACGGACTCAGTGCGCGCATTGGCAACCGCGCGTTCGCAGAAGGACCGCCCGCGTCCGACAATTGTGGAAAACATTATTCGCAAGCTGCTAAGGCGCGGCATAAAGACGCTGCAAATAGTTGTTTTTCCACTGTTTTGACTTGTCCCCGTTTGCTGTGGAACTGGCTGTGGGTAACGTGGGAGTAGCTGGCTGGAAGCCTTTGATTGCGTGGCCTGCAGGCTGTTGGTTGTTTTTTGATCAGGTGTTTTTGGGCAAGCCTTGGGCGCACTTGTCAACCTTTTTATTGTCGCAGGCGGACCTGCTAAAAGGCTTCGCTCAGCCTGTGGATAAGTCTGTGACTAAACTCTGGAAAGACTGCCCTGAGCAGCGTAGTTACTGGCCTCTGGCCTTATGCACTTTGACCGCGCGGTCATCTTTTATGAGGTCGGCTGCATGGACCGCCTGCCGGGGTCAAGCAAAAAACTTCCGATGATCGCCTGCAAGCCCTGTGGACAGCGGCTTTGCGGCATCTGTACTTGCCCCCAAAGACTGTGGACCGGCCTGTGGATAAGGTGCGGGCATATGGCTGCAGGCCAGAGCCCGCAAGGCGTAGACGAGAGTGGCTATTTTTTATACAGCGGCGCTTGATAACCCCCCTATGAGCAGGGATATAGGTTCGGGTATTCTGCGCGCCTTGACGCGCCCGGAAGGGTGAGCGCCCTCTGGCGATCTGGAGCACTGGCATGACCGATAGTCCCGCGTTTGTTCCCGTCAAACCCGCAAGCCCGCTGCTGCGGCTGCGTGAGCGGGTCTTCTATCGCCTGGCCCTGCTGGACCTCGGCGGGCGAGGGCTGCTGCTGATCGGCGGGCTGTTCTTGCTGGCTTGGGCCAGTTCCGGAATCTACAAGGTGCAGCCGGATGAGCAGGGCATTGTGCTGCGCTTTGGTCGCTGGCAACAGACCGCCGAACCCGGGCTGCATTACCACCTGCCGTACCCCATCGAGCGGGTGTTGTTGCCGAAAATCACTCAGGTCAATCAGCTGCAATTGGGCAGTGTTGGCTTGCAGGGTGCCTCCGCCAGCGGATCACGGGACAAACAGATGCTGACCGGCGACGAGAACATCGTCGAAGCCGATTGCACGGTGTTCTGGCGGATCAAGGACGCACGTCGCTATCTTTTCGAGATCAGCGACCCGGAGCGTTCGGTGAAGCTGGCGGCAGAAAGCGCGTTGCGCGAGGTCATTGGACGCACACCGATTCAGTCGGTGATGTCTGACAAGCGCGCCCAGATCGCCGATGAAACCCGGGAGTTGTTGCAACAGTTGCTGGACCGCGAGCAGGCCGGGATCCTGGTGACCCAGGTGCAGTTGCAGCGGGTCGATCCACCGCCCCAGGTCATCGACGCGTTCAACGACGTGCAGCGGGCCCGGGCCGACCAGGAACGAGCCCGCAACGAAGCGGAAGCCTATGCCAATGATGTGATTCCCCGTGCTCGAGGTGACGCGGCGCGGATCGCCCAGGAGGCAGAAGCCTACAAGGCGCAGGTTGCCAACCTGGCCGAGGGCGAGGCGAAGCGTTTTCTCTCGGTCTATGCCAGCTATGCACAAGCCAAGGATGTCACCGCCTGGCGCCTGTACATGGAGAGCATGGATGAGGTGCTGAAGAAAGCCTCCAAGGTCATCATCGACACCTCCGGCAAGGGCATGTCCGGCGTTGTGCCTTACATGCCGCTCAATGACCCGGGCAAACCTGCGCAGAAGGACGTTCGACCATGAGCCGCTCATTCAAATGGTTGGGCCTGGGGGTGGTCAGCGTCGCCCTCTGGGGGCTGGCGGCTTCGGCGTATGTGGTCGATGAAGCGCAGCAGGCCCTGATCATCCGCTTTGGTGCGCCGATGGGTGTGGCGGGGGAGCCGGGGCTCAAGTTCAAGGTGCCCTTCAGTGACTCGCTGGTGTTCTACGACAGCCGCCTGCAAACCCTGGCGTCCTCTTCCGAGCAGGTGATCCTTGGCGACCAGAAACGCATCGAGGTCGCCACTTACACGCGTTTTCGCATCAGTGATCCGCTGCGCTTCTATCAAGCGGTGGGCACCTTGGAGCAGGCCAATGCCCAGTTGACGCAAATGGTCAGTTCCTCGTTGCGCCGTACCCTGGGCGAGATTTCCCTGCGTTCGTTGCTCTCCGCCTCCCGCCAGCAGGCGGTATCGGTGATCGAGAGGGATGTGGCGGACAAGGCCCGTGCGCTGGGCGTCGAGGTGACAGAGGTGCGCCTGCACCGTGCTGATCTGCCGCTGGAAGCCAGCCAGGCGATTTACGAGCGCATGAAGTCCGAGCGTCAGCGTGAAGCCAAGGAACTGCGCGCCCAGGGTTTCGAGTGGGCGCAACAGATCCAGGCCAAGGCCGACCGCGATCGTACGGTGCTGTTGTCCGAGGTCCAGCGGCAATCGGCGATTACCCATGGCGAAGCGGATGCCGAGGCCAACCAGATTCTCTCGGCGGCCTTCAGCAAGGACCCTGAGTTCTACAGGTTGTACCGCTCCCTGCAGACCTATCGGCAATCCATGGCCGAGAGCCAGCCGATGTTGGTGCTGACCCCTGATGCGGAGTTCCTCAAGCAGTTCCGCCATGGCCCGACAGCCCAGCGCGCGCAATAGCATGACGGTTCACGGCCTGGTGCCGGAACGCAGGCCGCTTGCACATCGGCTGCGCCGTCTGTTGGCTGCCATGGGCCCGGGGCTGGTGGTGATGATGGCCGATACCGAAGCGGGCAGTGTCATCACCGCCGCGCAAAGCGGTGCGCAGTGGGGGTATCGGTTGCTGTTACTGCAGTTGGTGCTGGTGCCGTTGATGTTCATGGCCCAGGAGCTGACTGTGCGTCTGGGGCTGTGTACCGGCAAGGGTTATATCGAATTGGTGCGTCAACGCTGGGGGCGTGGGCTGGCGATGGCCTCGGCACTGGTGCTGCTGCTCAGTTGCCTGGGCGCGCTGCTGACGCAAATCAGCGGCTTGGTGGGGGCGGGCAGCCTGTTCGCTATCGCACCGTGGCCGATCCTGGTGACCCTGGTGCTGTTTATCCTGACCATGGTCCTGACCGGCTCCTACCGGTCGGTGGAGCGTATCACCCTGGTGCTAGGCCTGTTCGGCCTGGCATTTTTGGTCATGGCGTACAACGCGCATCCTGATCCGCAGCAGATGCTGCACGAGATCTTGCAGATCCCGCTCAAGGAGCCCGACTACCTGTACCTGGCGGCGGCCAACCTGGGCACCAGCGTGATGCCCTGGACCCTGTTCTACCAGCAGTCGGCACTGGTGGATAAAGGCCTGGGGCCGGCCCATTTGCGCCTGGCGCGCCTGGATACCCTGGTCGGCGCGGTGTTTTGTCAGGTCCTGACAGCAGCGATCGTCATCGCGGCGGCGGCCACCCTCGGCGGACATGGCGCCGGGCTGGACAGCATCGCCCAGATCGGCGAAGCCTTCGGCGCCCTGATCGGCCCGACCTGGGGGCAGGCGGTGTTCGTGGTCGGCCTGGCCGGCGGGGCGTTGGTGGCGACCATTGTGGTTTGCCTGAGTGCGGTCTGGGCCATGGGTGAAGCCTTGGGGATGCGCCACTCGCTGGAGCAGCACCCTCTGGACGCCCCCTGGTTCTATGGCGCTTTCGCGGTGCTGCTGATCGCCGGAGCGCTGCTGGTGGGGTCGGGGATCAACCTGATCCGCCTGTCGTTGGCGGTCGGGGTGCTGAATGCCTTGTTGATTCCGATGATGTTGCTGCTGTTGCTCCTGCTGGCGCGCAATGTGCTGCCAGCGAACCTGCGTCTGCGCGGGCCCTATGGGGTGCTGGTTCTCGTCACGTTTCTCCTGATGGGAGGACTTGGCGTCTATTGCGCCTTGAGCGGTGTGTTGGGGTGAAGTCGTGACCAATCCTTGTGTCGTGGGGAAATTGCCGCATGTTATTTGACGGTGCGCTGTACGCCTTGAGCATGGTGTTCCAGGTCCTGGTGCTGGACCTGATCCTGTCCGGCGACAATGCCCTGGTGATTGCCCTGGCCTGTCGTGGCTTGCCTCCCGAGCAGGCGCGACGGGCGATTCTGATCGGTACCGGCGGTGCCATCCTCCTGCGGGTGCTGCTGACTACCCTGGCCGGCTGGCTGCTGCTGGTGCCCTGGTTGAAGTTGATTGGCGCGTTGCTGCTGCTGGTGATTGCCCTGCGCCTGCTGTGCGACGAAGGAGTGGATGAGCAGGGCGATGACGCTCGCGGCTCGCCGCAGACCTTGAGTGCAGCAGTGGTGACCGTACTGATTGCCGACCTGGTGATGAGCATGGACAACGTGGTGGGCCTGGCAGCGGTGACCCAGGGGCAGGTGTTCTATCTGTTGCTGGGGTTGCTGTTGAGTGTGCCGCTGTTGATGTTTGGCAGCCTGCGGCTGACCCGACTGATGCACAGCCAGCCATGGCTGGTGTCGGTCGGTGGGGGCCTGCTGGGGTATGTTGCAGGGAACATCGCCGTGTCCGATCCGGTGCTGGTCGACTGGCTCAACAGTCAGTCGCCGGCCTTGAATCAAGTGGTTCCCATGGCGTTGGCGGCCTTTGTCCTGCTGCAGTCGCGGATCATCCGTCGACGGCGTGCAATTGTACCCAAGCCATTGTCGTACTTTGAGGCGCCCACCCCCGCGGTCCAGGTTCCCCTGGCCGAGCCTGTGCTTGAGCGGCCGGCCATGGTTCGCGCCTTGCCGCTTATCGTTGCCCCGGAGCCGGAGCCGGAGCCTTTGGCTGAAGCGCTTGAGCCCGCCGTGCTTCCTCCGGCCACCGGGCGCTGGTTTCCGGTCTATGGCGGGGTGGTGCGGGTGCTGGCCAGCCTGGCGGTGATGGTGCTGTTCTGCGGTCTGCTCTACAGCCTGATCGGCGGCATCTCCGGCAGTCTGTTGCCCACGCCGCACCAGGACAACGTCTATCAGTGCGATGGTGCCACCGCCACCTTGTATTACCGCCCCGGCGGTAGTTCGGTGCGGCTGGTCAATGGCGGCGGTGAGGCCGTTGGCTATGTTCGCTACAAGGAGATCTTGTGGCAGAACCCGCAGAGTGCCGCCCACGATTTGCACTTGACGCCGCCCACCCAGATTGAGAAAACCAGCGCCACGGTGGTTACTCTCAACGGTGGCAGTTTTGCGCAGATTGCGTGTACGTTGATGCCCTGAATTTTCATCTCAATGGCTGCTCGAAGCCCAGCAAGGAGAACACCATGACTTCCACACTGTTCATCACGGGCGCGACTTCCGGTTTTGGCGAAGCCTGCGCCCGGCGTTTTGCCGAGGCCGGCTGGTCGCTGGTGCTCACCGGCCGTCGCGAGGAGCGCCTCAATGCCTTGTGCGCGGAGCTCTCCAAGCAGACCGAGGTGCATGGCCTGGTGCTTGATGTGCGGGACCGCAAGGCCATGGAAGAGGCGATTGCCAACCTGCCACCGTCCTTCAGCAAACTGCGCGGGCTGATCAACAATGCCGGCCTGGCCCTGGGCGTGGACCCGGCGCCCAAGTGCGACCTGGATGACTGGGACACCATGGTCGACACCAACATCAAGGGCCTGCTGTACAGCACCCGCCTGCTGTTGCCACGGCTGATCGCCCACGGTCGTGGCGCCGGGATCGTCAACCTGGGCTCCATCGCCGGCAATTACCCGTACCCGGGCAGCCACGTGTATGGCGCGAGCAAGGCCTTCGTCAAACAGTTCTCCCTGAACCTGCGCTGCGACCTGCAGGGCACTGGTGTGCGGGTCACCAATATCGAGCCGGGCCTGTGCGAAAGCGAGTTCTCCCTGGTGCGCTTCAGCGGCGACCAGGCGCGTTATGACGCCACTTATGCCGGCGCCGAGCCGATCCAGCCGCAGGACATCGCCGACACCATCTTCTGGGTCCTGAACACGCCGGCCCACATCAACATCAACAGCCTGGAACTGATGCCCGTGAGCCAGACCTGGGCCGGCTTCGCCATCGAGCGCAACGCCAAGTCCTGATCCATTGATCGCCATCCTCTGTAGCCGCTGCCGCAGGCTGCGACAGGGCCTTCGGGCCCTCCAGCGGTCGCAAGAGCCTGTGCCTCCTGCGGAGGCAGTCGCAGCCTCGCCATGGCTCGGCAGCCGCTACAGTTGTACTCGGATACACATAAGCTGATTCGTTTCAGCTTGTGGTCAGCCCTGACAGGTTAGAATTCCCGCCAGAAATTTCGCCGCCGCCTCACACGAGGTGGCGTTTTTGAAGTTCGATAGGAGGAATCGTGAGTAACCGAGGTGAGCAGTCTCTGCTCAAACAATCGACTGTATTGATGTTCGCCGTGGCGATCGCCGGTATCGTCACGGGTTTTGTTTCTGGCGCCCAATCCATCTTGTTCGATGGATTTTTTTCCCTGATCGCCACCTTTATCAAGGTCTTGATGCTGATCACCGCCAAGCTGATTGCCAAGCAAAGCAACCAGCGCTTCCAGTTCGGCTTTTGGCACCTGGAACCCATGGTGCTGCTGATCGAAGGCAGCTTCCTGATGCTGATCGCCATCTACGCCTTCCTCAATGGGGTGTTCGGCATCATCAATGGTGGCCGCGAGGTCGAGCTGGGGCTGGTGATTTTCTATGCGGCGTTTTTCGCCGTGGCGGAGTTCGCCTACTTCTTCTACGTGCGCCGGCGTAACCGCACGCTCAAGTCGTCGCTGATCCAGTTCGACAACATCAGTTGGCTGGTGGACGCGATGTTGTCAGTGGGGCTGCTGGTGAGTTTCATCGTCGCCTTGCTGCTCAAGCAGTACGGCCATGGCCAGTGGGCGGTGTATGTCGACCCGATGATCCTGATCCTGCTGGCCTTGAGCATGCTGCCGCCGGCGTTGAAGATTCTACGGCCGGCCTTGCGCGATGTGCTGGGGATCGCCCCGGACCAGTTGGACGAAAAGGTCCGCAAGGTGATGGAGGAGGCCAAGGCCGCCCATGGTTTTGATGACTACATCAGCTACGTGCAGAAGCACGGTCGGGCGCATTTTATCGAGATCCATATCGTGCTGCCGGCGGATTATCCGCTGCAGGACGTGGCGACCCTGGATCGGTTGCGCGAGGAGATTTCGCAGCAGCTTGGCAAAGCCGATGCAGCTCGTTGGCTGACCATCAGCTTTACCGGGGATCGCAAGTGGATTGCCTGATCGGCGCTGCCTTCTTCGCTGGCAAGCCCGCACCTGCAGTTGTTGTGTCGGTGCCGGTTGGCCGGCGCAAGGTTCAGGCGAAATATTCCGCCAGCCCGCGATAACAGGTGGCCAGATGATAGGGCGTGGTCGACGGCATATCCCGGCGGCTGATCGCGCCGTCGGCATCCAGGCATTCATTCCAGCCCCCGACATGCAGGAAATGCTCTTGCAGTGCTTTTAGCTGGCGCTGCAGGGGCGCCTGGCTGTCCCCACGCAAGGTCAGGGCACGCAGGTACTCGGCCTTGGCCCAGATGCGCTGGGTGGCGTCCTTGGCGCTCGTCCCCGATTGCAGATCGAGCATGGCGCACACGGCACCGCTCTGCGGGTCGACCCCCAACTGTTCGGTGAAGGCGAACGCATGCTCCAGTGAGGCGTGCAAGGAACTGTCGCGCAGCAGGGGCGAAGAGGCGAGCAGGAAGTACCACTCAAACTGATGCCCGGGCTCGAACCAGTTATCCACAGCCCCCAGGGGCTTTTCCATCATCACTTGGTGCTGCGGGTCGATGAAGTGTTGCTGCATGGCCTGGCACAGGTTCAGCAGCGCCGTTTGCACCGGCACGTCTTCACGCACTGTCAGGGTCGCGAGGAACGCTTCAGCCAGGTGCATCAACGGATTCTGCAATGGCCCGGAACCCAGGGCCGACCAATCCTCATCGAGGCTGGCTTCGTAGAGGTCGTCACCCCGGGCGAAGCGCTGGGCCACGACTTCCAGGGCGGCGTTGAGCACCGACTCCACCAGCGGCTCACGGACCTTGGCCCAGTAATGGGCGCAGGCAAAGACGATGAAGGCGTGGGTGTAGAGGTCCTTGCGTCGATCCAGCGGCGCGCCTTGCGGATCGATGCTGTAGAACCAGCCACCGTGCTCGGCGTCATGGAAGTGCCGCTGCAGCGAGCGGAACAGCGCGGCGGCGCGTTCTTCGGCAAAGGGCGTGGCGGTGTCACCGATCAGTTGGGAAAATACATACAGCTGCCGGGCGCAGGCCATGGCCCGATACCGCTGCGGTGGCAGCGGTTGATGTTCGGCGTCCAGCGCCTCGTAGGGCAGCGCCAACTGCGGATTCCAGCCCGGCCCCTGCCACATGGGCACTATCACCTGGTGAAAATGCTGCTGCACAGCGTTGAACAGAGCGCTCGATTCAGGCGAGGAGGTGGAGCGGGATACATCGGGCATTGGCTGGCGTCGTCACGGCAGGTTTGAATGCGCGACATATTAACAGAGAAGCCCCGGCAGATTGCCCGACGTAGGAGCAGGCTTGTGCAGGTACTGGCTTGCCAGCCAATGCAGTCAACAAGATTGCCTTCGCCGGCAAACGGCACACCGTCCAGCCGCTCCTGCACGAGGCGCAACGCTCAGCCTGCCAGCAACCACACCCCGGCGGCAGCGGAGGCGGCGCCGGCTACGCGCACCAGCGGCGCAGCGGCCTGGGGCAAGACCCGCACCACGCCATAGCCGGCGGCGTGCAGGGCGGCAGTGGCGACCACGAAACCGGCGGCATAGGCCCAGGGGCTGGACATGTCCGGCAGTTCAAGGCCGTGGGCCACGCCATGGAACAGGGCAAACAGCGCGGTGGCGGCGATGGCCAGGCTCAGCGGCGGACGCACCGCCAGGGCCACTGCCAGGCCCAGGGCCAGTACCGAGGCGGCGATACCGCTTTCCAGGCCCGGCAGCTCCAGGCCCTCGAAACCCAGCAGGCCACCGATCAGCATGGTGCCGACAAAGGTGCACGGCAGCGCCCAGCGTGCTGTGCCTTGTTGCTGGGCGGCCCACAGGCCAACCGCGACCATTGCCAGCAGGTGGTCCAGGCCACTGATAGGGTGGCTGATACCGGCCATCAGGCCATTGTCGCCGTGGCCCGGATGGGCGAAGGCCAGGGCTGGGGTCAGCAGCAGGGCGAGGGCCCCGAGGATGCGTTTTAAGGTCATGGGTAGCTTCCTTGTTGAGCGATTTCAGGTTCGGTATCAGGCCGCGGTCAGCAGGCCCTGGCGTTCGATGAAAGCGATGATTTCTTCCAGGCCCTGGCCGGTTTTCTGATTGCTGAAGACAAACGGTTTGCCGCTGCGCATGCGCTGGGTGTCGCTGTCCATCATTTCCAGGGAGGCGCCCACCAGGGGGGCCAGGTCGATCTTGTTGATCACCAGCAGGTCGGATTTACAGATACCCGGGCCGCCCTTGCGCGGCAGCTTGTCGCCAGCGGAGACATCGATCACATAGATCGTCAGGTCCGAGAGTTCGGGGCTGAAGGTGGCCGAAAGGTTGTCGCCGCCGGACTCCACCAGGATCAGGTCGAGCCCCGGGAAGCGCCGGTTCAGTTGATCCACCGCTTCCAGGTTGATCGAGGCATCTTCACGGATGGCAGTGTGCGGGCAGCCGCCGGTTTCCACGCCGATGATCCGTTCCGGCGCCAGGGCTTCGTTGCGCACCAGGAAGTCGGCGTCTTCACGGGTGTAGATATCGTTGGTCACCACCGCCAGGTTGTAGCGCTCGCGCAGGGCCAGGCACAAGGCCAGGGTCAGGGCGGTTTTACCGGAGCCCACCGGGCCGCCGATGCCGACACGCAGAGGTTGTGCGTTCATGAGTTTCTCCTAGGAACGGAACAGGCGGCTGTATTGGCGCTCGTGGGCCATGCTCGCCAGGGACAGGCCGAAAGCGGCGCTGCCGTAATGGTTGGGGTCAAGCTTCGCGGCGTGTCGCTGGGCCTGTTGCAGCAGTGGCAGCAATTCGCTGGTCAGGCGCTGGGCCGCTTGCTGGCCCAGGGGGAGGGTCTTCATCAGCACCGCCAGCTGGTTTTCCAGCCAGCTCCAGAGCCAGGCTGCCAGGGCGTCTTCGGGGGCGATGTTCCAGGCCCGGGCGGCCAAGGCCCAGCCCAGGGCCAGGTGTGGTTCGTCCTGTTGCGCCAACACTTCCCGCGCGGCGTCGTCGAGCTCCGGCAAGCCGGCCAGCAGTTGCTTGAGGGAGTAGCCCATCTGCCGGCTTTCCTGGTACAGCTCGCGGGTTTCGCGGCTGGCCCGTTGCTCATCGCAGAGTTGCTGCAGCCGGCTCCAGTGCTGATCGGCGGCCGCCTGACAGTGGGCTAGCAACAGCGGCGCTTCGAAGCGAGCGAGGTTGAGCAGTAACTGATCGCTGATCCAGCGTCGGGCACTGTCCGAGTCATTTACCCGTTGTTGCTCCACGGCCATTTCCAACCCCTGGGAATAGCTGTAGCCACCAATTGGCAGCTGTGGGCTGGCCAGGCGCAATAGGGCCCAGGCTGGGTTCATTGACGGACGCCGAACTGGTGCAGGCGCGGCGGGTAGTTGAAGTCTTCATCGCCGTGGCGTGAATGGTGATGACCACCACCATAGGCACCGTGCTCGGGTTGGAACGGTGCTTCGAGGGTTTCGGTGCTGGCGCCCAGTTGTTCGAGCATGGCCTTGAGCACGTAGTCGTCCAGCAAGCGCAGCCAGCCATCACCCACTTGCAGGGCCACATGACGGTTGCCCAGGTGGTAGGCAGCGCGGGTCAGCTCGAAGGCATTGCGGCAGGTAACGTGCAACAGGGTTTCCGGACGAGCGCAGACTTTGACCAGGCGCCCGTCTTCGGCCTGCAAGAACTCACCGTCATGCAAGGGTGGCTGGCCACGTTCCAGAAACAGCCCGACGTCTTCGCCCTCGGCGCTGAAGCAGCGCAAGCGGCTTTTGCTACGAGCCTCGTAGTTGAGGTGCAATTCGGCGGACCAGCTCTCTTGGGCATCGGTTCTGCGGTGGATCACCAGCATCGGAAAGCTTCCAGCTATGAGCGATACACAAGCCAGAGCAAGGGGCTTGCCAATCGCTCGGTAGGAAAGAAAATGCCCGTTCAGCCCAGGAACTGCGCCTGAAAAAGGGGCAAGACCTTGTTTTATCTTGTTACAAAATGGCGCGCTGAGCTGATTTATAGCACCGAGTTGGTGCGCGTGAAATGTTTTTGCTGCAAGACGGTGCTAGCGCTTGGTAAGCAGGCGCAAACGCGCAACCCAGAGCGGGGTGCGGGCGGTTCGAAGGGGGCGGGTAGGTAACGCTTGCCGGTTTACTCGGTGCTGCCCAGGCCTTGCCAGTGCTTCAGGCCGATAAAGATGAAGCGCAGTTGCTGGGTAATCTTGGCCTGGGGTGTCAGGTGTTCAGGCAGGGCCTGGGCTGGCGGATCGATAATGTCCGGCAGGGTGGCGAATACGCTCTTGACGATCAGGTCGGCCATTACGCCAAGGTCGGCAACATTCAGGTGTTGCAGCTTGGGCATCAGGCTCAGGTCGGCAGCCAGGTCCGAGCTGATGTTTTCCCGCAGGGTGGCGATGGCCTGGCGCACCGGCAGCGAGCCACCGTATTGCTCGCGGGCGAGGAACAGGAATTGCGCGCGCTTGGCTGCCACCACATCAAGGAAAATGCGTACCGAGGCGTCGATGATGCCGCCCATGACGAATTCGTTGTGGCGCACCAGGCGGATGGTTTCGCGGAAGGTCTGGCCGACTTCGCTGACCAGTTCCAGGCCCAGTTGGTCCATGTCGCTGAAGTGCCGGTAGAAGCCAGTGGGTACAATGCCGGCGGCTTTCGCCACTTCCCGCAGGCTCAGGCTGCCGAAACCACGGCCACACTCCATCAGATGACGGGCGGCATCCATCAGGGCGTTGCGGGTCTGTTGCTTCTGTTCGGCGCGGGGCAGCATCGGCGGGCAAATTCTTTGCTCAATAGGAGCGGCGCACTCTAGCAAATCAACTTTGCCGGAGTCGAACTGGAGTCAGGCGAGGGCAGGGGATGTGACGGTTGCAACGGGGCCTTGATGAAAGTCAAAGCCCGATTCGGGAATCGGGCTTTTCTCCAGGGCCAGCATGGCCTCAGCTCGCAGCTTGATGACGTTCGGCCAAGCGATCAGCACCGCCTTCGGCAACGGTCTGACCTTGAGGCGTGCGGCTGTAGCCGTCTTCGACCAGGCCTTTCTCTTCCAGGCGATCGCGGCCACCTTCAGCTACGTTTTGACCTTGTGGGGTGCGGTCGTAGCCATCTTCGGTAACGGTCTGGCCTTGGGGAGTACGGTCGTAGCCATCTTCGGTAACGGTCTGGCCTTGGGGAGTACGGTCATAGCCATCTTCGGCAACGTTCTGGCCTTGTGGGGTGCGATCATAGCCATCTTCGGCAACGCTCTGGCCCTGTGGAGTGCGGTCATAGCCATCGGCTGCGACTTTGTTGCGTTCGATCAGGCGGTCCGAGCCTCCTTCAGCCAGGGTCTGGGTGAACACGCTGTGGCTGGCCTTGACCTGCGGAGTGGCTTGTTCAGCGGCCGGCAGGGCGAAAGCGTTAGCAGCCAGGATCGATAAGGTCAGGCTCAATAAGAGGTGGCGTTTCATGATGGGTTGCTCCTTGGGAGGGCGATAAATTGGGTACGGAGCTAATGTTACCGCCGCTAAATCGATATGAAAGTTCATAAACGCAATGGTAATAATCAACAGAATTGATTGTTTACCGTCAAGGCTCTAGAACGGGCCTTTCCGTCGATAGCTTTTGCACCGACGTGGGTATTTTCGACCCAGTCATGCTTCACGGGAGGGCGGGTCGAGGTAACACAAAGCTGCCTGAGTGATCAGGAATGCGGTTTTTTCCATCCTTTCGTGTACTCGAATTAAACCTGCGCGGGCTTTGTCAGTCGTAGTTTTCATGGCCGGTGATTTTCCATCGGCATGTCACCGATGCGTCGTGGTCTGGCGCTCAGTTGTCTTCAGGAGCCTCGTGCAATGACGCGCACTCGTAAAATTCTCGCCTGGTCTGTTTCCAGCCTGATCCTGCTACTGGCCGTGCTGGTGCTGGTGATCGCTTTCTTCGACTGGAACCGGATCAAGCCGCCCCTCAATGCCAAGGTGTCCGAGGAGTTGCACCGGCCGTTCGCGATCAATGGCGATTTGTCGGTGGTCTGGCAACGCGAGCCTGACGAGGGCGGCTGGCGGGCCTGGGTGCCCTGGCCCCACGTGGTGGCCGAGGACCTTACCCTAGGCAATCCGGACTGGTCCAAGGCGCCGCAGATGGTCACTCTCAAGCGGGTTGAGTTGCGTATTTCGCCCCTGGCCCTGCTGGCGCAACGCGTCAGCATTCCACGCATCGATCTCACCGAGCCCGACGCCGCCTTGCAGCGCCTGGCTGACGGTCGTGCCAACTGGACTTTCACGTTCGATCCCCAAGACCCCGCTGCCGAACCTTCCAAGTGGACGGTGGACATCGGTGCCATCGGCTTCGACAAGGGCCACGTGACCCTGGATGACCAGAGCCTGAAAACCCAACTGGACCTGCAGGTGGAGTTGCTCGGCAAACCGATTCCCTTCAGCGACATCGTCGGTGAGCGCGAGGCGCAGAAGATCACCGAGCAAGGCGCCGCCCCCCAGGCCTATGCCTTTGCCCTCAAGGTCAAAGGCCAGTACCACGGGCAGAAACTGGTGGGCACCGGCAAGATCGGTGGCCTGTTGGCGCTGCAGGACGGGCGCCAACCGTTCCCGTTGCAGGCCCAGGCGCAGATCGGCGACACCCGGGTCGAACTGCGGGGCAGCCTGACCGATCCGCTCAACCTCGGCGCCTTGGACCTGCGCCTGAAACTGGCGGGCACCAGCCTCGGCAATCTCTATCCGTTGACGGGGGTCACCCTGCCGGATTCGCCGCCGTATTCCACGGATGGGCACTTGACCGCCAAGTTGCGTGATCCGGCGGGTGCGACGTTCAGCTATCAGGACTTCAACGGCAAGATCGGCGACAGCGATATCCATGGCAGCCTGACCTATGCCGCCAGCCAGCCGCGGCCCAAACTCAGTGGCACGCTGGTGTCCAATCAACTGTTGCTCAGCGACCTGGCACCGCTGATTGGTGCCGACTCCAACGCCAAGCAAAAGGCCCGGGGCGGTGAAAGCAAGCAACCGGCGGACAAGGTGCTGCCAGTGGAGGAATTTCGCACCGAGCGTTGGCGGGATATGGATGCCGACGTCGAGTTCACCGGCAAGCGCATCGTTCACAGCAGCGAGCTGCCGTTCACCGATCTCTATACCCACCTGGTGCTTAACGACGGCCAGCTCAGCCTGGAGCCCCTGCGCTTTGGCGTGGCCGGGGGCAAGCTCGATGCCCAGGTGCGTCTCAATGGTCACACCACGCCGTTGGAAGGTCGGGCCAAACTGACCGCGCGCAACTTCAAGCTCAAGCAGTTGTTCCCAACCTTCGAGCCGATGAAGACCAGCTTCGGCGAGCTTAATGGCGATGCCGATATTGCTGGGCGCGGCAACTCGGTGGCGGCCCTGCTGGGTAGCGCCAACGGTGACTTGAAAATGTTGATCAACGACGGCGCCATCAGCCGCAGCCTGATGGAAATCGCCGGGCTCAATGTCGGCAACTACGTGGTAGGCAAGATGTTTGGCGACAAGGAAGTGAAGATCAATTGCGCCGCTGCCGACTTCGGCATCAAGTCGGGCCTGGCCACCTCTCGGCTGTTCGTCTTCGACACCGAGAACTCCATCATTTACGTCGATGGCACCGCGAACATGGCTTCCGAGCAACTGGACCTGACCATCACCCCTGAGTCCAAGGGGTTGCGTCTGTTCTCTCTGCGTTCGCCGCTCTACGTGCAGGGCAAGTTCATCAAGCCCAGTGCTGGGGTCAAGGCGGTGCCGTTGGTGCTGCGGGGGGCCGGTATGGTGGCTCTGGGATTGATCGCCGGGCCAGCGGCGGGGCTGCTGGCGTTGGTGGCGCCTAGCGGTGATGAACCCAACCAGTGTGCGCCGTTGCTGCAACAGATGCGTTCAGGCAAGGCGCCGGTCACCGTCAAGCCGAGTCAGTAAGCACGAAGGTCGAGCGTTGCGTGGGCGAGCCCGCCCCTGTAGGCAGGAGCGGGCTTGGGCGAGGGGCTACAGGTCGTTGAGGATGTCCGCCATGTCATCGGCGTGCTCTTCTTCCTGGGCGAGGATTTCTTCGAACAAGCGGCGGGTGGTGGGATCCTTGTCTCCGATGTACTGGATGATCTCACGGTAGCTGTCGATGGCGATCCGCTCCGCCACCAAGTCTTCGTAGACCATTTCCTTCAAGTTGTTGCCGGCCACGTACTGGGCGTGCGAGTGCTTGGACAGCAGGTCGGGGTTGAACTCCGGTTCGCCGCCGAGCTGGACGATGCGTTCGGCCAGTTTGTCGGCGTGTTCGGCTTCCTGGGTGGCGTGTTCGAGGAACTCGTCGGCGGCCACGCTGGCCTTGAGGCCGTTGGCCATGAAGTAGTGGCGCTTGTAGCGCAAGACACAGACCAGTTCAGTGGCCAGCGATTCGTTGAGCAGGCGCAGCAGCTCCTCGCGATCGGCGTTGTAACCCTCGGTCACGGCGCCGTTTTCCACGTGTCGGCGAGCCCGTTCGCGCAGGCTGTTCACATCAGACAAATGCATCTCGCTCATCTCTGTCTCCTGGAGGCTAATCCGTTTCACGCCAGGCTCTGTTGGCCTGACCTGTCTTGGGTGTGAGTGACGGACGAGGCAAAAAGTTTTATCGGATGTGCCCAGTGGCAATGCTCGGGAGTTTTTCGCGTTGTGGCTCAGCTGCGGGCCAGCAAGGGATGCCCGGCCAGCAATGATTCCTGCTGCAACCATGCAAAAAATGCCCGTACCGGCGGGTGTCGTTCGCGCCCTGGTACGCACAGGGCGCTGTAGCCCGCGCCGTCTACCTGAATCTCGGGCCGGTAAGCCTCCAGCAGGCCGCTGGCCACGCTTTGCGACACCAGGATATTGCTCGCCAGTACCAGGCCCTGACCGGCGATGGCGGCTTGCAGGGCGTACTGTTCTTCGTCGTAGGAGCGGATCTGCGGCTGGCCGTCGAGCCAGTTTTCTCCAGCCTGGGTGCACCAGGCCTGCCAACCATCGGCATAGAGCTTGGAGTTGCGCCAATGCACGCTGATCAGCGTCGGCCGCTGTTGCTGCGCCAGGGCCACCTGGTGCGGTGCGCCATAGACTGCAAAGCGTTCGTCGAACAGGCACAGGCCGTGAAGGTCCAGGTAGCCGTCCTGGCTGTAGCGGATTGCCAGGTCGATGCTGGCGTCCTGTTGCAGGTCGACCACTTCGCTTTGGGTGTCCAGGCGCAGGCTGATGCCGGGATACCGAGCATAGAAACGTCCCAGCCGCGGTACCAGCCACAGGGCGGCGAAGGCGGCGGTGGTGGAGACGGTCAACAGCGTGTTACTGGGCTTGGGGCGCAGGGTGTCGACGCTCTGGGCTATATCCAGCAGGGCACCATGCAGGCTGCGGAACAATCGGTCGCCGGGTTCGGTCAGGCGCACCTGGCGCGGCAGGCGCTCGAACAGTTGCACCCCCAGCCAGTGCTCCAGGTTGCGGATCTGGTGGGACACCGCGGTGGGCGTTACCGCCAGGTCTTCGGCGGCGGCCTTGAAGCTCGACAGTCGCGCCGCGGATTCGAAGGTGCGCAGTGCGGTGAGGGGCAGGTGAGCGAACATGCTGGGCTCCATGGATGAAATTTATTCATTCAAATGAATTTTTACTCATTTGTTGGTGAGTGGCTGTGATTCTAGATTTAGCGCGAAGCAGTTGTAGCTTCAAGGCCATCAAGAGCAAATCACATGAGAGAATTCGGATGAATACAGTTCTTGCAATTCACGGCAGCCCACGGGGCGAACGCTCCCACAGTCGGCGTTTGACCGAGGTGTTTCTCCAGGCCTGGCAAGCGGCGAACCCTCGGGCAGTCCTGACCCGGCGCGAGGTTGGACGAGGTTCGCTGCCTCACGTCGGCGAAGCCTTTATCGCCGCGGCGTTTTATCCACAACCTGAGGCACGCCCGTTGTCGATGCAGGCCGACCTGGCCCTGAGTGACGCGCTGGTGGCTGAGTTGCTCGGCCACCAGCGCCTGGTGATCTCGGCCCCCATGCACAACTTCAGTGTGCCCAGCGGGATCAAGGCCTGGGTCGATCACATCGTGCGCCTGGGGCTGACTTTCAACACCCGGCAAGACAACGGTGTCGCCCAATATCAACCGTTGGTACAGGGCAAGAAAGTGTTGATCGTCACCAGCCGCGGTGACGGTGGTTTTGGTCCCGGCGGTGAACATGAGGCGCTCAATCATGCGGATCGCTGGTTGCGCACGGCCCTGGGCTTTATCGGCATCGAGGATGTCACGGTGGTCGCCGCGGAAGGCGAAGAGTCGGCGCCGGAGCGTTTCCAGCAATCCTGTGCCGAGGCGCAACGGCGTCTTCTGGCACTGGCTGAAACGTTCTGAGGAGGCGCCATGGCCTGGTTGTTCCTGCTGGTGGCGGCGGCCTTCGAGGTGACGTTCGCCATGGGCATGAAGTATGCGCAGGGCTTTACCCGGTTCTGGCCTTCGCTGGTGACCGTAGTGGCAGCCGTGGCGGGCATCTACTTCCTGACCCTGGCCATGCGCGAGCTGCCGGTGAGCGTGGCCTACCCGATCTGGACCGCCATCGGCACCCTGGGCACGGTACTGCTGGGTTTCGTATTGCTCGGGGAAAGTCTCACCGCGATCAAACTGGTGTCGGTGGGGTTGATTGTGGCGGGGGTGATCGGGCTGAAATAGGCGGGGAAGCGGGGGCTTGTCATGGCTCTGTCGTCGAATCGTCACAGGTACTGACGATGCCCTTGGTTATGGTCTAGCTTTCAGCCTGGGTTCACGAGTCCACCGCAAGGATGTCCGAGCATGTCCCAAGAGCTTGCCACGCGTTACCCCCTGGTGCTGGTGCCCGGGATGCTCGGTTTTGTCCGCCTGCTGCTGTATCCCTACTGGTACGGCATCGTCCCGGCGTTGAGCCAGGGCGGGGCCCGGGTGTTTGCGATACAGGTTTCGCCGCTCAATTCCAGCGAAGTGCGCGGCGAGCAATTGCTGGCCCAGATCCAGCAGATCATGGCCCAGACCGGGGCTGCCAGGGTCAACCTGATCGGCCATAGCCAGGGCTCGCTCACCGCCCGTTACGCGGCGGCCAAGCGCCCGGACTGGGTGGCTTCGGTGACCTCGGTGGCGGGCCCCAATCACGGTTCCGAACTGGCGGATTACCTGCAGCGACGTTCCCCTGCGAGCAGCATGCGGGGGCGTGTGCTGAGCCTGGTACTGCGCGCTATCTCGGCCTTGATGACGCTGCTGGAAACCGGCTATCGCGGAGCGAAGCTGCCGGTGGATATCCACGCCTCGCACCATTCCCTGACCACCGAGGGGGTGGCCCTGTTCAATCAACAGTACCCCCAGGGGCTGCCGCAAACCTGGGGTGGGCAAGGCCCGGAACAGGTCAACGGCGTGCGCTACTACTCCTGGTCCGGCACCTTGCAGCCGGGCAAGACCGATCGTGGTGCCAATCTGTTCGACGGCACCAATCGCAGCTGTCGCCTGTTCGCCCGCACCTTTGTCCGCGAAGCTGGCCAATGCGATGGCATGGTGGGGCGCTACAGCTCGCACTTGGGCCAGGTCATTGGCGATGACTACCCCTTGGACCACTTCGATATCATCAACCAGTCCCTGGGGCTGGTGGGCAAGGGCGCCGACCCGGTCCGCCTGTTTGTCGAACATGCCCGACGGCTCAAGGCTGCGGGGGTCTGACACTTGCCCACGGCCGCACCTGTATGAGCTGGATTGCCGGCGAAAGACCCCGTCAGGCCAGCGTCTTTCCGAGCCCCAGTACCCGGGTCCAGCGTTCAGAAAGAATCACCCCGCCCAGGGTCAACAACCCACCCACCAGATGGAAACATGCCAGTTGTTCGTGCAGCACCAATGCGGCAATCAGCGCGGTGATCAACGGCAGCAGATTGAAGAACAGCGTGGTTCGGCTCGGCCCCAGGCGCACCACCGCCTGCATCCAGGCCAGAGGCGCGACCATCGATGCCAGCAAGCAGGCATAGAGAACCAGCGGAATGTTCTGCAGGGTCGGGCCGACCTTCGGTGAAGCAAGGAACAACGGCAGCAGCACCAGCACCGCCACCAGCACCTGCAGGTACAGCAACACCAGCGGCGGCAGGCGCAGTTGCCACTTTTTCAGCAGGGTGCTGTAGATCGCATAGGCCAGGGTGGCGATCAGCATCATCGCGTCCCCCAGGTTGACCCCGTGTTGCAGCAGTGCGGCAAGGCTGCCGGAAGACACCACCACCAGCACCCCAGCGAAGGACAGCACGGCACCCACCAAGGCGCCGGCGGTCAGGCGCTGGCCCAGGGCGGCGATGGCCATGGCCAGTGACATCAACGGCATCAGCGAGAGAATGATCCCCATGTTGGTGGCCGAGGTCAGGGTGGCGGCGTAGTAGGCCAGGCTCTGATAGACCGCCATGCCCAGCACGCCGAGGACGAAGATCCGACCCAGGTTGGGACGGATCACCGGCCAATGCTGGAGCACCGGCTTGAGCATGAAGGGGGTGAACAGTAAGCCCGCCAGCAACCAGCGATAGAAGCCGATCTCCGCTGGGAAGATCGCACCCACGGCGAGTTTGTTGATTACGGTGTTGCCGGCCCAGATGAAGATGGCCAGTAATGGATAGGCGTATTGCATGGAGACAACCATAGAGTTGATGAAGGTTGATTATCCTCTTGTCCGGATCAATGCCTATACTGCGAAACAGACAACCCGCCCCTGCATCCGGACAGCATGAGCAAAAAACATATCGACCTCCTGGAATTCCATGGGCTGCCCGCGCCCGTGTACTTCCGCTATGCCGACTTCGCCGCCCACAGCCATGCCCTGGAACACCGGCATTCCTGGGGCTGCCTGGAGTATTCGGCCCACGGTGTGATGCACATGGACATCGCCGGCCAGCGGTTCATGTCGCCACCGCAATATGCGATCTGGGTGCCGCCGCAGACCGCCCACAGTTTCTACACCAGCCAGCCGATCAACTATCGCGCGGTGCTGCTGGCACCGGAGTTGTGCAAGGACTTGCCAAAGCAGGGCAGCACCCTGGCCATCAGCGAGATCCTCAAGGCGATCCTCAAGGATTTTGCCGCCAGGGACGTGCAGATCCCCGAAGGCGAGGCTGACCAACGCCTGGCCCAGGTGCTACTGGACCAACTGCGCCAGGCCCCGGTCCACAACTGTTATCTGCCCTATGCCAGCAGCCACGATCTGCTGCGGGTGCTCCTGGCCCTGCAGGCGGAGCCGGGCAACAGCCAGCCGCTGGCCCACTGGGCGCAGCAGGCGCATGTCAGTGAACGGACCTTGGCCCGGCAGTTCGTTCGCGAGTTGGGCATGAGTTTTGGCGAATGGCGCCAGCGCCAGCGTTTCCTTGCTTCCATCGAAGCCCTGGAAAGCCCGCACAGCATCCAGGAAATTGCCTTCGACATGGGCTACAGCACCGCCTCGGCATTTATCGCCATGTTCCAGCGTCAAGCCGGCTGTACTCCCGAGCAGTATCGCCGGGCCAGCCTGCAGAACAGGTGAAGGTGTAACAGGCTTTGTCTACACTGCGCTGGAGGCCGTGCCCGTCGGTGCGGTGACAAGGAGAAAACTCCATGAAGATGTTGCGTATTCCTTTGTTGATGGTGGGGCTGCTGCTCTGTTCCCAAGGCTTTGCCGCCACCGCCCAGCAGAACAAGATGACCACCTGTAACGCCGAAGCCACTGCCAAGGCCCTCAAGGGCGATGAGCGCAAGGCCTTCATGAGTACCTGCCTCAAGGCTGCTCCGGCCGCCGCCGCGACACCGTCCACGCCTCAGGAAAGAATGAAATCGTGCAACGCCACCGCCACCAGCCAGGCGCTGAAGGGCGATGCGCGCAAGGCGTTCATGAGTGATTGCCTGAAGAAAAAATAAGCCTGGATCGATGCGGCCAAGGTATCAAGATGGATACAGATCCCTGGCTCGCGTCGATTTGATGGCCTGATCACCCCTGCAAAATCCATTTTTTTCAATGACTTATGTCAAAGTGATACCACTCGTCTATTTTTTCTGTGTAACCAATTTTTCACATTAGACTCTACCCCCTTCGAAAACAGGTGCCTGGACGCGCCGTACGGACACTCAATCGAGGGTCTGTTTTTCAAGGGAATGGAAGGCATGTCGCGTTTTGGCTGCTTAAGGCCTGTTGTAGCGTTTTGTGCTCTAGTGGGTTCGTTCACCGTCGCTGCTGCGCCTCTGCAGACACCGGGTGATCGTGACCTGATCCGCGATCGTCAGCAGCAATTGCTGCAAGATCAGCAGAAGCGCCTTGATGAACTCCAGCAGTTGCCAGGCAAGCCTTTGCCTCCCGCACCTGCCGAGCAACCTGGCGAGCAGCGCTGTTTCACCATCAAGACTGTGACGCTCAAGGGCGCCGAGCACCTCGGCTCCGCTGATCGTGAGCGGCTGCTGGCACCGTACCGCGACCAATGCCTGTCGGTCCCACAGATCAATACCCTGCTCAAGGCCATCACTCATCACTACCTCGAACGAGGCTACGTGACTACCCGTGCCTATCTGCCTGCCCAGGAGCTGGCGTCGGGGCAACTGATCATTGTCGTCGTCGAGGGCCGCCTGGAAAGTCTGGACAGCTCGGCCCTGGCCAGCTCCCGAGAGTTGGCCATGGCTTTTCCCGGAACCACCGGCGAGGTGCTGAACTTGCGGGAACTGGAACAACTGGTGGATCAGTTGACCCGCCTGCCTTCGCGCCAGGTCGAGATGGAGTTGGCCCCAGGGGACCAATTGGGCGGCAGTCATGTCGGGCTCAAGGGCCAGCGCCTGAAGCCCTGGCGGCTGTCGGCGACGCGTAATAACGATGGCGACAAAAGTACCGGTGAGCAGCAGATGGGCCTGGGCCTGGACTGGGATAGCCCGTTGGGGCTGGCCGACCAGTTGAACCTGCGAGCCAATCAGGATGCGGTCAGCGATCGCTGGCGCCATTCCGACAACCAGAGCCTGTACTACAGCCTGCCCTGGGGCTGGTGGACCTTCAACTACTCCTACAGCCAGAGTTACTACCGCACGCGCAATGACGCCACCGGGTTCAATTTCGTCCTCGATGGCGAGAGCAATAACCAGCAAGTCCGGGCCGAGCGCGTGCTGCACCGGGACAACTTGAGCAAGACCGGCGTGAGCCTTGGGCTGAGCCATCTGCGTACGCGCAACTACCTCAATGACCACCTGATCGACGTTTCCAGCAACCGCATTACCGAAACCCAGCTTGGCTTCAATCACGGACGGCGCATCGGCAACGCCCTGGTCAACGCCGATATTGGTTGGCAGCAGGGCATCGGCGCCCTGGATGCTCAAGGCAGTGGCCGGCCCCAGGGCAGCGAGCCGGTCGCCCGTTACAACAAGTACAGCCTGACTCTGAGCTACCTGCAGCCCTTGCGCCTATGGGACGAGAACTTCAGCTTCGACAGCCTGGTCACCGGGCAGCGTAGCGAGGATGTGCTGTTCAGTCCCCAGCGCATCAGCCTGGGTGGACTCAACTCGGTGCGTGGCTTCCAGGATCAGAGCCTGTCCGGCAACAGTGGCGGCTACTGGCGCAACCAACTGCGCTGGCGCCGCGCGGTGACCTGGCCGGCGCTGCAACCCTTTGTCCAGGAATACGGCATGGCCTTCGCCTACGACGTCGGGGTGATCAAGGCCGATCGCTACAACCATGACGCCAAGGGCCGCATGAGCGGCAATGCCTTTGAACTCAATGCCCGTGGTCAGTACCTGGCCGCGTCAGTCAGCTTCGCGCGCTCCCTGGAGCGGCCGGCAATTATCGAGAGGCGAGAGCATCCGGTGTACTTCCGGGTAGACCTGTTCTTTTGACTCGACTCAAACGTTAATGGATGGATGATTTGCACATGGACGTACGCAAGCCCTTTGCCCAATGCATTGCCCTGTCACTGTCGGGAGTCCTGTTTCTCAACCCGATCGTCAGTGTCGCCGCTGGCCTGACCCTGGACCCGGCAGCCGGCGGCAACGCCACCATTGGCGCTGCGGGCAATGGCGTGCCCGTCGTCAATATCAACGCGGCCAATGGCAGCGGCTTGTCCCATAACAAGTTCAGCGAATACAACGTCGGCAGCAACGGCCTGATCCTCAACAACGCCACCGGCTCGACCCAGAGCACTCAGCTGGGTGGCTACATCATCGGCAACCCCAATCTCAAGGGGCAGGCGGCGCAGGTCATCCTCAACGAAGTCACCGGCAGCAATCGCAGCAAGCTGGCGGGTTACACCGAGGTGGCCGGGCAGGCCGCCCGGGTGATCGTCGCCAACCCCCACGGCATCACCTGTAACGGTTGTGGTTTCATCAACACCCCGCGGGCCACGCTGACCACGGGCAAACCGGTGCTCGAGGGACAGAGGCTTGATCGTTTCCAGGTCGATGGCGGCGATATCAGCATCGAAGGTGCCGACCTCAACGCGAGCAATCTCGATCAGTTCGACCTGATCACCCGCAGTACCAAGCTCAATGCCAACCTGTATGCCAAGAAGCTCAACATCATCACCGGGCGCAACGACGTCAAGGCCGATGACCTGAGCGTCACTGCCCGGGCAGCCGACGCCAGCATCAAGCCGGAACTGGCCATCGACAGCTCGGTACTGGGCGGTATGTACGCCGGGGCGATCCGCCTGGTGGGCACAGAAAAGGGCGTGGGTGTGAACATGTCCGCAGAGATGGCCGCCAGCACTGGCGACATCCAGATCGATGCCAATGGCAAGGTCACCGTGGCCAATATGGGGGCCAAGCAGGCGATTGCGGTCACCGCCCAGAGCATCGATCTCCAGGGCAAGGCTTACGCCGGTACCGAGGCGACGCTGCAGGCCAAGGAGCAGATCAAGGTCCAGACCAGCCTGGCGGCCCGGGACCGGGTGCGGGTGGTGGACGCTGCGCAGGTGGTCAACTACGGCATCATCGAAGCCGGGGTCAATGCAGACAACAGCCGCAACGATCACGGCGAGGTCAAGCTGACTGGCAACAACCTGGAGAACCAGGGCAGTGTGCTGGCCAGCCGCAGTCTGGAGCTTGAGGCGCGGGAGGCCCTGAGCAACCAGAATGGGGTGATCCAGGGGCCCAAGGTACAGATCAACGCAGCCCGCCTGGTCAACCAGGGCGACAAGGCCCGGGTCCTGGCACGCAACGAACTGGTCCTCGACACCCCGGCCATCGCTAACCTGGGCGGCCTGATCCGCTTTGGCGATCAGCAGGCCGTAACCCTGACCCTCGACAACCTCAACAACAATGGCGGGCGCCTTGAAGTGGCGGGCGCCAGCTTGACCCTCAGCGCCGGCGAAGTGAGTAACCAGAAGGGCTCGGTCATTGCCGACAAGGTGCAGATCAGTGCTGATCGCCTCGACAATCAGCATGGCCTGATCGGCGCCAGCCAAGGCAGCGCGACGTTCAAGATTAGCGATCAACTCAACAACAACGCCGGCCAGCTCCAGGCCCTGACCCTGCTGGAGACTGAGGGCGGAGAGTTGCTGAACCAGGGGGGCAAGTTGCTCGCCGACCAGATCAAGGTGACAGGCAAGCGCCTGGACAATAGCCAGAAGGGGCTGATCAGTGCCGAGAAAGGTGCGCTAGAGATCAGCCTCGATCAGGACCTGCTCAATGCCGGCGGCAAGCTTCAGGCCACTTCACTCCTCAGCCTGAAGGCCGCCAGCGTGGATAACCGCAGCGGCACGTTGGTTGCGCCGCAACTGACCCTCAATAGCAGCGGCAAGCTCGACAACCAGGGTGGCACCGTGGATGCCGACGGGCTGGAGTTGCACACTGCAGATATCGACAACCAGAGTGGCTTGTTGCAAGGCAAGGAGCGCTTGCTGCTGGAAGCCCGGGACCTGGCAAACAACCAGGGCCGGGTGATCGGTAATGTATTGACCGCCAGCCTCGACAGCCTCAGCCAGAACCAGGGTGGAGCGCTGAGCGCCGAGAACGGCAAGCTCACGCTGACCGTCAAGCAGCACTTGAACAACGCCCTGGGCCATCTGCAGGCCAAGCAGGGCGATGTGCAGATCGAGTCGGCCGGGCTGGCCAACCAGGGCGGGGTGGTGGTGGGTAATCAATTGCTGCTGACCAACAGCGGGTTGCTGGATAACCGTGGCGGGCAACTGGTGGGGGATCGCTTGACGGTTACTACCCAGCGCCTGGACAACCGGGCATCCGGGTTGCTGGCAGCCGGCACTGACGGTCTGCACCTGACCCTGAGCACCGACGGCGTCACCCCAGGCCAACTGCTCAACAGCCAGGGGCGCCTGCAAAGCGACGGGCATCTGCAGATCGACGGTGGCCAGTTGCACAACAGTGGCGGCGTCCTGCTGGGTAACAGCATCGGGATCAATGCTGCCGGCCTGGACAACAGTACCAAGGGTGCAGTGGTGGCCAACAATGGCACGATCGACCTGACTCTCAACAACGGTGCGCTGAACAACAATGCCGGGATGATCGACGCCGGCGAGCAGAAACTGCGGGTCAGCCAAGTGGCTCAGCTCGACAATCTGGGAGGCACCCTGAAGGGCAAGCGCCTGGAGATCGATGGCGCAGCGGTGGATAACCGCCAGGGGCAATTACTCGCTGGCAGCGCCGGCTTGAACCTGGTGGCCGGAGGCCTGAATAACGCCGAAGGCATGATCCTCGCCAAGGACAGCCATGGCGAAGTCGCCCTGGGGCAGGGAACCCTGGATAACCGTGGCGGCACCTTGCAGGGCGCGACCCTTGGCGTGACCGCCGGAGCGGTGGATAACAGTGCCTTGAATGGCAAGGCCGGGTTGATCAGCAGTCAGGCCGGTGCACTCAAGCTGGTGGTGGATCGTCTCACCAACCAGGCGGGCAAGCTCTACGCCAGCGGTTTGCTCAGCTCCGTCGGGCAGACCCTGGACAACCGTTGGGGCGGTGAAATCAGTGCCCAGCAGCTGGACCTGACCGCCCATGCCAATCTGTCCAACCAGGGTGGCCTGGTCGAGTCGGCCAACGGCCTGCTGCTGGCCGCTGGCAATCTGGACAACAGCGCCGGTGGCCGTGTACGGGTCGTTGCAGGCGAACAAAGCCGGATCACCCTGGGAGGAACCTTCAACAACCAGGGTGGCTCCCTGGCATCGGGCAGCAGTGCCTTTGCCCTCAGCGCCGGGCAATTGAACAACGAGTCGGGGACTGTCGAGCACGCCGGCAACGCCCTGTTCAAACTCGACCTGGGCGTGCTTTCCGGGTTTCAAGGGCGCATGACCGGCCTGGGACGTGGCGACTGGGATATTGCCTCGATCAATCGCAGCGGGCTCATGCAACTCAACGGCGAGCTGGACCTGAGTACCGGCGCCGACCTCAATCTCAATGCCGGCGATCGCATCGCCAGTGCTACAGGCCTGCGCCTGGCGGCTGCCACATTGAACAATGCCGGCGAGTTGGCCAGCGACGGCTACATGACCCTGGAACTGGGTGGCAACCTGAACAACAGCGGCCTGCTTTCGTCCCGGGGCAAGCTCACCGTCGGTGCCACCGACCTGAACCAGAACGGCGGTCGTATCGCCAGTGGCGGCGATACCCAGCTGAACCTGCGGGGCACCCTGGACAATCTGGGGCGCCTGATCGCCAGCCAGAACCTCAATGTGTCCGCGGCGCAGATCAACAACCGCGGGACCCTGGGAGCTCTGGGGCAGATGCAACTGCGTTCCAGCAATGGCATCACCACCTCGGCCGATACCCTGATCTACAGTGGCGCCGACATGCTCCTGCGGGGCAACGGCCTGGCCAACAGCTACGGCGATATCTACAGCGCCGGCAACCTGAGTTTCGCCGCCCTCGACGGCGGCCGTGCCGTGCTGCTCAGCAACCGCTCCGGGACCATCGAAAGCCAGGGTGACATGAACCTCAACGTGGCGACCCTGGTCAACGCCATGGACAAGTATGACGTCAGCGAGAGCATTGCCCGGCGCAGTATCGCGATCAATTGCACCGACTGTTCAGGCAAGCACCACTCGGCGGTCTACACCGTCAACACCACCTATCAAAACACCATGGGCGAGCATTCCGCAGCCGCGCGACTGGTGTCCAACCGTGACCTGACCATCAATGCCGATACGGTGGAGAACCAGCTGAGCCTGATCGCCGCCAACCGTGATGCCTTTGTCACCGCCAACAATTTCTACAACCGCGGCCTGACTCTGGATCAGCGGGTCGAGGCCGTGAACTACACATTGTTCCGGCTGAAAAAAAGCGCCTACCGTTTTGTCGAGCGTGAGACCAAGGCCTGGAACTCACGCAACAGCGGGCGTGCGCCGGACCAGCAAGACCCACTGCCGGCAGCGCTGCTGCAGTACAAGTCCTCGATTGGCAGCAACGTGATCCTTCCCGGTACACAGACCGGCTATAGCGCCACCTTGCAGGCCGGAGAGCGCCTGCACCTGCAGGTTGGCGGCACCCTGGAAAACGGCACCCTGAGCGAACAGGCCCGTGCCCAGCTTACGGGCCAGACCTTGCAGAACAGCCTTTCCCAGGTGGGCGGGCAGACCATCACGGTCAACGCGCAAAGCACGGCAGCCGCAGCTCAAGTGGCCAAGGATGTACAGCGTATCGAGCGAGTTGCCGCCGACGGCACGACCCAGGTCAGTTTCGTCCCGGTGGATTTCTCCGGCGTGCCTTTCGCGGCTGTCGACCCCACCGCTTTGTCGAGCTATAGAGTTCCCCAGGGCGAGTACGGTCTGTTCATCAAGAGCCAGAATCCCCAGGGACGCTACCTGATCGAAACCAACCCGACCTTTACCGACCTCTCGCGCTTCATGAGCTCGGACTACATGCTCGGGCACTTGAACTACAGCACCGACCAGACCTGGCGTCGCCTGGGCGATGGTCTGTATGAAACCCGCTTGATTCGCGACGCGGTGCTGGCCCAGACCGGGCAGCGCTTCCTGGCCTCAGGGTTGACCAGCGACTACGACCAGTATCGCTACCTGATGGATAACGCCATCGCCTCCAAGGACCGTTTGAACCTTAGCGTCGGGGTGTCCCTGTCATCCGCGCAGGTGGCTTCGCTGACCCATGACATCGTATGGATGGAAACCCGTGAGGTGCAGGGCGAGAAGGTACTGGTACCGGTGCTCTACCTGGCCCAGGCCGACTCGCGCAATTTGCGCGGCGGCAGCTTGATCCAGGGCCGCGACATGACTCTGGTTGCCGGCGGCGACCTGACCAACGTCGGCACCTTGCGCGCCAGTAATGACCTGAAGGCCGATGTCGGCGGCAATCTCTACCAGGGCGGGCTGATTGAAGCCAACGAGCGCGTCAGCCTGATGGCCCAGGACAGTGTGCGCAATGCCCTGGCCGGCGAAATTCGCGGCAATCAGGTTAGCGTATCGGCGATCAAGGGTGACATCCTCAATGATCGCGTAGCGGTTGCTGTGGGTTATGGCGCTGGAACTCGGACCATCCTCGATCAGGGTGGCCAGATCAGTGCGCGCCAGCAGCTTGATCTCACCGCCGGCCGCGACTTGACCAACAAAGGTCAGATCGCCAGTGCGGGTGATGCCAAGCTCAGTGCCGGTCGCGATATCGACCTGCTGGCAGTGCAGGACCACACCTTCACCCAGAATGCGATCCGTCGCGGCCTGGTGACCAATGACACGGTGCAGACCCTGGGCTCCAGCGTGACCGCCGGCGGCAATCTCGAACTCAAGGCCGGGCGTGACCTGGCCGTGGTGGCAAGCAAGGTCAGCGCCGGGCATGACCTGTCGCTGGGGGCCGAGCGCGATATGGTCATTGCCTCGGCCCAGGACGAACAGTCCTCGACCTTCTACCAGAAGAAGAAAGGCTCCTGGGGCAAGAGCAAGACCACTCGCAGCGCCGACTCCTCGACCACCAATGTGGCGTCTGAAATCAGCGCCGGGCATGACCTGATGGTCAACGTCAGCCAGGACAAGGACGGCCGCATCAGCCTCAACGGCGGGCGCGACGTCACCGTGGTCGGCAGCCAGCTCAATGCCGGCAACGACCTGCTGGTGGGTGCCGCCCGGGACGTCAGCCTGGTCTCGGCCCAGGAGCAGCAGGACAGCTCCTACAGCCAGAAGAAGAAAGGCAGCTTCGGCCTCAACAAGAGTGGCAACAGCCGCACCTCCAGCAGCACCACCCAGGTCGGCAGCGAGCTGAGTGCCGGTAACGACGCAGTAGTGATTGCCGGGACCAACGTCAACCTTTCGGCGAGCAGCATCGAGGCCAAGCGTGATGCCGAAGTGCGTGCCGGGTTGATCGACAAGAGTGGCGACATCAACCTGATGGATGCGGCCAACACCTCCAGCAGCCAGAGTGACAAGTACAAGAGCAAGGTTGGGTTCTCCAGTTCCGGCACCTTCATTTCTGTGGCCTCATCGAAGAAGTCGGGGCAGGAAAACCAGCAGAGCCAGAGTGTTGGCGGTGTGGTCAGTGCTGGGCGCGACACCACCCTGCATTCGGCGCGCGACGTCAACATGATTGGCAGCACGGCGGCCGCCGAGCGCAACCTCAACGTCGGTGCCGGGCGCGACGTCAACGTCCTGGCCGGCAGCAACAGCTCGGACCAGAGCAATTGGAAGAGCTCGAAGCAGGTGGGCCTGTCGCTGGAAAGCGACCGCAATGGTGTTACCGCTTTCCTGGGCAGCGAGGGCCTCAAGCAAAAATCCCGCAATGCCCAGGAGACGGTGGCGCCGAGCCAGTTGCTGGCCGGGCAGGATGTCTCCGTCAACGCCGGGCGCGACCTCACCGTGGAAGGCTCGCGGGTGGATGCCAAGCGCGATGTCAACCTGCAGGCTGGGCATGACATCAACATCAATGCGGGCGATGAGCACTCCTTGCAGGAGTCCAGCAAGAGCCGTGATCGCAATGGCCTGACGGTCAACGTCAGCCACAACTACGGCAAGACCATGGATGCCCTTAAGGGCACCGGCAAGGGCGAGGACGGGGTCAGTAAGGCTTCCAGCGTGCTGAGTACCGTGGATGCGATCAACCAGTTCACCTCCGGGCCGACCTCAGCCACTCACTTCGGCTCGGCCAGCCAGTCCACCAGTTCGCGGCAGCAAGTGCAGACCAGCAGCCCGTCGAGCCTGGGGGCGGGACGGGACATCAGTGCGGTGGCCGGCAATGACGTGAGCATCCGAGGCAGCCACTTCGATGCCGGTCGCGACATCACTGTGGTCGGCCGCGACGTCACCGTGGACGTGGCTCGCGGTTCGGTATCCGAGGAAAGCAAGACTGCCCGCAGCCAGGGTGGCATCAATGGCCAGAGCGGAGGTGGCAGCGCCCGCGCGGGTATCGGCGGCAGCAATGGCGTGGCCAGCGAATCGCTGACCCAAGGTACCAACTCCCCCTCGGTGCTGCTGGCCGGTCGCGACGTCAGCTTCGAGGCCCGGGACAACCTGACCTTGATCGGTACCCAGGTGCAAGCCGGCCGGGACATCGACCTCGGCGCTGGCAAGGACCTGACCATTCGTGCGGCGCAGAACGACTCCAGTAGCGAGTCCAGTCGCCGCAGTGGTGGGGGGGAAGTGGGACTGGCCTTGGGTGGCAAGGACTTTATCTCGGTTTATGCCAGTGTCGATATGGGCAAGGGCAAACTTGAACGGGAAAACCAGAAGCAGCAGAACGCGCAACTGGTGGCTGGTGATCAACTGCGCTTTACCAGTGGCAAGGACACCACCATTGCGGGTGCAACCTTGCGTGGCAATGAGGTGGTCGGTCGAGTGGGTGGCGACCTGATGGTGTCTTCGGTACCGGACACCGGAAAAGTCAGCGGTAAACAGTCTGACCTGAGTGTCACCGTGAGTATTGGTCTGGGCGGTGGCGGCAGCGTCAGTGGCTCGGCCGGTGTAGGTAAGACCACCGGAAAGACCAATTGGGTGCAGGAGCAGACCAGCATCACCGGCAAGAACGGCGTGGATATCCGTACCGAGAACCACACTCAGATTGACGGCGCCTTGGTCGCAGCTGACAACGGTAACCTCAAGCTGGACACCAATACCCTGGGCTTTCGCGATATCTCCGGCCAGGACAAAGAGCACAGCTACTACCTCAACGTTGGCGGCACTTTCGGCTGGGGCGCCAGTGGCGACGGAGCCAATCAGGCAACCACTGGCAAGCAGGTGGCCTTCACCAACGACAAGAGCCTGGAAGGCAAGGGCAAGACCGGCGCCTCGGGCTGGAGTGTCAGCGGCTATGACTATCGCAAGGAGCGGGAGCAGGAAGTACGTGCCACCGTTGGCGCGGGCAACGTTGTGGTCCGTAACGATGCCAAGACTGGCCAGGACTCTACAGCGGGTCTGAACCGTGATGTGTCACAGGCTTATGAGATTACCAAGGACAAGGAGAAACGTACCGACCTGTATGTCACCCAGTCTTCGCTGGACGCGGTGAGCCACCCGGGCGTCACCTTGGACAATTGGCAGAAGGGGATGTCCGAGTACGGGAAGAACGCCTCGGCGGCGTTCACACAATATGGGGATCTAAGCAAGGCGACGCAAAAGGCGCTGGCTGACAATCCCGGGTTGTGGCCTTTGGCATGGATTCCCGGGGCGCTGGAAAAAGTAATGGACAGTACATCCTATGGCACTCTGGGATTGATGCCCGGTGTTGCGAGCCATGGAGGGGTGGCGACACAGTTGCCGGTTCTTCTCAGTGGAGACATGAGCTTTTATCGGGCCCATGCGGTTTACCTGAAAGATGAACACGGAAATATCCAAAATGATGCTGAAGGGAAGCCAATGCTTGACCTGGCTAAAACCATTGCCAGCCTGACGTCAATTACGCAACCAGATGGTAGTGGGCCTATTGCAACCAACGGGATTCAAAACTCCCGCGATGCGGCGTTGGTTAATGGTGGAATGCAAACCGGTCAGGATACTTTCATACAGGCTTATAACCCTGAGCATGGATTCCTGGGGGACCTGCTGGAGTCGGCATGGGATGTACTGCTGGGAGGGACAATCAAGTCGGGTAATGCTCAGCAATTGCACAACTTCTTTGAAGATGGGATTAAACAGGGGTTTGTCCTGAGCCCGGTGGGGCATAGCCAAGGCGCATTGTTAACCTACCGAGCCATTGACGGTTTGAACTTCAATGTAGGAGGAGATATCGGTGTTATTCAGTTCTCCGGTGCACCTGTCGGGGTTCTGGATTTTTATAAAGCTGCGGAAAAGTCTGGGTTTGATGAGAAAAATGCGTTCTTCCAAATCAATCGACCTGATACCAGGGTGGTTTTCGGGCTAGTACCGTTTACAGACTCGGTATCGGACTTGCTGGGGAATAATGCGGGCCATTCGGCATCACCGGTATTGCAGTATGTGGGGGCCGTTGTGTCACTTCCTTCTTTGATTGGATTAGGGCCGCCCAGCGCCCACTCCAATTACCTGTGCATCTCCAAGAAGCTCTGTGGTGGGAATGCCAGTGTTCTACAGGAGCAGTTCAAGAAGAGTGAGGCCTATATTACTCCCACCTTATTGGGTCCTAAGGGGAATGTACTTCAGGGGCGCGAGATTTGAACTTGCGAGTCATAGGATATGCGTCAGCGGCGGTACTGCTTGTGGGATGCGTGCAACCGCCACTGGTCTATGAAAATGATCGGCTGATCAAAAAGATGCTGTGCGAAGTGGGTAATCAGCCAGTCACCGTAGCCAAGCGGCTGTCTTTCGAGTTGCCGGACCCCTTCAGGAGTGCTCCTTGCGGAACCATCAGCAGCGGTTTCAGCTATGACAAAAAACGTGATGAGGTCTCGGTGACTCGCTCAGGCAGTTTCAACTACGGAACGACCCAAGCCTATGCATCATCGTTGTATTTGAGTGTTGATGGGTACTTGGGCGGTGATCGCCGTGGAAGTGTCTATCCAAGAGAGAAGTTTATTGAGGAGTACCTGGCTTATGCGGCTTTGCCGGATGGCCCGGGTCTTCCCGATAAAGTTGATCGGGTCAGCTTCAAGGGATATCAGTGTGTGCGCTTTTATGAATTCTGGAAAAGCACGCCAGCCGGAATCTGGAACGATGAAGTCAAATATTGGTGCTGGGAGCAAGAAAGTGGCTTGAATCAGCCATTTTATCTCGAAGCGGGGCAGCGTTTAGCAATAGGCGTTTCTGGCATAGATCTAGAAAAAACATTGATCATGCCAGTGTTTGAGTCTCTGAAAATCAACCCGTTATCCCATTCGCTGATCGCTGACTTGAACTCGCAAATCAGATCGGCCTGTGCTCTGGTCAAGTCCCGTTACGATCAAAACTTGAGATGGGGCTCCGACTATCCCGATAAACGCCTGACCCTGACCCGCCTGCACTACTGCGGCTACGATGTACCACTTCCCGACCTCCAGGCTCCGTCGCGCTGAGCCCTTGGAGCTTTGGCCGAAAGGCCTGTCAGGCAGCCAACACATAGGGAGATGAGCATGAAAAAGTGGGCTTGGATTGCCTTGCTGCTGTTTTTGAGTGGTTGTGCTTCGCAACCACAGCGCAAGGATGAAGAGCAGGTTCTGTCCGAGGTCGCGGCTCGGGTGCAGAGGGACGGCAACGGTGCGGCACAAGGCGGGGGCCAGGATCAGCAGTTGCTTGCCACGCGGATCAACAGTCATGGGCTGCTTCCCGATCGCCTGGTGATTGTGGCCGGCGGTGCGCGTGAGCGTTTCAATGTGCGTGACATGTTCGCCCAGGTCTCCGAGAGCCAGAGCGGCAGGTTCCTGATGTTCGGCGCCAACCCGGCACTGGACAAGGCGATTGTCGGCGGAGCATTGAGCGATCAGCGCTTTCCTCGGGTCTGGTTGTTCTTTGTCGGCGAGCCGGAGCAGGAGCAGGAAATGCGCGGCATCGTCGAAGCCGCAGGCATCAAGTATTCGTTTATCAACAAGTACAAGGAATGAGCTTGCTCGGAGTAGCCAGGAGCATTCGCCGCTGTATCGAAATCACCTTGATCTGTGGGCTGCAGGGGATCATCAGTGGTTGCATGGCGCCGCCCCTGGTCTATGAGGACGCCCGCTTCGACAACCGGCTGCTCTGCCAGGAGGGCGCGAAGCGGGTCACCCTGATGCAGCGCTATTCCTTCGATTTGCCAGGGCCTTACCGGCATGCCGAATGCGGAACCGTTACCGGAGGGTTTTATTATGAAAAGGCCAGTGACTCACTGTCTGTGGGAACTTCCGGGTCCTTTTCCTATGGCGACACCCAGGTGACGGCCTCCGCGCTCTACATGCGGGTCGACAGCTTTCTCGATGGTCAAGGAGTGGGGCTGCTCTATCCAAAGCAGGCCTTTCTTGATGATTTGCTGGCCAGGCAGGCGTTGCCATTCCATACCGGCGTCAAGCCCAGCAGCCTCGACTGGGTGACCCTGCAGGGCTACCAATGCCTGCGTTCTTACGAGCGTTGGGAAGGGGCGGCGGTCGGTATTCTCGAGGACAAGGTGAAGTACTGGTGCTGGGAGCAGGAGAGCGGCCTGCAGCAGCCCTTCTATGTGCATGCCGGCCAACGCCTGCCCCTGGGGAGCAAGGGCTATGACCTGGATCAGGTGTTTATCCTGCCGTTGTTCCAGAGTCTGAAGATCAACCCCCTGCCAGAGTCGGTGCTGGCCAAGGCTCGAGCCGGTATTCAAAAGGCTTGTGCCCATATCAAATCGCGCTACGACCAGAACCTGAGATGGGGCGATGACTATCCTGACAAGCGCCTGACCCTGATCCGCCTGCACTACTGCGGCTACGACGTGCCACTGCCCGATCTCAAGGCACCTTCACCTTGAATCATCGGAGGCCTGCGTATGCATTACTCAGAAGCTATGGGCTGGCACGAGCAGCTTTATGCAGACGGACTTTAAAAAACGTCCGGATCTGTACATCGTGCTGACATTGATCGACAAGCATGGCAATGCGGAGTTGTTGAAATGATGCAGAGATTCTTGATCGTTTGTATCGGAGTCTGTGCTCTGACTGGTTGCGCAGGCCTCTCCAAGGAGTATGAGAATCAAAATCTGCAGGCTCGTCTGTTATGCAAGATTGGCGGTGAGCGGGTGACCCTTAGCCCGCGTCTTTCCTATGATCTACCCGAGCCATTTCGTCATGCTGCCTGCTCCACCTTGGCACCGGGGTTCATCTATAGAAAGTCCTCCGCGGCGGTCGAAGTTAGCCTTGAGTCCGTCATCAGCTACGGCAGTGTACAGGCTCGTTCGACATCAGCTGCGATGTCGATCGAGAGTTTTATGGATGGCAAGGGGTCTTGGCTGCTCTATCCGCCAGACGGGTTTCTCGACGCTCGCCTGGCGTATCTGGCGCTACCCGGAACCCAACGCCCGCCAAACAGTGTGGAGAAACGTCAGGTCCACGGCTTTGCCTGTTATCGGTTCTACCGCGTGAACGATTTGCCCGCGGTAGGCATGCAAGGTGATGAGGTCGAGTATTGGTGCTGGGAGAATCAAAGTGGCCTGTCGATACCTTTTTATGTCAGTGCCAGTCAGAGCGGTAAAGCCGGTCAGCCCAGGGGCGATCTCGATCAGCTCTATATCGAACCGCTGTTTCGCAGTTTGACGATCAACCCATTACCCGCTTCGACGCTGGCCGAGATTCGTGCAAAAACCTCAGCGGCTTGTGCTCATGCCAAATCCCGTTTTGACCAGAACCTGCCCTGGGGCGATGACTATCCGGACAAGCGTCTGGCGCTGACCCGACTGCACTACTGCGGCTACGAAGTACCACTGCCCGACCTCCAGGCACCGTCGCGCTGAGCCCTTGGAGGTGTTTTGGGGGGGGCGTGGCCGACAGGTCTGTCATACATAAATACATAGGGAGATGAGCATGAAAAAGTGGGCTTGGATTGCCTTGCTGCTGTTTTTGAGTGGTTGTGCTTCGCAACCACAGCGCAAGGATGAAGAGCAGGTCCTGTCCGAGGTCGCGGCTCGGGTGCAGAGGGACGGCAACGGTGCGGCACAAGGCGGGGGCCAGGATCAGCAGTTGCTTGCCACGCGGATCAACAGCCATGGGCTGCTTCCCGATCGCCTGGTGATTGTGGCGGGCGGTGCGCGTGAGCGTTTCAATGTGCGTGACATGTTCGCCCAGGTCTCCGAGAGCCAGAGTGGCAGGTTCCTGATGTTCGGCGCCAACCCGGCACTGGACAAGGCGATTGTCGGCGGAGCATTGAGCGATCAGCGCTTTCCTCGGGTCTGGTTGTTCTTTGTTGGCGAGCCGGAGCAGGAGCAGGAAATGAAGGGCATCGTCGAAGCTGCGGGCATCAAGTATTCGTTTATCAGCAAATACAAGTGAGGGGTTCTCCCGGGCGGGCGAGGCTTGTGCGCCGTTGTGTCGAGAACACGCTGACCTGTGGCGTTCTCGCTGCCATCAGCGGTTGCATGGCGCCGTCCCTGGTTTACGAAAATGATCGCTTGGACACCCGAATGCTGTGCACCGAAGGGGCGAAACGGGTGACGCTGACCCAGCGTTATTCCTTCGACCTGCCGGAACCCTTCCGGCACACCGTGTGTGGCACGCTGAGCAGCGGCTTCACTTACCGCAAGGACCATGATGCGTTGTCTGTCGGAACCTCGGGCTCGTTCAGCTACGGGACTGTCCAGGTCACGGCCGGGTCGCTGTACATGGGGGTCGACAGCTTCCTGAGCGGCAAGGGTGATGGCTTGCTGTACCCCAAGGAAGTATTTGCCAAGGCCAAGCTGGCGGCCCTGGCGCTGCCCGGTGGCGGGTTCCAGCCCAATCAGGCGGACTGGGTCACGCGTGGGGGTTATCAATGCCTGCGTTTCTACGAGTCGTGGAGGGGCCAGGCGGTAGGGCTGCAGGAGGATGAGGTCAAGTACTGGTGCTGGGAGGGCGAGAGTGGGCTCAAGCAACCCTTTTATGTGCATGCCGGGCAGCGTATGCCCTTGGGAGCCAAGGGCTATGATCTCGACCAGACCTTTATCCAGCCGTTTTTCCAGAGTCTGAAGATCAATCCCTTGCCGGTACCGGTGCTGGTCGAGTCGCAACGAAAGCTGCAGGCGATCTGCGCTCATGCCAAGTCCCGCTACGATCAGGGGTTGCCATGGGGGGCCGATTATCCGGACCAGCGACTGACCCTGACCGAACTGCACTACTGCGGCTACGCCGTGCCGTTGCCCGACCTTTCAGCCCCGCAGCCCCAGGCCAAAACCGACTGAGCCTTCAGCCGTCACAACACTCCAGTACCCCGTAAGCCCACGCCCTTGCGGCGCCTGCCACTATTCCTCTGCGGTGAAGGCTGGCAGACTGCCGGTCTTTTCCCGCTGTTTGTCTTGAGGCTATATGCCAGCGTTTTCACAGCGTCATCTGTTGTTCATCAGTTGGATCATTATCTTTGGCGGCCTGCTGCTGGCCCTGCCGTTGCGGCTGTTGCCCAGCCTGCTGGCCGGTTTGCTGGTGTTCGAGCTGGTCAACATGCTCACGCCGCAGTTGCAGCGGCTGATCGAAGGCCAGCGTGCGCGCTGGCTGGCGGTGGCCCTGCTCGGCACCCTGGTGGTCAGCCTGCTGACCCTGCTGTTCGCCGGAGCCATCAGTTTCCTGCTGCATGAGGCGGAGAATCCCGGCGCCTCACTGGACAAGTTCATGGTGGTGGTGGACAAGGCCCGGGGCCAGTTGCCGCCGTTCCTCGATTCCTATCTGCCGGCCAGCGCCGCGGAGTTCCAGGCCGCCATCGGCGCCTGGGCCAGCAAGCACCTGAGCGAGTTGCAACTGGTGGGCAAGGACGCGGCGCACATGTTCGTGACCCTGCTGATCGGCATGGTCCTGGGGGCGATCATCGCCTTGCAGCGCATCCCCGACCTGACCAAGCGCAAGCCTCTGGCGGCGGCGCTGTTCGATCGTCTGCACCTGCTGGTCCAGGCCTTTCGCAACATCGTCTTCGCGCAGATCAAGATTTCCCTGCTCAACACTTTCTTCACTGGGATCTTCCTGGCGGTGATCCTGCCGATGTTCGGGGTCAAGCTGCCGTTGACCAAGACCCTGATCGTGCTGACCTTCCTGCTGGGCCTGCTGCCGGTGATCGGCAACCTGATCTCCAACACCCTGATCACCATCGTCGGCCTGTCGCTGTCGATCTGGGTGGCGGTGGCGGCTCTGGGCTACCTGATCTTTATCCACAAGCTGGAATACTTTCTCAACGCGCGGATTGTTGGCGGGCAGATCAGTGCCAAGTCCTGGGAGTTGCTGCTGGCGATGCTGGTGTTCGAGGCGGCGTTCGGCCTGCCAGGGGTGGTGGCGGGGCCGATCTACTACGCCTATCTGAAAAGCGAGCTGAAGCTGGCGGGGCTGGTCTGAACCCTGCCGGGCCTCAACCGCGCCCGGCATCCTCATAGGTGACCGCCTGCAGGCGATCGAGGCCTGAGCCGATATGGAAGGAGAACGGTCGGCCCAGGTGCTCGATCTTCTTCGCACATTCGCTGGTCCAGGTGTCTTGGCGACTGTCGGCACTGAAGTCGGCGGCCAGCACCTGGTCGCCCAGGTTGCCGATTTCAATCGACAATTGCAGCTTGGTCCGCAGCAGGTCGTCGGCGATCTGCTCTTCGCTCCACAGGCGAATATCGCCTTTGCTCATGCTCTCGCGCAGTTGGGCGTCCTTGACCTGCATCAGCACCGGCATGGTCTTTCTCTGGAAGTTCTGAGTTCGGTAATTGAGGTAGGCATGCTCGGGCGATTGCTCGGGGATCTGGCGCACGCTCAGCCCCTTGAAGGGCAGCTCGCCGTTCAATTGCCCCTCGATGCTGCAGATGATCTGCACCGGAACCCCGCTCTGGTTGAACAGGCCTATGGCCCGGTCTAGATATTGGTAGCGCGCCGAAAGCTGCACCTCGGGCGTGATGGCCAGGTCCAGGGTGATTGGCTGCGGGGTGGCAGCCCCGGGCTGGGCTTGGAGGGTCAGGTCGATGGCCATGCTGCTGGCCGCCCGCGCCTTGATGATGTCGTCAAACAGGGCGCGCAGGGCCGTCCGCTGCTCAGGGCTCAACTCGCCGTCGAGGGCCAGATGGACCACCCGAGTGTCCTGCTCATCCAGCTCCAGCACGATCTGTTCAGGGGCGATGCCGCGGGAGCGAATCGCCTCCTTCAGCAGGGTGCTGACCTTGGCATTGATCTGCTGGCCGCGATAACCCACCGGCTGCTCGAAGTGCAGGGACATGAAGTCTTCCTTGCAGCCGGTCAGCAGCAGGGCGGTCAGTAGGGGCAGCAGTTTGCACAGGTTCATCGTTGTGGTTCCTTGCGAAAATTTTTCCCATCCCTGGGGTACGAACGTCGGGCGCGGGATGCTTAGCCGTAGCGCTTTTTGGCTTCAATCGCCAGGCCGCTACCGATGCTGCCGAAGATATTGCCTTCCACATGCCGGGCGTTGGGCAGCATCGCCGCCACGCTCTGGCGCAGTGCCGGAATGCCGCTGGAGCCACCGGTGAAGAACACCGTATCGACCTGGCTTTCGCTGACGTTGGCGTCCTGGAGCAGCTGCGTGACGCTGTTGCGGATGCGCTGCAGTTGGTTGTCGATGGACGACTCGAACAGGGCCCGGCTCAGATCGATGCTGAGGTCGCGCTCGATGCGATCCAGGGGCACCAGACGGTTATCGGCATGGGTCAGCTGGATTTTGGTTTCTTCAATCTCCATGGCCAGCCAGTGGCCTGCACGCTGCTCGATCAGCTTGAACAATCGGTCGATGCCGCCGGTGTCCTCGATGTCATAGCGCATGCTGCCAAGGGCCAACTGGGACTTCTGTGAGTACACCGAGTTGATGGTGTGCCAGGTCGCCAGGTTCATGTGGTGGCTGGTGGGCATGTAGGCGCCGCTCTTCATCCGGCTGCCGTAACCGAACAGTGGCATCACCCCAGCGAGCGAAAGTTGCTTGTCGAAGTCGGTCCCGCCGACGTGCACACCGCCAGTGGCGAGGATGTCGTCGTGGCGGTTGTCGACCCCACGGCGCTCAGGGGACAGGCGCACCAGGGAGAAGTCCGAGGTACCACCGCCGATGTCGACGATCAGTACCAGCTCCTCGCGCTCGATGGTCGACTCGTAGTCGAAGGCCGCGGCGATCGGTTCGTACTGGAAGGACACTTCCTTGAAGCCGATCTTGCGAGCCACGTCCACCAGGGTGTTTTCGGCTTCCTGGTCGGCGTCGGCGTCGTCATCGACGAAGAACACCGGGCGGCCCAGCACCACTTCGTCGAATTCCCGACCCGCGGTGGCCTCGGCACGGCTTTTCAACTGGCCGATAAACAGCCCCAGCAGGTCCTTGAACGGCATGGCAGTGCCCAGCACGCTGGTGTCGTGCTTGATCAGCTTGGAGCCCAGCAGGCTCTTCAGCGAGCGCATCAGCCGGCCTTCGTAGCCTTCCAGGTACTCGTGCAGCGCCAGGCGGCCGTACACCGGACGGCGTTCTTCAATATTGAAGAACACCACCGAAGGCAGGGTGATCTTATCGTCCTCCAGGGCGATCAGCGTCTCCTCGCCGGGCCGCAGCCAGCCGACGGTAGAGTTGGAGGTGCCGAAGTCGATGCCGCAAGCACGGGCCGGGGAGGCGTTATTCATGTCTTTCGATCCGGTGAAAAAAACGGCCGCGAAGCGTACGCCAGTCCTCGCGCGTTGCAAAGGCCGACTATCTGCTAAATCGCAACCTGTTGTGCCTTGAAAGACTATCCTTGACCCCCAAACTTGCAGGCATGAGCCTGGCAGCTACAAGGGATCGCAAGATCCGCCCGAGGCTGCCGATAAACTTCTGATGCGCCGTTCAGTCAGAGGATTGAGATTGGTCAATCTTCATGCTGCCAGACCGGGCATGCTGTACTGCACGCCGCGCGACCTAGATAACGGATGGTGAATCCCGCGATGGACTTCAAAGACTATTACAAGATTCTCGGCGTCGAGCCGACTGCTGACGACAAGGCGATCAAGGCCGCCTATCGCAAGCTGGCACGCAAATATCACCCCGACGTCAGTAAGGAAAAGGACGCCGAGGCCAAGTTCAAGGACGCCTCGGAAGCCTATGAAGCGCTGAAAAGCGCCGACAAGCGCGCCGAGTACGACGACCTGCGCAAGTACGGCCAGCACGGCCAGCCGTTCCAGGGCCCGCCGGGCTGGCAGAGCCGTGGCGGTTTTGGCGGCGGCGATGGCGCCGATGGTGGCGATTTCTCGGACTTCTTCAGTTCGATCTTTGGTAACCGGGGGCCAGGATTCGGCGGCCCGGAGCAGCGCCGCAGCAGTGGCCGTCGTGGACAGGATGTGGAAATGGAACTGCCGATTTTTCTTGAAGAAACCTTGTCGACCGAGTCGAAGAAGATCAGCTTCCAGGTGCCGCAATACAACGCTGCGGGCCAGCACGTCAGCAATACCAGCAAGAGCCTGAACGTGAAGATTCCGGCCGGGGTCAGCGACGGCGAGCGCATCCGCCTCAAGGGCCAGGGCGCACCGGGCGTTGGCGGCGGAGCCAATGGCGACCTGTACCTGACTATCCGCTTTGCTCCTCATCCGAAGTTCGATGTCGAGGGCGAGAACCTGATCATCACCTTGCCGCTGGCCCCCTGGGAGCTGGCGCTGGGTACCGAGGTCGCGGTGCCGACCCTGACCGGCAAGATCAACCTCAAGGTTCCGGCCGGCAGCCAGAACGGCCAGCGCATGCGCGCCAAGGGTCACGGCCTGCTGAACAAGGCCGGCCACCGTGGCAACCTGTTCGTGCAGCTCAAGGCGGTGATGCCCAAGGAGGACGGGGATGAGGTCAAGGCGTTGTGGCAGGCACTGGCGAAAAAGGCTGCGTTCGATCCTCGGGAACATTTCTGATTCGACACTAGGAGGCGCTGATCATGAGTACCCTGATCGTTCAGCTGGACATGGAAGAGTTCTGTGAAGTAGCCGACCTGTCGGCGGCCTACGTGATCGAAATCGTCGAACATGGCATCCTCGAACCTCAGGGCTCGACGCCCAAGGATTGGCGTTTCAACGATTTTGAGTTGTCCCTGGCCAAGCGTGCGGCGAAGCTGCGCCGCGACCTGGACCTGGAGTGGGAAGGCGTCGCCTTGGCGCTGGACCTGCTGGATGAGGTGCGACAACTGCGCGCCGAAAACCAGATGCTCAAGCAGCGCCTGGGGCGCCTGCTGGCGGACTGACCGCCCCGTAGGAGCCGGCTTGCCGGCGAAAGGGCCCTCGGGCCTTGCGCAACCTGTGCCGTCGCCTTCGCTGGCAAGCCAGCTCCTACGGTTTGCCATCCGTTCGTTGTAGGAGCCGGCTTGCCGGCGAAGAGGCCCTTGGGCCTTGCGCAATCTGTGCCGACGCCTTCGCTGGCAAGCCAGCTCCTACGGTTTGCCACCCGTTCGTCGTAGGAGCCGGCTTGCCGGCGAAAGGGCCCTTGGGCCTTGCGCAACCTGTGCCGACGCCTTCGCTGGCAAGCCAGCTCCTACGGTTTGCCATCCGTTCGTTGTAGGAGCCGGCTTGCCGGCGAAAGGGCCCTTGGGCCTTGCGCAATCTGTGCCGACGCCTTCGCTGGCAAGCCAGCTCCTACGAGGTGGCGCGGGAAACCCGCGGCAGGATCACGGTGAAGGTGGTGCCGTCGCTGGCGTTGGAGCTGACTTCAATACTGCCCTGGTGCGCCGTCACCACTTCCTTGACGATGAACAGGCCCAGGCCAAGACTGGTGCTGGTACTGCCCAGTTCCTCGTCGGCGCTGCGCACCAAAGGGTCGAACAGGGTGTTCAGGGCTTCCTTGGGGATCGGTGTGCCGTAGTTGTGCACAGTCAGCAGCACTTGTTCGGCACCCCCGGTGATGGTCACGGTCACGGTACGGCGGTTGCTACCGTGCTGCAGGGCGTTGCCAATCAGGTTCTGCAGCAACTGCTCGATGCGCCCACGGTCCCAGATGCCATGGCTATCACCGTCGAAACTCAATAACGGGGTGCAATCGGGCTGCCCGGCGCAGGCTTCATCCATGGCGGCCTTGGCCGCGCTGGCCAGGTCCATGGGGGCCGGGTCGATGGGCAGGCCATTGCCCAGGCGGCTGCGGACGAACTCCAACAAGTCGCTGACCATCGCCGCCATGTGCCGGGTGCCACTCTTGATACGAGAAACAAAGGCCTGGGCATCGCTGTCCAGCGCCACTTTGCGCGCCAGCATCTCGGTGGACATGCTCACCGCCTGCAATGGCGCCCGCAGGTCGTGGCCGAGAATCGCCAGGAAGATATCCCGCGAGCGGCTGACCTGTTCGGCATAGGCCGCTGTGGACTCGGCCAGGGCCTCGTCGATGGCTTCGTTGAAACGGATCATGTCCTGCAGATTGTTCAGGTCCGGCGTGATCAGGCTGGCGACCCACAGGCGGATCACGCTGGCCCTCAGGTGACGGAACTCCGAGGTCATTTGCACCAGGTCGAAGCCCACGTGATGGCGCAGTTCGCCATGGCTGGCGGCGGCCACATCCAGGCTGGGGGTTTTTTCCGGGCCTTCGCCCCTGGCCTTGGCCACTTGTTCACCGGGACTCTGCACGGTGCGCATGTCCCGGGCCGCGGCCAGCAGGATCGACCTGGCGTGATCGCGCAGGTCGGTGCGGGTCATGGTGCCGGGCTCGGGGGCCAGGGTCCTGGCAAATTGCTCCCATTCATCAACGATTCGATCAACGTGCTGCACGATGAAATCGGACAGGCGCATAGCCGGGCACCTTACTGGGCAGAGAGGGGAAACCGAGAGGCATCTTAGCGCCTAATCCAGCGGCTGAGTGTGCCTCAGAACAGGAAGTAGCGTTGGGCCATGGGCAGTACATCCGCCGGTTCGCACCACAGCAGAACCCCGTCCGCCTTGACCTGATACGTCTGCGGATCGACCTCGATGTTCGGCAGGTAGTCATTGTGGATCAGGTCGGTCTTCTGCACGTTACGGCAACCCTTGACCACCGCGATGCGCTTTTTCAGCCCCAGTTGTTCCGGCACCCCGGCCTCCAGCGCGGCCTGGCTGATGAAAGTCAGGCTGGTGGCGTGGCGACTGCCGCCATAGCTGGCGAACATCGGTCGGTAGTGCACCGGCTGTGGCGTCGGGATCGAGGCGTTGGCATCGCCCATCAGGCTCGCGGCAATCGCCCCGCCCTTGAGGATCAGGGTCGGCTTGACGCCGAAGAAGGCCGGGCGCCAGAGCACCAGGTCGGCCCACTTGCCGATTTCGATCGAGCCCACTTCATGGCTGATGCCGTGGGTGATCGCCGGGTTGATGGTGTACTTGGCGATGTAGCGCTTGACCCGGAAATTACTGTTGCCCGGGCCATCACCCGGCAACGGGCCGCGCTGGCGGTGCATCTTGTCGGCGGTTTGCCAGGTGCGGGTCACTACCTCGCCAACCCGGCCCATGGCCTGGCTGTCGGAGCTGATCATCGAGAACGCCCCCAGGTCGTGGAGGATATCCTCGGCAGCGATGGTTTCCCGGCGGATGCGGCTTTCGGCGAAGGCCACGTCCTCGGCGATGCTCGGGTCCAGGTGGTGGCAGACCATGAGCATGTCCAGGTGTTCGTCGATGGTGTTGCGGGTGAAGGGCCGGGTCGGGTTGGTGGAGCTGGGCAGCACGTTGGCGAAGCCGCAGGCCTTGATGATGTCCGGGGCGTGGCCGCCGCCGGCGCCTTCGGTGTGGTAGGTGTGGATGGTCCGGCCCTTGAAGGCACCGAGGGTGGTTTCGACGAAGCCGGATTCATTCAAGGTGTCGGTGTGGATTGCAACCTGCACGTCGTACGCGTCGGCCACGCTCAGGCAGTTATCGATACTCGCCGGAGTGCTGCCCCAATCCTCGTGCAGCTTGAGGCCGATGGCCCCAGCCCGGACCTGCTCGATCAGCGGTTCCGGCAGGCTGGCGTTACCCTTGCCGGTAAAGCCGATGTTCATCGCGAAGGCGTCCGCCGCCTGGAGCATGCGCGCCATGTGCCAGGGCCCCGAAGTGCAGGTGGTGGCGTTGGTCCCGGTGGCTGGCCCCGTGCCGCCACCGATCATGGTGGTGACGCCACTCATCAGCGCCTCCTCGATCTGCTGCGGACAGATGAAGTGAATATGGGTATCGATACCGCCGGCGGTGAGGATCATGCCCTCGCCGGCGATCACTTCGGTGCTGGCGCCAATGGCGATGGTCACATCGGGCTGGATATCCGGATTGCCGGCCTTGCCGATGGCGGCGATGCGCCCGTCCTTCAAGCCGACGTCGGCCTTGACGATGCCCCAGTGATCGATGATCAGCGCGTTGGTGATCAGCGTATCCACCACCTCGGCGGCCAGCAGTTGGCTCTGGCCCATGCCATCGCGGATCACCTTGCCGCCGCCGAACTTCACCTCTTCGCCGTAGGTGGTGAAATCCTTCTCCACCTCGATCCACAACTCGGTGTCAGCCAGGCGCACCTTGTCGCCCACTGTCGGGCCGAACATATCGGCATAGGCCTCACGGGAAATCTTCATCGCAGCTCCTTACAGAAAACAAAACCTGTAGGAGCTGGCTTGCCAGCGAAGGCGACTTTTCGGGCCTTTTCGCCGGCAAGCCGGCTCCTACGCGCGTGGCGTCGAGGGGGTCAGAGGTCGCCCATGATGCGTCCGGCAAAACCGAACACCCGACGATGCCCCGCCAGGTCCACCAGTTCCACTTCCCGGGTCTGTCCCGGTTCGAAGCGCACGGCGGTACCCGCCGCGATATTCAAGCGCATGCCGCGGCTGGCGGCGCGATCGAAGGTCAGGGCGTCGTTGGTTTCGAAGAAGTGGTAGTGGGAGCCAACCTGGATCGGCCGGTCGCCACTGTTGGCAACGCTCAGGCTCAGGGTGCGGCGCCCGGCATTGAGTTCAATCTCGCCGGGCTGGATCTGGTATTGGCCAGGAATCATGAGGGTTGTCCCAAGGTCTTGAAGTATATGGCAGTGGGGGTGTAGGTGCCGTCCGGGCTCTGGCAGTAGTTGGGCAGTTCGCCGACCCTTGTATAGCCCAGCGAGCGGTAGAAGTCCTCGGCGGCCGAGCCGGCCTCGGTGTCCAGGTACAACAACCCGCGCTGGTGCTGATGAGCCGCTTGCTCCAGCGCCGACATCAACTGCTGGCCGAGCCCCCGGCGCCGAGCGCTGTGCAGCACCTGGAGCTTCTGTACTTCGGCGCGGTTGCGTCCGTTGGCCTTCATGCACAGCGCCAGTTGCACGCTGGCCAGGACCTTCTCATCGTGAACCACCACCCACAACAGCAGGCTGCCGTCTTCGACACCGGCCTGCACAGTGCTGAGGTAGTCCCGGGCCTGGCTGTCGTCGAGGTCAGCCATGAAGCCGACGGACGCACCGTGTTGCACCGAGTCGAGCAGCAGGTCGATCAAACCCTGGCGGTAATGGGCAAAGCTTTCTCCATGGACTCGGCGCAGTTGGGCGGCGTTCATCGAGATTTCACTCCTTGTGAGGGGCGGGCGGTTGCGCCCCAGGGTTGAGAATCAGCTGCATGAAGGTCAGGTCCAGCCAGCGTCCGAACTTGGTGCCTACCTGAGGCATCTGTCCGGTGCTGATGAAACCCAGGCGCTCATGCAGGCGGATCGAGGCGCTGTTGCCACTTTCGATAGCGGCCACCATCACGTGTTTGTCAGCGCTGCGGGCGCGCTCCAGCAGCACCGTCATCAGTTGCGGACCCAGGCCATTGCCACGCTGGTCACTGCGCACGTAGACCGAATGTTCCACGGTGTGGCGAAAGCCATCGAAGGGGCGCCAGTCGCCGAAAGAAGCGTAGCCGAGCACTTGTTCCTCGGGGTTGACGATCACCAGGATCGGATAGCCCTGGGCCTGGCGCGCGCTGAACCAGGCCTGGCGATTACCGAGGTCCACCGGCTGCTCGTTCCAGATCGCCGTGGTGTTGCGTACGGCGTCGTTGTAGATGTCGCGGATCGCCGGCAGGTCAGCGTGCAGCGCGTCGCGGATGCGATAGGTCATGGCACGGTCTCAGGCGATGGGTTGGTGAACGGTAACCAGCTTGGTGCCGTCGGGGAAAGTGGCTTCCACCTGGATATCCGGAATCATCTCCGGGATGCCTTCCATCACCTGTTCGCGACTGAGCAGGGTGGTGCCGTAGTGCATCAGTTGGGCCACGGTCTGCCCGTCCCGGGCACCTTCGAGCAGCGCCGCGGAAATGTAGGCAATGGCTTCCGGATAATTGAGCTTGAGGCCGCGGGCCAATCGCCGTTCGGCTACCAGGCCGGCGGTAAAGATCAGCAGCTTGTCTTTTTCGCGTGGGGTCAGGTCCATCGTGATCAATCCGTCATTGGGCAGTTAAAAGGGGCGCAGTCGCTTCATGTATTCCAGATCCTCGGCGGCACGGCCTCGCGCCCCAGCAGGGTCGGGCGCAACAGCTGCCACAGGGCGATCAGCCAGGCTCGGGCCTGCAGGGCTTCGCTGGCCAGGCAGCGGGCTACCAACAGGCCCGGCAGTTGTGTCAGGTCGCCGCGCACCGGGTGCTCCAGAGCGCGGCAGCGTTCCAGCAGTTGGCTGTCGACCTCGCCGGTGACCAGCAAGGTGGCGAATACCGGCTGGCCATCCAGGCCGATCGGCGAGTCCAGCAAACCATCGCCACCACTGATGCGCTGGCGTTCATGCCAGAGCGGTCGGCCGTCGCGGCGGATATCCAGCTGCGCCTGGAAATGCCCGTATTCGAAGCGCTCGCCACTGGCCGGGCGTCCCAGGGCAACGATGTCCCAATAGAACAACCGCGCATCCCCGTGCAATTCGATCAGGGTTGTCAGCTCGGCCTGGGCGGCGCTAAACACAATGGTCTCCTGGGGCAGCCACTCCAGGGTTGCCCCCGGCGCGACCTGCAGGTTCAGGGTCTGGCTGGCGCTGCCGGTGGCGCGATACCACTTGGCGGCCCCGGGGCTGGTCAATTGCGCCCAGGCGCCGTTGTCGACACGGGCATTGATCGTCAGCCGGTCACCGCCGGCAATGCCGCCGGGAGGGTGGACGATGATGTGCTGGCAAACCTCCGGGCCTTCGGCGTACAGGTGCTTCTGCACCCGCAGCGGACCTAGATGGCGGCGCAGTACCGGGCGCGTGGTAGCGCCGAACCGGGCATAGGCCAGCTCCAGCTCGGCGTGCCAACTGGGGGTGAACAGGGCGGTGGCGGCAGGTGAGTTCATGCTGGGTCGTTATCGTTAGGAGGCTACAGATTAGATCGTAACCAGGCCGCGTACACCTTCTGCCTGCATATTTTCTCCGCGGCCCTGCTGGACGATTTCGCCGCGGGACATCACCAGGTACTGGTCTGCCAGTTCGGCGGCAAAATCGTAGAACTGCTCCACCAGTAAAATGGCCATGTCGCCCTGGGCCGCGAGCTTTTTGATCACCGCGCCGATCTCCTTGATCACCGAGGGCTGGATGCCTTCGGTAGGCTCATCGAGGATCAGCAGCCGCGGGCGGCTGGCCAGGGCGCGGCCGATGGCCAACTGTTGCTGCTGGCCGCCGGAAAGGTCGCCGCCACGGCGTTGCTTCATCTGCAGCAGCACCGGAAACAGCTCGTAGATGAACGCCGGAACCTCTTTGGCTTCGGCGCCTGGAAAGCGCGACAGGCCCATCAGCAGGTTCTCCTCCACCGTCAGGCGAGCGAAGATCTCTCGGCCCTGTGGCACGTACGCAATCCCGGCGTGGACCCGCTGGTGCGGCTTGTAGCCGGTGATGGTCCGGCCCTCCCAGTTGACCGCGCCTTCCTTGGCCGGCAGCAGGCCCATCAGGCATTTGAGCAGGGTGGTCTTGCCCACCCCGTTGCGCCCGAGCAGGCAGGTGACTTCGCCGATCTGCGCTTCGAAGCTCAGGCCGCGGAGGATGTGGCTACCGCCGTAGTACTGGTGCAGCTGGTCGACTTGGAGCATGGTCGGGTACTCGAATCTTGTGGGAATTGCGGGGTGGCCTTCGCTGGCAAGCCAGCTCCTACGGGAGGGGGGAGGAGCCGGCTTGCCGGCGAACGGCGGTTGCGCTAACGGCCGAGGTACACCTCGATCACCCGTTGGTTTTCCTGCACCTGCTCCAGGGACCCTTCGGCCAGCACGCTGCCCTGGTGCAGCACGGTGACGTGGTCGGCGATCGAGCCGACAAAACCCATGTCGTGCTCCACCACCATCAGTGAGTGTTTGCCGGCCAGGGTCTTGAACAGTTCGGCGGTGAACTCGGTCTCGGCGTCGGTCATGCCGGCCACCGGTTCGTCGAGCAACAGTAACTGTGGGTCCTGCATCAGCAGCATGCCGATTTCCAGGAACTGCTTCTGGCCGTGGGACAGCAGGCCGGCCTGGCGCTGCGCCGAGGCCGTCAGGCGGATGGTCTCCAGCACCTGTTCGATGCGCGCTTGCTGCTCGTCGCTGAGCCGGGCGCCGAGGCTGGCCCACACCGACTTGTCGGCCTTCTGTGCCAGCTCCAGGTTCTCGAACACGCTCAGGGCCTCGAACACCGTGGGCTTCTGGAACTTGCGGCCGATCCCGGCCTGGGCGATCTGCACTTCGCTCATCTGGGTCAGGTCCAGGGTTTCGCCGAACCAGGCCTTGCCTTGGGTCGGGCGGGTCTTGCCGGTGATCACGTCCATCAGGGTGGTCTTGCCGGCGCCGTTGGGGCCGATGATGCAGCGCAGCTCACCGACGCCGATGTACAGGTTGAGGTCGTTGAGGGCCTTGAACCCGTCGAAGCTGACGCTGATGTCCTCCAGGGTCAGGATGGTCCCGTGGCGGGTGTTGAGGCCCTTGCCGGCAGCACGGCCGAGGCCGATGGCGTCGCGGCTGGCACCTGCATCCTTATTGGGTTCGAGGATGGGTTCGAGCATGAAATCAGCCGTTGCCGTGACTCTCATTGTTCACCTCGTTTCTTCAGCAGGCCGATCACGCCCTTGGGCAGGTACAGGGTCACCACGATGAACAGCGCGCCGAGGAAGAACAGCCAGTATTCGGGAAAGGCCACGGTGAACCAGCTCTTCATGCCGTTCACCAGCCCCGCCCCCAACAACGGACCGATCAGCGTGCCGCGTCCGCCCAGGGCGACCCATACGGCGGCCTCGATGGAGTTGGTCGGGGACATTTCGCTGGGGTTGATGATGCCCACCTGGGGCACATACAGGGCCCCGGCCAGGCCGCACAGCACTGCGCTCAAGACCCAGACGAAAAGCTTGAAGCCACGGGGGTCGTAGCCGCAGAACATCAGGCGATTCTCGGCATCGCGCAGCGCCGTCAGGACCCGGCCGAACTTGCTCCGGGCCAGGCGCCAGCCGATGTACAGGCTGGCCACCAGCAACAGCACCGTGGCCAGGAACAGCACCGCGCGGGTCCCGGGTGCGGTGATGCCGAAGCCGAGGATCGAGCGGAAATTGGTAAAGCCGTTGTTGCCGCCAAAGCCGGTTTCGTTGCGAAAGAACAGCAGCATGCCGGCGAAGGTCAGGGCCTGGGTCATGATCGAGAAGTACACGCCCTTGATCCGCGAGCGGAAGGCGAAGAAGCCGAACACCAGGGCCAGCAGCCCGGGTGCCAGTACCACCAGGCACAGGGACCAGAGGAAGCTGCTGGTGCCGGTCCAGTACCAGGGCAACTCGCTCCACGAGAGGAACGTCATGAACGCCGGCAGGCCATCCCCCGCGGCCTGGCGCATCAGGTACATGCCCATGGCATAGCCGCCCAGGGCGAAGAACAGGCCGTGGCCCAGCGACAGCAGCCCGGCATAACCCCAGACCAGGTCCAGGGCCAGGGCGACGATGGCGTAGCAGAGGATCTTGCCTACCAGGGTCAGGGTGTAGGCCGAGACGTGCAGTGGATGGTCCGACGCCAGCAGGGAGAGCAGTGGCAGGGCCAGTAGCAGGACGAGGAGCACGGCTCCGATGGCGACAGTGACTTTGGGCCCGGCTTTCTGGGTGGCGGTCAGCAGCAGTGGTTGATTCATCAGTCGATCACCCGTCCTTTCAATGCGAAGAGTCCCTGCGGGCGTTTCTGGATGAACAGAATGATCAGCGCGAGGATCAGGATCTTGCCGAGCACGGCACCGATCTGCGGTTCGAGGATCTTGTTGGCGATCCCCAGGCCGAAGGCCGCGAGCACGCTGCCGGCCAGTTGCCCGACCCCGCCCAGCACCACCACCAGGAATGAGTCGATGATGTAGCTCTGGCCCAGGTCAGGGCCGACGTTGCCGATCTGGCTCAGGGCTACGCCGCCGAGACCGGCGATGCCCGAACCGAGGCCGAAGGCGAGCATGTCGACACGGCCGGTAGGCACGCCGCAGCAGGCCGCCATGTTGCGGTTCTGGGTGACGGCGCGCACGTTCAGTCCCAGCCGGGTTTTGTTCAGCAGCAGCCAGGTCAGTAGCACCACCGCCAGGGCGAAGACGATGATGACGATGCGGTTGTACGGCAGCACCAGATTCGGCAGCACCTGGATGCCACCCGAAAGCCAGGCTGGGTTCGCCACTTCGACGTTCTGCGCGCCGAACAGCAGGCGCACCAATTGGATCAGCATCAGGCTGATGCCCCAGGTGGCCAGCAGGGTTTCCAGAGGGCGTCCGTAGAGATGACGAATCACCGTGCGCTCCAGGACCATGCCGATCCCGGCGGTGACGAAAAATGCCACTGGCAGCGCCAGCAGCGGGTAGTACTCGATGGCTTGGGGCGCGTAGCGCTGGAACAGCAACTGCACCACATAGGTGGCGTAGGCGCCGAGCATCAGCATCTCGCCGTGGGCCATGTTGATCACCCCCAGCAGGCCGAAGGTAATGGCCAGGCCGAGGGCTGCCAGCAGCAGGATCGAACCCAGGGACAGGCCGCTGAAGGCCTGGCCCAGCACTTCGCCGACCAGCAGCTTGCGCTTGACCTGGGCCAGGCTGGTTTCTGCTGCGGTACGTACCGCCGTGTCGGCTTCGCCGCCCGGTTCCAGCAAGCCTTCAAGGCGGGTGCGGGCCAGCGGGTCGCCGGTTTCCCCCAGCAGGCGCACGGCGGCCAGACGTACCGCCGGGTCGTTGTCCACCAGTTGCAGGTTGGCCAGGGCCAGGCTCAGGGCATCGTGTACACCGGGGTCTTGCTCGGCGGCCAGTTGCGCATCGAGGAATTTCAGTTGCGCCGGCCTGGCGCTTTTTTGCAGTTGGCGGGCGGCATCGAGCCGGGTTGGGGCGTCGGTGGCCAGCAGTCGATGGCTGGCCAGGGCCATGTCGATCAGCCCCCGCAGGCGGTTGTTCAGGCGCAGAGTCTTGGCTTGGCCATCGAGGTTCAACTGGCCCTGTTGCAGGGCGTTGAGCAGCGCAAGGCGCGCTGGGTCGGGTTGCGCGGCCCAGGCTTCCAGCAGTTGCGCCTGTTGGTTGGAATTGGCCGCAACAAAATCTTCGGCTTCACCGGCATGGGCTGCAATGGGCAGCAGCAACAGGCAGGCGAGGATCAAACGGTAGAGGGCAGTGGGCATGGCGATGTCCTTGAAAACACCCGGGTAACCTGTAGGAGCGAGCTTGCTCGCGATCCGCGCAGCGGCCAGCCGGGCGGTTTCGTTGGAGGTCCTGCGGACCTCATCGCGAGCAAGCTCGCTCCTACAGGGAAGGCGTCAGGCCTGGGGCTGGATCAGTTGCTCTTGACTGCGTAGTCCGGCTTCTTGTCGTTGCCCGGGATGAACGGGCTCCAGGGCTGGGCGCGGATCGGGCCCTCGGTCTGCCACACCACGTTGAACTGACCGTCGGGCTGGATCTCGCCGATCATCACCGGCTTGTGCAGGTGGTGGTTGGTCTGGTCCATGGTCAGGGTGTAGCCCGAAGGGGCGGCGAAGGTCTGACCGGCCAGGGCTTCGCGGACCTTGTCTACATCGGTGGACTTGGCTTTCTCCACTGCCTGGGCCCACATGTGGATGCCCACGTAGGTGGCTTCCATCGGGTCGTTGGTCACCGCCTTGTCCGCACCCGGCAGGTTCTTGGCCTTGGCGTAAGCCTTCCAGTCAGCGACGAATTTCTGGTTGACCGGGTTCTCCACCGACTCGAAGTAGTTCCATGCCGCCAGGTTGCCCACCAGCGGCTTGGTGTCGATGCCGCGCAATTCCTCTTCACCCACGGAGAAGGCCACTACCGGTACATCGGTGGCTTTCAGCCCCTGGTTGGCCAACTCCTTGTAGAAGGGCACATTGGAGTCGCCATTGACCGTGGAGATCACCGCGGTCTTGCCGCCGGCGGAGAACTTCTTGATGTTGGCGACGATGGTTTGATAGTCGCTGTGGCCGAACGGGGTGTAGACCTCTTCGATGTCCTTGTCGGCCACGCCTTTGGAATGCAGGAACGAACGCAGGATCTTGTTGGTGGTGCGTGGGTAGACGTAGTCGGTGCCCAGCAGGAAGAAACGCTTGGCGCTGCCACCGTCCTCGCTCATCAGGTATTGCACTGCCGGGATTGCCTGTTGGTTCGGCGCTGCACCGGTGTAGAACACGTTGGGCGACATTTCTTCGCCTTCGTACTGCACCGGGTAGAACAACAGGCCGTTGAGTTCCTCGAACACTGGCAGCACCGACTTGCGCGACACCGAAGTCCAGCAGCCAAACACCACTGCGACCTTGTCCTGGGTCAGCAACTGTCGGCCCTTCTCGGCGAACAGCGGCCAGTTCGAGGCCGGGTCCACCACCACCGGTTCCAGCAGCTTGCCGTTGACCCCGCCCTTGGCATTGATCTCGTCGATGGTCATCAGCGCCATGTCCTTGAGGGACGTTTCGGAGATCGCCATGGTTCCCGACAGTGAGTGCAGGATCCCCACCTTGATGGTCTCGGCGGCCTGGACGGTCCAGGTCATGCCCATCGCGGCGATCGATGCCGTGAGGGTGAAAGCCTTGAGCACGCTACGACGCTTCATTGTGCGATCTCCATGAACTCTTGAATTGTTTTGAGAGGCAGATGCGGACTACTGAAGGGCTGTTTTGCAAGGGGTGTGCCGAGTCGGCGCAAGGCATGAAAAACCTTGCTTTACGGGCAGGCGCAGGGCCGGCGATGCCCCAAGAGGAGGCCTTGAGCGGAGGATGGTGCGTGGGGGTGCGTCATTGTGGTGCTGCCGCTGGGCGGCAGCCGTGGCTGGAGGAAGGCTTCAATTCACGCCAGGGAAGGCGTCGACATACTTGATGGTGAAGTCCGGGAAAGAGTCGACGATCTGGATCTTGTAATCGGGAAAACTGTTGACGATCTTCCACTTGCCCGCCGAGTCGGGAAAGGCGTTGACCTGCTTCACCTTCAGGTCGGGAAAGGAGTTCACCACCTTGACCTTGTAGTCCGGGAAGCTGTTGACGAGCTGGATGTTGCCGTAGATTTTCGAGACATCGACAGGCGTGGCGGCCAAGGCGCCAAGAGAGGTACCGAGCAGCACTGCCAGGAGCGCGGTTTTAAGCATGAGACTCATCCTGAGAGATTGAAGGGCTAGATCTTAAAGCACGGGCAACGATTGTAGGAGCTGGCTTGCCAGCGAAGAGGCCCTCGATCCTGGCACAAGGCTCACGGGTGCCTTCGCCGGCAAGCCGGCTCCTACAGGGGCGAGCTTAGCGGCGGCGCATCAGGCCGATGAAGAACACCCCGCCAATGGCTGCGGTGGCCACACCGATGGGCAGGTCCTCGGGGGCGATCAGAGTGCGCGCGGCCACATCGACCCAGACCAGGAACAGGCTACCCAGCAGTACGCATACCGGCAGCAGGCGCCGGTGCTCGGCGCCCACCAGGCGCCGGGCAATGTGCGGCACCATCAGCCCGACAAAACCGATGGAGCCGCTGATGGACACCAGCACCCCAGTCATCAGCGAGGCGATCAGGAACACCTTCAGGCGCACGTTGCGTGCATTCAGGCCCAGGGTCACGGCGGTCTGTTCACCGGCCATCAGCGCATTCAACGGGCGGGCCATGCCCAGTAGCAACAACAGCCCCAGCAACACGCTGGTGGCAGGAATCGCCAGCAGCTCCCAGCGCGCCAGGCCCAGGCCTCCGAGCATCCAGAACATCACCGCGGAACTGGCCCGGTGATCGCCCATGAACAGCAGCAGGTTGGCCGCCGCCATCATCACGAACGACACCGCCACGCCGCACAGCAGCAGGCGGTCGCTGTCGAGGCGGCCGTTGCGGGCGGCGATGCCCAGCACCAGGAGCATGCTCGCCAGGGCCCCGATAAAGGCTGCCAGGGGCAAGGTCAGCAGGCCGATGATCTGCCCCACATGCAGGACCACGATCACTGCTCCAAGGGTGGCACCGGAGGTCACTCCCAAGAGGTGCGGGTCGGCCAGCGGATTGCGGGTCACCGCTTGCAGCACCGCGCCGATCAGCGCCAGCCCGGCCCCCACCAGGGCGCCGAGGAGCATGCGCGGCACGCGGATCAGCCAGACGATATGTTCCTGGCCCGGGCTCCAGTCTGCTGCACCCAGGCCCAGGGCCTTGTGCAGGAGAATCCGCCAGACCACATCCACCGGCACCCGCGCCGGGCCAAAGCCCAGGGACAGCACGCAGGACACCAGCAGCAGGGCGCCGAGGATCAGCAACAGCCAGGCATAACGACCGTTGATCATTCGCCGTGGAAGCCCTTGGCCAGGGTTTCCACCGCCAGCACGTTGTCGATGCCCGGTGTGGCCTGCACGTAGGGGATGACGATGAAGCGCTGGTTCTTGATCGCGTCGACCCCTTGCAGGGCCGGGTTGTCGAGCAGGAACTGCTGCTTCTGTTCGGCGGTGACTTCGCTGTAGTCGACGATCACGATCACCTGCGGGTTGCGTTCGACCACGGTCTCCCAGTTGATCCGCGTCCAGCTGGCCTCGACGTCATCGAGGATGTTGTGCCCGCCAGCGGCATCGATCAGCGCTTGTGGCATGCCCAGGCGACCCGAGGTCATGGCCCGGTCTTCGCCACTGTCATAGAGGAACACCCGGGGCTTGTCCTTGGGCAGGTCCTGCTGGACCTGCGCCACTTGCTGCTGCATCTGCGCGATCAGTGCGTTGGCGCGGTCCTGCACATTGAAGATTTTTCCCAGGTTGCGCAGGTCGTTGTAGGTGTCGTCGAGGCTGGCCGCCGGGCGCTTCATCACGAAGGCGCAGGATTCGGTCAGTTCATAGACATTGATGCCCAGCGGAGCCAGGGTCTGCGGGGTCAGGTCGCCGCCGACGCGCATGCCGTAGTCCCAGCCGGCGAAGAAGAAGTCGACGTTGGCGTTGAGCAGGGTTTCCACCGAGGGGTACTTGGCCGCCAGCTCCGGCAGGCCGTCCAGCAGGGCGCCCATTTCCGGGGTCACGGCTTTCCAGCCGCTGACCCCGCTGTAGCCCACCATGCGCGGCTTGAGCCCCAGGGCGAGCATCATCTGGGTCATGTTGATGTCATGGCTGAGGGCGTGCTGCGGTGCTTGCTTGAAGGTCACCTCGCGGTTACAGCTGTTGATGGTCAGCGGGTAACGAGTGGCCTCGGCGAAGGCCTGGGCAGCCCCCAGCGACAGGGCGATAAACAGGCTGGAGCGAAGCAGGGAGCGCAAGGTCATGGTTGGGTGATCCAGGTGATTCGTGGGTAGCCAGACAGGGGGTGGGAGTCGATCAGTGCCGCGACTCCGAACACCTCGCGCAACAGCTCGACAGTGAGCACTTCGGCAGGCGTGCCGCTGGCGACGATGCGCCCGTGATCGAGGACATACAGGCGGTCGCAGAAGGCCGCGGCCAGGTTCAGATCATGGATGCTGGCCAGGGTGCCGATGCCCAGGTGCTTGACCCGTTGCAGAAGCTCCAGCTGGTAGCGCGGGTCGAGGTGATTGGTGGGTTCGTCGAGGATCAGCAGTTGCGGCTGTTGGGCCAGGGCCCGGGCCAGGATCACCCGTTGCTTTTCACCCCCGGACAAGGTGGCGAAGGCGTGATGCTCGAAGCCCAGCAGGCCCACCGACTCCAGGGCCTCGCGGGCGATACGGCGGTCCTCCAGGGTGTCGCCGTCGAACAGGCCCTTGTGCGGGGTGCGGCCCATGGCGACCACTTCCTCGACGGTCAGGCCGAAGGCGTCGGGGAACTCCTGGAGCACCACGGCGATGCGTTGTGCGCACCAGCGTGGCGACTGCTTCCACACATTGTGCTGGGCCAGTTGCACTTCGCCCTGCTGCGGTTTGCTGAAGCGATAGGCACACCGCAACAGGCTGGTCTTGCCGCTGCCGTTGGGGCCGATCAGGCCGACAAACTCCCCGGCCGCCACCTGCAGGCTGGCCTCACGCAGCTGGAACTGGTGATGACAGTGACCCTGGCCCAGGGGCGTCCAGGCCAGGTTGGTGAGGTTCAGCGAGGTCATGCCATGTCCGTGTGAGCCCCGCGCCGTGGCGTCGGGAGTAGTTAAAAGGTGTAGTCGGCGGTGACGAAGAACGAGCGCGGTTCGCCGAGTATCCATTGCTGGCCGTCATTGTATTGGCTTTGCGCGTACTGGCGGTCAAACAGGTTGTTCAATTGCAGGCCCAGGGTGGTATTGCGCAGGGCTTTCCACGACAGGGTCGCGTCCACCACGGTGTAGCCAGGCAGTTCATTCTGGTTGGCCATGTCGGCGTAGCGCGCGTCCACGTAACGCACCCCGGCACCGGCCCGCAGGTCATCGGTGATGGCCTTGCTCAGCCACAGGTTGGCGGTACGGCGGGGGACGTCCATCGGGCGATTGCCGTCGCGGGAAACCTGCTGACCGTCTACTACCTGAGTGAAGTCGTCGTACTGGGCACGGACGATGGCGGCGTTGGCCTGTAGCTGCCAGGCGTGGGGCAGTTGCAGGTCGAGGCTGGCTTCCAGGCCGTTGGACGATTGCTGGCCGACCTGATCCTTATGCTGTGGGACGCCGGCAATTTGCGGGACATCGATCAGCAGTTTCTTTTTGACAATGTGATAGGCGGCCAGGGTCCATTCGCCGCGCTGGTCCCAGAAGGCCTGCTTGAGGCCGATCTCGGTCTGTTTAGCATTGGAGAGGTCGAACTGTTGTTGGCTCGGGCTCAGGGAAATCAGTCCGCCGACGCCATCGGTGCTGGTGGAGTACTGCCCGTACAGGGAGGTATCCGGCGTCACCGCGAATACCAGCCCGGCTTTCCAGTTGTTGCCCGTCAGGGTCCTGTCATCCCGTCCGCCCTTCGCCAGGTCATCACGGTCCACATGCGCATAGTCACGGCGTATACCGGTCACCAGGGACCAGCGTTCGCTCAACTGCAGGCGGTTTTCGGCAAAGCCGGAGATTTGCCGGGTGGTGGTCTTGAACTGATCGATGTAGGGGCTGGCGCTGACAAACCCGCCCTTGGCTGGGTGATACAGGTCGATGGGATCGCCACTGCTCAGCACATCGTTGAACGGCGAATTGCTTTTCATATGAAAGCGGATTCGGTTGTAGTCCATCCCCACCAGGGTCTGGCTGTCGAGGCCGAACAGCGAGTGCTTGAAGGTGAAGGTCTGGCGATCGCCAACCTGTTCCTGCTGGTGGCCGATGCCGTAGTAACCGCTACGGGTCAGTTGGTGATCTGCAGTGTTGAAATTGTAGTTTTCGGCATTCTGCCAGCGGCGCTGGGCCTTGAGGTAGTACAGCTCGTTGCTGGCGCTGACGTTGTCGGAAATCTGCCATTCGCTGGTCAGGCGGGTCCACTGGTCGTTGTAGTGCTGCTTGTTATTGCTGACGTTGTAATTCTTGTCCCGCAGGCTCTTGTGGAATTGTCCGTCGATCAGTGGCGTGCCGAAGTAGTTCATCGGGTTCTGGTCGCCATAATCGTGGGCCAGGGTAAAGGCCAGGTCATCGCGGGCCTGCCAGCGCAGGGCGGCGCTGACGAAATCGCCGGAGGAATCGCCACGGTCGATCCAGCCGTTGCTGCGCAGGCGATTGAGGTTCAACCGGTAGCTCAAGGTGTCGTTCAGGGAGCCGCCGCTGTCCAGGGCCTGTTGCTGGCGATCGAAGGAACCGTAGCCCAGGCGCAGGTGGTTTTCGATTTCGCCGCTGAAGGGCTTTTTCGGCACGGTGTTGATCACCGCGCCAGTGGCGCCTTCGCCATACAGCACCGAGGCCGGGCCACGCAGGACGTCAACCCGTTCCACTGCCCAGCTGTCCACCGGAAAGGTCACGGTACCCATGCCGGTGTACATGCGGTTGCCGTCATAGAGCTGCATCACCGAGCTCTGCCCGGTAAAGCCCCGTGCCGACAGTGAGGTGCCACCGTCCCCCGGGGTGCCGGTGCGGCTGATTCCAGCGCTGCGCGAGACCGCGTCCTGGATACTGCGATCGCCCCGGGCGCGGATCTGCTCGCCACTGAGGCTGTCGGTGCTGGCCGGGGTTTCCAGGGCGCTGAGACCCAGGCGTGAGCCGGCGCTGGTTGGCGTCTTCAGGCTGATGTGGTCGGCGGTTTCGCTGGCTGGGGCCGAGATGGTGCCGGCGGGCAGGGTCAGGGCGGTGCCGGCCTCGGTCGCCTGGGCCAGGGACGGTAGGGCGAGCAGGCAGAGGCTGGGCAGGAGGTACTTGTTCATCGGGACGGTGAATCGCTTCTTCGAGAGGGTTGCCCGCAGTGGGGGGATACTGCGGGCAAGGATCTTACACTTAAGTGTTATAAAGTAACATTATAACTGTGCGCGGCTTAAGCGCCGAAATTGTACAGACCTCTCTAGAACGCGCATCTCAGCTGCTTCATGTTGAAGATGAGGCAGATTCAGGCCCACGGTTGAAGCGTGAGAGCAGCAGCCGATCCAGCAGCCATACCGCGATCAATGAAGCCCCCACCAACGGGAAGACCAGGGCTAGCAGAGCCATGATCAGCATCGCGGTTTTCCACTTTGGCAGATCGTGGCGCAGCGGCGGGACGCCGAGTCGACCTTGAGGACGACGCTTCCACCACATGACGATGCCGCTCACGGCACTGAGCAGGATCATCAGGCACACCACCAGCACGATGATCTGGTTGACGCGGCCGAACATCTTGCCCTCATGCAGCATCACTCCCATTTCGGTGGCCCGGGCCACGTTGCTGTAGTGCTGCCAGCGCACATCGGCGAGGACCTTGCCGGTGTATTGGTCGACATGCAAGGTGGCGTCGTTGCGTGGGTCATCGGCGAATACGGCGATGGTGAACACCCCGATCGCGGTGGTCGGCAGGGTGATGCTGTAGCCCGGCTCCACCTGGCGCTGGTGGGCGATATCCTGGACCGCCTGCAGGCTGATGCCCGGTGCTGCCGGTGCCGCATCCGCGGCGTTGTGTGCCATGTGTTCGGCGTGGTCGCCGGAGAGCGGCATCGGGGTGTTTTCCAAGGCCCAGGGCACAGTCTGACGGGTTGCGCTGTTGAGCTCTCCGGCTTGCTGGTTGGAGGTTGGCACGTTGTTCCACATCGCCACCGGGAAGCGGTTCCACAGATCGGCATACTGCTTGCCCCAGACGCCGGTCCAGGTCATGCCGCTCAGCAGCATCAGCAGCAGGAAGGCGGCGCCCCAGAAACCCAGCACGCTGTGCAGGTCGCGCCAGAACAGGCGGCCGCGAGCATTGAAGCGCGGCCACAGCACCCCCGCCGAGGATTGGCCCCGGGGCCACCACAGGTACAGGCCGGAGACCACCAGGACGATGCCCCAGCCCGCGGCCAGTTCCACCAGCCGATCACCGACGGTACCCATCATCAGTTCGCCATGAATGGCCCGGGCCACAGCCTGCAGGTTGCGCTTGGCATCCTGCTCGCCGAGCACGTCCCCGTGGTAGGGATCGATGAACACGTTGAGCTCGTGGCCCGCGTCCTGCACCACGAACTGGGCACTGCGCTCGGCGTCGATGGGTGGCAGGTACTGTTTGACCTGGCCCTTGGGATAGGCCGATTGCACCCGTTGCAGCAACTCATCGGCGCTGAGGCTGTGATGCCCGGCGGGGACTTTGAGCAGGCTGCCGTACATCAGCGGATCCAGTTGCGGCTTGAACAGGTAGACGATACCGGTCAGGGCCAGCATCACCATGAAGGGGGCGACGAACAGCCCGGCGTAGAAATGCCAGCGCCAGGCCAGGTTGTAGAAAGACACTTTGGGTCGATTCATCAGGGAACGCTCCGCAGGGCAATGGATCTGTTTTTATGGGGCGGTTGTTACCGCCTGTTCACCGGCCAGCCGACTCCTGGGTGCAGGAGCCGGCTGGCCGGCGAAGGATGTTCAGAAGCTCAGGTCGACCTTGGTCCAGAGCGTGCGCCCCGGTTCATTGATGGCCTGTGGGTCATTGGCCGGGTAGCCGAAGCCGGCGTTGCCCGCCAGGTTCAAGTGCTCGGCGTAAGCCTTGCCGAACAGGTTGTCGACGCCGGTGCTGACCTTGAGGTTCTTGTTGATCCGGTAGGCACCGTTGAGGGAGAACACCCCGAAGCCGCCGCTCTTGCCGAAGTCCTTGCCGACCACGTTGCCCTTGTTCAGGTCGACCCGGTTCTGTGCTGCCACCACTCGCCACAAGGCGCCGGCGCTCCAGTTGTCCTCGCTGTAGGTCAGGCCGAAGCGCGCATCCAGTGGCGGCATCTGCGGCAGGGCCTTGCCATCGCTGCTGTTCTTGCCCCAGGCATAGGCCAGGGTCGCGTCGGCTTTCCAGTTGGAGGTCAGTTTGTAGGCCGCGCCCAGTTCGCCGCCCATGATTCGCGCGTTGATGTTTTCGGCCTTGGACATGGTCATGCCCATCATTGCGGTTCGGTAGTCGAACAGGATGTAGTCGCGTACCTGGCCGATGTAGCCCGAGGCCCAGGCCTCCAGGTCGGCGGTCTGGTATTGCAGGCCGAAGTCCAGTTGGGTGGTTTTTTCCGGCTTGATCGAATCAAACGCATTCACCGAGCCGGCCGGGCCCATCTTCGGTGAGAACAGCTCCCAGTAGTCGGGGAAGCGCTGGGTGTGGCCGATGCCGGCATAGACCGTGGTCGGGCTGTCGGCCAAGTCATGCTCGTAACGCACGAAACCGCTGGGCAGGGTGTCGGCGCGGGTGTCGCCTGCGGTGGGGTTGGGGCGGCTCATCATTCCCGAGCCGATGTTCTGGCGGTAGTCCTTGGCCGAGGCGCGGTCGACCCGGGCGCCGGTGATCAGGCGATCCCGTTCTGCGGCGTACCAGGTCAGTTCGCTGAAGACGCCATAATTGTGGAAGTCGGCGTCCTTGGTCCGTGGCAGTTGCTTGTAGGTATCGATGCCGCTGCTGGCGCGGTTGCGATGCTCGCTGGTCTGCGCATCCATGCCGCTGATCAGCTGTACATCGGCCCAGCGCCAGGTGGCCTTGATCCGCGCGCCGAGGGTGCGACGGTCGACGTTGGAGGCCATGGGGCCGGCCATCTTCCCGGTGCCGGACGGAGTGCGCAGGCTGTAGTTGTCCATCACGTGGTCGGCGTAGTTGTAGTAGACCTGGGCCTCGACCTTGTCCAGCACCTCGCCGAGGTTGGATTTCTCGAAGCGCAGGCCCAGGCTTTCGCGCTTGAACTGCGAGCCGTCCATGCCGCGGCCAGCGTAGCGGGCTTCGCCATCGCCCTTGCCGGCAGTGAGCTCCAGCAGGGTGTCGGCGTCCGGGGTCCAGCCCAGGGCCACGTCACCGTTCCACTTGTCGTAGCGCGAGGCCACGGTGTCGTTGTTGCCATCCTTGTAGTCGTCGGAATGTGCGGTGTTGCCGATCACCCGCACATAACCCAGGGGCCCGCCAGCGGCGGCGTCCAGGGTCTTGTCGAAGCGCCCGTTGGAACCGGCCAACAGGCTGGCGTTGACTCGGGTCCCGAGCTCGCCGAAGTGCTCCGGCTCACGCTCGAAGAGCACCGTGCCGGCGGAGGCACCTGGGCCCCAGAGCACAGTCTGCGGTCCCTTGATCACCGTCAGCTTGTCGTAGGTTTCTGGTGAAATGTAGGACGTCGGGGCGTCCATGCGACCCGGGCAGGCGCCGAGCATCATGCCGCCGTTGGTCAGGATATTCAGCCGTGAGCCGAACATGCCCCGCAGCACCGGGTCGCCGTTGGTACCGCCGTTGCGCACCAGGGCGAAGCCGGGGATGGTCTTCAGGTAGTCGCCGCCGTCACTGGCCGGGACCGGCTGGCGCGGGTCCTTGGGGTTGGTGACCACGGTCAGGGGCGAGCTGGGGGCGATGGCGGTGATCACCGTCGGGCTCAGTTCGTTGATGTGTTGGGAATGGTCCGTCGGGGCGTCGTCGGCCAGGGCCAGGGGGGTCAGCAACACGCCGCAGAACACGGCGAGGGCACGGTTGAAACCCTGGCGCGAAGGGCTCAGGGCAAAGGACTTGGAAGGCAGGGCAACGCCCAGGCGAGTATTAGCAGAAAACATAGATGTTCCATCGATCGGTCTTGAATGACACGGCCGCGAATACGCGGTTGTCGCGATGACAGCCGGCCGTGTGAGTTGAGCGGGAGACTCAGGCGATGATCGGTGGGGCGCGGGTCAGTGCGCCGGGGAACACGGTCTGCCGGGTGTGGCCCAGGCGCGTGGCGGGGATCAGGAAAGACTGGGTAGGGGGCGCCGACAGGGCTGCGAACGACAGGCTCGAGGGCAGCGCCGGGCAGTTGAACAGCAGGCTGCAGTAGCCGCATTTCTCCCAGAGCACATGCTGCTCGCCCTGGGACTTGCCGTGTTCCGAGTGCTGCGGGGCTTCACCGTGACAGCCGGGCGCACTGTCGCCCATGTCCATCGCAACGGACATGTTCATCGGCATCGCGTGATCCATCGGCATCGACTGGGAAATCAGCGGGCCGATAAAGATCATCAACATGGCGAACAGGCTGAGCCAGCTGCCGCGGCGGACTCGGAGCGAGTCTCGACGCGGCACGGGGCACCTGACGCCAGGCATACGCGGGGCGTTCACGGTAGAGGCCGGTCAGTACTTACTGGGCGTGCTTATGCTCTGGCGTGGTCTCTGGCGCTTGCTTCTGCACTGCCACTTCGACGGTCACCTCACCGGACTTCTCGAAGTGCAGGGTCAGCGGGAAGCGCTTGCCATCGGTGAGCAGGCTGCGGTCCTTAAGCTCCATCAGCATCACGTGGTAGCCCATGGGGGCGAACTTCACTTCGCCGTTGGCAGGTACGGCAACCTTGTCCACTTGTTGCATCTTCATCAGGTCGCCCTGCATGACGTGCTCATGCAGCTCGGCCCTGCCGGCAATCGGGGAGTCGACGCTGAGCAGGGTGTCGGCATTCTTGCCCGGGTTGTGCACCACGAAGTAGGCCGCGACGGTCGGCGCGTTCGGCGGCAGCTCCTGGGACCAGGGGTGGGCGATTTGCAACTCGCCGGCCTTGTAGTCATGGGCGGTGGCGAAACAGGCAGGCAGCAGCAACGCGGCCAGCAGCAGGGATTGCTTGACCAGGGACGGTTTCAACATGGCGGTTCTCCAGAACGATTCAAAAACGCAGATCACTTGCGAAAGGGAATCATGCCAGAGGTGGGGCACCAGGGTTCAGGCTGGGCCATTGCTGGCGCAGCGTGAGCATTTCGATCTTCGGTTGCGGGGCGCCCGGCAGGGCGGCGAAGCGAACGAAATTCAGCTGGGGCGGATGGCCGGGCAAGGCCACCAGAGGGGCCGAACCGGAGCAGCACCAGCAGTGCTGCATGTTCGAGTGGTCGTCATTCTGTGGCGCATTCTGCTCAAGCTTGCCCAGGGAAATGGCCACCAGCTTGGTGCCGCTGGCCGAGCAGAAGCTGCCCCACAGCAGTTGTTCGTCCAGCCCTTGGCCAGTGCGCTGCATGGCCCCGGAAAGCGGCATGGCAAGCATGTTGAACAGCACTGCGAAGCAGGCGATCCAGGCAAATGCGAGCCGTTGTCGGGACATGATGGACGATCCGTCGGTTGAGCGATCAGGTGGGTATTTAGCCTGATCGCTGTGGATAAGTAAAAAAACACCGTGTGCGGTGTGGTGTCGCAGTGCCGGCTCAGGCAGGGCTGACGTGGAGCTTCAGCCCCAGGGCCTTCATGACCTTGATGATCGTTGCGAACTCGGGATTGCCCTGGCTGCCTAGGGCCTTGTACAGGCTCTCGCGGCCCAGGCCGGTGTCACGTGCGACCTGGGTCATGCCCCGGGCTCGGGCGATGTCGTTGAGTGCGGCGCGGATCAGTACGCCATCGCCGCTGTCTTCCTCGAAGCAGGCGTCGAGGTAGGCGACCATGTCTTCAGGGGTCTTGAGATATTCTGCCGCGTCGAAGCGGCTCACTGGGGTACGCATGTTTCAGCCCTCGCTCTTGAGGTCGTGAGCCAGCTGCCTGGCCCGTTGGATATCGCGACTTTGGGTGGCTTTGTCGCCACCGATCAACAACAGGTAGATCGTCTGGGCGCGGCGCGAAAAGTACACCCGATAACCCGGGCCGCGATGAATGCGCATCTCATGAACACCTTCACCCACGGGTTCACAGTCGCCGAACCGGCCCAGTTGTGCAGCCCTGATCCGGGCCAGCACGCGGGTTTTTCCTTGGGGGTCTTTCAGACGTACAAGCCAGCGGGTGAACTCCTGAGTCTGCTCAAAGATGAACATGGCGACTGTATTCCTTGGGATACGAGCTGGCAAGTCATTCGCCAGACTTAAACGCAGTGGAGCGACGACCGGACCTGAAGCGGGTGCGGTCGCTGCTGAACCTTTCCAAGGAGGCTAAAATATTGCCGGGCCAGTCGCTGCCAGGGGTTTCCCAAGAGTGTGTGGGGTACGACGCCTTTGTCTGTCAGGCGTAGGCCAGTTGACTCAGGGCGGCCAGGACCTCGGTCACGCTGGCAAAGCTGCGGTCGACCTCGGGCAGGTCGGGGCGCTTGAGCACCAGGACCGGTACCCCGCGTTCGCGAGCCACTTCCAGCTTGGGCTCGGTGGCGCTGCTGCCGCTGTTCTTGCTGATCAGCACATCGATTTGCCGACGCTCGAACAGTTCGCGCTCGTCCGCGATCAGGAACGGCCCGCGCGCACCAATCACTTCACAGCGCGGGTTGCCGGGGTACGCCTCCAGGGCGCGCAGGGTCCAGAACTGTTCGGGAGGGATTTCATCCAGGTGCTGCAAGGGTTCGCGGCCGAGGGTGAACAGGGGGCGCTTGAATGGCTGCAGGGTCTGTACCAGGTGTGACCAGTCGGCTACTTCACGCCAGTCATCGCCCGCCTGGGGTTGCCAGGCGGGGCGCCGCAGGGCCCAGCAGGGCACGCCGCTGAGCGCTGCAGCGGCCACGGCATTGGCGCTGATCTGCGCGGCATAGGGGTGAGTGGCGTCCAGCAACAGGCTGATCCGTTGCTCGCGAATAAAGCCTGCCAGGCCCTCGGCACCGCCGTAACCGCCGACCCGCACCTGGCAGGCCAGGTCGCTGGGCACCCGGCCGACGCCGGCCAGGCTGTAGATATGTTGCGGACCCAGGGTGCGGGCGATGGCCAGTGCCTCGGTGACCCCGCCCAACAACAGGATGCGGGTCATTGCAACGCTCCGGCGTGGCCGACGATGCCGCCCTGGCGATCGATGGCGAAGACTTCCACCTGGACCTGGGGCGGCACCACGCTGCGGGCGAAGTCCAGGGCGTGCTGGCACACCGCGTTGCCCAGGGCGACCCCGGCAGCGCTGGCCATGGCCAGCGCCTGCTGGCTGGTGTTGGCCTCGCGGATGGCCTGTTGCAGGGCCGGATCGGCGCCCACTTCAGCAGCCCATTGCGCCAGTTGTGGCAAGTCGATGCTGGAGTGGCGGCTGTGCAGGTCCATGTGCCCGGCCGCCAGCTTGCTGATCTTGCCGAAGCCACCACACAGGCTGAGTTTGGCCACCGGCACTTTGCGCAGGTGCTTGAGCACTGCGCCGACAAAATCGCCCATTTCGATCAGGGCGATTTCCGGCAGCCCATAGACCCGGCGCATGGTGTCCTCACTGGCGTTGCCGGTGCAGGCGGCGATGTGCTGGTAGCCATTGGTCTTGGCCACATCGATGCCCTGGTGGATCGAAGCGATATAGGCTGCGCAGGAGAAGGGCCGGACAATGCCACTGGTGCCCAGGATCGACAACCCACCGAGAATCCCCAGGCGCGGGTTCATGGTTTTCAGGGCCAGGGCTTCACCGCCCTCGACATTCACCGTGACTTCGAAGCCGCCGGCGTAGGCTTGCTCCTCGGCGAGTCGCTGCAGATGCTCGCTGATCATCCGCCGCGGTACCGGATTGATCGCCGGCTCGCCCACTGCCAGGACCAGGCCGGGGCGGGTCACGGTGCCGACCCCTGAGCCTGCGACGAAGCGAATTCCCGGTTCGCGGGTCAGGCACACCTGGGAGTACAGCAGGGCGCCGTGGGTAACATCCGGATCGTCGCCGGCGTCCTTGAGGGTTCCGGCTTCGGCGCCGTCTACGGTGTGGCGGCAGAACTCCAGGCGCATCTGTACCTGCTTGCCCTTGGGCAGGACGATATCCACCGCATCCGCGTTGACGCCCGCCAACAGCAGGCGAGCAGCGGCCAGGCTGGTGGCGGTGGCGCAACTGCCGGTGGTCAGGCCACTGCGCAGGGGCGTGGGCTGCTCAGCCGTTTCCTCACGCATAGCGCACACCCTGCAAGGGCGAGCGTGCCCGTGAACAAGCGTTTGCGCACCCGCACGAGGACGCGTTCGCAGGCAAGCCCGCGGCTACCAGGGTCATGGCAATTCCTGGGGTTTTTGCAGGTCCAGCAGGGTGATCGGCAAGGCTTGGCGCCAGGTGTCGAATTCCCCCAGGGGCTGGGCCTGGGCGATATGGATGCGGGTCAGTTCACCGCCGTGCCGGTCACGCCAGTCCATCAAGGTCATTTCGCTTTGCAGGGTCACCGCATTGGCCACCAGGCGTCCGCCAGGCTTGAGTTGTTCCCAGCAGGCCTGCAGTACGCCGTCACGGGTCACGCCGCCGCCGATGAACACCGCGTCCGGACGCTCCAGCCCGACCAGGGCCTGGGGTGCGCTGCCGCGAATCAGTTGCAGTCCGGGCACTCCAAGCACTTCGCGGTTGTGTTCGATCAACTGTTGGCGGCCAGTGTCGGCCTCGATGGCCAGGGCTCGGCAGCTAGGGTGCGCGCGCATCCATTCGATGCCGATGGAGCCGCTGCCGGCCCCCACATCCCAGAGCAATTCACCGGGCACCGGAGCCAGGCGCGCCAGGGTGATGGCGCGCACGTCGCGCTTGGTCAGTTGGCCGTCGTGCTGAAAGGCTGCGTCAGGCAGGCCGGCCAGGCGCGACAGACGCAGCGTATTGGGCTCGGCCCGGCATTCGATGGCCAGCAGGTTCAGGTCGGCAATCGGTGGATCGCTCCAGTCATTGGCAGTGCCATCTACCCGTCGCTCCAGTGGCCCTCCCAGGTGCTCCAGCACACTGATCCGGCTCGGGCCGAAGCCGCGTTCACGCAGCAGACCGGCGATGGCCGCCGGGCTGTGGCCGTCATTGCTCAGCACCAGCAGGCGTACGCCGCTGAACAGCTGTGCATTGAGCGCGGCGATTGGCCGCGCCACCACCGACAGGGTGACCACTTCCTGCAGCGGCCAGCCCAGGCGTGCGGCAGCCAGGGAATAAGCGGAAGGGAAGGGCAGCACCTGCAGTTCATGCGCCGGCAGTTGCCGCGCCAGGCTGGCACCGACGCCGAACAGCATCGGGTCGCCGCTGGCCAGCACGCAGACTGCTGTGCCCCGCTGGCTCAGCACTGGCTCCAGTGAAAACGGGCTGGGCCACAGCTGGCGCTCGCCACGGATGCACGCCGGCAGCAGATCCAGCTGGCGCTGGCCGCCGACGATCCGCGAGGCCCCCAGCAGGGCGTGACGGGCATTCCTGCCCAGGCCCTTGAAGCCGTCTTCACCGATTCCCACTACTGTCAGCCAGGGCGACATCACTTTTCCTCGAACATAAAACCTGATGTTCCGACAGGCAGGCTTTTCATGCCTTCGGACAAAGCAGGCATAATACCGCGCCTTCGCTGACGAAGCGCTTTTCCCACACTGCCGGCCACCCCTTTGAACGAACGCTCGATGTCCACTGCCATCCGTCCCTCGGCTTGCCCGGGGTTGCTGCGCATCGTCCCGGCGCTGGACGGTGGCATCTGCCGGATCAAGCTGGCGGGCGGGGCCATCAGCGCGACCCAGGCGCTGGCGGTGGCCGATGCAGCGCAGGCTTATGCCGGCGGGGTGATCGAGGCCACCAATCGCGCCAACCTGCAGATTCGCGGCATTGGTGCGGAGCATCAGGCGTTGATCGCCAAACTGCTGGCGGCCGGCCTGGGACCGACCTCCGCCGCCGGCGACGATGTGCGCAACCTGATGCTCAGCCCCAGCGCCGGGATTGACCCGCTGCGGCTGCTGGACACCCGGCCCCTGGCCGGGCAGATCCTCGAGACCTTGCAGAGCCATCCGCGCTTCCACGAGTTGTCGGCCAAGTTTGCCGTGCAACTCGACGGCGGCGAGGCCCTGGCCATGCTCGAGCATCACCACGATCTGTGGCTGGCGGCCCTTGAGCGCGACGGACAATTGCTGCTGGCCTTTGGCTTGGCCGGTTGCCCTGTGGATAAACCTGTAGCCGCGGTGCCGCTGGAGCAGGGCCACGAGCTGCTGGTGGCGGTGCTCGAGCTGTTCCTCGAACAGGCCCTGCCCGAGCAGACGCGCATGCGTCATTTGCTGGCGCAAATGCCGGTGAGCGATTTTGTCGCGCTGCTGGATCAGCGTTTGAGTCGTCCCTTGTTGAACATCGATGGCTGGCAGCGCCCGGCCGCCGCCGAAGGCCTGCACCTGGGAACTTATCCACAGAGCGACAGCGGGCGGGTGTATGTCGGCGCGGTCACGCCCTTGGGACGCCTCGATCCCGACATGCTCAAGGGCGTCGCGCAGTTGGCGCAGCGTTACGGCGACGCCAGCCTGCGTTTCACCCCCTGGCAGAGCCTGCTGCTGCCCTTCATTGCCCTGGCGGACGCTCCGGCAGTCACTGCGCAGTTGAGTCAACTGGGCCTGCTGTGCAGCCCTGGGCAGGCCTTGGCCCATCTGATTGCCTGCACCGGTTCCAATGGTTGCGGCAAGGCCCTGGCCGAGACCAAGGGCGATGCCGTCAGGCTGGCAGCCTTGCTGCAACGTCACGGCCGCTGCCTGGATGTGCACCTGTCGGCCTGTTCGCGCTCCTGTGCTGCCGCCCATGTGGCTGCGGCCACCTTGCTGGCCGTGGCCCCCGGGCGCTATGACGTTTATTTTCGCGATGCCGCGCAGCCGGGTTTCGGCACGTTGCACGCACGTAACCTTTCTATTGAAGCGGCAGAGGCTGTACTTGAAGCCCGCCCACGGAGTCACCTTGATGATTGATTACATCCGCGACGGTCAGGAGATCTATCGCAACTCCTTCGCGATCATCCGCGAAGAAGCCAGGCTCGATCGCATTCCTGCCGACCTGGAAAAACTCGCGGTGCGCGTGATCCACGCCTGCGGCATGGTCGAGGCCATCGACGGCCTGCAGTTCTCGGCAGGCGCAGGCAAGGCCGGGCGCGATGCCCTGGCCGCCGGTGCACCGATCCTCTGCGATGCGCGGATGGTCTGCGAAGGCATCACGCGGGCGCGTTTGCCCGCCAACAATCAGGTGATCTGCACCCTGCGCGACGACAGCGTGCCGGAGCTGGCCCGGGAGCTGGGCAACACCCGCTCGGCGGCGGCCCTGGAGCTGTGGCGCCCGCACCTGGAAGGCAGCGTGGTGGTGATCGGCAACGCCCCCACCGCGTTGTTCTACCTGTTGGAAATGCTCGATGCCGGGGCACCGAAACCCGCACTGATCCTCGGCTTCCCGGTGGGTTTTGTCGGCGCCGCCGAATCCAAGGCGATGCTCGCTGCGGACAGCCGGGGCGTGCCCTTCGTGATCATGCAGGGTCGCCTCGGTGGCAGCGCCATGGCCGCCGCCGCCGTCAATGCCCTGGCCACGGAGATCGAATGATGCAGCAACCTGGACGTTTGATCGGCCTCGGCGTCGGCCCCGGTGACCCGGAACTGATTACTGTCAAAGCCCTGCGCCTGCTGCGTGAGTCGCCGGTGGTGGCGTATTTCGTCGCCAAGGGCAAAAAGGGCAACGCCTTCGGTATCATCGAGGCGCACCTGCAACAAGCCCAGACCTTGATGCCGCTGGTGTATCCGGTGACCACCGAAGTGCTGGAGGCGCCGCTGTCCTATGAACAGATAATCAGCGATTTCTACGACAGTGCCAGCGAGGCATTGGCGGTACACCTGGACGCCGGCCGCGATGTGGCGGTGATCTGTGAAGGTGACCCGTTCTTCTACGGTTCCTACATGTACCTGCATGACCGCCTGGCCGAACGCTATCAGGCCGAAGTAGTGCCGGGCGTGTGTTCGATGCTTGGTGGTGCCTCGGTACTGGGCGCCCCGTTGGTGTATCGCAACCAGAGCCTGTCGGTGCTCTCCGGCGTGCTGCCCCATGACGAGCTCAAGCGGCGCCTGGCGGATGCCGATGCGGCGGTGGTGATGAAGCTGGGGCGCAACTTCCCCAAGGTGCGCCAGGTACTGCAGGAGCTGGGTCTGGCGCAGCGAGCGTTGTATGTCGAGCGCGCGACCATGGCCAACCAGAAGATCGTGCCCCTGGATGAGGTGGAGCCGATGTCTTCGCCGTACTTCTCGCTGATCATCGTTCCCGGCGAAAGGTGGCAAGGCTGATGGCCCGTTTGATTCCGGCCATCGTGATCCTTGGCCAAGGCAGCCTGAATACCGCGCGTCAGATCCAGCAGCTGTATCCCGATGCGCTGATTTACGGCCTGGCGGAGCGGGTCGAAGGCGCGGACCGGGTCTACGCCGAATTTGGTGCGACCCTGCGCCAGTTGTACCAACAGGACACGCCGATCATTGCCCTGTGTGCGGCGGGCATCGTCATCCGTACCCTGGCGCCGCTGCTGCTGGAAAAAGGCGCCGAGCCGCCGGTACTGGCGGTGGCCGAAGACGGCAGTGCCGTGGTGCCACTGCTCGGCGGCTTGGGCGGCGTCAACCTCATGGCCCGGGAAATCGCCGCGGGCCTGGGGGTGGCGGCGGCCATCACCACCAGCGGTGAACTGCGCTTTGGCACCTGCCTGTTGAACCCGCCGAGTGGCTATGCCCTGGGCGATCTGGAACTGGGCAAACGCTTTGTTTCCGACCTGCTGGGCGGCGAAAGCGTGCGCATCGAAGGCGCTGCACCGTGGCTGGCGCAAGCCAAGTTGCCGCAAGACCAGCAAGCACGCCTGACCATCCGCGTCGGCTCCGCTGAGCGTGAAGCTGCGGCCAATGAGCTGCTGATCTACCCGCGCAGTGTGCTGATTGCCTGCAACGGCAAACTGACCGGCGCCGATGCGCTGCGCGATGCCTTGCATCAGAAGACAATTGCCGTGCAATCCCTCGCTTGCTTGCTGGCCCCTGATAGCGACATGGCCAACCGCACCCTGCATCAAGCCGCTGCTGAACTGGGCGTGCCCCTGCGTTTTTCCTCGGCGCCGGGCAGCGTTGTGGAACTGGCACAACAGGCCGTGCCACAACTGCTGCCGGCCCTCAGCGTGAGCGACGACATCGCTATTGCCGTGGCCAGCCAGCCTCTGGACCCCGAGCAGATCGGCCGTCCGCGTGGCCGCCTCGCGGTGATCGGTCTCGGCCCTGGGGCTGCGGAGTTGATGGTGCCAGCGGTCAAGGCCGAACTGGCCCGGGCCAACGATATCCTCGGCTACGAAACCTACGTGCGCATGGCTGGCCCGTTCCGCGCCGATCAGGTCATGCACTGCACCGACAACCGCGAAGAAATGCAGCGCGCGCGGCATGCCTTTGAACTGGCGGCTCAAGGCCGCTCAGTGGTGGTGGTGTCGTCCGGTGACCCGGGCGTATTCGCCATGGCCGCTGCGGTACTGGAAGCGCTGCACGAGTCCAGCGACCCGGCTTGGCACAACGTCGACCTGGAAATGCTCCCCGGTGTCTCCGCCTCCCTGGCCACCGCTGCACAGGCCGGTGCGCCTTTGGGGCACGACTTCTGCGTGCTGTCGCTGTCGGACAACCTCAAGCCCTGGGAGATCATCGAGAAACGTTTGGACCTGGCATCCCAGGCTGACCTGGCCCTGGCCTTCTATAACCCGATCTCCCGCTCCCGGCCGTGGCAACTGGGGCGGGCCCTGGAAATCGTGCGCCAGCATCGGACGCCGCAAACCCCGGTGGTGCTGGGGCGCGATATCGGCCGTCCGGGGCAGACCCTGCGGGTGATCACCCTGGGCGAGTTGACTCCGGAGCAAGTGGATATGCGCACCATGGTGCTGGTGGGCTCGTCCACCACCTGTGTGTTTCCACGCGCAGAAGGCGGCGAGTGGGTATACACGCCGCGCTGGTACGGCCAGAAGCCCTGAACTCAGCCCTGCTGGAAGCCGCTTGCCGGCGATAGCGATCTGGCGGTCGCCTTCGCCGGCAAGCCGACTCCTACGGTACGGCGGAGGGGCTAGTCATCATCCGGAGCATCGGCTGACAGCAGCCAGGTGACAAACTCGAAGAAGCTGCCCCACCTGGCCGGCATGCGTCCGGCGACAAAGTCCTCCCAGTTCTCGAGGCCAAAATCCCAGACGCCGCCAGAGTCCTTGTCCAGCAAGTAGCCGCCTTCGGCTTGCAATGAGGTGAAGGCGATAAAGTTCTTTGGCAGCTCCCACACTTCATGGATGAATTCAGTGCCGATGAGGATCTGCTCGGTGGGCTCGGCGATGTCCATCAGCACTTCGTAGCTCGCCCGGCTTTCGAAGTCGGCGGGGTGGCAGGCCAGGTAGATCTGCGCGAACTCGCTGTCCAGGGCAATGCCCAGCGTCTTCAGTGCGTGGGTCACCTTGGCGGTTTCGATGCGGGGCCTGGGGTTTGGCTGGGCTTCGATCAATGCCATCAGTTGCTTGGGAATCATCGGGCGTTCTCGCTGGCCCGTGGCCATTTGTCCAAGGGTAAAGTATCCCGGCTTCGGGCGAATTGTTCCCGAGCCTGGCGCAGGGTCATGTGGTTCGGCCCGCTCAGTGCATCGGCGGCATTGCTGCCGTCATCTTCCCAGTGGCACAGGTCACAGATTTCATACTCGCCGCGCGCGCCCAAGGTCAGATAACCGCAGCAAGGGCAGGCGAGCAGCGGCTCGACTGGCTCGTCGACCTGGTGTTCGCCACAGCCGGCTTCAAGCAGGCAGCGGGTCAAGTACTGGGCGGTGACGCTGCGGTATTCCGCGCGCAGGTTGAGCAGTATCAGTGGGTCATAGTGCGGGTCTTGCACGTTTTCGGGGGGCTCCTGATGCTGCAACAGTTCTTGGCGCAGGGTTGCCGGGAGCGTTGCGAACTCAGGGTCGCCGTCATCGATGCTCCACCTGTTCAAGAGCTGGTCGTAGCGCTCTAGCGCAGAGAGGGACAGCAGGCGCTGTCGGCTCAAGCGGTCGATGGCGGCGAGGCGGGTAAGTTTTTCCATGGGCACTCGGCCTGGGTGTTCAGTTTATGGCCAGACCAGAGTCAACTGGTCGGGCCGCTCGATGGGGATTCGTACCCTGACCCCGGATGTCGACTCGGCTTGGATGTGCTGGTCGTGGATTTCTACCCGGCTGAAGGGGTTGGTGTCCCGGAAGGTAATCAACCAGATCAGTTTGTCCGAGCCCTTTTCCTGCAATGCCAGGAAGCCGTCGCCGCCATAGCCGGCAGTCTCGCCGCCTTTGGCGTAAAAAGGCTGCGGGCCGTCGGCGGAAAATCCCAGGGGCGTGACGAAGTCAGGTTCATCCGGGCGGGGATAATCCAGGGCCGGAATCCAGACTTTGTTGAGCGGTTGGGAATGTGCGTAGGGCAGGTCGAACAGGCAGTAGAAACCGCTGTTCAGGATCAGGGCGTTTCCCCGTGGGAAGCACTCGTCCTGCCATTGCTCCTGTACGAAAGCAGCGTCGGCGCTGTAGGGCATTGTGTTGTTCCTTATCCTTCCAGGAGGGCACGGGCGGCTTTGCTTACAGGCTCGGTACCAGCAAGAAACCGGAGTAGTAGGCGCAATGCCCCGCATACCCTGGGCGCGCATCGCAGGGTTTCAGGCAACCTCGGGCGTTGCCAGGAAAGCGCGCGGCCACGGAAAGGGCGAAACCATAGGTCGGGGTGGTCACCGCGAAGCTGTTCTCGCACACGTCCTTGGTGCTGTAGCTGAAGGTCATGGCTTCTTGCCGACCGTTGTGGGCGAAGGCCACCTCGAAGCTGTTGAGGCTGTTCCAGCCCGACATCGGCAACACCAGGAAGCGATAGTGAGTGGGGTCCAGTTTCTGGCCCATGACCCGCAGGGAGTTGGTGGCCGAATCGCTCTTGGGCGAGGGATAAGGCAACGCCAGCAGCGCTCGTGGGTCGCCGAGTACTCCCAGTTCGAAACCGATGCCCTTCTGGTAGAACGGAATCTGGATGCTCGGGTAGCCGTCTATTTTCACGTACTTGCTGGACGCATAGGGGCCTGAGGTATCGGGCTTGTAGTCCGGTGCCTTGGCGAAGGTCACTTGAAGTTCCAGGACCGCTTGCGTGGTCTTGGCGTCTTCGGTGCGAATATCGCTGGGCCGTTCGGCACCATGGTTGGCGCAACCGCTCAGGAGCGCCACGACAACCAGCTGCAGCAGGCGCTGGGTGGACCATGCAAAAGGTCGAGGTAGAAGGTTCGGCATCACTCACTGCTCCCCTTGATAGGGCTGGAGGTCAGGCCCAGGCCCTTGAGTTGCCAGACCCCTTGAACCTTTTGCCAACTGAAATTCTGCGCGACCCAATCCACTTCCAGGGCATGTTGCAGGCGCCTCCCGTCGATGCTCCGACCTTGCTCCAGGGCTTTTTGGGCACGGGCGTAGGACTCCTTGAACAGCGGCCAGATCTGACTCGCATTCAGCTCCTTGCTGATCGGCCAATGGGCATAGACCCCCTGGTCCACCGAGCTGAGCAGCAAGCTTTCCTTGCCCAGGAACGCGGCGCTGCGATTGTCCGGCGCGACTGATACCAGCATGGAGTGGTGCGAGAGACCCCAGCCGGGCAGTTGATTGTCGAACCACAGCACTTGCCCGGTCGATGGCACGAAGGCTCGTGCGCCCTCGGGGAACAGCAGCAGATCATTGCGTCCTGCTTGCGGCTGGCCCCAGTCGGGTTCGCTCGCGCTTTTGACCGGGCTGAGGATGCGGGCCAGCGGCGTGTCGTTCTGCACGGCAATCACCACCGTGCCGACGCCCATCCATTCGATAGTGGTCGCCAGCAGCACCGGCTGGCCGCCCTGGATCGCGCCGGTGGGCCTGACATCGGTGATCTGCCAGGCATTCAGTGGCCGGTAGGGCCGGCCTTTGTAGGTGATTTCCAAGGTGCTGATGGAGGATCTGCCGCGAAACACGTGGAAGTCGCCAAACTGCTCGCTGTAGCCACTGAGGTAGTCGAGGCGCTTCTTCGATTCTGCGTTTGGCAGGTCTGCCGCCATGGCCGGCTGCGCGAGCAATACCAGCAATGCCAGCAGGTAACCCAGGCGCTGGTCGATCAGGAATCGTAGGGGGGCCAGAGCTGAGCACGGCATCCGGGAGCGGTGCTTGCCGGGAGGTCTTTGGGGCATCTGCATTCCGTTGCCTGTGATTCCATGTAAGGGCGCTGGGGGCATCCCGGCTGCCTAGGGCACCAGATACCCTCGAACCCCGGTAAAGATGATTTGCGCCGCCAGGGCACAGACGAACAGCCCCATCAGGCGGCTGACGATCTGCAAGCCTTGCTCGCCAAGAATGCCTTCGATGCGGTTCGACAGGTACAGCACCACGCCGACGGTAAAGCTGGCCAGGGCGATGCTCAGGATCGCGGTGAGCTTGTCGTCCCAGTGGGGCTGGCTGACGCCCATCACCAGCAGCGCACCGATGGTGCCGGGGCCCACGGTCAGGGGAATGGTCAGCGGGACGATGGTCACGTCCTGCTGCACGTTGTCGGTCTGGACCGCGGACTTGCCCTGGGCCATGCCCAGGGCGGAGATGAACAGCACGCTGCCGGCGCCGATGCGGAAGGCATCCACGGTGATCCCGAAGACACTGAAGATCACCCGGCCGAACAGGTACAGCAGGATGCTGGAGACCAGGGTCGCCAAGGCGACTTTCCAGGCCAGGCGCCGCCGCTCCTTGGGGGAATAGCCGCGGGTCAGGCTGATGAAGCACGAGAGCACGAAGAATGGGCTATAGAGCACCAGCATCTTCAGGTAAACGCTGAACAGCACGTGGAGCATGGTGGGAGCTCACGACTAAGGAGGGCGAGCCAGAGTTTAACAGGCGCCGCCCGGGCTGTCGGCTCAACTGGTGTGTGCGGCGCTGCGCTCACGCAGATCGCGCTGGGTGACCCAGTGTTCCACCAGTTCGCGCAGTTGCGAGAGCTCCACCGGCTTGGCCATGTGCCCGTCCATGCCGGCCTGGCGCGCGCGCTCCTTGTGCTCGGCGAGGATGTGCGCGGTAAGGGCCACCACCGGGGTGCGCACCCGTTGGTTGCCGACTTCCCAGGCGCGCAGTTGCTGGGTGGCGGAGAACCCGTCCAGCACCGGCATTTCGCAATCCATCAGCACCAGGTCGTAGCGCTGGGCTTTCATTGCCTGCAGGGCCTCTTCGCCGTTGCTGGCGGTGTCGGGCTGCAGGTTGAGCTTGCCGAGCATGCCGCGGATGACCTTGGTCGAGATGCTGTTGTCTTCGGCCACCAGGATGCGGAAGTCGCTGGGCACAGTGACCGGCGCCGGGCTCGGCGGGGTATTGAAGGGCAGGTTGTAGGGCGCGGCGGGTGCCTTGTCCCGTTGACTGAGTTCGTCGGCCAGGGTGGTCTTGAGGGTATAGCCGGCCACCGGCTTGGCGAGGATGCGCTTGATCCCGGCATTGCGTGCAATCACCTTGCTCGGCGCATTGCTGATGCCGGTGAGCATGATCAACAGGATGTCGTGGTTCAGGCTCGGGTCTTCCTTGATCTTCGCCGCCAGTTGCATGCCGGTCATGCCGGGCATGTTCTGGTCCAGCAGGACCACGTCGAAATAGTCCCGCAGATGGGCCTTGGTCCGCAGCAGTGCCAACGCCTCCTTACCCGAAGGCACAGCGCTGACGTTCAGGCCCCAGGCACTGCATTGTTGCACCAGGACTTTGCGGCAGGTGTCGTTGTCATCAACCACCAGCACCCGGGCACCTTGCAGCGGGCCGTCGAGATCGGCGGTGGGTTGCTCCAGGCGCTCGGCGTCCAGGGGCAGGGTCAGCCACAGGGTGCTGCCTTGTTGAGCGCCGCTCTTGATGCCGAATTCGCCGTGCATCAGCAGGATCAACTGGCGCGCGATCACCAGCCCGAGATTGCCTCCCAGGCGGGTAGTGGCGAGGAAGTTCTTGCTGTGCAGCTCGGTGTGCAGCAGGGCGTCGCGCTCTTCGGCGTCCATCGGCTGGCCGCTGTCCTGCACGGCAATGCGCAGGCGCGGCTTGCTGCTGCGTTCGTCGAGGGCGACGACGATCAGCACTTCGCCCTCGTCGGTCTTCTTCAGGGCGTTTTCCAACAGGCTCAGCAGGGCCTGGCGCAGGCGCGTCGGGTCGCCGCTGATGACCCGCGGCACCTGGGGCTGGATGAAGCTGATCAGTTCGACATTCTGCTGTTCGGCCTTGGCGCGGAAGATGCTCAGGCAGTCTTCGATCAGGGCATTGAGGTCGAACTGTACGTCGTCCAGTTCAATCTGCCCGGATTCCAGCTTGGAGATGTCGAGGATCTCGTTGATCAGGGTCAGCAGTTCGTTGCCGGCGCTGTGGATGGTCTGCACGTAGTCGCGCTGCTTGACCGACAGCGGGGTGCCCAGCAGCAGTTCGGTCATGCCCAGCACGCCGTTCATCGGGGTGCGGATCTCGTGGCTGATCTTGGCCAGGAATTCAGCCTTGGCATTGACCTCGGCAGTGCTGGCGGCGAGGTCGCGGCTGACGCTGAAGCGGTTCTCGGTGATGTTGCGCTGGCGTTCGCCCAGGGCAATGCTCATCAGCAGGCCGGCGATGCACACCACACTCATCAGGGTGATGATCAGCCCTTGCGGTGCGACCAGGGTCAGGCCCAGCAGGGCCGGGAGGATCACCAGGGTACCGAGGTTGAAGATCACCATTGCGGCGACGAACAAGCGGGCCGGACGATAGCCCTTGTGCCAGTGATAGCCGCCGACGAACAGCATGCTCAGGCCGGCCAGGGCCACCAGGCCATAGGTGATGATGTTCAGCGGCAGGGTGCTGACGAACAGCAGCAACAGGCCGAACAGGCCGATCACCAGGATGTTGCCCAGCAGCAGGCGATTCAGCGGGTGCGGACCCAGCGGGGCGAAAAAGCGGTAGGCGAACATCATCCCGCAGGGCGCAGTCAGCAGCAGGGCCACATAGGCTCCCGGGGTCTGCAGCGGCTGCAAGTCTGGTAGCCAGGGGCCTAGCAGGTTCAGCAGCATCAACAGGCTGAGGGTCAGCAGGCCCTCGCAGGCCGCCAGCCACAAGCTGCTGCGAGAGCGGGTGTAGGCGAAGCGTGTGAGGTTGTGCAGGATCAGCATTGCCAGGCAGCCGAAGAGCAGGCCGTAGATCAGCGTCTGGCTCTGGTTGGCGGCGCTCATCACTGCCGATTGCAGGGTGATGTAGGGGCGCAGTTCGTGCTCGGACACTAGCCGTACATACACATCCAGCGGCTTGGCGCTTTGCGGCAACGGCAGCATGAAGTCTCTGCTGGGCAGGGGCTTTTCCGTTTGTGCCTGGCTGGAACCGGTGTTCACTTGCTCGATCAGCTTGTCACCGTCGAGCACGTAGAGATTCAGGTGGGACAGGTCGGGGGCGAAGATCCGCAGGATCTGCTCGTGGGTCCCTGGTTGGAGCTTGAAGCGTAACCACAGGGCGCCGTCAGGCTCGGCGGCGGTCAGCTTGTCCAGTTCGATCGGGCTGAACTGGTTGATGTAGCGTGGGGAGCGGATGTCACTGAGTTGCAGGTCGGCCTGTTCGTCGAGCAAAACCGCCCAGCCACTGCCTTGAGCGGCCAGGGCCGAATTCAAGCAGAGCAGAGTCAGCAATGTGACAGTGAGACCTAGGGCAGTCCTGAGCCAGCGCACGGCGAAATCCCTTCATTGGTTGATGCCTGATTATAACTATGCGCGGCGTAATGACCGCCCGGCAAGGGCGCAAGGCCCTTGCCGGAGTCAGGGCAGGCTTTACTCCTGGCCACGCTCGCGAGCAATGGCACGGTAGCCGATGTCGTTGCGGTAGAAGCAGCCCTGCCAATCGACCTTGGCCGCCAGGCGGTAGGCTTGCTGCTGGGCTGCGTCCACGCTGTCGCCCATGGCGGTGGCACACAGTACCCGGCCGCCGGAGGTTACAACCTGACCGTCCTTGAGCGCGGTGCCGGCGTGGAAGATTTTGCCTTCCAGTTCAGCGGCGGCGTCCAGGCCGGTAATCGCTGCGCCCTTGGCGTAGTCACCAGGATAGCCGCCAGCGGCCAGCACGATACCCAGGCTCGGGCGTGGATCCCATTGCGCTTCGACCTTGTCCAGGGCCTGGGCCAGGGCGGCTTCCACCAGCAGCACCAGGCTCGATTGCAGGCGCAGCATGACCGGCTGGGTCTCTGGGTCGCCGAAGCGGCAGTTGAACTCGATGACCTTCGGGTTACCGGCCTTGTCGATCATCAGCCCGGCATAGAGGAAGCCTGTGTAGACGTTGCCTTCCTCGGCCATGCCGCGCACGGTCGGCCAGATCACCAGGTCCATCACCCGTTGGTGTACTTCTGAGGTGACCACCGGTGCTGGCGAGTAAGCGCCCATGCCACCGGTATTGGGGCCAGTGTCGCCGTCGCCGACGCGCTTGTGGTCCTGGCTCGTGGCCATGGGCAGCACGTTCTTGCCGTCGACCATGACGATGAAGCTGGCTTCTTCGCCATCGAGGAACTCCTCGATGACCACACGCGAGCCGGCGTCACCGAAGGCATTGCCGGCCAGCATGTCGCGCACGGCCTCTTCGGCTTCGGCCAGGGTCATGGCGACGATCACGCCTTTGCCGGCGGCCAGGCCATCGGCCTTGATCACGATCGGCGCGCCTTTTTCCCGCAGGTAGGCCAGGGCCGGCTCGATCTCGGTGAAGTTCTGATAGTCGGCAGTCGGGATCTTGTGGCGCGCGAGGAAGTCCTTGGTGAAGGCCTTCGAGCCTTCCAGCTGCGCGGCGCCGGCGGTCGGGCCGAAGCAGTCCAGGCCACGGGAGCGGAACAGGTCGACCACGCCGGCCACCAGCGGCACTTCCGGGCCAACGATGGTCAGGGAGACGTTTTTCTCAGCGAAATCTGCCAGCTGTTCCAGGGCCAGGACGTCGATGGCGACGTTCTCGCATTTGGCTTCGATGGCGGTGCCGGCGTTGCCCGGGGCAACGAACACTTTCTGAACCCGTGGGTCCTGAGCGACTTTCCAGGCCAGGGCGTGTTCACGACCGCCGCTACCAATGATCAGTACATTCATTTCAAAAACCTCGGATGACGCTAATTCAGGAAAGCAAAAGTAGGAGCCGGCTTGCCGGCGATCGGGGCGCCTCGCTTGTTGGGCGGGACCGCTTTCGCCGGCAAGCCGGCTCCTACTGTGGCGAGTGCTTAGTGACGGAAATGACGCATGCCGGTGAAGACCATGGCGATGCCGGCTTCGTCGGCAGCGGCAATCACTTCGGCATCACGCATCGAGCCGCCTGGCTGGATCACCGCGGTGATACCGACCTTGGCGGCGTTGTCCAGGCCGTCGCGGAACGGGAAGAACGCGTCGGAGGCCATTACCGAACCGGCTACCTGCAGACCGGCGTGCTCGGCCTTGATGGCGGCGATCCGGGCGGAGTTCACGCGGCTCATCTGGCCGGCGCCGACCCCGATGGTCTGGCGGTTCTTGGCGTAGACGATGGCGTTGGACTTGACGTACTTGGCAACTTTCCAGGCGAAGATCAGGTCGTGGATTTCCTGCTCGGTAGGTGCGCGCTTGGTCACCACCTTCAGGTCATCGGCGCTGATCATGCCGATATCGCGGCTCTGTACCAGCAGGCCGCCGTTGACGCGCTTGTAGTCCCAGGCGGCAGCGCGATCAGCCGACCATTCACCGCAGGCCAGCAAGCGCACGTTGGCTTTGGCAGCAACAATGGCGCGGGCTTCTTCAGTCACGGAAGGGGCGATGATCACTTCAACGAACTGACGCTCGACGATCGCCTTGGCAGTGGCTGCGTCCAGCTCGCGGTTGAAGGCGATGATGCCGCCGAAGGCCGATTCGGTGTCGGTGGCGTAAGCCAGCTCATAGGCCTGGCGGATGCCGCCTTCAGCGTCCGGGCTGACGGCAACGCCGCACGGGTTGGCGTGCTTGACGATCACGCAAGCCGGCTTGACGAAGCTCTTGACGCATTCCAGCGCGGCATCGGTATCGGCCACGTTGTTGTACGACAGCTCCTTGCCTTGCAGCTGGGTGGCGGTGGCGATGCCGACTTCGGCCGGCTTGGCTTCCACGTAGAACGCCGCGCTCTGGTGCGGGTTCTCGCCGTAGCGCATTTCCTGGGCCTTGATGAACTGGCTGTTGAAGGTCCGCGGGAACTCGCTGCGGCCTTCTGTGCTCAGGGTCTCGGCAGCCTGGTTCACGGTGCCCATGTAGTTGGCGATCATGCCGTCGTAGGCCGCGGTGTGTTCAAAGGCCTTGAGCATCAGGTCGAAGCGCTGGGCGTAGGTCAGGCCACCGGCCTTGAGGCTTTCCAGGACGCTGGCGTAGTCGCTGGCGTTGACCACGATGGCCACGTCTTTGTGGTTCTTGGCTGCCGAGCGGACCATGGTCGGGCCGCCAATGTCGATGTTCTCGATGGCGGTCGGCAGGTCGCAACCCGGCTTGGAGATGGTGGCTTCGAACGGGTAGAGGTTGACGGCGACCAGGTCGATCGGCTTGATCCCGTGTTCGTTCATGATGGCGTCGTCGATACCGCGACGACCAAGGATACCGCCGTGGATTTTCGGGTGCAGGGTCTTCACCCGGCCATCCATCATTTCCGCGAAACCGGTGTAATCCGCGACTTCCACTGCGGACACGCCGTTGTCCTGCAGCAGTTTGAAGGTCCCGCCGGTGGAGAGGATCTCCACACCAAGGGCTTCCAGCTCCTTGGCGAATTCAAGGATCCCGGTCTTGTCGGAAACACTGATCAAGGCGCGGCGGATCGGCAGGCGGGTAGTCTGGTCGGTCATCTCAATTTCCATCAAAAGCAAAGGAGTCAGCAAAAAAGGCGACCGTTTTTTACGCGGGCGCCTTTCTGGTTTGATTGAATGCTTACAACAAATCGTACTGCTTGAGTTTCTTGCGCAGGGTACCTCGGTTCAGACCCAGGAGTTCGCTGGCCTTGGTCTGATTGCCCTTGACGTAGTTCATCACACTTTCGAGCAAGGGAGCCTCGACTTCGGAGAGCACCAGGTTGTACACATCCGTGACGGCCGCGCCCTCAAGGTGGGCGAAATAATTGTGCAGCGCCTTCTCGACACTCCCGCGAAGGGTCTGGCCTTCTTCGCTGGGTGTATTGAGGTGCTGTTTCAAATTCACGTTGTCGCTCACGGGTGTTGTTCCACTCACTAAAGTCTCGGTCATCATCGTCATGCGGCCACCCCCTCTCCGTCCCCTGCTTCCAGGCTCTTGTAACGCCCGGCAAAGAACTCCCGAACGTTGGCGCATTGTGCTTCCGTATCTTCCAAACGATTGAAGTGGGCGCGAAACTCCCTGGCGCCCGGCAGGGTTGCGAGATACCAGCCCACATGCTTGCGCGCAATGCGTACGCCCATGACATCCCCATAGAAGACATGCAGCGCGGCCAGGTGCTCTAGCAGAATACGTTCCACTTCGAACAGCTCCAGCGCCGGGAGGGTTTCACCGGTCTGCAGGAAGTGTTCGATCTCACGAAAAATCCATGGCCGCCCTTGGGCGGCCCGGCCGATCAACAGCCCGTCGACACCGGTGGCGTGCAACACCTGCCGGGCCTTTTCGGGTGAGTCGATGTCGCCGTTGGCAAAGACCGGAATCGACACCGCCTGCTTGATCGCGGCGATGGTGTCGTACTCGGCCTCGCCGGTGTACAGATCGGCCCGGGTCCTACCATGGACCGCCAGTGCCGTGATGCCCGCCTGCTCGGCGATCTTCGCCACCGTCAGGCCATTCTTGTTCTGCCGGTCCCAGCCGGTACGGATCTTCAGGGTGACCGGTACATCCACCGCGGCCACCACCGCCTGGAGAATCTCGTTGACCAGGGCTTCGTCTTTCAGCAAAGCGGAGCCGGCGGCCTTGTTGCAGACCTTCTTCGCCGGGCAACCCATGTTGATATCAATTATTTGTGCGCCCAACTCGACGTTGGCGCGGGCGGCGTCTGCCAGCATCTGTGCATCACCACCGGCAATCTGTACCGAGCGTGGCTCGGGATCGCCTTCGTGGATCATGCGCAGCCGCGATTTACGGCTGTTCCACAAGCTCATGTCGCTGGTGACCATTTCCGAGACTACAAGGCCCGCGCCCAATTGCTTGCAAAGCTGACGAAAGGGCTGGTCGGTGACACCCGCCATTGGGGCGAGAATCAAGCCGTTGTGCACTGTATATGGGCCGATGCGTACCGCCGACATAGGACTTCCCTGTTGTGGGGCCGGATCATGAGAGTTCGAAAAAGGGTTGGCATGATACCCGCTCTCGATGACCGGATAAAGGCTGAATTGGATAAAATCTGAACAGTTCTTCCGTTATCGACTCAGGATTAATCTGAGCGACGCAGTCATAAAACTGTCGTCAATCCAGCGTTTTCCATCAACTCGTCTAGCCGATTTACTCAGGCGAGTGGAAACTCAGACTGTAGTTCACGGCTTTCGGTCCGGGGTCGAGAATGTCGAGGGCAATGTGGATCGGTGTCTGCGGCGGCATTTCCGCGACATCTTGTAGGTCGCCACCCAGGTATTCCCCGGGTTTGAAGCTGCGGCTGGCAATCAGATGGCCATTGAGATCGGCGAAGCGCAGTTCCAGCAACGGGAACGGTTGGGAGAAGGGCGCACGGTTGTAGATGATGGCATCCACTACCAGCGCCCCGCTGAACTCCGGGTGGCTGCGCACCACCAGATTGCTGCTCTTGATCCGGGCGATGTCCACGCGCGACGGTACCGTACAGCCGAACTCCGGGCACAGCTCCTGGAACCACGGGCGGTACTGGTCCTGGCGCGCCAGTTCGTCGAAGTGGTAGGCGACGTATTGACTCACCAGGCCGCCAGCAGCCAGCAGGATCAGCAGCATCCAGAGCAGGCGTCGTCCCCAGGGTGAACGACGTTTCTGCCAGTCGAGATGGATTGGATCGTCCACCAGGTCCAGCAGCACGTCTTCCTGAACCCCGGGCTCACTGCGCTCGCGGCGTTTCTTGCCCGGGGCGGCGGCCTCTGGTTTGTCGTCGTGCTCGATGGCCTCTGCAGGAGAGTGGGCGTCCAGGGAACCGAGGTCATCATCCGGGCGCAACCGCGGTGCCTGCGGCTCGTCATCCAGGTCCGCCAGGTTGAAAGACAGCGACGGTTCGGTGCGACCGGACCTGGCAGGCTCTTGGCTGGCTTCGTCCTGGGATGCTGGTGTCTTGGTGGCGAGAGGCTCGGGTTTATCGTTCTTGGCGGCACTGCCGAACAGGCCGTCGGGCCAGTGGGCTTCGTCGCTGTCCAATGGATCACGGCGGGCGCTGAGGCTCTCTTCCTGGTGTTCGCGCTCCTGGCCGAAGGCCTTGGCTGGCTGGATTTCCCGCTGTTCGAGCTTGGCCAGTTCCTCGTCGAGGTCCAGGTGGTCCAGATCCATCTCGGCGGCCGACCATTGCTTCTGACTGATGGCGCGTTGGGCGGGGGGCGCAGCTGGAGTCGGTGCCGGAGGGGGCTGCAGTTCCGGTTCCGGGGCCGGTGTCGGCGGTGCAGTGGCTGCCGGCGCGGCGGTCGGTTTGGCGGCAGGCCTGGACGTTACGCCTTCCTTGGCTGCGCGTTGCTCAAGCAACTGCCGAGCAGCGTTGAACACCTGCAGGCAGGAGCCACAGCGAACCACTCCGCGGGCCACGCTCAATTGAGCATGGCTGACACGGAACCTGGTTTGGCAATGCGGGCACTGGGTGACGAAACTGTCGGTCATGCGGCCATCCGGATTATGCAGGCGGCCATTCTAGCGCCGACGGCCGGTGATGCGCACCCAGCCATCGAGGTTGGCGATCGGGTCCAGATCGAAGTCCTGGGCATAGGCGGCGGCGACCTCTTCGCCTTGTTCGGCGAGGATCCCCGAGAGCGCCAGGCGTCCACCGGGCTTCACCAGGCTCGACAGTTGCGGAGCCAGGGAGACCAGGGGGCCGGCGAGGATGTTGGCCACCAGCACATCGGCTTGTACTTGCGGCAGTTGTTCGGGCAGGTACAGCGGGAACAAGGCCTCGGCGATGTTGTTGCGCCCGGCGTTGTCCCGGGAGGCTTCCAGGGCTTGTACATCAATGTCGGTGCCCACGGCTTGCTTGGCGCCCAGCAACAGGGCGGCGATGGCGAGGATGCCGGAGCCGCAACCGAAGTCCAGTACGTCGCAACCTTTCAGGTCCTGGCCGTCCAGCCATTGCAGGCACAGGGCGGTGGTCGGATGGGTGCCGGTGCCGAAGGCCAGGCCCGGGTCCAACAGCAGGTTGACCGCGTCTGGCTCTGGGGCGGCGTGCCAGCTTGGGACAATCCACAGGCGCTGGCCAAAACGCATCGGCTGGAAGTTGTCCATCCAGCTACGTTCCCAATCCTGGTCTTCGATGACTTCGCTGTGATGCTCGGGCAGCGGGCTGCCGGTCAGCAGTTCCAGATGGGCGAGCACGCTGGCGGCTTCGGTGCCGCCTTCGAACAGCGCCAGCAGGTGGGTGTGGGACCACAGCGGCGTGGTATTGAGCTCGGGTTCGAAGATCGGCTGATCCTCGGCGTCCATGAAGGTCACCGAGACGGCACCGACTTCAAGAAAAGCGTCTTCGTAGGTTTCGGCTTGTTCTGGGCTGATGGCGAGACGGACTTGCAGCCAAGGCATGGCGGGCACCTTTGAAAATATGTGATGTGCAGCCTAGCGGGCCGCGAGAAGCGCGCAAGTTTACGCGAGACGACCCGTGGGAGCGAGGGGGATGCCTGGTTCTTGCTTGCGATAGCGGCTGATCAGGGAGTGTACGCAATGGCCGCTGCGCGGTTCGCGAGCAAGCTCGCTCCTACAGGGCGCTGGGAGATAAGCAGATACGCCAAGGCCGCTCGGAAGCGGCCTTGGCGGTGTGGCGAGTGCCGATCAGTGTTGCTCGGCCAGCTTGTGCTCGAGGTAGTGAATGTTCACTCCCCCTTTGCAGAAGCCTTCGTCACGGGTCAGGTCGCGGTGCAGCGGGATGTTGGTCTTGATCCCGTCGACGACGATTTCGTCCAGCGCATTGCGCATGCGCGCCATGGCTTCGTCACGGGTTGCCCCGTAGGTGATCAGCTTGCCGATCAACGAATCGTAGTTCGGTGGAACCGCGTAACCGCTGTACAGGTGCGAGTCGACGCGCACGCCGTTGCCGCCCGGGGCATGGAAGTGCTTGACCGTGCCTGGGCTTGGCATGAAGGTTTTCGGGTCTTCGGCGTTGATCCGGCATTCCAGCGCGTGACCGCGGATGACCACGTCATCCTGGGTGAACGACAGCTTGTTGCCGGCGGCGATGCTGAGCATCTCCTTGACGATGTCGATACCGGTGACCATCTCCGAAACCGGGTGCTCTACCTGGACACGAGTGTTCATCTCGATGAAGTAGAAGCTGCCGTTCTCGTAGAGGAACTCGAAGGTGCCGGCGCCACGGTAGCCGATGTCGATGCACGCCTTGACGCAGCGGGCGAAGACTTCCTGGCGTGCGGTTTCGTCGATGCCCGGTGCCGGTGCTTCTTCGAGGACCTTCTGGTGACGACGCTGCAGCGAGCAGTCGCGGTCGCCCAGGTGGATGGCATTGCCCTGGCCGTCGGACAGCACCTGAACTTCCACGTGGCGTGGGTTGGTCAGGAACTTCTCCAGGTAGACCATCGGGTTGCCGAACGCCGCGCCAGCTTCTGAGCGGGTCAGTTTGGCCGAGGCGATCAGGTCTTCTTCTTTATGCACTACGCGCATGCCGCGACCACCGCCGCCGCCAGCAGCCTTGATGATCACTGGGTAGCCGACTTCACGGCCGATGCGCAACGCGGTTTCTTCGTCTTCCGGCAGCGGGCCGTCAGAACCTGGAACCGTGGGTACGCCGGCAGCGATCATGGCGTGCTTGGCCGAAACCTTGTCGCCCATCAGGCGGATGGTGTCAGCTTTCGGGCCGATGAAGGCAAAGCCGGAGTTTTCCACCTGTTCGGCGAAGTCAGCGTTTTCCGCGAGGAAGCCGTAGCCAGGGTGAATTGCCGTGGCGCCGGTGACCTCTGCTGCCGCGATGATGGCCGGGATGTGCAGGTAGGACTGTGCGGCTTGCGCAGGTCCGATGCAGACGGATTCGTCTGCCAGGCCCAGGTGCATCAGTTCCTTGTCGGCCTTGGAGTAGACGGCGACGGTCTTGATGCCCATTTCTTTGCAGGCGCGCAGGATCCGCAGGGCGATTTCACCGCGGTTGGCGATCAGAACTTTTTCCAACTTCGCAGACATCGTTGGCTCTCCGCGGTTCAAACGATGGTGAACAGCGGTTGGTCGTACTCAACCGGCTGGCCGTCTTCGACAAGGATGGACTCGATCACACCGCTGGTTTCAGCTTCGATGTGGTTCATCATCTTCATCGCTTCGACGATGCACAGGGTGTCGCCCTTCTTCACGCTTTGGCCGACTTCAACGAAGGCTGGCGAGCTAGGCGAAGATTTGCGGTAGAAGGTGCCGACCATCGGCGAGCGAGCAACGGTGCCGTTCAGCACGGGTGCCGCCGGGGCAGCAGGAGCAGCGGCCGGAGCGGCAGCAGCAGGTGCCGCGACAGGTGCGGCCATTGGCGCAGGAGCGTAGTACTGCTGGGCTGGAGTCTTGCTGTGACGGCTGATGCGTACGGACTCTTCGCCTTCCTTGATCTCCAGCTCATCGATGCCGGACTCTTCCAGCAGTTCGATCAGTTTCTTAACTTTACGGATATCCATGAATCATCAACTCCCAAGGGTCGGTCAGGGGCGTTTAGCCTGTTGTTCAAGCTGCTCTAGGGCGGCCTCCAGGGCCAGTCGGTAACCGCTGGCGCCAAGGCCGCAGATCACTCCCACCGCAACGTCGGAGAAGTAGGAGTGATGGCGGAAAGGTTCGCGTTTGTACACGTTAGACAAATGCACTTCGATGAATGGGATGCTCACCGCCAGCAACGCGTCACGTAAAGCGATGCTTGTATGCGTAAAAGCTGCTGGATTGATCAAAATGAAGTCCACGCCTTCATCCCGTGCGGCATGAATGCGTTCGATCAATTCGTACTCGGCATTGCTCTGCAGGTACTGCAGATGGTGCCCGGCATCACGGGCCCGCTGCTCCAGGTCCTGGTTTATCTGGGCCAGGTTGGTTGCGCCGTAGACCCCCGGTTCACGGGTGCCAAGCAGGTTCAGGTTGGGGCCGTGAAGAACCAGTAGGGTGGCCATCGGTTGTTCCTTGTTATCGAGGTGCTGTTGTCAGAACCCGGCGACTATGCCGGAAAGACTTTATGACTGTCCAGTTCTCGGCAATAGCCAGCACGATGACCGATGTTTGCGCAAAATATGTGACCAAGCGATTAAATCCGGTCATTTGCCAGCAGGGTGGCCTGGAGGGGATCCCTGGCGCCCGTTTCACCGATGATCCGCTCTAGGAGAGTGCTCAAGGCTGGCGAGGGGCCTGATTCAGACGCGGAAGGCCTGAACCGCCGTGTGCAACTGGCCCCCCAGGTCCAGCAGGTTCTCGCCCTGGCTTCGGCCTTCGCCGATGCGCAGCAGGTTGTCGCCACCCAGTTGATGAATGCGTTCGCTGTGATCACGGATCTCGCTGACTGCGCCGCTCTGCTGGGCGGTGACATCAGCAATTCGTACCGCAGTGTCGGCAATGGTCTGGATCGCCCCGACGATTTCGTCCAGGGCACCGTCGGCAGCCTGGGCCTGGCTGGCAGTGGCTTCGGCGTGTTCGACCTGGGCGCGCATGCCTTCCACCGATTGCTGCGCGGCGCTTTGCAGGCCGGCGATCAGGGTCTGGATCTGTGCCGTGGCGCCGGCAGTGCGCTGGGCCAGGGAGCGCACCTCTTCGGCGACCACCGCGAAGCCGCGGCCCATCTCCCCGGCGCGTGCGGCTTCGATGGCGGCATTGAGAGCCAGCAGGTTGGTCTGGTCGGCGATGGAGCGAATCACCGTCAGCACCCCGCCAATGGTGGCGGACTCTTGTGCCAGGTGTTCGATCATCTGCGCATTGCCCTGCACTTCACCCACCAGGGCGTGCAGGCCGGTGAGGCTCAGGCCGATGACTTTCTGTCCCTGTTGCACGGCCAGCCCGGCGCTGCGGCTGGCATCGGCAGCCTGGCTGGCATCACCGGCAACCTGCTGGATGGTGGCCTCCAGCTCCCCCAGGGCATCGCGGATCTGGGCGGTGTCACCGGCCTGGCGCTCGGCACCGCTGTGCAGGCTGCTGCTGAGGTCGGCCAGGGCACGGCTGCTGCCGGCCACTTGCTCGGCGTTCTGGCGAATGGTGCCCACCAGGTCCACCAGGTAGGCCCGCAGGCGGTTCAGCGACTCTTCGATAGCGTGCAGTTCGTGGTTGGTCTTGCCCAGTTGGATCGGGCGGCTGAAGTCGCCTTCGGCCCAGGTCGAGAGTGCCGGGGCGAGGTTGCTCAGGACCCGGGCCAGCTTGCGCTGCAAGGTGTCGATGACCAGGGCGATCAGCAGGATCAGGCCGATCATCAGCCCCTGCATCAGCCGCACTTCGCCCTGGATCTGCCCGTGCTGGGCGCGCACCGCGGGTTCCAGTTCGGCGATCGCCTGGCGCACGGCAGTGATCTTCAGCAGCGTCGCGGCGCTCAGGTCGGCACGTTTCTGGATCTGCTCACGGGTACGCTCGAGTTCCGTGGGGTAGCGGTTGAGCAGGCCGTGGAGTTCACGCTTGAGGCCGACACCAGCGTCTTCAGTCGCCGCCTTCTGGGTGTTTTCCAGACCCATCAAGGCCGCGAAGTCGTCGGTGCCGGACTCGCTGCTGGTGGCCACGCCTAATAAAGGCAGGGCTTCGATCAGCTCGGCCTGGCCGCGAATGTTGTTCACCTCGCGCTCGACGTCGGCAGCCAGCTCGCTGCGACCGCTGCTCACCAGCTTGTCTCGGGCCAGGGACAGTTTGCCCAGGTGTTGCGCAGCGTTCAGCAGCAGCGGCAGGTAGGCCGCGGCGCCAGCAGTCTTGGCTCCATTGGCATATTGGCTGAGCTGTTCGAGGTTGGCGCCCAGTTCACGTTCGGCCTGCAATAGCAGGGCCTGGGGGTCGCCCGCCAGTTTGCCTGCTGCCAGCAGGTCGGTCTTGCTGAAGTCGTCGAGGCTGGCCAGGCTCGGGCGTAGGCTTTGCGCCAGATGCGGCGGCAGTTCGCTGAGTTCGCCTTGCAGGGTTTCGATGGCCTGTGCGGCACTGCTCAGGCGCAGGGCGTCGCCGCTGGCCAGGTAGTCCTCGATATTGCGCGCCACTTGGTTCTGAAACTGCTGGGACAGCCCCAGGTAGCGCTCCATCAGCAGATAGGGGCGCTCCAGGGCCCGTTGCGACCACCAGAGCGTCGCCCCCAGGGCCAGGCAAACGGCAACTAACAGCAGGGTATTGAGATTGGTCAGCAGCTTCAGGCGCATCGGGGCTCTACCAACGGAAAAATGGTAAGCGCCTGAATTTATTGCGTTTGTATTACAGGGTTATGACCGAATCAGTGGAGTCCGATGAAAAAGTGGCACTTTGACTTGATTGTCGCGCGGCCTGCACCCGGTTGCGTCCGCCATGCTTGGCGCGGTACAGCGCCTCGTCCGCCTGGCTGGCCATCATCAAGCTGTCGGAGTCTTGCTCCATCTCGACTACCCCGGCGCTGAAGGTGCACCACAGGTCGTGGGGTTGGGCCGGGTAGTGGATCTCGGCAAAGCGCTGGCGGATCTCGTCCAGGACCTTGCACGCGGCGTCCTGGTCAGTGTCGGGCATGACGATGGCAAATTCTTCACCGCCGTAGCGGCCAATGAAGTCGGTCTTGCGCAGGCGCTGCTTGAGAAACAGCGCGAGGCTCTTGATCACCCGGTCGCCCATGGGATGGCCATGGCTGTCATTGACCCGCTTGAAGTGGTCGATATCGAGCATGGCAAAGCTCAGCGGCTTGTCTTCGCGGCGCGAGCGGAAGCTGCAGTCTTCCAGCAGTTGCAGGATATGGGTGTGGTTGTACAGGCCCGTGAGGCTGTCGCGGACCATTCGCGCCTTGAGGTTGCGCGCCCGGGCTGCGCGGTTGCGCACGGTGGTGATCAGGTGTCGAGGCTTGATCGGCTTGGTGAGGAAATCGTCGCCGCCTTCGCTCATGGCATCCAGCTGCTTGTCCAGGTCGTCCTCGGCGGACAGATAGATGATTGGCACGCTGACATAGCGGTCATTGTGGCGGATCACCTTGGCCAGCTCGGTGCCGGTGCAGGCCGGCATGTACATGTCGAGGATGATCAAGTCCGGCTGGAAGTCCGCCAGCTCGGCCATGGCCTGGATCGGCTCGATCAGGGTGCGAGTGACGATCCCGGCACTGTTGAGCAGGCGCTCGGTGTGCAGGGCCTGGGCGCGGGAGTCGTCGATGATCAACACTTTATAGGGTTCGTACTGGGCGACGCAGGTCAGCACCTCGATTTTTTCCAACAGGCTGGAAGCTTCCAGGGTGCCGGTCAGGAACTCCTGGCCGCCGGCGCGCACTGCGGCCAGGCGGGTCGGGGTATCGGTTTCATGCAGGCTGAAAAACAACAGCGGCAACTTTTGCTCGAGGCCAACCTGGGCTTCGTCCGCCAGGGTCAGGCCCATGCCGGGGCCGGAGAAATCGACGTCGATGACAATCGCCGCCGGCAACCGTTCGACCATGGATGAGCGGAAGGCTGCGATGCTGTCCAGGGACTGGGCGCTGAGGCCGAAGAATTCCAGTTGCTTGGCCAGGCGCTCGGCCCGCTCGTGATCCTGCAGCATGATGTAGATCGGCTTGCGCAGCGGCGGCAGGAAGGTTTGTTCCAGCTGGTCGCCATGGCGCAGGCCGGTGCGCGACAGGCGCTGCATCAGGCGATTGAGATCGGTGATCAGGGTGCTGCTCAGGCGACCGCGATTGGCGTCTACCGCTTCCAGCGATTGGCTGATGCTATGGGCCAGCTGAGTGTGTTCAGGTTGTTCGAAACGTTCGGCGAAACGCAGCAGGCGTAGATTGGCTTCGCACAGTTCCGACATGTCGGTGGTCGACCATTCGCTGCGCTGCAGACGCTGCCATATCTCAAGAATCTGACGTGCCTGATGAATTACCCGCTGGGCAAAGTGGTGCTTGAGGCGCTCACGGCTGGGGTCTTCTGGCTCGGTCATATCCTGACTACTAGTGAGGGTGCATGCTGAGATCGACTGGTGGCTCTATGCTAGCACCACTTTCGCGTCCCATGAGTGTCGTACGTCAATAATGTGCAAAGCGCCGTAATTCAGTTTCTGACCCTCTGGTCGCATAGGCTCTGGACTGTGCTTCATCTATAGTGTCGACCTGATTCGCAATCATTGCGCGGTGCGCATTTGCCGGGAGATTTATCCCGTCAAGGCAATGCACGATGGAGTAGGGTTGTGGTCGAACCGATGAACCCAAGTGATTGAAAGGACATAGCCATGCTGGATTGGAAGAATCGCGCAGGCAGCGCGCCGGAGCGTGCTGCCGAACCCAAGTCGGCGACACGCAGCTATTTCGGTGGCCTGCTGTTCAGTCGCGCCCTGCTCACCTTGTTGGGCCTGTACCTATTGGTTACCGGCGCCTTGGGTTGGTACTGGAGTCAAGAGCCGGCGCTGTTCCCGGTCCAGCAAAACGCGCAGATTGCCGCCGAGAAAGAAGGGCGGCAGATGGTGGTGGGCTACACCACCGTGGAAACCCTCAAGACTGTGGCCAGTACCCTGCTCGATAAGCCGGGGGGCTATATCTCCAACGACCGCTTCCCGCCGGGCCTGTGGCTGGACAACATGCCAAGCTGGGAATACGGCGTGCTGGTCCAGGTCCGCGACTTGACCCGCGCCCTGCGCAAGGACTTCGCACGGTCCCAATCGCAGTCCGCCGAAGACGCCGATCTGGCCAAGGCCGAGCCGCGTTTCAACTTCGACAACAAGAGCTGGATACTGCCGTCCAGTGAGTCGGAGTATCAGGAAGGCATCAACTCCCTGAGCCGCTATCAGGCACGCCTGTCCGATCCTAATCAGAAGACCGCGCAGTTCTATGCCCGTGCCGACAACCTCAATAACTGGCTGGGTGATGTGGGCACGCGCCTGGGCTCGCTGTCCCAGCGCCTATCGGCCAGTGTCGGCCGGGTCAAGCTCAATACGGCGCTGAAAACCGAAGTGCTCGCCCCGGGGCAGGCCCCGCAGATGGATGAGGAACTCGAGGAAACCCCGTGGTTGCAGATCGATAACGTGTTCTACGAAGCCCGTGGCCAGGCCTGGGCGCTGTCGCATCTGCTGCGAGCGATTGAAGTGGACTTCGCCGACGTACTGGCGAAGAAAAACGCCACGGTCAGCGTGCGGCAGATCATCCGTGAGCTGGAGGCGTCCCAGGAGCCGGTCTGGAGCCCGATGATCCTCAATGGCAGCGGTTTCGGCATCCTGGCCAACCACTCGCTGGTCATGGCCAACTACATCTCCCGGGCCAACGCGGCGGTCATCGACTTGCGTCAACTGCTCAATCAAGGCTGATCCATGGTCGCAACCACCAATGAGGCGGCTCATCGCGCCGCCTCCGACGCTGAACAGATTGCCTGGGTCGATGGCGAAGACCAGTTGCTGGGTGCCATGGTCCGCTCGGAGCTGCGCGAGCGCGGCCTGATTGGCCGTGGCACCTACATCATGTTGTTCAATTCCGCCGGTGAGCTCTGCGTGCACCGGCGTACGCTGAGCAAGGCCATCTACCCGGGCTACTGGGATGTTGCCGCTGGCGGCATGGTCCAGGCCACCGAGAGCTACGCTGAGTCGGCCGCTCGGGAACTGGAAGAAGAGCTGGGAGTGAGCGGGGTCGAATTAACCGCCCATGATCACTTCTTCTTCGAGGACACCGGCAACCGCCTCTGGTGCTCGGCGTTCTCTGCCGTGTGGGACGGTCCGCTGCGCCTGCAGCCGGAAGAGGTCCTTGAAGCGCACTTTATTCCGCTGGATCAGGTGCTGCGGGAAATCCACGAAAAGCCCTATTGCCCGGACTCCCTGGCCGCCTTGCAACGCTATCTGGCTCGACGTCGTTAAAGTTGCATAAATTGACGCCGATTGGCTCTTAGCAAGTCGGCTTTTTGCCGTTACACTGCGCGACTTTTCAAGCTGAGCTGGCGCTGCTTTTTATAAGCACCGCCGGTTCAGTAGCGCTGCCCCTGCCTGAGTGGGGCTTCGCGGTCGATGGCAGCGCCATATGCTTCGACCAGTCTTTGTCCTCCCAAGAGGATTGCCGGTGGCCAAAAAAGCCGCATCCTTCGCCGCCCTTGGTGGCCTGGTGTTTTCCACCGACGCAGGTCGACATTGCCCGGACTGTAGCCAGCCGGTGACCGCCTGCATCTGCAAACAAACCGTGATTCCAGCCGGCGACGGCATTGCTCGCGTGCGTCGCGAAAGCAAGGGCCGTGGCGGCAAGACGGTGACCACCGTCACCGGCGTGCCCCTGGCCGAAGACGCTCTCAAGGACTTGGCCACGACGTTGAAAAAACGTTGTGGCACTGGTGGCGCCTTGAAGGACGGCGTCATTGAAATCCAGGGCGACCACGTCGAGCTACTCTTGGCGGAACTGATCAAGCACGGTTTCAAGGCGAAGAAGTCCGGCGGCTAGCAGCCTCTGTGAAAACCACCTCTGACTGGATGCGGTCTTGATGAACTCAGGACTCCAGTGTCGTCTGCATGGTTTTCACAGAGCCTGTTCATGAACGGTTTCTAAACTCAGCCCTGCGAGCGCGGTCTATTGCGCTTGCAGGCTAATCGTCATTTTCATTCTTTAGACTGCGCCAGCCCTGGATTGGGGGCGGCGCTCTATGACTTCTTTATAGGGGACTTCGATGTCCGTACGACGCACACGTAAAGACGATGGCAGCCAATGGACAGTTGCGGACAGCCGCAGTGTTTACGGGATTCGCCATTGGGGGGCCGGGTATTTCGCGATCAATGACGCCGGTCGCGTCGAAGTTCGTCCGAACGGCCCGAGCAGCTTGCCCATCGATCTGTTCGAACAAGTCGAGGAGCTGCGCAAGAGCGGCTTGTCCCTGCCATTGCTGGTGCGTTTCCCGGACATTCTCCAGGACCGCGTGCGCCAGCTGACCGGCGCCTTCGACGCCAACATCGAGCGCCTGGAATACCAGAGCAAGTACACCGCGCTGTACCCGATCAAGGTCAACCAGCAGGAAGCGGTGATCGAGAACATCATTGCCACCCAGAACGTTTCCATCGGCCTGGAAGCCGGCTCCAAGCCGGAACTGCTGGCGGTCCTGGCCCTGGCGCCCAAGGGCGGCACCATCGTCTGCAACGGCTACAAGGATCGCGAGTTCATTCGTCTGGCGCTGATGGGCCAGAAGCTCGGCCACAACGTGTTCATCGTCATCGAGAAAGAGTCCGAGGTGGGCCTGGTGATCGAAGAGGCCGCGGCGCTCAAGGTCAAGCCACAGGTCGGCCTGCGGGTGCGCCTGTCGTCCCTGGCCTCAAGCAAGTGGGCCGATACGGGTGGTGAAAAATCCAAGTTCGGCTTGTCGGCGGCGCAGTTGCTGTCGGTGGTGGAGCGCTTCCGCGCTGCCGGCCTGGACCAGGGCATCCGCCTGCTGCACTTCCACATGGGTTCGCAGATCGCCAACCTGGCGGATTACCAGCATGGCTTCAAGGAAGCAATCCGTTACTACGGCGAGCTGCGCAACCTTGGCCTGCCGGTGGATCACATCGACGTCGGTGGCGGCCTTGGCGTGGACTACGACGGTACCCACTCGCGCAACGCCAGCTCGATCAACTACGACATGGATGACTACGCCGGTGTGGTGGTGGGCATGCTCAAGGAGTTCTGCGACGCGCAGAGCCTGCCGCACCCGCATATCTTCTCCGAGAGCGGCCGCTCCCTGACCGCCCACCACGCCATGCTGGTGGTCCAGGTGACCGACGTCGAGAAGCACAACGACGACGTGCCACAGATCGAGAACAAGACCGAATTGCCGGAAACCGTGCAATGGCTGGTGGACCTGCTGGGTCCGACCGACATCGAGATGGTCACCGAAACCTACTGGCGCGCCACTCACTACATGAGCGACGTGGCCTCGCAATACGCCGATGGCAAGCTGACCCTGGCCGAGAAAGCCCTGGCCGAGCAATGCTACTTCGCAGTCTGCCGCCGCCTGCACAACTCGCTGAAGGCCCGTCAGCGTTCCCACCGCCAGGTGCTGGACGAACTCAATGACAAGCTGGCGGACAAGTACATCTGTAACTTCTCGGTGTTCCAGAGCCTGCCGGATACTTGGGCCATCGGCCAGGTTCTGCCGATCCTGCCGTTGCACCGCCTCGACGAAGAGCCGCTGCGCCGCGCCGTGCTGCAAGACCTGACCTGCGACTCCGATGGCAAGATCAAGCAGTACGTCGACGAGCAGAGCATCGAGACCAGCCTGCCAGTACATGGCCTCAACGAAGGCGAGGACTACCTGCTGGGGATCTTCCTGGTGGGCGCCTACCAGGAAATCCTCGGTGATATGCACAACCTGTTTGGTGACACCGATTCGGTGAACATCTACCAGCGGGCCAACGGCAGCGTGTACCACGCCGGGATCGAGACCCACGACACCATCGAAGACATGCTGCGCTACGTGCACTTGTCGCCGGAGGAGTTGATGACTCATTACCGCGACAAGGTGGCCAGTGCCAAGATCACTACCGCCGAGCGTACCCAGTTCCTCGACGCCTTGCGTCTGGGCCTGACCCGCTCGTCCTACCTGTCGTCCTGAGGGCCCGGGCATCCCCGGTGATGCCCGTCCCGCCCCCGCACAAAGCCGCGCCCTCCGATGGAGGGCGCGGTTTTTTTTGCGCGGCTTCCAGGTTTGCCACAGAAGATGGGGCTCCGTCCCATTTGCAGCTAGCCTGCGAAGAGGCGTCCATGGTGGGCGCAACGAGGCTTGCTGATGCTCAATACATCCAAGGGCGCCTGGCGTCTGTTGTTCAGCACCCTGGTACTCAGCCTGCTGGCGGCCTGTTCGCCGCTCAAGGTGCTCAATTCCCTGACACCCGGCAGTACCTTTATCAAGACTCGGGACATTGCCTACGGCAGCGATCCACGGCAGAAGCTGGATGTCTATCAGCCCCGGCAGGCGGTTCCCGGTGCGCCGGTGGTGGTGTTCTTTTATGGCGGCAGTTGGAACAGCGGCTCGCGCAGCGACTACGACTTTGTCGGCGAGGCCCTGGCCTCTCGGGGCATGGTGGCGGTCCTGGCGGACTACCGGCTGTATCCACAGGTGCGCTACCCGGCCTTTCTCGAAGACGCGGCCCGCGCCGTGGGCTGGACCCATGAGCATATCGGCGAATTTGGCGCCGACCCGCGGCGGCTGTATCTGATGGGGCACAGTTCCGGCGCCTACAACGTGGCCATGCTCGCCCTGGACTCGCGCTTGCTGGGGCAAGTCGGGCTGACGCCGCAGATCATCAAGGGCTGGATCGGCCTGGCCGGGCCCTATGACTTTCTGCCGATCCGCAACCCCGAGGTGCGCCCGGTGTTTTTCTACCCCGACTCGCCGCCGGACTCGCAGCCCATCAACCATGTCAGCCGGGGCGCGCCACCGGCACTGTTGATCGCGTCCAGCGAAGACTCCCTGGTCAACCCGCAGCGCAATACCGGCGGTCTGGCCTGTAAGCTGCGAGCGGCGGGAGTGCCGGTGCAGGAGTTCTACTTCTCCCGCACTGGCCACGCCACTCTGGTGGCGGCCTTGTCCCGGCCCTTGCGCGGCCTGGCTCCGGTACTGGATCGGGTCAGCGGCTTTGTCGAGTCGACGCCGAGTCAGTGAGCCGGGGAACACCCGTGTGCACCGCGTTGCGGCTGTCGGTTACCACGCCTAGGCATCCTGTGCCTGGAATTCGCTCAGGTTCAACAGCTCGAAGTACAGGTCTTCGCTCCATTCCAGGCCCAGCGGGTATTGGGTCGCGTCGTTGTAGGTGCTGTCGTAGTCGTCGTCCAGGTGGAGTCCGAAGAGGGCGTCCAAGGGCGGCGCCGATTTTTGCGTGGCCGCTCTTCTGAGCGCTTGCCCTGCTTGCACGAGGTCGCTGGGCAGGGCATCGACGGTCCTGCCGATGTAGCGGCATCTGGCGATTTCCTGTTCCACGGAGTCTTTCAGTGCCGCTTCCCCGGAGACGAGCATGGAGTCGAGTTCGATCGTTTCCAGCAGCAGATAACGGTCACGATGTGCTTCGAGGAAGACGATGCTTTCGTCCAGGGCGGCGAGAAGTTCGGCTACTGTCGCAGTCTGTGCCGGCGACGCCGCTGGGGCTGTCTCCTGCTTTGCTGAGAAGAGCTGTTTGAGGCGTCCCAGGACGGTGCCCTTGGGTTGCACGGCACTAGCCTGGGCTTCGATTGAGGGGGGCAGGGATACAGCCGTCCGGATAATGTCCGCGAAGCGCCGCACTCGTTCAAAGCCGGGATCGAAGGGGCTGCTGATCGCATAGACTCTGGTCTTGTGTTCAGGCTCGTCTTCCTCGAATCCGTCCGCTATCAGCGAGGCACACAGCTGCGGGTCGCCAGACAACAGCAGACGGTAGATGAAGGGGACGTAGTACGGCCATTCAGACAGTCCGCAAATGCTCTCGGGACGGTCCTCATAGGTCGTGGGTCGATTGCTCAGGCTGTAGAGATAGGAGCGGTTGGCCATAGTCAGGATTACCTCGAAGGCAGCTGCGAGATTTCAGTATGAAGTTGAGTGCGGCGACAGCTGTTTGACCGGTTGTTCTGCTCTGCGAAAGAACCATTGGCAGGTTCCCGCCAAAGCGCGGGCGAGTACAACACCCAGGCCAGTGACAGGCAACCTCGTCGATTTCGCTGCAGTGGGGCGGCGAACAGATTTCGACTGGCCTGTCATGTCGCTCGGCCAGGATTCATTGGCTTATGGGGGGCTTCAGTGAGTCCCGGCAAACCAGCCGTCGCGTCGCTCCAGGTGCCAGGCGAAGGCTGCCAGGGTCAGGCTGCGCAGGAGCATGAACAGCAGAAAGGTCAGCCACAGGCCGTGGTTGCCGAAGCCTTGCAGTGCCCAGGCGAAGGGCAGCAGCAGGAGCACGGTGAGGAGCATGCCGTTGCGCATTTCCCGGGCTCGGGTGGCGCCGATGAACAACCCGTCCAGCAGGTAGCTCCAGACCGCGATCAAGGGCAGCACGGCGAGGTAGGGCAGGTAGGTGAAGGCGGTCTGGCGGACCTCGGGAATGTTGGTCTGCATTTCGATGAACAGGTGGCCACCGAGCAGGAACAGCGCGGCAAACCCCAGGCTGGCCAGCAGCGACCAGCCGCCGGCCACCACCAGCGAACGGCGCAGGGCGGGGCGATCATGGGCGCCGATGGCGTGGCCACACAGGGCCTCTACCGCGTGGGCCAGCCCGTCCAGAGCGTGGGCGGTGAGCAGCAGGCCATTGAGCAGCAGGGCGTTGGCCGCCACCGTGGCATCGCCGAGTCGTGCGCCTTGCACAGTGATCAGGAAAAACACCGATTGCAGGGCCAGGCTGCGGATGAAAATGTCCCGGTTCACCGCCAGTAGCGGGCGCCAGCTCTGCCAGCGGCGCAGCGTCGCCCAGACGATCTGCCCCGGGTAGGCCCGCAGGGCCGGGCGGGTCATGGCCAGGCCGATCAGCGCGCCGGTCCATTCGGCGATCACTGAGGCCCGGGCCGAACCCACCACGCCCCAGTCCAGCCCGAGGACAAACCACAGGTTCAGAGCGATGTTCATCAGGTTGGTGCTGAGCAGGATGGTCAGCGGCGCCCGGGCGTTCTGGGTACCGAGGAACCAGCCCACCAGGGCAAAACTGGCCAGGGCAGCAGGCAGGCCCAGCAGGCGGGTGTGGAAAAACGCCCGGGTCATCTGATCCAGCTCCGCCGAGGGTTGCATCAGCTGCAAGGCCGCGCCGCTCAGCGGCACGCCTATGGCTCCCAGCAACAGCGCCAGGCCCAGCGCCAGCAGCAGGCCTTGAAGCAGAATCTGCCGCAAGGCCGCGCCGTCACCACGGCCGGCGGCCTGGGCAGCAAACCCGGTGGAGCCCATGCGCAAGAAACCCATGGCCCAGGCCAGAAAGGTGTAGAGACTGGCGCCGACCGCCACCGCGCCCAACTGATGGGCATGGGGCAGGTGACCGATCACCGTGCTGTCCACCAGGGCCACCAGGGGCACGGAAATATTCGACAGGATCATCGGCGCGGCCAGGGCCCAGACGCGACGATGGGTGGGGCGATGACGCCAATCGGTGATCAGGGGGGACATGCGGGCTCCTTGCGAGAGCCGGCATTGTAGCCTCGGCGCCGGGACGCGCCGAGGTTTAAAGCGGCCGGCGCAGCAACCGCATGAACTTAGTGGATGATCCAGCTCAGGAGCCAGAGGCCGAGCACCAGCCAGATGATTCCGATGATGATCGAGGCGCGCATGAAGGCGCGGATCGCCGAGTAGAGGCACATCAGGCCGATGATCAAGGTGAGGATGCTGATGATCGAGGTGTCCATGCCCAGGGCGCGGGACAGTCCGTCGACAAAGTTGCCACCGGCGTGGGTCAGGGTATTGAACAACCCGCTGAGCAGGTCGACGATAAACCGGATGACCGAACCTATGGCCTGGCCAAGCCATTCGAAGAAGCTTTCTACCTGCATGTGTGCGTCCTGATGAAAGAAGGGCTTGGTGCCTGAGCTCAACCTTGGGCCATGGAGGCCTGGGGTGAGTTCCCTGTTAAGCATAGAAGCTGGCAGGGGCTGCATATCTTGTAGGAGCCGGCTTGCTGGTGAAAGTGCTCTTGCGTCCCACGCCCATCCCCCGGAAGCTATACGCCTTCAGGAGACCCCGATGAACCTAGACCAACTGACCCAACGCCTGCACGCCATTCGCGATCGCAACGACTGGCGGCAATTTCACAGCCCGAAGAACCTGGCCATGGCCGCCAGCGTCGAGATGGCGGAGCTGGTGGAAATCTTCCAGTGGCTGACCGAGGACCAGTCCCGGCAATTGCCGGCGGACAAGCTGGCCCACGCCGGGCAAGAAGTGGGCGACATTGTCCTCTACTTGCTGTTGCTGTGCAGCGAGCTGGGGTTGGACCTGGACCAGGTGGTGAGCAGCAAACTGGCGGACAGTGAACGGCGGTTCTGCTCATGAGCGATCGGCATTTCGACCAGTTGGCGACCCGTTTCGCCGAGAAAATCTATGGCGGGGCCAAGGGCGCGATCCGTCTGGCGGTGCTGCAGGCCGATCTCAAGGAAAGCCTGCCCGAGCGGCCGCTGCGGGTGCTGGACATTGGCGCTGGCCTTGGGCACATGTCCTTGTGGCTGGCACAGCACGGGCATCAGGTGACGCTGGCCGAGCCGGCGCAGCCGATGCTCGAAGGCGCCCGCCAGCGCTTTGTCGAGGCCGGGCAGCAGGCAACCTTCATCCAGGCACCCTGGCAAGAACTGCTGGGGCAACTGACCCAGCCTTATGACCTGGTGCTCTGCCACGCGGTGCTGGAATGGCTGGCCGAGCCTCATGCGATCCTACCGGTGTTGCACCAGTTGACCGCCGCCGATGGCTGGCTGTCCCTGGCGTTCTACAACCGCGATGCGCTGATTTATCGCAACCTGCTCAAGGGCCATTTCCGCAAGATGCGCAAGAACGACATGGCCGGCGAAAAGCAGAGCCTGACTCCGCAACAACCGCTTGATCCTCGTGAACTGGCGGCGCAACTTGAGGGCTTGTGGCGAGTCGAAACCCAGAGCGGGGTGCGGGTTTTTCACGATTACATGCCGGTGGAGTTCCAGGCTCGTGCCGAGCTGACGGATCTGCTGGAGATGGAATTGGCTCACCGTCGACACCCAAGTTTTGCCGGGCTTGGGCGTTATCTGCATTGGCTGTGCCGGCCGGTCTAACGGAGTGCGCAATGAAACGCCGCCTGGGTCTGATCCTTTTGTGTTCCGGGCTTGCCGCCTGTCAGGGCAGCAACCCCTATGTCGCCAGTTCCAACCCGTTGCCGCCGGCTCCGCCGCAAGCAGCGAATACCTTTGACCGCAGCGCCTACCCGGCGCCACAGCGTGACTATGGGCGCTACCGCAGCTGGGCCTGGCTCAACGGTCGCTTGCCCAACGGTTCGGCCTGGGCCGACTCGGCACAGATTGCCGAAGCGGTCAGCGGCGCGCTGGATCAACGTGGCTTACGGCCCTTGCATGACAATCGGCCGGCGGATTTGTGGGTCAGCGCCGACCTGCACCTGGAGAAGCGCTTGCGCCAGGTCCAGGACGACTACGGTTATGGCGGCTACGGCGGCTATAACCGCTACGGGCCGGGCTACGGCATGTACGGCAGCACACCGGTGGTGCGCACCTATGAGGTAGAAGTGGTGGTGGTCCGGGTCAATCTATATGACGGCGCCAACGGCCAGCCCGTATGGAGTGCGAGCGCCGAAACCAGCAGTCGGGGCAGCCTGAGTGAACGAGCCGATTCGCTACGCGAAGCGGTGCAAAAGGCCATGGCGGCCTATCCTCCCAGTTAGTCGGTCGCCGGCTCCCCGGTTTTTGTCTTCACGCGGAGAAACAGCATGTTCCATCGAATCGCGTTACTGGTGTGTGCCGCCTTGCTCAGTGCTTGCGCCGCCGACCAGGTCAACCATGACTTCGACGCCAGCCGGGACTTTGGCGCCTACCACAGTTGGGGCTGGAAAGAACCGGCCCTGCAATATCGCCCTGACGATCCCCGGATCAAGAGCGACCTGACCGAGCAGCGCATCCGCCAGGCGGTGGCCGAGCAACTGGACCAGCGCGGCCTGCGTCCGGCCCAGGGCGCTGCCCGGGCCGACTTGAATGTGCAGGCATACCTGATCGTCGAGGACCGTCAGCAGCAAGTCACCACCAATTATGGCGGCGGCTGGGGTGGCCCATGGAATGGTTACTGGGGCGGACCGGTGTACAACGAAACCCGTAACATCAGTTACAAGGTGGCGACCATCCAGATCGACTTGCTGGATGGCAAGGACGGCAAGCTGGTATGGCGCGGCAGTGACGAACAAATGCTCAGCAGCTCGCCCAATCCCGCCGATCGCAGCGCGGCGGTGCGGACCACGGTGATGCGCATCCTGCAGAACTATCCGCCCCGCTGAGTTCACTCGCCGTTTCGCTGCATCGATTCCCGGGAGTGCCATGAGGTGCTGGCGGTGACTTTACCTGCCACCAGTCAATGGAGCTGGCAGCCTGCCAGCGTGCCTTCCGGGCTTTGACTACACTGCTTTCATCCTTGGAGATAGCGCTCGGCTGCGAGCCGGTAAAGGAGTGCCTCGATGTCTCCCATGAAGCGGTTTTCCGGCCCGGCCCACCAGCGCGGAGCCATCGGCCTGATGGCGGCGATGACCTTGGGCCTGGCGTTGTTGTTCATGTTGCTGGTGGTGGACAGCGGTCGCCTCTACATGGAGCAGCGCAGGCTGCAGCGGGTGGCGGACAACGCCGCGCTGGAAGCGGTCAGTCGTGGTGGCAATTGCCAGAGCGGCCTGACTGCCGCCACTTATGCCGGGCAGAATGCGACGCGCAATGGCTTTGCTGTGGCTACCGGCAGCAGCCTGACCACCGATTGCGGTTCCCTGACCACCGGGGCCAACGGCTTGCGCACTTTCAATGTCGACGCCACGCAATCCGCTGCCGTGCGGGTGATTGTCTCCAATACCGTGCCCATCAGTGTGGCCTCAGGAATTGCCGGGCTGTTTTCTCCGGGGCCGATCAATCTCACCACCCCGCTGAGCGCCACGGCCGTTGCCGCAGCACCGACCCCGACAGTGGCGCAATTGAGTATTCAAAGCACTCTGCTCACGGTCAGCACCGCGCAGTCGAGCATTCTCAACCCGCTGGTGGGCGGGCTGCTGGGAGGCAGCCTGAACCTGAGCGCTGTGGGTTGGAACGGCTTGCTCAACACCAATATCAACCTGCTGAGCTACCTCAATCAGCTGGCAATCAACCTTGGCGTGGCGGCCGGTAACTACACCCAACTGCTCAATACCACCACCAGCGTGACGCAACTGATCCAGGCGGCGATCACCGTGGTCCAGGCCAATGGCGCCACCGCCGATGTGTTGACTGCCCTGGGTAACCTGCAGATCGCCGCGATCAATGCGGCGCCGCTGAGACTGGGGGATATCCTGCAACTGCAGACTGGCCTGCCGAGCTCTGCCTTGAATGCCAACCTGCAACTGTTCCAACTGCTGCAGGCAATGATCCAGTTGTCCAACAGCAACAGTGCGGTGGCGGCGACCTTGCCGATCACCGTGCTGGGGCTGGCCAATATCACGGTGCAGACCAAAGTCATCGAGCCGCCACAGTTGTCGGCCATTGGCGACCCCGCCCTGGCCAAGGCCAATCCCACCGGAGCTAACCGCATTTATGTGCGCACTGCGCAGGTGCGCACCCTGGTACGGATCAATTTGCCGGTCCTGGCGGCGGTGTCGGGGCTGTCGACGGCGGTCAGCAATCTGGTGGCGCCGCTAACCCCGGTATTGAACAGCCTGCTGAGCTTGAACCTGGTAGCGACCCTGGGGTCGGCATTGTGCCTGCTGGGCGCCGGGTGTGAGCAACTGTATCCGGCACTCGCATCGTCCTCGGAAATCGACCTGAGCCTGGATGCTGGTGGGGCGATCGCTTATGTCACCGACTACAGCTGCCCGGTGAACAATAGCGGGACCAAGAGTCTCACCGCTCACACCATCACCTCTATAGCCGATTTGAAGGTGGGCCAGATCGACCCCACCAATGCCTTCTCCTCATCCGCCGAGCCCACGGTAAACCCTCTGCCTCTGGTGGACCTGGGCATCCGTACTTGTTATCAGTTCCTGATCCTGCCGGGTCACTGTGATCCAGTGGTGCACTACGCGGGAGGAGGAATTGCGGTGATGGTCAACACCAGCGTGGCGCAGAATACCCAGGATCTGGTGTTCTCCAGCACGGTCTCACCGTACCCGGTGCCGCCCAACGTCAACCAGCCCCCGAGCTATCAGACGGCGGCGCCCACCAGCAACATTGTCTCCAGCCTGGCGAGCACCCTGGCGGGGATCAACCTGATCGTCTACAAACCGGTCAGCAACAACCCGCTCGGGGCGATTGTCACTGGGCTAGCCTCGGCCATTAGCGGGGTCAGCAGCCTGCTCACACCGGTGATCACCGGCCTCCTGAGTCCGGTGCTGGATCCGTTGCTGAATAACCTGCTGTCCGGCCTTGGGATCAACCTGATGGATGTGGAGGTGGGTGCCAACTTGACCTGTGGACAGACTGGCAAGGCTTACCTGGTGATCTGATCTGCCGGGGCAATCGGTAGCTCGATGCAGAAGCGTGCGCCGTCCTGACCGTTGCTGACACTCAGGCGCCCACCCATGTTCTCGACGATACCGTAGCTCACTGACAGGCCCAGCCCGGTACCGACACCCACCGGTTTGGTGGTGAAGAAAGGTTCGAAGATCCGCTCCAGCAGTCGTGGATCGATGCCGCCGCCATTGTCCTCGACCCACAGGCGCACACTGTGTTCGTCGCGTTGGCCGTAGACGGAAATCCAGGGTTTGAAATCACTGTGTTTTTCCCGTTGGGCCAGCAGGGCGTCCCGGGCATTCACCAGCAGGTTGATCAGCACTTGCTCCAGCTGGTCGACAAACCCCATGACCTGGACTTCGAAGCCCATTTCGCTGATGCGTAGCTCAAGCCCCTTGCCTCGCATGCCCTCGGCCAGCAGCGAGAGGGTGCCATCGATGGCCTGAGCCGGATTGAACGGCTGTTGTTCCACCTCCGAACGCCGGCCGAATACCCGCATGTGATCCACCACTCGGGCGGCCCTTTGGACCTGGGTATCGATGCGCTTGAGCTTGTCAGTGAGGTAGTCGATCTGGATGTCGCCGTTGTCCAGGCGCTTGAGTACGTTGACGATGGCCATGCGCATCACGTTCAGTGGCTGGTTGATTTCATGGGCGAGACCGGTGGCCATTTCGCCGAGAGTGGCCATCTTCGCGCTTTGTGTGAGCTGCTGTTGGGAGCGCCGGACTTCAGTGTTGTCACGGCCAACGGCCTGGATCTCCTGGAGTCGCCCCTGGTCATCGAACACCCCGCGATCCGACCAGACCCACCAGGCATGTTCACGTCCCGGTAGTTGCAGGTTTATTTCAGCGGTGCTGACCGGAAACTCCGGGCTCAGCAGGCTGATTCGCCGCTCGAAGCCTTCGCGCTGTTCGGCGGACAGCCAGTTCCCGAGGTTGCTCCCTGGCAGATCCTCGGCGGAGCATTCCAGGTACGCGGCCAAGGGCCGGTTGCCGAAGGTCAGGGTCAGGTCTGGGCGGTAGCGGCAGATCATGGCCGGAGAATCCTCCACCAGGATTCGGTAGCGCTCTTCGCTTTGGCGCACCTGCTCGGTGGCCAGGGTGGCTTCAGTGACATCCAGCCACAGGCCGACGGCTTCCACCGGCAGGCCCAGGTCATCGCGCAGCAGCTTGGCTTCGTCCAGAACCCAGTGGTAATCACCATCACGATCCCGCAGTCGATAGCGGCTGTGGACACTGCCTTCGCGCAGCAGCTGGCGGCAACGCTGGAAGTACAGGTCTCGATCCTCGGGATGGACCCAGTCCACCAGCCTGCCGTCTGTACAGTCCTCCAGGTTCCAGCCCAGTAAAGGTTGCAGGCTGGCGCTGAAAAAGCTCGGCTGCAAGGCGCCTTCGAGGTAGCGCTGGACGTAGATCACCGCCGGTGAACTGGCGATCAGGTTGTCCAGGCGGGCGTGGGCCGCTGCCGCCTGTTGCTGCTGGTTCTTGATATCGCTGATGTCCAGCATGAAGCCCACCAGTCGTTGGTTTTCACCCTGGCCCAGGGCTTGCCCCTGCAAGCGGTACCAGCGCGCGGGCATTGTTGGGTCTGGGGTGTGCAGGCGTACGCAGAGCAGCAGCGGCTTGCCCAGTTGCAACGCCTGCAGGCGGCTGCCGAGCTCATCCCGATCGGCGGGGTGAATCAGCTCCAGCCACGCCTGGACAGGTAGCCGCATGCTGTTCTCGGGCAGCTGCAGGCTGGTAGCCAGCTGGCTGGCCAACAGGACTTCGCTGGTGCCCGGGCAAAGTTCCCACCAACCGGCGCCGAGCAGTCCTTGCAGGGCCTCCAGGCGTTCCAGGTGCAGGTGGTGACGATGCTCGCGCAGGCGGCTGAGCAGCGGTCCGGCCAGGGCTGCAGTGAGCATCAGCCAGTCGCGATCCAGCAGGTTCGGTGCGTGCTGCTGCACGGTATAACCACCGCACAGGAGCCAGGCGGCGACGCCGTGATCATCCCGATAGGGCACCAGGAAACCTTCGCGGTGAGCGAAGATGCCTTGCAGGCGCGGGTGTTCGTTCAGGCCCTGGACCTGGTTCAGGCGCAGCGGTGTATTGCCATTCAGGCTATCAAGGCCGGTACCCAGTACCTGGCCGTCCTGCCAAAGCCGTGGGGCGTCGTGGGCGGTGTAGCAACTGTGAATGACCCAGCCCTGTTCCTGCTCGTCCAGCAGCGCCAGGCCCAGGCAGGGGATGTGCCAGTAGCGGGCCAGGTCGGCCAGTTGTTCGTGCAGGACATCCGCCAGGCGCGTCAGGTTGCACAGACGCAGTTGCTCGCTGATCTGCGCGGCGAAGACTTGGCACTGTTCACGGCTCAGGGCCTGTTGGCGTTGCTGGATCAGGTCGCCGATGTCCAACAGTTGCAGGTGCCATTCCTGACTCCAGCGCTGGACCCAGCCCCGCAGGTGCAAGGTCTTGCGGCCGAGCCCGCGAAACTCCAGGTCCAGTACTTGCCCGCTCCAGTCGGCAGGTCGGCCTTCAAGGGCTTGAGTGCTGCCGGGAACGATATAGTCGTTCAGGTGGGCGCCTTCGATGCCGGGAGGCAATTGGGCCAGGGCATGTCGCAGCGGCCCGCTCATGCTCAGGACTCGACCCTGTTGATCCAGCACCAGCACCAGCAGCAGGCCGATGGCCTGGGGTGGTACAGCGGCTTGGGGCTCGTCGATGGCCAGTGGCTGACGGCCCAGGAAACGCCCGAAGAGCTTGTCACCAGAGGTCAAAATTGCAGGCTCGAACTGACGGAAAGAGTGGTGGGAAGGTTGGGCACTGCACCGATCACCGGCAGTACTACCAGCGGCAGCACTTGAGTCAGCTTGCTGGTGGGGTAGTTCACCGAGACCGTCAACACGCCAGCGCTGTACACCGAGGTGTAGTCGGTGGCTGCGAAGTTGAAGGCCGGGGGAATCCACTGGGTCTGGCTCTGAACCACGCTGTTGGCGAGGTTCTGCACGGCACTGGCGTAGTTGGCCGTGTTGGGGTCAACCATCACCGCACGGCGAATCGCTTCGGCGGTGGCTTGATGAAAGGACTGCATCATCAGCAGCGGTACGCTATAGCTGACCAAGCCATAGAACACCGCGAAAAAAATCACGAAGACCGCAGCAAACTCGATTGCCGCAGCGCCTTTCTGCTTTCTAGGGAGGCCCGGTTTCATCAGTGCGTCTACCCTGACAACCACTATGTCCATTGAGCATAGGATCATTCCGGCAGAAAGGACCGTTTTAGCCGATGCAATTCTTGGTTTTGTGGATCTGGTTGGCAATTTGCGCGCTGCAGGATCTGCGTCAGCGGCACATCGCCAATGCTTTGACCCTGGGCGCCGCGCTATTGGCGACCCTGTACCTGTTGTGGACCGGCAACACTTGGCTGGGGGCCAGTGCCGCGCAAGGTGGCTGGGCGCTGCTGCTGGCCTTGCTGCTGACTCTGCCTGGATATGCCACGGGAAGGATGGGGGCAGGGGATGTGAAGCTGATGGCGGCCCTGGGGCTGGCCTCCGATACCCAGTACTTGCTGGGGGCTTTTATCGGCGCCGGACTCTGCAGTTTCCTGTGCTTGCTGATTGCTCCCAGGGGGTGGCCGCAGCAGGAACAAGGACTTCAATCTCCCGAAGCAGAACCTGTGGCACGGCTGTCAAAAAAATACCCATTTGCCCCCTTCGTCCTGGCTGGAATGGTCTTAACTGTGACCTTGATCCACTAGTCGCCAGGCCGATTAATGCTATGTACATAGTCGGAAAGTAGGTCTAGGTTTTAAGGTGTGGCTGCCCGGATCATGCCTGGCAGGACAGGAGTGGTCAGTCAGCGATTGGCCCGCACGGAGTCGCACGTGAACAAGCTCACCTCACAGATGAAAGTGCTCGTGGTCGATGATCAGCCACTGATTGTCGAAGAACTTTGCGAATTTCTTGAAAGCAGTGGCTACCGTTGTGTTCCTTGTGAATCCAGCCGCGAGGCTGTGGAGTGCTTCAACAAGGACCCGGAAATCTCCCTGGTGCTCTGCGACCTGCACATGCCCGGTCTGGACGGCATCCAACTGGTGCAGGAACTGCAACGCATTGCCGGCAAACAGCGAGTGTTCGAAGCCATCATGCTCACCGGGCAGGCCGACAAGCAGGATGTGATCAAGGCACTGCGCGCCGGAATCGCCGACTACTATCAAAAACCCATCGACCTGGACGAGCTTCTTGAAGGCTTGCAACGCCAGGAAGTGGTCTTGCAGGAGCGCCAGAAGAACCTGCACCTGGGACACCTGAACCAGAAGCTGCAGTTTCTCTCGGAGTCCATCGACGACCTGTATCAGGACCTGGACAAGGTCCGGCGTACACCGTCCACTAGCCACGGTGAAGGCGCCGGGGGCGAAAATGCCAGCGACGCGGACAGCATTGAGATACCGGCCATCTTCAATCAGCTTTCACCACGGCAGTTGGATGTGGCGCGGCTGGTGGGCAAGGGCCAGACCAACTACCAGATCGCCTGCGAGTTGGGGATCACCGAAAACACCGTCAAGCTCTACGTGTCCCAGGTACTGCGGTTGACTCACATGCACAACCGCACACAGCTTGCCTTGGCCCTGTCTCCGAGCAATTCGGGGTTGCGCCAGCGGGTCACGGCCCACTGATACTGACCTACAGGCACCGGCGGTGATGGTGACCGCCGGCTGCAGCTATCGATTATTTGGTTTCCACTTTGCCTCCGGCGTTCGGGTCGTACAGATCCGGAATCTCGTATTTGTACTTTTTCAACCAGCGTTGCAACGCCAACTCGCGCTCGGTGGGCGTTACCGTCTGCGGTTGTGGCGAGGCTGCCAGGTTGCGGTTCTGCAACAGCAGCCAACCTTCGGTTTCCTGCTGCTGGGGCGAAGACGGTCCGGCGTCGATAGCCATTGCGGCCAGGGGCATCGCCAGCAGGGCAGTGCAACAGAACATGGGCAGTTTCATCATCAGCGCTCCTTGGCGGGTGCGACAGCAGGCTGCACGGTGGCGGACCCGGTGGCCACCTGAGTCACCCGGGCAGCGGTTTTCGACGGTGTCTTGAGTTCCTCGGCACGAGCCTGCGCCTGAGCGAATTGCTGTGGGCTCAGGTTGGCCTGGCTGACCACTGCCGCCGCCTGCTTCCAGTTGTCCTGGTAGAGCAGCAGGGTCACCAGGTTGATGGCGGCCAGGGGTTCGGATTGCTTGAGCTCGATGGCTGTGAGGAACTCGAAGCGGGCATCTTCGATGCGCAACTGGTTGAGGTAGACGACCCCCAGGTCATTGCGGATTTTTTCATTGGTCGGTGCCAGGCGTGCTGCCCGTTGCAGGTGGGCCTGGGCCTGACCGTTGTCACCCTGGGCCGCCGCCAGTTGGCCAAGGCCGTGTTCGCCCTCGGCCGCGAGGCATGAACCCAGCAGGCTGCGGTACAGCGGTTCAGCCTCACTGCGCCCCAGTAGCCGGTAGACCCGGGCCTTGCGCACCCGCACCTCGGCGAGGTTGTCCGGCAAGTTCTGCAGATTGGCCAGGCTGGCGTGCAGCTTGCCGTCGCTGGCCATTTCATCGGCGAGGTTCACCGCCAGTTCCTGCTCGGAGCTGAGTTTGGCGCAGCTGGTGGAATTGGTCAGGGCCGCCCACTGCACCTGGCCGTTGCTGGTGCATCCAGCGAGCAGCAACAGGCTTGCTGCGGCAATCAGTACTTTCATCAGGTTCCCTCTAGGAAGCAAAGGCCCGGGCGATGGCGGTGAAGCCCGGCCCGGCGAGGACAATCAACAAGGCGGGGAAGAGAAACAGCATCATCACCACCGACATTTTTGCCGACATTTTCGAAATGTATTCCTGCAGGCGGGTCAGGCGCCGGTCGTCGAGCAATTGCTTGAGGGCCTGCAGCGACTTCATCGCACCGCCGCCCTGCAGGATCAGTTGCTGGAGAATCACGCAGGTGTCGGTGAACTCGTCTACCGCTAGCAGGGTGGCGGTCTGGTTGAGCTCCTGACCCAGCTCCAGGCCCGAGTCGACCCGTGCCAGGATCAGGCGCAGCTCGTGGGTCAGCTCTGGCATAAGCTTCTGGGCTTCGTTGCCAAGAACGCGCAAGGCCTGTTCCACGGCCATCCCCGACTCGAACAGAATACGCAGCAAGGGAATGAAGGTGGAGATCTCCAGGGCGATATGCTTCTGCCGGCGTTGAGCTGCGTAGGCCAGGACCCGCTTGGGCAAAAGGTAGCCGACCCCGGTCGAGAGCATCGGGAACAGCCATTTGTTCTCAGCGTGGGGATAGATCACTTCCAGGATGAAGATCGTCAGGCAGATCACCATCAGCGGAGTGGCGATCTGCAAGGCAGCGAACAGCGAGCGTTGGTTGGCACGGCGCCAGCCAAGGCGGTTGAGGAGGACCTTGGTCTCGCTGTCCATGCTGACCGCCCGCTGGCCGAAACGGCTGTCGCCGAGTTGGCGCAGCCAGCTGCCCAGGCGGTTGTCGTGGGCCATGTTGCCTTGCAGCCGCTGGGCAATCTGGCGCTCGCGTCGGCGCTGCTCCAGCATGCCGTTGCCGAGCAGCAGCAAGGCCCCGAGAAACAGCAGTGCGGCGGCCAGTAGAAGCATATTCAAATACTCCTCAACATGCGCCAAAGGGCGATGCAACCAAAGACCTGAAGGCACACTGCGGTGATCAGCATCTTCTGCCCGGCGGGGTCTTGCCACATACCGAGCATGTAGCCTGGGTTGGTGAGCATGAAGTAACTCACCAGAATCAGCGGCAAGAGTCCCAGGACCCAAGCGGTCATGCGGGTTTCCCCAGTCATCGCGCTCAATTGCCGAGCCCCTTGCTCGCGCTCGCGAATCAGCTTGATCAGGTTTTCCAGCAATTCGCTGGCGTTGCCGCCGTAGCGGTGATTGACCTTCAGGCCGAGGGCGAACATGCGTAATTCGTCCTGTTCGTAGAATTCGGCAAAGTCACTGACCGCGTCCGGCAGGTTGACCCCCAGTTGCACGTTGCGCTGGACCCTGCCCATGGCTTTTTTCAGCGGATCGTTGCTGGCCTCGATGGCGCCCAGCACCGCGTCCGCCAGGGTGCGTCCGGACTTGAGGCTGCGCACGCTGTGGTCCAGCAGGGGCGGCAGTTGCTCGATCATGCGCTTGAGCCGGCGCTGAAACAGCCATGCGATGTACATCCGCAGGAGCAACGGTGGGATGAGGAGGCAGCTCAGCAGGCCGAACCAGTCCTCCAGCAAGTAGCCCAGCAGCATGAGGACCACCCAGACCGCCAGCCACAGGCCCAGGCGCTCACTGGGCTGGCCCAGGCCGGCACGGGCAAAGGCGCGCTCTAGGCCGCTCCATGAGTTGCGTGGTGGGGGCTGGTCGGGTTGCCCAGCGGCCAGTCGATTGAGCACTCGCTCGCGTTCGGTCTTGCGTACGCCGTGGTAGAACAGCCAGCCGGAAAGTCCTAGTAGCAGCAGGCAGATCAATGTGAGCAGCAGACCGATCATGGGCTACCTCGCCGGTTCAATTGACGCCCAGTCCGTTCTCGCGACGCAGTTTGTCACCGGCCGGATTCAGCGCCTCGCGCTGGAAGCCGAAGCCGCTGCGGCGGTCCAGGCGGAACAGGGTGTTGGTGACATAGATGTCCTCGCGAAGGCCCACCACTTCCACCACTTCGCTGACGCAGCGTCGGCCATCGGGCAGGCGGGTCAATTGGATCACCACATCCAGGGCCGCGCAGATCATCTGCCGCAGGGTGCGCTCGGCGACTTGGCGCCCGGTGAGGCCGACCAGGGTTTCCAGGCGCAGCAGGGCGTCCTGCGCATTGTTGGCGTGCACAGTGCTCATGGAACCATCGTGGCCCGTGTTCATCGCGGTCAGTACATCCAGCACTTCCACACCACGGATCTCGCCGAGGATGATCCGGTCCGGGCGCATCCGCAGGGCGTTGCGGATCAGGTCGCTGGCCTTGACCTCGCCATGTCCCTCGGCATTTGGCGGGCGAGTTTCCAGGCGAACAACGTGGGGGTGCACCAGTTGCAGTTCGGCCACGTCTTCGATAGTCACCAGGCGTTCATACGGGTTGATCAATTGGCTGAGAATGTTCAGCAGGGTGGTCTTGCCGGTGCCGGTGCCGCCGCTGATGAGAATGTTGCAGCGCTTGCCCACCGCGTCCTGGAGAAACTCGAAGATCGCCAGGTCGATGGTCTGCATGGCGATCAGGTCGCTGCTATTGAGCATGTCCTTGCGGAACTTTCGAATCGACAGGCAGGGGCCGTCCAGGGCAATGGGTGGAATGATTGCGTTGACCCGGCTGCCGTCGGGCAGGCGCGCATCGACCATTGGCGAGGACTCATCGAGACGCCGGCCCAGGGGCGCGAGAATTCGTTGCATCACCCGCTCCACATGGTGGGCGTCGATGAAACGCAGGTCGCTCTGGTGCAGCACGCCTTCGCGTTCGACGAACACGCGGTGCGGACCGTTGACCAGGATCTCGGTTACCGCAGGATCGCGTAGCAGTACTTCCAGGGGACCGAAGCCCGTCAGCTCGTCGACGATCTCTTCCGCCAGCCGCTCCATTTCGTAACGGGAGATCGCCAGGTGCATGCGCGCGATGTACTCCGCGACCTTGTCGGTTACGAATTGCGAGAGGTTTTGCCGGGAGCTTTCCAGGAGGTTTTTTCCCGACTCTTCGATGGCATCAATGATGTAGCGATGCAACACCAGCTTGAGGCCTTCGTGGTCGCTGTTGCCCGGCGCTGTGCGGGGTGGGCCGCCAAAGAGTTTTTCGCCGCTCATCGGGCCCCCATGATTCGGTTGAGCCAGCCGGCCTTGGGCTGGGGCAGGCCTTCCGAGCGTTTGGCCAGGCGTTCGCCCAGGACGCGAATACTTTGCGTCAGGGCTTCACGGGGGGCCATTTCAAACAAGGTGACGCCCTGGTTCTTGGCGTTCAGGCGCACCTCCGGGCTGTAGGCCAGTACCGCGATCACCTCCAGGCCGAAGGTCTTGCCCAGGGTCTCGGAGTCCGGTGCGACGGCGCGCAGGTAGCGGTCCACCAGCAGGCGCGCGTGTTCGAGTTTCATGCCTTTTTCGCGCCAGTGATTGAGCACCGCGAGGTTGCGCCGGCAGTCGAGCACGCTCTGATCGGTGCGCCAGAGCAGCTTGTCGCAATGGCTGACAAAGGTGCGCAGGGCTTCGCTGTCCGGTTGCCCGGCAAGGTTCACTACGATGTGCTGGAAGTGCTGGCGCAGGGCGCTGAGCAGCATGTACAGCTCCGCCGCGCTGGTGTGCTCCAGGGGCTCGTCGTGACTGGCGTAGGCGAGGATCCGCAAACCGGCTTCGGCGCTGGTGAAGGCGCTGTCGATCAGGGTGGTATCCAGGCGTCGCAGGTGCCGCAGGGCATCGCCGAAGTGGAACGAACTCTCCAGCCCCAGCAACGCGAGGCTGTCGCCCCTGGGCAGGCCGAGGTCCAGCAGCAGGGTTTGCTGGCCGCTCTTTTGCACCACCAGTGCCAGGTGTCCGGCCAGTAGTGCACCATCGCCGTCACTCTGGGTACCGTAGAGCACGGTCAAGCCTCCCAGCTGAGTGTTGGGTGTCACTGCTGGCAGGCGCTTGCTCAAGCGCCTGACCAGGCCGGCAACTTCACTGGAGCGCGAACCGTAGGCGACAAAATCCCGCGCGCCGGCGCGCATGGCATTGAGTACCAGTTGGTTGTCCATGCCGTCGCCGAGGGCGACGATCGCCAGCATCGGCTTGGCTTCCAGGGCACCTTCGATCAGTGCGGCCTGGGCTACCACATGCTCGCGGTCAAGGCCGACGAACACCAGGTTGGCGAAGGTGACGTCCACCAGTGCCAGTAACTCATCGAGGCTGCCATCGGCCCCTACCACTTGGCCCAGGGGCGCCAGGGCGCCTTGCAGCCACTCAAGGTCGGTGTTGTTGCGAGTGATGGCGAGGAACGTCTGGCTCAGGTTCTGGCTCATTGCGATAGCCCACTGCGCTTGTCGAAGTTGCCGTTTTCGAGGAAGAACATGCGATAGAAATTCGGGTCGTAGTTGCGCAGGCGTTCGCCGGGCAAGGCCGGCAGTTTTGCGTCGGCGGCCAAGGGTTGGACCAGATGGGGCGTGACCACCATCAGCAGCTCGCGCTCCTCGCGTTTGATCGAGGTGTCGCGGAAGAAGGCGCCGAGTACCGGAATGTCCCCCAGTCCCGGAAACTTGTTCACCTGGGAGCTGTTGCTGGTGCTGATCAAGCCACTGATGACGAAGCTCTCGCCGTCGGCCAGGGAAATACTGGTATCGGTACGGCGAATGGTCAGGGCGGGAACTTGGGCCCCTGCGATCGTCACGGCGTTGCTGTAGTCCAGTTCGCTGACCTCTGGTGCAACCTTCAGCGAGATACGACCGCGGTCGACGATGGTCGGGGTCAGGGTCAGGCGAATGCCGAACTCCTTGTATTCGATGGTCGCGCTGTTGCTACCGGCGCTGGGCACCGGGATCGGGATCTCGCCGCCGGCGAGGAAGCTCGCGCTCTGTCCGCTGAGGGCCACCAGGGACGGACGCGCCAGGGTGTAGGCGAAGCCACTGCCTTCCAGCGCATTGATCAAGGCCAGCACCCGGCCGTTGCCGAAGCCGATATTGAAGGTGCCGTTATCCAGGGGAATGTTGCTCCGGCGACCACCAAAGACCGGCGTGGCGCCCCCGGCGGTGCCACTGGTGACTGGGGCGGTGCCGGGGGAGCCGAACAGGAAGTTGTGCCCGCGTCCAAAGATCGAGGCACTGGCTTCCTTGAGTTTGGTCCGGCTGACTTCGACGAAGCGGATGTCGGTCTGCACCTGGCTGGGCAGCAGCGGATCGTCGGTGGCCGGCAGGCGGGTGCTGGTCATGTCGGCGGTGGCGCGGCCCTGGACAAACACCATGCTTTGCCGTGGGGTGCTGGAGCAGGAGGTCCAGACCATCAGGCTGGTGGCACCTGGGGCCATGCCGGTGAGGAGAAAGGCCTGGCTGCCGTTGACGTGGACATCGGCAATTTTCGGATCGCCCACCGCCAGCCGGGTGATCGCTACTGGGGATTGCAGTTCCTGTTGCAAGCCTTCGCCAACCTCCAGCACTGCGGGCAATGGCGCCAGGTTCGAGCAGCTTGCCGCCGGAGCGGCCAGGGCCTGGGTCCAGAGCAATGGCCCCAGGCTCAGGGTCAGCAGGCAAGTGAACAGCGGCATGGAACGACTGCGCATGTAGTGCATCCTTGCTCAATCAGGGAGTTTGTTGAGTGACCTGGTTACCTCGGATCACCTCCACCGCCGATCGTGGTGCGCCACCGTGGGCGACCGGACTGCGGGGGGCGCTGCCGAGGGCCAGTTGAGTGAATTGGAACAGGTTGCCGTTGGCCACATCGAGGTGGTCACTGGCGTCTGCATTGCCGGCCCAATAATGAGCCAGGCGCTGTTCCTCGCTGCTGCGTACGGCCAGGCGCAACACGCCGACCTGGGTGGCCAGCATCAGCCGGCTCAAAAGTTGTTCGGGAACGGCCAGGACCACCGTGCGGGCAGCAACCCGGCGCTGGTCCTGCTTGAGTTTGTCATCGCTGCTCAGGGTGGGTGAGGCGGGTTGTCCGTCGTTGGTCAGTCCCAGTTGTTCGCCCACAGCCAGCACGCGCATGGCAGGCACCGCGATCTGTGCCGATTGCTGCGGGTTGCTGGTGTCCTGGCGCAGGAACAGCAGCACGTCGACATAGTCGCCCGGGCTCAGTTGCCCCGCCGCGCCGATGACTTCGTCGACGGCGACTGCCAGGGCCCGCTCATCGCTGTGGATCATCCGCGCCAGGGCACCACCGCTGTCGAAGCTCTGTTGGTTGAGCCAGGTCCCGGCGTTCAATTGCCGCCAGGGCGTGCGGCCCACTGCCTGACTGATGGCGCTGAGGCTGCCAGCCGGTGCAGTGCGCAATTTTTCCAGCGCCAGATCGGCGGCGGTAAGGGGCATGAAAGGCGGCACGTCGCGAACCAGGACCACCACCGGTTGGCGAGTCTGGTCCTCGGCACTGCTGGTGGTTTGTTCGACGACGCTGGGGGCCGTCGGTTGAGCTGGCGGTGGTGGCACGGGTTGCCGGCTGAGCACCAGTCCCCAGTAGCCGAAAAACACCGCACCCACCAGAAGAAGTCCGGCCAGGCCCATGGTGACGCGACTGTTCATGAGGGCTCTCCCTTTCCTGCTGCACTACCGGCCCGTGCTTCCAAACGAGTTAATTTCGCAATCAGGCAGCTATGAACATGCAACTATTTCGCTATGTGAAGGTAGTAGAGCTAGGACGAAATGCCATTAACTAGCCAAAAATAGCTAACAAAAGTAGGGCAATCTCAATTGGGATTGGATTTTTGGCGCCAACCTTCCAACTAATACTTATTGATTAATCAGTTCTTACAGTTGCTGGTCCGGACTTTGTTGACAATGCTCTGGTGGCATCAAGGGATTTTGTTCCCGTGCGCTTCCATCAGCGCCAAGTGGCGCAAAGGAGAGCTAGGATGATTCTTCAATATTTGTATCTCAGGGCGCGCCTGTTTTTTGACCGTACCGAAGGCGCTTCAGCGATCGAGTATGCAATCGTGGTCGCCATGGTGGCCGTCATCGTGGTGGCGTTCGTGACCCCAATGGGCGCCAGGGTACTGGCCATTTTCAACAACGTACTGGTCGCCTTGGGAGGTGCCACGGTTACCCGTCCTACTCCATGAGCCAGTGAGCGAGTGAATGGCTGCACGCTGCAGGGACTCCCCAAGGAGGTGCGTCATGCTGTTTGAATGCCTGTTGCTTCGTGCTCGCCTGCTGTTGAAGGAGACGGATGGCGCCTCGGCCATTGAATACGCGATTGTGATCGCCATGGTGGCCGTGATCGTGGTGGCGTTCGTCACGCCAATGGGTGACCGGGTCCTGGCGATCTTCAACAATATCCTCACGGATCTGGGAGGTGCGACGGTAACGCGATCCCTACCTTGAGGCTGCTATCGCACTTGCAGTAAAGGTCGCCGGACAGTCCGCTCAAGGTAATGTTGATGAACACACCCTCCACCCCACGCCAGCAACTTCTTCTTGTGGATGATGAAGAGGACGCGCTGATGGAACTCGCCGAGTTGCTGGAAGGTGAGGGCTTCTGTTGCTTTACCGCGACCTCGGTGAAGCTGGCTTTGCAGCACCTCACCCGCCATCCCGACATTGCCCTGGTCATCACTGATCTGCGCATGCCAGAGGAGAGTGGCCTGTCGTTGATCAAGCGCCTGCGCGAACACACCTCGCGTCAGCATCTACCGGTCATTGTCATGTCGGGCCACGCCGATATGGACGACGTCAGCGACCTGCTGCGCCTGCAGGTACTGGATCTGTTCCGCAAGCCGATCTATCACGTGCGCCTGCTGGAAACCCTCAACAATCTGTTTCCCCAACCTCGCCTGCATATAGTTGGTCCCTGATTTCCAGCTCCGGTCCGGGCCCCGTCCCGGCACTGGCCGAGGTACCTGCCTTTCTTCGATTCAGCGGTAGCTCCTCACACCAACCGAGCCTTTGGCCCGCGGGTAAAAAAGACCCGCCGATGGGCGGGTCTAGTCACCTAATGGATCAGAGTTGATAGCTGAAACTCAGGGTGTAGCGCGGCTGGCGATTGTAGGTGTCCAGGGCTTCGTCGGACATCGGCTTGGCGGCTTCCAGGGCAATGTTGTAGTGCTTGGAGTCTCCGAAGCGCAGGCCAACGGCGGCCGATGACAGGCTGCTGCCCTTGACCGGCAACTGGTTGAACCAGGTTTTCGAGCGGTCCAGCACCACATAGGGTTGCAACACCCGGACCCAGGGTCCTTCGCGGTTGAAACTGTAGTTCACCTCATAGGCCACGCCCCAGCCTTTGTCGCCGGTGGCCTGGTCATCGGGGTAGCCGCGAGCGAAGTTCTGGCCGCCGAAACTCGCCCGTTCGCTGTCGGGAAGGTTGTCCTGGCTCCAGTACAGGGCGCCGGACAGCACGCCCTGCCAGTTATCGAAGAAGCGGTTGCTTTGCACCCCAGCCAGGCGCAGACGGAAGAAGTCCAGGTCGTAGAGGCTGTTGTTGGTGTTGGCCCCCATACTGTCTAGCCCGCGATACAGGCCGGCACTGAGGATCCGCAACTGGCGCGGGTCGGATTTGCTCCAGTCGCCTTCCAGCGCCAGGGCGCGGATGTCTGTTTTCTCTTCCAGGGTCAGCGGGTTGTTGGTGACCTGGTAGCGGGTCTTGTCGTTCACCGCGTACAGGCGTGTGCCTGCGGTGAGCATTTCATTGGGCGAGGCGATAAACGGGTGGCTGACGCCGATGGAGAAGCGGTCGTTTTCGCGATGGGGCTCCAGCTCAAGTCCGTTATCCAGTTGTACATTGGTACGCGGATCGCTGCGATAACGTGCGCCATACAGGTTCAGTTGCGTTCCTTCCGACCCCAGCAGCTGACTGTAGTCCAGGCGGTAGTAGTGCTCCTTGTCCTTGCCCGGTGGGAACAGCCCGCTGAGGCTGAGCTGCTCGCCCCAGGCGGTTTGTGAGTTGCTGCTGACGCCTACCAGAGCCTGCAGGCCGTTGCGGTTGTCGTCGGTGCTGTTGAGGCTGGTGGTGATGGATTTGCGACTGGCTACGGCGACCAATCTGGTTGCGCCATCGGTGGTTCCCGGTGGTGGCACTACGGCTTGTAGTGTCACTCCGGGCACTCGGCTCATCAATGTGGTGTAGCGCTCGAAGGTCTTGCGGGTCAGTGGGCGCTCAGCCTTGAGTTTGCTCACCAGTTTGTCCAGGTAGGCGGACACCGGGCCGATGTCGCCCTGCAGCTGGTAGTCCCTGATATAGCCTTCCACCAGCACCACCCGCAGGGTGCCCTGGTCGAGTTTCTGTTGTGGCATGAAGGCATAGGACAGCAGGTAGCCGTCGTCCTGGTAGCGCCGGGTGATGCTACGTGTGGCTTCGATCAGTTGGCCAAAGCTGGCCTCATGACCGATCAGGGGCTGGTAGATCGCTGCCAGCTCTTGCAGGGGGTAGATGGTACCGCCTTCGATTTGAACCTGGCGCACCGTGACCTTGGTGCCCATCATCAACGGCTGCTGCCCTTGAGGGGGAACGGGCTGTTCGGGTAACTGCGGTTTTGGAGTCACCGGGCGGTAGGCATCTACCGGCAGGTTGGGTATCGGCAGGTTGTTGATGCTGTCGTTGCTGTTGAGAAAGCGGGGAAGGGAGTCGGCGTAAGCGGAAGTGCAGCATCCAAGTAACAACAAACTGGCCAATGTGCGCATAGGACACTCCATGGTCAAACTGCGGCGGTGCTAAAAATCCTCATGCCAAGCGTCGTTCAGGGTCAGGGCCTTGATCTGGTGCCGGGATATGATGCTCTGGATAAACAAAAGGCGAGAGATCCAGCTGAATCTCTCGCCCTCAACCAAGCGTAGGCGCTGTAGGGGAGGCCGTCGAATCGGCCAGGTGCAAATTATTTTTTGGTACCACCCAGGGCGCCGGTCAAACCACCCAGCACACCACCCAGGCCGCCACTAGGGGCTGTACTGCCGCCGACCAACCCTCCTACCGAGGCCACAGTACCGCCCGCTGCACCGAGGGTGCCGCCCAGGGCGCTACCGACCGGATTACCGCCGGTGCCTCCGGCGCCGTTGCTACCAGTGTTGCTGACCGCGCCGCCCACCTGGCCCAGCAGACCACTGACGGGGCCGCCAAGGCCGCTGTTTGCGCCCACTTGCTGGGTCAGGCCGGAGACCGAACTGGTGACAGGGTTCAATGCCGAGCCCAGGTTCACGCCGACGCTGGCCAGAGGCGCGGTGACCAGCAGATTGGGGGTGCCGCTGCCGCCGAGGGCGCCGCCTACCGAGGCGATCAGGCCGCCTACCGCGCCACCGGTGACACCGCCGGCGCTGACGGTGCCATTGCTACTGCCAGTGTTGAGGCCGTTACTCAGGTTCGCCACGGCGCCGCCGACGGTTTCCAGCAGGCCGTTGTTACCACCAGTGCCGCCGCTACCGGTGCCGCTGCCAGAACCGCCCAGGTAACCGCCCGCAGTGCCTACGGCGCTACTTGTATTACTCAGGGCATTGCCCAGCAGATCGGTTCCAGGGGTGCCGTTGCCGGTATCGCTGACCTTGTTGCCGGTGTTATCGACCGCGTCGGCCACGCCATTGAGCAGCCCATTGACCGGCGCGCCAAGGCCGGTAGCGCTGCCGACCTTGCCGGTCACGCCTTCCGCCAGGCTCACCACGGGGACCAGTACCTTGTCGCCCACGCCATCGCTCAGTGTGCCTACGGGGCCGCTGCTGGTGACGGTACTCAGGGTATTGCCGAGCATGGTCACCTGGGTGCCGACACCGCCGAGCACAGGCGCCACTTGTGTGACTACACCACCGACCACCGGAACGCTCTGGGTCGTGGCGGCCAGCTTGCCGCTGAGGTCGGTGACTCCGGTGCCCACATCGCTGGCCACATTGCCAACGGTTGCTGTGGTTGTGCTCAGAGCCTTGGGATTGGTACCCAGTTGGCCCAGGCCATTGGTCAAGCCTTCGCCCACGGTGTCTACGACATTGCCCGTGGTGTTGACAGCGCTCTGCACGACACCGCCGACCACCGGAACTGCGGCGAGGGAATCACCCAGACCGCTGACGCCAGTGCCGAGACCGCTGACGGTGGTGCCAAGATCGGACACCAGGCTGCTGGTGGTCACTGTACCGCCACCAGTACCACCACCAGTACCACCACCTGTGCCACCGCCTGTACCACCTCCTGTACCACCACCTGTGCCGCCAGTTCCTCCGGTGGTGCCACCGCTGGCGCTGTTAGTAGATGAGTCGCTACCGCCGCTCTTATGACCGCCGCCGCCGCTGCAGCCTGTCAGGCTGAGGGTCAGGATCATGGCCAGTGCCGTACACGCTTTCCATCCAAATTGAGTGTTCATTAGAGTTATCCCTTGCACCTGTAACAACGTTCGTTATTTTCGATAGCCCTCCAGTTCTGGTGCTGGAGATGCCTTCGTCCGTTGTCTACATAAAAGGCTTGCAGGGGACTTTGAACAATTATGATCTTGGTATTAATGATTTATTTTCATAGGATTTATTTACTCAAAAGTAACTAGTATTAAAGTATCGTTTTGAAAGTATTTTTATAAAAATCTCATTTAAAACAACGACATATAAAATGTAATGAGCTGAGCTCAGTTCGCGTTAAACTAAAGTTATATACACACAATTAATAAGCTCTGGTCCTGGCTTGAGCAGGGTCTGCAATTGCCCTTGCCGTCATTAGTTTGGGGGAGGGTCTTGAACCAGGCTCCAGCCTATACTGCGCGACCGAAACTTTTCAGGAGCTTGTGATGGTGTCCCCAGTCTGGTGGTTGTTGTGCCTGCCGTTTTTTGCGGGTGCCTTTCTCGCCCTGCAAGCCGGGATCAACGGCCAGTTGGCCAAGCAGCTTGGCAGTGTGCTGGCTGCGGCATTGGTCTCATTTTTTGTCGGCACCGCGGCGTTGCTGATCCTGGTGCTGATGCAGCGCGAGATGCCTTCGCTGGGGGCCCTCAAGGGACTGACCTGGTGGCATTTGTGCGGTGGCCTGCTGGGGGTGTTTTTCATCACCACTGCCGCCTTCGCCGGGCCGCGGATCGGTGCCTTGCTGTTCATGGCGCTGGTGCTGGCCGGTCAATTGAGCATGGCCCTGGCTCTGGATCACTTTGGCTGGGTGGGGTTTCGCGAGGCACCGGTCAGCCTTGGCAAGATTGCCGGGTTGTTGCTGATCGTCGCTGGTGTCGTGTTGATCCGTCGCGGTTGAAGGCCGTTCAGGCGATCGGCTGCCAGCCACCCTGCATGTGTTGCAGATCGCCGTTGCCCAACAACTGCAATTCACCGCTTGGACCGGCCGCACTGGCCAACAGCCTGACCTCTGCAGGCAGCAGCACGGGTTTTATGAATTGCACCGTGACTTCCAGGTTCGCCGCCGGCAAGTGCTCGTTCAGCGCCGCCAGGGTCCGTGCCTTGTTCCACAGGCCGTGGGCAATGGCCTGGGGAAACCCGAATAGGCGGGCACTCCAGGCACTCAGGTGGATAGGGTTGTAGTCGCCGGAAACCCTGGCATAGCGCCGGCCGATATCACTCTCGGCCTGCCAGCGATTGACTTCATTCAGGCACTCGCCAGAGGGCTGGATCTGCCCCGCAGGTTCTCCCAGCAGTTTGACGCCGCGGCAGAGCATCCGGCTTTCGGCTTCCCAAAGCGGTCCCAGCAGATCGTCCAGTGTGGTCACCAGATCGAACACCGCGCCCTTGGCATGGGGTTGCAGGTTGCGTACCTGGACCCCGACCCGCACGCTGCTGACGTTACCCATGGGCCGCCATACACGAATCCGGTTGGCCAGGTGAATCAGCCCCAGCAGTGGAAAAGGAAAATCCCGGGCTGTCAGCAGTTGCATCTGCAAGGGGAACGCCAATACATGGGGATAGGTGGCAGGGAGCAGGCCGTTATCGACAAAGCCGCAGACCTTGCGATAGGCCTCCAGCTGTTTGGGTTGCAGGCTGACCCAGCAACGCAGGCCCTGCTCGGGCAACTGCGTGCCGTTGATTCGCCGGCGCAGCGCAGCCTTGAGGAACAGCGCAGGCAAGGACGAGGGGATGTTCAGTTCGTGCCAGTGCGCCGTCATTTTCAAGCTCCCAGGACACTTTGACCGCAGACCCGCAAGGCCTGTCCGCTGACCGCGCCGCTGCCCGGCTGGCCAAGCCAGGCCACCGCTTCGGCGACATCCTGGGGCAGGCCGCCCTGGCCCAGGGAGCTCATGCGGCGCCCGGCTTCGCGCAGTGCGAAAGGCACCTTGGCGGTCATTTGAGTCTCGATGAAACCAGGCGCGACGGCGTTGATGCTGATGCCCTGTGCGTGCAGCAACGGTGCCCAGGCCTGGGCCAGGCCAATCAGCCCGGCCTTGCTTGCGGCGTAGTTGGTCTGGCCACGGTTGCCGGCGATGCCACTGATGGACGCCAGCAGGATCACCCGCCCATGGTCGTGCAGGCGACCGTGGTCCAGCAGGGCCTGGGTCAGTACCTGTGGCGCGTTGAGGTTCACCGCCAGCACCGCATCCCAGAATTCCGCGGTCATGTTGGCCAAGGTCTTGTCCCGGGTGATGCCGGCGTTATGCACCAGGATGTCGATGCCGTCCGGCAGTTGCTCGATCAACTGTGCCGGCGCGTCCTCGGCGCAGATATCCAGGCTGATGGCGCGTGCGCCGAGTCGGGCGGCCAAGGCTTCCAGCTCGGCCTTGGCCTGGGGCACATCCAGTAGCAGCACTTGGGCGCCATCTCGGGCAAGGGTTTCGGCAATAGCCGCGCCAATGCCCCGCGCTGCGCCGGTGATCAGGGCCTTGCGTCCGACCAGCGGGCGGCTCCAGTCCTGGACCTGGGTGGCGCAGGGCTGCAAGCGGATCACTTGCCCGGAGACAAAGGCACTCTTGGGTGAGAGAAAGAAGCGCAGCGCACCTTCCAGTTGCTCTTCCGCACCGGCCCCCACGTACAGCAATTGCAGGGTGGCACCGTTGCGCAGTTCCTTGGCCAGGGAACGGCTGAAGCCTTCCAGGGCACGCTGGGCGCTGGCGGCGAAGGGGTCTTCGAGGGTTTCCGGGGCACGTCCGAGGAGCACCAGGTGGGCGCTGGGTTCAAGGCTTCGCAGCAATGGCTGGAAGAACTCGCGCAATTGCTTGAGTTGATCGGTCTGCAGCAGCTCGCTGGCATCGAACACCACAGCCTTGAGCCTGGGTCCGTGGCCGGGAATCCAGGGGGTGGCCAGGCCCGGATCGGTGCCGTAGCTGTAGATTGCATCGGTCAGGCGCGGTGCCAGGGCGCTGACCTGCTGCGCCAGGGCGCCGCCGCCAATCAGCAGCGCGCCCTCGATGGGCCGCAGGCGGCCTGCCTGCCAGCGCTCCAGACGTACCGGCGACGGCAGGCCAAGGGCCCCGACCAGACGCTGGCCGATGGACGAATTGGCGAAGTCGATATAACGGTCGGACATGGAACGCACTCCGCAGGCTGGGGTTCAAAGTGTGGACCATGAATGGCATGCAGTCGTTCGATCAGTGAGAAGCCTCCTAAGCTAGTGGGGAGGTACTTACCGAAGTCGCATTCACAGAACAGGGAGCTTTCCATGACACAGCTGCGTCGCGTAGCGATTATCGGCGGTAACCGTATCCCCTTTGCCCGCTCCAATGGTCCTTACGCCACCGCCAGCAACCAGGCGATGCTCACCGCGGCGCTCGAAGGCCTGATCGAGCGCTACAACCTGCATGGCCTGCGTATGGGGGAGGTGGCGGCGGGGCGGTGCTCAAGCATTCCCGGGATTTCAACCTGGCCCGGGAATGCGTGCTGGGTTCGCGCCTGTCGCCCACTACCCCGGCCTACGACATCCAGCAAGCCTGCGGCACTGGCTTGGAAGCGGCATTGCTGGTGGCTAACAAGATTGCCCTGGGGCAGATCGACTGCGGTATTGCCGGTGGTGTCGATACCACCTCGGATGCACCGATCGGGGTCAACGAAGGGTTGCGCAAGATCCTGTTGCAGGCCAACCGGGCCAAGAGCACCGCCGACAAGCTCAAGATCCTGCTGCAACTGCGGCCCCATCACGTCAAGCCGCAATTGCCGCGCAACAGCGAACCGCGCACCGGCTTGTCCATGGGCGAGCACTGCGAGCAGATGGCCAAGACCTGGGACATTCCACGTGCCGAACAGGATCAGCTAGCCCTGGAAAGCCACCAGAAAATGGCTGCTGCCTATGCCGAAGGCTGGCACGACGATCTGCTCACGCCCTTCCTTGGCTTGACCCGAGACAACAACCTGCGCCCGGACCTGACCCTGGAGAAGCTCGCCAGCCTCAAGCCGGCATTCGATCGCAGTGCCCAGGGTAGCCTCACCGCCGGCAACTCGACGCCGCTGACCGATGGTGCCTCATTGGTATTGTTGGGCAGTGAGCAATGGGCCAAGGAACGCGGTCTGCCGATCCTTGCCTATTTGCGCGATGGCGAGGCCGCTGCGGTGGACTTCGTCAACGCTGCCGAGGGACTGCTGATGGCCCCGGTATACGCGGTACCACGATTGCTCGCACGTAATGGGCTGAGCCTGCAGGACTTCGACTATTACGAGATCCACGAAGCCTTTGCCGCCCAGGTGCTGTGTACCCTCAAGGCGTGGGAGGACCCGCAATACTGCAAGAGCCGGCTAGGCCTCGACGCCCCCTTGGGCAGCATCGATCGTGCACGGCTCAACGTCAAAGGCAGCTCCCTGGCGGCGGGCCATCCCTTTGCCGCCACGGGCGGACGGATTGTTGCCAACCTGGCGAAGTTGCTGAGTGTGGCGGGGCAG
>NZ_JAAARM010000156.1 GCF_009908285.1 Pseudomonas sp. Fl4BN1
GCGAAGGCGTCCTCAAGGACGGTGCAAGACTCAGGGGCCTCTTCGCCGGCAAGCCGGCTCCTACAAGAACAACACCGATATCGCGCCAGCCGTAGGAGCTGGCTTGCCAGCGAAGGCGTCCTCAAGGGCGGTGCAAGACTCGGGGGCCTCTTCGCCGGCAAGCCGGCTCCTACATGAATAACACCGATATCGCGCCAGCCGTAGGAGCTGGCTTGCCAGCGAAGGCGTCCTCAAGGACGGTGCAAGACTCGGGGGCCTCTTCGCCGGCAAGCCGGCTCCTACAAGAACAACACCGATATCGCGCCAGCCGTAGGAGCTGGCTTGCCAGCGAAGGCGTCCTCAAGGACGGTGCAAGACTCAGGGGCCTCTTCGCCGGCA
>NZ_JAAARM010000157.1 GCF_009908285.1 Pseudomonas sp. Fl4BN1
CTGGGACCTGTAGGAGCTGGCTTGCCAGCGAAGGCGTCCTCCAGTTCGGCACAAGATTCGAAGGCCCCTTCGCCGGCAAGCCGGCTCCTACGGGGTGGGAACGCCGCAATCACATGGGACCTGTAGGTGCTGGCTTGCCAGCGAAGGCGTCCGCCAGTTCGGCACAAGGTTCAAAGGCCTCTTCGCCGGCAAGCCGGCTCCTACGGGGTGGGAACGCCGCAAGCACCTGGGACCTGTAGGAGCTGGCTTGCCAGCGAAGGCGTCCTCCAGTTCGGCACAAGATTCGAAGGCCCCTTCGCCGGCAAGCCGGCTCCTACGGGGTGGGAACGCCGCAATCACAT
>NZ_JAAARM010000158.1 GCF_009908285.1 Pseudomonas sp. Fl4BN1
GCGAAGGCGTCGGCCCAGGCGCTGCATGGCTTATGGGCCTCTTCGCCGGCAAGCCGGCTCCTACAGAGATGTGTGGTGGTTGGGCCACCGTAGGAGCTGGCTTGCCAGCGAAGGCGTCGGCCCAGGCGCTGCATGGCTTACGGGCCTCTTCGCCGGCAAGCCGGCTCCTACAAAGATGTGTGGTGGTTGGGCCACCGTAGGAGCTGGCTTGCCAGCGAAGGCGTCGGCCCAGGCGCTGCATGGCTTATGGGCCTCTTCGCCGGCAAGCCGGCTCCTACAGAGATGTGTGGTGGTTGGGCCACCGTAGGAGCTGGCTTGCCAGCGAAGGC
>NZ_JAAARM010000159.1 GCF_009908285.1 Pseudomonas sp. Fl4BN1
AGATCAATGCCATTGTCGGCGTGGTCACCAACGGCCTGTTCGCTGCGCGTCCTGCGGACGTGTTGCTGCTGGGCACTGCCGAAGGCGTGAAGACCCTCAAGGCCTGAGGCTGTCTGTCACCCCGGCCGGCGAAGGCGTTCCCACGGACGCCTTCGCCGGCAAGCCCCGGCCTGCACAAGCCGCTACAGCTCAGGCTTCTTGAAGACGTAGAACAGATTCGGCTCGCTCACCAGGTACAGGGTGCCGGCGTCATCCATGGCCATTCCTTCCGCCTGGGGTACCGCCTTGCT
>NZ_JAAARM010000160.1 GCF_009908285.1 Pseudomonas sp. Fl4BN1
TATAGCTCAGCTGGGAGAGCGCTTGCATGGCATGCAAGAGGTCGACGGTTCGATCCCGTCTAGCTCCACCAATTTACAGTTCAAGGTCTGGCCACACCGGCCTTGAATCGATCAGTACTCAGCACTGGTCAGTTGTTAGAAGGGTTTGTGTCCCCTTCGTCTAGTGGCCTAGGACACCGCCCTTTCACGGCGGTAACAGGGGTTCGAGTCCCCTAGGGGACGCCAGTTTCACACAAGTGATGTTGCAAGATGTCGCTGCGCCGCGAGGCGAA
>NZ_JAAARM010000161.1 GCF_009908285.1 Pseudomonas sp. Fl4BN1
GCGATATCGGTGTTGTTCATGTAGGAGCCGGCTTGCCGGCGAAGAGGCCCCTGAGTCTTGCACCGTCCTTGAGGACGCCTTCGCTGGCAAGCCAGCTCCTACGGCTGGCGCGATATCGGTGTTGTTCTTGTAGGAGCCGGCTTGCCGGCGAAGAGGCCCCTGAGTCTTGCACCGTCCTTGAGGACGCCTTCGCTGGCAAGCCAGCTCCTACGGCTGGCGCGATATCGGTGTTGTTCTTGTAGGAGCCGGCTTGCC
>NZ_JAAARM010000162.1 GCF_009908285.1 Pseudomonas sp. Fl4BN1
TAGGAGCTGGCTTGCCAGCAAAGGCGTTCGCAAGACTGGCACAAGGCTTGGGGGCCTCTTCGCCGGCAAGCCGGCTCCTACGAAGAAACACCGTATCACCCCGCACCGTAGGAGCTGGCTTGCCAGCAAAGGCGTTCGCAAGACTGGCACAAGGCTTGGGGGCCTCTTCGCCGGCAAGCCGGCTCCTACGAAGAAACACCGTATCACCCCGCACCGTAGGAG